>JADJRC010000002.1 GCA_016712415.1 Lewinellaceae bacterium | reverse complement strand
AAGAAAAACATAGGTGAAACCGAAGACAATGTTTAATGACCGAATGGATATTGCCGAACCACTTCGGAAAAGTACAGACATCTTTACGCCTAAACCTTTCATTCAACTTAATACAAATAAAAAAGGAGGCAAAAAGCCATGAAAACCCAAAGCGTTATTATGGAATTTTGCGAAAAACAGCAGCAGTTTCACTTACACTACCACACCGTTAAAGAGAACTCAAACGGTTACCAAACACTCCAAATCCTTGAAAACCCAGACGAGGCACACTTCATTTGTGAGTTCCTGCAAAACGTCCTCGACTCAAAAGGAGAATACATGACATTTGAGGAAATGAAAATGCTATCGAATGGGGCAAGGCTTCTTCTTCATAATTACAACGAGGCCATCTTGAGCGACCCAATTATGAGTTAAGAAAGTCTGCATTTTATCCAAGGTTGCGACCAAACAAAAACAAAAAGTATTTTTTGAAAAAATATAACTCAAATTGTTTGCAAATCTCCTGAACTCTTGTACTTTAGTGGCATTCTTTCACTAAAATTTATAAGTCATGGCAACCAAACAATCTGGGGGATGGCCCAGCAAGCAACATGGTAAACCTTCTGGAACTAACCGGGATGTTAACCCGCCTAAAAGCGTAACCCCTAAGCCTCAAGCCCCAAAACCTGTACCTCCATCAAAGTCACCCGCTCCACCCTCAAAACCCAAAGGTTAAACGTAAGAATGTAAGGATTTAGTTGCGAACTTGACTGCCAACCAAGTTCACTCACTTTGAGTCATTCACCATGTTTCCGATTCGATTTTCGGAGGCAGGGTGTTTTCTTTCTATATTTGCCCAAAATCGAAATCACACTCAATGGCCGTTAAAAAATCAGAACTCTACTCCTCTCTCTGGGCATCCTGCGATGAACTGCGCGGTAGCATGGATGCTTCCCAATACAAAGACTATGTGTTGGTGATGCTGTTCATGAAGTATGTCTCCGACAAAAAAGACCCCTTGGTTGATATTCCTGTTGGTGCCAGTTTTTACGACATGGTAAAGCATAAAGGAAAAGATGACATAGGAGGGAAATTTAATACCATCATCGGTGCCTTTGCAAAGGCAAACGGACTGACAGGGGTAATCACTTTTGCCGATTTTGATGACAACGATAAACTTGGCAAAGGCAAAGACAAGGTTGATAAACTTACCAACCTCATCACTATTTTTGAAAAGCCGGAACTGGATTTCAGTGGCAACCGGGCGGAAGGAGATGACTTGCTGGGTGATGCTTATGAATACCTGATGCGGCATTTCGCCACCGAAAGCGGAAAGAGCAAAGGCCAATTCTATACACCAGCCGAGGTAAGCCGTATCATGGCTAAAGTCATCGGTATCAATAACTCAAAAAGTCAAGACGAGACCATTTATGACCCTACTTGCGGTTCAGGCTCCTTGCTTCTAAAGGCAGCAGACGAAGCCCCGCATGGCATTACCATCTACGGACAAGAAAACGACAACGCTACTCGTGCCTTGGCAGTCATGAATATGTGGCTGCATGGTAACCCTGATGCTGACATTGTGCAGGGGAACACCCTTTCTTCACCCGAATTTAAGAACGAAGTCACGGGTGAACTCAAGCAGTTTGATTACGCTGTGGCTAATCCTCCGTTCAGTTACAAATCGTGGATGAATGGCTTAGACCCTGCGAATGACATTTATAAACGCTTTGAAGGATATGAAGCCGTCCCGCCAAAAAAGAATGGCGATTTCGCTTTTCTGCTCCATCTCATCAAATCATTGAAATCAAAAGGCAAGGCGTGTATTGTATTGCCATTGGGTGTACTATCCAGAGGGAATGCAGAATCCACCATCCGAAAGAAAATTATTCAACGCGGTTACATCAAAGGCATCATAGCCCTTCCGTCCAACTTGTTTTACGGTACAGGCATTGCCGCTTCACTGATTATCATTGATAAAGAGGATGCAGCCAACCGCAAAGACCTGTTTATGATTGATGCCAGCAAAGGGATTTATCAAGGACGGAAACAAAAACCGCCTTCGGGAGCAGGACATTCATAAAATCGTGGACACGTTCACCAACCGCATTGAAACACCCAAGTATTCACGGATTATTCCCATTGCTGAAATTGCCGACCCCAAGAATGATTACAACCTCAACATTCCCCGGTACATTGACAGTCAGGAGGAGGAAGACATACAAGACATTGAGGCGCATTTGTTGGGCGGTATTCCCGAACGCGATATTGAAGCACTGCAAAAATACTGGGAGGTTTATCCTTCGCTTAAAAATCACTTGTTTCGAGCCGGAAGAAAGGGGTATGTGCAGTTGACCGTCAACCATTCCGATTTGAAAAATGAAATCTTTTCCCATCCAGAGTTTACCGCTTTTGGCGAACAGATGGATGCCGTGTTTGAGGCTTGGAAGCGTGAAACCATTTCATACGCAAAGGCATTGGATAAAGGTTTGCATCCCAAACATGAAATACACAAGATTTCAGAGAACCTTTTAAAGCATTACGACGGCAAACAACTTACCGACAAATATGCCATGTATCAGCACTTGAGGGACTATTGGGCTGAAACCATGCAGGACGATTTTTACGAAATTACGGCTGATGGCTGGAAGGCGGGCAATGATTTGAAACGAATAGGGAAGATAACCAAGAAGGGCGACACGGAAGTAAGGAAGCAAATTGCGGGTTTGGAAGGGCTGGAAGGCAGACTGATTCCCCCTTCCTTAATCATTCAGGAGTATTTTGCCAAGGAACAAGCAGCCATTGACGCGATGGAAGCGCACGCAGAAACACTGAACGCCAACATGGACGAATTGCGAGGAAGAACACGGAGGCGAAGACGGTTTACTGGCCAACACCGTGGACGACAAAAGGCAAATTAAGCAAAGGCAATCTAACGAAAGCCATCAAG
Organism: Lewinellaceae bacterium; assembly: GCA_016712415.1. Taxonomy (GTDB): domain Bacteria; phylum Bacteroidota; class Bacteroidia; order Chitinophagales; family Saprospiraceae; genus M3007. Next base: position 660,885 of record JADJRC010000002.1, on the reverse strand, counting down.
GAGTTGGGAAGCGAAATGACGACAACGCTGATGAATACGACCAGTTGCAGGCATATAAAAAACTGATGGACGATGAGGCCGAAACCCAAGCCAACATCAAAATAGCCAAAATCGAACTGGAAAAGAAGGTGATTGCCCAGTACCCCAAACTTAGCATGGATGAAATAAAGACCCTCGTTGTAGAAAAGAAATGGATGTACAGCATGGAGCAGCGCATACGCACCGAAATGGACAATATCAGCCACCGACTGACGCAACGTATTAAAGAATTGGCTGACCGGTACGAAACACCATTACCAAAACTAAGCAGTGAGTTGGAGGTATTAACCACAAAAGTTGAGAATCATTTTAAAACAAATGAACTTCAAATGGTAGAAAGATTTCAACAAACAGAGGTTGGCCTAATTCCTATTGATTGGGAGATAAAATCGCTACACGAAATAGCAGACATTAATCCAAATAATGGCAAAGGTCTGCCTGATGAATTTGTATACATTGATTTAGAAAGTGTAACTCAAGGTCAGTTGGTAAAAATCAATATTGTCAGAAAAGAAAATGCGCCGAGTAGAGCACAAAGGGTAGTTCTTAGTGGTGATATTTTATTTCAGACCGTACGTCCGTATCAAAAAAACAATCTTTACTTTTTAAGGAAAGGTAACTACATTGCTTCAACAGGGTATGCTGTAATTCGTGCACGGGTTGATTCCGGTTTTTTATATGCTCAATTGCACACAGATAAATTTGTAAAAACTGTAATTGACTTGTGTACTGGCACCAGTTACCCAGCAATAAATCCCAATGTTCTTTCAACGATTAAAATCCCCCTACCCACCACCCTCGCCGAACAAGCCGCCATAGCAACTGCGCTAAACGATGCCGATGCACTCATTGCCCAATTAGAAAAACTCATTACCAAAAAAAGAGCCATCAAACAAGGGGCAATGCAGGAGTTGTTGAGACCGAAGGAAGGATGGGAGGTGAAGAAGTTGGGCAAGATTTGCAACAAAATCACAACAGGGAAATTAGATGCAAATGCGATGAAACCTGATGGTGAATATCGCTTTTATACTTGTGCTAAGGATTTTTACTTAATAGATAAATACGCATTTGACGATGAGGCTTTGCTAATATCTGGCAATGGCGAAAACGTTGGCTATGTTCATTATTTTAAGGGTAAATTCAACGCCTATCAAAGAACCTATGTATTGACGGGCTTTTCAATTAACATTCAATTTATAAAGATATATCTGGATAAATATCTTGCTGCAAGAATTGAGGTAGAAGTAAACGCGGGAAATACACCTTATATCAGAATGGGAACGTTAACTGAAATGGAAATTTATTTTCCTAAATCTGAAATCGAACAAACTCACATTGCCCAAATCCTTTCTGATATGGACAGTGAAATTCAGGAATTGGAAAACCAATTAAAGAAATACAAAATGCTCAAACATGGCATGATGCAGCAACTATTAACTGGCAAAATCAGATTGATATGAGCAACATTGGCAAAATTGAAAGAGAAACCCAAGACCGGGTAGTGGCTTTGTTCCAGAACGAACTAAACTATCGCTACCTCGGCAATTGGGAAGACCGTGAGGAGAACAGCAATGTTGAGCCGGAAATACTCACGGCATTTCTCACCAGAAAAGGGTACAGCCCCAACCTCATTAGCAAAGCCCTTTATGAATTTGGCAAAGTAGCCAATGACCAAAGCAAAAACCTGTATGATTTAAACAAGGAAGTGTATTCCATGCTCCGCTACGGGGTAAATGTGCAACCCGAAATTGGGCAAAACAAGCAAACCATTTGGCTCATTGACTGGAAAAATCCTGCCGAAAATGATTTTGCCATCGCAGAAGAGGTGACTATCAAAGGCATACATAAGAAACGACCTGACATCGTTCTTTATGTGAATGGCATCGCCGTTGGAGTGCTGGAACTCAAGCGCAGTACGGTTTCCATTTCAGAAGGCATCCGTCAGAACGAGGATAACCAAAAGCATATCTTCATCAAGTCATTCTTCTCTACCATCCAATTTGTCATGGCAGGAAATGATATTGAGGGGCTTGCATACGCAGCCACTAATACGAAGGAGAAGTATTTTTTGAAGTGGAAAGAAGTGAACGAAGCGATCAACAAAGACCACCCTTACCTACTACAACTTACCGAACCCATCCGCAACCGTGCTGCCAAGTATGAGTACCCACTGGATAAAAATGTAGTAGAACTCCTGCACAAGGAACGGTTCTTGGAATTGATGCACGATTTCATTGTCTTTGACCGGGGCAAAAAAACTCTGCCGACCCAATCAATATTTCGGCATCAAGGCAGCACAGGACTTTGTGCAACGCAAGGAAGGTGGCATCATCTGGCATACCCAAGGCAGTGGCAAAAGCCTGACAATGGTATGGCTTACCAAATGGATACGGGAGTACAATCCGAATGCGCGGGTACTCATCATTACCGACCGCGAGGAGTTGGACGACCAGATAGAGAAGGTTTACAAAGGCGTTCAGGAGCATATTTATCGCACCAAAAGCGGAAGGGATTTGCTGCACAGGCTCAACGATACTTCGCCCTTGCTTATATGTTCGCTCATCAACAAGTTTGGCGGCAAAGAAGAGGTAGCCGAAAAGATATTGATGCCTACTTACAGGAATTGCGCAGCAGCATTCCGTCCAACTACAAAGCCAAGGGGATATTTACGTCTTTGTAGATGAGTGTCACCGCACCCAAACCGGCAAATTGCATAAGGCCATGAAGCAGTTTGTTCCTGATGCCTTGTTTATTGGTTTCACTGGAACGCCACTACTGAAAACTGACAAGCAAACCAGTCAGGACGTGTTTGGCAGATACATCCATACCTACAAATTTGATGAAGCCGTTTTTGACAAAGTAGTGCTGGATTTGAGGTACGAAGCCCGCGATATTGAGCAAAATCACCTCCATCGAAAGATTGATGAATGGTTTGACCTCAAAACCAGTGGCCTTACAGATTATGCAAAAGCAGAACTCAAACTAAGATGGGGAACCCTGAAAAAGATTTTCAGCAGCAAATCACGACTGGAAAAAATTGTGATTGACATGATGCTGGATATGGAGAAAAAGGAGCGTTTGCAAAATGGTCGAGGAAACGCCCTGCTTGTATCTGACAGTATTTATAATGCTTGCCGCTACTATGAGTTGTTCCAGAATGCAGGCTTGAAGAATTGTGCCATTTATAACCTCCTTTGTCCCCAACCATACTGACATCAAAGGAGAAGGGGATAACCATACCGAGAAACTGCAACGTTTTAATATTTACCGCAAAATGCTTGCGGAGTATTTCAACGAAGATGCCGATGAAGCGATGAAGAAAGTGGATAAATTTGAAGCGGAGGTAAAGAAAAAATTTGTGGAAGAGCCTGCACAAATGGAATTGCTGATTGTAGTAAACAAACTACTCACCGGATTTGATGCTCCCAGCGCAACATTTTTGTATATTGACAAAAATCTTCGTGACCACGGGTTGTTTCAAGCCGTATGCAGGGTGAACCGTTTGGATGGGGACGACAAAGATTACGGTTACATCATTGACTACATGGACTTGTTCAAGAGTCTGAAAAAAGCATTCAATGATTTCACCTCCGAAGCATTAGGGGGGTATTCCAAAGAGGACGTTGAAGGTCTGCTAAAAAACAGGGTGCAAAAGGGCAAAGAAAGCCTTGATGAAGCCTTGGAAGCCGTCAAAGCCTTGGTAGAGCCAGTTGAGCCGCCCAAGGATACAATGGCGCATATCCGTTACTTCTGTGGCAATAACAAAGATAACCCCGATGAATTAAAAGATACCGAACCCCGAAGAGTTGCCTTATACAAATTGACCATTGCACTCCTTCGAGCCTATGCAAGCATTGCCGACGAAATGAGTGAGGCGGGGTATAGCGAAAAAGAAACGGCACAAATCAAGGCAGACATCAAGCATTTTGAGAACCCTGCGGAAGGAAATCATGCTTGCAAGCAACTACATTGACTTGAAGCAATATGAGCCTGCCATGCGGCACATGATTGACAGTTACATTGGTGCAGAGAGGAAAGCCGTATGCTGGCGAACTTTGACGATTTGAGTTTGGTTGAACTGCTCATTGAAAAAGGTAAAGATGCCATTAAAGATATGCCGGAGCGCATTGCCAAAGACCCATGCAATTTCGGAAGTGGTGGAAAACAATCTGCGAAAGGTAATCATTGAGGAAAGCCCGACCAACCCCATATATTACGAAAAGATGAGTGTATTGTTGGCTGAACTCATAAAACAGCGAAAGGAGCATACGATTGACTACGAAAAGTATCTGGATTCCATCATTGCTTTGACCGTAAAAGTGAAAAAGCCCAATACTGCCGTAGACTACCCGGCCTCCATGAATACCACCACGAAGCGTACATTGTTCGACAATCTTGGCAAAAATGAGGCGTTGGCAAATGAGTTAGACCAAAAAATTCTCACAACCAAAAAAGACGGATGGAGGGACAATATTCAAAAGACCAGAGCAGTCAAATATGCCATTGAAGAGGTGCTGAATGCACATCAGGTGAAAGAGCCTGATGCCGATTATATCCTAACCCTTGTGCGAAACCAGCGTGACTATTGATGGAGCAGATAACAATTGGGAATATCAAAATTGAGGTGGTTCGCAAGGACATTAAGAATATACACCTTGCTGTTTACCCTCCTACTGGCAGGGTTCGGATTGCAGCCCCTTTAAATCTCAATGGGGATGCAATACGGCTTTTTGCCATTTCAAAATTCGGATGGATAAAGCGTAACCAGCGTAAGTTTGAGGGGCAAGAACGGATGACACCAAGGGAATACAAGGAACGAGAAAGTCATTACTTTCAAGGTATAAGGTATTTGCTCAATGTCATTGAGGTGGAAGCCCCGCCGAAGGTGGAAATCAAAAACCGCTGGTCGCAAAATGGGAAAAGAGAATGAACGTCAAGGTGGAAGATTGGCAGGTTAAACAGATGAAGACCAAATGGGGTTCTTGTAATATTGAGAAAAAGAGAATATGGATAAATCTTGAACTGGCAAAGAAGCCAGAACGAAGTTTGGAATACATCATCGTGCATGAAATGGTTCACCTGCTTGAGCGGCATCACAACCACCGTTTTGTTGCCTACATGGACGCTTTTTTGCCGAATTGGAAGGCTTTGAAGGCGGAGTTAAATCGGCTGCCAGTTAGTTATGTGGATTGGGAGATTGAGTGCCAAACAAGCCAATCATCCCCAGTTTCTCCGATTTTTGCGAGGATTGGCAAGGCTGTTGGAAAAGGCTTTCATCAGGTCGCCACGTTTATATCTTACTGACTTGCCCAACCTATGCGCAGCAATTAGTCCCGCTCTCCTGTAATTGTCTATGGTGGACTGACTGATTTTACACCACTCGGCAGCGGCTTTGCGCGTCAGCAGTTCGTTTTCATCATAAGCGAGAGTTTTGGGTTGTGGCATTTCTGAAAGTGCCTGCCTTACGGCATCTGTGATGATGCTGCGGAGGCGGTATTCCAGAGAACGATTAGTAGGCTGTTGTCGTTGAGTGTCATATTTTGTTTAGTTTAAAGTGAAAATTGGTACATTTATTGTCTTTTGGTCGTATGTTCTTTGGAACATTGAAAGTATGTCAGGGAAGGACAAAAGTGATTGATTTTAAAACCAATACTTTTGCTCATGTCATCTAAAAATCACATCTCAAACTGTCTCAAATCAAAATTAAGCATCCATGCGCATTCAAAATCCTCTTCGGAAGCCCCGGTACTGGTAAAGTCATAGAATTGAAAGTTATATCATTCCTAATGACTTGGGAATCACGGATAAAGAATAACGTAATTAAAACAGTTTTCCACCCAGAGTATACCTATGGGGACTTCGTAGGAAAACTAGTGCCTTACAAAAGCCAGCAAGGTTGAATACAATTTTTATGCAGGTCATTTTTGATTGCTTTAAGCGCAAGCGTACAAAAAACATCATCAACGCTGGGAGTAGTGAGCCAAAATACAGTTTTAGTAATGATGAAATAAACAGAGGTAATTCAGCAGCGATTTTGGAATTGCTTTCAATTATTGGATAGGAATAGCGATGGTTGGTCGTCTTATTTTATCAACATCACAGCACTTGAACTTATGACAATCCTAAAATTGATAGGCGTAGAGTTCAAAGAGTTGGCTGACAAATCAATACGAATATAGATTTCCCGGAGAGCCGGACTGGAAGAAAAACCTTTCGACTTTCCAAAACAGGGTTGATTGTTTAAAAATGGATATACAGAATAGCAGAATTTACCTGCCTCCCAACCTCTCCTTTCTTGCATCCATGAATACTTCAGATAACTCAATCTACTTCATGGATAATGCCTTCAAACGTCGTTGGGATTGGGAATTTGTAAACATTGAAGATGACAACCAAAGAAGTGTTGTGGCGAGCAGACGAATTAACCTTTATGGCCAAGAGATGTGTGCGTGGAATGATTTTGTAGATAAACTTAATGGCTTTATCAGAAGCCACTACAAAACGGTAAGGAAAATTGAAGATAAGCAGATTGGGTATTTCTTCATAAACGAGCAAAATATAAACCAAGACCATATAAAAAACAAGTTAATGTTCTTTGTTTGGGATAGTGTTTTCAATAGCAATCGAAGTCCATTGACTCAATTGTTAGAAATGAGCGAGAGGGATTTGGTTACATTTGGGCAATTTACACAGCAAGGTGTAGTAATAAAATTTGTTCAAAATCTTGCAATTCAATGTTTGACCTAAACAACATAAAGTTCATAAAAACGATGAAGAATACGGTCGTCGAAACTACTCTTTTGTTGGTATCCAAAGAAGTCGGCAAAATGCAGAGCAATTAGAATTTTGGCTACCGTTAGGTTTCACCGACTTTGATGAGAATGATTTCGACCAAGTGAAAGGGTTCTTTTTTAAGATGTATCGAACTTTCAAAACATACCACAAAAAAGCAAGAGGAATTGAACGAAGGATGTAACAATTGACAGAGATGGGGTTATTGAAAGGAAAACGGATTTAGTTTTATAAATGAGAAACAAAAGCAGGTGGCTTTTTATGGCAAACTTAATTCAATTGAAAAAAAATATTAGAGGGCTATGATGAATTGAGAATTTCCGCATTGGAAAGAAGCAAGTTAGAAGCCATGAGATAGATTACTCTAAGTTGCATAGATATTTCACAAACCATTTACCTTGAAGACGATGTAATTTATCTTGACGAGATGAATATTGCAAAACAATGTAATTATGAAAAGTAGCTACCGATTCTTCAACTTTTTGCTTCATTTATTCGGAAATTAAAAACAGAATTAGAAGAAATTGATACAATTCCTGTTCATGCAGTTGACCTTGCTGAACAGTTTTAAGAAAGACAACTACAACCAGATAGCAAACTGTTTGGAGAAAAAACATTCAGTGAGACCTTAGATATTTTAAGCACAAAACTCGATGAAATTGATATTGAGACCACTTACAAAGACGAAGACTATTGGCATTTTTACGAAGCAATTGAAGCGTTTTTATATGGCGAGAGACATGAAGATAACGAAGGTATCTATTGGGGTTTTAGTAGTTTTTACGATATTTGGGAAGATATGTGTCAAACTTTTTGCATAACACCCCGAATACGAGAAAAACAGCCGTATATGCAGATGTCAATGGTATTCTTGAAAAAGATTTGAGGTAACGCCTAATCCTTTTGAATTAAAGTTGAATGACCATCCAACAACTCGTTTTTTTTTGAGACCCGATTTAGTATTGCTTGATAAAGCATACAAGAAGACAATTTTTGGGCGAATAGACTGGAATATGGTAAAAAAAATCATTTTGCTTATCGCGTCGGACTAAACAATTTTCTTTGTTAAGAAAATCATCCACAAATAGTTACAAAATATCAGGAATTAGTGCAAACTGAAACCAATAAAATTTCAGGAAAAATATTCAGTTACATGTTTGAGGATGACTTAATGAAATTCAAAAGTTTTATATTAGAGCAAGCAATGTATATTTCGTTCTCTACAATCCGAATAATTGATTATAAATACATGCAAGATCTGATTATTCACACTATTCACCATTTTATTCAGATGAGAATGGAACAACAAGGTTAAAGACATTCATAAGCAATTGGTCTATGAATGGACAGTTCAACAAAATTGGTCAGCCAGAACTCAAAGTGAATTTTGGATACCCCTTCTTTTCAAGCGATTCATCAATATTTGAGCAGGTTGAAGTGATAAAGACAATCCACACTTCAACCAAAGTCAGATTAAAGTAGTCAAAGTAAATTTTAATACCCTTCAAGAATTTTACATTAAACAGGCTTTAACATGATAAAGCACAATTCAGCAAGCAATGTAATTAGCCCGTTTAACCCGACAGTTGCTCTTGGTCCAAAAATGCGGCAAAGAGTGAACAAGGACTTTATCAAGCCTATTCTCCAACTTTTTTTCAGATAGGGTGGGATAGAACAATTTGAAGGACTTGACGCAGACAAATTAAAACGAAATTGAGTTTCGAGATAAGTTGAACTTTGTTAAATCATACGTTTACAAGAATTGATGAATGACATAAGTAAAAATTTAGATGGCGATGTTCTTTTCAAACCTAAGTACTTCATATCGTTTGATGAAAGTTTAACGGAATATAAAACAAGTGATAAAACATATCCTCATAACAATAAAAATATTAGATATGGCGTAATCCGTTTTGGGTAATGAGCCAATTTTGTATTATATTTTCATTGATTTGCAAGAGGGTAATTCGTTACATTAAAACATTGCCGCAAGAGTTTGAAGCCCCAGAGCCTGCAAAAGTTATTGAGACAAGTGAAAGCCGAAGACTTAAACTAATTGATGAGGTTGGTTGCGAATCAATACAGGGCTTATAAATTCATCCGAAGAAAACAAGCAACAAGAGGAAATAGAATTGAAACGGCTAATAACTTTGAGCAAAGAAAGGTTGCAAGGAGAAAGAGGTAGTATAAGAGTCAATTTGTCTTGGAATACTACCGACGATTTGGATTTACACGTTAACATTGAGGGAGGTAAACATATAAACTATCAGAATAAAATCCTTGAATACAACGGCTCGATTGGCAAATTAGACGTAGATGCAAATGCAGGAGGAACTCTTGTAAGCAATCCTCAAGAAAATGTGAATTGGGATGTCATCCCAATTGGAAAGCATTCGTATCCGTAAATTTGTTCAAGGACAGAGAAAAAAGAAATAGAGTGCCTTTTACAGTTTTTGTTGAGAATGGAGATGAAAGCAGAATTTACAATAGTTTTGTAGAAAGTTCAGGCGTGAACAAAACACGTCAGATTGTGGAGTTTGAGTTTTTAAATGGAACCTTAGTTTTTAACGAATTGATACGCACATAACTCCTTGTCATGTCCACTCTCGTCACCACGTCAAAAGGTTCAACTTTTTCAGGAAAGTTGCTCCTGTTAGCAATCCTCCTTGGGATTTTGACCCTTGTTGTACCATATTATTATGTTCAACACTCCGATGAAGTTCAGAACAGCATCCGAGAGATGGAAGAGCAGTGGTAAGAATGGAAAACACGTCAATCAAAGGCAAGGAGAGTGCCGAAAGGAGTACCAAAAGGTAAAAGAAGAATTGCAGCAATGGGACAGAAAACCCAATAAAACACCAGAAGACAAGGACTTCATCAAGAAACTCCGAAAAGCACTTGAAAAACTCCGGCAAAAAAAGGACTTTTCGGGGGAGAACCATTCACAGAAGCATAAAGGAAACTGATACATGACTACCTATACCTTTCTCACGGATTTTCAAGGAGGAACATACATTTGCCAGAAAGAGGCCAATGACTTAACCTCTGCTTGCTTTGCATGGAAAGAGGACATAGTAACTGGTGGTTACATACCGAGGTTAGACGCAAAGGTTCTGACCGAATCATTTGAAGATTCCATTGAGGAGTTTCCACCACAGCCCATAGATACCCTCAAAAACGTCTGGTTGTTTCATCTAATGGTGGGTGAAGATGACCAATTGGAGTTTACATCATTCAGACAGACATTTCCAAAGTAGATTAAGGAATATACCAGATTTCAAGAAATTTGACCCGGAAGCCCGGTTCATCAAGCGTTACTTAACAGCCATACGCATCCACGAAGGTTCATTTGAAGACAATGGTGTTGATACCACCACAGGAAGGTACCACAGTCCGATAGTAAGGTTGAAGAAGGAACTCCGGCAAACGGTAACTTATGGAGGCAAAGGTTGGTTACAGTGGACATCAAGAACTCACAGCCATTCTTACTGGGGACTTTAACCGACCCGAAGGTTTCACCAGCAATGGGATAGGAAGCCCATATACCAATACAATCCATCTGTGGAAGAGTCTACGGTTAAAAGCCTACTTGGAGAGGAACGATGGAACATTTACATGGAGGGATATAACCAATAAAGTATCAGGAGAAGATAAGGAAAGAAATACAAGTAGGTTAGCAGGCGAAGGTTATATTATGTTAGTAGATTTTATCACCGAGAGGTTTCAGTCCAAAGATGTTCAAGAGTACCTTGATTGGGTGACCAGTGGCACCTTTTACGACAACTTGGGAGATATGATTGCCCCTTACCTCGACATCAATAAGTACGGGACAAAAAGGGACGCGGCTAAGAAAGCAACTTACAGCATCCTGTTTGGAAGGAAGGGTAATAATAGCAAAGCAGTTCAGGCATTCAGGGCAAGGTTCCCAACTGTTGCCGAGATGGTTGACCTGATTAAGCATGGTAATCCAGACGACCGTGTACATCGAACACTCTCCTGCACTCCAAGTAATGGAAGCAGACATCATATTGAACCATTGTTGCCGGGTCATTTCCGAGGAAAGGCCTGAGCTTCCAATCTTTACCATCCACGACAGTATCATTACTATCAAGGTGAAGAGGAGTATCTCAAGTCTGTAATGGAGAGAACCATTAAAGCATTGTGGGTTACACTCCAATATTGGATTGTCAGAAGTGGTGAGCGGTACAGACAAAAATCTGTTTTACATAACAATATATTTACGAATAGTCCGATTTTTAGGTAAAAAGAACACCCCAAACTGTATTGAAAGTCTGGGGTCAGACCTCCAGAACAAACACCATGATACCCAAAGGTTCTGCCACTGTGGGGCTACATATAATATAGGTGTAGAGTACGCCTCTGAACAGTGTAGAAAATAATGACTGTTGGCTCGAAGGTGATGGGGGGCTGTTGTACTCAAAGGTTCTCCACTGTTGGGTAAGGGGAAGAAGAACTTTCCTACATAATAATATTAGATGCTTGGTGAATGTATTGTTATGTAGGTTGTGCCAAAAGGTGGTGCGGGAAATACTGTTGGTACCCAAAAAGAGGGGGTGATGGTAGGGGTGGTTGACTGGATAGGAGGCGGTAGGGGGATGCCTATATTACGGTACATTAGGCAACAAAGTTGGGGTCTAAAATGCGTTAATACCTGTTTTCAATGCGCGGGTCATTTTTTCTGCCAAAAACTAAATGTACCTTTGGTTAGGTCAAAACGGCCTGAAAGTTCATTCAAATCGGCAGTTTACTTGCAAATTACGTGCAAACTGGATTAGGGCAAAAATTAACAGATTGATTATCAATAAATTACACTCAACATTCCCCCAGTTTATACACGTCTGGGGGGCGTGTGGTCGCAGGTTCGAATCCTGTCATCCCGACCCTAATTATCAAGGAGTTATGCAACAGCATGACTCCTTTTTTTGTACCCTCATTCCTGTATGCGCGGCGAACCACGTGCAAATCACTGCACTAACCTAAACCATACTTTAGTCTATCACTTTAGCATTCATTTCATCTAATACCTCATTACCATAATGATCCAAATAAATGCCGGTAACCTTATTGCCATATTCATGCCCAAGAGCCTCAGCAATCATGTCTTTAGAATATCCTAAAGAGCGGGCTATGGTCGACCAACTGTAGCGCGATACATAAGTTGTAACTTTTCTCGTATACTACATAATTCCGCGATTTTTTTCAGGTACTTATTACAAATGGAGTACCCCTGACGAGTGTAAAATAACTCGTTCTCCTTGTTTCCAAGAGATGATGGAGGGATAATAGGCAAAATAAAAGGTGTGTTGCTCGGCCTTTCCTGATAAAACTCTAAAATTCCTATTGCCTTTGGAGCAAGTTTAATGTTATAAATTTTGCCTGTTTTTCGCCGCCTGTAAATGATCCTTCCATCTTTAATATCTGACCATTTTAGATATGAAAGATCAACAAATGAAATCCATTAAGATAAAAAAGAAAGCATGAAGTAATTCCGGTTGTGCCAAATAGGGGTGTCAACTGGCAATTCTATTGCTTCAATTCGTCCGATGACTTCTTTGGCAACGGCTCGTTTCGCAGTGCTTTCATGCTTTACACTAAAATCTTGAAACGGATAATTTTCACGCCCAGAACCTTGGCCTTAATGGCTTTATTCAAAATGGTACGGATGGTTCTTAGGTAGAAACTGATAGAATTTTGCTTGACACCCTTATTTAGTAAGGCAGCCTGAAAATCTTCAAGGAAGTCATAATTGAGATCCGAGAATGTCAGGTGTTCACGGCCAAGGTAGGTTTTAAGCCGATTCAATGTATTTCATAAGCACGTGCATTTCCGACTCCCAGACATTTTTGGCGATCCACCCAAGATTGACCATATTCAAAGAAATCAATACTTGCCTGTTGCTTTTTAGGTACAGGATTAACAATGGCCTCCCGATGTAGTGTCTGATTTGTAATCTCAAGAGTTCAACAGCCTTGATTCAATGGTAGCATAATACTGCCTGATTTTCTGATTCAGTAGGGTATGATTTGGATGGGACTTTCGTACTTCTCGTGTTCCATCATTCCAATCCTTTCCGTCAAACTAATGCCTGTTGAAATGGATGTACTTTTTGATTGTCAGTAAGCATAACTCCTTGATAATTAGGGTCGGGATGACAGGATTCGAACCTGCGACCACACGCCCCCCAGACGTGTACTCTACCGGACTGAGCTACATCCCGAATTCGGTGTGGGTGTGAAGGTGTGGGTGTGGGTGTGGGTGTGAGGGTGTGAGGGTGTGAGGGTGTGAGTGTGAGGGTGTGTGTGAATAAGTTATGTTTTACTGCGATACATACCAAGCAACATTTTAGAAACCTGTTCGTACTGCGCGTAGAATTTCTGATACTGGGGGTCATCAATCTGGTCGAGGTCTTTGACTATTTGAAGCAGCGTGGTACATTCAAATATGGAACCCCGGGCAATCGTAAAAAAATGTTTTTTATCCGCGTCTGAAACCCGTCCGGTGCCTTCTGACAGATTGAGCACTGAACTGATCATACATCGCTTCCATTGGTCTTTGAGGTAGGGATCCAGTGTCGGGTGCGCAAAAATGAATTTCAGCACATCCCGGTTGAGCTGCCTGGCTATCTGGTACACCTCCAATTTCTCAAAGTCAAACATATTGTCATCAATTATACCGAATCCCCGAATTTAAGAAATTACAGTATTCCGGTGCGTTGAAAACCAATGTGTTGATGGAGGTTGTTTTCCCAAACCTATTTACTTTGAGTATATTCAAAGTATCGTCCCCCCACACCCACACTCACACCCTCACACCCACTCTCTCACACCCACACCCTCACACCCACACCCACACACCCTCACCCTCACCCACTCTCTCACACCCACACCCTCACACCCACACCCCCACACCCTCACACCCACACCCACACCGAATTGTCGGACCAACGGGATTCGAACCTGTGACCTCCACGATGTCAACGTGGCGCTCTAACCAACTGAGCTATGGCCCGTATGTCAAAATGCCCGACTCCTTTGATTCGGGAGCGCAAAGGTACTGCGTCCGTGTGCAAAAAAACAATGCCCGGCGAAAAATTCCCGAAATGACCTAAAAATGTAGTCTTGGAAAAAAGTAAGACCTTTTACTACCTTTGGCCCTGCCCTAATATATCATTTTCAAACTGCTGACTGCTTTACGACCGGATGAAAGAACAAATTCAACAACTTATCGCCAACGGCCAAACCAAAGAGGCTCTCAGCCTGCTCACTCAGATCAGCGGCGACGCCCTCTTGCTGCAGGCCCAATACAACAACGGCGAAAAACAGTTCAACCTCGGCCTGATCGAATTCAGCGAGTGGGGACGCATCCAGGCGCGTGTCAATTTCGCCGCACTGGAACTGGCGGCAAAATCTAAGCCGGCTTCCGGTACCGGATCGGTTTCAATACCACTTCGCAACCGCAATCGACCGCCTCTGCCACGCATTCAGACGCCAATAAACGCCCCATCGCTTTCATTTCCTACAACCACAACGACAAGGATATGGCGCGCAAGGTGAACGACTTCCTGAAAAACAACAACATCGACGTGCTGCTCGATGAGGAAGATATGCAGGCAGGCACCTCTATCATGCAGTTTATCCAGGACTGCATCAAAAAAGCCGATGCCGTTGTTTCCATCGTTTCCTCGAAGAGCCTGCAATCGGGCTGGGTCGGACAGGAAAGCGCCGCCTCGCTGTATGCCGTGTGGCTGGCCGATAAAAAGTTTATCCCGGTAAGCCTCGACACCGTGGCGTTCGATTCCAAATTCCAGATCACAGCCCTCAAGGGGATTCAGGCGAAGATCGCCGAAATGGACAATGATATCTCCGAGATCAGGCAACTCGGCAGCGACGCGCGCGACCTGGAAGACGATCGCAAGCGTCTGTTCGACCTGCAAAAGGAGTTCAGCAGCATCATCCAGCGCCTGAAAAGCGTGCTCATGCTGGATATCAGCGGCGATAATTTCGACAGGAGTATGGCAAAGGTGCTGGAACGCATCAACCACGGGTAAGGACGGTTTCTACGCCCCCCGCCCCAGTCTCCCCATCACGGTTTCCTTATGGCTTCGGCCGATCGGCAGCGTCCGCTCGGCTACTTCCACTTCCGCAGCAGAGAACGACTCGATCTTGTCGATGGCGACGAGAAACGAGCGGTGTATGCGCAGAAAGTTGTCGGAACGCATCAGCTCTTCCAACTCGCCGAGCTGGTAATGTGTGTTGTATGCCTTCTCTTTGGTGACGATGCTCACCGAGTCTTTCAGGCTTTCAATAAACAGTATTTCGTCGAGGTAGATCTTTACCGAACGCTTGTTGACCGTAAAAAAGTAATACGGCCGCACCGATTGGGCCGGCTTGGTGGCCGCCTGCAAATCGGGCAGGCGGTTCGGCTGCAGGAGTTTGTACACAGCCTTGGTAAACCGGCTAAACTCGATGGGCTTCAGCAGGTAATCGACTACACGCAGGTCAAATCCCTGTACCGCAAACTCATGGTAGGCCGAGGTGAGAATCACTTTCGGCGGGTTAACGAGTGTTTTCAAAAACTCCAGTCCGTTCAGTTTGGGCAGGTTGATGTCCAGAAAAATGACGTCTACAGGGTAGGCCCGCACGACTTCCAGTGCCTGGATGGCATCGTCGCAAGTGTGGATAAGCCGGAGAAACGGCGTCTGCGTAATATACTCAGTGAGGATTTCGGTAGCCAGAGGCTCGTCTTCCACGATGATACAGCGTAGTGGATTATTCATAGCTTAGTTCGACTGTTTAGAAACAAAGAAGCCGGAATGTGCCAATGGTTGCATCATCCCGGCTTCCGTTGCCCGAAAACTGCCGAACGACAGGTTTTTACCCCTGAACGGCTATTTCAATACCCCCAACTGCATACCAACCTCGGTGAACGCCGCGACGGCTTTTTCCAGGTGCGCCTGTTCGTGCGCTGCAGAAAGCTGCACGCGGATACGCGCCTTGCCCTGCGCCACCACGGGGTAGAAGAATCCGATCACGTAAATGCCCTTTTCCAGCAACCGGCGTGCAAACTCCTGCGCGAGCGGCGCCTCGTACAACATGATCGGCACGATGGGGTGCTCGCCGGGAATGATATCGAATCCCGCTGCCGTCATGGCCTGCCTGAACCACCTGGTGTTGGACTCCAGTTTGTCGCGCAATGCCGTCGAACTGCTCAGCAGATCGAGCACCCTGATGCTGGCGCCCACAATGGCCGGCGCGACGGTATTGGAAAACAGATAGGGGCGTGAGCGCTGCCGCAGCAGGTCTACGATCTCCTTTTTGGCGGCCGTAAATCCACCCGATGCGCCGCCCAGGGCCTTGCCCAGGGTGCCGGTCACGATATCGATGCGGTTCATCACGTTGCGGTATTCATGGGTGCCCCGGCCGGTTTTACCGAGAAAACCCGTGGCATGGCACTCGTCGATGCCGACCATCGCGTCGTAGCGCTCGGCCAGGTCGCAAATCTTGTCCAGTTGCGCTATGGTACCATCCATCGAAAATGCACCGTCGGTAAAAATGAGTTTGCGCCGTGTACCGGCGGCTTCTTTCAGGCAGTCCTCCAGCGCATTCATATCGTTGTGCTTGTACCGGAAGCGTTTGGCCTTGCACAGGCGTATCCCGTCGATAATGGACGCGTGGTTGAGTTCGTCGCTGATAATGGCGTCTTCTTCACCCAGCAAAGGTTCGAACAAGCCCCCGTTGGCGTCGAACGCTGCAGCGTACAGGATGGCGTCTTCCATACCGAGAAATGTGGCAATACGGCCCTCCAGTTCCTTGTGGATATCCTGCGTGCCGCAGATAAAGCGCACCGACGACAACCCGAAGCCGTGCGTCCGGATCGCTTCGATGGCTGCTTCTATCACTGCAGGGTGACTGCTCAGGCCGAGATAGTTGTTGGCGCAAAAGTTCAGCACCTCGTGCTGGGTCGTGGTATCAATCACCGGCCCCTGTGGCGAGGTGATGATGCGCTCTTCCTTGAAAAGTCCGGCATCACGGATGCCCTGTAATTCGCGCTCCAGCGCCGGTTCGACGTTTGTATACATATTGAAGTGGTTGGTTAGAATGGTTGCAAGGTCTCAGCGGAGCCTGATTTCGGGTGACAAAGGTAGTGACTTGCCGGTGTTTTATGGCGCCGTCTGCGGGGTGCGGTACACGCTATGCTTTCAGGTAAAACAACAACCCGCTGCCCAGCGCCAGCAGGAGCAGCAAGGGCAACAGCCAGTCGCTGTAGTGCGGTTGAGGCGCAGGGGTTTCCGGGGTGGCGGCTATCGTCAGGTCGAGGATGGAAGCGAGTCCGGTGGGCAGGGCCCCCAGGATGCTGTTGCTTTCATCGCGGAGTATGTCGGCAATGACGGAGGCATCAGTATTTTCAGGGCTTGTGCGGGTTTTCAGCAGTCCGGCAATCATGGGGCCGACGCTGTCGAGCAGGGCATGGACAGAGGCCGTGCGGGTGCCGGAATAGGCGGCGAGGGCATGGACAACTGCAGGTAATCTGGCGCCGAATATGATGCCGGGAAAGGTAGTGGCCGACTGCCCCCCGCTGGCGCCGGTGATGTTGCGGTGCAATTGCGCCATGAACGCCGGGTCATCCGCCCTGTTCAGGATACCGGCGAGCAAGGCTGGCGCCAGGCCCGCAAGTGCCTTTGAAATGCCGCCTTCCCTTTCGCTGAGCCGGGCGGCGTGTTGTGCCACGAATGCGGGGCTGATCTGCGCCCTGAAGGTGTCGAGCAGGCTGTCCATATTCAGAAGGGTAGCCCGACGGCTAGGTTGGGGTTGAAGTCCCGGAGCTGGAGTTTGGATATCCGGTTGGGAATCCAGTAATGCCCCTGGTCGTCGGCATAAGGGCTGCGCAGTTTGAGGCCGGCGTCGAAGCGGATGACGAGGTAACTGAAATCGCCGCGGATGCCGAAGCCCGTGCCGAGGGCAATGTTTTTGTACGAATTCCAGTCGAGTTGTGATCCCGGACGCATGTCGTCTTTGCGGAGCGTCCAGATATTGCCGCCATCCACAAAAACGGCGCCCTTGAACCAGGAGAAGATATCGAAACGCAATTCCGCATTGAATTCAAACCGGAAATCGGCAGCCTGAAAAAACGGCTGTGAGGTGTTGGGGCGTATTTCATTGGTCAGGGAATCGCGCGGCACATAACCGCCGGGCCCGATCTCCCGGATACGCCAGGCGCGTAAACTGGTGGGGCCGCCCACAAAATACTGTTTTACATAGGGTACGGTCTTTTCGTCGCCGAAGGGGACGGCGACGCCGGAACCCACCCGGATCACCCCGGTCAGCGATTTTCGGAAATCGCGGGTGTACACCCCGTCCATGTCAAGCCGAAAATACTGGGCAAAGTCGAGATCGGATAGTTTCCAGGTTTGTTTGCCGAAAAGCGACGACCACAGGCGGTGCAGGGCCAGTTCCTCCAGTCCGGACAGGTCGGTATTGAGCCTGAAAAACCAGCGTTCGCCAAAGCGGTTATTGGTCCCGTTGTAGGAATAGTTGAAGGCGCGCAGGAAAAAACCGGTGAAGAGTTGTTTGCCGAAACTGTTCTTCAGGAACTCGTTCTCTCCGAATATCGAATCGAACTGGGCGCGGATTTTTGGCCGCAACACATCGATACCCACGTGGTCGAATGAATATTGGTGCTCCGATACGCGCAGGTCGTAACCAAAGGAGGCGTTGAAGAGGTTATAAACATAGAAGTCAATGAGATCCAGGTGGTTATAACTCAGCACAAGCCGCGCCTGCCCGGCGTTTTTCAGTTTTTTATAAAACGAATTTTCACGGCGCAGGGAGTCCTTGTGCAGGCGGTGCACGCTGTTCCACAGTCCCAGGTAGTCGAAGAAACGCGGGAACACCAGTTGGTTCTGGAGTTTGAACTCCTGCGAAAAGATAAAGCGGTTACGCGTGGCGACATCGAACTCGACGTTGTACTGGGCGTTGGTTTGCAGGTTTTCTGCTCCCCGGAACAGGTTGCGGTTGCGGAAGGTCAGCGACGACGAAATACCCAGCAGGTTGCGGGCCAGGGCGCTCGAACTGGTGGAGGAGTTGAGGTCTACGTCGGCGCCGAGCGATATACGCTTGTTGGGCGTGACCAGCATCTCCACGTTGATCATTCCGGGATTGATCGTGTCCTGCTTGGGCTTGACGGATACAAACCGGAATATGCCGAGTGCGTTCAGGTTGCGGATCGTGTTGTCGAAATCTTCCTGGCGGTATGGACTGTGTGGTTTGATGTTGATGGAATTGTACAGGTGCTCGGGTTTTACCCTGAACTGCGTGCTGGCGGATCGGAAATTGATTCCGCCGATAACGGTGTCATTCCGGATCGCCATGATATCAGGCCGCACATTGGAAAACACCTCGATGTTGCCGATAGTATAGGTTTGGTGCACCGTGCTGTCGCTGGGAGTGAGCACTTCCACGGTGACGTTGGTCCGGGTATCCGTGCTATCGCCCGCGAATGTCACAAAACTGGGGGTGAAATAGGCATAGCCCCGGTTTTTCAACTCGCCGGTGACCCGGAGTTTTTCCGCATCGAAGGTATGGCCATCGAGCGGATCGCCGCGTTTCAGGAACGAACGGCCCGCTGTGGCGGCGAGAATTTTCAGGACGGCGCTGTCCTGGCTTTCAAAACGCACGGTATCGATGGTGAAAAGGGGCCCGAGCGCGATCGTGTATTTTACCTGCACGCGTTTGCCCGTCATCATCGAATCGAAACGTGCATTGAAATAGGGGTCGGAGCCCGACAGGTAGTTTTTGCCTTTGCCTTTGACCTCATAATCGCATTGGGCCAGCAGATACCCGCGTTGCCGCATCTGGTTCTCAAAATTTTGCGCCGTGATCTGGGTGAGGCGGCGATCGAAAATGGCCGGCTCTTCGGCAATCTTGTTGATGACCCACTTTGCAAGTTTTGACTTCTTGTCGCGAAAAGTATAATAGAACCAGAGCCGGCTGGGCTGGCGGAACAACACCAGGGGCATTCGGTTGGGTTGTTGTTTGTACAACGCGTTGAGTTCGTACATGAGGGGCGCCCGAACCGAATACCGGAGCCTTTTCTCCGATTTTATCTGGATAGAATTTTTCACCAGCAGGCGTTCGCCTTTGGCATGGTCCAGATGCTTCGTAACATTGCAGGCGCCAAGCAGCATCGCCGCAGCAAGGATAAAAAACAAAACCCTTGCCCGGCACGCACACAACAGGCGCCTGCCGGACACGCATCCGGCTGCTTCCACATCATTCCTCTTATCGCCTGGTTGTGTATAATTCATTGAAATTGAGTATAAAACATTGACGGCAGCAAAAAATAAAAAAGGTGTTATCGCACAATCAAATCAAATGGCTTACCGCCCTGCGGGTAAAAAAGTACCGGCAAAAGTATCGAAAATTCACGCTGGAGGGCGAGAAAATGGTGACTGAACTGCTCACCCAAAAGCGCATCCCCGTTTCGGCTATTTATGGTCTTGAACGCTGGGCCGGACAAAACGCCGCGTTGCTGCAACCCTTTTTGCAAATATTTAACCCGGTCGATGAGGCCGATCTGAAAAAAATATCCACCCTGACCACGCCGGCGCCCGTCATGGCCGTTGCCGAAATGCCCGACGAGCACCTTTCTCCGGACCTTACGGCCGGGAACTATTGTTTTTATCTCGATGGTATTCAGGATCCCGGCAACCTGGGCACCATACTTCGTATCGCCGACTGGTTTGGCCTGCCTGCCGTCATCTGCTCGCCCGACAGCGCGGATGCCTTCAGCCCGAAAGCCGTGCAGGCAAGCATGGGCGCGATATTCCGGGTGCAGACCGCTGAAATACCTTTGGATGAATGGCTGCGCCAAACACCGGGAACGCCCGTTGCCGGAGCGGTACTCGACGGCGATAATCTATTCGAGACCGTGTTGCCCGAGCGCGGACTGATCGTCGTTGGTAATGAAGGCCGGGGGTTAAGCGCGGAAGCGGAAGCCCTGCTGACCCACAGACTGACCATACCCCGCGACCCCTCGGGCGGCGCGGAATCGCTGAATGCGGCCGTATCGGCGGGTATTCTGGCGGCAACATTCCGGGGAATGCACCGCCCCGCAGGGTAAACCCAGTACCTCTTTCTGTCATCGATGTCCGCCCTGGTCAGGCCGAACACCTTACCCGGTTCGCGGATCACGGCGGTATGCTGGAAGGTACTGTAGCAGGCCATCGCCTGAAACGGATATCCGGTGTACTTTTACGCCTGACAGCGAATATTTCTAACCCGCAAACATCTTCTGACCCGGCATGAACGAATCCCAGTTACACCGGGAACTCCTCACCCAAATAGCCCTTGGAAGCGAGCCGGCCCTGGAAAAACTGTACGCCCTGTTCAAAAGCCGGGTGTACAACACCGCCCTCAGCTACCTGCAAAACCCGGCAGAGGCAGAGGAAGTGACACAGGATGTGTTCGTGAACATCTACCGCTCTGCCACCCGTTTTGAGGGCAAGTCGTCGGTCAACACCTGGGTTTACCGCATCGCCGTCAACCTTTCCCTCGACCGGCTGAACCACCGCAAGCGGCGCAAACGCTTCGGATTTCTGGTCAGCCTGCCGGGCGACGCGGAACAGCCGCCGCACTTCGATCACCCGGGCGTGTTGCTGGAGCAAAAGGAAAACGCCCGCATCCTCTTTCAGGCCATACAGTCGCTGCCGGAGCAGCAAAAAACCGCGTTTATCCTGAGTTTTGTGGAAGATATGCCGCGCCAGGAGGTCGCCGACGTGATGGAACTGTCGCTCAAAGCAGTGGAATCGCTGCTGCAACGCGCCAAAGCCAATTTGCGCAAGCAACTCGATAATTTTTTCCCGGCCGAAGGATTTAAACGGAAATAGCGTCTAAACACACAACAATGCATCCTATGGAAAAAGAAGCATGGAAAGACCGCATCATGGGCAGCCTCGAAGGCGCCAAACGGGCTGAACCCGGCACGCACCTGTACGACGGCATCCGCGCGAGGCTCAAAGCAGCGAACCCTGCCGCACAAATGCACGTCGTGCGCCGCCCTTACCTGGCGCTGGCCGCCGCCTTCCTGGCCCTGCTGCTTACAGCCAATATCAGGGCCCTGGCACAGCGGTACCCGGAGGTGTCTGTGCCGCCCGACACATCGATCTACCAACTGAATGCTGCCAATTTTGACCTGTACTGACGCATAGCGCGCCCGAACAACCAACAAAAAACAAAGCATAGCGCCCCAACCTCTGTTTACCATGAAAAAAGAAACCCTCCTCACCACAGCCGTCATCGCCCTGCTCCTGCTGAATTTCGGCACCCTGGGATTTTTGTTTTTCCACCGCCCGCCGCATCCGCCCGGCGCGGAGCAGCCGGGCCGGCGCATCGTGCAACACTTACAACTCGATGCCGCGCAGCAGCAAAAATTCGAGCAACTCAAGTCGGCGCACCACGAGCAGATGCGGACCGCCGACCGCGCCTACCGCGATGCGCTGGAACAATATTTTGCCCTGCTGAAAAACGATACCGTCGATATCGCCCGGCGCGACTCCCTACAGGCCGTCCTGACCCGTATCCAGCAGGAGCGGGCATCGGTCACCTTTCAGCATTTCGCCGACCTGAAGGCGCTCTGCACTCCGGAGCAACGCACCCGTTTCGACGCACTGCTGCCCGACCTGATGCAGGTCATCCTGCCGCCGCGCAGGGACAATCGCCCGCCAAGACCAAACTGATCATGCCGATACATCCTGTCCGACAAGGCTTGTTTGCTGCCGTGCTGCTGATAACAGTTTGCGGATTTTCCGGGCGCCCTGCCATGGGAACGCTGCGCATCACACTCGTGCCGTTGGTTGATGGGAAACCGCTGATCCTGGAAAACCGGTTATACCACATCCAAAACGGCGACAGCCTGTATGTGGATATGCTCCGTTTTTACCTTTCGACCTTGCGGTTAAAAGGTAAAAACGGCGTCGTTTTTTCAGAAAAAGACAGTTACCACCTGATTGACGCCGGTGAAGACGGCAACTGCTTGATCGCGCTGGAAAATATCCCGATCGGCGTTTACGACACCTTCTTCTTTAACGTCGGCACCGACAGTCTGACCAACGTTTCCGGCGCGATGGGCGGCGACCTCGATCCTACCAGGGGCATGTACTGGGCCTGGAATACCGGTTACGTGAACGTCAAGATCGAAGGCCGAAGTAATGCCTGCAACACCCTGCACCACGCTTTCACCTTTCATCTCGGCGGGTACATGCCGCCCCACCAGACGGTCAGAAAAGTGGAATTGCCGCTGCAAAACCTGCGTATCGGGGAAAACGCCACCACCGACCTGCGCATCGCCGCCGACCTGGGCCGTTTTTTCAGCCGCCTGCAACTCGCCCAAACCAACAGCGTTATGCTGCCCTCGAAACAAGCCGCCCAACTGGCGGACTATTTTTCAGGTATATTTAGTCCGGAATAAATGCTGCGTTCAAAAATCACATTCATTGTCGCCCTGTGCGGCCTGTTTTTGGCCCTGCTTTCCTTTACCGATGTGAAAGACGGCATTGCGTTTGTCGTGCCCGAGGGCTGGCCGGCGCCGGTGTATGATTTTTCCAAAAATCCCGTCACCGACGCGGGTTTTCAGTTGGGGCGGCAACTGTTTTACGACCCGTTGCTCTCCCGCGACACCACCGTTTCCTGTGCAAGTTGCCACCTGCAGGCCACGGGCTTTGCGCATGTGGATCACGCGCTGAGCCACGGCATCGGCGGCAGGGTCGGCACGAGAAACGCCCCGGCCATCCTGAACATGGCCTGGAGCAAGACTTTTATGTGGGACGGCGGCGTCAACCACCTCGACATGCAGCCGCTCAGCCCGATTACCAGCGCTGCAGAGATGGATGAAACGATGGAAAACGTCGTGCGGAAACTGAATGCCTCGGACAAATACCGCAGGCTGTTCCGCGCCGCTTTTGGCGACAGCCTGGCCACGGGACAAAAAACGCTGCTGGCGCTGTCGCAGTTTGTGCTGATGCTCAACTCATACAACTCGAGGTACGACAAATACATCCGGAAAGCGCCCGGCGGCGAATTCAGCGCACAGGAACTGAACGGCCTGGCCATCTTCCGCGCCCACTGCGCTGCCTGCCACACCGAGCCGCTGTTCACCGATGGCGGCTTTGGCAACAACGGCCTGCCCGTCGACACGGCCCTTTCAGGACTTCGGGCGCCTCAATATCACCCGAAACCCCGCCGATTCGCTCAAATTCAAAGTGCCGACGCTGCGCAACATCCAGTTCACCTACCCGTACATGCACGACGGGCGTTTCAAAAAACTGTCGCAAGTGGTGCAACACTATACCCAGGGCGTTCAGCAAAGCACAACGCCTGATGCAAGGCTCCGGCAACCTATCGCGCTCAGCCACGAAGAAAAAATCGACCTCGTCGCTTTTCTGCTGACGCTGACAGACCGGGATTTTTTGTTTGACCGGAGCTTGGGATTTCCGGGAGAGTGAGGGGGACTGCTTTCGTTCCTGGTCACGTTGTAAACACCCGTCGGGATCGGTTAAACGCAACGCACCTGTGTTCCCTTGTCATGTTGTAAACACCTGTCCGATCCCAATGCGGGCAGCATCGCATCTTACTCCCTTACAGAGCGGACGGGTGTTTACAACAGGACAAACCCACGATTACATTTGGCAAACCTGCATTGACTTTGCGGCTTTGTTGTCGCAGCAGTAAACACCCGTCGGGATCGGTAAAAAAGCAAATTACCCGTGTTTCCTTACCACCACCGAAGGATTTTCCCGCACCCGTCGTCCAAACCCCGAAACAACCTGATCTTTCCGCGAACATACCAGTTTTTCCCTCCCATGTCGAAGGAATTTTTAGGCGTCGCCGTACTGGCGCTAAGTCCGTCCTCACGATTTTTCCATGTCGAAAAAATCTCTTTCGCCCAAACCCACCCCGCCATCACCTCCTGGCTGCGCAACACGACCGGCATTACGGGTCGGCACTACGTCGCGGGCAATTCAACGCCCATCAACGATAACTATCCTGCCAATGTGCAGACGGTGCAGTACAGCGCCGACAATGTTTACGTGAGTTGCAGCGGCATCCCGGCATATATCATTGGGCCGTATCTCGACGGCAACCCCTCGCAGGGCGCCAACAACAACAACATTTACAAGATTACCCTCAACCCCGTTCAAAACACGGGCACGCCCTCCCCCACGACGCTCGGCACTATCGGCGTGTTTATCAACGGCGTTTCGCTGTTCGACTACCGCGACGGCGTGTCGTACAACATCAACACGGGTACCAATCAGGGCGGACCCATGGGCGGCATGGGCAATGGGGTTTGGAACCGCGACGCCGTGGTAGCCGAACGCATGGGCTTCGACTGCGCCAAAGGGCACCCTGCCATGACCAATTACCACCACCACCAAAACCCGAGCGCTTTTAACCTCGACCTCAATGTTATCTCCAATGTGTGCGATGTGTACCTGTCCGACGGCTTGTATGTGATCGATTCCACCGCACACGCACCTTTACTGGGATTCGCCTACGACGGCTTTCCGATCTACGGGGCTTACGGCTACAAGAATAACGACGGCACAGGCGGCATCACCCGCATGAAATCCAGTTACACGCTGCGCAACATCACGGTCCGGACGCATTATGCCAACGGTACCGATGTGACCGACGGTCCGCCGGTAAGTGCGGTATTTCCACTGGGCATGTACCGGGAAGATTACGAGTACAACCCGACCTCGGCGGCAACACCCGATTACCTCGACCAGCACAACGGCCGGTTTTGCGTAACGCCCGAATACCCCAACGGTACGTACTGTTATTTTGCTACGGTGGATGAAAACTGGAATTCAACCTACCCATACGTCGTCGGGCCCACCTTTTACGGGGTGAAAAGCGTGACGCGTGTCAACGCTATCAACGAACCGACGACCGTCTATACCGGTGTAACCGCTACGGAAGACCACCATGCCATTGAGCGCGCCAATATCCAGGTGTACCCCAACCCCGGAGCGGATTTGATCATCGTGCAATCTAAAACCATGCTGGAGCAATCGCTGAGGATGGAACTCGCCGATCTCAGTGGCCGGGTTGTATTGTCCAAAGACTTCTACCAGGGCAGCACCATCTGTCATTTGGAAACGGAGACGTTGTACAACGGCGCCTATATCCTGACTTTGTCGGATGGCAAATCGAAGAAGACGGTTAAGATTTTGATCAGCCGGTAGTCAGGATCCTTTCCGCCTGATCTTCACCTGTATCGCCCGCTCCACCGGCTGCTCGGATACCAGGATCAGATAACCGCCGCCGCCTGCACCGCTGAGTTTCCAGCCCAGGGCATGATCGCGGTACTGGTCGATCATATCGAATATGGCCTCGCCGGCCATGTTCGGAAACATAGCGACCTGGGCTTCGAACGAACGCCTGAATCTGTCGCCGAAAGCGTGGATGTCTTGCGCCAGCAGGGCATCCCAGCAGTTGTTGGCGGCATCGGCGAGCGCCTGGGCGCCTTCCGCCGTGATACGGGTATCGGAGAGTACATTATAGCCTTGTATTCGCGGCCCAAGGGTGACGAGGTACAGGTGTTGCTCCAGCCACGCGAGAATTTGCTCATCGTGTACGCTTTCGATGACTTCGGGCCAGTAGTTGCCCTGGTAATGCAGTTTGTTCAGTCCGGGGAATACAATACCAATGGCATCCTGTGAGCCTGAAATCTCGCTGGTGCCGGGCGGGTTTTCAAAAGCAAACAGCGTCTGCGCCAGTTGTTCGCGGTTGCCGGAGGGCAGGGCGGTTTTCCACAGTTCGATGGCCTTCTCTCGGGTGCTGGTGGCCATTCCGCTGCGGTCGTTGAAGTCGAAATTGGGCTCTATGCTGACCGTAAGCACGGGTCCGGGATGATGGCACGATACCCAGGGCTGGTCGAGCCAGCCGCCGGCCAGATCGATGCGGTAGGGAATGGTACACTCGATCCGCAGCGAAGTAGTGCTGCGCTGCGGCAGGTTTTGCGGCGGAATACGGTGCGATACGACGTATTCAATGCCCCGGTCTTTGCACAAGGCCTCCTTTGCCGGTGTGTGGCCGTCTTCATTTACAAAAAATATATCCGGACTGACCTCCTCCAGTTCGCTTGTAAAATCGAGTATGCCCATGCCGCGGTTTACCCGGACACAGTGAACGCACGACAATGCATCGAGCATGAACCGGCGTTCTTCCTGGGGATTGACCGGGTAGCGGCCCTTGAGTTGGTGGACGTTTTCGTCGGAGCCGATGCATACATACAGGTCGCCCATCCGGGCGGCTTCCTGCAGAAATGCCACGTGTCCGCTGTGCAGCAGATCGAAACATCCGCTGACCATTACTTTTTTAGCCATGCGTAGCGAGTGGAGGGTTGCGAGTGATGAGTGCCAAAGGGATGCTATTTTTGCCGGGCAAGTTTAATACATGCATACGGTCTTGCACGGCTTTCTTTTGCAAATAAGTCTGCCGGCGATAGCCATAAAACAGTTTCATGCAACCTCTCCATTTTCTGCGTTCCCTGCCGGCCGTAACAGTAATCGCGCTTGCCGCTATTGCCATAGCGCTCTCTTTCAACGGATTATACGGCCAGGATGCGCATGAGTACCTGCGTTTGAGCAGGGCCTGCTTCGATCTGTTGCAAGGGTTGCCATATGTCCATGCGGGTCGGGGCGACGCCGAGTTTGCCATCGGATATCCACTGGCCGGGGCGCTTTTTCAGGTTGCCGGGCTGAATGCGGTCGCGGCCTTGCAGGTCGTATCTGCCTTGTCGGCGGGCGTGGCGCTGTATTTTTTCAACCGCTGCCTGCTGGTACTCACCCCCGGTGCGCGGATGGAAAGTCGCCTCGTGTTTGCGGGTGTCGGACTGGCATTAGCGCCCTGTTTTTTGCGCGCCGGACTGACTGTCATGTCTGACGCCCTGGGGCTTGCAATGACGATGGCGGCACTGGCACACGGACTCCGGGTTCTGGAGACCGGCAAAATCGGGACAGCAGCCGGTGCGGCCTTTTTTGCCGGTCTCGCCCTGATTACCCGCTTCTCAATGGCTGCCCTGATCCTGCCCGTCATGCTTGCAGTTGGGGTATATTTGCTCAACAACAGGCGCTGGGCGTTTGCCCTGGTATGTATAGGAGCCGCCGGCCTGGCCCTTATTCCGCATTTTTGGTTCAGAGCCGGCCTGCCGGGCACTGTGCTGGATCATTCGCTTTTGCAGGACTGGTCGGCGCTCAACCTGTTCCGCGGCGCCTTCAGCAATTCGAACGGCACGGCGGCATATACGCTACCCAATGGCCTGTATATTCTGTTTCCGCTGGCGCATCCCGCCTTTTGCCTGGCACTGCCCGGGTTATTATTGTTATCGAAAAAAACAGATTTGCACCTGACCTCCAAAAAAATCCTGGCCGGGAGCCTGGTGTTGTACCTGTTGTTTCTGGGCGGTATTCCACACCAGAACCTGCGCTACCTGCTACCCGCTTATGCCGTTTTGCTGATGCTGTTTTTCCCCGCCTGGGACCGACTGTTTGCCTATGGTTCCTATTTTTTCAAACGCCTGACCTACAGCATCATCGGCACAACCATCGCCGTGCAAATGCTGTCCGGCATCTGGTTTATCCGCCCCGTCGTCGCCCGAAACCACCTGGAGACCACTATTGCAACAACCCTGCAGCGGCGACTCCCGTCCGGCGCCGTCTTGTTTGCCTTTGATCTTGATATAGCGCTGCACAGTTACCTGAAAAACGTTCGGATCAACAGCCTTTGGGAAAAACAATATAGCGCTTTCCCGCCGGGCAGTTTTATTCTTTTCAACGAAGCCGGACTGCAACAGCAATGGTCAGGACAAGCCCCTATGCTCAACTGGGAACTGGCCAAAAGCAATTATGAATTGTCAGAATCGGACGCTTTTGAGGGTGGCTGGAGGCTATATGAAATAAAAGGCCCGTTAAAATAAGGTTTTACCCTGCCGCCCTTTTTTATCTTTGCCCTGATTTTTTTCGCAAAAAACTGGTTTTCAAATATTTACGATCACACCCTGCACTCATGTATCCCGATTTCTCCTATATCGCACATGCCATTCTCGGAACACAGCCGGACAACTGGCTTTCGATGATCAAAACCTTCGGTTTTATGCTGGCCATCGCCTTCATCGTCAGTGCAGTGGTGTATTACCACGAACTCAAACGCAAGTCGAAGGAAGGGTTCTTCCAATCGGCCAAGGTGACGGTCACGGAAGGTGAACCTGCTTCGATGTCCGATATTTTGTCGAATGCCCTGGTCGGTCTGCTGCTGTTTGGAAAAGGCGTGTATGCCGTCCAGCATTTTGATGTCTTCAAACACGATCCGGCGCCGATCATTCTTTCAACCAAACTGCATTGGCAGGCCGGGCTGTTCGGTGCGGTGTTTTTCGCCGTGCTGACCTGGTGGGATGCCCATCGCAAGCGCAAAAACCCACCCGTATCGAAGGAAGTAACGGTGTGGCCGCACGACCGGATCAGCGAAATAACGATCTGGGCTGCTGTCGGCGGGATCGTCGGCGCCAAGGTTTTCGACCTGTTCGACAACTGGCAGGCTTTTTTGCGGGACCCCATCGGATCGCTCACTTCCGGTGGCGGGCTGGCTTTTTTCGGCGGCCTGCTGCTCGGCTTCGTCGCAGTGGTCGTCTATCTCAGGCACCACAAAATACCGTTCTGGCCATCGGCCGATGCCGTAGCGCCTGCCCTGACGGCGGGCTATGGCGTGGGCCGCATCGGTTGCCAGATGGCCGGCGACGGCGACTGGGGCATCGTAAACAACAACCCCAAACCGGACATATTATCGTTTCTGCCCGACTGGATGTGGGCGTACCGGTACCCGCACAACGTACTGGACATTACCTATACGGAGCCGCTCAACCCCAACGTCCCCATGCCCGATTGCAGCTGGGAGTATTGCATGCAACTGGCTCAGCCGGTATACCCCACCCCGTTTTACGAAACGCTCATGATGGCGGTTGTATTCGCCATTCTGTGGCCGCTGCGCAAACGCATTACCATCCCTGGCATGCTTTTTTTCATTTACCTGGCCCTCATCGCGATCGAGCGGTTTCTGATCGAAAAAATCCGCGTCAACGTCGTGCACAAGGTGATGGGTATACAACTGACCCAGGCGGAGATCATATCGATCGTTCTCTTCCTGATCAGCGTTGCCGGGGGCATTTATGTGTGGAAAACGAATAAGGCAGCAGGCGGTAGGCAGTAGGCAGTGGCAGTTGGCAGTGGCAGTGGCTTTGGGCAGGGTCATTTGGGGTATTATCCTCAATGCTTTTTTAACTACTTTATGAAAGCCGTTGCCAATTCAACGCGTATGTTCAAAAACCGATGTTTTACGTCAAACCAGGTGTTTATAAAGATATGAAAATGAGACAATTAAGAAATTTCATCTGAATTTTGACACAGAATATTGAACACTCCCAATTCAACTGATTCTGACGTTTACACGATCCCCTTCAAGTACTCCCAAGCAATAACAACAATAGCCACTAACTGCCCACCGCCACTGCTACTGCCTACTGCCACTGCCCACTGCTACTGCCAACTGGCCCACTGCCAACTGCCTACCGCCCGCCGTCTGTTTCCCGCACGCCTTTTACAATCAGGAACTGTCCGGCGATATAAGTAATCATGATAGCCAGCCCAGCGCCTTGCAGGGCATTGCTGAATTTTTGTGCAGCAATCAGGCTGTCAGAAAGCATAAAAAGCAGGCCGCCGAAGAGCATTTGTACGAATACCGGTTGTTTTAACCGACCCTTCAGGTTGACGATGCTCAGCACCATTGTTGTGATAACGGCGGCGTATATGCTTACGGGGGTGCGCATGCCCACAGGAATGCCCGGCCAGAGCCACCAGACAAAGGAGCCCAGAAAGGCAAGGAATGGCAACACCCAAACCG
This sequence comes from Lewinellaceae bacterium, assembly GCA_016712415.1. GTDB lineage: Bacteria > Bacteroidota > Bacteroidia > Chitinophagales > Saprospiraceae > M3007. The sequence continues at coordinate 630,079 of JADJRC010000002.1, read as the reverse complement.
GATTGCGTTGCAGAAACCCCTTGCCAAATCCTGCAACAGACGTAAATCCGCCGATGTAGGACAAATGGGTGAACAGAAATGCGCCCAATCCCAGCAGGAAAAACAGTGCGCCGTGCGATCCGTCGGCAAACATCATAAACACATCGCCAATCGTTGAGAACCCCAGCCCGGCCAAAACCGAGCGCCAGAGAAAACGCGCGGAAGATTGCGCTATGCCATCCACCATCCACCACGCCAGGGTCGGCATCAGCAGCGGCTTGGTTATCAACACCATGGTTCGTTGCTCTACTACGCTGCTGATCAGGTAGGCGACGGCAACAAACAGAAAAAGGTATAAGCGGTACGACTTCATAACACGTCAGAGGGTTGTGGGTAAACTACCGGCAAACGACGCAATTTTTATCCAGTTTTTCAGCATTTGCAACCCATAATCCGTCAGGATCGATTCGGGATGGAACTGAACGCCCGTGAGCGGCAGGTCGCGGTGCGCCAGTGCCATGATCTCGCCGGCGCCGGTGCGGGCAATACAGTCCAACGGCGTTCCGTCGAGCGATTCAAGCAATAGGGAATGGTAGCGCATGGCCGTGAACTGCTCCGGTATGCCTTCAAACAAGGGGTGGTGGTTATGGTGTACCAGTGTGGTTTTTCCGTGCATCGGCAATTCGGCCCTGATGAGCCGGGCCCCGAAAAACTCACCCAACGCCTGGTGGCCCAGGCAAACCCCGAGCATCGGGATGTCGCGGTGGTAACGACGAATCAGATCAGGCATCACCCCTGCATCGGAGGGGCGTTTGGGTCCGGGCGACAATACGACGGCATCGACATCCAGTTCGCAAAAGGTATCGAGGGTCAGGGCATCGTTGCGGACCACAAGGCAGTCGGCGCCGGTTTGCAACAGGTAATCGTACAGGTTGTAGGTAAAGGAATCGTAGTTGTCCAGCAGGAGGATTTTCATAGCAGTATCCTCCGCCTGGAGGACAAAGGAGGGGTTATTCCTCGATGCCGCCGTTGTCGGCGGCAGAGGGTTGTCGCGGATTGGTATTTTGCTCGGGCTCCGTTTCGATGCCGGTTTTGCCGTCTTCGGGCACCTGGTACATTTTGGGTTCGGTCTCTGTCTTTTTCAGGCCGTACTGATCGAGTTCATCCATCCATTTCAGGGAAGAGTCCCACAGTTCTGTGGCAAAAGGTTTAAACCGGATGGCCACATCCTTTGCCTGGCCGGGCAGGTCTTTCAGAATAGGATAGCTGCGCGATTGGGCAATGGTGGCATCATTGATGAAGCCGACCTTCACCGTAAACCACAACAAAATACTGTAGATCAGGATAGACAGCGCCGCCATGATCGCGCCGCCCAATACGCGGTTGAAAAAGCCCAGGTACACCGCCTGGAGGGTTTTTTCGATGGCGCTTGCCGCAGCGCGCAGCATAAACATGATGAGTCCCATGTTGACCAGAAAAGCCACGATGAACATGCCCGGGCTTTTCGAGTTGAAGAGGCTCTCCAGTATATTGGTCGTGGTGGGCGTGATCTTAAAAGCCAGGACAATGCCGAACAGGTAGGCCAGCATGTTGAACACTGTGTTGATAATGCCCTGTGTGTATCCGTGCCGGAAGCCAAGACCAAATGCAGCAATAAAAAGCAGATCAATGGGCATGGAATGGTGTGTTTATGCCGCTGCAAAAATAGGGAAATTAATAGGAAACAACACGTTTTTTCCTGAAAATGAACGGGTTACTGTTTTAGCCGGAAGACCCGAACTGATCCCTTTTCCAGGATAAGGCTGTCGAGCAGCGGCACGATGTCCTTGTTTTCGTCAATCGTACGGCTGTCGGAATATAAATAACGGGCGCCTTCACCGATCATTTGGTTGAGTTGTTCGGCATTGAGCCTGTCTGCGCCGAATGGCCAGCCTTTCTTATCAATATAATAGAAATAGATACAATAAGAAAGATCGTTGCCCACTACGCACAGTGTGTTTTTGGGCGCGGCCGCACGTAAAGCGGTTTTGTTATCCAGCCAGTCTTTGTTAAAACCCGGATTTTCCACGTCCCAGCGCACCTGCATTCTCAGGAATGCTGTCAGCGGCAGTGCTATAAGAAGCAATTTGGCAAGACCAGACCACCATGAATTTCTGCTTCGCAGGATGCGCCATGCCCCGAAGCCTACCAGTATAAACAAGAAAGGCATGAAGGGGAATAAATAGTAATCGTGCACATTGGCGATCATGTTTATTTCGAAAATAAAATAGGCGACCACTGCCATTCCACACGCCGCCATTGGGATGACCCGCCTGTCCCGGTACTTTTGCTCCTTGAACAACAAATACAACCCTGCAATAAAAAACGGAACAGCAGCATAATTAAGCAACATTTCCGGCAAAACAGAGACCAGATTATCGAGCATATATCCGAAAATCAGTCTCATCGATACCCCTTCCGCCGATATCCCCTCCACAATACCATTACCGCTCCAGCCGGGTATTACCCATGCATACCATGCGGCCGGCGGAATCAGGAATAATAGAGCAATCCATATACGCCTTCGGCCGACAGCAACTTTGCCATCTTGCCAAAAATCAAGCAGGGCAGGAACGACCGGGATAATAAAATAAAGTACGAAAGGCAATTTGGCCAACGCAGCAAGGCTCAAAAACAGTCCGGTAAGCAGCAGGTAACGGGTGGCCGGTTTTTCATGCCACCGGAAAAAAAACGCTATTCCCCAGATGCCGCAACACAGGGCGAAGTTGTCGGGCAACGGATTAACGGTATAGTAAAAAAAAGCCGGTGAAAAGTTGAACGCCCATGCAGTGGCCAACGCCGCCGTTTTTTCCCTGATTAAAGCCCGTGCAAGCACGTACATTCCCCAAACGGAACACAGCCCCAGCAAAAAGGTCAGGATACGGCTGATGATAAGGTGGTTGCCAAATAACTTGTAAAAACAGGCGAAACCCCACTGCATAATGGGGAATTCCATGCGGAATATGCCGTCATTGCCTCCCCGCGCATTTTGACGCGGATTCAGTATGTTAAAATCCTCTTCGTAAAAGGAAATGATCGTAGACTGCGTTTGGGCCTGGCGCCATACGTGAGTACTCACCAAATCGACGTCAAACGCCCGCCAATGCATGAATACGCTTAATACCGGGATAAATACCAGCACAATGATCAACGGCTTGACGTTCAATACGTGCCAAAGGTTTGATAATCGCATAGGCAGTGTGTGCTGTGGCAAACATACACAATAACGCAGGTCCCCTATCTTTCCCCGGAATTACAAAACCAAAAATATGTCGGTCAGAATCCTTCCAATATTCCTGTGTCTCCTTTTTATCGGTGTGCAGGCCTGCCAAAAAGAAACGCTCTCGCTGAAAGTGTTCCGGGAGGTCGGCAACCCGGCCACAGACGACCTGACATCCGTCTGGATGACAGATTCGCTGCATGGGTCGATAACCGGCGGCAAGGCCTGGGAGCGCGGCGTCATTTTTTCCACGTCGGACGGCGGCAATACCTGGCAAACTGACACCCTGCTCAACCGGAAAATGGAGTGCATCATGTTCGACACGGACGGTCAGGGTTATGCCTGCGGCCAGGACGGCATTTATTTCAAGTCCCCCGGAAGCAGCCAATGGGAGCATTTCCGGATCAACTATTTCTGGAACAGGGCCTGCTGGTTCCCCGACAGCCGGCACGGCGTCATGACGGGCGGCGGCGGATTTCAGGGCGGACAGATTTCGACTTTCGGCAGCGATGCTTTTTGGAAACTGGATACCCTGCTGGAACTGCCCAATGCACTGGCAGGGGTGTGTTTTTCCGACGCCGTTACGGCGCATGCCGTGGGTCTGGGCTGGATATTGCGCTCCGGCGATGCCGGGCGGCACTGGCAGCGGCTCGAATACACGGGCGATTTTTTCCAGGATGTGCAGTTTCCCACGCCCGATGTGGGCTATATCTGCGGCTCCTCCGGAACGATCCTGAAAACAACTGACGGTGGACAATCCTGGCAGACCATCAGAAAAGGCGGCAGCACCGGTAAACGAAACCAGCCATTCCGTTCGTTGTGGTTCACCAGCCCGGACGAAGGCTATATAGCGGGCGACGGCGGACTGCTCTGGTATACCGGCAACGGCGGCGCCGACTGGTTACCGGTGCAGGAAGCGCCTGCCGGTGCGGACTTTACGGGCATATTTGTGCTGGGGAACAAAGGCTGGGTAGTTGCAAAAAAAGGCAGGGTGTTTTGTTTTGAGCGGTAGCCGGGGGCTGGTGGCCGGCAAGGAGTTAAATGGTTGAAAAAGAGCACAATACAGGTTTTTGTTAATCCGGATAAAATTTGGTCGGGCGGGAGGGGTGCAAAAAATATTTTGCCATTCCGTCGCCTTGCGGCATTTCATAAAAAACTGTGGTCCGTTTTTAGGTGTTGTTATTTTTAAAAATCCTATTTTTGAAACAAATTGCCGATAATATGCTGCGAACGCTCTCCTGCCTGTCGTTTATCGCGTGCCTGACCATCAGCGGATGGTCGCAGGGCGTTAAACCTCCCGTTACCGGCGTAGGTGTAATCTACAACCGTGAAACGTCTTTTAATTTCAAACTGACCACCAACCGGGGCTTTGCACCCGGACTGGAGTTCGGGCGGCTGCGCACCTATTACAAAACGACCTATTACCACATCAGCCTGGGAGAGATGAAACACGCCAAAGAGCAGCGCCAAAGCGCCGACCCTGCGGCAAGCCGCTCTTTTCGTCCCTATGTGTTCGGCAAACAGAACAACCTCTTTATGTTGCGCGGCGGTTGGGGCGTGAAACGCTACTATTCGGAAAAAGCCAAGCAAAAAGGTGTGGCGATTGGTATGAGCTATGCCTTTGGTCCGTCGATCGGCATACTCAAACCCTACTATCTCGCCCTGCGCAGGGTAGGCAACAATCCCGGCGAAAGCCGTGTGACACACGAAAAATACTCGGAAGAAAACGCCAGCATCTTTCTCGACAACACCCGTATTCTCGGCGCTTCTCCTTTTACCAGGGGATTCAGCGAAATATCATTTCTGCCCGGCGGCAACGCTTCCGTTGCACTGCACATGGACTGGGGCGCCTTTGATGAGTTCGTCAAAGCCCTGGAGATCGGCCTCATGGTGGATGTTTTTGCCAAAAAAGCGCCAATCCTGGTTACGGAAGAGAACTCCCCCCTGTTCTTCAACTTTTTCATCAACCTGCAACTGGGCAAACGGAGGTAAACGCAAACAGGTGGAAGGCGGTCTGTTTTTATCCTGACCGATATGGTCATCCCGTTTCCATTTGTACCTTTACGGCGGCTTAATTATTTTAAACCCGGATGCACATCTGTTGTTTCCTCCAGTAAAAAATGCTCGAACTTCCCATAGTCGAAAATAAGACCGGCAACCGGCCCAAACGCCCGGACTGGCTCAAGGTGCGGCTGCCGATGGGCGAAAACTACCGCAACGTCCGCAGCATCGTCGACGACTTCGGCCTGCATACCATCTGCCAAAGCGGCAACTGCCCCAATATGGGCGAGTGCTGGGGCGCCGGCACCGCAACGTTTATGATCCTCGGCAACGTATGCACCCGTTCCTGCTCCTTCTGCGCTGTAAAAACAGGGCGCCCAAACGAATACGATGAAGATGAACCGCGACGCGTCGCCGAAGCCATCTGGCTGATGAAGGTGAAACACGCTGTGATCACTTCCGTCAACCGCGACGAACTAAAGGACCGGGGCGCCGAAATATGGTACCAGACCGTGCGCGCCGTGAAAGAACGCAGCCCGGAAACGACCATCGAAACGCTCATTCCCGATACCAAAGCCAACTGGGAAGCGCTGGAGCGCATGATCGCCGCCGGCCAGGAAGTCGTCAGCCACAACATGGAAACGGTCCCGCGCCTGTATCGCAAAGTACGGCCCCAGGCCAAATATGAGCGTAGCCTGGAGCAGATTCAGCGCATCAAGAACTACGGCAAACGCACCAAGACCGGCATTATGGTCGGGCTGGGCGAAACAAAAGCCGAAGTCCTTGAAACCATGGACGACCTGGTGGCGCACGGCTGCGACATCCTCACCATCGGTCAGTATCTGCAACCTACCAAGATGCACCTCGAAGTGGCAGAATATATCCACCCCGACCTGTTTGCCGAATACAAAGAGATCGGCATGTCCAAAGGACTTAAATACGTGGAAAGCGGCCCGCTGGTGCGCTCCAGTTATCACGCCGAAAGGCATGTGTTCTAATTTGTCTTCCACCGTCTACCGTCAAATGAAAATATTCTGTATTGGCCGCAACTACGTCGACCACGCAAAAGAACTCAACAACCCCGTACCGTCGGAACCGCTCATCTTTATGAAGCCACCGACGGCGCTGCTCATCAGCAACCGGCCGTTTTATTATCCGGATTTTACCCGCGATCTGCACTATGAAGGCGAAATCGTACTTCGAGTGTGTAAAAACGGCCGCTCCGTGCAGCCTGAATTTGCTTCGCGTTACTACGATGCCGTGGCTTTCGGCATCGACTTTACCGCACGCGACCTGCAGGATAAATTGAAGTCAAAGGGGCATCCATGGGAAATTGCCAAAGGCTTCGACCGCTCTGCGCCGATCAGTTCGTTCCTGCCCCTGCACGAATTGAACAACGCCGGCGATATCCATTTTCAACTGAAAAAGAACGGAACAGTGGTTCAGGACGGCCATACCCGCGACCTGATTTTCTCTTTCGATACGCTCATCTGCCACATTTCCCGCTATTTTACACTGCACAAAGGCGACTATATATACACCGGCACACCGGCCGGCGTCGGTCCCGTGCAGCCCGGCGATATACTGGAGGGCTCCATTGAAGGCAGGGAGATGTTGAAGTGCGCGGTGAAGTAGAGCCCGTTGGCAAGATAATTATTCGCGTTTTGCCATTTTTGTCAGCAATAACAGACGGCCCCTGTCGCTTATGATATGCATTAGATATTTGCCTCTCACAAAAAAGCGAACATGAGCCTTACCATCAAAAGTATCCCGATCCCTGTTATTGCCATCTTTGTTATTACCCTGTGGTCCGGATGTACAAAAGACAGCAACACCGACGGACCGGAGTGTAACATATCCGGCATAACGCTTACCTACACCGCCAATATCAAGGGCATCATCGACCGGCATTGCCTTTCCTGCCACAGCGGCGCCGGACCGGGTCCCGACGACTACCGCACCTATGAAGGTTTGAAGCCCCACCTGGATGAAGGACATGTACGGCTACGGGTTGTTATTAACAAAGACATGCCACAAAACGGCGGCATGACCCAGGCCGAACGCGACAGCATCAACTGCTGGATTCTTTCGGGATATCCCAAACAATAAGGGTTTCGGGGTTGGCGGGTTCTGGTCCAGGTCAACTTTGATTTGTCCATGCTCAACACATGTTGTCAATTGCCATCGTGCGTTTGTCATTCAATGTTCGCAACCTCTGAATCCTTTATTTTTTCCTTCATTATTCGATAATCTCGCTACTTTTGCACAACTCGTTTCCCCATGAGCCTGCCTGACCCCCGCGCAAACGCGCAACAAACGCTTTTTGAGGAATAATGAAGGTTTCGCTAAACTGGCTTCGGGATTATCTCGACTTAAATAAATCAACCTCCGAAATCGCCGAAATACTGACATCGCTGGGACTTGAAGTGGAAGGTTGGGACGACGTAAAACCCTCACCCGTTGATCTGGACAAAGTAGTTACAGGACGTGTTATAGAGTGTGAACGTATCCCTGAAACCGATCACCTTTCGGCTACCAAAGTGGATGTCGGCGACGGCGTAATTCGCTCCATCGTATGCGGCGCGCCAAACGTCGCAGCCGGGCAAAAGGTATATGTAGCCCTGCCCGGGGCCAATGTTTTCAGCAAAGACGGTCAACTCTTTACCATTGCCGAACGCAAAGTGCGCGGCGTGCCGTCGCAGGGCATGATCTGTGCGGAAGATGAACTCGGCATCGGCCACGACCATGCCGGTATCATGGTGCTGCCCGCCGATACGCCGTTGGGCGTTACGGCCGCCGAACGCCTCAGCCTGAATGCCGATACCGTTATTGAAATAGGCCTCACGCCCAACCGCGCCGATGCGACCAACCACCTCGGCATTGCCCGCGACCTGCTGGCGTGGTTGCATTTTCACGAAAAAAGCACCGCACGGATTCGCACACCGGATACCGGCAGGTTCGCCGCCGCAAACAGCGATTCCGCCGCACTTCAGGTCTCCGTGGAAAACACCGAGGCCTGCCCCCGATATACTGGCGTCGAAATCAGTGGCATTACGGTCGGAGAGAGTCCCGAATGGCTGAAAAACAGGCTGCTCGCCGTAGGTCAGCGCCCCATCAACAACGTGGTAGACGTGACCAACTACGTCCGCATTGCACTTGGCCAACCGCTCCATGCCTTCGACCTCACAGCCATAAAAGGCAATAAAATACTGGTGAAAACCCTGCCGGCTGGCACTCCGTTCAAGACGCTGGATGAAGTAGAACGCAAGCTGTTTTCCGAAGACCTGATGATTTGCGACGGCGCGTCGAACCCGATGTGTATGGGTGGCGTATTCGGCGGCGCAGACAGCGGCGTTACGGATGGCGCCACCTCGATTTTTCCTCGAAAGTGCCTTTTTTCACCCATCCTGGATACGGCGCTCCATGTTGCGTCATGGCTTGCGCACCGATTCGGCCTGGGCATTTGAAAAAGGCGTCGACCCGAACGGCTGCGTGGAAGCCTTGCGGTACGCGGCCCTGCTGATCTGCGAACTGACGGGGGGACAGATCGCCTCTGCGGTCACAGATATTTACCCCCGGCCCGTTGCTCCCGCCCGCGTACCCGTCGCGTATGCCCGTATCAATGCCCTGATCGGTGAAAACCTGCCGAAAGAAACGATCGGAAGCATCCTGTCGGCCCTCGAAATCAAACAGGAGGAAAACACAGCTGCCGGTTTTACGGCCATTGTCCCCACCAGCAAACCCGACGTGACGCGCGAAGCCGATATCGTGGAGGAAATCCTGCGTGTGTACGGACTCGACAATGTCCCCATTCCCGCGCAGATCCGCTCCAGCATGGAGATACAGCAGCGCCCCAACCCGGACGCTATTCGCAATATGGCCGCCGATTTTCTGGCCGCCAACGGCTTTAACGAGTGTATGGGAATGTCTTTGTCCAACTCGGCATATTACACCGGGAACAATGCCGCATGGCCCCTGGACAAAGACCACCTCGTTTTTATTCACAACTCTGCAAACCAGGGACTGGACTGCATGCGCCCTACTCTGCTGTTCAGCGGACTGGAAGCTATTTCGCGCAACCAGAACCGCCAGAACCCCGACCTGCGGCTGTTCGAGTTTGGCAAAACGTATCAGCGGCTCCCGGCGCCGGAAGGCAGCAACCACACGGATTCAACCAACGGAAAATTTTTGGAAACAATACGGCTGTCCATCATCCTTACCGGAGCACATTCCGGCGAGAGCTGGCAGCCATCCGCCAAGGCAACGGTAGATTTTTATACCCTCAAAGCTTGCGTGAACAACCTCCTCTCCCGCCTCGGCGTAAGCGGGTACCAGGAAACGACACTACAGGAAACCCCGTTCCAGTATGCCCTGAAATACCACCGGGGTACGCAGGAAATGGTCACCTTCGGCGCCGTTCAGCCGGCCATTCTTAAAAAAGCAGATATCAAGAATCCCGTGTTTTTCGCCGATTTTCACTTCGAAAACGTGCTGAAGGCATTGGAGGCCAATAAAGTGCAATTCACGGAACTGAACCGGTTCCCTGCTGTGCGCCGCGACCTTGCGCTCGTCATCGACCAGGGGGTGCAATTTGGTGAAATACGCCAGCTCGCCGGTAGAACCGCAAAAAAGATACTGAAAGACGTCAACCTTTTCGATGTTTTTCAGGACGAACAAAAACTCGGGCAGGGCAAAAAATCCTACGCCGTGAGTTTTACTTTTGAAGACCCTGAAAAGACCCTTCAGGACAAAGAAATCGACCACCTGATGCAGCAGTTGCAACAGGCATTTGAAACAAAACTGAAAGCAACCATACGTAAAGGTTGAACAGGTTTAAACCCTGCTCAACCCTTATCAACCTTTAGCAGTTCGAACGAAAAGTGGAAAGGAGCGGATGGAAATAATAAAAAAGAGGCCCGGTTTTTGGAATGACAGAAATCCGGATACGTTAATCCCCTCTTTTGAGTAATTTTTCATCCCAGCGTGTGTAAGATATGACTAACGAACAGCAACCGAACCAAATCGTCCAGGTAACCATCCTGATCGCCGGCCGACCGTATTTATTGAAGGTCAATGCAGCAGATGAAGCCCTCATCCATCGGCTCGCAAAGGAGATCAACGATAAAGCGACCGCTTTTAAAGCCGCCCAGCCATCGAAGGATACCCAGGATTGTCTTGCTTTGACCTTGCTGACTTATGCAGTCGAATTACACCGCTCCTCCCGCCCGTCTGTGCCGGAATTACACCCGGCCTGATATCCTTCCGTTCGATTTTAAGGGTTAGTGACATATATAAGTTAACCACTTAAATGACAATGTTTTATGGAGTTCATAATAGGCATTATAGGGCTGGTCGTAGGCGGAGTAGCCGCTTATTTCTTCGCTTCCCAATCCAACAAGAAACAGGTAGAAGAGAGCAACCGGCAGGCTGACCTCGCTATTCAGGAAGCCCGGCTGACAGCCAAGCGCATCGAAGACGAAGCGACGCTCAAAGCAGAAAAGATCACCAGCAAAGCGGACGCAGAAAACGAACGCATCAAGCAACAAAAAATACAGGAGGCCAAAGAGCGCTACGCGCAAATGCGCCAGGAACTGGAGACGGAGAAGAACCAGCACCAGTTGAAGATGAAGGAACTGGAAATAGAGGTCGTGTCGAAGCAAAAAGACCTCAAGGCCGAGATGGATGCCTTCCAAAGCAAAGTTGACGAGATCAACTCCCGCAAATCCGAACTGGAGAACCGCGAGATCGAATTGGGTACCCTTCGGGAAAATCTGGACAAACAACTGAAGATCGTCGCGAAGAAAAAAGAAGAACTCGACGCGGCGAATGAAGAACGCATCAAGGCGCTCGAGAATATCGCCAAACTATCGCAACTCGACGCCAAAGACCAATTGCTCGAAGCCGTGCGCGCCAAGAGCGAAACGGAAGTGATGGCCATCGTGAAGGATGCCGTCACGCAGGCAAAACTCAACGCCTCCAAAGAGGCCAAGAAGATCGTCATCCAGACGATACAGCGTATGGCTGCCGAGTTTACGATCGAGAATACAGTATCGGTGTTCAATCTCGAGAACGACGACATGAAAGGCCAGATCATCGGTCGCGAAGGCCGCAACATCCGCGCCCTGGAATCTGCCACGGGTGTCGAGATCATTGTCGACGATACGCCGGAGGCTATCGTCATTTCCTCCTTCGATCCTATCCGCCGCGAGGTGGCCCGCCTTTCGCTCCAGCGCCTCGTCGCCGACGGGCGCATACACCCGCAGCGTATCGAAGAAGTGGTGGCCAAGGTGAGCAAACAACTCGAAGAACAGATCATCGAGATCGGCGAACGCACCGTGATCGAACTCGGCATACACGGCCTCAACGCCGCATTGGTACGGATGGTCGGCCGCATGCGTTTCCGCTCCTCCTACGGCCAGAACCTGCTCAAACACTCCATCGAGACGGCCGAACTCTGTTCCATCATGGCTGCCGAACTCGGCCTCAATCCCAAACAGATCAAAATGGCCAAACGCGCGGGCCTGCTCCACGATATCGGCAAGGTGGCGGAAGAGGAAACGGAACTCTCGCACGCGCTTGTGGGCATGAAACTGTGCGAACAGTACGGCGAACACCCCGTCATCATCAACGCCGTCGGCGCCCACCACGACGAGGTCGAGATGAACAACATCATCTCGCCCATCATACAGGCCTGCGACGCGATCTCCGGCGCACGCCCCGGCGCACGTCGCGAAATACTGGAAAACTACCTCAAGCGCATCGGCGAACTCGAAGACCTCGCCATGAGCTACGACGGTGTGGCCAAAGCCTTCGCCATGCAGGCTGGCCGCGAACTGCGCGTCATCGTCGAAGCCGACAAGGTGACCGACCAATACGCCGACGACCTGTCGTTTATGATTTCGCAAAAGATTCAGGATGAAATGCAATACCCCGGACAGATCCGTGTGACGGTAATCCGGGAAAAGCGGGCGGTTGCGTTTGCGCGGTAACCGTGTCGTGTTGTACGGCCAGACACCAGGTTCAGTATTACATGCCGAATCTGGTGTCTGGCAATACGATGAGCTCGACCCGTTTTTCCTTTCCCTGTTGAAGACCTGGCCTTTGAGACCTTGGCAACTCTTGCATTTCAAAAATTAATAATAAAAGATAAGATGAGTCATCCCGGATTTCGCGCAGGCATTAGCGTTGTTGTGGCACGATAATCAATTAGTTAGCCCAAGTTGCATGTTGTAGGTTCTTTTATCGGTACTGCCCCCGATTTAAGTTGATCATTCATCAGATGACTGTAGTCATCAGATGAATAAGCGAGTGGCTTGATGGATTTATTAACAGACACTGATTTTCAATCAGTTATATCACAACAACTCTATTGTGTTACCCGCAGGAATGCGTAGAATTTTACCAAATCTGCGGCAATCTGCGGTTTTTTTCTGCGGGAAATAAATTCGGGATGACTCATATTAGGTTGTCAAATGCAAAAGCATCAGCGACCCTCAAATCTGTACCTTAGGGCATTTATCTGTACACCTGACCTAAACCCAATGATGTTATGCCGAATGCTATTCATCTTAATGCCCGCGATCTGGAACGAGAACTTTCCTGGTTTAACAGGGTTGTAGATACCCGCTTAAAACTGTATTTCGGCCAGGAGAGCGAGTTTAACGATGTCTTCGATATTGATCCGCCCGACCTTTCCGACTCGGAGTCGACGTACGCAGGTATTGTCCGGCAATACCAAATGACCATTGCGGAGCGGCTGATGCTCATTCTGGCCCTTGTGCCTCATATCCGCCCCTGGCGCCTCGATGTTTTTTTTACAAAAAACGCCACCACCGACCGCCCGTTTACCGAGTTCGGCGGGATTCGGGAAGACCAGGAGGGTGGCTTTTTCCCCACTGGCGAAACGCTGGCTTTCCTGCTTGCCGGCCAGGATTTGGAGCTGCGCATCCAGGTTCTGGCTCTCTTTGACCGCGATCACTATTTCACTCGCCATCAGATATTCGACCTTCAACACGACGACGCCAGCCTGTTCTTCCTGAAAACGCCCTTGCGGCTGACGCAGGAGTACCTCGGTTACTTCATTGTCGGTACGGCAGAGCAGCCGCAGTTCGGCATTCGTTTCCCTGCCCATCGCATCGAAACGCGACTGGAATGGGACGACCTGGTACTAGCGCCGGAAACCCTGGCGCTGGTTCGGGAAATAGAAACCTGGCTTACGCACAGCTCCACGCTGATGCAGGACTGGGATATGGCTGCCAAACTCCCCCCCGGCTTCCATGCCCTCTTTTACGGCCCGCCTGGTCACGGTAAAACGACGGCGGCTTGCCTGCTTGGCAAATCCAGCGGCCGCGAGGTGTACCGCGTCAACCTGCCCATGGCGGTTTCCAAATACATCGGCGAAACGGAGAAAAACCTGGCAAGCATCTTTGACAAAGCCGAACACAAACAGTGGGTTCTATTCTTCGACGAAGCAGATGCGCTCTTTGGCAAGCGCAGTGATACCAGTGACGCCCACAACCGCTTTGCCAACCAGGAGGTAGGCTACTTCTTGCAGCGTATCGCAACCTTTAGTGGTGTCGCCATCCTGGCCTCCCACCTCGACGAAAACCCGGACAACGAACTATCCCGCAGATTCGATACTGTCATCCATTTCCCCATGCCCGGCGAAGCCGAACGCCTGCGCATATGGCAAAACGGTTTTCCGCCCCAGGTTACCCTGGATTCCAGGGTGAAGTTACCTACCATCGCACGGAAATATAAACTCAGTGGCGGCGCTATCCTGAATGTCATTCGCTACGTTACGATCGAAGCCCTGCGGAACGGTTCGAATGTGATCACTATGGCCAGTATTCAACAAGGTGTAAAAAGAGAGTTGTCGAAGGTTGGCAAGTAATGTGATTGGGTAACCTTTTAGCAATGAATTAAGCATTCTGCCTCTTATGGTAGAATGTCGTTGCCTGCACCTTATCCCAGCAACATCTCCACATCCTCCCTGTCCAGCGACGGATACGCTGCCGACGCGGCGAACAACTCCCGCCCCAGCGCGCGTTTGCGCTCCTGCATCTGAACGATCTTTTCCTCAATCGTGTCACGGGCGATAAACCGTACAGCCGTCACCGGGTGCATGCGGCCTATCCGGTGGGCCCGGGCAATGGCCTGGTCTTCTTTGGCGGGGTTCCACCAGGGATCGAGCATAAACACATAGTCGGCGGCAGTGAGATTCAGTCCTACCCCGCCGGCGCCGAGGGTCATCAAAAACGCCTGTACAGATGTGTCATTCTGGAATCGCTCCACCTCCCGCGCGCGGTCGGGCGCCGCTACGTCGCCAGTGAGCCAGGCAAAAGGTTGTTTTTCCTTTTCCAGCACCTTCCGAAACAGCTGCAAATGCTGCTCAAACGAGCTGAAAAACAGCACCTTGTGCCCCGCCCGCCGGATAACATCCCACTGCGCCAGCACATCGTCCGTCTTGCCGCTGGCACCCTCGTATGTCGCGTCGGTGAGGAACGGGTGGTTGGCCAACTGGCGCAGGCGGGTGAGCGCCTGCAATGCCATGAGCCGTGTTTTGGGGTCGTCGAACAGGGAGAGTATCTCGTTGCGCACGGCCGACTTGACCTGCTCGTAACGTTTGCGCTGCTCCGGCGCCATCTCGGAATAAAAAATCTGCTGCGTCAGTTCCGGGAGGTCGGGCGCCACCTCCTCTTTTGTACGTCGCAGGAAAAAGGGCTTGACCCGAATGAACAGCCGTTCCCTGGCGCGTTCGTCCTGCCGTTTTTCAATCGGTACCTGAAACTGCTCCCGGAATGTCTTGTAACTGCCCAGCGTATCGGGGTTGATGAATTCCATTTGTGTCCACAAGTCGGCGAGCGAATTCTCGATAGGCGTACCCGACAGCGATATTTTATGCCGTGCACGGAGGCTGCGCACCACTTTCGACACCTCCGAATCGCGGTTTTTGATCTGCTGGCTTTCATCGAGTATGATGAAACGCCAGTCCACCCGTTCCAGCAAATCCAGGTCCTGACGGGCGGTGTGATAGGTGGTCAATACCACATCATGGCCGGCCAGCGCCCGGGCATCCTTCAGGCGTTTGGAGCCTGTATGAATGCAGACAAACAACACGGGTGCAAATTTCGCCAACTCGCGATGCCAGTTGAATACCAGCGATGCCGGGAGCATGATGAGCGCTTTCAGCGGACGCAGTTCAGCCTGGTAGGTCTGGAAAAGGTCGAGTTGCGCGCCCGAGCTGCCTTGTTCCGACTGGTCAGGGGCGGCAGCGGCATCCTCTTTTGCGTGGAGCAGTACGGCGATCGTTTGCAGCGTTTTGCCAAGCCCCATATCATCGGCAAGGCAGGCGCCGAAGCCCTGCCGGTAGTGCCCGATGAGCCATTTGATACCAGTCGCCTGGTAAGGCCGAAGCGATGCATGAAGGTGTTCTGAGGGTTGATATTCAATGTTTTCGGGGTCGATATCCGGAAAACCCGCATCATCTGCATGGGCTCCGGTTTCCTGCAATACCGTGTAAAGGGCTTTGGGCAGGCGCAGGTTGTCATCCAGCGTTTGAACGGCGCCGGCAAGATCGGCATACCGTGCAAACCACTCCTCCGGGATATGGAAAAAGGTGCCGTCCGGCAATGGGTAGAATGGATCGTGCCGGCGCAGGTTGGGCAGCAGTTTCCGAAACGGGAAAGTGTATTCCCCGACGCGCACGCTGCCCTGGACATCAAACCAGTCGCCCGCCGCCTCGGAGCGAACACTGATGTCGTGCGCAGCAAGCGCCAGTGTTTTGCCGTCAACCTGTGGAGCGGCGATGCGGAATCCTGCTGCCTCGAGTGTCGCGCGGTGCTGCACCAAAAATTCCAGGATGGCCTGCAGACCCGGGGCATCCGGCGAAAATATCCTGCCATCGGCATGCAGACCCAGCGCCAGCAAAACCGAGGCCTGTTTGTCTTCTGCAGCCTTATCGCGACTGACGAGCCGCACCGCGATCTCGGCCGCATCATCGTCCGGAATATCCAGGGAGGTGACCCGGTCGCGGCGTTCGCCGTATTGGAACTCCGCCCCGTCGTATTCGAAGACGGGCCTCAGCATCCAGCGGTTTTCCAGCACATGCTCCACGGCTTCCAGGCGCGTGACAAGCAGGTCGCCGGCCTTTTCCACCCGAAAGCCCTCGGCCTCCACGTTGCTCCGCCGGATACTTTTGGCGATAAATTGCCTGAAATACACACGCTCTTTCTCCGGCGGTATATGCACCGCATCCTTCTGCCGGAAGGGGTTGACCATGTTGCCATTGATGCCCGGCACCAGGTACAGGGCATAGTCGACCAGCAGCCAGGCCGGTTCGGTATTGGTGAGTGCAACGACGTTGCGATCCCGAATGTCCCAGACTTCGCCGTCACGACCCAGCCGAAGCCGGTATTCGACGCCCGTCGCGTCTTTTTTGAAAAACAGGTGCGGCAAAAGTTCCTCCCGGGGAAAAACTACGAGAACATCCTTGGCCAGTGTTTTCCGCTCCGCATCGAGGGTAAGGGGCAGGCGGTGCCGCGTTATTTCGGATAAAAACGTATCCAGGTTGTTGAAAATGAAGCGCTCGACAACCGGCTTGATCTCTTTGTCGGCCAGCAACTGAGCCAGCGGCTGGGGCGCCCTGGCTTTTGGTGGCTTGTATTTTGCCTCCAGCGATTTTGGCGTCAGGGCATCGACGATGCCCAGCAAACGCTCGAGAACGGGCGTCATTTCGATACCGTAGGGCGCCATCGTGGCCGGGGTGGCGCGCTGAACGAAGTGGGTGAGCACGCCGTTCCGGTCGGCATCCACAATATTGGCCGTTGGAAGAAACAACGACGCACTGAAGGGGTAAAGATTGAAAACAACCTGACGAGGCATGGGGAAAAGATATTTTCCGAATGTATTACAGTTTTCTCAAAATAGCCACAAAGCCGCCGCCCGGCGCCATGGCCGCACGCAGCATGTTGCCGCTTTTGACGTAGGTCACGGAACGCTTGTAATCCTGCGCGCAGCGGTCGGCATTTACCCCGTCCTGAAATATCTCGATCTCGTAATCACCTTCCGGAAGAAAATCCGTTTTCAGGCGCAGGTCGCGCATCGTCCAGTCGGTCATGGCGCCAATGTACCAGAGTCCGCCGGCAGCCTGCCGGGCTACGGCCACATAGTCGCCCACCTTGCCGTCGAGGGCAACCGTGTTTTCCCAGACGGAGGGCACCCTGGCGAGAAAATTCAGGCATTCCGGTTCTTTGTTGTAGTTCGACGGACTGTCCGACAATATCTGGAGGGGGCTTTCAAAGACGATATACTTGGCCAGTTCGTGGCAGCGTGTACCCATCGACGCGGGCCGGTTGAACGACGGAGACCAGTCGCCTTTCTGGTAATTGAGCATGGCCCCGGGGGTATAGTCCATCGGCCCGGCAACCTGCCGGGTAAAGGGCAGGGTAACATCGTGTTCCGGGTCGATCCGCTTTTGGGGATCCCATTTTGCCTGTTCGAGTCCGTAAACGCCTTCAAAACTCAGTACATTTGGCCAAGTGCGTTGCAACCCCGCGGGCTTGTGCGCGCCGTGAAAATCTACCAGCAGGTTATGCGCGGCGCATTTTTCCGCCATACGCCAGTAGAACTTGACGGCTTCCTGGTCGTCGCGCTGCATAAAATCGATTTTCAACCCCTTGATGTCCCATTTTTTCAGGCTGGGCAGCAGCAGTTCAAATTGCCGGTCGATGCTGCTCCAGGTGACCCAAAGGATGATTCCCACGCCCTTTTCTTTGGCATAGGCAGCCAGTTCGTCCATGTCCAGGTTTGCATTGATCTGGTTCAGGTGGCCCGTTTCCGACCATCCCTCGTCCAGAATAATGTATTCCAGACCGTTTGCAGCGGCGAAATCCACAAAATATTTGTAGGTCGGCGTATTGATGCCCGCACGAAAATCCACGCCGTACAGGTTGAGGTTGTTCCACCAGTCCCAGGCGACTTTGCCCGGGCGTATCCAGTCCGTTTGTTTCAGGCGGCTGGGCTCGGCAAGCAGCCAGGGCAGTTGGTTGGTAAGCAGGTCGGCGTCTTTCTCGGCGACGAGGAACAGGCGCCAGGGATAATTGCGCGTGCCGTCGGCAAAAGCCATAAACGGTTCCCTGTCGGTGGGTTGTATGTCGCGGTTGGTCAGTTCGACCGTGAATTTCGGATACTTCGGAAAAACGCCGCGCAGGCCGCCCTTCCCGTCGCCCGTGGCATTGATCCACAAACCCGGATAGTCCTGCAGGTCGGTTTCCGTGAGCAGCATCTTGACCCCGTCTTCCATTTCCACCAGTGCAGGCAAACTGGCCAGTTGGCCGGCGCGCAGCCCACCCGCCGGGATTGTTTTAAACATGCGTTCGTTGTGCGAATAAAAGCCTTCCTCTTCCGGGAAAAACACGTTTTGGGCATTCGTCGGACTGAAACTATACGTTTCGTCCATCACCGTCACTTTTCCGTTGAAACGGGTAAACAAGCGGTAGGCCATGCCTTCATTATACATACGGAAAGCGATGCCCCAGCCCCCTTCAAACTCCAGCACGAGGTCGTTGTACAGTTCCGGGACCGAGGCGCTTTTTTGCCTGACCTCCGGCCGTAAAACCTTGTTGATCGAGGACTTTACGTACTTCGTGATTTCAGTTTTCGCCCCAAGTATCCCGTGCCCTTCGACGGTCATGGTAATCGGCGCGGGGTTTGTGAGCGCCTTGTTGCGCAGGAGCAGTTGCCAGCTAAGGTTGGGTTTCGTCTCCACGTTCAGACGCAGCAATCCGTTGGGTGAGGGCAGGAAAAAAGTGGTTTGGGAGAAAGCCGCAATTGGGAGCAGTAGAAAAGAGAATATCAATAAACGCATCGGGCTGAATTTTTGTGTCGGCATCTATAGGAGGTTTCCCGCAGATTTGCGCAGAAAAAATTCGCTGATTTGCGCAGAAGCGCTTTTTCTGCGTCGATCTGCGGGCCTTTTCTGCGAAAATCTGCGGGAAACCCTTTTGCGGGAGCCCCATGTTTGCGACGCAAAATTAGGACTTCAGATCAAAAACTTCCCGTTCTCGTAAATCTTCTCCCCGTCGGCCCATATCTCCCCGCCCTGTGTCATATCAGTGATCATGTCCCAATGCACGGGGGATTCATTTTTACCGCCGGTTTGCAGGTAACTCTGCCCGATAGCCATGTGTACGGTGCCGCCGATTTTTTCGTCGAACAGGATATTGCGCGTCATGCGCTGGATGTCGTAGTTGGTACCGACGGCCGCTTCGCCGAAGCGCCGGGTGCCTGGCAGGGTGAACACATAGTCGAGAAACTCCTGCCCGCGGCGGGCTTCCCATTTTTCAATGAGGCCGTCTTTTACCCAAAGCGTCACGCCCTCCACCTCGTTGCCCTGGTAAATACAGGGATAGGAAAAATGTACCGTCCCGTTCACCCCGTCCTCTACCGGACTGGTGTACACCTCTCCGGAGGGCATATTGGTCTGGCCGTCGGAATTCATCCAAATCCGGCCCTCGGTAGAAAATGTTATGTCGGCGCCCTCCGACAGGTAGCGCACGCTGGAGCATTTGTTGAGGTGATCCACGATGCGTTGCTGCGCGGCGCGCACCTGGAGCCAGGCCGCCTGCGGGTCGTCGGCGAAGAGTTTGCAGGCGCCGAACACAAACTGTTCGTACTCGCCCAGACCCATGCCGGCCTCCTGGGCGGCAGCGTCGGTCGGGTACTGGCAGAGGTTGCGTTTGAGGCGCCGGTCGGCGGTGCGGGTAAAGTAGGCCTTGTTTAGAGGCGCCAGCGCTTCGCTGCGGCTGTGCGCGCGTTCGGGCGTGGCGCCGGAGGTTTCGCGAAGGTTGTAGGGCGCCCGGATGTTCAGGTAACAATGGAATTCCTCCATCGCCAGCCGGGTCAGCGTGGGCGGCTCTTGCAGAGCTGCTTCGCCGGCATTTTCCATATAAATGCGTTCGCGTTCGCGGAAGGCAAGGTCGTATTCGACCAGCGAAGCGCCGGCGGCATAAGCGGCCCGATACACTTCCCTGACCAGCGGCTCGGCCAGCAAAGTACTGGATACAAAAACTTTATCGCCGGGCTGCACTTCCATGCAGTAGTTGACGAGGAGGTCGGCGTATTTGTGAAGTATGGTCGGCATCAAGGAGGCGGAAGCTGGTGAATGGTTTGTAGTGCGCGTTTTCTTCCGCAAAGAACAGAAAAAACCGGCAGTGAAATATTCACAAAGATTTGGAACGGCGGTGGTCCCCGTCTGACGCGCAGCGTCTGCACGGGGAATGGCCCCGTCTGACGCGCAGCGTCTGTACGGGGAATGGCCCCGTCTGACGCGCAGCGTCTGTACGGGGAATGATTGTGCGCTGCTCTCCCCGTGCAGACGCTGCGCGTCAGACGGGGTCAATGCAGCGAAGCTGTCTGAAAACAAAGCCTGAAACAATTTTTACCCGGATTACCTGATGGGGCCGGAAGGATATGCAAAAGAAATAAAAAAAGCCTTTTTTCCGGCAACTCGGCGTATTTTCGCGGCCGGAAATCGGCTTCACCACTGCAACGAGCCGATAACTGTCTATCGTCCACCGTCAAACGTTAGTGACTATGTTTCAACTGACCGAAGAACACCTGGCTGTACAGCAAGCTGCACGCGATTTTGCCCAAAATGAACTGAAACCAGGCGTCATCGAGCGCGACTCCAAAGGTATTTATCCGCACGAACAGGTGAAAATGATGGGAGAACTCGGTTTTCTCGGCATGATGGTGCCACCTGAATATGGCGGCGGCGGCATGGATACCCTTTCCTATGTGCTGGCAATGGAGGAAATCAGCAAAATCGACAGCTCCTGTTCGGTTATTATGTCGGTCAACAACTCGCTGGTATGCTGGGGCATCCTGCAACACGGCACAGAAGAACAAAAACAGAAATACCTGCCCAAACTGACGTCGGGCGAATGGATCGGCTCTTTTTGCCTGTCCGAACCCGAGGCCGGTTCCGATGCCACCAGCCAGCGCACTACCGCTGTCGACATGGGCGACCATTACCTGCTCAACGGCACCAAAAACTGGATCACCAACGGCGCCACGTCCAAACTCCACCTCGTCATGGCGCAAACCGATGTCGACAAGGGGCATCGCGGCATCAATTGCCTGATCGTGGAGGCCGGCTGGCCCGGCGTGACCATCGGCGCCAAGGAAGACAAATTAGGTATCCGGTCGTCGGATACGACGTCGATCATGTACAACGACGTGAAAGTTCCGAAGGAAAATCGGATCGGCGAGGACGGCTTCGGCTTCAAATTTGCCATGCAGACACTCTCGGGCGGCCGCATCGGTATCGCCTCGCAAGCGCTTGGTATTGCCGCAGGGGCCTACGAACTTTCTGTTGCATACTCCAGGGAGCGGAGCGCTTTCGGCAAGCCTATCAGTCAGCACCAGGCCATCGCGTTCAAGATCGCCGACATGGCCACGGAAATTGAGGCCGCGCGGTTGCTGGTGTACCGCGCCGCCGTTATGAAAGACCACGGGCAGGACTACGCCCAGGCTGCTGCCATGGCCAAACTCTTTGCTTCCGAGGTTGCCATGCGCCACACCGTCGAAGCGGTACAGATACACGGCGGCTACGGTTTTGTGAAAGAATACCACGTCGAACGCCTCATGCGCGATGCCAAAATCACCCAGATATACGAGGGCACCTCAGAGGTGCAACGCATCGTGATTTCCAGAAATGTACTGAACGGGGAGTTGTACGTGCCGGTTATTGCGGATCAAGTGGGGGTGTAAGCCTGGTTTAAATCAACCCCCTCGACTTTAACTCCAGGTACTTGTTGATCGTGTTCAGCGTCAGGTCCTGCGGCTTGGTGAGAATTGCCTGAATACCGTATTGGCGCAGTTTGTACACCATTTCCTTTTTTTCCTGCAAAAACTGTCTGGCTACCGTCTGGCGGTATATGTCGGCGGTTGTGTCCACTTCTTCCTGTGCCAGCCTGCGTATCTCGGTGTTTTCAAAAAACACGACGACCAGCAGGTGGAAGCGGTTGAGGCGGCGTAAGGTAGGCAGCGCACGCTCCAGGGCATAGGTGCTTTCAAAATTGGTGAACAGCAACAACAGGGAGCGCGCGCCGATGAGGCGCCGCACGGCTTCGTAAAGCAGTTCGTAATTCGATTCACCGGGACGTTCTTTTTCCCGGTACAGCGATTCGAGGATACGGGTCAACTGCCCCGTATCGCGTTCAGCCTTGAGGGTGGCGCCGATCACGTTGGAAAAGGTGAGCAGCCCTGCCTTGTCCTGTTTTTTCAGGATGATATTGCTGATCGCCAGGGCCGTATTGATGGCATAATCCATCAGGCTCAAACCCTCGAAGGGCATCTTCATGGCCCTGCTCTTGTCTACGATGCAATACACCTGCTGGCTGCGTTCGTCTTCGTACTGGTTTACCATCAGTGCCGCGCGGCGGCTCGAAGCCTTCCAGTTGACACTCCTGTAATCGTCGCCCTGAACATAGTTTTTGATCTGCTCAAATTCGTAGGAATGGCCGATGCGGCGCATTTTCTTGATCCCCGTTTCATGGGCAATGTGCCGCATGGCCCGCAGTTCGTATCGCTTCATCTGGACAATTGAGGGATACACCGACACCTCTTCCGGCTGTTGGAAAACGAGGCGTCGCTCCGCCAGCCCGATCCGGGTTGCCGCAAAAACATTGATATTGCCAAAGGCATATACACCGCGCGACAACGGCGTCAGTTCGTGTTCGGCAACATAGGGCTTATACGGAGGCAGCGATATTTTTATGTCAAAATCGCGGCGCTGAAACTGTACGGGCAACTCGTCGGCAACAGCAACGTTCAGGTGCAGGTTTCCCTGGTTTTCTATATATAATTTGACCGGATTGGGGTCGCTCAGTGAAAAAACAGGATGTAGTATCCGCCTGCATTGCAGCGCCGGTTTGCGCCGGAATAACAATGCCATATCGGTAGCCGTCAGGACAAGCGCCGCCACGAACAGTGTTTTCGCCAGCGGAAGCAATATGCCGAAAGGAAATGCCAGCGCAAAAAACGCCGCAATACCGCCGAATAGCCAGAAAAAACGATTGGTTAGATACATAATTATGGATTGCGAGGTTGCGGGGGTATCGTTGTTCCAACTGCCACTGCCTACCGCCTAACTTTCACCCCGTCTTTCATGACAAAAACGATCCGTTGCATGGCGCCGATATCGTCGAGTGGATTCCCTTCGACGGCGATGAGGTCGGCCAGTTTACCGGCTTCAATGGTACCGATGCGATCATTCATGCGGAGCACGGTGGCTGCGTCGAGCGTGGCGGAGCGCAGGATGTCTGTATTTTTCATACCGGCTTCTGCCATGTATTTGAACTCGAGGGCGTTCTTGCCGTGCGGGTACACGCCGGCATCCGTACCAAAAGCAATTTTCACCCCTTTTTTATAAGCCTTGCGCAGCGTCTCCTGTATCGTCGGGCCGATTTCCAGGGCTTTTACCCGTACCACTTCCGGAAAAAAACCTTTGGCGTATTTGGCGCTGTCACTGACGGCGCTGCCTGCCGTGAGGGTAGGCACATACCAGGTACCGTGTTTGATCATGGCATCCATGGTGGCTTCACTCATGAAAGTGCCGTGTTCGATGGTTATGACGCCGGCTTCCACGGCGCGACGCATGCCTTCGTCGCCGTGGGCGTGGGCTGCCACATCCACGCCAAGGTCACGGGCCGTTTTCACGATAGCCGTGAGTTCATCTTCGGCGTAATGGGGCAACCTTCCGTCGCGGGCCAGGCTGAGCACACCGCCCGTGGCGCATACCTTGATCCAGTCGGCGCCGCGCTTGACCTGGGTGCGTACGGCGGTGCGGCATGCGTCGGGACCGTCGGCGATACCGTCTTCCGCTCCCAGGGGCGGATCAAAAAGGTCCCAGCGTGCGCCGGTGGTGGGGTCGCCGTGCCCGCCGGTGATGCTCAGGGCCTTGCCCACCGTTATGATGCGCGGCCCGGAGGCCCAGCCGCTGTTGATAGCATTACGCAGAGCGATGTTGACGCCGGTGCCGCCAAGATCGCGCACTGTAGTAAAACCTGCATTCAGGGTGCGTTGTGCATAAACGGCGGCGCGAAAAGCAATATCTGCCGGGTTGAAAGTGTACCGCTCGTTGTACGAGCTGCGGCTTTGTTCCGATTCGATGTGTACATGCAGGTCGATCAGGCCCGGAAGCACGGTTTTGCCCTTCAGGTCGATCACGTCAGCGCCGGGTGCTGCGGAAAGATATCCTTTTTCGATTCGGGCTATCTTGTTGCCCTCCACGATCAGGGTAACTTCCGTTTGCGGCTCACCGGTGATGGGAATGATCCTGCCACAATGCAGATAAGTCGTTTGGCTGAAAAGCGCGGTGGCAGCAAATGCCAGCAAGCATGGGATAATGCACCGAAGGAGAAGAGTCAAAACAATGCGGTTTAGGTTTAAAAAAAATCAAGCGTACCAAAGGTAAATCACAATATCAATCAGACCCTGATTTTATTCTGGCTATCATGATACCCGTTTGGCCTTTTTGGGCGAGCACGTATTGCGCCAGCGGCTGCTTCGAAATAATGACTTTCTTCGACAGGGAAGAAGCGTGGAGCAGATGAACGTGCCCGTTCTGGCGCACGGCAAATCCCTGATGGGCAATGTCGAGATCGCGCTTCGCAGAGGTCAGCAGTATGATGTCGCCGTCTTCAATCTGCTGCTCGATCGCGCTGATTTTGGCCTGCGGGATATAGAACCAGCTGTGTGCGTTAATACGTTTTTCAGCGGCTGCAAGTGCCCGGAGGGTTTCCGGCTTGTTGATCCTGGGGTATTTTGCAGGCCGGGCTGTGATATAGTTTATTTTTTTCCGGTACGGGATACCGCCCAGGTCGCGGGTTAAATCGCTAAGCATTTCGCTTTTTTCCGCTTGCAGCAACCAGCCGGTAAAGTAGTGGATACGCGATCCGTACCCATCGATGGTGCCACCCCAGTACCGGAGTTGCCGGAGTCGGGATAAATAGTCGCCGAATACACCGTCGCCCGTCTGCGCGATGGCGAGGCTGCATTCCACCAGGGTCCAGCAGTCGAGTTGGCGGAGGTTGACCACCAGTTGCTCCCGGGCATTACCTTCCAGCGTTCCGGTTACGTAAGGCGCGCCCAGGAACGATTTGGCCACTGCCAGCGTTTTGGAAACGAGGGTTGCTTCCTGTACGGCAACCTGTTGTTTTTCCATGAAAATGGCTGAATCCAGCGGATTGTAATCCTGGAGGCGGCGATTTGCATCTCCGGTTTTAGCCGGTGCAAGTACCGTGAAATGAAGCAGCAATAGCCCGAGCATCAATGTGAGAGAAACACGTATATTCATAGTTATTTCAGACACAAACTTAACCTATATGTGAAAATTGGACTTTTATTGAAAAAAAATTCACCCATATTTGTGCCGACGGGCTTTTTTTAGCGTCTATACTAACTAAAAGGGCGTTTCAATGTTTTGTTTTCAACGCTCGATTTATCCACAACCCTAATCCCGTTCTGTCATGACTGCTAAATCTTTAATCGCACTTGATATTCCGGCATTGTCGGTCGAACAGACTGGCCGCGATGCTTTTCACCTGCTCAGCGATTATCACGTGAAACACCTCCCCGTGATAAACGATGGCAAACTGGTGGGTCTGCTTTCCGAAGAAGACATTTTTAACCATAAACTCTACGAACCGATCGGTTTGTACGATTTCTCGTTGCTGCGCGGCTTCTCCGTGCGTGAAAACGAGCACATATTCGAAGTCATGCGCGTCATGGGCGAAAACCGCCTGACCGTCATACCCGTCACAGATGATCAGGGCAAATACCTGGGCCTTATTTCCCAGAACGACCTCCTGCGCTTTTTTGCCCATACAGGCTCCTTCACCGAACCGGGGGCCGTACTGTTGCTGGAAATGAACCGGCGCGACTACTCCCTGGCCAATATTGCCCGAATTGTGGAAGAAGAAAATGTGCGTATCCTCAGCGCTTTTGTCACTTCCACGCCCGACCCGGAAGAGGTTGAGGTCACCTTGAAACTAAACCGCAACGACCTCGGCAGGGTGATTGCCTCCCTTGAGCGCCACGAATACACCGTAAAAGAAACCTTCGGCGAGATCGAACATGCCGACGGATTGCGCGAGCGATACGACTCGCTGATGAACTACCTCAATGTATAAGGCATGGGGCGTCTTTAAAAACGCCTGACTTAATGATTTGGTTATCATCAGGTTAGCAAGAATAAATATTGCCCGGACAATGCGCTGAACAAAAAATCGCCTGCGAATGCAGCCCGAGACCGATTCTTTTTGGAATATTGTCAGTGCAATTATTCGCATACTACTGTTAACCAAATCATTTGCTTTATGCCAAAATCAACTGCTTTCAGAAGCGGCCTGATGCTTATTCTTCTGGCCCTTGGACTTCAAACCGCATTCTCCCAGGTTTTCTGGACCGAATCATTCTCTAACCAGGCTGCTGCTGAAGCCGACTGGGCCAACGGCGGCGCCAATGGCGGCGCAGAAGTGTGGGCCTGGCAAAACGATCCCAGTCTGGCCACTTTCGGCACGCCGAACTTTGCCGCTCCAACAGCCGCAGACGGATTTTTCCTGTTCGACTCTGATACCAACGGAGAGTTCGATCACGATGTGACACTTACCGGCCCTTCGATCGATTGTTCCGCCTCAACCAATACCACTATTACCTTCTGGGCGCAATATGCGCACTTCTCCGCCACCGCAGTGGCAGCCCTGAATGTCAGCACCGACGGCGGAGCAACCTGGACCGAGCATATCCTGCTGGCAGGCTTCCCGGCCGATCAAATGTTCAACGGCTCGATCAGCGTCGATATTCCGGAGGCCGACGGCCAGGCCGGGGTAATGCTCCAGTTCCGCTGGACAGGCAATTATGAATACTCCTGGAAAGTAGACGACATCCAGGTGGAAAGCGTAAGCGGCCCGGTAACCTGCGACCAGAACCCCATGTCGATCATCTGCGACAACCTGGACACCTATAACGCTGCATTGAAACTCGGTCCGCAAGCCACACACTGGACTACCTGGAGCGGCACCGAAGGCGGCGCCGAAGACGGCATCGTTTCCACGGAGCAGGCCAATACAGCGCCTAATTCGCTCAAGATCATCAGCACCGCTGCTAATGGCGGCCCGCAAGATGTTATACTCAACCTGGGCAATAAAAGCACCGGCAAGTATGAACTAAAATTTAATATTTACGTACCGACAGGCAAAAACGGCTATTACAACATCCAGCAATCTGTTCCTATCGGCAACGGCGGCGCCGGCGACTGGAATCTCAACCATTTCTTCAACAACAACGGCGAAGGTGAAATCACCGACGGGGGCAATGTTTCGCTGGCAACCTTTACCTTCCCCTACGACACGTGGTTCGAGTGCAAACATGTATTCGACCTCGACAACAACATCGCAACTTATTACGTCAACGGCAATTTCGTTAAAAAGGCCGCCTATACCCGCGACCTCGGCGGTGTCGACTTTTTCGGCACCAACAACATCAGCACATTCTATGTCGACGATGTAGAATATGTGGAACTGCCCGCAGTTGTGTACAACGTCGATAACTGCGATGCGGCAGTCGACCTGTCGCTGTACCTGGGCCAGACGCCCAACGTCCCGCAACTGACCGGACTGTACGACAATACCAACGCAACTTTTGATGCCGGAGATCCGACAGCTCCCGGTTGCTGGCTCGACGGATTCCCGAACAGCTCGCCCGTCATCAACGGCTCTATGTGGTACACTTTCACCGGCGACGGCGATACCTATCACGTTGAAACGGTGCCGTGCAATGCCACCGACTACATCGACGACGGCGATACGCAAATGGCGCTGTACACCGGCGAATGCGGCAACTTCACCCTGCTGGATTGCAACGACGACCTTTCCACGGCAGATGATTTTCGCTCGGCGCTCGATATCGAAACGGACAGCGGTACAGACTACTACCTGATGATCGACGGCTGGTCGGATTTGTCGCAGGGCTTTATTGCCGACGGACAGTTCTGTATCGAAATCACGCGTATCCCCAGCATCTCCTGCGCCGAAGGTGTCGTGGGCACCTACTCCATTGCCAACAGCGGCTTTGTCTGCAACGCAGATGCAACCGGGGCCAGCTTCGCAATCAACAACTCGACGTTTGTCCTGCCTAACATCATAGGCCCGGTATACGGCATGGGATGGGCGATCTCCACCGCACCGCTCACTTCCGGCGCGTGGCCGCCTACGGAAGCCTCTTATGTAGGCAACTTCAGCGTAGTGCCTTCCATATACGCACCCAACTTCCTCAACAACGGAACTTTGCTGCCGCAAAATGCCGTCTGGTACTTCACCCCGGTGGTGGTTGCCGGCGCCGTCGACTCTTTCCCGGCCGACGCTGCGTTCATGAATCAACTGGACATTAGCAATGCGTGCTTCTTTGTGGGCACTTCGCAGCAGCTCATACTGCTGCCGGCACTCTCGCCCCTCATCGGCACAGCGACCTTTACGCAGGAAACCAACCCTCCGGGCAACAACGGTTCCATTGACCTTACCGTCAGCGGAGGCCTCACAGATCTCCTGATGGACCCAACGGCATTCAACGTATCCTGGACCGGACCGAACGGATTTACCTCCACGGCAGCAGACCCGACCGGACTTGCCGGCGGGACTTACGTGGCCACTGTATCCGATCTCACGGGTTGTGTCGACGATATTACCGTAACCGTGTCTGTAACTACCTCGGTGAAAGATCCTGAATCGGTCAAATCGCTGACTATCAGTCCGAACCCGACGCCCAATACCGCTTTGCTCGGACTCGAACTCAGCAAGGCTGCCGACGTTCGTGTTGAAATACTGAACACCCTCGGACAATCGGTACATTCCCTCAACGCGGGCAAAGTGAACGGATTGAGCCAAACGCTCGACCTGACCGGCTTTGCCAACGGAACCTACATCCTGCGCGTAACGGTTGACGGCGAAACCGCCGTACGCCGTGTCGTGTTGCAGCGTTAATGGTACAATTGCAGGACAGGCACTTCCCCGTTCTGTACAGATAAAAGTGAATGGATTGGGCCGCTCCGGGATCGGGGCGGTCCATTTTTTTGCCGGAGCACGTTTGTTTTTACCACATTTGCACCTTAAAACTCAACACTGCGCTTTTCCCATGTACGAACTAAAAAAAGAAGCCTTCGGCAAATACACCCGTTTTACCTTGTTTAACCCTGCCAACGGCAACAGCTTCAGTGTGGCGCCCGAACGCGGCGCCAATGTGCTTGATATCCGCTTTTCCGGACAAACTATCCTCGACGGCTATACCACACCGGAAGAGCTGGAGGCCGCCAAATGGGGGAAAAGCGTACTCCTCTTTCCTTTTCCCAACCGCCTCGACCGGGGAAAATACGAATGGCTCGGCCGGCAGTACCAGTTTCCGCTCAACAACGCCGCAACCGACAACGCCATCCACGGATTTGTGCGCGATGAGGCGTTTGAAGTCGAATATGTTTTTCTGGCGAAAGACCACGCCAGCATCCTCTGCAGCTATACCTATGAAGGTGAAAGATCGTATTACCCGTTCCCTTTCATGCTTGAGGTCGAGTTTATGATCCACGACAACGGAACATTTACCCTCGAAACAGCCTGCAAAAACCTGCACAGCCAGGCCATCCCAGTCGGCTTCGGCTGGCATCCCTATTTTCGCCTCGCCGATGTCGCCGACAAGCACCACCTCCAATTGCCGTCCTGTGAAATGGTTGCCATACATGAACGTATGATCCCGACCGGGGAGCGCCATGTATTCGACGATTTCAAGCGGAAAAAAGTAGTGGGGGAAACCGCGCTGGACAACTGTTTTCAGTGCACCAAAACGGCAGGCAGCTATAAATTGGTGCTGGAGGGCGGTGGCCGTCGTATCGCCGTGAAGGCCGGCAGCAGGCAATTTCCCTTTTTCCAGGTATTCACCCCTCCCCACCGTGAAAGCATTGCGCTGGAGCCCATGAGCTGCAACGTAGATGCCTTCAACAATGGCCAGGGACTGGTCGTATTACAACCCGAACAGGAGTGGAAGGCCAAAATGGAAGTCCGGCTGGAGGCATAACCCTCATACCCCGGCAATCTCCAGCAGCCATTCCTTCTCAATCACGGTTTTATCGCGCGCCACAGCTGCCCTGAAGTCGCCGACTGCTTTTTTGTCATTCAGGTTGAGCCGGGTGAGCCTGTGTATAAAACGCAGGGTACTCAGATAATTGGCAGAATGGTACCCGATGATCCTCTTTTTGCGCAGCAGGAGTATTTTAAAACTCGACAACAGGGCGTCGAGGGCATCCCACTCACCGGTTTCGTAATACATTTTCAGGAGCATGATACGGCTGTCGAGGTTGAGCAGCAGATCGTTTTCATCCACGCGGGCCAGCAGCGGCATCGCTCGCCCGTAATCCTTCTTCGCATAGTACATCTTGGCCAGATTGTAGTCGCGGTGGGCAGCGCGGTATTTTTCTTCCAGTAATGGCGAAAATTGCCGGATGAAGTTTTCCACCCATTCAAAGGCTTCGAGGCGCAGTCCCAGGGCCACGATGTTTTTAAAAGCGAAACGCCCCAGTCTGCCGTGTTCGATCAGCACCCGGGTTTCCAGTCCGATGCGATACAGGTCGAAAGCCTCCCGGATATACCGGTTTTCGCCGGTATTGAGCCGGCGGATGCAATAGTTGACGGACAGGAGCAGTAAGGTGCGGCTTTCATCGGGCGGGAGCGATTGGCTCTGGGCCTCGAATTCGCTCCTGAACTGCCGGAAATCGCCCTCGTTTCCCTCCGTCAATGCCCTGTAACAGTGATAGTACAAGGCAATTACCGGCACATGGAGCAGATCGGTCTGATGAACATGATCGAGCAGGATTTTCAATAACGCAGTATCATAATCCACCTTATAAACAGCCTTGTGCGATTCCATGAGGCACGCCAACCGCAGTTTGGACCCAATAAGAAAGGTGTCGAGGGCGCGGCTTACAACTGCGAGGTTGTTGTCGCGGGAGCGCGTCTGCGACTCCACGGCGGCGTATCTTTCCCACTCCAGGCGGTACAGCAGGTGATAATACTCATTGTCGCGCGGCATCCTGTCGAGCCGCTCGCCGGCGCGCCGGAATACGTGGCCGAGATGCTTGCCCAGACCATTGTTGCGGTACACTTCGGCCAGGTGCAGATCGGCGGCGACTGGCGTAAGTTCCATCGCGCGCTGGGCAAGGAAGCGTTCGATTTGCTGCAATAAAAAGGATTGAACGTGGCGCCATTGCGACTCGTCGAACGGCGCATCGGGGTAAACGCCGGCAAATGCCTGTTTGGGGTCGGAAAGGCCTTCCCTGTCCGACAACAGCCACTCCCAAAGGCGCGACACATCCTCCCGGTTGTTGAAAAAAGGGCTTTGCAAAAAAATCGTACACGCACGTTTTTCAGGACCTGTCAACACATTAAACAATTCAATTAATTTATTTTCAGCCACTTAAATAAATGTTATCAGGTTTTACTTTTTGACAAACGTACTAAATTGTTGTTTTTTCCCGCATATCAATGCAGCACTTTTGTACCATCCTGATTACGCTAATGTTCCAATAAAAAATTCCCGTAGGATATGAACACGATCAAAATCATTGTATTCGCCATTATTGCACTTCTCCCGGCTTTCGGAGCCAATGCCCAGGGTTGGGAACGCATATACCCCGACGTTAATCCCGGTGAAAGCGCCGCCATAAAAAAGATCATCCCCGCCCCCGGCGACGGCTACCTGCTGCTGGTAGGCGATCAGCTATCGGCCCTGGGTCAGGCAGCGGATTTTCATATCGTGAAAATTGCGGAAAACGGCGCCACGGAATGGGTTCGTCATTACGATTTCGGCTTATCGGAAAATGCTGTGGATTTTATCGCTACGTCGGATGGCGGTTATGCAGTTATATATTATACCCTGGAAGGCTCGCCCGGCGCCGTCATTTTGCACCTGGCCAAGCTGGATGACCAGTTCAATATTGTATTCAATAAAACTTTCAGCCAGCAGGCCCCCGCCTGGAACGAAACGGGCCGAAGGATTGTGGAAAACGCGGCCGGATACTGGATCGTCGGCAGCGCCTACCCGAGCGACGGACCGAGCGTGGGTTTTATTACCGGATGCAGCACAAGCGGCAGCGATCTCGGATATATGGAGTGGGGAACACCCAACATGAACGTCCTGGATGCCGTGCAGGATCAGGACGGAAATATTATCGTTATAGCCGACCGTTTGGGAAACAGTCCGATTCAACCCGGAACGATCGGTGTGGCCAAGATTAACGCCGCGGGCAACAGCATTTCATGGGAAAAAAATATTTCCGATGCAAACGCCATATTGAAGTGTCGGAGCATTGTGGCCGCTCCCGACGGCGGTTTCCTGCTGTCAGCCGCGCGTGTCGCCACATCAATGGTGATCAAACTCGACGAGCAGGGGAATACGCTTTGGCAGCAATTATACCCTGGACAGCCTGGTGAAGCAACTCCGGGCGGAGCGGGATTGCTGTCGGCCACCACGGCAGGCGACGGGTACTGGATGACGAATAACGACAATTCCAACTTCCGGCGAATCATCCTCCACAGGCTAGACCTGAACGGCAACATTCTTTTTCAAAAGGTATTCGGCGCGGGTTTTTCCAACACGACGATGGAAGACATCCTGGCGACAAGCGACGACGGGTGCCTGTTCGGCGGTGCGCGGGAAATTGTCCCCAACAGTCAGCAGCGCACACCCTATGCCGTGCGAATCAGCAGCGCCGGTATCAGCTATACCTCGGGCATCAGCGGGCAGCTGTCTTACGATTTCGATGACGATTGCCTCGGCGACGCGGATACGCTGGTTGCCGGCTTGAGCGTGATCGCGTGGCAAAACGGGATGCCCGTAAACGCGGCTACAACCGATTCGAGTGGAAACTACACGATGGGCCTCGATCCCGGTTCCTATCAGATCGCGGTGATCAAACCCAACAATGCCTGGGAGTTTTGCCCGGATACCCTTTCCGCAACCGTAATGGCGCCCGATACGCTTACCGGTATCGACTTTGCCGCCTCCTATATACCACAGCAGGTCGACAGTATTTACGGGTATGTGTTTGAAGACATCGACGGCGACTGCTTCCGCGATTCATTTGAAACAGGTTATGCGGGCTGGACAATTTTGGCCACTTTTTTTAACCAGGGCGCCGGTCAGTCGTTCTCTACCGTCACGGATTCAAACGGCTATTTTGTCCTGCCACAGTCTGTGCTAAACGGAATTGAAAATACCGTGAATGGTATCTTTTCCATTGCAGGCCCCGCGGGCGACGGCCTGAACTGTATGCCTACCTGTCTCGATGCATTCAACATAAGTTTTGGCAACAGCAATTCGTATGAAGCCAACTTCGGCGTGCATTGCGACTCGCTGCCCCCCTGTCCGATCATCGACGTCGACGTGGCTACCCTGGGACTGCGCCCATGTTTCAACACCAGTTACCACGTCAATTATTGCAATATCGGGGCCGTAGGTGCGGCTGATGCCAGTGTAGACGTGACGGTCGATCCGGCGCTGGAGGTGATCGGTTCGAGTATTCCCTGGAGTGCGGCGAACAACAATACCTACACCTTCGACCTTGGCGCCATCGCCTCCGAACAGTGCGGTGAAATAGTCATTTTTGTCCACGTTCCCTGCGACGACCCGGTCGGGACGACCTATTGTGTGGAAGCGCACGCCTTTCCCGATACAGCCTGCGGGCCGGGCGGCGGCATCTGGGACGGTTCACAGATTGACGTAACCGCCACCTGCAGCGACTCGACCGTAACCTTTATCATCACCAATACGGGGACGGGCGATATGAGCGGTCCGCTGGATTATATCGTGATCGAAGACAATGTACTGCTGATGCAAGGCGGTTCATTCCAGCTCAATGCGAGCCAATCACAGGAGGTGACCTTTCCTGCCAACGGCTCCTTTTACCGGCTCGAAGCCGCCCAGGCGCCAGGATTCCCCGGGCTGGGCATGCCGGTGGCCTGGGTGGAAGGCTGCGGCAGTAATGATATCAGCCTGGGTTTTGTCAACCAGTACCCGCTTGGCGACGAGGATCCCTGGATCGATGTATTTTGCCTGGAAAGCACCAATTCATACGATCCAAACGACAAACAGGGTTTCCCGCGCGGATACAGCGACGAACATTACCTGAAACAGAACACCGATATCGAGTACATGATCCGCTTCCAGAATACCGGAACCGCGCCGGCCATAAATGTGGAGATACGGGATACCATACCTGTACAGTGGCTCGACCCGACCTCCTTGCGGCCCGGCGCATCCAGCCATCCTTATGACTGGGATATAGAGGGAAGCGGGGTGATGGTATTCCGGTTCCCGAATATCAACCTGCCCGACAGCAATGCCAACTGGGATGCATCGCAGGGGTTTGTGAAGTTCAGGGTTGCACAGCGCAAAGACAATCCGATCGGGACGGTCATTGAAAACAAGGCACATATATTTTTCGATTTCAATGCCCCTGTGGTCACCAATACGACCTTCCATACCATCGGCGAAGACTTCATTATTGTCGACACGTACTCCCCCCCAAAACCGGGTGTCCGGGTAAACATAGCGCCCAATCCTGCTACCTATTCCATAACTGTTAAGTTGGAAGGACTGCCCGGCAATACAGGCAGCCAAAGCCTGACCCTCTTCACCCCCCTGGGCAACGCCGTACTAAACGAATCATTTAACGGCAATACCGGCAGTATACAGGTAGGGCACCTGCAACCCGGCGTATACTTCTATGAGTTGCGCAGCGACGGACAGGTGGTAGCGGCGGGGAAACTGGTGCGGCTTTAAATTGCTGGTATTGCTTGCATTGCTATATTGCTATTCAACAGTTTAGCAATGTAGCAATGTAGCAATGCAAACAAAGTAACAATGCAAACGATACAGCGCTACTTCTTGGGATACACGTACAACTGTACATCCTCTTCCTGTACCGCCTGATCGCAGAGAATGAACAGGCGTTCGATGACGTTGGCCAGTTCCCGGATATTTCCGGTCCAGTTGTATTCCTGCAGCGCCGCTATGGCGCCGGGGGTGAACACCTTGGCCGGATGGCCGTAGTCGTCGGCGATACGGCGGTTGAAATGTTCGATGAGCAGCGGAATATCGTCGCGGCGCTCATTGAGGGATGGCACACTGACAACGATCACGGCGAGGCGGTGATACAGGTCTTCGCGGAAGCGGCCGGCAGCGATCTCCTCGCGCAGGTCCTTATTCGTGGCAGCCAGCACCCGCACATCCACCTTGATCTCCTTGCTGTCGCCGACGCGCACAATCTTGCTTTCCTGCAGCGCACGCAGCACCTTGGCCTGCGCGTCGAGGCTCATATCGCCGATTTCGTCGAGAAAGAGGGTGCCGCCGTTGGCTTGTTCGAATTTGCCGGGGCGGTCGGCAATAGCGCCGGTAAAAGAACCTTTTTTGTGGCCGAACAATTCACTTTCGATCAGTTCAGCCGGAATTGCCGCACAGTTTACCTCCACCATAGGCCCGTCGGCGCGGTTGCTTTTTTCGTGTATCCAGCGCGCGACGAGTTCCTTGCCGGTACCGTTCTGTCCGGTGATGAGCACGCGGCTTTCGGTAGGCGCCACCTTTTCCAGCATGCGCTTGATCTCCAGTATCGGCGCACTTTCACCGATCATATTCACGCCCTTGCTGCTTTTCACCTGTTTGCGCAAGATTTGGGTGGTATTGACCAGATCGGCACGCTCCAGGGCATTGCGCACCGTAATGAGCATTCTGTTCAGATCGGGCGGCTTTGAAATAAAGTCGAAAGCGCCTTTTTTAACGGCTTCAACAGCCGTGTCGATCGTACCGTGGCCACTGACCATGATCACCGGAATCTCCGGCGCGAGGATTTGCAGGCGTTCGAGCGCCTCTATCCCGTCCATCTTGGGCATCTTGATGTCCATGATGATGACGTCAAACTTGTCTTTTTGTACTTTGGAAACACAATCCAGGCCATCCGACGCCTCGTCTACGTCGTATTCTTCAAATTCGAGAATATCGCGCAGGGTACGGCGGATGGGCATTTCATCGTCCACAATCAGGATTTTGGCCATAAGGTCAGGTTCGGTATTGGTATACTGGATGAGCAAGAAAGGCACAAAGAAAAATTCTTTCGCCAACTTGAGCGCTATACCGCCCACATATTTTTAAACATCGGACTGCTGCCTTGCGTATTTTTCGTTTGCAACGACATCAATACCCCGGGTTATTGCTCTGTCGATCCAGGCCGGG
Source organism: Lewinellaceae bacterium (assembly GCA_016712415.1). Lineage (GTDB taxonomy): Bacteria > Bacteroidota > Bacteroidia > Chitinophagales > Saprospiraceae > M3007. The sequence goes on along the minus strand of JADJRC010000002.1, from coordinate 593,508 downwards.
CGCTATAAGTTTTTTGAACAATGCCGTGAGATCAGGAGCGTTCCACCAGCCTTCCATATACGATTCACCCATGCCGATTGTATGATCGCCCAGTACCCGGGCGTAAAAACGATCATCGTGAATGACAATATCTTTCCCAACCTCAACATCAAGCTCGCGAAAGACCTGTTCCAGTACTTCCTTTGCTTTCATGATATTGAAATCTGTTACATAACCTACCCTCGAACGGACAACCTGACCGCACCGCAATTATGTGTGCGGAACGCTGCAAAGTTCACCGGCTCACCGGCCGTTTGCAATGAAATTCCTTAGTACCAAGTATGATTTTGGTCAGGAAGAAAGGTGTATGTTTGTCATTATCCGGATTACCTGCCTGCCCGCCGTTTTTTGTGAGGCATCCATCGATTTCAAAGCCCATTCATTGTCATGAAAACAAAAGAAGTTTCCTTACCCGGGCACCCGGCCGATCCGGCCGGAATGCAGGTCTTTACACACGAAGAAGCAATGGCCGCCGCAACGGAATATTTTCAGGGCGACACCCTTGCCGCCAGTGTCTGGCTTAACAAATACGCGCTCAAAGACTCCTGGGGAAAAATTTATGAACGCAGCCCGGACGATATGCACCGTCGTATCGCGCGCGAACTGGCGCGCATGGAACGCCACTATGTGAACCCGCTTGAGGAAGAAGATATTTACGAACTCCTGCGCGATTTCCGTTATCTCGTCCCCCAGGGCAGCCCGATGGCAGGCATCGGCAACCCCTTTCAGGTAGTATCACTGTCCAATTGCTTCGTTATCGGCGTGGAAGGCAGCGCCGATTCTTACGGCGCCATCCTGAAAATGGATGAAGAGCAGGTGCAACTGATGAAACGCCGCGGCGGTGTGGGGCACGACTTGTCGCACCTGCGCCCGCAGGGCATGCCGGTCATGAATAGCGCCCTCACCAGTACGGGCATCCTTCCTTTTATGGAGCGCTATTCCAATTCAACCCGCGAGGTGGCGCAGGACGGACGGCGGGGCGCCCTTATGCTGACCCTTTCCGTCCGCCATCCAGACATCCTGCAATTCGTCGATGCCAAACTGGACAACACAAAGGTCACAGGCGCAAATATTTCCGTCCGTATCGACGATGCCTTTATGCAGGCTGTCGCAAACAACACACGGTATCGCCTGCGTTTTCCGGTCGATGCGGAGGTCCCGGCATTTGAAACAGAAATCGAGGCTGCCGGTCTCTGGAACAAAATTGTGCACAACGCCTGGCAAAGTGCAGAGCCGGGAATCCTGTTCTGGGATACCGTCCTGCGCGAATCTGTCCCCGATTGCTATGCCGACCTGGGCTTCAAAACCGTTTCGACCAACCCCTGCGGTGAAATCCCGCTTTGTCCGTACGACAGTTGCCGCCTGATGGCCATCAACCTGTTCAGTTATGTGGAGCAGCCTTTTTCACCCGAAGCGCGGTTCGATTTTGAAAAATTCCGCACACACGCACGCCTTGCCCAGCGGCTCATGGACGATATAATCGACCTGGAACTGGAAAAAATCGAGGCCATCCTTGAAAAAATAAAACACGACCCCGAGCCTGATGCGATAAAGGCTACCGAGCGCGACCTGTGGCTGAAAATTCGCGGCAAATGCCGCCAGGGGCGCCGCACGGGCATCGGTATCACTGCCGAAGGAGATATGCTGGCGGCACTGGGTATCCGGTACGGTTCGGAAGAGTCGCTCGATTTCTGCGAAAACCTGCACCGTACCCTGGCGCTGGAGATATATCGCGGTTCGGTTGCGCTCGCGCGCGACCGCGGCGCTTTCCCTGTGTACGACGCTGCACGAGAGGCGGACAATCCGTTCATCGGGCGCCTGCGCGAAGCCGATCCTGCGTGTTACAGCGATATGGTCCGGTACGGCCGCCGCAATATCGCCTTGCTGACCATTGCCCCTACCGGCACAACCAGCCTCATGACGCAGACAACCTCGGGACTGGAGCCTGTATTCCGCATTTCCTACAAACGCCGTCGCAAGGTGAACCCTAACGATAAAAATGCCCGCATCAGCTTTACCGATGCCGTTGGCGATGCCTGGGAGGATTATCATGTATTCCACCTCCCTTTCCTCAAATGGATGAAAAACAGGGGCTTTGACCCGGAAAAGGCGGAAAGTATGCCGGAAGCGGAACTGCATGAGATCATCCGGCAATCGCCCTGGTATCGCGCCAGTGCCGAAGACGTAGACTGGGTCAGCAAAGTACACCTGCAGGGGCGTGTGCAAAAATGGGTCGACCACAGCATCAGCGTGACGGTTAATGTGCCCGAAGACGCTCCCCGGGAACTTATCGAAAAGATCTATCTGACCGGCTGGGAGGTCGGTTGCAAGGGCATGACAGTTTACCGCGAGGGTTCACGCAGCGGGGTATTGGTGAGCGACAAGAAAAGGAAAAAAGCGAGTCTTTTGCAGAAACAGCCGCACCCCGGCGTCCACGCGAACTCCATGCGGTGGTGTTCAGTTTTATGAACAACGACGAACGCTGGGTAGCCGTGATCGGGATGTACGCCGGCAAACCCTACGAAATATTCACCGGCCGTGCCGTGGATTCATTTTCAGTCCTGACCCAGGTTTCAGAAGGCAAAGTGCTCAAAATCAAGGAAAACGGCAAAAACCGGTACGATTTTCAATATGCCGACAAAGACGGCTATAAGGTGACCATAGAGGGTCTATCGCGTACGTTCGATAAAGAATACTGGAACTATGCCAGGCTTATTTCCGGGGTATTGCGGCACGGCATGCCCCTGCCATATGTCGTCGATATGGTCGAAAACCTGCACCTCGAAAGCGCATCGCTCAATAACTGGAAAAACGGAGTCGTGCGCGCCCTGCGCAAATTCATTCCCGACGGCACGGCGCCTTCGCACAACACCTGTCCGGCCTGTAAGATGGAGGGGCTTGTTTACCAGGAAGGCTGCCTGCATTGCAAAAACTGCGGGCACTCGGAGTGCGCCTGACTGCGCACAAAATGGCCTCCCGGCGCATGATCCCGCCCCTTTCATTCAGGGTCGTCAGGCGTTTATTTTTCGGCCGGCATGTCACCTTTAACCATTTTCGCGTCTTATCTTTGTTAGGATGTGCACTTTGGCCTTTGCCAAAGGCGCTTTTATAAATCACTAAAAATCTTTAAATTATGACATTAAAAACAATACTCCCCCTGATGCTTGCCCTGGTCACGGCTACCGCCCTGTCTGCACAGTGGAACAGGAACGTCGTCACCGAAACCGAAAAAATGATGTCTTTCGGCAGCCGCCCCTGCTTCCGGGTCGAATTCCCGGGCGCCGATACCAAAACGGTGGAAGACCTGTGGAAGGATTTTGCCAAAAAGAACTACGGAGCCAAACTGAAAAAAGACCGGAAATCCGGCGAATGGTCGGCCTCCGAATTGAAGTCGGCCATGATGGGCTCCGACCCTTTTTCGATTTATTCCACAGTAGAAAAAACGGGCAACGGCGCTGCACTCAACGTCTGGTACGATGCCGGTTCCTATTTTCTGAACCGCCGGGACAATTCCAGCCGTTCAGACGAGGCCAGCCGGGCACTGCGCCAGCTGTACCTCGATGTGCGCCGCGCAACGATCAACGGCGAAATAAAGGACCAGGAAGACAAGTTGAAGGAAATGGAGAAAAAGTACAAAAACCTCCAGAAAGAGACCGATACCCTCCGCAAAGACATCGAGGCTTACAAAGCGAAAATTAAAAAGGCTGAGGACGACATCGTTAAAAGCGAAAAAGAGCAGGAAACCAATCTGGTCGACCAGGAAGCCCAACGCCGTATGATCGAAGAATCGCGACAGCGGCTCAATAATGTGGAAAACGAAGGGAACTAACCCCGGTTTCATCCATTTTTTGTTTTAAAAAAACCATGCTGCAACTGCTGCATGGTTTTTTTTACGACTACTTTCGGTTGAATCAAAAAGGAAGCGGTTTTTTTTGCGAGAAAACGGTCGATTTTGACATTTATCCCCCAGACGCAAAAAGTTTTATCTGACGCGCGGAACCCATTTTACTTTTCAAACATTAATTTTTAATTTTGAGGCAACAAATCCGGCGGAAAAAAATTTTACACTGTGGAAAATTAACGTTCGCTTAATATTCCGGTCATGAAAAAACACCTCCGGCGAGGCCCATGTTTAGCGTCCGGATGTTGCGTAAAAATCTACTTTTCATGTTGTTAAAACATTTGCATTTCACGCAACCGAAGTATTTTTCACACCTGCCGGCAGTGTGGATAACTAAAAACCGATGTGGATAACTCGGCAAATTTCCCCTGTTATCCACAGTGGTTGCCCCTGTTTTCCACAGATACGGATTGTTTGAAAACCGGCAACCGCAGATTTAAAGGTAGATTTGTCGCGCGTCCAACCCACCCTGTCAAAAAGCAGCCTCTCATGAACGAGTCGAACAACGAAGGTCAAAAAAATCAGCCCCAGCGCGCGCGGAAACAACGCGACGGCGGCAGTGGCGAGGGCCTTTCGAACTATGTGTTCGGAAAGGTGCAGCCACAGGCCGTACCGCTGGAAGAGGCTGTGCTTGGCGCGCTCATGCTGGACAGGGAGGCGCTGCCCCTGGTGATGGACACCCTGCGCCCGGAAAGTTTCTACCTCGAAGCGCACCAGCACATTTACAGGGCCATCATTAAACTGTTCGAACGCTCCAATCCCGTCGACCTGCTTACCGTCACGGAAGAACTGCGCAAAAGCGGCGACCTGGAAAAGGTCGGCGGCGGATATTACCTCGTTGAACTCAGCCACCGCGTGGCTTCGGCGGCCAACATCGAATACCACGCGCGCATCATCGCACAAAAACATATCCAGCGCGAACTGATCAGCGTGAGCACCAGAACCATCCGCGATGCCTATGAGGATACCACCGACGTGTTCAACCTGCTCGATGAGGCGGAAAAAGGCCTGTTTTCCATCACCCAGAACAACCTGAGCAGGAGTTATGAAAGCATGGGCTCGCTGAGCAGTCGCGTTTTGAAGCAGATCGAGGAACTGGCCGGCAAAACCGACGGCCTAACCGGCGTGCCCAGCGGATTCACCGATCTCGACCGGCTCACCTCCGGCTGGCAGCCTTCCGACCTGATTATCCTGGCAGCGCGGCCGGGCATGGGTAAAACCTCGCTGGTCCTGGCCATTATGCTCAACGCAGCCAAAGATTTCGGCAAGCCCGTAGCCATGTTCTCCCTCGAAATGGCCAGTACGCAACTCGTCCAGCGCCTCATTTCCATGGAAGCGGAAATACCCGGCTCCAAGATGCGCAATGGCAAACTCGAAGACTGGGAGTGGCAGCTGCTGCAAACCACCGTGGAAAGACTCAACTCCGTCCCGATCTTTATCGACGATACCCCCGCCATCAATATATTCGAATTGCGCGCCAAGTGCCGCCGGCTCAAAATGCAGCACGATATACAGATGATTATCATCGACTACATGCAGCTGATGACCGGGGCTTCGGAGAACAGCCGCAATGCCAACCGCGAGCAGGAGATCGCCGGCATCTCACGCGCCCTCAAGTCGCTGGCCAAAGAACTCAATGTGCCGGTCATCGCGCTTTCCCAGCTCAGCCGGGCGGTAGAGGTGCGCGGCGGCAGCAAGCGACCGCAGCTGAGCGACCTCAGGGAATCGGGCAGTATCGAGCAGGATGCAGATATTGTTTCATTTATCTACAGACCGGAGTACTATCAAATTCTCGAAGACGAGAATGGCCAGAGCCTGAAAGGCATCGCCGAATTCATCATCGCCAAGCACCGCCACGGTGCGCTGGAAACGATAAGGCTGAAATTCACCGACACCTTCGCCAAATTCGGTAACCTCGACGACCCGGCTTTCTCCGGACTGAACGATCCGCTTGCCGGACCGTTCTCTCCCAGCATCATTACCATGCAGTCGCGCATGAACGAGGAGGATATTCCCTTCTAAGTTGGAGCCCCTTTCTCATTTGGCCCTAAATAAGCCCAAATGGCGCGAAATGGCGCGAAATGATAAGGCAATACCAACACACCTTTATGGCGTGACGTATTCCCCCTTATCATCCGTCAACTGACATCCGCAGCAGAGCGGATGGGTTCGGCTGTTTGCCCGGGCTGTATCCATTACCAAATTTTTAAGCACAATGAACAACTTTCTCTCCACTACGCTGGGGAGGGCATCTTTGTTATTGCCCTTTCTGTGCATGATTTTTTATCAACTGCCGGCTCAGAGCAGTTGTAATTTCACCACCGCGCCAGAGTATGCCTGCGTAGGCAGCAATTCGGTTTACGAAATTTCGGTGCAAAGTCCTGTAAACTATTACATTGTATGGGACAACATTCCGATAGGCACAAGTATCAGTTCAAACAATGAAATGCTGACGGTCCAATGGGATGCTGCCGGTACTGCGGAAATCGTAGCCCGGATATTCTCGGCGGCAAATCCGGGTATCCCGCTGGGCTACTGCAGCGTTTCAACCCAGGTTTCAGCAGGGCTTACGCCTGAAATTATTCCTGAATCCCTGCCTGAAGGCAATTGCACGCTGATCGAAGAAGGTAAGGTGCGTTTCATTACCGGTTATTGCGGCGGTGGAACCGTAAGGTTTTTCCCCGGCGGCTCGGGAGGCACCTACACCTGGAGTGTTTCCGGTAACGCTACCGACCATTCCGTTGATGATGACGATGTGCTTACCGTTGAACTGGGAAATTCCGGCCAGGTGGAAATATGCCTGACAGAATCCGGAGAAGACGGCTGCGGCGTCCCGGTATGTGAAAAATACGATGTTTTCGCCCCTCCTGTTACGAGTTTTACGGAGATTACCTACAACACAGCCGACCCCATTAACATCTGCAGAGGGGAAGACCTTATTTTTCTGGGCACCTTTTCAGATCCGAACGATTTGCCTGTAGGAACATGGGTCTGGGAAATCCGGGATGCCGCCACAAACGACCTCGTCGGCTTCGGGTCTGATCCTGACCTCGAACATACCTTTAACGTACCGGGCACCTACACCGTAACGATGTATGCCACCAACTGCCTTGGATGCAGCTCTGAGCCGACCTCTGTTACGGTCAATGTAAGTGAAGCCATTGTTCCGGAGATTTTATGCCCCTCTGTCGTTTGCCAAAGCACAACACCGGTAAAATATTGTACCACAGCCGATTGTACCAGTTTCACCTGGAGCCAGTCGGGGGGCACCCAGAATGGGCCAAACAACGAATCCTGTTATGAAGTGATCTGGGATATGCCGCAGGACAACGGCTATGGTATCGTTTGGTTGACGGTTGCCAACTGCAATGGCAATTTGTGCCCCACACCGGTCGCTGTGGAAGTGCCTGTCATACCGACAGTACAGGTGGTAACAGGACCGGAGAACCTGTGCGATCCCAATGCTTTCGATCAGGTTTATTCCGTACCATACTGGCCGGGGGCTGTGTACAACTGGCAAATCGATGTTACCAGCAACCTGTCGGGGGGCGCCGTTTATATCGCTCCCAATGGAAATCATGCTGTCATCAGTTTGAATAACTTTTACGGTACATTCTGTGTCAAGGTAAATATCACACACCCGGTAGCCGGCTGTATTTCCGGCGGTCAGAAATGTGTGGAGGTGCGCAATATGAACCTTACCGGCGACAGCTTTTGCTACGGCGAAGATGTGACACTGGCCATTACGCCCGACCCGACACCTACGCCATACAAGGTCACCTGGGTGGTGATGGAAACAAACTCACCGCCCCAGGTCGTTTTTGATGCCCCCGGCACGACACTTCCCTTCAGTTATTTCGGCGCCCCTGGCAATTACACCGTGAAAGCGACGGTTATGTTCAACGGCCTCCAGATGTTTGAATGCGACGAACTGGCTGCCGTTGTTACCATCCTGGAGCCGGTAACCATACAGGACATTGCAGGACCGAAATTAGTCTGCCCCGGAAAGGCATATAAATACACCGTTGTGCCTGGCGACGGCGACTTCGTTTGGACAGTCACCGGCGGAACACCGGCCAGTGCTTCCGGCATGAACCTGAATACACTTAATATCACCTGGACAGCCGGTGTGCCGCATAGCATCAGCGTGGTTCGCACGGTCAACGGATGCGCTTCCGCTCCTTTTGAAGTAACCGTTGAGGAGATCGAGTACGGCGATATCGTAATAAGCACGGATGATCCGGCTTGTCCTGACGGTGCGCTTGCCACTTATACGGTCAATATACCTGACGCTGAAGTATACAACTGGAGCATACAACCTTACTTCGCGGGCAGTATTGTCAGCGGCCAAAACACACCGCAGATAACAGTCCAGTGGTATACCTCCGCCCCCTCCAACCCAAAGATCAGACTCACGATCAGGATTTGCGGTATTAATCATACGGTCGAATTACCCATTACCATCACCCCTCCCTTTTTACAAATCAATTGCCCGACCAATCTATTCAACCCGGACCCTGATGCTGAATGTAAGGTATGCCAGGGCAGTATAGAGCAATATACCGTGGATAACCAAAGCGGAGATAATTACGATTGGTATGTGGATGATGGAGATAACTACATATTAGGCCAAAGTTCACCTTTGTCCACATTCGACCATGCTTTCGAGACACCCGGGACGCATTATGTCAAAGTCATCATGACCAAAGGGGGCGATTGCCCGCTTGTTCTGACAGATGTGCGCGTAATTGAAGTAGTCGCCAATCCCGATCTGGTGATATCTGCATCGGATTTCCTTGATTGCGTCAATTACACACCACTCACGCTGAATGCCTCGATTTATCCGTTCGCCACCTCCGAATCTTTCATGTGGTGGCATGACGGCAATCAGATCGAAAACCCCTTTGATTTGCCTGTTTACGAGGTCGTGCCAACAAATGATGGCCCGCAACTCGTTATAAGCGGCACAAGCAACCCGGATTATGAAGGAAACTATCACGTCCGGGTTACCAGGGTCATCGACAATTTGACCTGTGTGGCGGATGCAGACCTGACCCTCGTATGCGGTCCCGGCTTCAATGAAGGCGGACCGGGTACCGGAGTCATTTTTTCTGATTGGGAGTTCGATTTGGGCATTCTGAATGCCGAATGCGGCGCCCCAGGCATGGAAATGGGCGCCAATGAATGTGGACATATTCGGGTCAAGGGAGACCTCAACGGGCGTGATTTTTCGGAAGTCGAAGCGGCGGCGTGGGTGGTTTTCGATCCGAATAACAGTCTGGTCAATAACCTGACTCCGCCGAATATTTTCCCGATCGTCACATTTGACGACCTGATCAACGGAGAAATTTCGAGGTTCACACACGTAGGGTATTATCCAACATCCCTGAATGTCAAGTTTTTTAACGACAATTTGATCTATTTCGATACGCGCATGCTGCAAATCCCTATGGTTCCCAACCTGCAGGCAACATATGCCTGTGGTTCGACGCCTGGCACCTATGAACTGACCTTGCGCGATATTTCCGAATTGTTGCCCGGCGTTACCATAGACACCCGCGTCTGGACAGTCATTATCAACGGCACGGCTCAGGTATTGAGCAGCACCGACGATGTTGTGACGGTTACCGTACCTGCCGGAATGAATATCACCGTTTCGCTTACGCCGTATACGCACACCATCGGTTCTGACAAACCCGGCATGGAGTATCATTGTACATTTTGTCTAAACCTGGACCTGCCTCCGGTGCCTACCGCGAGCATTGAGGCGATTCCCAGCAATACCGTGTGTTTCGGTACACCTATACAGTTCATTTCCCACGTCCTTCCCAACACCGACAACGTGCTGGGGTATCACTGGAATTTTGGAGATTTCTCCACTACCGGGATTGCGAATCCGATCAAAAACTACGCATTCTCCGGCGATTACGAGGTTACCCTCACGGTCTCCACTGAATTCGGTTGCGATGTAGAAGCAACCCAGGATGTGCATATCAATATCAGCAATCTCTTTGGCAGTATAATGGTAGTGAAAGACGATTGCGAGACCTCAGCCACGCTATCCTACGAGCCGTCTCCGGGCTCCAATACGCCGACCTCCTGGAATTGGTCGACCGGAGCGACAAGTTCAACCATTAATGTTTCCTCAGGCATATACGACCTGACAGTTTCCGACGGCATCTGTACATATAGTCCGACAGCAGTGAACGTCGACCTGATCGATCTGTTTGCCGGCGGGATTCAGGGTGATTTGCAGGTGTGCACGGGAGACTGGATTTTGTTGAATATTACAGGCAACTCAGGGTTTTCCTATGTCTGGACATCCGATCTGCCTGGTTTTCCAAAAACAGGAACATCTGTCCAGGTACCCAATGCGCCTTACCAAAGCACGCCGTACACTGTTACAGTAACCGCCTACAAAAATGGTGTAACATGCACGTCCGTAACCACCGAAGTTGTCGTCAATCCCTTGCCGCCTGCTCCGACTTTCGACGTGGATTATACCTGTGAGCCATTCACCGCACATATCGCCACCAACCCGAGTAATCCGGTTACCTGGTTTTATCAGGGCGACTTCAAATCATTCGGGCCGGACCTGACTGTGAATGAGGGGGATTTTACAGTGCTACAATCGTGAATCAGTATGGATGCAGCGCTTCGGCCGGTATAAACATCACCGATCCGATCAGCGTCGACATCCTGTCGGGTTGTTATACATTATGCGATACCCTTCTTGAAGAGGGCGACATCTGTCTCGATGGTCCTCCCGGGTCCTTTACCTCGTGGCGGTGGGTACTATTACCCAATACCCCGCTTTCAGCAGGCTCGGGCCCTGTAACACCCTTGTGCCTTACCACGGCAATGGAAGGTGAAATCGTGTTGCAGGTCAGCCAGCAATACCAAAACTCCAACCCGCCTCCGGGAAGTACGCTTACCTGTACCGCACAATCAGAACCCTTCTGCCTCGAAGTGATCGAATGTGACAAGTGCCCATATAAACATATCGACGGGTACTACGATCTGCAATGCATGCTGGATGCCGAGGAGCAGGTTTTCTCCCTGCACAGCGCGCTCACAATACCCGACGGCTGGCACTACTGTGGTATAGAACCCGAGATCAACGGGGGATTTATCCTGTACAACCCGGGGTTGCCCAGCTACAACAGTTTTACCCACCAACTTCAAATCGATGGTTTCCTTCATGTAAACCCGGCGTCCGACTACATAGCCAATAACGGACTGACAGGAACATTGATCATTTGCAACGATTTGACGGGAGAACAGTGTACGGTGAAATTCGTCATTCCCTTTAAAGAGTGTACAGAGACATTCTGGTGCATGATGGACGTAGAAGAGATCGTCAATAACCAGGAGGTGAATCCTGAAAACTGGACGGTGACCTTTAACTTCTCGTTCCCCGGCCATTATATCACCAATCCGTGCAGCCTGACTACCTATACGGCCTACCTGGGTGTTCCAAATGGATTTGGCGGTTTCTCCCAATTATTCCTCGGGCCGGTACAGTTCAATGCTACGCCACCTGCTTTCCAGATGAATACGCTCAGTTGGACCATACCTTATGCGCGATATCTCCAGGGGGGGTGCTTCATGCTCAGGTACCTGGCTGCTTGTAGCGGCAATGAAGGCTCGTTTGGCTTTATATGCAACCTCAACTACTGCTACGGCGAAGGCGGCTGGGGAGGCATAGGAAAAGGTCGGAATGATGAGGAAACCTCTGATGGCGATTACCTCGAAATCAGTCCCAATCCCGCTTCGGAAACCCTGCAGGTTGCTTATGCACTGGAAGCCCGTGGCCGCATACAACTGCGCAACGGCCTGGGCCAAATCGTGAGGGACATTGATCTGGATGAAAAAGAATCCATCATCAGCATCGATGTCAGCGACCTGTCACCAGGCATCTACCTGGCGACATTGCTCCGGAACGGCGCCGCACTGGAAACAAAAAAACTGGTCATTACACGGTAAGAACAGACGGTTTCTAAGATGTTTCTTAAACAAAACAGGAGTCAGCCCGCATTTGGACTGACTCCTGCCTTTTTAAAAGATGGTAAGAAAAACCGGCGATTACTTGTCGATCGATTTCTTCTCCGCATCACGCATACCCTGGCGGATCTCGTCTTCCACGGAGTTTTTGCATTATTGAATTCGCGGATGCCGCGACCCAGGCCACGCATCAGTTCAGGGATTTTATTGCCGCCGAACAACAATAACACTACCATAAAAATAAGCAGGAATTCCGTGCCGCCAAGATTGCTCAGGAACAGAAGTGTCGAAACCATGGTATTTGAATTTAAAATGGTGTAAAAATACGGTTAATGGGCGCTGCTTCCGGCTATTGCTGATTTGACCGGAAATATTCCGCAAAGTTAAGTCCAAGCCCTGTCAATTCTTCAGCATTTGGTATAAATTAACCTCAGCCGGGCATTTACAGCCTTCCATTGATAAACACAGGCCCGCTATCTTTGTTGTTTTACTACGGCCTTGCCTGAAACCCTTACTTTCCCGTCCGACACTACCATCATGCAAATAAAAGACATCATCGCGGTGCTTGAAGCCGTTGCGCCGCCACACCTGCAGGAATCGTACGACAACGCAGGGCTCCTCGTCGGCCATCCGGAGGATCAGGCAACGGGCGTATTGTTTTGCCTCGACTCTACGGAAGCGGTAGTCCGTGAAGCGCTTGAAAAGGGCTGCAACCTCGTCGTTGCGCACCACCCGATCATTTTCAGGGGATTGAAACGGATCAATGGCGCCTCCTATATCGAGCGGACGGTAATCCAGGCCATCCGCCACAACGTAGCAATCTATGCCATACACACCAACCTCGACAACGTACTGCACCGTGGCGTAAACGCCAGGATCGCGGAAAAAATCGGGCTCCTGAACACCCGGTTGTTGGCGCCCAAATCGGGCTTTACCGATATCGGAGCCGGCATTACAGGAACCCTGCCCGCCGCTATGGACGAAACGGCATTCCTGGAAATGCTTAAAAAAGTGTTCCGGGCCGACTGCATCCGCCACACAGCCCTCCGCGGGAAACCTGTTCTCGAGGTGGCTGTTTGCGGCGGCAGCGGCAGTTTTTTGCTGCCCGACGCACTAAAATCCGGGGCAGACGCGTTTGTCACTGCTGATTTTAAGTACCACGAATTTTTCGACGCAGAGCACCGACTGGTCATTGCCGACATCGGGCACTACGAAAGTGAACAATTTACCATCGAACTTTTATACGATATTTTCCACGAAAAATTCCCTACTTTTGCGGCCCATTGCACGAATAGCAATACCAATCCCGTGCATTATATGTGAATAAGCACCACCCGCAACGCACCACTCACCACACTTAACTTACTACTCATAAAATATGGCTGTAGAAGCATCCGTTGCCGAAAAACTACAAGAGCTGTGGAATTTGCAGCAAATTGATTCTCAACTGGATGAAATCCAGATACTCAAGGGCGAACTGCCGATGGAGGTTTCCGACCTGGAAGACGAAATCGCCGGTCTCGACACCCGCATCAAAAAACTCAAAGCCATCCTGAAAGAAAACGAGCAGGAAATCGCCCGTTTGCAGACGATGGCCAAAGATGCCGACGGCAATATCAAGAAGTACCAGAAGCAACTCGACGAGGTGCGCAACGACAGGGAATTCAAGGCCCTGCAGAACGAAATTGACCTGGCCAAACTCGATATCCAGTTGTCGGAAAAGAAAGTGCGGGAGGCCAAAGCCGGACTCGAAACCAAAAAAGATGGCCTGGCCGTAGCCGAGGCTAAAATGGAAGCCAAGCAGAAAGAACTCGACGCTAAAAAAGTCGAACTGCAGGGCATCATTGAAAAAACAGAACAGGAAGAAAACCGGCTGCGCGCAATGAGTGAAAAAGCGCGGACCGCTATCATGGAAGATCGCCTGCTGAAAGCTTACGACAAAACACGCCGTACCTATCGCAACGGACTGTCCGTTGTGACGGTAGAGCGCAACTCCTGCGGTGGCTGCTTCAACAACGTACCGCCTCAGGTGCAGCTGGAGATCGGCCTGCACAAAAAGATCATCGCCTGCGAACACTGCGGGCGTATACTCGTCGATCATTCGATCGCCTATCCGGAAACGGCTGTTGAAGCCTGATCACCGGTCTCTATTTTTCCTGCCGGCGATTGAACAGTTTACCGAAAAAGTCTCCCCGGGCATCCGCCCGGGGGATTTTTTTATGAAAATCGCCTGTCCGCGCATTTTTCGTCGGAAAAACTGTTAAACCTGCTGGCTATTCGGAGACTTCTTTGTTCCTTGCAATGTTTTTTTTTAATAATACTGTTTCATGATGCCTATGTACCCGTATCGGTTTTCTCTTTTGGTGATTCCTCTGCTTTGTTTGTTTGGACTTTCGCAGGCCAAAGCGCAGGAATTTTCAGTGTATGACAGCCTTCCACAGCTGACCACCCGCATTGCGCAGGCAGGCGAAGCGACCCTTGTGGTCAACTTCTGGGCCACTTGGTGCAAGCCTTGTGTCGAAGAACTTCCTTGCTTCGAACAACTCCGCGAACAATATACCGGCAAAAATGTGCAGGTACTCCTGGTCAGCCTCGACTTTAAGAGTCAGCTGGAGAAAAAATTCATTCCCTTCCTGAAAGCGCAACAGCTTAAATCGGAGGTAGTGTTGTTTGCCGATACGGACGCCAATACATGGATTCCGTACATTTACGAAGAATGGGACGGTGCGATACCGGTTACACTCGTCGTTAAAGGCCACCAAAAAGCCTTTAACCTCGGTAAATTTGATAATTACTCGGACTTGGAAGCATTCGTACTCCCATTTGTAGGGGACACGAAAGCGGTTTCGCTTAAGAGCCTGATCAATTGCAGTAGCGGAAAATAACCCTTAGCACAGGCTTTTCCGTTTTTAGTCGACACGCATTCATTACATCCCATTCATCGTTCATTCTTTCTTTACTCATGAAAAGTCTCGTCTTCGCGGCTTTTGCACTTGCAGGCGCTATCCTGCAATTCAGTGCGACTGGCCCCTCCGGTTACGTAGTTGGCGATAAAGCCGACGATTTTTCCCTAAAAAATGTAGACGGTAATACAAAATCCCTATCCGACTACAAAGATGTTAAGGGCTACATTGTGGTGTTCACCTGCAACCACTGCCCCTACGCCCAGCTTTACGAACAGCGTATCATCGACCTCCACAACAAATATGCTCCGCTGGGTTTTCCGGTAATTGCGATCAATCCCAACAGCCCGATTATTGTGGAGGAAGACAGTTACGAGGAAATGCAGCGGCGATCCCGGTCAAAACACTACCCCTTTGCCTACCTTTTTGACGAAGATCAGACCGTTTACCCCAAATTCGGCGCCACCCGTACACCCCACGTTTTTGTGCTCGACACAAGCCTCGTGGTCCGCTATATTGGCGCCATCGACGATAACCCCGAATTGCCCTCCCATGCCAAAAACCGCTGGGTGGAAAAGGCCGTAGACGCCTTGCTGAAAGGGGAAAAACCCGTCACGGAATTTACCAGGGCTATTGGCTGTACCATCAAGAAAAAACCCTGAATGCAAGATCCCTCCGTTCGATAAATAATATTTGCACATTAGCCGGCCTGAATCAAGACCGGCTTTTTTTTGCTGTTAAAAATCTTTCTCCCCGAATCCGCGTTTAAGCCCCGGTACTTATCTGCAAATAATTAAACACATCTGCCATGCGCAAATTTTTCCTTGCAGGGGCATTTCTGGCCTGCATGCTCACCCAACTTCGAGCCACCTATATGCTGGTGCCGATGGATGAAGCAAGTCAACACAACCACCTCAAAGCCTATGGCATTGCGTACTGGGTCATTTCAGAGGGCGCCGAGGCCTACTGGCTGCTGAACTACCGGGGTGGAAGTTTTGCCTTCGTCTATACACCCACGTTTGAAAAGGAGTGCAAAACCCGCGATGTAAGTTTTGAAATACTCGCAGATGCGCAGTTCGAAAAGATCCGGGAAGACATCCTCAACCCGGAAGTGAATATGGACGTCATCAAACTTGAAAAAGCGCCTAAAATCGCCGTGTACTCCCCGGATAAAAACGAAAAAGGTGAGGTTATTCAACCCTGGGACGACGCCGTAACACTCGTGCTGACCTATGCCGAGATTCCTTACGACGTTATTTACGATACTGAAGTGCTGCAAGGCAAATTATCGGAATACGACTGGCTGCACCTGCACCACGAGGATTTTACGGGTATGTTCGGAAAGTTTTATGCCAGCAACAGCAGCCAGCCCTGGTACCGCGAACATGTGCGCATGATGGAAAGCCTCGCCCGGGAAAACGGGTTCGCCAAGGTGAGCGAACTGAAACTGGCCGTCGCCAAAAAAATATCGGAATATGTTGCGGGCGGCGGGTTCATGTTTGCCATGTGTTCTGCCACCGATACCTATGATATAGCCCTCGCCGCCGAAGGAACCGACATCTGCGCATCGGTATTCGACGGAGATCCGATCGACCCAAACTGCCAGAACAAGCTCGACTATTCCAAAACTTTTGCCTTCCAGGACTTCCAGATCATCACCGATCCGGGTATCTACGAACACTCAACCATCGACAACAGCGAGGTGGCCGGACGCAGGGTTATTCCCGAACAGGATTATTTCAACCTCTTCGACTTCTCCGCCAAGTGGGACCCCGTGCCTACCATGCTTACCCAATGCCACACCCGTACCGTAAAGGGGTTTATGGGCCAGGCCACAGCATTTCAGAAAAAATACATTAAGCCGACTGTGCTGATCATGGGAGAGAACAAACCGGTAAATGAAGCCCGGTATATCCACGGGACGTACGGCTATGGTTTCTGGACCTACTATGGCGGTCACGATCCGGAAGATTACCGCCACTACGTACTCGATCCGCCTACCGACCTCAACCTGCATCCCAATTCGCCGGGTTACAGGCTGATTCTCAACAATATCCTTTTCCCGGCAGCAAAGAAAAAGCACCAGAAAACGTAAGAAAGGGCTTCAGGGTTAGTTTAGCGCCAACCTTGAAGCCTTTTTACATCGCTTTATCCGAAGCAAATACCGCGCTGAGGAATTCGCGGTTCATGCGGGCGATATTTTCCACTGAAATATCTTTTGGGCACTCGGCCTCGCAGGCTTTTACATTGGAACACTGCCCAAAGCCTTCCTTGTCCATTTGCGCCACCATAGCCAGCACGCGCTTCTGGCGCTCTACCTGGCCCTGGGGCAGCAGTGCGAGATGGCTGATCTTGGCCGATGTGAACAGCATCGCCGAAGCGTTCGGACAGGCCGCGACGCAGGCGCCGCAGCCGATGCAGGCTGCTGCATCGAATGCGTGGGAGGCTTGTTCTTTCTCGATCGGGATCGCATTGGCATCCTGCGCCTGTCCCGTGTTGACACTGACATAGCCGCCCGACTGAATGATCCGGTCGAATGCCGAACGGTCTACTACAAGGTCCTTGATAACGGGAAAGGACTGCGCGCGGAAAGGCTCAATCACAATGGTATCGCCATCGTTGTAATGGCGCATATGCACCTGGCAGGTGGTGGTGCTTTTCATTGGCCCGTGCGGCCGGCCGTCGATGACAAGCGAGCAGGTACCGCAGATGCCTTCGCGGCAGTCGTGCTCGAAAGCAACGGGCTCTTCGCGCCGATGTACCAGCTGCTCGTTGAGCACGTCGAGCATTTCAAGGAAGGACATGTCCGGGTTGACATCCGGAAGTTGGTAGGTGACAAACTCACCCTTGTATTGGCCACCCTGGCGCCAGATTTTGAGCGTTAAGTGCATATCGAGAGAATTGTGTTTTTTTTAAATTCTGTCAGCGAACGGGTCGCCAAGCAGGCTTGTATTCATTTATTCGGGTTTACTTTTTCAATAGCAGAGCAATTGTCTATCAACAAGTTGCCATTTTTATTTTCAAAACCCGACGCGTAATAGGCCATCAGGTCGATCTCGTCAAAATCATCCACCGTAGGTTTCAGCGTGAACGTGAACAGCGTCCACTGGGAATGGCTGACGGCGCTGCTTTCAGCCAGTAACTCCTCCGTTTGTTTTTCCGCATTCACGCCCCATATTTTTAGGATTGTGGGGGCATTGTAGTTGACTTCTTTTCCGGTTTTCCTCGACATGGACTGGTACACATTTGACCTGCCCAGGTACAGACTGAATTGATACGTCGAGTCCTTTTTCAATAACCCGTCCATCTTCTGCCCCAACCCTTCCCACGTATTGTTGTCGCGCACCACCAACCCCAGATATTGTTTGCCGTGTTGCGCCTTCATGACTACCCCGAAGGCGCCGGGCTGAATGTCGGGCGGGCTTTCCTGCGTAGCGCCCATATTGATCCAGCCCTCCGGCACTGTGCCCCATGCGGGCTGGCCTTCTTCAAAGGACGGGTTTTGCAGTGCAATGATATCCTGGCCGATCAGTGGCAGGGAGATCAGAAGCCCAAAACAGGCGATGAGCGCAACCGTTTTACTTAAAATTCCCATATTCCTTTATATCGCTCAAAATAGAGCGCCCCGCCGGGGGTATATACGTGTTCAGCAACGATAGAACGCTCGATCAGGTTGATCTCAAGGCTCCAGTGATTACTGCCCTGATAGTAATCATACCCTACAATCGTGTCGTTGACATCCCAATCTTCATAATAGTGCTTCACCAGATTGTAGGTCGCACAGCCGCTTATGTTGTACCAGGTCGAATCAATACGCGTCATATCCAGTTCACTGTTCGCGGTCGTATCAAACTGCTCCGCACCGGTATCCAACTGTTTTCGATAATAGAAACAAACGCCTGTGTGTTTGGCAAACAGTGTGTCGAATATGGGGGGGCCGTGCTGCGGCAATACCAAAAGCCCGAGATGATCGGCCCGCTACGAATGGGTATACAAGTTTTTTACTTATAAGAACGCTGCGTCACCTTCACCTCTTCGTATTCCAGTTTCTCCTTGTGCAATTGTGCCGCCTGATCCTCACCCTTCCACTCCCATGCCGACACATACATAAAATCCTTGTCGTCGCGCAAAGCCTCTCCCTCCGGCGTCTGGTATTCCTCACGGAAGTGTCCGCCGCAGGATTCCTGGCGATCCAGGGCATCCTGGCACATCAGTTCGCCCAGTTCGAGGAAGTCTGCAACACGCCATGCCTTTTCCAGTTCGGGGTTGTACTCGTCGGTACGTCCCGGCACAAAGGCATCCCTCCAGAATTCCTTGCGCAGTTCCCGTATTTCGCGGATGGCCGTTTCGAGGCCCTGCGCGTTGCGGGCCATCCCGCATTTATCCCACATGATCTTGCCGAGGCGGCGGTGGAAACTTTCCACGCTTTGTTTGCCGCCCAGCTCCATCAGCCGCCCGATACGGCCGCGCACTTCTTGTTCTACCTGCGCAAACTCGGGCGTTTCCGTGGAGATCGGGCCAGTCCTGATTTCGTTGGACAGGTAGGAACCAATGGTATAAGGCAGCACAAAATAGCCGTCGGCAAGGCCCTGCATGAGTGCTGATGCACCCAGGCGGTTGGCGCCGTGATCGCTGAAATTGGCTTCTCCACATGCGTACAGCCCCGGGACGGTGGTCATCAGATCGTAATCGACCCACAGGCCTCCCATGGTATAGTGTACCGCCGGGTATATCCGCATCGGAACTTCATAGGGATTGTCGCCCGTGATCTTCTCATACATTTCAAACAGGTTGCCGTATCGCGCCTCCACTGTATCTTTTCCGAGCCGTTTAATGGAATCGGCGAAATCGAGATAAACCGCCAGGCCGGATTTACCTACACCGAGTCCTTCGTCGCAGGCCGTTTTGGCGGCCCGGCTGGCAATATCGCGCGGCACCAGGTTGCCGAAAGCCGGGTATCGGCGTTCGAGGTAATAATCGCGGTCCGCTTCAGCGATCTGCCGCGGGTCTTTCATGCGGTCGGCGGCCGATTTGGGGACCCACACCCGGCCGTCGTTGCGCAGCGATTCCGACATCAATGTCAGTTTCGACTGGTAGTCGCCCGAGACGGGTATACAGGTCGGGTGTATCTGGGTGTAGCAGGGGTTGCCGAAGAAGGCGCCGCGGCGGTGTGCCCGCCAGGCAGCCGTTACGTTGCACATCATGGCATTGGTACTCAGGTAGAATACGTTGCCGTATCCGCCGGTACAGAGCACAACGGCGTGTGCGGAATGGCGTTCGAGTTCGCCGGTGAGCAGGTTGCGGGCGATGATGCCGCGGCATTTGCCGTCGACCACCACAGCATCGAGCATTTCATGGCGGTTGTACAGTTTAACTGTGCCGAGGTGCACCTGCCTGCTGAGCGCCTGGTAGGCGCCGATCAGCAGTTGCTGGCCGGTCTGGCCACGCGCATAGAATGTACGCGACACCTGCGTACCGCCGAAGGAGCGGTTGTCGAGCAGACCGCCGTATTCCCGCGCGAAAGGCACGCCCTGCGCCACGCATTGATCGATAATACTGGTGGAGACCTCAGCCAGGCGATGTACGTTGGCTTCACGGGAGCGGTAGTCGCCGCCTTTGATGGTATCGTAAAAAAGGCGGTATACCGAATCGCCGTCGTTGCGATAGTTTTTCGCTGCATTGATGCCACCCTGTGCGGCGATGGAATGCGCCCGGCGCGGACTGTCGTGAAACGTAAAAACCTTGACATTATAGCCCAATTCGCCCAGTGAAGCCGCTGCGGAGGCGCCCGCCAGACCGCTGCCGACGATAATCACATCGATGCGGCGCTTGTTGTTGGGCGATACGAGCGGTACATGACCTTTGTAATATTCCCACTTTTCCGACACAGCGCCGGCGGGTACCTTTGAATCGAGTTTGGGTTCGGAGGCAGTTGATTTTGCCATATTTTTCGAAAGTAAATTCAGTTGACGAAGGGTTGAGCAGGGTTTATTTCCCTACAAAATAAAACACGAGAGGGATCAGGGCAAAGCCGGCCGGAATACCGATGGCGTAAACATAGCCCAGCCCTTTGATGAGGGGTGTATAACGGGGGTGGCTGAGGCCCAGTGTCTGAAACGACGACCAGAACCCGTGCCAGAGGTGAAAGGCAATCACGACCATGCTGATCACGTAAAAGGCCACATACAAGGGGTTTTTGAACGCCTCTGCCACGGGCAGGTAGAGGTTTTGCACCGGATGATCGTATGCGGCGACTTCCACTGCGGGCAAGACACCCATCTTCATCTGAAGCCAGAACTGCCACATGTGCAGGACGATGAAGACGAGGATTACGATACCCAGCCATGCCATGTTGCGCGCCGACCGCTCCGAACTCCGGGTATGCACAACGGCGTACCGGATGTTGCCCCGTGCAGCCTTGTTGCTGAGCCATAGCCGTATTCCTTGTACAGCATGCCAAAGGATAAAGGCATACAGGGTGTAGGAAATGATTTTGATCAGCGGGTTGTGCGTCATAAAAAACGCGTAGGTATTGAAGGCTTCGCCGTCGTCGTCTTTCAGGAGCTGCAGGTTGCCGATCAGATGTATGATCAAAAACAGCATCAGGAACAAGCCGGTCAGCGACATCACGACCTTATGACCCAGGGAAGAAGAGAGAAATTTGGTAAACCAACTCATTGATAAATGATGAGTGATGAATAATGAGTGAGGGGAATCGCAAAGAAAGTCTATTGCGCGCAGTAATAAACCGGCAGGCAATTTTTTTTGCGGAACAAAACTACTTTACCAAACGGGAGTACAGAATTTTCGTTCGGAAAAGGTTTGTGGAGAGCGGTTATTTAGACGGGATAAAAATATGATCGGCCCGAAACGAAAAGCCGGCCGGGAGCATCTCCCGACCGGCTTCGTATTTTCTACAGAACTGTGTTGTGCTCAACGGCGTCCGCCGCCGCCACCTCCACCGCGGCGATCGCCGCCGCCGCCTCTGCGGTCGTCGCGACCGCCACCGCCGCCACGGCGATCATCACGACCGCCGCCGCGACCATTGTCACGGCCGCCGCCACTGCCGCTGCCGCGTTGCGCGCGCGCTGCATTTTCCTCATCCGTAGGCATGGTGCCGTCGGCTTTGGGTGTAATGGCCCTGCGCGACAGTTTCATTTTGCCGGTACGCGGGTCTACATCGAGTATTTTAAACTGGATCGCATCGCCCACCTTGAGTATATCGCCTACATTCTCCACGCGCTGGTGGTCGATTTCAGACACGTGCATCAGGCCTGTTTTGCCTTTGAACTTGATGAATGCGCCGTATTCGGCCAGTTCTTCCACGACGCCGTCGTAGATAGCGCCCACGTCGGGCGTAAACACAATGTCCTGGATTTTGGCATAGGCCGCATCGAGCGAAGCCTTGTCGGGACCAAAGATGGCGACAATGCCGCCTTTTTCGTCCTCGTCAATACTGATGGTCGTTCCGGTATTGCGCTGCATTTCCTGGATGATCTTGCCGCCAGGCCCGATCACGGCGCCGATATAATCGCGTTCGATGCGGAACTCGATCACACGCGGTGCATGCGGTTTGAGGTCGGCATTCGCATGGCCGAGGGCTTCGGCCATTTTGGCGAGAATATGCAGGCGTCCGTCGCGTGCCTGTAGCAGGGCTTTTTCCAGCAGTTCGTACGGCATGCCGTCGATCTTGATATCCATCTGGGTGCCGGTGATACCTTTATCGGTGCCGGTCACTTTGAAGTCCATATCACCGAGCGCGTCTTCGTCGCCCAGGATGTCGGAAAGAATAGCGATGCGGCCTTTGTCGTCGGCAATAGCGCCCATGGCGATGCCGGCAACAGGCGCCTTGAGCGGCACACCGCCGTCCATCAATGCCAGTGAACCCGAGCAAACGGTAGCCATAGAGGAGGAGCCATTCGACTCCAGGATGTCCGTCACGAGCCGCACGGTGTAGGGGAATTCATCGGGCATCACCTTACGGATCGAGCGGCCGGCGAGGTTGGCGTGGCCTACTTCGCGGCGGCCGGGTCCGCGCATGGGTTTTACTTCACCAACCGAATAGGGCGGGAAGCTGTAGTGGAGGATAAAATCGTCGTCGTAGCTCTTCAGAGCATTATCGATCAGGATTTGATCCTGCTTGGTGCCGAGGGTAAGCGAGGTGAGCGCCTGGGTTTCGCCGCGGTTAAAGATAGCGGAGCCGTGTGTTGCCGGCAGGTAATCCACTTCACACCAGATGGGGCGCACTTCGTCGGATTTGCGGCCGTCGAGGCGCTTGCTGTCGCTCAATACGACATCGCGAATGATGTGTTTTTTCAGTTTTTCGAAGTAGCGTTCTGCCGTAGCGCCCCATTCTGCCATGAACTCATCGCCAAACTCTTCGGCCACAGTGGTCATCGCCGCTTCCTTGATCTCTTCGATGCGCGTCTTGCGGGTGCTTTTATCGGATGCACTGCGTGCAAGGGCGTAGATATCGTCGGAGATCAGTTCGCCGACGCGGTGTTTAAGCGGCTCATTTTCAGGAACTTCAGGCGGGGTGCGTTTTACGAGGGCTTTTTCACCGACCATTTCGGCAAGGCGCTCCTGCGCTGCGATCTGGTCTTTGATGGCCTCATGCGCCACTTTCAGGGCCGCCACGAGATCCAGTTCGGAGCATTCGTCGGCTTCGCCTTCCACCATCGTAATATCGTTTTTGGTGGCTGCAACGATAAAGTCCATATCCGCCCTTTCGAGAGCTTCACGTCCGGGATTGATGACGAACTTGCCATCGATACGCGCAACGCGCACTTCCGAAAACAGCGTTTCCACCGGAATATCGCTGGTGGCAACGGCTGCGGAACACGCGAGACCGGCCAGGGCATCGGGCATCAC
Organism: Lewinellaceae bacterium; assembly: GCA_016712415.1. Lineage (GTDB taxonomy): Bacteria > Bacteroidota > Bacteroidia > Chitinophagales > Saprospiraceae > M3007. Next base: position 569,790 of record JADJRC010000002.1, on the reverse strand, counting down.
GTCTTTGTCGGCAGAAATCAGGGTAATAATCACCTGCGTTTCGTTCATGTACCCGTCGGGGAACAGCGGGCGCAGGGCACGGTCGACAAGGCGGCTGATAAGGATTTCATAGTCCGACAGCCGGCCTTCCCGGCGGAAGAAGTTGCCCGGGATACGTCCCGCTGCGGCAAATTTTTCCTGATAATCGACGGAAAGCGGAAAAAAGGGCTGGCCTTCCTTTGCTTTTTTGGCGCTGACGATGGTGCACAGCAGCATCGTATCGCCCATGCGGACGAGCACGGAGCCGTCGGCCTGTGTGGCGAGTTTGCCTGTTTCAAGCGCGACTTCCCTTCCATCGGGCAGATGGAACGTGGTGCGCAAGGGAATTTGTTTTCCCATGATAATAAGATGAATTTGTGCGCCGGCAATCCGGTAGTCCTTTGCCGTAGCGTTGCGGTCGGTGGCCGGTCCGGAGGAGAGAAAAGTATCCAAAAACCGAAAAATCACACAAAGAGCTGAGTTAGTCTGGCGTTTGAAGGCTGGAATCGCAACTCCAGCCGTCGGTCGCCACATGTCAACCTGAACTTACCTCTTTGTGTGGGGGAACATACTCCCCGTTTTTGATCGTCTTTTCAAAATTCCGGCAGCAACTTCGTCGCCGTTTCGATACGCAAACTATACTGATGCCGATGCGATGAATGGTTATTATGATTAAAGGTTTCGGGGGGCGTTTTGAAAGGGCAAAAAAATAGCTGCCCGGATAACGCCGGACAGCTATCGATTGTTTTACTTACGCAGGCCGAGCCGCTCGATGAGTGCGCGGTATTTGTAAATATCTTTTTTCGCGTAGTAAGAAAGCAGGCTCTTGCGCTGGCCTACCATGGTGAGCAGGGCGCGGCGCGTGGAGTGGTCTTTCTTGTTGATGCGAAGGTGCGCGGAGAGGCTTTCGATGCGGTAGGTCAGCAGCGCTATTTGCGCTTCCGTATCGCCCGAATTCTTGGCATCGCCACCATATTCTTTGATGATGTCGGCGACTTTCTCCTTGGAATAGTAAACTGCCATATCTGAAATGATGACTTATGAATGAGAAATTAGGAATGAGGAAAAGATTAACGAAGAAAAAATTCATCATTGATCGTTCATCATCCACCATTAATAAAGGGCCGAAACCGGATTTCAGCGGGTCAAACGGCAGTTTTTGCCTATCCATCCGGGTTTAGCGGCTGCAAAAGTACGCCGTGGCATCGAAGGTGCAAAGGATAGGGAAACAAAAGTTTCAGAAAACCCGTGCAAACGCCGGGCATTTCCGAATAAAATTTGCCTGCTTCTACATGGTGGTGGGCAATTTGCGGCCTGCAGCCTTTGCTTCGTTCCACAGCGCATCCATTTCAGCCAGCGTCATATCTTTCAGCGGGCGGGGCGCCCGGGCTTCGATATATTCGAACCGCGACTTGAATTTGCGGTTCACGCGTTCGAGTGCCGTTTCGGGGTCGACACCGATAAAACGGGCATAGTTGACGAGTGAAAACAGTACATCGCCGAATTCCTCCTCAATCTCCGCCTGCGGCGCCCGGTTGCGGATATTCTCCTGCAACTCGCCCAGTTCCTCCTCCACTTTTGCCCAAACCTGTTCGGTATTTTCCCATTCGAAGCCCACCTGTTTGGTTTTCTCCTGCATCCGGTAGGCTTTTACCATAGCGGGAAGGCTGTTGGGCACCCCTTCGAGCAGCGATTTTTTCCCTTCCTTCAGTTTGAGTTGCTCCCAGTTTTGTTTGACTTCCTCCTCGTCTTTTACCTTGACATCGCCATAAATATGCGGATGCCGCGATATGAGTTTATTGCAGATGGCATGCAGGGCATCGGCGATGTCGAAGGCTTCCTGTTCCGAGGCGATTTTGGCATAGAATGTCATGTGGAGCATCAGGTCGCCTATCTCTTCCTTTATTCCCTGCAAGTCGTTGTCCAGAATGGCGTCGGCGAGTTCATAGGTCTCCTCGATCGTGAGGTTGCGCAGCGACTCCAGGGTCTGTTTGCGATCCCAGGGGCACTGCTCGCGCAGTTCGTCCATGATCGTCAGCAGACGTCCGAATGCGTCGAGTTTTTGCTGGTATGTGTTCATGGGGTAAAGGTAAGGAAATACGGTGGAAGGTGGGTGGACGGTGGGCGGTGGACGGTGGACGGAAAATACTGATCCCGGCCTGCGCGGGGCAGGCCGGGATCGGAAAAAATCGGAACGGGTGTGTGTTTGGGTGGTTAGCCTGAGGTAAAATGGTTTGCCGGGGGGACTGTTTTTTGTTTTGTAACGGCCCCGGGATGGGAGTTTTCTGGGTTTTGCCGGCAGCGATTTTCATCGGTTGTCGGCGCATTTCATTTGGTTTGGCACAGTGACCCGTTCCTGGTGAGAGAGTATGGTATTAAAGGGTGTTTTGAAATTCGCTTTCTGGAATGACCTGTCGTTATCGTTCTTCATTCAGGTTGCCCACGATCCCTGTTTTAAGGGCGAGGCTGATGGCTTCGCCTTTGGAGTTCACGTGGAGTTTTCGATAGATACCCTGAATATGGTTCTTCACGGTATCCGGACTGATGAAACATCGACTTGCAATCATCTTGTACGACAACCCATCCACCAACCCCTCGAGAATTTCTTGTTCCCGAGGGGTCAGTCCGGTGGATAAGGCATCGTCGTTTTCACTGGTTTTTACAAGGGTGTTGGTTAATGGGGCCGGGTTTTCACTGGTTTTGAAGCGAAAGTATTGGAGTACCTTTCTGGCGATGGCCGGACTCATTGGCGAGCCGCCTGAAAAGACGGACCGCACGCTACCGGCTAGTTCCTCGGGATCAGTTTTCTTGAGCAGGTAACCCGTCGCACCATTGCTCAGGGCTTTAAAAATCCGGTCTTCTTCCTCACTCACAGTAAGCATGACCACCTGGGTATTAGGAGAAATATCCTTGACAATGGCGGTGGCATCGATTCCATTCATCCGCGGCATGTCTATATCCATCAGCACAACATCGGGTCGTATTGTTTTGATATTGACCGGCAGATCATCACAATCCGGGTAAGCGCCGGCTACATGAATATCCGGGGTATATCGAAAGAACTGCAGCAGGCTTTCCCGAAAATTATGATTGTCTTCAAATATGACCAGATTCAAGGGCGCCATACCGCGCGGCTTTAGTTGCTTGTGTTTAGGATACGGCAAAGGTACGCTTACCGGGACGAGTCGGTATATAGGACATTTGTACTATTTTGGAGCAGGACTCTATTTCCACCGAACATGCCCTCACCCTGTTCGATCGCCTGCACGAGCGCCTCCATTACTTCGTCACCACGATCTTGTACTTTTTCCCCTTCATTTTTTCCGACTGAATGGCCTGTAGCAGGCCATCTGCCAGGTCTTTTCTGACGGCAACAAAAGACATGAAATCCAGTACTTCAATTTTGCCGATATCGTCTTTCTGAAGGTTGCCCTTTTTGGACAAAAAGCCCACAATATCCATTTTGCTGAGTTTGTCCTTCTTGCCGCCGCTGATGTAGAGGGTGGTCCAGGGCGACGGCTCCGGGAGGGTATCGGTTTCGGGCAGTTCGAGCAGTGGGGGAGGGTCGGGCAGGTAGGCCGGGAGCGGCTCGTCTGGGTGCATCAGGAGGTAGGCCGTCCCCTCGGCGTGCATGCGCGCGGTGCGGCCGTTGCGGTGCAGAAAATCGTTTTGTTTCAGGGGCAGTTCAAAATGAACCACGTGTTTCACTTCGGGGATGTCCAGACCCCTTGCGGCCAGGTCGGAGGCGACCAGGAAAAGGATGCTGCCGTTGCGGAACTGCACCAGCGTTTTTTCCCGTTCCGGCTGGTCCATGCCGCCGTGAAAAAAGGTATTGGCAATACCCATACTGCTCAGCAAAGCGCTGGCGTGTTCGGTAGCATCGCGTTGATTGCAGAAGATCAGGGTCTGTTCGCTGCCCAAAAAACAGAGCAACCTGAAAAGTGTCGGCCCTTTATCTTCCGTAGGCGAAACGACCCTTTTCACCACCAGCCCGTCGGTCGATTTTTCGATGGCTTTGTTGAAATTCAGCACTTTCGGATGGGTAATACCTGTAAAACCCGGGATGTGCTGTTTGGCGGTAGCCGATACCAGAACGCGTTTTTCCAGGCCAGGCAGGGCTTTGATGATGTCGGCCATCTGCTCCTGAAAACCCATGGACAGCGACTTGTCGAACTCGTCCAGCACAAGTGTGCGGATGCTGCCGGGGGCGATGGTATTCCGGTTGATGTGTTCCAGGATTCGGCCGGGTGTGCCGATCAGCAGGGCCGGCGGCTGGCTCAGACTCTTCGTTTCGGTCTGCATGGAATGGCCGCCATAGCAGGTGTTTACCTTGAAACCTGTAGCCATCTGCTGCCAGACGCGTTCGATCTGAATGGCCAGCTCGCGCGTGGGCGACAGGATCAGGCATTGCACGCCGGGCGTGCCGGCCTTGAGCAAACTCAGGACGGGAAGCAGAAAGGCCAGGGTTTTGCCAGAGCCCGTCGGCGCCAGCAAGATGACGTTGGGGTGCTGCTGAATGGCGGGCAGGGCGGTTTCCTGCATGGCATTTAAGGCCGGAATGCCCAGTTTGGACAGTATTTCAGGGAATGCTTCTTCGGTATCCATAAAGCAAAGGTAGGCGACTTTACGGCGGGAGGCAGATTTATCCCAACAATTTGAACCCCAGCGTCTTCACCCAATACCGCTGTTGCTCGCCCAGGTGTTTGGCAATTGCCGCCGGCGTGCGGTACTGGTCGAGCAACGCGAAATAGGAAAGTTCGAGGATGGACATAGGGAAAAAGTCAACCGCACTGGTGTATCCGCTGAGCATGGCCACGCCGGTGCTGCGGCGCAGGGCGTCCAGTTGCTTTGGCAATACCTTCAGGGTTCTGCCGCAGCCCAGGTGCAGGATACGGTTGCCCCAGCCGCCTTTGGCTGCAGCGGCGAGGTCGTCGAGGGTGACGTCTTCCCGCGCAGACACGCTGAACTGGCCCGGCGCGCCCGGAAATGCCAGATACAACAGGCTGTACGATTTAAGCCGGCCGAACTCCGCGAGCCGGTGGTCCAGCTCGGCCCGGGTGGCCACCCGGTGGTGTTCATAACCGATGCCGCTGCTTTGCTGCAGGAACTCCAAAACGGTTTCTATCGAGTAGTTGCCGTGCGGGCTGTTGCTTTTTTCGCCTTCAAGGCAGAGGATTTTGCTGGACATGGAGGAGCAGGAGGATTGATGCGTACGGGTAAAAGGTCGGGAAAAGATGGGGAATGTTTTCCTATGCAGGCTACAGGCGTTGAAGCGGTTTTACGACAAAAAAATGCGCCACCGCCAGATTGGGCACCCAGCACAGCCAGGCTACGATCCGGTATGCCGGGATAAAATCGTGAAATATGCCGATCAGCAAAGGCAGCCAAAGCCGCAGGGTGACTGCGGCAAAGCAGGCTGCGTAACTGTAGATCATCATGACCTGGTGGCGCGCCGTGTCTTTTTGGCGGATGAACCGGTATGCCTGAAACGTCGTGTACCACCAGACAATACCCAGGCACCCGAATCCCAGGGCCGGCACCCAGCCGCCCGTTGCGTAGCAGGCGATGCAGACGGCTGCCGTGGCGCTGAGCAGGGCTGCGATAACATAAACCCGGCCGGTCCACCGGTGGAAAGGCAGCCACCGCGCGCGCAGTGTGGCGCTGAACTGCGTCCAGCCGACCAGCAGGGCCAGTCCGCCGAAAACGATATGGGTATAAAAACCGATATTCCAGGGCAGACTGAACAACAGCGCCTCGGTTTTGGTATTCAACAGGCCGAATTTCCGGTCCACAATGAAGTAAAGGCCCGGGTAAATCCCGATAGCCGTGGCGAGCAGGGCAAAAACAATCCGGCGTATTTGTTTGAATATCATGTGTAACTATTAGCAATAATCGTTCAAGCAGAGCCAGAATATGGTAGTATGTTTTCAGTTCTGCCATCGAGAATGAGCCTCGTTGTTCTTTGTCGATGGGCAGCCAGTGGGCAGCCTTGGCTACCGATACCGCCCCGAGCGCGAGGTTGACATGGTTTTCGATTTTGGTTTTGTTGGTGTTTTGGCAGTGGGCCAATCCGGTAAACTGTTTTGCATCACGAAAAAGGAATTCGATTTGAAATCGGAGGCTAAATCGTTGCAGTATCCATTCCCAATTTTTGTCTGCGTCGGTGCAGAAATAAAGTTTGTGGCACTGCGTGGAGCCATCAGGGCGGAGGTATTCCACCGCGACTAGTTTGACCACACGTCGCAAGCACTTCACTCTCGGTTCCTGTCATAGCGTGTCAGTGTTTAGGTGTTAGCAACCCAAACGTACACGCTTTTTTATTTTTTACCATATCTAACTGCCTCGCTAAACCCGAAATTCTTCACGAACCATTGTTCCAATACTTTATGCAAAAAGCCGTTGAATCCGTCGACAAAGCCACGGAAGGAGGCCTCGATATTTCTCGTAACGGGGGCGGGGGTGGTATCCGGCAAGTAGTCCGAGCCCATTTACATCTCCCGAACCATTTTTTTAGCCATAGGTCGTCCGGAAATCCTGATTCGTATATTGATCCGATCCGGTGAGATCGAACCGGTTTTGCGGGATTCGGTGAAACCCATTTAATTGCAACCGGTAGAAGGCTCAACCTTCATTCATCTTATTGAAAATCAGCAGCAAACGTGCAAATCCAAACTACACTCGCATAACAACTTGATTCTCAACAACTCAGTCCGGCAGAGTACACGCCTTGGGGCGTGTGGTCGCAGGTTCGAATCCTGTCATTCCGGCAATCATTAAACGCAATTTTCTGTATATCAGATTGTTGCGTTTTTTTGTTGGTATGGAATGGGTAGCACCAGAATGTTCAATATTTTTGTCGTGCCGGATTGGGCAAAGCCCAAAGAATTGTTCACGTAAGGCGCAGCCTCGACGCGAGCGAGGCGTACAACGGACTTCCAAGTCCGTTGTAGCACCGCGTCGGATTTGGAAGTCCGACGTACGTTTTGTCGTCTGTCCTACCCTTTGTTTACCGGTACTATTCTAAAGCAGAGATTCTGATTTAGATGGTCTGCAGCCCTATTTCAGGCCAAGTCATCACTTAACACTGATGTGCGACAATAAGTCGTAAAGAAAAGAACGACTTGTTGTCGCACATCAATGCTAAGCGCTTGATTTGCTTTGTAGTTCGTTTTTTTACGAACGTACATGAACCATAAGATCAAACACTATGCTGAACCGATTAACCAACTCAGGGGTGTCCACTTTGCGCCGGATTATGCAGAACATCTTTCACTCTTTGTCGAGCAAGGAGGAAAACACCATATCTAACATCACGGTTCTATTAATTTAGGGTTTTTCTCTATCTTTGGGCCGTGAAACGGGACAATACCTACATCTTTATACTATTATTACTGATATTCCGATCCTTTTTTGGGATGGGCAGCACCTCTCTGGCTGCAGATGAAACTGTTTTAGACGCCGTAAATGCTCCTATATCGGTCAGTCGGAGCAAAAAACCGTTCCCTTTTAGCTGCGTCCAACTAATTAAAAAGAAAATTTCTAATCCTCCGCCTACGGGTAAAAATCTTGCATTTAATGGTTATTTGAATCCTTCACCTGAATGTGGATCAATGCTGTATTACGAGGAAAGTTGTTTCCTATTCGTACACCCGAGAGAATTAAACGCTGTTGCGCTCCCGCCTCTTCCTCCAAATTGGTACACACATAAGGATCAAACCAATGTGTTCCACCCACCTCCGGTGGCAGTTTAGATTCCCCACTATTTTACTGCAACTTTTGCATAACTCAATACTCTTGAGCTGACTCACCTCATATAACCTATGAGGTAAATCCATTTTTATGTACTTCAGTAAAGAGGTATTTTATACCCAACTAGGGTGGCCACTCTGGTCAGGTCTGGCCATCACCATATTAGCCCTTTGCATGGCTTTGTATTGTGATGTACCTAATCTGTATATTCCATTGACATGCGTTGGTATCGTTGAAATGTTGGCTTTAGGGATTGTAATTCAAACATCTTTTGCCATCATAAATGGCAAAATTCTACGGGTTTATTGGCCATTTTCAAAACCGACAGTCATTTCAATAGGCGAGATTAAACACATTTCAATAAATAAAAGCATCAGGGTTCCGCCTGCTTATGCACAATGCACGTTGATCATAATTTATTCGAACGATGGCGAGGTCAGGATTTCACCACACAACCACGTCGAATTTCTCGCAACTATAAAGAGGGCTAACCCAAGGGTTAAGATGACTTCTTTATTGTAACCATTGAACTGTATGATTTTCAAACACCTTTCATCTGGCCTGAAAGTACAAGACCGGGATTTTGATACCATCTACCCCAAAAAGATAAGAGTTCTGTCCGAAATACATTTCACTCCTGTTATCGTCGCTCAGGCTGCCGCCAGGTTTCTGGCTCCCACCCCACATTCCCGTGTTCTGGATGTCGGGTCAGGAGCAGGGAAGTTTTGTATGATCGGCTCTACGTGTACAAAAGGTTTTTTTACAGGAGTAGAACAACACTACCATCTCTATCGCACGTCTACGTCCTTGTCAAAGCGATATAACCTGGCCAATACACGATTTATTCATGGCAATGTCATTGATGTTGAGTTTAATCAGTTTGATACCATATACTTTTTTAACTCCTTTTATGAACACATTTTCCAGGGCGATTCCATTGATGGTTCAGTTGCCCTAGACAAAACGCTCTATACCATATACACACAGTATATGCGAGAGCAATTAAGTACGATGCCTATTGGGACCCGATTAGCCACCTTTTATAGTTTCATGGATGAGATACCACAAGGATATAAAGTTGTTTCATCAGAATTTGATCAAAAATTAAAACTATGGGAAAAAGTTGCATGAATATGACGGTACCTGGCATTGAGCAGAATTCTTCATCACTTATCACTAAACACTTATCACTCCTCACCGCACCACCACCACCCGCTTCCACCGAACATCTCCCGCAACGCTCAATTTTACGAAATACAAGCCTTCGGCAAGGGTGGCCCCATCCGCCGTTTCGATGCTATTATCCCCTGCAGGAAAAGGTTTTTCCGAAAAAAGCACGCGTATTCTTTTGCCCTGTGGATTGTACAATTCCGCAGCGCACCTGGCGGCATTTTTCAGGGAAAAGGCAAGGATAAAATGGCCGTTCGAAGGGTTTGGAAAAACTGAAAAACCCGGGTCCGACTCATCAATAGGCGCTTCCACGTCTGTCGACACCTCGTTCAGTAAGTCCTGCAGGCAGGCAAATTTGAAATTGCGGTGCGGGTTGTTTACATCATCGGTGAGGCCCCAGCACCCGTAGCGGTTGTAGCCGCTGGTCAGCGTGAATTGCATGGCCAGGGCGCCGCCCAACTGAATAAAGGCGTCGTCGAGGTTGTAGCGCATTTCGGCACACATGCCTGCGCTGCGTTCGGCGAGGATGCGGTTGGCGATGTTGACCGTGCTGCCGCCACCGTGGTCAGGACCGCCTTCGTACGATACAAAGCCGCCCGGCAGGTTCCAGGTATTGCCTTTTGCGATCCACTGCGTGCGCCCGGCCTCGTTGATGCCCGCATCGGTGATCTGGCCCGTAATACTGCTGTGGCAGTCGTTTAATATTTGCGCGACGCTCTCGCCGTTTTGTGCGCCGCCGGAAAAATAGGTTTGGCAACCAATGGCGTAGATGTAATTCGATGGAGGCCCGAAATGGGTCTGGATGTATTGCAGCATGGGTTCGACCCACCATTTCAGCATGGGCTGATGGCTGCACAGCACAACCCTGATGCGCCCGTTCAGGGCGCCGGGGCCAAATACCGACCCGAACAACTGCGCCAGTTCCACCGTCCGCCGGGCGTGGTTTTCCTGTTCGCCGATGCCCAGGGCTGCCGCCTGGGCCTTGTTGTATTGGCTTTGCTCGAAACCGGGCGCGGTGTTCCATACCTCATTACTGCTTTCCACATAAATGTTGAGGTCGGGGTCGAGGTCGTTTTTCAGCATGGCGGCCAGTTGGGCGACATAATCTGCCGAAGCGGAAATCGGCACGTTAATCCAGGCATCCGTTTGCGTGCGGTTGGCCAGATCGATCACATGCTCCCAACAGCCGCCCACCCTTTTGCCGATGGTCGGAACGGCCGATTGCGCGGCGTCTGTGGGCAGTTTGCGGTCGGTCCATTCGGTTGCGGAGGGATAGGTCGGGTCGCTGCCGTTGGCGCCGGTGAAAACCATATACCGGATGGCCGAAAAACGGATGGAATCAAACATGCTCAGGAACGGCGGATAAAACAGCGCACTGTCGTCCGTATACCCTGGGCGCAGCATTTTGAAATCCGTAAAACCCGAATTCAGGGGCCAGCCGGCGTTCGGCGCGTATTGGCGAGATTGATCAGGAACAACCCGTTGCTACCCGGCGGCGCCACAAAATCGAAAGTGGTGGTGTTGGTCGCGGCACTGTACTGGACATTTTGCACCGAACCTCCCGAAGCGGCGCTTGCCGTTCCCTGGCCCTTGAACGAACATTTCCAGGTACCGCTTACGTCGAGCCGGTACACCTCGGGGTCGTCGATCGAGCCGGTCCATTCGGCTACGGGGCGAAAATCTACGATGTACTGCGCATCAACCGTCGGCCAGCCCCTGCCGTCCACCTGGCCGCTGCCGACGGGGCTGCCGGTATTGAGGTTGTTCCAACGGTAATTTTCCCGCGCGAGGTCGATGTAGGTACCGCCCCGCTCGGGCAGGCCGATGTTGACGCCGATCTGGGCGTGCAGCAGGGACATAAAAAAGTAAAACAGAAAGAAGAATTGTGTTCTCATATACAGGAATATCAGGCCCGAAAATAAGCGTTTTGGAAGATGGAACGCATCGGAAGGAGGATGGTGTGCACCGTCGGGCGTTTTTGACAATTCAATGCGCGCCGCTTTACCAGGGTTTGGGCAAAGCCCGGGGGATGGTATACGTGAGGCGGAGGCTAGGCGCGCGAGCGGGTAAAACGATGTATTGCGGAATGGTATTCCGCATTCCGGCCTGTCATTTCAGGTCTGCCGGAATACCATTCCGGGATACAAATCCGGCCTGTCATTTCAGGTCTGCCGGAATACCATTCCGGGGTACAAATCCGGCCTGTCATTTCAGGTCTGCCGGAATACCATTCCGGGGTACAAATCCGGCCTGTCATTTCAGGTCTGCCGGAATACCATTCCGGGGTACAAATCCGGCCTGTCATTTCAGGTCTGCCGGAATACCATTCCGGGATACAAATCCGGCCCGGCATTTCATATCTGCCGGAATACCATTCCGGGATACAAATCCGGCCTGTCATTTCAGGTCTGCCGGAATACCATTCCGGGATACAAATCCGGCCTGTCATTTCAGGTCTGCCGGAATACCATTCCGGGGTACAAATCCGGCATTTCATTCGCCGGAATACCATTCCGGGATACAAATCCGGCCCGTCATTTCAGGTCTGCCGGAATACCATTCCGGGGTACAAATCCGGCCTGTCATTTCATATCTGCCGGAATACCATTCCGGGGTACAAATCCGGCCTGTCATTTCATATCTGCCGGAATACCATTCCGGGGTACAAATTGTCGCAGGAGTGTATCGCAATTGTACAGCCCTTGCTCTTCTCGGGGTTTGGGCAAAGCATCGTTCACGCGAGGCGCAGCCCGGCGCGAGGGGGTAAAACGATGTATTGCGGAATGGTATTCCGCATTCCGGCCTGTCATTTCAGGTCTGCCGGAATACCATTCCGGGATACAAATCCGGCCTGTCATTTCAGGTCTGTCGGAATACCATTCCGGCCCCCAAGGGGTATCGCAATTGCAGCCCTTGCTCTTCTCGGGGTTTGGGCAAAGCATCGTTCACGCGAGGCGCAGCCCGGCGCGAGGGGGGGGACACGTGAGACGCAGCCCCGGCGCGAGCAGTTTAATACTTCAGAAATTCGTGAATCAACGGCTGAAAATGTATTGCGGAATGGTATCTCGCATTCCGGCCCGGCGCAAGTTTAACCCCTAATAAACCAGCCTGCTTACCTGGTGAAAAAGTCAGGCCTAAAACACGTCCATTATTTTTGAAAAGCAGGTCGTGTTCGACCTGCAAACCTCCAAATTTTTGGAAGTTCAGCCACAAATCTTACAAGGCAACTTTGAAATGTTTGTCACTTCAAATGAAAGGGCGCAAGTTTTTGTAGGTGGGCATTTCATCGGAACGATAATTTTTATGGTCGCTGGCTGCTACTTTGAATATTTCGACAGTTCCGGCCAGTCCCTCGGTCGGCAAGATTTTGCTCCATAATTCATTCTTTGAAAGGCTGGGGGCATTCCATAAAATGGCAAAATACCTCCTTTCAAAAACAGGTTTTGTTTGGTTTGCCCTACCTTGAAAAAAGAAAAGCCTCTGGCGGAAATCTTTCAAAATTTGGGGGCTTCCCGTCCTCTGTCGAGTTGGTGAACATTGGCTTCAATTCCCGTCGCTGAACCAAAATGAAAGGGCTCAATTTCCCACTGGATTTTCTCCGGAATGATTTGTTTGGTTTGCTTTCCAGCATTCGACCAACTTTGAACAGTAGAATCCAGATAATTTATTACATCTTGCCAAGTATTCATTAAAAACGTCGGGGTGTTTAAAATGAGTTCCACAAATTGGTATTAGATTAACGTTGAGGAGATTCCGAGATGGGACGTCTCCCTCGCTCGCGCCGAGGCTCCGCCTCGCGTGTACCATCCCCCGGGCTATGCCCGCAACTAATCTCCTGTTCCATTACCCCGTCTCCCCTACAACGCCCTATTTTTCGCCTCAAAACAACCCGCCATGTCCATTCGTCCTTTTGTCCTGCTGCTTACCCTGACCATCGTGTTCCCGTCTCTTGCCAACGGCGTCTACGGCGATGGCCCCGACAGCATCGCGCCCGTCGGCGTGGTCAGGGGGCTGACCGACGAGCAGTTGCTGGAAACGGTACAACGGCAGACGTTCCGGTATTTCTGGCACGGCGCGCACCCGGTCAGCGGACTGGCGCTGGAACGAAGCAATACAGTGTACGCGGAGTTTTACTGGGATTATATCAACGAGGCCTGGGACGAGCCCAACTTCAGCCGATCGCCCTGGGGCCCCGACGCCGGGGCGATCGGCGGCACCGGATTTGGGATCATGGGTACCATCGTGGCGGTGGAACGCGGCTGGATCGGTCGGGACACCGCCGTGCGGAGGCTCATCAAAATTGCCGATTTCCTGATGCATTCGGATTGTTTCCACGGCATCTACCCGCACTTCATGAACGGGCGCACCGGCAAAACAATCCCCTTCGACCGCATAGACGACGCTGCCGATATCGTCGAGACCTCTTACCTGCTCATGGGGTTCCTGTGCGCCAGGGAATACTTCAACAAGGCAACGCCCCGGGAAACGTACCTGCGCAACCGCATCAACACCATGTGGAACGTGGCCAACTGGCGCTGGCACACAAACGGCGAAAACAAACTGTACTGGCACTGGAGCCCAAACAACGGCTTTGACATGAACTTTCCGGTGTGGGGATGGAACGAGTGCCTCATCACCTATATCATGGCCGCTTCCTCGCCGAGGTATCCCATTTCAAAAGCCGTGTACGACGGCACCTGGACCGGCAGCAGCGGTTTTGAAAACGGCAAATCATACTACGGACTGCCGCTGCCCCTGGGCAATTATGACAAAGGCGGGCCTTTGTTTTTTGTGCACTATACTTTTATGGGCGTCGACCCGAATGGGCTGCAGGACTCCCTCGGCCACGATTATCTTTTGCAGGGCCGGAACCACACCCTGATCAACAGGGCCTATTGTGTCGAAAATCCCAAACGGTATAAAGGATACAGTGAAAAATGCTGGGGACTTACCGCCGGCGACAGTTTTAAAGGCTATGCCGCACATTGCCCGGAAGTGGATTTCGGCGTGATCCAGCCCACCGCGGCGCTGTCGTCGATGCCCTACACGCCCCGGGAAAGCATGGAGACCCTGCGGTATTTTTACGAGGAACTCGGCGACAAAATATGGCGCGACTATGGCTTTGCCGACGGATTTAGTCCGCAGCACGACTGGTATGCCCCATCGCACCTCGCTATCGACCAGGGTCCCATAGTGGTGATGCTCGAAAACTACCGGTCGGGATTGCTGTGGAAACTCTTTATGAATATTCCCGATATCCAAATGGGTATGAAAAACCTGGGGTTCCAAAGCGCTTATTTCAAGGCGAAATAGAGGTCCCGAAAGGCAGATTGGGCGTTTTGAGGTGTCCTGACACGTTTTTTACCTGTCCCGACACGTTTTAGATGTGTACCCTATACGTTTTTTACCTGTCCCGACACGTTTTAGACGTGTACCCTATACGTTTTTTACCTCTCCTGACACGTTTTAAACGTGTACCCTACACGTTTTTTACCTCTCCTGACACGTTTTAAACGTGTACCCTACACGTTTTTTACCTCTCCCGACACGTTTTAGACGTGTACCCGGGCCCCAAAGTTCGGGTGTGCACATGTACAACGGACTTCCAAGTCCGTTTGTACCGCGGGGGCTGAACGGACTTGGAAGTCCGTTGTACATCTACCGCATTCGCGCTACCAGCGGCTCCAACTGCGCTTCATACAGCCGCCACAGGGCATCCATGTCCTCCTGCTCCAGTTGCGGAAACGGGCGGGTATTCGCCTCCGCCTGCGCCGCCGTACGGATGCCCGGGATGACGGTGGAAACTTCCGGGTGGCTCAGGATAAACGCCATTGCCAGGCCGGTATGGTCGGTCTGGTATTTTTCGCAGAGCGACCAGACGGGTTCCAGTGCGTCGAGGGCGTCGGCCAGCAGTTCGGGCGGGAGCCGGAAGGCCCGGTGGTCGTTGGCGGGGAAACGGGTCGTTTTATCAAACTTTCCCGTGAGCAGGCCGAACTGGAGCGGCATCCGGGCGATGATCCCGAAGCCGTTTGCCCCCGCGCTGCGGATCACCGGCAGCCCCCGCTGGTTGACGATGTTGAGTACGATCTGAAAGCCGTCGCCCAGGTTGCGCGCCATCAGCCACTCGGCCTCGGGAGCCGGCTCGAAGGTGTTCAGCGACAGGCCCCAATACCGGACCTTGCCCTGCTGCCGGAGCAGTTCCATGGCTTCAATACATGCTCCGTTTTCCAGGTCGGGCATCCGCGCGGCGTGCAACTGGTACAGGTCGATGGCGTCGCGCCCGAGGCGGCGCAGACTGGCCTCGCAGGCCTGCACGATATACGCTTTGGAATAGTCCTGCCGGATCTCCTGTGCTTCCGTCAGCCGATGCCCGACCTTGGTGGCGATAACGATGTCTTTTTGCCCGCGAAGTGTTTTGCCGAGCAGGTCTTCGGAGTGGCCGAGGCCGTAAAAATCGGCGGTATCGAAAAAGTTGACGCCAAGGTCGAGTGCTTTTTTGATCGCCCGGTTCGACTGCGCATCATTCACCTTCCCCCACCCTATCGGTGTCGTGCCGGCCATGGCCGGACCGCCGATGGCCCAGGCGCCGAAGCCTGTTTCGCTGATTTTAAGGGCTGTTTTTCCAAATGTCCGGTATTGCATGGTCTTTTTCTTTTGCCGAAAGTAAAGTATCCTTTAGTAAGAGACAATGGTGAGCGGTATGCCCTGCAAAATAAGGCTTTTAAAAAAGACGCCAAACCAGCCGGCGAATAACTTAAATCCTACCTTGTCCCGCTATTGGTTTTATGCCAAGGGCTTCAATCATATCTGATTGCAAACCGCCTTCGATTGCCTTATCGACAGTTTTGTAACGCACAATGTAGGTATTGCCGAAAACTTTTTGAGTGCATCGCTGTCTGCGCAACTGAAAGAAAATATACAGGCCTGCTATTCAGACAACCTGCTCCGCGCTGCAGGAATCGGGAATAAAGTGCTTCCAATGCAAGATAAACTGGTCAGAAGCGACCTGATATACTGGCTCGACCGCAAGCATAACAACCCGGTCGAAAACAGTTTTTTCGACCTGATGGATCGTTTTGTAGCCTATTTAAACAGTACCTGTTATACCGGAATCACCGGCTATGAATTCCATTACGCCTTGTATGAAAAGGGAAGTTTTTACAAACGACACCTGGATCAATTTCAAAATGACAAGAACAGGGCGTATTCGATGATCATGTACCTGAACACCGGCTGGCAGGAAAAAGACGGCGGGGAATTGTGTATTTACCATGCCGATCATGTGCAAACCATTGCACCGGTCAACGGCACCTGTGTGTTTTTTAAAAGCAGCGCGCTGGAACACGAGGTGTGCCTGAACCATCAGCCAAGGTGGAGCATTACCGGATGGTTAAAGTCGGCCTGATCCTGCCCAATGAACAATCAGCACAAAACAAAACCGCTTTATAGGAACTGCTTAAAACCAAAACTCGCTGCGCCTGACGTCCCGGTTTGATCAAAATACAACCATCATAATTTTCGCCGCCGCCACACCGAAAAATCGGCAAAATGCGTTAGGTTTGTGCAAGCCTCCCGAAGCACAAAACAGTTGTGCTTTTTACTACCCGGTGTTGCAGGATGCCCAAAATCTTCCAAAACATTTGAGGGCCAAGGATGATCTTTTTATAACGCGTTCAACGAATTGCCGTTGCGACGCCCCTTTGCTCATTTAAGTTATCAGCGCATGAAGTTTCTGCACAAAATCTCCAATTCCCTTTTTTCCACTTCCGCCGCCGGCCTTTACCTGATCCTGATGGCCGTCGCTATGGGCGCCGCCACCTTTGTTGAAAATGATTTCGGCACGAGTTCGGCCCAAAAGATCATTTTCAAAACCTGGTGGTTCGAACTGCTCCTGGTACTGTTCGGCATTACCCTGATCGTCAATATCGTGCGGTTCAGGATGGTACAGCAGAAAAAATGGACCATCCTGACCTTTCACGCCGCCATGGTGGTCATTCTGCTGGGCGCCGGCGTGACCCGCTATTTCGGCAGCGAAGGCATGATGGGCATTCGGGAAGGCGACAGTTCAAATACGTTCCTGTCTTCCGAATCCTACCTGCAGTTTGAGGCCATTCAGCACGGTCGGAAATTCAGGTTCGACGAGCCGGTGCTGTTCGCCACACTTGGCGACAACCACCTGAAAAGATCGTACCGGCTGGGCGAAGAAGATATCCATGTCGAAGTGCTGAATTTTATACCCAATCCCTCCGAAACGATCGTGGAAGACGAAGTCGCCGGCGTGCCTGTCCTGAAGGTGGTGATCGGCGGGGCGAACGGCCGGGAGGAGTTTCCCGTGCGATACGGCGACCGGACCAATATCTACGGCACGGTGTTCAATTTCGGCAACGCCGAAGACCCCGAAGCCTTCAACATTACATACGAAAACAACAACCTGCGTTTCAAAGCCGCCACGGCTTTTTCACAAACAGTCATGGCGACGCAACAACGCGACAGTCTTGCGCCGGGGGTGTACCACACCCTGATGCTGCGCAGCCTCTACACCAACGGCCGGGAAAGTTTTGTTTTCGGCGACTTCAAGCCCAAAGGAAAGGTGGAGGTCGTGTCTGCCTCCGAAAAAATGACCGGCAACAGCAGGGGGGCATTGCAGATCAAAGTCGGGGCCGCCGACCGCGAAGAACAGTTTTACATCGCCGGAAGCCAGGGCGTGGAGGGCCATCCCCAGGTGGTCAACCTGGGCCACACCAGCCTGGCGGTGTCGTACGGAGCCAAGCGGATCAGCCTTCCCTTTGCCCTCCAACTGAACGACTTTATCATGGAAAAATATCCTGGTACGGAAAACGCCTCTTCGTATGCCAGCGAGGTCACCCTCGTCGATCCCGGCAACAATTTGCGCCGGAACCAACGTATTTATATGAACCATATCCTGGACTACGGCGGGTATCGGTTTTTTCAGTCGTCGTACGACCAGGATGAACTGGGCACCTACCTGAGCGTCAACCACGACTTCTGGGGTACCTGGATTTCCTATCTGGGCTATGCCCTGCTGACCATAGGCATGGTCCTGACTTTTTTCGATCGAAAAACCAGGTTCAGCCAATTATCCGAAAACATCAAACGCCTCCGTATGTCCGTCAAATCCTTTGTGCCTTTTTTGCTGGGCTGTTTGCTCGCCTTCCCGCCCGTCGCACGTGCCGAATCGCATACCAAACCGCAACACACGATCAATAAAGACCACGCGGCGCGTTTCGGTCGTATCCTGGTGCAGGACATGAAAGGGCGGCTGAAACCGATGAATACCTTTTCCAATGAGATCCTGCGCAAAATCTCCCGGAAAGAAGCCCTGTACGGACAAACGGCCGACCAGATCGTACTGGGCATGACGGTGTATCCGCAGGACTGGTACAATGTACCCCTGATCAAACTGGGCCGGCAGGAAGAGATCAGAAAGATCATACAGATCGACGGCGACCTGGCCTCTTACAACGATTTTTTCGATGCATCGGGCCAGTACAAACTGAAAGACCAGGTGCGGGCCGCCTACAACGTGCAGGCGCGCGACAGGGGCACGTTTGAAAAGGAGATCATGAAACTGGATGAAAAAATAAACATCTGCAGCATGGTGTTCTCCGGCCGGTTTTTGAAAGTGTTTCCCATCCCCGGCGACGAAACCAACACCTGGCAAACGCCACCGGAGATCGGCCACCTGCACGACCTGTCGGAAAACAGTCCTTTTTATGAAAAATTCTACCCGGCCTATGTCATGACGCTGCAAAAAGCGCTGCACGACAACGACTACGGCCTGGGCAACCGGCTGGTGGAAGAACTGGACCACTACCAGCAACAAAACGGCGGCGCCATCCTGCCCTCCGAATCCGAACTCAAGGCAGAACTGCTGCTCAATAAACTGAATATTTTTAATCGCCTGGGCAAGATATACGGCTTGCTGGGACTCGCTTTTCTGGGGCTCCTGTTCACCTCCGTTTTTAAACCCCGAATGAACCTTGTACGACCCTTCCAGGTAGCCCTCGGCATCTTCGCCCTCGGGTTTCTCATGCACACCGTCGGGCTCGGACTGCGCTGGTACGTTTCCGGTCGGGCGCCCTGGAGCAACGGATACGAATCGATGATCTATATCGGCTGGACGACGGTGCTGGCCGGGCTGATCTTTTCGAGAAAATCGATAGGTGGACTGGCCGCCACGGCGGTACTGTCGGCGACCATCCTGATGGTGGCCGGTTTGAGTTGGCTCGATCCGGAGATTACCCCACTGGTGCCCGTTTTAAAATCCTACTGGCTGACAATCCACGTGTCGCTGGAAGCAGGCAGTTACGGCTTTCTGGTGCTGGGCGCGATCATCGGCGTATTGAACCTGATCTTCATGATATTTGCCAATGCAAAGAACAAGGAGAACGTATACCGCATGATCAAGGAGTTGAGCTATATCAGCGAAATGACCCTTATCGGCGGACTCTTTATGATCAGCATCGGTACTTACCTCGGCGGGGTGTGGGCGAATGAATCGTGGGGCAGGTACTGGGGCTGGGATGCCAAGGAAACCTGGGCCCTGGTGACGATCCTGGTGTACTCGTTCGTTCTGCACATGCGGTTTATTCCCGGTTTGCGCGGCTTTTACGCCTTCAACGTCGCCAGCCTGTTCGGCTGGGCCTCGGTGATGATGACCTATTTCGGGGTGAACTACTACCTGTCGGGCCTGCACTCCTATGCCGCAGGCGATCCGGTACCTGTCCCATCCTTTGTCTATTATACCGTGTCGACGCTGGTCGTCATCAGCCTGCTGGCCTTGTGGCGACACAAGTGGTACCTGCGCAATTCCTGAGCAAGGCGTTATTTTACCGTGGCCCCTTCCATGATGACGTTGTACTTGTACCCGGCGCCGAAGTCCTTGTTCAGGGCTATGGCGCCTTCCATGGTAATGACGCTGCCGAGTTCGATGTTTTCGGTGGTGGTAACGGTGAGATCGAAGTTTTTGGCGGAGCCATCCTGGAGGTGCACCCAGTTGCGACCCATGATCATGGGATTTATTTTCACGCACTTCCCGGTCACCTTGATCACCTTGCCGTCGTATTTGCTCAGATTGCCAAGCAGGTCGGCGATTTTTACCGCACCTGCCGCAGGTTTAATATCCCCGGGTGGTTCGATGGCTGCGGGATGCTGTGTCTGTGACAGTGCCTGGTCGACGGTGGAGCCGCCGCCGCCGGGTGGCTGGCTTGAAATGCCGGAGACGAGGTAGATCGTTTCAAAAACCCGGTTGTATTCCTTACTGGCAAAGTTTTTCTTCAACAATCCGCCCTGGTAGTAATAAGTTGCCCCGATCTCCACCGGCGTTTTAGGGATGGCGATCCAGAAACTTTCGCCGTTCTCCTGCACCCGCAGGTAGGTGTATTTTTCCGTATTGAGGGCTTCCTCCACCACTACCTTGTGGTCTTCGGAGACAGGCGCCTGCACGCCGGGAAACCCGGGCGAAGCGGCGCCGGCACTGTTGGCAGCGGGTTCGCTTTCGATCACTTTAGGGCCTGAGTCGCACGCGACCAGCAACAGCAACATGGCCGTAACTATTGTAAAACCTGAAATTTTCATGGTCAATTTTTTTTGTGCAAAAATGAAGAAAACAAATGCCGTCATGCAGGTTTTTATTCAAAATCGCTGCATAAGCCTGGTATTGATCAGCATAAAATCATTTTTTGGGCTGTCGAATGTTTTTTCCACGAAGGCGCTCATGCTCAGTTTTTTCAGGATTTGCCAGGAAAGACTACCCCCGACAACGTTCTGGTTGGTCGCATATCCGTACAGCGGAAAATCGTAATCCACCCTGCGGTAATAGACTTCCGTATTCACCTTCCCTTTAAAAACATCCTTCATCAACCGAAGGCCGAATATCCGGCTGTTGATATAACTGGTTTGAAGGAAATTAGCGGTGATCGACGCCGATGTTTTCAGCCCTGGTATCTGGTTGATATTCAAATATGTATTCAGATTTTTGGATTCGTTGGCACTGCTCTTCTGAAATCGCCAGCTGGCGTTGCCCCCCCACGATAACATTTTTACAGGACGGTAATTGAAGCCGAAGCGCATACCCTGGCGGGTTTCGTTGTCGATGACCTGGTCGATGTAGGTTTTGTAGGATTCGTAGTAAATAATATTGCGCCGGTTGTCGTAAGAAAGGTTGGCGCTGAATTTCCTGGAGAATTTATACCGCAGGGAAACAAACAGGTTGGTAAGGCTGAGTTTGCTTTTGGATTCGCCGCTGATGTTTTCATACAAATCCATTTCCATGGAACTGAATATGTTGAGGTTCGTCAGCAGGTCGTCGGAGTGCTGGAAATAAACGAAGCGCCGGTCTACAGCCGACCGGTTGTGCTGCTCTATGATGCCCAGTGTACTCTGCTGGTTCCTCTCGTTTTCCCGGGAAACCAGCCCGACATATGCACCGGCCTGCATCAGGTCGAAGTTGATGCTGTAATCGCGCATATCGGGCCGTGCGCCCGCGGTCGCGCCAAAGACAAAATGCCCGAGGCCCTTTTCAAACTGAATCCCGTCGACGGCGCCCAGGTTTGATATCCTTGGGTTGATCCTTCTGCCCAGGGCGATATGGGTAGTGGGGTTAAAATCGTATTTGACCGACAGTCCGTAAATTTTCAGGGCGTCGTTCAGGTTGTTTTTTACGGCCTGCCATTCCTTGAGGGTGTGGCGGAATACCACATTCACCTCGGTGGAAAAACCGGAATCGCCGAAGTTGTTGCCCTGCATGGAAAAGGCATAACGCATCCGGGCACGCTCCACCCTGTCCGAAAAACTGCTGTACGATGCCGCCGACAGTCGCGCCCGGATATTTTGCCGGGACTGTTTTTTTATGAGCGGCGAAGCCGGTGTTGTTTTGCCCGGCTTCTTATTCCTGCCCTGCGCCTGCTTCTCTTTCCCGGGCGGCTTTTCCTGCGCTTTGCTTTCATCCGCCTTCGGCATTTCAGGCACCTTTTTGGCGACGATTTCATTGGAAACCGCCAGGTTGCTGCCGCCCAGCCTGGAACAGACGCATGAAACCGACGATTTGTTGGTTACGCGCAAGGCAGGGACAAGCGTTTCCCCATTCCGGACAAATAGCGTATCGCCGATATTGATGCCTTTTGTCGAGGCAAACTTCACGTACACATTCTGCGACGACACATACGACACCGTTCCTTTTTCCAGTATTGCCTGCGCTTGTAGATATCCATTGTGGCCAATGAAAAAAAACAGAAGGGCGTGCAGGCAACATTTCATAAATCGTTGATTTTGAGACAACAATGATTAAAAACAAATAAGGCAAGGTCAATGCTTTCCATCCGGGTGGCAGGAATAACAGGCGGGGCTTGCACAGGCATATCTGTGTACCCCCGCTGCTCCATTCAATCTCCATTCGGGTGGCATGACAAGCATGCCGGACTATTATAGACATATCCGCCTACCCCCTGGTGGTGGTTGTTGGTTTGCGGATTGGTGTGACATACGGTACAACTGAATACGGCGTAATTCCCCGGCGTGATATGGCAGTCAGAACACTGATCCCATTTGTTCTTATGCTTGCCGCTGTAAATAGGGAAGTACATCCCGTCGTGGTTAAAGTTGGCGGGCGTCCAAGCTGTTTCACTGTGGCAATCCTGACACGTCGTCGGGAAGCCCACTGTGGCGTGTTTGGGGTTATTCGTTTGGTTATAGTCGGCCATGTGGCACCCGGCGCAGGTATTGGGCGTGTTGTTGTAGTCGCCGTTGTGGCATTTGGCGCAATCATTTGCAATAACCGCATGCGCCCCTTTCAACTGGTAGTAATTGTTGTGAATGGGGAACGTTGCCGGCTCCCATGCATCGGTCGTATGGCATGACGCGCAGTTGGTCGGAATCGAGAGCGACACGTGATTCGGGTTGGCGCTTTGGTTGTAATCCTGCGTATGGCAACTGGCACAATCGGTCGGCGTACCCGCATATCCAGAGGCGTGGCAACTGATGCAGGCTGTAGTGATATGCGCTCCGGTCAGTGGGAAACCGGTGTTGTTGTGGTTAAATCCATCCGTCGCGCTGCCTGTCGGGTGGCAGGCCAGGCAGGCCGGACTGTTGTAACTGAAGCCGTTTATGCCGTTGTGCTGGTTCGTAGTTTCCGGATTTGTATGGCAGGTGGTACAGGTAAATTCCGCGAAATTCGACGGGTTGGTATGGCAGTCTGCGCACTTGTCCCACTCTCCTTTGTGTTTACCGCTGTAAATGGGGAAATACTGTCCGTCGTGGTCGAAAGTCGCCGGTACCCACGCCGTTTCGCTATGGCAACTCGCACAGTCGGTGGAAAATTGCGCCGCGACGTGGCTGGGGCTGGTGGTTTGGTTGAAATCGGGCATATGACAGCCCGCACAGGTGCTCGGCGTGTTGTTGTAATCGCCGTTGTGGCATTTCGCGCAGTCGTTCGCCACGGCGGCGTGCGCCCCGTTCAATGCGTAATAGTTGTTGTGTATCGGGAAAGAGGCCGGCTGCCAGGCGTCGGTCGTGTGGCAAGTGGCACAATCGGTCGGCATGGCCAGCGCCGTATGGCTCGGATTGGCGCTCTGGTTGTAATCCGGGGTGTGGCAACTCGCACAATCGGTCGGCGTGCCTGCATAACCTGAGGCGTGGCAACTCACGCAGGCTGTCGCGATATGCGCGCCGGTCAATGGGAAACCGGTGTTGTTGTGGTCAAACCCGTCGTTAGCATTGCCGGTCGGGTGGCAGGCCAGGCAGGCCGGACTGTTGTACGAATATCCGTTCACCCCGTTGTGCTGGTTGTCTGTCTCGGGATTCATGTGGCAGGTGACGCAGGTGTATTCCGCATAGTTCGAGGGGTTGGTGTGGCAGTCCTTGCAGGCATCCCACTCCCCCTTGTGCGCACCGCTGTAGATCGGGAAATACGCCGCATCATGCTGGGTGAACACGGCCGGCATCCAGTCGGGGTCTGTCGTGTGACACTCGATGCAGTTTTGCGAGAATCCGGCCGACTGGTGGTTCGGCGATACAGCCGTCTCGAAATCGTTTTTATGACAGGAAATACAGTCGGACGGCGTGTTCGAATAACTGCCCGTGGTATGACACTGAGCACAATCCGAAATATCGTGGCCTTTTGTCAGCGGGAAAAAGTCGTGGTTCACCCGGTCGGTGGTCCAGTCAAACCGGGTTACGTCGTGGCAGTCGACACAATTGGTGGAAAATCCGGCGCCCTGGTGGCCGGGGCTGCTGGTTGCAGCATAATCGGTACGGTGGCAGTTGATACAATCGTTGCCGATCCGGTCGAATCGCAGATTGGTTTCGGAGGCATGGCAATCGACACAGGCCGCGCCGGCGTGCGCGCCGAGCAGCGGAAAACCGTTGTCCTGGTGCAGTTCCGGTATATTATCGACCAGCCAACTGTCGGTGTTGTGGCAGCGGGCGCAGTCGTTGCCGACGGTCCCGTTGTGCATGTCCTGGTGGCAGGAGATGCAGTCGGCCCCGGCATCTGAAAAGACCATGGAGCCGTGGCAGGCCCGGCAGTCTACCTGAACGTGTTTTCCCGTGAGCGGGAAGTCGGTTTTGGTATGGCTGAACCTGGCCGTGTCCCAGCCGATCTGCCAGCCCGTTGTTTTGGAGAATATGGGGCCCGTACGGTCCCACGCATCGTAAGGAATATCCCAACCGGCAGCCGAGTGGCAGTCGGCGCAGTTCACTTTGAATTGGGCGCCGTGCGGGGACTGCGAGAACAGGCTGACTGTCAGTCCCAAAAGCAGTATTATTGATGACAGTCTATACATTGGAAGCGTTTTAACTTATATTGAATGACCATTTCTCCACCTGTTTCGGCCGGTTTATGGCAGGCGGAACAGTCTACCGTAGCGTGTTTCCCTTCTAACTTGAAAGCAGATTTATTGTGGTTGAATTTGACCGCATCCCAGTTATTGAACGCATGGCAGCGGGTGCAATCCGTGACGCCGTTTTTATCAAACTGGCTGCCGTGAATGTTTTTGTGACAGGCCGTGCAGGTAGTCGACATATTGGCAAACTGCTGAAAGCGCTGCGGCAGATGTCCTTCATCGTCTTTTTGCCGTGGCAGGCCATGCATGCCTGTTTCGCGTGGGCGCCCGAAAGTTTGAATTTGGTCATATTATGGTCGAAGTGGTTTTCCTCCCAGTTTGCCGTGACGTGGCATTGTACGCAAGCCTGGTTGGGGTAGAATTTTTATCCAGGAACCCTTCATGCACATCTTTATGACAATCTGCGCAGGTTTCGCCTATTTTTCTGAATTGCCATTTTTTATTCGTGTCCTGTTTATGACACGCAAAACACGGTGTAGCCAGGTGCCCGCCCTCTAACTTGAATTTTGTCTTGTTGTGGTCTTCTATTGCAAAAAGACTACTGGTAAAGCCATCCGGGGTGTGGCATTTGGAGCAGTCGGGGCTTAAGCCCAGGATCGACGCCATTTGTCCTTCATGGTAGTCTTTATGGCAGGAGGCGCAGGTGTAGTGCGGCAGGGGGTCGGTAAAACTGCCGGAAGTATGGCATTTTTTGCAGTCTACCGATTGGTGTTTGCCTTCCAGTTCAAATCCGGTCAGGTTGTGGTTGAAGTTTTTCATCGAACCGGATGAAGCCCGGAACGACTCCTCGTTGTGGCAGTCTGCGCAGTTGCGTCCGAACTTACCGTCGTGGGCATCTTAGTGGCAAACGGAACATTCGCTGGTACGCACACCCAGTCGATCCTGAAAAATGACCGTCGGAGCGGCCACCATGTTATGGCACCCTGCACAGTCGATCTGCCGGTGTTTTCCTTTCAGGGGGAAATGCGTTTCGCTGTGGTCGAACTTTTTTATGCCGGCCAGGGAAGAAAAGGCCTGTTCCGAGTGGCACTGCTTGCAGTTCGTCCCAAGATTGGCGCCATGCGGATCCTTGTGGCAGCTGTTGCAGTTGCCAAACGGCACACCGGCAAACTGCTGAAATGCCTTTCCGTTCCGGGTTTCCTTTTTATGACATTCATTGCAGTTCACCGTCCGGTGCTGCCCGACGAGGGTAAAGGACGTCTTGTTATGGTCAAACCTGGTGGCCGGGGCAAAGGCGGTCGTGGAGTGGCATTTTGCACAGTCGTTGGAGAGGGTTTTCTGGTGGTAATCCTCGTGGCACGACTTGCAGTCGCGGCTCAGGCCCAGGTAGGTATTGCTCCGTTTTTTCAGTTCCCGGTCTTCGATGTAATCCGCTTTGTGGCATTGCCGGCAGTCGATCGTTTTGTGCCCGCCCGACAGTTCGAAACCCGTCAGGTTGTGGTTAAACTTGTTTTTATCGAACCGTACGATGTCAAAATTCCGGCCGTGGTGGTCGCTGTGACAGACGGTGCAGTCTTTCCCTTTGGCCTCTTTCGAGGCGTGAAAACCGGAACTGTGGTCGATCCTGTATTTGATTTCCTTGTGGCAACTCAGGCATTTGTCGTTGGCCACTTTGTCACCCAGCACGTGGCATTTTGTACAGTTAAACACCCCTTCCAGGCCGGCATGCGCATTGGTCAGGTCGCCGGGCGACAACTGCGCTTCTGCCTTCACGACGAGGAGGGTGAAGAGAATGATGATATGTAGCGGTTTACAGCGCAAACACGGTTGTTTTAGGCACTCGGTATATTAACGGTGTCTTTTCATGGTATATCCGAAGCGTTTGGTGATTTCCACCCCCGCTTTTTGTAAAAACTGGGTGGGCAGTTCACCTCCGGCGAAAATGTACACCAGGTCGTTGTCCACTTCCAGTTGTCCTTCGTCTTCGGTGGTCAGGAGGGCTCTTTCCTGTTCGATTTTTACCAGGTTCGATTTGAATTTTACTTTGAGCAGCCCCCTGTTTACCGACTCGTTCAGTTTTTCCCGGTTTTTGGGTTTCAGCCTGCTGAATGTTTCGCTTCTGTACGACAGCAGGACTTTATTTTGAATGGCGAGGGAAAGTGCCGCCTCGATGGCCGAATCGCCGCCGCCCACGACGACGACGTTTTTATCGCGAATATTTTCGGGTTCCAGAAGCCGGTAGGCTACCTTTTCGAGCGTTTCACCCGGGATGCCCAGTTTGCGGGGCGTACCCCGACGGCCAATGGCCAGCAACACCTTCTGGGTTTTGAAGGCATCGCCCCTGTTTGTCAGTACCGAGAAATGCGTTCCTTCCGGCTGGATACTTTCCACCTTTGTGTTTTCCGTAATTTGAATGTTATTCTGGGTCAGTACAGTATGCCACAAATCCAGCAGTTCTGTTTTGCTGGTGTCGTATAGTTTTACCTTACCGAAGAGGGGCAGCACCATCGGCGCGGTCATGACGATCTTGGAGCGGGGAAAGGAGAACACGGTGCCGCCCAGCGTATCCTGATCCAGGGTGCGGAAATTCAGTCCGTATTTTTTGGCTGCGAGGGAGGCCGAAATACCCGCCGGCCCGGCGCCGATAATGATCAGATCGTAGGTGGACGGGTCTTTTTGAATGCCGACCCTGATGATATTTTCAACGGCTGCCTGTCCCTGCTCGACGCTGTTTTTGATCAGCCCCATGCCGCCGAGTTCGCCGGCGATATAGATGCCGGGTACGTTGGTTTCGAAGTTCTGGTTGACGTGCGGCAGGTCGACCCCTCTTTTTTCCGTTCCGATGACGAGAGAGATCGCTTCTACGGGACAGTTGTGGAAACAAGCGCCGTGGCCGACGCAACTGGAGGCATTGATGAGCGTTGCACGGCCGTTCACGATACCCAGGATATCCTTTTCGGGACAAACGGCAACGCAGGCGCCGCTTTTTATACAGGTATCCAAATTAATAACCGGGTGCAGCGACACCGGTTCGTGCAGTCCTTCCTGTTTTGCCTTTTCAATTTTGGCTTCAACTACCCTGGAGGCTTTGCTTAATTTTTTCAGGTAAATGAAAACGATAACGGCGCAAAAGAGAAAAACAAAGGCGTAGATTAAAATTTGTTCTACAAGCATTTTGTATGATTAAAAAATCCATCGGTAACCAAAAGCGAGGGTAACGGCAACGTGAACAACCATGATAATCAGCATGATAATGGCAAACGGCAAATGCGCTACGTGCCAGTATTTGAACAGTTTTTGCATGGTTTGCAAACGTTCAATCCGATTATTCAAAGAAATCTCGCGTTTAATGAGTCGGGATATCTGAAGTACGTGTGTTTGGGGAAGATGGTTGTCCCGGAGAATTTTTTTAACACGCCTGATCGTTTTTTTATCTTCGAAGTACTTGTTGATCATCCCCGACAAAAGGTTGCCCCCTTTCGCCCGGGGCGCAACCCTGATCGATTCCAGGATGGTACCGGAATGCGCTGCATCCAGTCCGTAGGACCCCACCAGTATATCTTCCACATTGCTTTTTAGCGATTGCACCTCGCTGAGACTCAGTTCTCTTCCCTCAATCGTGCGCGGTATCTGGATATAGATAAACCGGCCGATCACACCGCTTGCCACTACGGCCACCATGCTCCAGAAACTGATGGATACAATGCCCCCAAACTTGAATGCCGTATGGAACAAAACCATGACCGGCCCGACGCTGCACAAAAAAATATGAAACTCCAGCCAGTATTTCAGTCTGCCCAGGCGGGCGAGCGATTTGTACCGTTTACGGGCGATGTAGGAAAACACCCCGATGAGGATCAGCAGGGTACCTACAATACCCAAACCGTGGCCATAGATGCCACTCGGTTTAAAATTTGCATGGTCAGGATGGTAAAAACGCTCCTCCAGGCTGGTGGAGTAGTAAGAAAATCCCTGGTAAGCCAGCAACAGCGTGATCAGCACACCAATGGTTACCAGCATGGAAATGTACAAGCGATGGGTATTAGGCGACATGATTAAATCGGAATTTGGCCGGTGGCAAAAGTAAAATCTAACTCCATTCGCATCGAATTAATTATGACATGCGCCTGACAATTTGTCGAAAATAGAATTTTACAAGTGGTAAGTGGTGAGTGATAAGTGGTAAGTGGTAAGTGGTAAGTGTTTAGTGATAAGTGGTAAGTGGTAAGTGTTTAGTGATAAGTGGTGATCATTCATATGAATACGCGAGGTGTTGTGTCGGGAATCCCAACCATTAAACTGTTGGCCAATTGACATTTTCTCAAAAAAAACTTTCCTGTTTATCCGTTTTTCAAGATAAGTATTACTTTTCGCCGCCCAACCCAAAACATTTGATGTTCATTTATTTCCTAATATCAAAACGTGTTACCACATGAAAAAAATTTTAATCGCCTTTCTGATTCCATTGTTTTTGCCTTCATTCGGCTTTGCACAAACCGCGCAATCCGTATCCGGTAAAAAACAACCTTACCAAATCAAACTACAGGAAAAAGCAAACATCAGCCAACAAAACAGCGTTTTTCAGCGCGCTTTTGACATGACGGCCGATGACGAACTCAGATCAGTACAGAAAACGGACGACCAACTCGGATTCAGCCACGAAAAGTTTCAGCAGTACTACAAGGGGGTAAAAGTAGACGGAGCGACGTATACCGTACACGCAAAAAACGGCATGTTCGACCTGATGACCGGCGATTACTGGAAGGTAGCAGACCTCGACGTTAAGCCCTCCCTGACCGCCGATGCGGCGTTTGCTGCGGCCTTGCTGCACGTCGGCGCCCAACAGTATGCCTGGGAGGATGCGGTGAAGGCGGATTACCCGGACTACGCCAAACCAGAGGGTGAACTGGTTATCCTTGCCGACCCGGAAGGCAAGGCGCTCCCCCGCCTGGCCTACAAGTTTGAAATTTACGCTTCCAATCCCCTGTACGGCGCCAACGTATTTGTTGATGCCCACAGCGGCGCTTTCCTTCAGGAGCACCCGCTCATCTGCGATGTAAACGTGCCGGCAACGGGCAATGCCCTTTACAATGGCAGCGTGGCATTTACAGCCGACCAGGTGAGCGCGTCGTCGTATCGCCTGCGCCAGACTGCCAGCGGTGGCGGGATACAGACGTACAACCTGAACAACGGCACCAACTATACAGCCGCCACCGATTTTACAAGCGCTACCGCCAATTTCACCGCCGACCCGGTTGGTGTTCAGGCGCATTTCGGCGCCGAACAGACATACGACTACTATTTCACACAACACGGCCGCAACTCCTACAACGGAGCAGGCGCTATCATCAGATCGTATGTCCATTACTCCAACAACTACGCGAATGCGTTCTGGAGCAATAACAGGATGACGTACGGCGACGGCGGCGGCGCCTACTCCCCGCTTGTTTCCCTCGATATTTGCGGACATGAAATAACACACGGCGTAACCCAGTACTCCGCAAACCTGGTATACAGCAACCAGTCCGGCGCACTAAACGAATCCTTCTCCGATATTTTTGGAGAAGCCATTGAAAACTATGCCAGCGGCTCCAACGACTGGCTGATGGGCGCAGATATATTTGTCAGCGGCGGCGCCATCCGCTCTATGGCCAACCCGAACCTGTATGGCGACCCGGATACCTACCTCGGCACGTACTGGTATGCCGGTACCGGCGACAACGGCGGCGTACATACCAATTCGGGTGTGCAGAACAAATGGTTTTATGTTCTCTCGCAGGGTGAGTCGGGCACAAACGACAACGGCGACGCTTACAACGTAGCGGGCATCGGCATGGCCAATGCAGCAGCCATTGCGTACCGCAACCTGACGGTTTACCTCACTTCCTCGTCCAATTACTCCGCTGCCCGCGCAGGCGCGATCCAGGCCGCCAAAGACCTTTTCGGCGACGGTTCGGACGAAGAAATTGCGACTACCAATGCCTGGTATGCCGTAGGTGTCGGCGCAGAATACAATCCAGGCGGCGGCGGCGGGCCCTTGCTTTCCGGTTATTTTGAGACCGGCTGGGACGGCTGGGCCGACGGCGGCGGCGACTGCGCACGGGTGTCGAGTTCGGCCAACTCTTACGAAGGCAGCTACTCCATTCAAATTCGCGACAACTCCGGTACGGCATCTGCCATGACCTCTCCGGTTGTCGATGTAAGCGGCAATGCAGACCTGACCCTTCAGTTCTACTTTAAAGCCGTAGGCATGGAGAATGGAGAAGATTTCTGGGTGCGGTATTTCAACGGATCTGCGTGGAGTACCATCGCATCCTTCGCGAGGGGAACCAATTTCAACAACAACACCTTTTACGTGGTGACCATCCCCATGAGCAGCGCACAATACACGTTCCCGACCAACGCGCAGTTCCGCTTCCAGTGCGATGCCAGCGACAACTCCGACCAGGTATATATCGACGCGGTTACGCTCACGGGCAGCAGCAGCTTTAATATCCTGGGCGACGACACCGCCGGTCTCCCTGAAATCCGGCCGCTCGAAGACAATAGCGCCGCTTCAACTGCAAACGGATTTATGGAAGAAGACGCGACGGATAACGTGATACTGTACCCGAACCCGGTCGCCAACCTCCTGCATATCCAATCGGATGCAGCCGTGAAAAACGTTCGCATTTTCGCGACCAACGGCGCACTGATGCTGGACAGCCGGGCGCTGCAAAGCAGCAATACGATCGACTTGTCGGACCTGACACCCGGCTTCTATTTTGTGTCCGTTGAAACGGAAAACGCTGTGGTGAGAAAAAAGATCGTGAAACGATAAGCGAGAAAGGTTTTGGAAATTAGTTGGGGTTTAGAGAAGGATGCCAATCATTGATCACCAATGAGTTGCCCCTTTTCTAAACCCCTTTATTATTGTTGGGGTTTATTTTCGCAAACCAATTTACTTTGAGTATAGCCCGGCCCGGCGGACAGTATCGGATATCATTTTCCTGCATCTCAACCGCTACGAGGCTCAGGGATACTATGTATACCGGTTCAAAATGTTCTCAAAATACTCCTGCCTGCCGCTGCGCATTTCCGGCTCTCCGTGTTCCCCGGCTATTTTGGCCAAATCCGTGAGGCCGAGCCTTCCGTTTTCAAAGTCTTTTCCTGCACCCGAGTCGAACGACGCGTAGCGTTGAGCGCGCAGTTTGGGGTACTCCGACTTTTCCAGGATATCGTGGGCCGTCAGGAGCGCCCGCGCAAAGGCATCCATGCCGCCGATATGGGCGTGGAAAATATCTTCCGGATCGGTGGAGTTCCGGCGGGTTTTTGCATCAAAATTGATCCCCCCGCCCTGCAAACCGCCCGATTCCAGCAGGACAAGCATGGCCTCCGTCAGTTCGTAAACATCCACCGGAAACTGGTCGGTATCCCAGCCGTTCTGGTAGTCGCCTCGATTGGCGTCCAGGCTGCCGAGCAATCCGGCCGACGCGGCCACCTGCATCTCGTGCTGCATGGTATGTTGCGCCAGTGTGGCGTGGTTGAACTCCAGGTTCAGTTTAAAGTCGTCCATCAGGCCATACTCCCGGAGAAAGCCGATGCAGGTTGCCGCGTCAAAATCGTACTGGTGTTTGCTCGGCTCCATCGGCTTCGGCTCGATAAAAAAGGCGCCTTTAAACCCCTGCGACCGCGCATAATCTTTCGCCGCGTGCAGGAACCGCGCCATGTGTTCGAGTTCGCGTTTCATGTCGGTATTGAGCAGCGACATGTATCCTTCCCGCCCGCCCCAGAAGACATAATTGGCGCCGTCCAGTTTGATGGTCGCATCGAGTGCGTTTTTGACCTGAGCGCCGGCAAAGGCCACGACGGCAAAATCGGGGTTGGTCATGGCCCCGTTCATATAGCGCGGGTGGGAAAAAGGTTGGCGGTACCCCAGAGCAGTTGCACGCCCGACGAAGCCTGTTTTTCCAGGGCATAATCGGTGATGGCGTCGAGTCGTTTGCGGCTTTCAGACAGCGTCGCGCCTTCTGCCACGAGGTCGAAATCGTGAAAACAATAGAATGGAATGCCCATTTTGGTGATCAATTCAAAACCCGCGTCCATCTTGTCTTTCGCCTGATCGAGCGGGTCGGCAGCGTCGAGCCAGGGAAAAACCTTGGTCGGCGCGCCGAAAGGATCGCCGCCCGTACCGCAGAGGGTATGCCACCAGGCCACCGCAAACCGGAAGTGTTCCTTCATCGTTTTGCCCCCCACGATGCGGTCTTCATCGTACCAGCGAAAAGCTAGCGGGTTGTCTGTCTCCCTGCCTTCGAACCGGATTCGGCCGATGCCTTTGAAATACTCCCTTTTGCCCGTAATGACGGTGATCTTTGGTAATGTTTGCATGTTCAATTTTATGCGTGTTGCTTTAAATAATTGCCTTTTGTAGATCCTGAAACCATGCCTGGTAGGCCTGCTCAAAATCCCCGATCCCTAGCTGCGGTTCGTAGGCGGTGATCACTTGCACGTCCCGCACGGCTTCGCCGACCGAGTGGTACAAACCTGCGGCCACCCCTGCCGCTTGGGCAGCGCCTGCGGCGCCGGTTGTTTCCACCAGTTCGATGCGACTGTCGACCAGGTTGGAAATGGTACTGGAAAAAATTTCCGACTGGAAGAGGTTATCGTTGCCCACCCGCATGACCTGCAGATTCAGCCCCATACCTTTCAATATGTTTATACCATAGACAAAGGAGAAGGCAATACCTTCGAGGGCAGCCCGGTAGATATGCGCCCGTGTATGGCGGTTAAAATGCAGGTTATTCATTTTTGAGCCGACGTTTCGGTTGCCCAGCATACGTTCCGCGCCGTTGCCAAAGGGTAAAATACGCAGGCCGTCGGCGCCCGGCGGCACAGACGCGGCCTGCTGCTCCATGTCGGCATACGTTGCCTGTTCGAGCGCAACCTGGTGTTTCATCCAGCTGTACTGGATGCCCGCACCATTGATACACAGCAACACCCCGATCCGCGGGTCGCGGGCGGAATGGTTGACGTGCGCAAAACCGTTCACCCTGGACAAAGGGTCATACACAGGGCTGTCGACAATACCGTAAACAACCCCGGAGGTGCCACCCGTTGCAGCCACCTCTCCCGGCTTCAGGACGTTGAGCGACAGGGCATTATTGGGCTGATCGCCGGCGCGGTAAGTCAGTGGCGTCCCGGCTTCCAGTCCGGTAGCCGCTGCTGCAGCCGTCGTCAGCCGGCCTTGCAGCGAAAAAGCCGGCGTCACGTATGGGATCAGATTCCGGTCAAAACCAAAATAATCGAGCACAAACCCGGCCGGTTCATTTCTGGAAAAATCCCACAGAATGGCTTCGGAAAGGCCACCCGGTGTCGTCATGATCTCGCCGGTCAACTTCATCGCTATAAAATCGCCGGGAAGCATGATCTTATGGATACGCGCATACACTTCAGGCTCGTTATCCCGGACCCATTTTAGTTTGGATGCCGTAAAATTTCCCGGTGAATTGAGCAGTTCAGACAGGCATTTTTCATGCCCGATGGCATCGAATGCGCGATTGCCGATGGCTACGGCACGACTGTCGCACCAGATGATGGAAGGGCGAAGCGCCTGATGGCTTTGATCCACCAGCACCAGGCCGTGCATCTGATAGGCGATGCCGATGCCTTTTATCTCGTCCGGAGGTATTCCCGTTGTTTGCAACAACTTTTGGGTAACGGTGCAGACATTATTCCACCATGTTTCCGGGTGTTGTTCGGCCCATCCGGGTTGTGGAGACAGGATATCCATTTCTGTCGCCGGAGACTGCAGGACGGCAATTTTTTCTCCGGAATCCGCACGGGTGATGGCCGCCTTGACCGAGGAAGAACCGATGTCATAACCAAGCAGGTACATAGCAGCAAATGTAATAAACTATCAAAAGTGCGGCGGGTCGTTTTGGAATCGCGCCATTTATACCGCGTAACCCGCAGGATATTTATTTTTTGCCGAATCTTTGCACATGGAACATCCCGTACGCCTGTACACGCCCGCCTTTCTGCTGTTGTCGCTTTCCCACGCTCTTTTTGCCGCAAGTTTTAACATGATGCTGCCCGAATTGCCGTCTTACCTCACCAGCATGGGCGGCGGGGAGCACAAAGGCCTGATCATCGCGCTCTTTACTATTACGGCAGGCATATCGAGGCCGTTCAGCGGAAAATTGACCGACACGGTAGGGCGTTTGCCGGTGATGTATGTCGGAACGCTGGCCTGTGTGGTGTGCAGCATGCTGTATCCCGCCCTGGCATTTGTAAGCGGCTTCCTAATCCTGCGTTTTTTTCACGGGTTTTCTACGGGTTTCAAGCCGACAGGCACATCTGCCTATGTGGCGGACATTGTACCGCCGGGGCGACTAGGCGAAGCCATGGGCGTGCTGGGCATTTGTTTCAGTCTGGGCGTTTCGGCATCGCCCCCTCTGGGCAGTTGGATGGTCAAACATTTCAACGGCGATCCCAATCCCATGTTTTATGCCTCGGCGGTCCTGGCACTGGGGTCCGTGCTGATCCTGCTGAACCTGAAAGAGACCCTGCCGGACAAAAAGCCCTTCCGGCTGGCGCTGCTGAAGGTGACAAAAGCCGATATATTTGACCCGCTGGCGTTGCCCTCCGCCATTACCATGGTATGCTGTTATGTAAGTTACGGGGTCATCCTGACGCTGGTGCCCGACCTGAGCGACCACCTGGGGGTAGAGAACCGCGGCACGTTTTTCACCCTTTTCACGTTGGCGAGCGTGTCGATGCGGTTTTTAGCCGGCAAGTTTTCCGACCAACTGGGCCGTGTACCCGTACTCAAGATATCTGCCCTGGTGATTACGGGTTCCATGCTGACGTTTGCGCATGCAGACACACCGTTCCTGTTCTACGGGGCTTCGATCCTGTTTGGTCTGGGCAACGGCATTTTCGCGCCGTCCATCAATGCCTGGACGGTCGACCTGGGGCATCCGCAGCGGAAAGGCAGGGCCCTGGCCACCATGTACATCGCACTGGAAATAGCCATTGGAGGAGGCGCCGCGCTGGCAGGATGGTATTTTGCCAACGATACAGCGCGAATGCCGGCAGTGTTTTATTTTGCGGCAGCCATGAGTTTTGTGGGCTGGATATACCTTAGCGCAAGAAAAAAATGACATGAAAGATACCAACCGCAGTCTGCTGCTTGCTGTACTGGCCTGCCTGTCCATGGGACTTTTTGCCAAAGCGCCTCAGTTTTCCGGAGGCAGGGCGTGGATTACAGATGTATTCCTGATTGCGACATTCTGCCTCAGCACATGGGGCTTCTGGGTGGGCTGGAACAGCGCGCGCCTGCAACGCACCGCGTGGTCGTATCTCGCCCCCGGCATCAACGCTTTCATTTTTATCACCATGCTGGCGTTTATGATACTGATCCGCGCCAAACTGGATGTTTTTCAATAAATCCGGCGCTTCATGGCTATGCCTCCAGCAATTGGCCGGTGTGGTTGCCCGTGTCCACCTTGGCGATGATACGTTCGATCACGCCGTTCTCGTCAATCACAAAAGTGGTGCGGTGGATGCCGTCGTAAGTGCGGCCCATGAACTTTTTCTGCCCCCAAACGCCGTAAGCGTTGGCCACAGCATGGTCCTCATCGGCAAGCAGGCTGAAAGGAAGCTTGTATTTTTCCTGAAATTTGACGTGTTTTTTCACGGAATCGGGGCTGACGCCGAGAATTTCATAACCCTGGGCCTGGAACTTCGGGTAGCCGTCGCGCAGACTACAGGCTTCTGCCGTACATCCCGGTGTATCGTCTTTGGGATAAAAATAGAGCACCAGTTTTTTGCCCTTGTAATCGGACAGGTTCAGGGTCTGGCCTTTTTCATTGGCTGCGGAAAAATCGGGGGCTTTGTCGCCTTCTTTCAGGTGGAACATGTGCGTTGGTTTTAATTATTGTAGTTGATGATCGGGTGCTTTGAGAAAACCGGAGGCCGCCGGATTTGTTCATCAAGAATAGCGTTAACTTGCGGTTCCGGTCCCGTTAATCATTGCGCTCCGTATCCCGGAATGGTATTCCGGGACATGGGAATACAATTCCGTATCCCGGAATACCATTCCGGGACCTGGGAATACAATTCCGTATCCCGGAATACCATTCCGGGACCTGGGCTCCGTATCCCGGAATACCATTCCGGGATACATTTGGATGTCTCAAAAGAACTTTTATCCATCCAGTATATGCACAACCCATTCATTATGAAAAAACTACTTATCCCCGCTTTTCTGCTTTTCGTCTTTTTCAGCCTGCCTTCCTGTGACACACTCAAGGAGGTTGCCGGCGGCATCCTCAACGAACCGTCGCTGGATGAGATCGGAAAGGCGCTTAAACAGGCTTTGTCGAACGGCGTAACCAAAGGCGTCAACACGCTCTCTCAAAAAGACGGCTATTTCAAAAGCGCCTACAAGATTCTGCTGCCCGACGATGTGCGCAAGGTGACGACCAAACTGAAGTCGGTGCCGGGATTCAGCAACCTCGAAAACGAGTTGCTGGAAAAAATGAACCGCGGCGCAGAAGATGCAGCCAAAGAAGCGGGTCCTATCTTCCTCGGCGCCATCACCTCGATGACCATTCAGGATGCCACCAATATTCTGATGGGCGCCGATAATGCCGCTACAACATACCTGAACAAAACCACCAACCAGCAACTCTACGATAAATTCAACCCGAAGATCGTGGCATCGCTGGACAAGATCGGCGCCAACAGTCTGTGGACCAAGGCCGCCAATGCCTACAACGCCATACCGCTTGTGACCAAGGTCAACAACGACCTCGACGACTATGTGACCAAAAAGGCGCTCGACGGATTGTTCGGCAAGATCGCAGAGGAAGAGAAAAATATCCGTCGAAATAAAACCTTCCGCAGCACGGAATTGCTGAAAAAGGTGTTTGCAAAACAGGATAGCAACAGGAAGTGAACTGACAATAACTGGCGCGGTACCGCCGGCTTCAGCCGGCGCCGGCTAAAGTTGTACCGCCGGAATTTTTCCATCTTTGCAAATGAACCTGGAACATTTTACCCGACTTGCTGCTCAGGCCGTTCAGGAAACGGCCGCTTTTATTCGCGCTGAATCCGGTCAGGTCGCACCGGGACAGGTGGAAGAAAAATTCCTCAACGGTCTGGTGAGTTATGTGGACCGCACCGCCGAAGAAATGCTGGTAGAACGCCTGTCGCGCATCCTGCCTGAAGCTTCTTTTATTACGGAAGAGGAAACCGTGGAGCAGGGAGACTCCGAACTCCAATGGATCATCGACCCGTTGGACGGCACCACCAATTTCCTGTACAACGTCCCGCAATATTCCGTCAGTGTAGGCCTGAAATCGGGCGACGACCTGGTGATCGGCATCGTGCACCACGTTCCTGCCGATGAATTGTTTTACGCCTGGAAAGGCGGCGGCGCCTGGTGCAACGGCAAGGCCATACAGGTGAGCAAACGGACGGAAATGCGGCAAGCCCTGATCGCTACCGGTTTTCCTTACCACAATTTCAGTCGTGCAGATGCGTGGTTTGGCGTGATGCGCGAATTCATGCGCGAAGGGCGCGGGGTCAGGCGTTTTGGCTCGGCCGCTCTCGATCTGGCCTGGGTAGCAGCCGGCCGTTTCGACATTTTTTTTGAATACGGACTGAATGCCTGGGATATCGCGGCAGGCGCAGTGCTCGTCCGCGAAGCGGGTGGCACGGTCGCCGACTTCAGCGGCGAAAACGGCTTTATGGAAAAACAGGAAATGCTGGCCTGCAACGCCGCAGTGTACGAAAAAGCGTTGGAGGTGCTGCGCGTCAATTTTGTTGGCGGGAATATTTGAAAAAGAGGTTGCGGGTTGGGGAGGTTGCGGGTTGCGGGTAGCAGATACAGCTTACAATTGCCCGTAAAATGTACCCGAAACCCGAAACCTCCCTAACCCGAAACCCGCAACCTCCTGAATTCACCGCTGTAATACAAACCGCATTGCCTGCCGCCTGCCATCTGCTGTCCGAACATCGAGCACGTACAGGCCATTGGTCAATCCTGACGGCAATCGTATGGCCTGCGGCGCAAAATCCGCCGTTTCATTCAGCGATTGCACCACAGCCCCACGGCTGTCGAGTACATTTACCTGCACTTGTTGCCCCTCCCATTCCGACAAATCGGCAAACAGTTCGCCGCTTGTCGGGTTCGGGAATACCCGGAGTTGCTGCGCTGCCGGTCCGGCCTCCCTGGCATCCGGAGCAGGCCGCATATCGTCTTCCGGCAATACCGGGCAATTGAACGTGTTGAGGTGCGCTTCGTAAAACACCTGCGGTTCCAGCCTTGCCGTAATGTGGATATAGTCCGGAGTGGCCTGGGGAGGCAGGGTGTAATAGAAAATATCGGATTCGCCGTTCGATATGCTATCCGCCGTCGATTTAAAACGAATGGAGTAGAATGGCGAGAAATTAGGGTTGCGCACGTCGTAATTACGACCGTCTTGCGTGGTAAACACGGAAAGATTGGCCGGTTTCACCGCTGTCACCCCGGCGGGCAACTGTATTGCGACGTAGGTCATCGGATTCGGGCAGTTGTTTGTCACGCGAATGCGATAGGTCTTTTCCAACTGTGTATTTCGTGTGATTTCCAGCAGTTCATATTTCATACAGCCAATCACTTTGACATCGCAGGGCAACGCTTCCCTGATGTTTACGATGAAACAGCAGGAGGCGGCGTTGCCGCAACTGTCACTGACCTCATAGCACACTTCCGTTTCGCCAAGCGGGAAGGTGCTTCCCGGAGGCAGTCCGGCTGTCAGACTGAGCGATACGCCGGGACATGGACAATCGCTGGCAAAGGTCGGCAGTGCATAATCAACCACGACCGGGCCGGTGCCCGACTGCGTGGCGATGTTGATATCGTCGACGCATTGGATGGATATGGATGCGTTGGGCGCGACAATATATTGAAGGGTGTAGGTAACAATGGTGTCGCAGCCGATTGTGGCAGGGATGTTTTCCTGCACCGTTCCCGGCTGGGTGTAGGCCATCCCGTTGATCAATACGGTGTCTCCTTTGCAGAAGTCAATTGTTTCGGCGCGTGTCGGCAGCGGAATGACCGTGACGGTGAAAGAATCGTTCAGCACACAGCCGTCGGTCGTAATGGCCAGCAGGGTGTAGGTGGTCGTCTCGGCGGGTTGAACGACCACGTCCGCACAGTCGGTACAACTCAGGCCGGCCGCCGGCGACCAGGTATAGCTGTCGAAGCCCGGCAGCGTCAGGAACAGGGATTCACCGGCACAGATATCCACGTCGCCGAATTGGGTGTCGTTGATGAGGCTGACGGTCAGCAATACGGTATCGCGTTGCTTGAACCCGCAGGCATCCGTTACTTCCACCCAGTAATAGTCGAATGCTGTAGCCGCAAAAGTCTGGTCCGTCGAGCCGTCCTGCCACAGGTAGGAAACGAAGCCCGGCCCGGCGTCGAACACGACGGTGCTGTCGTCTGTACACAGCGCAACATCAGGGCCCAGATTGAGCACAGGACTCACGGGAAACTGCACCATCAGGTCATCCTGGTTGTTTTCATAGTTACATTCTTCTATGCCTGTGACGGGAAAATCGTTGAAAGAGAATGGCGTGGGCAGGGAGCCGTCGAAATTGACGACAGAAAAAACCACCGTACCGGGAGGCGCGCCGTCGGGGAACATCTGGTCGCCTACATCGGCGATGACGCCGGTTGCGCAACTGTCGAGTCCGGCCGTGTTGATGGTGTAGGTACCGAGAACAGAGGCGGCCAGCAGGGTCGGGTCGGCATCGTAAAAGGTTACCGGCGCCTCCGCCGGAGCGGGGCCGCTGCCAAGGTTGCATATGGTATAATGCAGGTCGATCTGACCGTTGTTGCACACCAGGTCGTCGAACCGGAACGTGAGGTCGACCGGCGAGAATTTCAGAATATATGTGACAATGGTGTCACATCCTGCGCCCGATGCCGGGAGGATATCGGTAATTGTGATCGGCTGGGTATAGGTCATGCCGAGGACCGTCGCGGAGCCGCCCGGACAAAACTCAATCGTTTCGGTGCGTTCCGGCAGGGGAACAACCGTGACGATAAAGGTGTCATTCAGGACGCAGCCGTCATTCGTTGTGGCCAACAGGGTATAGGTAGTCGTTGCGGCGGGCTGAATGGTCACATCCGCACAATCGGTACAACTCAGCCCGGCGGCAGGCGCCCAGGCATAGTTGTCGAAACCCGGAAGCGTCAGGGTCAGCGATGCGCCCGCGCAAAGGTCTACGTCGCCGAACTGGGTGTCGTTGATCAGATTGCCCGTCAGCAGCACCGAGTCCCGCTGCGTGTTGCCGCACGAGTCCGTCACTTCTACCCAGTAAATATCGAAGGCTGTTGCGGCAAAGGTTTGTCCGGTGGAGCCGTCCTGCCACAGGTACGATGCAAAGCCCGGTCCCGCATCGAACACAACGGTGCTGTAGACGCAAAGGATAACATCGGGACCGAGGTCGGGCATGGGTCCGGCCGGCAGCGTTCCTTCTTCCAGGGAAAGCAATGGAAAGAGCAGGGAGCCGGGCTGGCCGGGCTGCGCGCCATTGGTCATGTTTTGATTGGCTATTCCGTTCTGTCCGCCGTTGAGGGTCACGGTCACATTGGGAAAGAGCTGGGAGATCGCCAGTTTGCCGCCGTTGCCGCCGCCGCCGGGGCCGATAATCTGCGACTGGACAAAAAAGAGGCAGTCGCCGCCGTTGCCGCCTTTCAGTTCCAGGGTAAGGTTGCCGGTCACCTGCGAAGCCAAAAGCAAAACAGTACCGCCTGCGCCGCCGCCGCCCTGGCCGTCGTTTCGGTTTGTTCCGTCTGCCACGACATCGGCGCCGTTGGCCATTATTTTGAAACCGTTGGCTTCCAGGGCATTGGCTTTTAACAGTACTATGCCGCCGCCCTGGCCGCCGGAGGTGCCAACATTGTCGTTGGTATGACCGGCGCCACCGCCGCCGCCCAGCAATATCCTTTGGGTGCTAAAGTTAAAAAGACCTGCGCCGCCGACGCCATTTGTTCCGGGGGTAGGAGAACCAGGCGTATTGAAATACTCCAGTCCGCCATTACCGCCGCTACCGCCGTTGGCGCCACCGCCACCGCCAGCGTTATGGGCGTTACCGCCGCCGCCGCCGGTCGCTGCCTTACCGCGGCCAAAAGACTGATTGACCGGAATCAGGGCAGTTCCCTCTCCTTTTTCAGCCGACAGGGCAGGGGAAAACGGGTAGAAATATTGCGTTTCATTATCCCCGGCATTGTCCGTATCGAACACCATGCCTCCCCTGAATCCTTTGGCGCTTACGTCGATATTGCCCTGGAGGGTCAGCGTACCGGCCACATCAATGGCCAGGACGCCGCCCGTTGTGCCGTCCCATGCCTTGCAGGTAAGGTTGTTGGCTGTCACGTTGTCGTATTCCGGCACACGCACCAGTTGTACCTTTCCAGCAACATCATAAGAATGGATCAGGGCAAACTGGAGGCGTATTTCATTACCGCTGATGCTCGCGATCCGGTTAAAT
Organism: Lewinellaceae bacterium; assembly: GCA_016712415.1. Lineage (GTDB taxonomy): Bacteria > Bacteroidota > Bacteroidia > Chitinophagales > Saprospiraceae > M3007. The sequence continues at coordinate 527,524 of JADJRC010000002.1, read as the reverse complement.
TCGTAATTGCCGGCGTTGCCGGTGTCTGTTACATCTCCAAATGTCGCATTGTTGGCCAGGCTTACTGCAGCGCCTTTCATTTGTACCAGCAGCACCTTGTCGCCCGCAGAGAATCCCGTCGAATTACCTACGACCAGGCTGCTGCTGTCGCAAACGAATGACGACACTGGTGTATAAACATTGACAACACCGTTAATCACGGTTTGGGCTGCGAGAGAAAAACCCAGGCAGCAGCAGAAAAGGGCAGGATAGAAGCGTTTCATGTTTTTTTATTTAAGGGTTTTGAGTATAAGTATTATTTATAAAAGGCTTGATTCAGCAGAATTTCCCTTTTCCCTTCCTTTGCTTCAAACTCGCACGCTGCTATGTCCTGGAAAAACACCTTGCCTTTTTTTATCTGGCAATCTTTAAAATATGCTGACAATCGGGCACAATTCAGCCAACTATGGTCTTACCGGAAAAGATGGAGCGATTCCTTTAAAGCCAATCGAAATTCTGTTGTTGATGAAATGCCCTGGATCAACTTCCCTGCCTGTGAATATCTGGAAAAAAATCTGCGGCCTGAATATAAGGTCTTTGAATATGGAGGTGGCGGCTCGACTTTGTTTTTTTGTAAAAATGTCGCTGAAGTGACAACGGTTGAAGACCATGAAGCGTGGTTTGCAACGCTCACTAAAATTATCGGCGAGAAAGGATACACGAACTGGAACGGCGAGTTTATCGTCCCGGAGCCGGTGGAAGGGAACAGCAGGCGTTCCCCCGAAAACCCCATGGATTTTGCCAGCAAAGCCGGGGGAAAGGAAGGGCTCAGTTTTGAGCGGTATGCACGCAGCATCGACCGTTTTCCCGAGGCGTATTTCGATCTGATCCTGGTAGACGGGCGGGCGCGACCGTCCTGCATACAGCAGGCATTGCCACACCTGAAAAAGGGCGGGTTACTGGTGGTCGACAATACCGAACGCCCGTATTATCTCGCCCCTTTTCAGGATATCATTCGCACGCAATTTAAGACAGAATCAGACCGGTATGCGCCGGTGGCCTACACCCCGGATTTCACCAAAACTACCGTGCTGCGCAAATTGTAGAATGGATCAGCAGTACTGCTCGTAGGCGGCGCGCAGGTTTTCTGCAATGGCTTCTGCAGGGCGGCCTTCTATGTGGCGGCGCTCCAGGAAGTGAACCAGTTTACCGTCTTTAAACAGCGCAATGCTGGGCGACGACGGCGGATAAGGAAGCAGGTATTCGCGCGCTTTTGCCGTGGCTTCGGCATCCACACCCGCAAAAACGGTGTACAGATGATCCGGGCGTTTGGCATTTTTTAACGAGTGTTTTGCGCCGGGGCGAGCCATGGCTGCTGCGCAGCCGCACACGCTGTTTACCACCAACAGCGCCGTGCCCTGCTGATTTTCAAATACCTGTTCTACGTCGGCAGGCGTTTCCAGCGATTCAAAGCCATATTCGGTCAAATCCTGGGCCATCGGTGTCGTAAGTGCTATCGGATACATATGCAATAGATGTGAAGTGTGTGAAGCAAATGAGGTTTCGGGGTGCAAAAACATTTCCCGGGCCATAACAACGCAAGCCCCTGATTGTTCGCAGCCTGCAACAGCCGCTGCCTACTGAAATGTGACGGGCAGTGTTTTTTCTTCTTTTTCCCGTTTTACTTTTACCGTCGTACTGTCGCCTTTTTTGAAAGCGGCGAGGGCTTTCATGTAATCACGGATGTTTTTCACTTCAAAATCGCCGAGTCCGACAATTATATCGCCTTTTTTCATGCCTGCCCTGGCTGCAGGCCGGCCGTCGGTCACGCCATCGACGTGTACGCCTTCGCCTTCCCAGACGTAGTCGGGCATGATACCGAGCGTAACCTTGAAGCTCGGGGTATCCGACTGGTTGGATTTGGTTTCCTGAAAGCTGAGTTTCGGCTTTTTGTCGAGGGCTTCGATGACGCGTACGGCAAAATCGAGCACCGCCATTTCACCCTTGATATTTACTTTCTCAATATCGTCGGAGGGTTTGTGGTAATCCGAATGCTGGCCGGTAAAAAAGAACAGCACCGGTATGTTTTTCAGGTAAAACGAAGTGTGGTCGCTCGGGCCGATGCCTGCACTGTCGAGTTTTACCAGAAAATCGCCTTTTAGGCCGGTCACAGTCGGTACAAAATCGGGTGCGGTGCCGACGCCGCCGACCATTAGGCGTTTCTCGTCGTTCAGCCGGCCGATCATGTCCATATTGACCATAAAACTGACCTTGGAAAGGTCGATTGTGGGGTTTTCGGTGTATTTTTTAGAGCCTACCAGCCCCAGTTCTTCACCCGAAAAGCACAGGAACAGAAAGTTGTGGGATTCTTTCACGCCGTTTTGGGCGAAATAACGCGCCAGTTCGATCACGCCCGAGGTGCCGCTGGCATTGTCGTCGGCGCCGTTGTGTATCTTCCCTTCCGGGTTGACTTCCAGCGAGTTATGATCGTGGCCCAGGCCGAGGTGATCGTAGTGTGCGCCGATGACAATCGTGTATTCGGCCTGGTTGTCGAGGTATCCCACCACGTTCTGGCTGTTGATCTGCGGGGCGTTTTCAGCCACATTGCCGTGCGGATCGGACGATTTTTTGAAGGTAAAACCGTGCAGATAAGTGTTGTTGTCGCCTTTGGGACTGAGTCCTGTTTTTTTAAACTGTTTGGCGATATACCCGGCCGCTTTGCGCTCTTCCCTGGTACCGGTAGCGCGTCCTTTGAGTTTATCGGAGGCCAGGTAGGCAATGTTTTTTTGAAGATTTTTTTCCGATATGTTTTGGGAAAAAAGGGACTGGGCAGTCCAGAGCAGGCAAATGAGGGAGAGGGCAAATGACTTCATGTTACAAGATTTTGACCGCAAAGGTACACAGCCCGGGCATGAGCAGGGGACATGTTTTCGTCAAAAAACCAAAACTTTAAGGGAATAACAGACCGGCAGTGGGCATTCAGGGCGCCGCCTCTACATCGCGGATCACGGAAGCCGGGAACCAGCACAACTGGTCGAGCATATCGGAAGAGCCGGGAAACAGGTTCAGGTCGACTTTTTCGGGTATTCCTGCCAGGGTGCCTTCACTGGAATACTGCCATATTTTCCAGCGTTCACCGGTGGCCAGCAGTGGCCAGGACTCGGAATAACGGGCGATCCAGAGCGGATACCCCTCGAAATGTCCCACAAGATATTGTTCGTAAAACAACTGGTTGGTGTAGATAATGGGTTTGATCCCCAGGTGGCTTTCCACAATTTGCAGCCACAACCTGGCCTCTTCCACCATGATTTCGGGGGAGACGCCATCGGTGCGCTCAATGTCGAGAACCGGCGCAATATCGCCCGGCATCATTTCGACGGTATGCAGGTAATTCATGGCCTGCTCCTGGCCGCAACCGTAGGCACGGAAAAAGTGGTAGGCGCCGCGCCGAATACCGAGCCGCCGCAGGGCATCCCAGTTTCGGCGGAAAAGGCTGTCGCGGTATTCATGCCCTTCTGTAGCCTTCACAAAGGCAAAATCCAGCGTCTGTTTATCTACCACCATGTCCCAGTCAATACGCCGTTGATGATGCGAAACATCCACTCCCTGCAGTTCGATCGTTTTGAAATCGGGCGCACCGCTATGGCGCACGATCCACAAAGGCGACAGTAGGAACAGTAGGAGTGAAAAAATTCTCATTGCTGCAAAAGTTGAGGCTGCAAATTAAGGCGCGACATTCGGCTTTTGCACTACTTAACAGCTTGTTTAGCCCTGAGCCGACAAATTTTGAACGGTCATATTTCGTGCCGGATTTGAGTATTACATGCCCAGGAACGCCGCCGCAATTGGTTTGCTGGCCCAAAATGGCCCAAAATGGCGCGAAATGGCGTGAAATAAATTTCTCTCCCCCTTCATCTTTACCCCTTTCAAAACGGATTGCCAAGGTTACAGCGTATGCCTGTAATTGAGCCGGACTATTCTACTGATTCACGTTTGCCTGCTGGTAGAGTTATTGTATCGCTGAAATACCTGCTTATGAAAATCATTTCAAATCTTTTTTTCCTACAACGCATAGACCACCTTATCAGAACCCGGGCCACCGGCTCGCCCGAGCAACTTGCCTCGCGTTTGTCTGTAAGCGAACGCAATGTATACCGGTTGATAAAAGAACTGAAGTGCCAGGGGTTCCCTATTGCATACGACAAGCAGGCCAATACCTATTTTTATTCCGAACCGGTAAAACTGGATTTTTCTATAATAATCGGTCCGGAAAAGCTGCTCGCTATCAGAGGCGGTAGTATAAATACTGATTTTTTCCATCCTGCCAATTTTTGGCAGTCGCGCGACTCACCTTTGGGCATGTTCCGGTATCACCTGATGTCGGAGCAGGGTTATTCCAGTGCGTTCACGGAAGCACTTTAAAACGCGTGACGCTGAACATCCGATCCATGGCGAGAGACAGGATAGGACGATTTCAAACTTTTTTTACACATGAAAAAGACTCAAAAATTATCGTTGACGCTAAACAAACAGGTGATCGAGCAGCTCGACCGTCAACAGGCAGAAAACATCAAAGGCGGTGAAGACTTCCTTTCCTTGTGGGGCAGCAACTGCCGTAGTACGAACCCAAAATACACCTGCTGTGAAGGTGAGAGCTCGGTTGACCCTGGTGCTTGCACGTCGACCGGTACGGGTACCCAGACCATGCTCTGTTGTACATACTAAACAAACTTTTGCAACAGGGGCTTCCCGGGCAGGGTGGCTCCTGTTGCTATACTCGCCTGACCACGCAAATCGACTGACGCAAATGGACTCTTGGAATATCATCATGGATGCCGGGAATCAAAATAAGGCAAAAGCCCTGCTGGACGAAATCGCCTATACCATTCAAGCCGGATTAGCCGGTGAACAGGAGATCAGTCTAGGTGCCGGAGCCGCCGGCCAACTATTATTCCTTTGCGAATGCCTTAATGGAACTTTTGACCCGGAGGGCTCTATAGCCAGCCTTCTGGAAACACTGGCACGCACCCCGGACCTTCAGGGGGGGCTTTCCAGGGGATTGGCGGGAATCGGGCTTGCATTAAAAATCATTCATGATCGATATCAAATCCCAGACGAAGACCTTTTAAATGAATTGTACGGCTATGTCAGGCAATTCTCTGGCCGTGACGTTCAAACCGGTAATTATGATTATCTGGCAGGTTACCTCGGGCAATGTTTTTTCCTGCTCGAAGATGACCTGAAACCCGACAATTATAAAGTCTTGAAAATGGCTGCTGAGAACTTGAGACGAGTGGCTGTCCCGCAAACGAACGGCTTCGGTTGGATCAGCCCTTATGAATTACAGTCTTTTTATAAAAATGAAGACGTTTTTACCCATCCTGTGAAAGACTGCAATCTCGGTTTATCGCATGGCTCCGCCGGTATTATCATGATGCTTTCAAGTATGAAGAAAGCATACCCGAAACTGGAAATTTCTGATCTGCTGGATGGAGCAATCGAGTTCCTTTCGAATGAGGAGTCAGAGGAAAACAAGACAAATAATGGTTATTACTACAAAGGTTATTCCGGCAACATGGGCAATTCTTTTCCCGGCCGTTTGGCATGGTGCTATTGTGACCTGGGTATATCGCTGATGTATTTCAATCTATGGGAAACAAGCGGCAACGGGCAATACCTGGAACGGGCAAACCGGATTGCGCAATCATGTGCTTGTAAATCGGTAGAAGAGGCCCGGGTAGTCTCGGCCGGATTATGCCACGGATTTGCAGGCATTGCACATTTGTTTAATAAAATATATCAAAAAACCGGTGATGAAATATATAGGAGGACTGCAAATTATTGGTTTTCAGCACTATTTGACGCCCTTCATTTGGATGGCCCCACCGGTGCACACATACGCGTCAGTACTCCGGCAGGCGATCAACCCGGACATTTTCCTGTAGGCAATGGTTTTATGGACGGATTGTCGGGCATTGGACTTTGTCTCTATTCAGCCATATCCGCCCAGCCACCCCGCTGGGACAAAATCTTATTGGTATGATGAACAGAACACCTACCGGAACGACCGGCTTAAATGAAGCACATCTTAAAGATGCGCTGCAAAAAGCGCTGTTCGAAATTGCAGCTTATGACCGGTATGACAAAATCCTTAACCGCAACGTTTCGATTTTTACCGGAATAACAGGCATGTCGCTGCTGTACTACCACCTTTATCTGCATACCGGAAACAAAGACTATTACGAAAAATCACTTTCGTATTTCGAACAGAGTTTCAATCTTCTGAACCCGCAAAAAGTAAATTTCAGTTTTGGCGCGACCGGCGTTATGTGGCTGCTGAACTATTTCAAACAGCACCGCGCCTTCGATCTGGATTTCGAAGAATACCTTGCTCCGTTCGACGAGGTCGTATTTAACCGGCTGGAAGAATTCAGTGACGATATTGATCCCATACACGGACTGCTGGGTTTTGCAAATTATTTTCTGGAACGAGACACTCCCTGTGCGGAAAAAGCCCTGCATAAAATATTAACCTTCATTGACCAATGTAAAACGCAGGAAAAGGGTGGCATCGCCTGGCGAAACAATACGCCTGACCCCGAAACAGGCAGTGCGTACCATATCAATTTCGGTTATGCCCACGGTGTTCTTTCTGTCATATATTTTTTGTGCCGTTTTATCCACAAAAAAATTAACCCGACCAAGTCGGCCCGCTTATGCCGGCAGGCCTTGGATTATTTTCTTTCCCACAGAGATCCCGCTCATATCACGCATTTCCCCTCCCTGATCGATGAAACCGGGCGCAAGCACTCGTACCGTATTGCCTACTGTTACGGAGATCTTGGAGTGGCATGCGGATTGACCAACATAGGAAGATTGCTGAACGACCGGCCTTTACTCCAGATCGCACGTAGTACAGCGCTCAATATTGCGGCGTTTTCTCTCAAAATGAAAGAAAATATAAACGACGTCGGTTTGTGTCACGGAGCGGGTGGCAACGGTTATATGTTCTTCCAACTGTACAGGCACCACAAATCAGAAATACTGAAAGCGGCAGCCCTGAACCAATACGAAAGGCTGTTAGCCCTAAAAAAACAGGAGTCGGGCATAGCCGGTTTCATGGCGATGGATTACGACGCCGCCCAAAACATCAGTTTTCTGAAAGCAGACCCCGGTTTTCTTACCGGAACTGCGGGAATTGGCCTTTCCATCATGTCTTTTCTGGACCGGGGTAAAAACAGTTCCTGGGATAAACTGCTCTTACTGTCGTAAACCAACTTTGTATGCAACCAGACAAATTCATACTGCGAACACCTCTGTTGAAAATATCGGACCTTGTATGTACGGAGGAGGCGCTGCTTAAAGCATATGCCGACCCCTCGGTCAGGCAAGCCCTTTTCATTGCTTCTCGCGACCTGTTTAATGAACTAAGCAAACTCGAGGCTAACGAAATCACCGACAAGGAAAAAAGGTCCAGGATACTGATCAGCCTGTACAAGTACCACACCCGAATGTGTACGCGCTGCACCCCTTTCGGCTTATTTTCCGGCATCAGCCATGGAAACATCACCGCCACAACGGATATTCGGCTTTCGGGTAGTATGCAGCCAAGGATCAGGCTCGATATGGATTATCTGTGCAACCTGTTTTACGACCTAAGCAAAGACGTCTCGACATTCTCCAGCCTGGAGTTCTATCCCAATAACACCCTTTATAAAGTCTACGACCAGTGGCGATTTGTTGAATATCAGGTCAAGGAGTCAGGAATATTGCATAACCTGGTTTCTATTGATGACAACGAGCTACTGACTAAAATATTAACCGCATCGGGCGGTGGACAAACCTGCATAAAGCTGGTGAATACTGTTATGGATTTTGGTTTTGAAGAAGCAGAGGCAACGGCATATGTGATGGAACTTATTCTCAGCCAGGTGCTGGTTTCTCAATTGTACCCATCAGTAACCGGTGTGGAATACCAGCACCGGATTTTTGGAGCGTTGGAGCAACTGTTTCCTGGCAAATACCCCTGCATCAGTCAAAAAATTGCCGGTTTGCTGAATACTGAAAAAGAAATCACCGCTACAATCGGAAATCTGGAGCAAACCTTGTCGGATTACGGCATCCGGATAAAGTCGGGCAACCTTGTGCAGGTAGATCTTTTCAAACAAACCGATCAATGCACCCTGGACCGCACAATCGTAAACCGAGTGGAGGAGGCAACACATTTACTCGCCCGGCTCATGACTATGAACCAATCGCAAAACCATCTCGAGCGGTTTAAAAAAGCGTTTTATGAACGATACGAAGATGCTTTTATGCCATTGCCACAGGTTATGGATACCGACATCGGTATTGGCTATAAAAATGCAGTCAGTATCAGTGACCGGTCGGCTTCGAATGAAAAAACCGCTCACGAAAAGCGCATTAGAGCCTTTAAAATGAAGTTGTTCAAGAGGGGGCTTCTTTCCGGCAGCGGTACCGTGGAAATTACCCAGGAAGAAACCCGGGATATCCTCGAAAAATCATCGGTCTCTTTTCCGGAATCCTATTCCTTTTTAGGCAGTTTGTTGCGCGATAGCGACGGCCAAACCCTTATCCGGTATAAAAGCGCCGGCGGCGCCTCCGCTATTGATATTTTGGGGAGATTCGGCCATCTTCACCCCGATATTAATCGCCTTTGTCAGGATGTAGCGGCGGCAGAAAGAAAAAAATTACCGGGCGCCATACTTGCAGAAATCATCCATCTCCCACAAGGCAAAATCGGTAATGTTATTACCCGTCCGCATTATCATGCGTATGAGATCCCCTATCTATGTCATTCTGCATTGCCTGAAGCGCAACAGATCGCGGTCAGCGATCTGTACATCGGCCTGGTCAATTTCAGGCTGGTGCTGTATTCCAAAAAACTGGGTAAAGAGATCATACCGCGTCTGAACAATGCCCATAACTATCTTTTCGACAGCCTTCCGCTTTATAATTTCTTATGCGATCTGCAAAACCAGAAAAAAGAAATTAATTTTTTCTGGAGCTGGGACGATTTACAGCACGAAGAATTCCTCCCCAGGATCACCTACAAAAACATTGTATTATCGCAGGCCCGGTGGAATCTTGACACCACCCCCTTTAAAAAAATGAATTACGATAAGGACCAGGCTGGTTTTTGGGAAAAGATCAAACAGGTCGGGCTGCCCGATACTTTCGTATTGATCCAGGGCGATAATGAATTATATATCGATATAAGGTCGGCATTGGGCGCTACCACCTTCCTGCGGTATTGTCAGAAACGCGATTTACTGACGCTGGAGGAATTTATCCCCACCGATCAATCCATTTCCGGTGGATATGCCAACGAGATTATCATACTGTATCTTGGAGAAGCGGAATCCGCCTCTTCCGTAGGCATCCAGAATTTGCCGCCTACGGCAATGGAGCAACAAATGTATTCACCCATGAGCGAATGGGTATTTTTCAAGTTGTATACCGGCAAAAAGTATATAGGTAAAATGTTGACGGAGATTGTTCCGGATATGGTTGATGAACTGAAAAAGGCCGGTATCATCAGCAAGTGGTTTTTTATAAGGTACTCAGACCCAAAAGACCACCTTCGCATCAGGTTTCTACTTCCGGATACCGGACAAAAAGGCCTTCTGCTGGATATCGTGAACCGACACCTCCATATTCTAATGCAGGAACAGATCATCTGGGACATGCAGATCGGTACATACAGGAGGGAGCTCAACAGGTATGGATATAATACAATGGAAGAAAGCGAAGAGTGGTTTTACCATAACAGTGAGCTGGTGCTGGCTGTTTTGCAACTAATCCGGGAAAGTGAAGGAAAAAATGTACTGTTTTTTGCCATGTATTATACGGATGCACTCCTAAGCTGTTTCTATCCGGATGCCGCTTCAAAATTCGAATTCCTGAGTGCGCAATCTGCCATGTATAATACGGAATTCGGCGTCGACAATGACAAGGATCTCCGTATTGGCCTGAACAATGAATTCAGAAAGATAAACGGGCAACTGCGAGATATGCTTTATTCCGGTTGTCTTCATTTCGACAACACTGACGAACGGCTGAAAAACTTATGCCTCCATAACCTGGAAAACACCCGGGGTACAATGAAGTCACTTATGCATCATTATTCGGGCAACAGAGGCAAGATGGAAAGCATTATGGCCAGTTACATACACATGTTCGTCAACCGGCTGTTTGTTACCAACCAGCGGTATCATGAAATGACAGTGTATTATTTTCTTTCCAAGTACTACGCTTCAGAAATAGTCAGAAAAACACCGAAAGACGCTATTGTCCATTTTTAAAACAGGATACACCCTTGCGCGCCATTATTTTCATATGCCTGATATGGTCATTACCATTTCCCTGCCAGCTGCACGGTCAGAGCGCCATCAAGGAATACATCCGCGACTATGCCGCCTGGATTAATTCCATTGACGCCAGTGCCTCCGATGATTCGGACCTTAAAGCAATCGGCGATGCCATAGGCGCCTCACGCGTTGTTATGCTCGGCGAGCAGGACCACGGCGACGCCCCGACCTTCCAGGCAAAAACGAGGCTGATCCGGTACCTGCACGAAAAAAAAGGGTTTAATGTGCTGGCCTTTGAAAGCGATTTCTACGGACTAAATTACGGGTGGGATCAGATTCCAAAGGAGGAGGCGTCGATAGACACTTTTCTACGGAAAAACATATTCGGTATCTGGAGTATTTGCGATGCCTGTACCGATCTCTTGTACGATTACGTACCTGAAACCTACCGGACCGACACGCCATTGGTCGTAACCGGTATGGACAGTCAGGTGTTTCTGACCTATTCCACGGCGCATTTATACGCCCAGTTCGACAGCGTACTCAGGAAATACAAACTACCCATCGTCCGGACGCCCGCCTACGCAACGGAAATACTGCCCCTGATTTCAAGTTGGCAAAAACGCGCCGCAGACACCGCTGCGCAGCGCACATGCATTGTATATCTGAAGCAAATCAGGGAAGAATTAAGCGCCGCAGTACCTGCAGACGATTTCTGGATGATGGTAGCGGACAACCTGATCCAGATGAATACGCAGTTTGCCCAACAAGAGTACTACGCCAAAAACAACACGCGCGACCGGCAAATGGCGGCCAACCTGACCTGGCTGGTCAATGTAAAGTTTCCGAAGGAAAAAATTATCGTTTGGGCGCACAACTACCACATCTCGAAGTATGCAGGGCACTATCCGGAAGATTTTTTGAATGAAGCCCGAACAATGGGCGCCGTTTTCACGGCTGACAGTATCCTCAATGAAACAACCTATATACTCGGATTTACTTCCTTCGGCGGTACTGCCGGCAGAATTGGAGTCAAACCCTATGACGTGTCGAAACCCAAATCAGACAGCTTTGAAAGCTGGATTGACAAAAAGCAGTCGTATTCCTTTGTAGATTTCAGGAAGTTTGCTGCGCTGCACCCCGGTTACCGCGAACCGTTTAATATGTCGGGAGCAGTAAAAGGGAACATGTATCATAAAAACCATCTCGCCGAATGGCATCGCATATTCGACGGCGTGTTTTTTATAAGAGACATGTTCCCTTGTAAAAAGATCGACTAGAACCGGCGTATTACCGGTTCATGGACTCCAGAAATTCTTCGTTGCTGCTGGTATGCAGCATCTGTTTTTTCATGAACTCCATGGCTTCCTCCGGTTTCATATCGGCCAGGTGGTTGCGCAGGATGAACATGCGTTGCAGGGTATCTTTATCCAGCAGCAGTTCTTCACGACGTGTGCTCGATTTGGTAAGGTCAATCGACGGGTACAGGCGCCGGTTGGCCAGGTTGCGGTCGAGTTGCAGTTCCATGTTGCCGGTACCCTTGAACTCCTCGAAGATCACCTGGTCCATTTTGGAGCCGGTATCGATCAGGGCGGTTGCCAGGATAGTCAGTGAACCGCCGTTTTCGATGGCGCGCGCCGCACCGAAGAATTTCTTGGGCTTCTGCAATGCCGTGGCTTCCACACCGCCCGACAATACTTTGCCGGATGCCGGGGCGACGGTATTGTAGGCCCGCGCCATACGCGTGATGGAATCGAGCAGGATAACCACATGGTGGCCGCATTCGACCATCCGTTTTGCTTTCTCCAGCACGATGTTGGCCAGGCGAACGTGGTTGTCGGCGGCTTCATCAAATGTAGATGCCACGACCTCTGCCTTTACACTGCGGCGCATATCCGTTACCTCCTCCGGGCGCTCGTCGATCAGCAGGACGATGACATAGCATTCCGGGTTGTTCTTGGTAATGGCGTTGGCGATATCTTTCAGCAGGAAGGTTTTACCCGTTTTGGGCTGTGCCACGATCAGGCCGCGTTGTCCCTTCCCGATCGGGGTAAACAGATCGATGATCCGGTTGCCGAAATCGCGGCCGGTAGCGCTGGCCAGCAGGTTGAATTTCGAGGTCGGGAACAAGGGCGTCAGGTAGTCGAACGGCACGCGGTCGCGCACATCTTTGGGGTCGAAGCCGTTGATTTTGCTGACCTTGAGCAGGGCGAAGTATTTTTCGCCTTCCTTGGGCGGGCGGATGGCGCCTTGCACGGTATCGCCGGTGCGCAGGCCGAACAGTTTGATCTGCGACGGTGAAACGTAAATATCGTCGGGACTGGTTTGGTAGTTATAGTCGGGCGAGCGCAGGAACCCGTATCCGTCGGGCATCATTTCCAGGGTTCCGAGGCCCTCGATGACTCCGTCGAGTTCCACATCGAATCTTTCTTTCGGGATAACAGGCATTACCTCTGCGGGTTCTGCATCGGGTCGTGGTTGCGCCGGGCGGGTTTCCGCACCCATTTCGGCGCCTGCCTGCTTGTGGGCAACCATTACTTCGTCCTCATCATCTGCAATCGGCGGCGTAACAAATTCCTCTTCTGCCGCATTGAGTTTAGCGGCTTCAGGGTCTACGAGTGCCGGGTTGCCGGGACGCGGGTCGCGGTTGCGGCGGTCGTCCCAGCGGTCGCGGCGGTTGCCGTTGCGATCGCGGTCGCGGCGATCGTCCCAGCGGTCGCGGCGCTCAGGTCGGTCGGCGCGCTCAGGCCGGTCGGTGCGTTCCGGGCGGTCGGCCCGGTTAAAATCACGTCCTTCCTGCCGGCGCGGCTGGTCCAGCGGGGGGCGACTGTCGCGGCGCGTGTCCTGGTTACGGTCGCGCAGGGGTTGCGGGGGGCGACTGTCGGGACGCCGCTGTTCGGGGGCATCACGGCGTACCTCAGGCGCCGGTTCGGACTTAACCGGCGGTTTCGCCGCTGCGGCAGGTTCTTTTTTGGGTTTTTCCACCGGCGTCACCTTGCGGGGGCGCCGGCCGGTTTGGGGATTGGGTTCATCTACGACGGGAACATCTTTGGTGTTGCTGTTTTTTTCGGCAAGCGCCTGTTCGTCGAGAATTTTGTAAATGAGATCTTGTTTGGTGAGTTTGTTGTACCCTTTAACACCCAGCTTCTGGGCGATCTCTTTTAATTCGGGTACCAGCTTGTCGTTCAGCTGAATAATGTCGTACATGTCAGGTAGGGAAAAGTAATTTTGTGGAGACGGCGGCGAATGATGCATCAGAGGACACATTCGATCGATACGCGCCGGGGCAGGTGTGTGTTATGCGTGATTGAAATAGTTTACCAAAAAAACAGATTCTGAGGAAGGGCCGGCCAAGGTTGTCGGCATAGCCCTGAAAGGTCTGGTATTCGGACGATAAAAATGGTACTGAGGGTATTTGTTAATTGGCTAACCGTTCGCTTGAACCTCCAAATCGCCTCAAATCAGTGTGAAAATAATCGGGACAACGAGGGAAACTAAGTGGAGATGAAAGAGTCTGTCGGGCGTCGGCGAGAGCCGTTGTGGAATTGTGACGCGGCAAAGATAAACCTATTTTGAAATTCGCTCTATCTTGCGCCACTTTTTTGCGATACACAGCTGTTTTTTGGGTACCGATGCTCTTTAAACGGAGCTGAGCGCAAATTGTTGCATCTTTTTTGTAATGAATACAGAAAAGTTCACCGGGATAGCGGGGCATTTGGCCCGGGCTGTTCGCATCACACCAAAACAAACGACACATATGCTTCAGGTAAAAGTCATTCGGGAGGAAAAACAACGGATTATCAATGGATTGCGCAAGCGAGGCTGGTCTGCCGCACAAATCAAGGTTATTGACCATATAATCGGCCTCGACGAACAGCGCCGCAATACGCAAAAAGACCTTGACGATGCGTTGGCGGAAGGCAACCGGCTGGCCAAATCGATCGGGCAGATGATGGCACAGGGACAAAAAGCCGAAGCCGAGTCATTAAAAATAGAGGTAGCTGCGCTGAAAACAAGGAGCAAAACGCTGGAAGAGCAACTCAACACCCTCAAGACCCAACTCGACGAATTGCTGTATTCTGTTCCGAATATCCCCCATAAAAGCGTACCCAAAGGCAAAACACCCGAAGAAAACAAGGTGGCCAAAGACTGGAATAAGCCCTTTCCTGCGCTGGCAGACAAGGCACTCCCGCACTGGGACCTGGCCAAACAATACAACCTGTTCGACTTTGAACTGGGCGTAAAACTCACCGGCTCCGGATTCCCGGTCTACCGCGGCAAAGGCGCCCGGCTGCAGCGCGCCCTGATCCAGTTCTTCCTCGATGAAGCGGGCAAAGCGGGCTATGAGGAGATCATGCCGCCGCTGCTCGTCAATGAAGATACCGCGCGCGGTACGGGTCAGTTGCCCGACAAGGAGGCGCAGATGTACAAGTGCGACCTCGACAACCTCTACCTGATCCCTACTGCCGAGGTGCCGGTGACCAATATCCTGCGCGACGAGATCGTACCGGCGAAGGACCTGCCCATCAAAATGACCGCTTACACCCCCTGCTTCCGCCGCGAAGCGGGCGCCTGGGGCGCGCACGTACGCGGACTCAACCGCGTTCACCAGTTCGATAAAATCGAGATCGTGCAGATCGAACACCCCGATCGCTCGTACAAAACCCTTCAGGGCATGATCCGGCACGTGGAAAAACTCATGAACAAACTCGAACTGCCCTACCGCATCCTGCTGCTTTGCGGCGGCGATATGGGCTTCGCATCGGCCAAAACCTATGACTTCGAGGTATGGTCGGGCGCCCAGAAGCGCTGGCTGGAGGTGAGTTCGGTGTCCTGCTTCGAGACGTTTCAAAGCAACCGCATGAAAGTGCGCTTCCGCGACGAAAACGGCAAAATCGAACTGGTTCATACGCTCAACGGCTCGGCGCTCGCGCTCGCCCGTATCGTAGCCGCGCTGCTGGAAAACAACCAGACGCCCGAAGGTATCCGCATCCCGAAAGTGTTGTGGAAATACACGGGATTCAAGATGATCGACTGAGCGACAGCGTGGGGCAAACCTTTTTATTCCGCCGTTGTTTTTCCGTATCATAGTCGGAATTAGCGGCGGATTTGTCGATCTTTCGTTATTTTCGCGCATTCCAAACGTTTAAACCCGGAATCAATCACTCAAACCACTGCATTATGTTGATCGTCATCAGTATTGTTTTTATGGTCATTGGCCTGATTTTGTCCAGTGTCCTCAAAGGCAAATTCAAAAAATACAGCCAGGTGCCCCTGACCAACGGCATGAGCGGCGCCGAAGTGGCGGCTGCCATGCTGAAGTTTAACCACATTTACGATGTAAAAATCACGCAGGTCGACGGTCAATTGACCGACCACTACAACCCGCAGGACAAAACCGTCAACCTGAGCAACGAGGTGTACCACGGCCGCAGCGTAGCCGCCGCAGCCGTAGCCGCCCACGAATGCGGCCACGCGGTACAGCACGCAACGGCGTACAGCTCCTTCAGATGCGCTCCTCGCTGGTTCCGGTCGTCACCATCGCGGCATCGCTGCAACAATACCTCTTTATGTTCGGTATCGCCGGGCTGGGCTTTTTCAAAAGCCCGATCCTGCTGGTCATCGCACTGGTCGCCTTTGGCCTCACCACGGTATTCAGCCTGATCACGCTGCCGGTAGAATTCGATGCCAGCCACCGCGCGCTGGTATGGCTCGACAACAGCGGCTTTGCCCGCGGGCAGGAGTACGCCGGCGCCAAAGATGCCCTGACCTGGGCAGCCATGACCTATGTTTCTGCCGCCCTGGCCGCATTGGTGCAGTTCCTGTACCTGTTGTGGATGCTGGTGGGGAACAGGAATTAATGGAGTATCCCGCAATTTGTATTTGAGGTGTCATCTTTGTTCCTTCGAAGATGACACCTCTCTCATTTCTACTTGTTTGCGCCCCACCTTTTATTCAAATAAAGCAACAAGACCGGCATAAACATCACGGTTATAAAAAACCTCCAGTCGATACCACTTTCCTGTGGGGGCAGGGATGGGGGCAGGTTGCCGGGTTTGTCTCCCTGGGTTTCTTTTTCAGGCTCTGGTTCGGGGGGTGCATCTGTGTCCGGTCCTGGTTTTTTGACTGCCTGACGGCTGCGGTTTTGCTTTACAGTGGCTTTGGGGGCAACAACAGGCGTTGTTTCAGCCTGTTTTTCGGGTGTGATCGTGTTGACCTTCATTTCGGCGCCAACGATCTTGCCAAGAGAGTCGGCATGCAACCTGGCCTCGATATTTATACAGCCTTTATTACTCGAAATACCTGAACCGATGCGTATGAGTTTTTCGATTAATTCTGATCGCAACGCATTGTCATCTTCGTCTATATCAAGACCAGGGCCTGAATAACCGGCACCGGCGAAAAGGCTGTTTACAGAAAGAAGGACAGTCAGGAAGCCGCAGGAAAATTTACCGGAAAAAAAACGGAACCGCATACCGGCGGTCAGGGAGTTAGAGTTTACCATGATCAGAAAGTTTTGATTTGAAAACCGGATTAGTATCTGGGGATAAATTTATACTTGAAATAATGTTTGAAACAATGTTTCATTCATCATAAAAAAAATAAAATTTAATTTTTGCAAAATTATTACTGAGCCGCATTAAATAAAAGTTAATCCCAGGAATTCCGGACAATAATTCCTGAACACTACCTGTACCCCTTGCATTTAAGAAACTGTTTTAAGGCGATATGAAAACCTCTTTTTGGCGCCCTTTCCTGCGCCGCACTGCCTATCTTTTCACCCTGCTCTTTACCGTTTGGCTCATCGCCGTGCAGGCAGGATGTTTCACCATGCGCACCCCCGACCGCGCGTGGCCGGAAAAACTGCGGCAAAAAGGGCAGACCCTCTCCCCGCGCTTTTGCGATGTACCCGATGCCAACGGGCGTATGATTCATTCGGTCAGCATCGGCACGGCCGACAGCCTGCCGCTGATCGTGATGGTACACGGTTCGCCGGGCGCAGCAGACGCTTTCCTTGATTACCTCGCCGACACGTCGCTGAGCAAAATGGCCCGTATGACGTCGATCGACCGGCCCGGCTTCGGCTACACGGAGGGTTTTGGAAATCCGGAGCCTTCTATCGCGGCACAGGCCGCCTGCGTGCGGGCAGTGGTCAACACGATCGCCCCGGACCGGAAAGTGCTGCTGGTCGGGCACTCGCTCGGCGGTCCCGTGATCGCGCGTTTCGCGATGGACTACCCGGAACAGACAGCTGGTTTGATCCTGGTGGCAGCCTCCATCGACCCGGACCTGGAAGAACACCCGTTCTGGCAGTCGGCCATCAACCCGCCGCCACTGAAATGGCTGATTCCCAAGAGCTTTTGGGCCAGCAACTATGAAATAAAGGCTTTGGAAGGCGAATTGCGCGATATGATGCCGCTTTGGGCAAATATCCGATGCCCGGTGACCGTCGTTCACGCAAAAAACGACCAGTTGGTACCCATCGGAAACGCCGCCTTTGCCCGGCGCGTACTGGTCAACAGCAGCGATCTCAAGGAAACGATCCTGCCCGACGGCGATCACTTTATTTTGTGGAACAGGTACCCGGTGGTGCGGGAGGCGATAGTGGACATGCTGGGAAAGCGGTAGGCATTGATGAAAAGTATTACCGTTTTATTTTGACCTCCATTTCAGCGATCATCTTTTCCAGACTTGTTTTCTGGCGCGGCAGTTCGGCAAATTTTAAGGCCGCTCTGAAGTGCTTCAGGGCTGCCGAATAATCTTCTTTGGCCCTGTATCCCCTGCCCATGCCCAGATGTGTGAGGAACATGTCGCCATAGCGTTCGTAGTTCCGCTTGAAAATGTCCATGGCCTGTTCCGTTTCCTGTTTGGCCAGCAGACTGCGCCCGTGGTAATACAGGTCGTTGGGGGAGGCCATTTTCAGGGCCATATCGAACGCCGCCGTCGCCGCTTCCGGCTTGCCGAGTTTTTCCAGCAGCCGCGATTTGGTGACCAGGTTTGGGAACTGAGGCTTGATCTGAACCGACTGTTCGGCCCAGTCAAGCCCCTGTTCCAGAAATACACTGTTTTCCAGACAATATTGGGCGGCCTGGTTGGCGCCTTCCCAGAAAAACAGCCCGATGTCGCCCTTGAGTTGTGCTTTGAAACTTTCGATTACCAGTTCGTGTACCGGAAATTCAATTTTGAACGCTACCGAAAGGCGCTCCCATTTCAGGGTTAAAACGGTGTATTCGGGTTTGCGTTCGGTAAACTCAAATGTCAGGTATTCATGGTATTCGGCTGCTTGCGGTTTTACCGTAAAACGCAGCAAATCCTCTTTTTCATCGTAGACGAATGCACCCCAGGCGCTGTTGGTTTTGGAGAGGATAACAACCCACTCCGATTCGCCGGGGATCATGAACAAACCGTATTTACCGGCCGGTACGGAATGGCCTTGCACCGTACCTGTGACGGAAAGTTCCAGCGTCGTGTTTTCATTGGCGCCGGCCCGCCAAACCTGCCCGAATGGCACCAGTTGGCCCCAGATAGTGCCTTCCCGGCCATTCACGTCGGGGCTGCTGTACTGAACCGTAACCCAGGCGACATTACTGATGCTTTGTGTGGTCGTACTGGCCTGGTTGTCGCCGTCTGGCGGGCCAACAAGAAACTGGGCGGACAGGCCGCGACACATGAGGAACAAAGAAATTGCGATCAGTTTTTTCATGATATTGTTATTTGTTGACTGTGTATATGTACGCCCGACTTCCAGGTCCGTTGAAGCGCCGTGCAGGCGCCGGACCCGTAAATCCGGCGTATATCCTGTCTGTTGGTATACCGCGCAAGTCCATTCCTTGTGATACACCTCACTGAACGATTCGCCTGCCGTCAATTCGATTGCATGGCGGGCAGTCCCAATACTTTCGCAACAGTCCCATCTGCCCGAGGTGATACGCTTCATGGTATTGATAAAAACGATCATGTTGAGGCGGGAAACCGGCATTCCTTCCACATGTGCGTCCATCTTCCCGCGACAAGCCCGCCAGGTAGTCCGTCAGGCGAACGGAAATGCTTTCCCAAAGGCCTGAATGTCAGCCATAGCCTGTAGTGATAGTCGCCGATGGCCTTGAAATAAAGGTCGCCATGCGGGTTTTCCACCCGCAGCCCGATGGCATTCGCCAGCATGCAGCGGCATGTAGCGACATGCCCCAGGAGCCAGTTGTAGTGGTTGGTCCTGTCGTTGGGTCGCATCAACGCCTGTTCATCGGTTATGTCTGCAAGGGCATTGTGAAAAATTCCGTCCTGGAGCTGGAAGGCGCGGATCAATGTGTCGGCCGGGGTGATTACTTCCTGTAATTGCATGATATATAAAGTGTTTGGTTAGAAAAATCATATTGTTGTCAATGCAGGTATTGTTGGAATTATGACCATTTTCCAGACCGTTTTCTATTCCCCTACCCTTTTTTCTTCCGCTTCGGCGCCTGATTTTCGCTTTTTTACCTTGCCGGCCTCTCTGTTGCCAATGTTGCAGGTCCGCTACCCTGCTGTACAGGGTGCGGTAAGAAAATCTCACATCCTGAGTCTGGTACCGGGTGTTGCCTTTTGCTATAAAAGAATTGAAGAGGTCATTGGCGCTCAACTTGACTTGCAGGGCATTTTGAAAAAGGGCGCTGCAGACCGCAGTTAACCTGCCAGATGGCGCCGGTGCGGCTGATCCCGCGAACTCCGGGCGACTGGTAAGCGGAAACCCGCTTGGTCCCGGGAGTTTGGAAGACTTGACTGGTGATCCTGAGGGGGCAAAAGCGCCGATATCAACCATGCCGCCAAATAATGCAGACCGGTACCGGTAATACACGCTAAAAAATTGAACGCGCTCCACCAGGCCGTAATCTGCTGCTGACCGGTTACTGTCAGGTTGATATTATACAGATGATCGAGGTTGCGTGTTCCGGCAATGCCGACGAGCAGGCTGTCATTTTGCGAACTCACGAACGTGTTGACGTCGCGCGTATGGCTGACCGACCAAGGGTCGGCGCTGCCAGCTGATCTCCATATTGTCAGTGTATTGAGGGCGCAAAAGCGGATCACCCTGGGCATAGGTAAAGGGTCGATAAAGAACAGGAATGGATTGAGGCGCTGGTAACCGGGGCGGTCGATCCGGCGACTGTAGGATATGCCGATTTGTCGCTGGTTGCGCAGGGGTATATTGATGGAAAATGAAGGAAAAAAGTCCGTGTACCGTCGCTTGAGGGCCGCATGGGCAGAAGCCACATCGCCTTCCGATGTCGTGCGTTCCAGCCGAAGTCCGGCCTGAATATCCGCCTTTTTCCACTGGGTGTGGAAACTGGCGAATGCGGCGTAAACATCCTCGTCATAATCGAAAGCATTGGTTTTCTCCAGGTCCGGAAACCATTCCTGCCCGCAAGTGTCAACGGTACGGTTGCGGCCCCCCCCCCCCCCCTTTTTTTCTCCCCCCCCCCGCCCCCCGTTTTTTCCAAGCGGAAATTGCGCCTCTGCCTGATATGCCCGTATCCCGATGTCGGTAGACTCCAGGTTACGGAGTTCCTGCTTCCGAAATACTCCGGCACCGGGCAAGCTGTACTGCACATTGTAATATTCGTCGCTGTGAATGTCGTAGCGGATAAAATCCGCATCCCAGGGCACCTTGCCGAAAGGCAGCGCCGGTGTTTTTTTTGGGGGAGGGGGGGGGAGGCGGCCCCGCCCCGGGGCGGCGGGGGGGGGGGGGGGAAGCGGGGGGCCCCCCCCGCGGCCCCCGGGGCCGGGGGGCCCCCCCGGGGGGTCGGGGGGGGGTTTTTGGCGGGGCGGCCCCCCCCCCCCCCCCCCCCCCCGCGCCCCCCGGACGGGGTGGTCTTCTTTTCTTTTTGGTCAAAAACAAAGGGTCCTGCTCAGCAGTTTTTATATTGCGTAACAGGTAAACCGTTGCAGGCACCACCGGTGTAAAACTGTAGTTGCCCAAGGTTTTCCAGCGGCCCTGTTGAAATGCAGACCGCACGGGTTGAGCCGTGTCTGCCGGCTCGCCTGTCAGCGAGAAGCGCAAATGCGCCGTCCTTGCGCCTGCTCAGTATGTTGATGATTCCCGCCGTACCGGCGGCGTCATACCTTTGCAGGTGGGTTGGTGATGATCTCGATCTTTCCACCGTACGTGTACATGCCGCGCAGCAGCGACGCCAGTGCTCCCGGAAAGTTGGGTGGGCTTGTTGTCTATCAAAACCAGCCCCTTCTTTGCCGACAATCTGGTCGGCGCGTGCCGCTAAAGGGGCGCTGCCCGCCAATGGCCGAGGGGGCCACAGGGAACGTTCCCTCCCGGCGGGGGTTGGGGCAACAGGGCTGCGTCTGTTTCGGTTCATAACCATTCCGATACCCGGATGACATATTGCCCGACGGCTATACCGGGCAGTTCGTACATGCCCCCGGTTCCGGTAGCGGCGCCCTTGATGAATGCGCTGTCCTGTGCATCCAGCAGAAAAATATTGGTCCCCGTCAGGGGTGCGCCGGCTTCGTCGGTAATGCGTCCCCGCAGGAGACTGGTTTGCTGACCATTTGCTGATGCAAGGAAAAACAGTGCAAAAAACGGCGGTAAAAAAATACTGGGTTTAAACATGCTTGCGGTCGTTTGTCAGAAAAATTGTCCGACAAGATTACCGGCAATGAAGGGCTTGAGGAGCCTGTCAGGCGACCATTTCAAATGAATGGTACGCGGGGAAGATGAGTGGTCGAAAACATTTGTTTTAACAATCCGAAAACCGCCGGTTCAATTGAACGCCGGTTCCGACCGGTAAAACCAGTTTTAAAATCGCGTGCCCGGTATCGGCTTACCGGTACGCTGAATTGTTCTTCCGACTTGCCGTTGGGCTGAATCGTCACGTCGAACTTGCGGTTTTCAGCCTCCGCAATGCGCCGTATGGCATCGGTGTACAAGGTATTGCCGGTTGAGCCTGAAAAAAGCGCGTGTATCAGAAGCCCCCCGCCCCGGAATGTATGAAATGGCACAATGCCGCCCGTAGGATGGACGAAAGCGACTTCATCGGCAGAAATGCGCAGCATCTTTTTCCCGGAAGGGATATTGAGCAGGGTATCGGCGGCGCTCCTTTCCGCGATAGGCGGCGGCAAAGGGGATTTTACGCTGCAGAAAGCCGTAGAAATCGCGCAGGATCAGTGCCGAACTTTCCAGGCTGGATATGCCCAACAGGAGGGCCAGGTAGCCCGAATACTTCACCAAATCGAACGGGAAGCGGAAATAAAGCCACTGTGCATAATAGGTCAGGGAAAACACCAGGGCCGTAATCAGCCAGCCGTATGCAATGCCGCAGTATCCGTGCCGGCGACCGCCTGACAGCCAACTTTGGCCCGCCCGTGAGCCGGTATACTTCGCAGTTGCACTGACAGATCAGGTAGCCGGTAGTGAGCAGGATGCCGAAACTGAGCCAGGAAATGCGTAACCGGCCTGAAATGCTTTTTATACACGGCAAAAGCAGGATAAACAGGGAAAGCACCGGCACGGCAGCCTGCCAGAATGGACAATCGAAATGCCCCGACATGGGAATATTTGCAAGTATCGACCGATATGTCGATTGAGTTTTTTCGACCTCAAATCAACCGCTTCACCGTCGCCCGATCCAGGTTGCTGCCATCCGGCCCGATCCCTTCCAGCAACAACACTCCGGGCGTTTTGCCCACATCCAGGCTGCCCAGCGTATCGTCGAAGCCCAGGGCCTGCGCGCCGTTGAGGGTCGCCCAGCGCAGCAGCATATCGAAGGGCACATAACTTTGATAACGGGCAATCGTCTTCATTTCTTCCAGGATCGACAGTTGCCAGTTAGATGTCAGGCTGTCGGTGCCGATGGTCACGCGGGCGCCGGTATCGATAAACGCCTGGTAATTGGGCAGGCGGTTTTCGATATAGAGGTTGGCATTGGGACAGGTGGCCCAGAAGGTGTGCGGACTCCAGGCCTGGGCAGCGCGAATATCGTCGGCTGTGGAAAGGGTGTTGTGCACAAAAATAGTCCGGTTGGCGGGATTCATATTGTCCAGGGCATAGTGGATGGACCCTTTTCCCGACGGCACGAAGTGATCGAGCGAAATGTTGAACTTCCCGTAAAAATCGTAAAAATCACCGCTGCCGCGCTCAAAAAGTTCGTTTTCAGGGGGCGTTTCCTGGTTGTGAATGCTTACCGTAATGCCGCGATCCGGGTTGAATGTCTGAATCTGCCGAAACAGTTTTTTGCTCACCGAATACGGCGCATGGGGCGACAGCGAACCGTTGCTGCCCGCCGCCGGTTGCAACTGCCCGTATACGGCCGACCAGTCGGCAAAGGCTTTGTCGGCGCCCGCTTCCTGCAGAAAATCAAAGAGTTCCACGAAAGTGTAGTACCGCATCCGGCCTCTCGACTTGACTTCAAAAGTGTCGGGCGCATTGGAAATATCGCCCAGGGCCACGATGCCGCCTTCAAGCATTTCGGCTTCCGCCTTTTCGATGGCGTCGGCAATGATTTCGGCGGTAGCATTGCGCTGCGTCACCACGCCCGTGATGAACGGGATCAATCCGGTGCCGGTGTTTACCCGGCCCTTCATGTGCGACAGTTCGAGGTGGCAGTGGGTGTTGACGAAGCCCGGCGCCAGGATGCCCCTGCGGATATCCAGACTGGCCGGGTCATGCTGGTCGCGGTGCTCCACGGCCAGGATTTTACCCGAATCATCGGTGATGACTACGCCGTTTTGAATTGGCGCGGAAGAGACAGGAAAGACGAAACCGGCAGTGTATTTTTTCACGAACGGTCTGAATTTACAGAATTCCAAGGCTCATTTTTTGGCTAATATCGGGGCATATTTGTCAAAATAGCCGCATTATAGCCGCAAAAGATGGGTCTTTCCACCCGGCGAGGGGTTTTAAAACAGTTTCTAACTCACCCAAAAACATCCCACGCAAAACGCAGCACAATACCCACCACTACCACCAGAAACACCTTTCTGATGAATTGGTTGCCGCGCAACACCGCCATCCGGCTGCCGGCATAGGAACCCGCCACATTGAATACCATCATAGGCAAGGCCAGGTGAAAAAGGACGTATTGGTGGCTGATGAAAAACACCAGCGACGACACGTCGGACACCACATTCACTACTTTGGATATCGCGGAGGCTTTGAGAAAACTGTATCCGATCACGCTGACGAAGCCGAAGACCAGCAGGCTGCCCGTGCCGGGGCCGACAAAGCCGTTGTAAAAGCCCAGCACGACGCCCAGGCCCACCGACCAGCGGGGTATATGCGCCTCCGGGATACGGAACCGGTCGGCGCTGCCAAAGTCCTTCTTGCGGTAGGTGTATATGGCGATGGCAACAATGAGCAGCAGAATAACAGGTTTTAGCACCGCCGAGGGCAGCAGGCTTTGTACCGTCGCGCCGAGATAGGAGAAGATTGCCGCGCTGATACCGGCATATAATACGGTCTCCCAGGGGATTCTGACGTTTCGAGCGTAATTCCAGGCTGCTACGGAGGTGCCCACGGCCGAGGCAAGGCGGTTGGAACCAACCACGTTGGGAACCGACAACTGGGGGTACAACACAAAAAAGGCAGGCACCTGCACCAGTCCGCCACCGCCGACGATGCTGTCGATAAACCCGGCCAGGAAAGCGAAAAGGCACAGCAGGTACAGCTCCATTATTTGCCCAGCCAGTGTTTAAAAGCGTCCACTTTTTCCCGGCTGATGAGCACGTCGCCGTCGCCCAGGGGGTCTTTCAACACAACCTTCAGCCGGCTGTTGGAATAGGTCACCACATCGCGGATCGCGCCAAGTGTGGCGATGTACTGCCGGTTAAGCCGGAAGAAATGCTGCGTATCGAGCAATTCTTCCAGCTGATCCAGGGTGTATTCCACCGGGTATTTGCGGCCGTTCCGGTGTCGCAGCCACACGATTTTGTTCTCTCCGAAGAAAAAGTCAATCTCGCCGGCATCGACGGCACTCAGGTGGTCGCCGACTTTGACCATAAACCGCGATTTGAACTGCTGCGGCTTCAACATCTGCATCATTTGCCGGATAGCGCCGGCATCCAGTGCTGCGGGGCCGCGCAGTTGGTCCAACTTGGCGAAAGCCCGTTCAAGCTCCTCCCCGGAAACGGGTTTGAGGAGATAGTCGACGCTGTTGACCTTGAACGCGCGCAAGGCATAGGCGTCGTATGCCGTCGTAAATACCACAGGGCAAGGCACTTCCGCCTGTTCGAATATTTCAAAACTCAGGCCGTCGGCCAGTTGGATATCGAAAAAGGCAATGTCCGGGGCCGGGTTTGCGCCAAACCATTCGACTGCCGACCGAACCGAATCGAGGGTAGCCACAATCCGGACGGAAGGGTCGCGCTGCTGAAGTTTGGAGATCAGTCCCCAGGCGGCCAGTTCTTCGTCTTCGATGATGAGAATATTCATGCTGGTGATCCCGGTGTTACAATACAGGTACTTTGACGGCGAAATATCCGTTTTTGTTGCTTATCTGCACCTCTTTACCCGATAACAGGCGGTAGCGCGCCTGTATATTAGGCAATCCTACACCAGTAGATTCGGGCAGGGCGTTTTTACCCTGCACATTGTTACAGACCACGAGGTAGCCGTTTTCATGGAATATTTCGATCCGCAAGGGTTTATTTTTGGAGGCTTCATTGTGTTTCAGCGCATTTTCTACCAACATTTGCAAAGTAAGCGGCGCTATCTGGCCGGGCGGCGGTTCGGGCAGGCGGATACCTACCTCCAGTCCGGCGCCGAACCGTATCTCCATCAGGAACAGGTAAGCGCGCAGTATCCGGATCTCTTCCTCCAGGGACACCACCTCTTTGTCGCGGCTGTCAAGGATGTACCGGTACACTGCCGACAACTGGTGAATAAAGCGCTCGGCCTGGTTCGCATCCTTGTGTACCAGCGACGACAACACGTTCAGGCTGTTGAACAAAAAATGCGGGTTTACCTGGTTTTTCAGGGTTTCATAACGCGCCGATATCTGCTCTTTTTTCAGGCGTTCGGCTTCGACCAGGGTTTCCTTCCAGCCCATCAGAAACGCCCTGCCGTGCATGAAGATGGAGATGATGAACGTGACGGCCAGGGTCGGGATAAAATCCGACAAGGTCATGTTGCGGACGACCAGCCACAAGTTCCAGCCGTAAGACGATATCTTTAAGGACCATGTCAGCAATATCCAGGCGGTACAGGTAAAAGCCACTGTAAGCGCTACAGATACAACAAGGCGTTTGACGGGCGCTTCCACCCAGCTATACCAGCGGTCGGGGATACTGCTCAGGTGCGCATTGCCGAGCCACAGGATCGAGGTAGCCATGCCTGCCCTCCAGTAATAGGCCCAGAGCAACGGCAACCCGCCGCGTTCGTACAGCCGCAGCGGGTTGGCGAACAGGAAAAGGATGAATACGCCGCTGATAGCCGCAATAACAACGAAATCCAGGATAAACTTTTTTAAGGACTGGCTCATTCGGCGTCAAAGTTAGTTTCCTTTTTCTGTTGTGCTGACCTGCTCAAGGTAATGGGCGTTGCCTTTTTTGCCCCAGTGCGGCAGCAGTCCGCGGTCGGTTTCTTTTTCAAACAGCCCGGAGGCTTTTTCAAAGAGCGGTTTGGCCTTTGCTGCGCCGCCGCCGTAGAACTCGGGCATATTCAGCGTGTAGGTGCCCTGCAGGAAAGGTGCGCGCGGGTTGTCGGGGTTCATGGCCGAAGCTTTGCCCAGTTGGGCGAATACCTTGGGCGATATTTCCGCGCCTTTGGCCATGGGGTTTTCCATCAGCCGGCCGATGAGGATATAGGCCTGTAATACGTATAATTCAGACTCCTGCGGCGCGAGGGCGAGGGCTTTGTCGAGATTGGCCTGCGCGA
Organism: Lewinellaceae bacterium; assembly: GCA_016712415.1. Lineage (GTDB taxonomy): Bacteria > Bacteroidota > Bacteroidia > Chitinophagales > Saprospiraceae > M3007. Next base: position 500,356 of record JADJRC010000002.1, on the reverse strand, counting down.
GATCGATGGTGAGCAAAGCAGCGGCCACGTCCTGTTTGATCAGGGAAAACGCCGCGTTCAACTGGCTGAAGGAAGCATAGTACAGCGGCAGCCATTCTTTGGGCTCGGCGGAGGCAATGCGCGAAAATGTGTTGGCGGCAGCCTGGTAGTCGGCCATTGTTTTGGTGGTGTCCAGTTGCGCCACGGCGTCGGTCATGGCGGCGGTGTAGCGGCTGTCCTGTGCGGCAAGGCTGAAGGCTGTCAGGGTGAGGGCAAGTGCAAAAAAGAAGTTTTTCATCGCGTAACAATTAATATTGTGTTGGTTGTTAAATTGTTACGACAAAGGTGACAGGAAATTCGACACAAATAAAACGGAGTTGACCGAAGTGTCGAATATGGGGAGTGAAGTGCAATACCCTGCGGAAAGGGGTGTAATTCAACAATTCATGTATTAAGTACTTAATTTGTCTAAAGGCATTCTGCTGCTTCGCACAGCGAGTATATGGACATGTTCATAGTCGATATGTGCGTAAATTATGCGATAGCCCCTCACCATAACTTCCCGGAAAGTAGAGACATTAGCCTCAGGTACGATACGCCCCGAAGCAGGAAAGGCTGCCAACTGTTTTTCAACAGCAAAAATCTCCTCCAGCAACATAGCCGTATAATTCGGAGAACTGGTTTCGTGGTATGCTGCAATGGAGGTAAGATCATCGAGGGATTGCAACGTCCAGGTTACTTGAGCCATTTTTGTACATGCTTTTTGGCTTCCGGCGTAGCCACAACCTGACCCTGTCGAACCTGTTGCATCCCATTCTCAATTTTTTTCCATTATGATGAGACGCTCAATGACGTCTTCCAGCGAAAACTCGTCGGGAAGGCCATTTACTGCTTCAATTACTTTTGCTTTTTTCATGAATAACTGTGGAATTGTGTTGCACAAAAATAAGGAAATTTGGAAGAGCATGAATGGACTGCGCCAAATGCTTTAAGTACTTGGCTCAAATATCATCCTTCGTCGTTTTACCCGCGTTATACCGTTTTCCAAAGTTGACGAACAGCCCCACAAACAAAAAATGTTTTGCCGGCGGCATAATCGCCCTGGACTGGAATTGTCCGTTCGCATCCGGCACGGCGCTGAACTGGTAGCCGTAAGTCTGCTCAAAACCCAAAATATTTGTAGCCGACACGTACAGGATCGTAAAATTGCCCCACAGGTTGGTGAGGTAACTGGCATTCACACTCAGGTCGTGGTACGACGGCGTACGACCCTTGTTGAAGCCCGGACGGTTGGGGTCGTTGTAGGGGCGCGGCGACTGAAACGCATACGTTGCCCCGATAGCCGTGTTGATGCCCGGCAGCCAGTGTTTGTACACCACCGAGACGTTGTGGGCAGCGGCAAAAACCGGCACGGCAGGTTCCGGGAAATCGCGGTAATCGCGTTTGGTATCCAGGTATGCGTAGGAAATCCAGTAATCCCCGCGTTTGATCGTTTTCTGGTCGCGGAAGAACACATCGACACCCCTGGCATAACCGCTTCCCCGGCTGACGGGCAGTCCTGTTTCGGGGTCCGACTTCACCAGGTGTGCGTATCGTTTATAATATCCTTCCACCCGGAAAGTAAACTTGTCGCGGATGCGCTGGTAGTTCAGCATATAATGGGTGGCGCGCTCGAAACGCAGATCGGTGTGGTAGCGCAATTGTTCGTATTCGGGTGTTTGGTAAAATTGCCCCACCGCCAGGGCAACCTGCTCATCCTTGCCCAGCACCCAGGCAGCCGACAGGCGCGGCGCGAGGTTGGCGCGACCAAGCAGGGCGGAGTATTCACCCCGGAGTCCGGCGCGCGCGACGATTTTCCGGGTACAAAAGATATCGGTTTCGACAAACCCTGCGGCATAACGTTCATTGCGCAAGGTGCTGAATATCAGGCTGTCAGATGGTCGATACGTTTCATCGAAGCGGCCGTGCAGGTACTCTGCGCCGAATTTGAACTTGAGGTACTCGCCAATGGGGCGCATCAGCGTGAAGCGGAGTTGTCCCGACTGCTGCGCCTGGTCGTTGGAAAAAGTCGATTCGACCACATCGCGGTTAAACGTGTAAGCGCCGCCGGCAAACAAGGCCCATTTTTCATTCAGGATTCCCCGGTACGACATATTGGCATACACATTGTCGGCCTGAAGCCGGAGCGGCACAGTGACCTGCGGTTCGAACGGGTCGGGGTATCGCATTTCCATCCGGGAGCGGTTGACGGAGGTGTATATTTTAAACATGCCGTCGCTTCCGGTTTTTTGTCGGTACGTCAGCTCTCCCCCACCCGATTGCGGCGGTGCGATCCAGTCGATGCGCTGCGGTACCAGCCCGGTGTAAGGCGCCAGGTTGGTGTAACTGCCCGATACCGACAGAGAGCGGGTTTCCCAACGCCGGGTGTGCGCCAACCCCAGCCCTACCGACATCAGCGACAGGCCGGTGGTCGTTTCCGGAGCCAGGTCTTCGGTGTTCAGAATAAGCGCCGACGACAGGGCCTGGCCGTACTCGGCAGAATAGCCCCCGGTTGAAAACTGCGTGCCTTTGAACAGGAAGGGCGAGAAACGGTTGCGCGCTGGCACATTGGGCACCGAGCTGTTGTACGGATTTTGAACATACAGCCCGTCGATAAAGGTGCGGGTTTCGTAGGCCGCGCCGCCGCGCACAAGGATCTGGCCCGACTCGCCGTTGCGCGTGGTGCCGGGCAGGGTGGCGATGGCGCCGGCTATATCGGCAGTGGCGCTGGCCGTGAGCGCTATGTCGATCGGCGTCAGCACAACTGCGCGGCGGCGGTCGCTGGCGGCTTCGAAAGAGCCGGCCGAAATGACCACCTCCTGCAGGGTGGAGTTATCCTCTTTCATGCGTACCTGAACCGTGACCTGGTTGCTGTCGAGGTTCACCTGCCGGCGGAATGTATCGCAACCCATGTAGGTAACCTGCAATGGCCGCAGTCCTTTTTCTGCCGTTTTAAAAGAAAAATAACCGTGCGCGTCGCTGGTAGCGCCGTCGTAGGTGCCCGGCAGCCAGATATTGGCGCCGGTGAGCGTATCGCCGCCAGTGGTAAGAACATACCCGTCGATACGGGTTTGGGCTACGGCGGCGGCGGCCAGGAGGGAGAGGAATAGAAGAAGCAGGACAGATTTGTGCATGGGAAATACCGTTTGTTCCGGGGCGTAAAATTGACCCGTTGGCGACCGGGAAACAGATTTACCTGACTGAAGTGCAGTATTATGGGAGTGAAGTGTCTGCCGGTTTGCTAAAATCATACGTTACTACAGGAAATTCCCGAATATTAAAAATAGGTCTCTCAGTGCCGATACATTAGCTGCGATAATATCCCGGACTACCTATTGTCTTCCAAATCAATCCACCTTACTTTGTCATGACCAAATTTTTCTTCCTCGCCAGGGCAATGGCTACAATTGCCTTGTTCGCTGTATTTTCATCGGCCAGCGCACAACAGTTTCAAACAGAAATAACAACGTACCTGCAAGCAGCAAAGTCCAAATGGGCCCTCACAGATGAAGATGTGAGCAACAGGACTGTCTCCGATCAGTACACCGACCGGGAAACCGGTATTACCTACACCTATCTGCAACAGCAGGTTTCGGGTATAAATATATTCAATGCCGTAAGCGCCATGGCGATCCGCAACGGCGAGGTAGTTTATTTCACCAGTCGCTTTATCCCGAACGCCGCGCAACAGGCCAACGCCGCAACACCCGCCATCAAGGCCGAAGACGCCATCAACGCGGCAGCGGCGCATCTTGATATCGCACTTGCCGAAACACCCGTGCTCCTGACGGACGACAACAGCCGCAAGCGGTTCACCTTTACCGATTGCGGTATTGCGAAAAACCCCATCCGGGTTGATCTCGTTTATGTCTCCACCGGCGATGCCATTCGCCTGGCCTGGAACGTCAATATCGCCATGCGGACCAGCGCCGACTGGTGGAATGTGCGCATCGACGCACAAACGGGCGCCTTCCTGGAAAAAAACAACTGGACCGTGCGTTGCGACTTCGGTCCCGGCCATACGTGCGACAGGCACGGCAATTTTGTGGCAAAAAAATCCGGCGACGCATCTGCAGCACATACAGGAAGCGCCAGTGCCGGCGCGTACAACGTATTTGCCCTGCCGCTTGAAGCGCCCAATTTCGGCCCCAGAAGCCTGGTAACCAACCCCGAACTGGCCCTCGCCTCGCCCTTCGGCTGGCACGATACCGACGGCGCTGCCGGCGCGGAATACACCTTCACCCGCGGCAACAACGTGTACGCCTACGAGGACCAGGACGACGACGACCAGCCCGGCTATTCGCCGGACGGAGGCGCCGGGCTTCAGTTCGACTTTCCGCTCGACCTGGGACAAAATCCCGAATTCAACCAGGACGCCGCGATCACCAACCTGTTCTATGTGAACAACATGATACACGACATCCTGTACCGCCACGGATTCACCGAGGCGGCCGGAAATTTTCAGGAAAACAACTACGGCAACGACGGCGAAGGCAACGACTACGTGAGGGCAGAAGCCCTGGACGGCGGCGGTACCAATAATGCCAACTTTTCCACGCCCGACGACGGCTTCAGCGGCCGCATGCAAATGTTTCTGTGGCTTTCCGGCGCGCCTTCCATCCTGACAGTCCATGTACCGGCCGATATTGCAGCCGACTATGACGCAGTGGAAGCGAGTTTTGGTCCCGGACTGTCGGCGCCGATCACCTCCGATCTGGTTCTGTATGAAGATGCCAATGCCCCGGCGACCGACGCCTGTGATCCTGCCCTGAATGCCTTTGACATAGAAGGAAAAATTGTCGTGGTCGATCGCGGCAACTGTCCCTTTGTCGATAAGGCTCAACTCGCGGAGGATGCCGGCGCGCTGGCGGTCATTGTGATCAACAACACCGGAGGCGCTCCGTTTTCGATGGGCGGCAATGGCCTGTTCAGTATCCCCGCCGTCATGATTTCCCAGGCCGACGGTAATTTGATCAAGGCAAAACTCAACAACGGACAGACCGTCAATGCTACGCTGGGTTCGGCAGGCGCCGCCGGCGCCGACCGCGACGGGTCGCTCGACAACGGCATCGTGATACACGAATACGGCCACGGCGTTTCCAACCGTATGACTGGAGGCCCTTCCAATTCCAATTGCCTGTTCAACGGCGAACAGGGTGGTGAAGGCTGGAGCGACTGGCTGGGACTTATCCTGACCATCGAACCCGGCGATGCCGGCGCGGACGCGCGCGGCATTGGCACTTTTGCGATTAACGATACGTCAGGCAACGGTATCCGCCGATTCCCCTACTCCACCGACATGAGCATCAACGGCCAGACCTACGGCGACCTGTCGCTGAGTTCGGAAGTGCACAACATCGGCGAGATATGGAGCCAGGCACTCTGGGACATGACCTGGAAACTGATCGACCAGGAAGGCTTCGACCCCGACTGGTACAACGGCGACGGCGGCAACAATACTGCCCTGCGCCTCGTACTCGAAGGCATGAGACTCCAGCCCTGCGGCCCCGGTTTCCTTGATGCGCGCGACGCTATCCTCGCCGCTGATGAAATGTTGTACGCGAGCGCACACCGCTGCCTGATCTGGGAAGCCTTTGCCGGAAGGGGCATGGGCCTGAATGCCAGCCAGGGCAGCGCCAACCAGGCCGGCGACGAAACGGAAGATTTTACCCTGCCGACGTATTGCCAGACGGCCGTGCAGGCGCCTACCGCCAGTTTTATCGTCGATGTCGAAGTCAACTGTTTTGGTGTTTTCAAGTTCACCGACCAGTCGACGAATATCCCCCAGGGCTGGCTCTGGGACTTTGGCGACGGCGAAACGAGCACAGCCATCAGTCCGACACACAGCTACGCTGAACCGGGGACTTACCTCGTCACGCTTACCGTAACCAATACGCTGGGTGAAGATACCCATACCCTGACGGTAAACTACCAGGTTCCGCCGGCGCCCGATGTCGTTCCCGATGTATTCTTCTGTGATGCAGATTCCGTGACGCTGAATGCAGGCGTGGCCGCAGGCAACACGGCGAACTGGTTCGTCGACGGAAACCTCGTGTTTACGGGCACTTCGTACACGGCGACCGGTGTGACTTCCCCCACAGTCTACACCGTGCAACAACTGGAAGAAAAACCTGTGGGTCAGGCCGGTCCGGTCGACAATACCTTTGGCGGCGGCGGCAACCACAACAGCGGCTTCGACGGCCGTTTACTGTTCGAGGCATTCGTACCCTTCCGCCTGATCAGCGTGAACGTGTACGCGCAGGGCGCGGGCAACCGCACCATCAGACTGTACGACGCCTCCAACAACGTCATACAAACCGTGACGACGCCTCTGCAAAACGGATTCAACACGATTGCGCTCAATATGGACATTCCGCTGGCGGGCAATTACAGCCTCGGCAACGTGAGCGAGAACCTCTACCGCAACAACGCGGGCGTCGCCTACCCCTATGTACTCGACAACGTTGTGCGGATATACAGTTCCAACGCTACGACAAATCCGCTGGGATTCTATTACTATTTCTACAACTGGCAGGTACAGGAAAAACCCTGCATCGGCGAATCGGCCACGATCACCGTGCATCCCGACGCCGAGCCGGTAGCAGGCTTCACTGCGGCTACCAACGGCCTGGTCTCCTCGTTTACGAATACATCGAATGGCAGCATCACGTCCATGTCGTGGGATTTCGGCGACGGGTCGCCGGTATCGAACGAACAAAACCCGCAGCACGTTTACGCGTCGCCGGGTACCTACACCGTAGGGCTTACCGTTGCCAACAGTTGCGGCAGCAGTACCTATGAGATTATGGTCACCGTTGGCCTGACGGCTGCGCATGATCCGAAAGACGCCTTTGCCGTACGGGTGTTTCCCAACCCCGCTACCGACCGGCTGAACATCGATTTCCTGCAGGCCGCGACGGGTCCTGTGCGCCTCGCCCTTTGCGACGCAACCAGCCGTACGGTGCTCGACACCCAATACCCCCACGCCGCCGCCGGCATTTCCGTCGACGTTTCAAACCTGGCGCCGGGCATGTATATGCTGCGGCTCAGCACGAAAGATGGAGCGATAACGCGGAAAGTTGGCGTAGTGCGGTAAACAGTATTTCAAACCCTCCCCTGCGCATGGTTTATCCAGGCAGGGGAGAAGAATATTCAAATATTATATCCGGGGTATAAGGATCAGCCGATTGTGTGTACTCCGGGCTCATCGGCCGGCGACTCCCGTTTACCTACCTTCGCCGCAACCCAGCCCGGCACAATAATAGCGCCCGTTAGCAGGTAGCCGTAGTAAGCCATGCCGCGCCACAGCAGCGCCACAACCAGCCCCACCCCCCTGGGTACATAATCGGCGATAAACCCGACCAGCGCGAGTTCGGCCAGCCCTGCACCGCCGGGGGTCGGACTGAAGGCCATAATGGTGAACATGGCGACCAGCCGTGCGTAAATAAACGCCTGTGTGGCGCCGTCTACCGGTATGGAAGGCGCCACAGCAATGATCAGACAGTTGATCATGACAAATTTGCTCGTCCAGGCGCCCACCGTTCCGATGACAACCTTCAGGTGGTAACGCCAGTCGCGCAGGCGCATTTCCCTTGCCGCCAGTTCGAATTCTTCGCCGAGCAGGAGCAGCCGCGGCGACCATCGTTTCAATATCGGGCGGGCGGCGAGCCAGCCAAGGGTCGTCTTTGCATAACGCGGCCGGATCAGCAAAAAAACACGAGCACCAGCAGGTAAGCGGCCATCAATCCGTAGGTGACGAAAAAGGTGCCGCTGGCCAGCCCTACATCGCCAAAACGCTTCATACCGGGGTACAACATCGGCGGGCCATAGACAGACAGCAGCAAGGGCAGGCTTATGATGAAAAAAGCGGAATCGAGGGCCATGGTATAAAAAATGGCAGCCGCCGTGCGCCCTGCGCTGAGGTTTTCGCGGGTAAGCACAAACAGCATCACAAAAGGCCCGCCCTTGCTTGTAGGCGTGAGCGCTGCACTGAACTCCCAGAACACAATAAGTTTGAGGCATTTGCGCCAGGAAAAGACGCTGCCCGTAATGGTGTGCAGCCGCAGGGTATAAAACAGGTGCCGCAATAGAAGCACCACAAACGCCAAACCGATCCATGCAAAGGTCCTGCCGGTCCATTGAATTTCCCTGAACTGCCGGGAGTCGAACTGCCCGTAGAAGAGATAGGCAACGGCAGCCACGCCGAGCAAAACGGGCAGAATAATTCGCGACAACCGAAAGGATCGCACCGCGCGCCCGCTTTCAGACTCGATCGTTTGGGAGATATTGTTTTTGTGCACCGGGTGTTTTTGTTTACAGGGTCAAAGGTCGGAGATTTTTGAACAGAGGGTTGGGAGAAATATTAACGTGGAGACCAAACCGCCCAAAACCGATCGGTGCAAGCCGGTAATGTATGGAAAACGCTAGTAGATATCTTGTGTTTTGGATGTCGCTGTCATATTTGCGATCAACTTCGAATGCAGGCAATATCGGGTTTTTGAAGCACTGGACGGACCACCAGATTCAATCTGAGATTAAAAAAATATCTGATGCGATAAAAGAAGCCCGCTTTGTATACCTTCCCTCCGAAAAGAGATGTTGAGCACCTCCCCATTCATCTTTTTTTTCGATACGCCGACTAACATCCAAGAAACCCGTCAGTACGCGGCCAGTCAGGTAAACACAGTACATTATTGATCCATGCGAGTTATAGCCAGAATGAAAATACGCTTATCCTGCATACTTTTTTTACTCCTTATTTTGGCGGGCACGGCGGGCAAATTGGCCGCTCAAAATAATACATATCCAGATCCGGCTGCCGATGCACTCTGGCCCCTCATCGTAACCCAGCTGGACCAAAAACCATCCGACACTTCCTTGCAGTTTATACTGCTGCTGGTGCGCGGGCAATGCGGCCAGGATTATGATTGCCTTTACCGGACTTATTATTCCGTGATGCTAAACCTGGAGCGCCGTTTCAACCTCCCGGCAGCCATTTATGTTGGCGACGAAATAGTAAAAATCGCACACAAGCGAAAGACGCTTTCTGCCGAAGCCCAGGCACATCTTGACCTGTATCGCTTCCACGATGCACTCAGCAATGGCCGCTCGGCAGCACGCCATATCGAAAAGGCCCTGCGTCTGTACGAGCGAACGGGCGATCAAAGCCGGATCGCGCTTTGCAAGTTGTGGAAATTGAACAGCAGCCTGAAACACCGCAAAATTGAAGACGTGCTGTTGGCAGTGGAGGCCTTGCTGGACGAAGCCGTGGCGCGTGGCGATTCGGAAATCATCATCAGGCTGCACAAAAACCTGGTGAACCTGAGCTTCTCGGCCGGTGAATACGGGAAAATGGCCGGGCACCTCGATGCCCTGGAATCCGTAGCAAAACCCAACCCTTTGACACGTAGCGAAAAAGGGTTTTGGATATTGATTTTAATGGGCCGCGGAGATATATGCAGGGAAGAAAAAGCGTTTGAAAAAGCCAAATCATTTTATATCGATGCCCTGCGGCTGAGTACAGACGTTGCAGACCGGTGGCTTGAAATACGTTGTCTCCATTCGCTGGCTGAAACGGAATGGGAGATCGGCAACCGGCTCTCGGCAAAGTCGTTCATCAACCGGGCGTACGCCAGTGCAGATGAATTGAAGATGGTCGATATGCTGGCCCATAGTTTCCAGGTCAAAGCAGGTTTTGCAGAAGCGGAAGGACAGTACGCCGACGCGCTCGAATTCACGAAAAAAATGCAGATGCACAGGGATGATCTGACGAACCGGGGAGCGGGCGCCAACGCGCAGAAGTATTACCTCGAAGTAGAAAAAGAAACCCTGGAAGAAGAACAAAAAGAAAAAGCGGCGAACCTTCGCTATTTGCTGGTTATTACTGTTTTTACCCTGTTAATTATCCTGATACTCACCTGGGCCTTCTTCAACCTGCGCAGAAAAAGAAAGGCCTTGACGGTCCAAAATAACCTGATCCGGCAACAGGCCAGGCGCCTGGAATCCCTCGATGCCGCCAAATCCCGCTTTTTTGCCAACGTAAGCCACGAACTGCGCACCCCGCTCACACTGATGCTCGGCCCCGTCCATTCCCTCTTGAAAGAAAACCGGCTGACCGAAAAACAAACCCGCCTGCTGGAAATAGCCAGTCACAGCGGAAAGCAACTGGAGCAACTGGTCGCCGAGATACTCGATCTGCGGAAACTGGAAATGGGCAAAATGGATCTGGTTGAAAAACCGACTGAACTGCCGTCTTTTTTCCGGACTTACTTCATGCAGTTTGAGTCTTTGGCGCACCACAAACAGATTGATTTTTCGTTTGAGACAAAGATAGAGCGGCAATTAACAGCAAAAATAGACCAAGTCAAATGCCGCCAGATCCTGTACAACCTGCTGTCCAATGCCTTCAAATTCACCCCGGCCGGCGAGCGCATCAGGGCCGAAGTATCATTAAACGACGGCATGATCCGAATAACCGTAGCCGACACCGGCCCCGGCATCCACCCTGACGACCTGCCCCATGTGTTTGATCGCTTTTTCCAGACCAACAGGCCCGACAAACCCGTGGAGGGCGGCACAGGCATCGGCCTCAACCTTTGTAAGGAGTACGCCCGGCTTTTGGGCGGGACCATAGATGTGGAAAGCACCCCTGGCAAAGGATCGGTTTTTCAGGTAGCCTTTCCGGTTACCATGGTCGACAGACCCTTGCCGGTAACGGACGATCAGGCGACAACTGGCGTGAACAGTGAGACGAGCCCCCCCCGGGGACTTCGCGGCAGCGGCCTTGCTCCTTCGGCAAACAATGAATTTATTCAACCGCTGTCCGTGAAACACGAGCCCAACAAAACGCTTCCGGAAACAGCCGGTAGCAGCCACCGGCAAACCATACTCGTGGTGGAAGACAACCCCGAATTGCAGGAGTACCTGCGCCTGATTTTGTCCGAAAAATACCACGTCGTCACCGCCGAAAATGGCCAGGCAGCGTTGGGAATGATGAATGGTGAATGCGGAATGATGAATGATGAATGCGGAATGATGAATGATGAATGGAGAATGATGAATCCGAACAACAGGAACGAAAATGCCACCATTCATCATTCATCACTCCCCATTCCGCATTCATCATTCATCATTCCGGATCTCATTCTTTCCGACCTTATGATGCCCGTCATGGACGGCTTCCAACTGCTCGAAAAACTGAAATCCGACGACGCCACCCGGCTTATCCCCGTCATCATGCTCACGGCGCGGGCGGACGTCCGGGACAAACTGAACGCCCTGCGTATCGGAGTCGACGACTACCTGCTCAAACCCTTCAACGAGGAAGAACTGCTGGTACGCATCGACAACCTGTTGAAAAACCAGGCAGCCCGGAAGGAAGCCCTCGTGGGTGACGCCGAACCGGGCGAAAGCGCCCCCGATATCTCCGAAACAGACCGGACATGGCTCAAAGCCTTCGAGACGTACGTGCAACAACACTTTTCCGACGACTTGCTCAGTGTGTCGGGGCTGGCCCACGAATTTGCCATGAGCGAGTCAACCCTGCTCCGACAGTTGAAACGCCTTACCGGGCTGACACCGATCCAGTACCTGCAGGAAGTGCGTCTCGGCGAAGCCCGCCGGTTGCTCGAAAACCGCACGTACGATTCCATCGCGCATGTAGCTTCAAAAGTGGGCTACGACGATGCCCGCTCCTTTTCCAGAAGTTTCAAGCAGCGGTTCGGGAAGTTGCCTTCGGAGATGTTGGGAGAGTAGGCTTTTGCAAGCCCGACGTACCTGTTAAGCAGCGGTTCGGGAAGTTGCCTTCGGAGATGAACAGGGACTGGCACCCCCATTTTCAGTCTAAAATTGACGGATTTTGCTACATCTCCATGGAGTTTGACGGAAAATACTACAAGGTTGACGGAAAACATCACTTGGGAGGGGGGCATGTTTGTGCTGTCGTTCAGTGGAAGATTTTCTTCGGGCGATGGGAGGATGCCGAAAATCCAGGAGAGAGTAGGCGACATTATTAACCGAAAATTCTTAAAATGAAATTCACAATTTTTTCAGCAACCTTTTTGGTCATTGCGACCACAGGATTTGGTCAAAACCTAACTAAAAATGGAACTTTCGATGGGAGTCCGTCTTATAAAGAATGGAAAATCGAAGTCTCACAAGTTGCGAATCAACAGACGGGCGGAAACCCAGGTGGATGGATATGGCTAAACCATAACGGCGGCAGCACTGACCCCTCTGCCAGCCAGAACATAACCGGTTTAAAACCGGGAACCATATACCGGATCGCTGGTGATTACAAAGGCGGAACAAATGTCCACCTCCATTACAGGAACAAGGCGGCGAATACCTTTTCCATAGACATAGATGGGAACTCCATCAAAAAAATGCCTCTCCCGCAGGATTTATATAAATGGACACGTTTCGAGGCAACTTTCACGGCCACAAAAACCAGCCACACCCTGAAATTTAGAGGAGAAATAGACGGAGCAGATGGCGATGTTGCGCTGGACAATATAGTAATGGTATCCGTGTCCAAAGAAATTCAATTGCTCAGCGGCGGGTCGGAAGGCAAACGGAACAACTCCGAGATAGCTGCCGGTACCACGGTCAACCTCGAAGTGCTGTTCGTGGACTTTGACGACCAGAAAGTCACGTCCACAAATTTTGACGAACTTTGGAACACCCTCACCAGCAAGGGCGAACTGACCAAAGCCTTCCAGCGGCACGGCGTGAAGTTGAACATCAATCTCAACAAGGCCTGGAAGCGGATGCCGGGCGATGGCGAGAATAACAAGGGAATCGGCTACTATTTCCCCAAGAGTACAGATGCCCAAAGCTGGGAATGGAAGAAATACACCGAACACAGCATCAGATTGCTGGGCTCAGGTACCGACTACCCGCCCAATACAATTGTGGTGGTTGTGCCGAACAAGGGCGCCACGGGGTTCAAGAGTGTCGGCTCCGGAGCGCACGGAGGAGGCTACAGGGGTGTCCGCAAGATGATCACGCTGATGCCTCAAGCGTACAATGAGCACTACACCACCCTGATGCACGAGATCGGCCACTGCTTCGGCTCTGATGAACTGTACCCCGCCAGCGCCCCGTATATGCACGAAGTGGGCGGCTACGATGTGATGGGCGACATAGTGTACGCCACAGGCTTCATGGGCTGGCACCGCCTCCGCTACGGCTGGCTTCCCAGTGAACGTGCCCAATCCTTGACGACCACAGGCGATATCCAAATTGATATGAAATATCTCTCCGGCAAAAGCGGAACAGCCATGATAGCCGTGCCAGACAAGACCAAGGCTTCCAAATTGTGGGTGATAGAGATTGGTCAGGACGTGGTGTCGCGCGACCAATTCAAAGCAGGCAAGGGAGGAAAACTGAACAAAGAGGGCGATCGCATCATCGTGTATACCGTGGAAAATCCCGAGGTGTCGGGCAAGCGAGCCATTCGACTGGTGCCGCGCACAAACTTCTCACAGGAACATGGTACCGTCAAATGGCTTGACGACGTGAGCTACAAGGAAACTGCAGGGTTCAAGGATTTCAACAAAGCAGACGCGCCGTTCTCATTCACCGTAGACAAAAAAATCACAGACGGTTTTAGACTGACCATAAAAGTGAAGTAACGGATTTTTGGACTGACCCGCTTACCGATCCGCTGCTCTTGGTAGTCCTCCACCGTCGCGCTTGCATCTTTTGACCCAAGCGCACGCAACGCGGGAAATCAGACAGGATTAAAGAGCAGCGAAAAGCCAAGCAGGGTTGAGTATCTCCGGATGCTCAACCCTGTTCCTTTGTATGGAGCGTGCTGCTGGAGAGCCGCGCCTGCGATTCCATCGCGCTGGTGGCAGTGAAGGTCATGCAAATTTTACAGGGTTGAGAAGATTACCACTCGTTTACCTCGTCCAAACTTTTTACTTTTGCAAAAACATCGCACCACCATGCCAGCCGCCACCGCACGAATCATCCTTTCCGTTGACAAAGAAAAGGAGCAGGCGTTTTTGGAAATGCTCAAACTGTTCGACTTCGTGAAAGTCGAGTCGAAAGAAGAATTGCTGCGCCGCTTCATCCGAAACGCGCCCAAAAACGTGCCGCTCACCGAAGCAGATATCGTCAATGAAGTGATGGAACATCGCTACGGCAAAAAACAATGACCCATGCGAGTCGTCATTGACGTGAACATCTGGGTCAGTTTCTGCATCGGCCAACACCTGGACGACTTGTCGCTTGCGGTCGGCGACCCTGCCGTCGAACTGTTCATTTGCGAAGCATTGGAAGCCGAATTTGCCGACGTGGTCAGCCGCCCCCGGTTAGCGAAGTACATTCTCCCGGAACGTGTTATCGAGGTTTATCAAATCATGGAAGCCTACGGCATTTACGCTGAAATCGAGCAGGCCGGGGCGGACTTCGTAGATGCGAAAGACAACTACCTTTTAGATTTTTCCCATACAATCGAAGCCGGGTATCTGGTCACCGGCGATCAGAATTTGCTTGCGCTGGGAAATTACTTTGAGACGAAAATCATTTCGTTTAGGGATTTTATGCGCATATTAAAGGGCTGACAATTAAGGCATTTAGTCTCGCCCGGTCTTCCCGCCGCGCCAGTGTCTTCCCGATGTAACCATCGGGACAGGTTATGACCCGGCGCACCCACGCGGGATGCCGAGGCCAAGCCCACGCACTCCACTGTTCCGCCTGGTGAAAAACAAGCGCAGCAAAAAACCAAACAGGGTTGAGCATCTTCGGGTGCTCAACCCTGTTCCTTTGTATGGAGCGTGCTGCCGGAGAGCCGCGCCCGCGATTCCATCGCGCAAGTGGCCTCAAAGGTGGGCTACAACGATGCCCGCTCCTTTTCCCGGAGTTTCACGGGAAGTTGCCGTCGCCGTTCCGGCAATGCCGCATGTCTTCTTACTTGCTTCAGTCAGTTGTACATCGGACTTCCAAGTCCGACGTACCTGTTAAGCGGCTCCGGGAGTCGGAGATGAACAGGGACGAGTATCCCCATTTTCAGTCTAAAATTGACGGATTTTGCTACATCTACATTGAATTTGACGGAAAATGCTACAAGATTGACGGAAAAAGATACTTGCGTTGAGGGCATGTTTGCAGCGTTGGTTTTCAAGCGAAAACAGGAGGAAGCCGAAAATCCTGAACAGAGTAGGCGAAATCATTAATTCATTATCGATATGTCTAATACAGTAACACACACGATCCCGGCTAACAAAAAAACCAGAATTACATGCGTTTCACATGCCGCATATTATCAAAAAGTTCTGGTAGGTATGTCACAGACTCAGGGAACCAACGTATATGGTGGGGCCACAGCATTTTACGGAAATGGAGAAAATGTTCCCATGGAACAGGCTGGTGGAATTCAAGTGATTAATCTCCCTGATGATCTCAAGGAGTTTAAAAGTGATCTGCCCATCGATGTAAGGCTTTCATTTTTTTATAACCCGAATAAACCAAAGGACATGGATGATTATCTGCCACTCAACAATATCTCACCGTCAGGAAGCGGCAGCGGCGGTTCGGGCCAACCTACCATTAATACGTTTAATTTTGGCAGCGAAGACGGTACCGATAATGACTACAACGATTCTATACTGACCATTGAACAAATCGGCTGATTCTATCCTGTCGGTTACGCTCCGATCACGCCAGTTTTGACCTGATAAACCAAATTTAGAGGCTGCTTGAAACGGATCTGCCGTAAAAGCAGTACCCGCAGGAAACCACAGGGTTGGGCAGCTCAACAGCATGCTCACCCCTGCTTCGTTTTTTGTAGATATACCCGGCCCCCCTCTTTCCATTCGCCAATCCTTTCACTTCGCTCTCGATCGCCTTTTGACCTGAAAACGTACAGCAAGATGACGCCACCAGGAAACCGTCTGAAAACCCCTTGCGGATGAAGCTGCAATGTCTCCCTCCATATTGCGCAATAAAAAATGCACACAGCATAGTGAAAATAAGGGGAAAATGTTTTTGAAAACCACTATAACAATATCTTTACTGCGAATCAATCATCTGAAGACATGGAATTACAGGAAATTATCAAAAAAATTGAAGGCTTGTTGGCTGAAGGGCAAACCGAGGAAGCCCTTAATGCCTTAATGGAGTTTACCAAATCGTCCAATTCGCCTCAGCATGAGGATGTAGTCTTGTTATCGGGCCAGTTCCGCCAATGGAAACGGGAAAACATGTTGGGCGTCGAGCAGACCAACAGCGAACTGCATCGCATTGAAATGGGTATCCTCACCATCTTAAAAGGCGGCGATATCCTGGAATCGAGTGCAGGCGACACTCCTTCTGACACTCCTGCGGGCAGAAATAATTCCGGCATCGGTTCCATAAAACAAATGGCGCCCATCATCGGCGGCGTACTTGGCCTTATTGCCGTAATCGTCGTCGTCTGGTCGCTCACGAGCGGCAAAAACGATAGTCAGAAAAGCCTGAATGCGCCTGTTGTCACCCAATCAGTCAGCAGTGTCAACTTCTCTGTGTTGCCTGTCAGGGCCGGTGTCGACCTGGTGGCCGGGCAAAAATACCTGACAGCGGACCAGCGACATTATATGACTTTTCAGGAGGACGGCAACCTCTGCATCTACCGCAGCAGCGACGATTCGTTTGTCTGGGGAAGTATTCAGGTGGGCGCGCCGGCAGACGGAAAAGCAGCAAGAATGCAAAAGGATGGCAACCTTGTAATTCTCGACGGCAATAGCAATTGGATGTGGGGCACTCAAACAACCGATCCTTCTGCATTTTTAGGGGTCACAAACGATGGTGCATTAGCCGTGATCAATGCGTCGAATCAGGTAATCTGGAAAAAATAATAACTTCGGCTGAAACGGGCTCCCTGCCATTCAGGTGAAATAATTTGTACGGCGTTTTTCCAAATCCGCCGTATCACCCGACAGAGCGGCCCGACGTAATTTCGATCCCGGGTTGTATGTAAACCTGATTTACACACAACCCCGGGATCATTGTTTTCCGGAATAATTTATACTAAGCCCCGGTACTCCCCACTACCCCACCCAGCCGGCTCGAACTGTATGCAATAAAATAGCCCAGTGCGCCGCCCGACCAGTTGCTGTCGGGGTTGCCCGGCGCCGTGTCGGTATTGCCGGAAAGGATGGGCTCCATTGTGTGGTAATACCGGTATGCCGCAGCGTCGATGCTGCGCAGTTCCACATCCAGGTGAATGCCTTTATCGTACAGGTTGATCAACGACCATTGAACGGCATTGCCGTCGATGTATTTGTCGTCAAAATACTGCAGGTCCTGCTCCAGAGAGTCGTTGGACATGACGAGGATGCGGTAGTAATTGTGCACATCTGGCTTGTCGTCGAAATGGAGATACACCTCCTGGTTGTTTTCCTCTCCCGGCAGGTCAATCTTCTTGTAACTCAACTGCTTCAGTTCCACAACCTCGGGCAGTATGCTCATCGCCGTGAAGGTCGCTCCGTCGTTGATCACCTGAAGGGTGTACGTTTTTCCGGCCACGGCGTTTACCGGCGCCTCATACCAGCCTTCTCCCACAGGTGTCAGGCTAATGAATTCTCCCGTGTTGTCGGACAGGGTCACGGCGGCGTTGTCGAAGTAAACGGTCGGGGCGTCGCTGAAGTAGTCCTTGGTTTGATACACCCGAACGTGGAAGGTGTGCTGACCCTCCGCCAGGTTCGCTTCAATGACGGTTTTGGGGTCGGCGCTGTTCAGGTCGACGTCGATCACTTTTTCGCACGACGACAGCAGCAGGCCCAGCAGGGCAAAAATGACGGGCAGTGATATTGATTTAGGTGACATTGCTTTTTAATTTTTTGTGTTGGTGTGATGTGATGTATCGCCGGACAGGTCAAAACTTGAAGTTCCAGGTTGCGGACGGTATCCAGCGGAACAGCGCAATCTGGGTGGCTTCGTTTTGCTCGGGGTTATCGTCTTTTGCAGCAAAACTGATGGCATAGACATTCTGACGGCCGTAGGTGTTGTACACCGAAAAGTTCCAGCTCGATTCGTAGCGTTTGGTTTTCCGCGCGATAAAGGTGGCGCCGAGGTCGAGGCGGTGGTAACTCGGGAAGCGGTATCCGTTGCGCTCTGTGTAATACGGCACACGTTTGCCTTCAAAATCGTAGGTTCCGGACGGGAAGGTCGCTGCATCGCCGGTGTTGAACACCCAGGTGGCCGATAACTGCCAGCGCGGCGTGAGTTCGTACATGCCGACAAATGCCAGGTCGTGGATGCGGTCGTGCCGCGCCGGGTAGGTTGTCCCTTCATTGATGTCCTCGAAATCGCGCAGGGTGCGGGAAAGGTATAACTGACCCAGCCGGTCAGGCGGCCGCGGGTTTTGCGCAGCAGCAGTTCCACGCCGTAGGCTTTGCCGGTTCCATACACCAGTTCGTGCTCGACGGTCTTGTTAAAAAACAGGTCCGCGCCGTTGCGGTAATCGATCAGGTTGTCCAAACGCTTGTAATACGCTTCGGCGGAAAACTCAAACGCGTTGTCGGCAAAATTGCGGAAGTACCCCACAGCCACCTGATCGGCAATCTGCGGCTGATGTTGTTGGTACTCGGCACCCATATATCCGTCGGCGTGCCGGTGGTCGGAAGTCGACAGCAGGTGCATGTACTGGTAGTTGCGGTTGAGCGATGCCTTGATCGAACTGACCGGATTCAACTGGTACCGGACCGACAGGCGCGGCTCCCAGCCATTGTACTGCTGGATGCTTTCCCAATCGCCGTATTCCTTTTCTTCGGCCACTTCGCCGTCGGGATCGAAAGTGTAGGCAGTGCCCGGCCCCAGGTAATGAAACCGGGAATAGCGGATGCCGATCTCGATATTCAGCCGGCGATCGACGGCCCACTCGTTCTGAAGATGGGCGCTGCCTTCGAGGGCGTATTGTCTTCCAGCACCATCGAGTTGAAACTGCTGCCCTCGCCCGTTTCGATTTTCCCCGGTGTGAACCGGTGGTGGATCAGGTTGCCGCCGAATTTGACGGTATTGTTTTCATCCACAAACCAGCCGAAATCCTGCTTGAAATTGAGGTCGCGGATACCGGAATTGATCGACAGCGTCGAACTCGAATCGGTTTGCAGGTGTATGTCGTAGCTGTAGTCGCTGAAAATGGCCGAAGTGTTGGAAAACAGTTTTTCACCAAATACGTGGTTCCAGCGCAGGGTCGCCGTGGCATTGCTGATCGAAGCCGAACGAGGTCGCGCAGA
This sequence comes from Lewinellaceae bacterium, assembly GCA_016712415.1. Taxonomy (GTDB): domain Bacteria; phylum Bacteroidota; class Bacteroidia; order Chitinophagales; family Saprospiraceae; genus M3007. Next base: position 481,115 of record JADJRC010000002.1, on the reverse strand, counting down.
CCGGGGTATCTCGCCGAAATAGCCGGACAGGAACACGCGGTCGCGCTCACCCAACTGGTAATTGGTCTTGAGGTTGAAATCGTAGAAGTACAGGCTGCTTTTGCGCACGCTTTCCTCTTTCGAAAGTTTCAGGAACATATCGGCATAGGTGCGGCGGCCCGACAACATAAACGATCCTTTTTCGGGCACAATGGGGCCTTCGATGGTCAGGCGCGACGCGATAAGCCCCTGACCGCCCGGCACGCCGAATTTTTTGTTGTTGCCCTCTTTCATGCGGATGTCGAGTACCGAGGAGGCGCGGCCGCCGTATTCCGCCGGCATATTGCCTTTGTACAGCGTTACGTCCTTGAGCGCGTCAGAGTTGAACACCGAAAAGAAGCCCAGCAGGTGCGAGGCATTGTACACCGGCGCTTCGTCCAGGAGGATGAGGTTCTGGTCGGCAGCGCCGCCGCGTACATAAAACCCGGCATTGCCTTCACCGGCCGACTGAACGCCCGGCAGCAGCTGGATCGTTTTCAGGATGTCCGATTCGCCGAACAACACCGGTACCGATTTGATGTCTTTGGGAGAGAGCCGCACCACCCCATCTCGTTTCGCGAGATGTTCTGGTCGTCTTTACGGCCTTGATCTCCCACCTCGGCCAGTTGCGCGGCACTGGCGTTCATCTGCAGGTGCAGGGTCTGGTTGCCCTTTGTAGGGTCGACCGGCTTTTCCAGCGTGGCATAACCCATGTAACTCACCCGCAGCGTATAGTTACCCTGGGGCAGGGAAAGGGCATAAAAACCGTACACATTGGACGTAATGCCCGTTCCGGGCAGTTCCAGTACCGTAATAGTGGCGCCGATCAGGTCCTCGCCATTGGCGGCATCCCTGACATTGCCGCTGACGGTGTTTTTCTGAGCGGCGAGGCACAGGGGCAGGCAGAGCAGGATAATCCGCAGCAGGTGCTGCAGGCAGTTGTTCATCGTCATTGTTTTATAGCTTTAAAATGTGTATCTATTGGTTGTTGATCTTCCGGCCGATGGTCCGGATTGCCTTCCCGTAGGTTTCTATTCCATGTCCGACATGCTCGAAAAGCATCACTTCTTTCAATGTCCGGATCTTGTTCCGGGCGTTTATGATGGAGGCGCCGGGCGGGAAGAGCAGGTCTTTTCCGCCCACCAGCAGGTAAGTGTCAACCGTCACATGCTCCAGTTCGTTGCCGAGGTAGTAGGGCTTTTGGGTGTTGTCCGTGTAGCGTTGCAGCGCAAAAAGTTCGTACTCAATGAGCAGTCGCTCGCTGACGGCGCTGAGCGCATGGTGGGGCTTGCAAAACACCGCCTTGTCCAGAAATTCGACCACGTTGTTGCGCGTGGGCAACACAATGGGCAACAAGTTGTAATACAGGTTTTTAAAGTCACTGGAAAACGGCTGCAGGCAGCCGGGTTGAGGCAGAAAAGCAGCCCGCACCCGTTTTGGCGCAACAATGCAGAGTTTCATGCAGATCAGTCCGCCGAACGAGGCGCCTGCAACAAAGGCGCTGGGAAGGTTTAACTGATCCAGCAGCCCGGCGGCCCAGATACCATAATCACGCGAAGCGATATCGGGCGTTTTGCCATCGCTCAGGTTTGGCAGGCCGTTGGTTTCAACCAGAAACACCCGAAAATTCCGGCCCAGTTGATCCAGCCCCCTGTCGAAATCCCAGAACAGGGCCGTGGTGCGCGCACCGGGGAAAATGACCAGCGGTTCCAGTGTTTCATCCCGGGTATTCAGTCCCCAGATATGCGTTTTGCCCAGGGCGCTTTCCACCTCGATACGTTCATAGGTTCTGCCGTTGTGCATTTCAAGTGTTGCCACCCACTGCTCCAGCAGGCTTTATCCGTACCGGATTTTAAAAAATGATCTGCGAATTGTTTTCATGGCCGTGCTTTTCCTTTTTGCCCCGTTTGATGAAACAAAAATGGGGGCGCCGGGCAGCAGCAGCCAAATCCGTTGATTCTGCGGCAGTGTTGCTTATCCTGCGGCGCCGGACGCGCAATCGACTGCAACTTGGGGCATCTTATCGTTGAATTGATGAGCGGTATTTTCTGTGCCCGACAGCGCTAAAGCAAAAAAGGCTGAGCGCCTCGCGGCACTCAACCTTTCTCTGTTGTTTGGCATGGATCAGGGTGCATCTGCGTCGAAACAACCCTCCCCAGGCGCTTACTCTATCCCGGTCGAAGGGGTAAACCGTTCAAACGAATGGTCGACCGGCGCCACCGTTTTGAGGTACTCGAAAATGGCCAGCAGATCATGCTCTGTCATGCCGGAATATGAATTCCATGGCATAACGGTCTGAAAATCGCCCGGCCGAACCTTCGGGGCGACATAAGCGCTGTCGGCATATATTTTAAACCGCTGTACAAACTGTTCGGGCGTCCAGTGGCCTATACCTGTTGCGTGGGGTGTCAGGTTGGCGGAACGCACGACCGAGCCGTCTTCAGGGCAAATGCCGTGCCGCCCGAAAAAGGCGGGCCGGTAATGGCGCCGTTTTCCGATGGCGTGTGGCATTCCGAACAGATAGCGGCGTTTACCAGGTATTTCCCATAGGCGACGTGATCGGCCGTATCCGGGCGGGTAACAAAATTCGCTTTTGCCGGAATGGTGTTAATAATGAAGTTCATGGGAAAATCCGAGGTGGATTGTTCCGGGGTAAATTCCCTGGGAGCCAGGGTACGGATATAGGCAATCACAGATTTTATGTCTTCTTCGTCCATTTGTCCGTAATTCGGATAAGGCATGATTGGGAAAAGTGAATTTCCCTGCTTATTCACGCCGCAGGTTACAGCCCGCATAATTTCTCCGTCCGTCCAGGCGAAAAGCCCTGCCGGGGTGATGTTTTTGGAAACATATCTTCCGGGAAACCCAAGCCGCTGGTCGTGGACTTCACCGCCCATACCTTCGGTACCCGGTTTGCCGGGGGCGGCCAAAATCGTCCAGTCGCGTTGGGAATGGCATTGCATACACACTGTGACGTAGTTGGCCAGGTAGGCGCCCCGGGTGATTTGCACGGGCGTGCCTTCTATATGCAACGCCGGCGGTTCGCCCACATCGGGCAGGGCAAATTTTACGTATGCCAGCAGCGAGGCAATGCCTGTAAGCAGCAGGCATAAAATGATCATTACCGTTTTGACGATCTTTTGTTTCATTTGGTTTTTATTTTACGGAAAATAGGTAATCCCGAATTGCGCATCCAGTTTTTTCATCATTTCAAGGGCTTCAGGCGGTGGAGGGGTGGAAGCAGGCGGAGGAATTTCATCCGATGTGTGCGGTATAGTAAGCGCCTCAAAATAGTTTTCCAGTCCGGCCGGATAAATCCCCACCAGGCAACGAAACCGAGGGCTCAATACCTTGAACTCGTGCCGCACAAGGCGAGGCAGGAAAACAAAATCGCCGGGTTTGCCCGTTATTTCCGCATCCCCGACCCTGAACAGCATTTCCCCTTCGAGCAGGTAGTAGGTTTCGTCTTCATGAAGGTGCACGTGCGGGGGCGGCTCCATACCCTGGATGCCCCTGGCTTCAAACAAGGCGAACTGCCCGCCCGTCTCCTTGCCTGTTGCCAGCCAGGTCAGCACTGCGCCGCCGCTGAGCAAGGCCCGTGACCCGGAGGGCTCAAAACGGTGAATAAAAGTTTGCAGATGGTGTTCCATATTTACTCAAAATAAATTGGCTTGCGAAAACAAACCCCAATAACACATTGATATTCAATGTGCTGGAATTTTGTAAATTTTTAAATTCGGAGAATTCCGGTATAAATTCGATTTGCTTTGGCAAAAGTGGGTTTATTTACCTTTGAGGAAATTGTAAAAACCTGACAAAATGAAGGGAGGGTATATCAGGAACGCGCCGCCGGACCCATCGTTGCGGGATTACATCAGCCGATACACATTCGTCGATTTTCCAATCGATGCGGCCAGGCAAATGGAATTTTCGGTAATGCCGTCCAGCCACACCAGGATGATCCTGTTTTTGGGCGAGCCTTCCCTGCAGGAAGTAAAAAAGACCATGCAGCCGGTGGACAAATACGGATTGACCGGTTTTATCTCCAGGCCTCATTTGTTCGTGCCGACCACCACGTTGCGACAAGTGATGATACATTTTACGGCATGGGGCATTCAACCTTTCATCGACTTCCCGCTATCCGACATCACAGACACGCGAGCGGACCTGAGGCATCTGTTCCGGCACGAGATCGATGCACTGTGCCAGCAACTGAACCAGGCGTTTGATATCCGCGAAAAAAAATACGTGCTGGACGCTTTTTTCATTAATCAGATGCAAAAGGCGCGGCATATCGATGAAAGGATCAGGCCAATAGCCCGGTATATTTACGATTCACACGGCACCCTCCGCCTGAACACACTCTCCGATGCCGTATGCATGGGCGAAAGGACCGTACAGCGATTGATCCACAATTCAATAGGTGTGCCGTATAAGTTCTTTGCTACGCTGGTCCGGCTGGAATACGTCAGAAAATTATTAAATTCCGGGGAACGAAACCTCACCCATGTCGCTTTGAGCGCAGGGTATTTCGATCAGGCACACTTTATTCACGAATTTCACGCAGCATTTGGCGAAAACCCGGGCGCCTATATCAGAAGAAAACACATGCTGGTGTGGAATCACGTCGATTCACCCCCTCAAAAACCACTGGAACAGATTGAGTCCAATCACTAATTCGACAACCATGATCACAAAAACAAAATGGTTCGAGCGTACATTTTCACCGATCACCGACAACGGCGTCTTCCCATGCATTCTGGAACGGTTGGAAGGGACCGCCGCCCGCCTGCGCAGCAAAGCCGGTAAACTTTCCGGCAACCTGACGCTGTCAGTGGATGGCAAATGGAGCATCAACAAGGAAGTCGGCCACCTGATCGATCTGGAGCCGCTCTGGTACGAACGCGCTTTGCAGATCATCGGTCACCAGAAGCAACTGCTACTGGCTCATAAATGACCGCTTGCGTCGGGGCTATGCCCTGCGTGACCAATCTGCGGGGTTCTCCAGGGAATCGAATAAAATCTCCTAAGAAACCGCCCGAAACTCCGTAAAATCCCTACATTTGGTGTTTATATCCATCAGGGCTAATGTTTTCCCGCCGCTCCTTTCTGCCCTGTAGCAGTCCGCGCTTTATTTCATCAAATTCCGCTTCCTGTTGAGATTTTACCTGGGCATACGACTATCTTGTAGTAGCCCTTCCTCCCATTGCACGCTTCCAGGCATATTTAACTATTCCATTCACCAAATCAGAATACTATGAAAATTTCAAATTGCATTCTTTTGTTTTTTGTCTGGACCACCATGCTGTTCAGCACAACCACCCAGGCCCAAATTTATGCCGTGGTCGATTTCATGAAAGTGCCGGAAGGCGGCGATGGAGAATACCTCAAAGTCGAACAGGAAATGTGGAAACCCATGCACCAGGAATGGGTGAACACAGGACACCTGGACAGCTGGTCGCTGTGGAGTATTCCCTATCCCGGCGGTACCGATGCCGAATACCATTACGCGACGGTACGCATCTACACCGACGACAGTCAACTGGAAAACCAGATGAACAATATGGATGCCGTGTTCAAAAAGGTGCATCCGGGCATGGATGCCGACAAGGCATTCGATCGTACCCTTGCCAGCCGCGACCTGGTAAAAACCCATATGCTCTACAATTGGGAAAGTTACCACGACACCACACAGGCCGGCCCCGACACCTACCTGACAGTCGTCTATTTCAAAATTCCGATGAAGAACTGGGATACTTACCAGGACATGGAGAAGAAATACTTCCTGCCTACACACAAGGCTGAAATGGAAGCCGGTTGCCGTTCTGGCTGGGATGGCTACCAACTCATTCGCCCCTTTGGCATGGGCCAGGATTACCAATTCGTAGCCGTCGATTTTTACAAAGACTTTAAACAGTACATGAAACCCAGACCCAAAGGACTAAACGAAAAAGTCTTGTCGGAAGCCGATCTGAAAACCAGGGACCAGTTGTTCGACGACACGGTAGAATTGGTAAACCTCGAAGAATGGCGTTTTATTGACGGTACTACGCCAAGGCCTGTAAAAAAATAGATTTTCCGGTAAAATAGCCGTTAAAAAGGGTTGTTCATCAAAACGGTGCAACCACGACCCCAATCGCATGGTCTATCCTTTTGCTTTTTGAAGTCAATCTACACATTGGGCATTGTGCTCCATTTCCTTCACAGGAACGGCAGTGCAATGCCTTTGTTTTCATCCGAACAAAAACATCCAATATGAAAAGCACCTTAAAAGGCATTTTAATCCCGGCACTGTTGATCTGTGCTTTTTTCCAATCCACTCTTCTTGCCCAAACCTCCATGCGCGGCGTAGTCACCGACGCCAAAAACAGCGGCCTTCCCGCCGCAACAATACTTTTGCTGAACAGTGCCGACTCCAGTCTCATCAAAGGCATGCTTAGTGAAAACGATGGGTCTTTCCAGTTCGACAAGGTTGTGCCGGGCTCTTACTGCATCGGCGTGAATATGCTGGGCTTTGCCAATTACCGCTCGGAAACCTTTGTCATCGGCTCCGGAATGGGCCAAAAAGACCTCGGACGCGTCATACTGGAGGAAAATACCGCCCAACTCGACGAGGTAAGCATCATCGCCAAAAAACCGCTGTTCGAGCAGCAGATCGACCGCATGGTGGTCAACGTCGCCAACAGCATCACCAATGCCGGCGGAACCGCCCTCGAAGTGCTGCAACGGTCGCCGGGCGTACAGGTCAACCAACTGACCAATTCCATTTCTCTTACCGGCAAAGAAGGCGTGGTCGTGATGATCAACGGCAAAATAGCGCGGATGCCTTCCGAAGCAATAGTACAAATGCTCGCCGGGATGAATGCCGACAACATCGACCGCATCGAACTCATCCACACGCCGCCCGCCAATTTTGAGGCGGAAGGCAATGCGGGCATCATCAATATCGTGCTTAAAAATACCGGCGACGAGGGGCTCAACGGCGGCTATTCCGCCAAGGGCGGCTACGGCAAGGGTGAAAAATACGGGGCAGGCCTGTACTTCAACTACCGCCATAAGAAGGTCAATTTCTTCGGCAACTACGGCTACGATTTCGATTTGAACCCGCAGGTATTTACCAATTACCGGGGCGTGCAGCAGGGCGCCGATTTCCTGGAAACAGAAACATACAGCAACCGCCCGCACACCCCGACGTCGGTGCAAAACGCGCGGTTCGGCGTCGATTTTCAGGTTTCTCCCAAAACAGTGGTCGGCGTTTTAGGCACCTTCTTTGACCGGGACTGGTATATGGAAGCCGAAAACGGCGTGATTTATTCCAAAAACGGCCTTGTCGAAAGCAGGCTGCGCATGCCCAATTCGGAAACCAATCACAACCGGTCGTTTGCAGGCAACATCAACCTGACGCACAAGTTTGCAAAAAACCAGTCCCTGAATGTGGATGCCGATTTCGTTCAGTACGATATCAATAACCCCAGTTACTATGAGTTGCTGAACCAGGATGCGGAAGGCAATATTTCCTCGCAGAGCGAACTCCGTATCAATAAAAAAACTCCGATCAAAGTCGCTGTCGGAAAGGCCGACTATACCCTTAATATCGGGGAAAACGGGAAACTGGAAACCGGCGGCAAATTCACGTCCATGCGTTTCACCAACGACGTGCGCGTGGAAAGCCGGGAGCCCCAGCAGGACTGGTCTGTCATTCCTGACCTCACTTCGCTGTTCAAACTCGACGAATACGTGGCCGGAGCATACACGAGTTTTACTACAAAAATCAACGACAAAACCGACCTGAAAGCGGGACTGCGCTACGAGTACACCAACACCAACCTCGGCTCGGTGGAGCAGCCCAATGTGGTCGACCGCCAGTATGGCTCTTTGTTTCCCTCGGTATTTATAGGGCGGAAACTGACGGAGACGCAAAACCTCAACTTTTCGTACAGCCGCCGCATCACCCGCCCGTCTATCCGGCGGCTTGCCCCCTGGCTGATCTTCAGCGACCCGACTACGCTGGAAGGCGGCAACCCTGCCTTGCAGGCCTCGTTCACAGATGCCTTGAAATTAAACTATGGTTTCAAAACCCTGAACCTGGGTGTAACATACAGCATCGAACAGGGCCCCATACGTTTTGTGCCTACGGTAGATCCTGTGACCAACCGGCAAGTGAACAGACCCGAAAACCTGGACAATGAAAAGGTGGCAAGCGCCAACCTGTCTCTCCCGCTGCATCCGACCGGATGGTGGGATATGCAATACAACGTGTTTGCCAATTCGAGGGAAATCAATTTTAAACTGGACGGGCAGGATTTTCAAATCCGAAATACGGACTACGGCTTTAATACAACACAGACGTTCAAGTTGCCGCAGCGTTTTACGCTCGAAGTTTCGGGTGATTACAATTCTGCCGGTTACTGGGGCATTGCTTTCTGGAAAGCCACCGGCTCCGTCAATATAGGTCTTGAAAAGGATTTCGGCGAGAAATGGGGCAAACTGCGCTTCAATGCCAGCGATCTGTTCCTTTCAACCAACTGGATCGGCGAAACCCGGCAACCCGAGATCAACCTGCTGGTAAAGTCATCCTATCGGATGGCCGAACGCACCTTTATGCTCTCCTGGACCAATACATTCGGCAACCGGAAATTAAAATCCGCGCGGCAGCGGCAGACCGGCTCAGCCGAAGAGATGCGTCGGATTTAGGAAATTGTCTGATTTGCCCTAAGCAGTAAAAACCGCGAGTGATGCACTGACGTAAAAAACAGTGCATCACTTTTTTTTGCTCCTTTAGCGTACCGGAAGTTTCCACCCGTTGTGGTAAGTAGCCTTCATCAAACCATTGGCTTCCGGGGCGTTTTTAAATTCGCCTTTTTCCGCATCCCAATATACTTTACGGCCGGTTTTGTAGGCGATATTGCCCGCCGGTACACCGTGAAGCAGGGTCTGTACCGGGTTGGTGAAATTTCTGTTGCATATCCTGCGTTTCCGCAATAGCAATCGCCAACCGTTCGATCGACATGAAATACCTGCTAACTATCCTGTTCTGTTCCCTGTACCTCCTGCTCACCGCCCAAAACGACACCATCGTTGAATACTGGCATGTAAAAGACAAAAAACAACCCACAGCCAAAGCGGTGCTGCTTCGGATCAATGTCAGCAACCTCGACCGGCGCAAGATGCCCGAGGTGCCCGTTCAGGTCGTGCAGACGGGCTCGGGGAAGGTATGGCAGGGCGTCACAGGCCGTTTCGGAGAAGTGCTGTTCCTCGTACCCAAAGATCAGGAGTACCGCATCGATGCCGGCGACGAAACCGGGATAGAAACTATTCGTGTATCCAACGACCCTACGCCAGGGAAGTGATCGACATCACCTACCTGGCCAGTCAATTTACGGAAGAAGAGCGCAACGACACGATTTACCAGAAGGTCTCAAGCGCCCAGACGCCTACGCGCAGCCGTGTGCTGGTGGTATTGACCATTCTTGACCTCGACAACCGCCCCATCCACGGGGAGGATATGTATTTCTCGGTGAAAAAGTCGGGCAAAGTATATCACGCCACGACCGACCGCACGGGCAAAGCTTGCCTGATGCTGCCGATGGGCGAATCGTATTGCATCAGCACCCGTATTGAAACCAACCTCAAATGCTACGACATGCCGCAGGACGACCGGGCTGGTCAGCTCAACATCCGCTACAACACCATCGGCACACAGGCGGTGTTGAAACGCAGGGCCGAGCGCGCGCGGCTGGCATTCGTCCGCGATTCCCTGTACCGGATGGAGCGGGAACGCGATTCCATCGCCTGGGCCACGCGCGCGCGCAGGCAACTGAACAAGGAAGATAATTTCGTGCAACAACTGCTGTTCGGCGAACAGGGCCCGGAGGTGCAGCAACGCATCGCCCGGCGCGCCGCCGAGGAACGCGACTCCGTGACCCGCGACCCGCATTATTTTGAAAAAACAGGCTCGGCAGTACAGGCCGCGCTCTACCGCATGCGCGAACGCTGGAAACACAAGGTGATCGTCACCGACCTCACCGGTAGTATGACACCCTACATGGACCAGGTAATCATGTGGCATGCCCTTCAACTGGTTCAGGGGGAGGAAAACCGATATTTCTTTTTTAACGACGGCGATGCGCGGGACGACAGCGACAAGCCAATTGGTAAAACCGGCGGCATCTATTTCACCGATCATGCCGAAATGGACCAACTCCTCCAAACCATGATGCAGACCGCAAAAGCCGGATACGGCGGCGATGGACCCGAAAACGACCTCGAAGCGCTGCTTGAAGGCGCGAGAAAACTGCACCGCCTGGATGAACTGGTGCTCGTTGCCGACAACTATAGCGATGTGCGCGACATCGAACTGCTGGCAAGGCTGAACGTACCCGTTCACATCATTCTCTGCGGTACGGAATCGGGCGTAAACGAAAACTACCTCGAAATCGCCTTCAAAACCGGCGGCAGCGTACACACCATCGAACAGGATATTGAAGACCTGGCCCAACTGGTCGACGGCGCCACGCTGAATATCGGCCCTTTCAGGTACCGGGTAAACAGGGGAAAGTTCATCAAGGTGACCAAAATCTAACCCGCCACCAACGCCATTTTCTTATCCGCCACCGCCTCCGCGAGCCAGGTGAATTGTTTCAAAAAAGCCTGTATGTTTTTTTCAAAAGATGGATCTGTAAGGTTACCGACCTCGTCAAAACGCTGCGTCACCTGCCCTACCAAAAGCATCTGAGGCGCCGGGAAGCCTGATATAGCCAATGCCAACTGTTGCATAGCCAGCCCTGCCCGCATACCGCCCATCATGCCGGCCGAAACCCCCGCAATACCAATGGCTTTTTGGGCAAACTCGCCCTCTTTCAGATAGTCTATTGCATTTTTTAGCGCCGAAGTATAACTGCCGTTGTATTCCGGCGACACAAAAATACACGCATCTGACCCGCGGATTTCTGCTGCAAAGGCCTCCAGACCATCCGGCGGATTAGGGTGGCGGTGCAGTATTTCTTCCAAAACCGGAAAACGGTATTCCGCCAGATCCAATATCTTGGCGGTGTGAATCCCCTGTCCGTTGATATATTGTTCCAAAGCCAGCGCCACACGGTGCGAAGCGCGGTTGATCCTGGTGCTGGCTGATAATACGGAAATATGCATATTCGAAAGTTTGATGTCTTGATATTTAGTGTTATAAACTTCATTTTTTTTAAAAAGTTCATTTTTAATGATGAATGATGTTAATAATGCGAATAATGGGTTGAAAAGCGATCGAAGCGACCTCGGAGAGGTCAAACGTTGGTAGAAGGGTTCGTTTACCCCATACCGACCTCGGAGAGGTCGAATCTTGCTAAAGATTGCGTGAAAATGCCACCAATATTTGACCTCTCCGAGGTCGGGAAAAATGAAATTATCCTGTTTTCTACCAATATTAAACCTCTCCGAGGTTATTTTAACCCATTATTCGCATGAATAGTAAAGTTTAAAATTATGGAAGAAATTAGCACCAAAAACGACCCTCTGAGGGAAAAAACTATTCATTTTGCCATCCGGGTTGTGAACCTGAGCCGTTATTTGACGGACGTAAAAAAAGAGTATACCATCAGCAAACAAATGCTGCGGGCAGGCACAAAAAATTCATCACTCATCATTCATCACTCATCATTAAAATAATGTCTACCTTATTTCTGGACCGCGATGGCGTAATCAATCTGAGGGTGCCAGGCGAATACATAAATACGCCCGAAGCATTTATTCCTGCAGAAGGCCTTGGCGAAGCGATGCAATTGTTGTCCGGACTGTTTGACCGCATCCTGGTGGTTACCAACCAGGCCGGAATCGGTCGTGGCCTGATGACGGAATCCGACCTGGCAGCCGTGCATCAAAAAATGGCGAATATTGTAGAAAGCGCGGGCGGCAGAATCGATGGCGTATACTATTGCCCACACGCCAAAGACGCGGGGTGTTCCTGCCGCAAGCCCGCAACGGGTATGGCATGGAAAGCCATGGCAGATTTTCCCGACACAGACTTCAGCAAAGCCTGGATCGCGGGAGACTCGGTGTCGGATATGGCGTTTGGGAATACCCTGGGCATGCGCACGGTACTGATCCGTGGAAAGGAGGAAGAAGCGGCAGAATTGGCCGCCATGGCCATCGACTTTCAATTCGATTCGCTGTTGCATTTTGCCCGCTATATGGCCGGTTGTTAAAATTTTTAACGTTGAAAATAGCGGCTGCAAGTACGCCGTTTGGAGTTCAACACTGTTCGCAACAGTACATTTCCTGATCTCCGGCTAATCTTCGGGTTGCAAAACCCATCCACCCCAGGGTATTCCTTTATTCTTTTTACGAATTTACTAAACACAACCGACACATGACAATTCTGTCTTTTCGGGTAGTCCGTCTATTGGGCTGCCTTGGCGGCGCCTTGCTCGTCGCCCAACTGGCGCTGGCACAGCGCACCGACCCCGTACCCGACACCCCCACCCCGGCGCTCGACGATATTACAGAGCGGACCGTGGTGGCCGAACACCGCGTACTGAAGTATCAACCGATCCGGGAAGCCGACATCCTCTGGGAAAAACGACTGTGGCGGGTCATCGATACCAGGGAAAAAATGAACCTGCCATTTGTGGCCCCCGAGTCGCCCCTGTTCACCATCTTCTCAGAGGCAGCCCTCGACGGCGACCTGACCGTGTACAGCACGGAAGATGATCATTTCTCCAAACCGCTTTCACAGGAAGCCCTGAACGGCCTGTTGTACAAGATCGACACGGTTGTCGTCTGGAATATGGATACCGATGAGGAAGATATTCAAGTCGTACGGACCGACATCAACTGGGAAGATGTGCGACGCTTCCGCATCAAGGAGTCCTGGTTTTTCGACACCAATACCGGCACCCTGCGCGTGCGCATCCTGGGCATCGCTCCGCTCATCGACGTCCGCGACGAGAACGGTGATTTCCGCTTTGAAAAACCCCTGTTCTGGGTACACTATCCCACGGCCCGGCCCTTGCTCGCCGGACATAAGGTAATCACACCCGGCGGCAATTATTCTACCACAACTTCCTGGGAAGACCTTTTTGAAATGCGCTACTTTGCGTCATCCATCCTCAAGGAAAACAATGTGCAAGACCTCCGGCTGCAGGACTATCTCGCCGGTACCGACCTGCTGCTGCAAGCCGAAAGAATTGACGATGAATTGTTTAACCGGGAACACGATTTGTGGAGCTGGTAAAACAGTTGGCAGTTGGCAGTTGGCAGTGGCAGTGGGCAGTTGGCAGTGGCAGTGGCAGTGGCAGTGGCAGTTGGCAGTGGCAGTTGGCAGTGGCAGTGGGCAGTGGCAGTTGGCAGTGGCAGTGGGCAGTGGCAGTGGGCAGTGGCAGTGGGCAGTGGCAGTGGCAGTGGCGGTGGCGGGCGTGGCGTGGCAGTGGGCAGTGGGCAGTGGCAGTGGGCAGTGGCAGTTGGCAGTGGGCAGTGGCAGTGGGCAGTGGCAGTTGGCAGTGGGCAGTGGGCAGTTGGCAGTGGGCAGTGGCAGTGGGTTATCTATTTAGGCAAAAATTTTTCGGGGTTTGATATCATGCCCCCCAGCATTTTACCGACCTCCTGATAGCGATTCAGGAGGTCGGCATGCTTTTCTGCCGTGATGTATTGGCAGTCTCTGGAAAAATCAAGGTGGACCGTCGTTTCACTGGCTTCCGCATCTGCATCCGACATTTTGCTCCGAAAATGTTGGGGATAAAGTCGCTTGCGGTACCCTTCGCCAATAATGGCCGGTACTGCACGCGACGAACGGCGTATCTGACTGGTCAGTGAATACAATTCCTCTTTGGGGAATAATTTGGTTATGTGATATACCTCCATTGCCAGTTCATAAGCAAGTTGGTATACCTTCAGTGTGCGAAAATCGCCGGTAAATTGGTCCATAAATCAGGTTTTTTAATTGTTATAAATCGTCACCAAGCCCACTGCCTACTGCCACTGCCGACTGCCACTGCCTACTGCCACTGCCAACTGCCTACAGTTTTCTCACCCGAATCTCAATCCTGTTATTTTGCTGGTGCTCCTCATCCGAGCATTCCACACCTTCAGTGCAGCGGTTGCGCGGCTCGGTTTCACCCTTGCCATATGCGTTGATACGATCAGGCTCGACGCCCCGAAACGCGAGATACGTCTTGGCATTTTTCGCACGGGCGTCGGTGAGTTCCTGGTTGAGCTGCGCCTCGCCGCGTGTATCGGTATGTACGATCAGGTCGATCTCCATTTCCGGGTAGCGTTTCAGCAGGTCGAGCAAAGCGTCGAGGTACCGTACGGCGCTCTGGTTGAGCGTGGCCTTGTTGTATTCGTAGAATATTTTGTCCAGGATGATCGTCGATCCTGCTGCAATGCCGCTGGCAAGCGGCATGGTGTTTTCCACTGTGGCTTCCGGCGTGAGCGACTGCAACTGGGCTTCCAGACTGGCGCGCTGACCTTTTTGGGCAACCACGCGGTAGTTCTCCGGCCGGAACCCGTCGCGCTCCACATAGGCAATGTATTCGCCCTCCAGAGGCAGGCAAACAGCAAACTCCCCGCTCCAGTTGGTATGTACCGTTTCGACATGACCGGTGGCGCGGTGCACCATTTTGATCGTAGCGTTGGCGATGCGGATACCCAGTCCGGTTGCCGTCACCAGGCCTCCCGCCTGAAGGCAGGCAGGCGCCTCACGGAGTTTGAACTCCAGGGTTAGCGGGTTATCCGTATCGATAGAGATCAGCCGTTCCCTGGGGCTGTAGCCTTCCAGGCTCACGACCACCAGGTAATTGTGGTAGCGGGTGAATTCGGTGCGCGCCTTGCCTTCCACGTTGCTGTACAGGTCGGCCACACCGAGATCATCAGCGTCTTTCCGGGTGAGTTGCAGGCTGAGGGCATTGGGTTTGTCCTGAACCGGCGTGAGGTCAATGGAGTAAAAATCCTTATTGCCGCTCACAAAACCGTCTTCAGAAGGTTGCAACACCCGAATCGCCGCCTTTTGCAGCGGAGCGCCTGTTTTGGCATCTGTGACGATGATCTGGGCCGGGTTGATTTCCGGCTTGCTGATGCCATCCAGGCCACGAAGCGCCTCAAAGCGATAGACATCGTCTTTGCCGGCTCCACGCGGACGGTTGCTGGTGAAAAACCCGTTCTTGCCCGCATCATCTATGATAAAGCCCATGTCGTCGGATTCCGAATTGATAGGCTCACCGATATTGATCACTTCTTCCGGGTTGCTTACCGGGTTGTTTACGTAATAAATATCAAGCCCGCCAAGCGTTACGGAGCGGCCATTGGAGGTGAAAAACAGGGAGCCGGACTGGCTGATATAGGGAAATATCTCCTGTTTTTCCGTATTGATTACCGAACCCGCGTTGACAGGCGTGCCCCAGCCGGAGCCGTTTTTTTCAACATAGTAAATATCGTAACCGCCGTAACCGCCGGGCATGTCCGACGCAAAAAACAATTTTGTGCCGTCGGCGCTGAGACTCGGATGTATGCAGGAGTAGTCGTCGCTGTTGAATGGCAGCTCTACCGGTTTCGACCAGTCGGGTTTACCGTACCGGGTTTCGTAGATTTTCAGGACGGACTTACCGTTTTTATTCGATTTAACCACACCGTCCCGGTTGTTGTTGCGGGTCAGGTAGGCTGTTTTGTTGTCCCGGCTGAAGCAGGTGGGCCCTTCATGAAAACTCGATTTTTTCAAATCCCTGACGTTTGCACCCAGGTCCAGCGGCTGCGGAAACGAAGGGTCGCCGTTATAGTCGAAAAACGCATAAAACAACTCGGAATACGTCTCGTTTGTATTCGGGTCGCGCGGACCGTCTTTTTTCCTGCTCGATACGAATACGATGCCCTCTTTGTAGTAAGAAGGGGCATAATCGGAGCCGACCTGGTTGATCTCGTCGGCGTTGATTACCCGAACGGGAAAACGCTGGTCGTCTTTTTCCCGGAAACGGTCTTTTGATTTGCTTTTGGATGATTGCTGAGCCGGCAGGGTTGTGGCCAACAGCAGTACCAGGAGGGGGAGCAACTGGATTACTTTACGAAGCATTCTGTATGATTTGTTTGTTATGTAATGATGAAGTTGATGCGGCGGGTTGGGGGCTCTAAACCCTTACCACGGCCGGCCCGGATCTACCCTTTCCGTACCTTCGGGCGCCGGCGGGTTAAACCACCAACGCAGGGTCGCCTCCACCGAACCGCTGTTGTATTTGCGCAGACGGGTCAGTCCGATATCGTAGGAAAGGCAGAAAAACAGATTTTCTGTCGCCTGCATTCCAAGCAATACATCAACGCTTTCTCCCACCCCGTTGGTATCTCCGCCGGTGCGGTATGTGAGGCCGCCGTAAAATTTGTCTTTCAATAACACGCTCACATTCAGGTCGGCATCGAAGGGCGCACCCGGCACGTACTTGAGCAACATTTGCGGTGTAATGGATACCTCAGACGTTGGGGTAAAGGTCATTCCACCCATCGCATTGAAATGCCGCACTTCTCTGGAAATGACCCCTTCAAGGTCGGAAAAGTCGATGTTATTGTCTTTGATGCGCGGCAGCGCAACCCCTCCGAACCACTTGTAGCCGGAATAGAAAATACCCACGCCGAAGTTGACCAGCAACTTGTTTTGCGCGTCGGTAGGGATGGCATTGTCGAACTTCTGGCTGGGATTGAGCCGCGGATCGGCCCAGTTCTGGTATAACTGACGGATATTGAACTGCAACCCGATGCCCAGAACGCCCCTGCGCAACGGAATGCGGTAAGAGTAGGGCACATCCAGCGTGATCGTACGGCTGATGCCCACCGTATTGCGCACCAGGTTGGCGCCTACACCCAGGCGATTGGCTGCCGCGCGTTGGTTGTACGACAGTATTTGCGTCTGTGGAGCGCCGTCAATGCCCATCCACTGGTTTCGGTAAACGGCAGTAAGGGTAGGCGACTCGAAAGTGCCCGCGTAGGCCGGGTTGTAGGCCAGTTTGTTGAACATGAACTGCGTATACTGCTGTTCCTGTTGTGCCGCAGCGCTGGCCCAGGCGGCGAGGAGTATGACCGGGAGGTATAGTTTTCTCATCGTTGAAGTTGTAAGAAGCCAGTGAGAGGTTTGCTTGAGCCGTTAAATTTTACGACGTAGAAATACGTGCCCGGCGGAAGGTCCTGTCCATTGTACGTGCCCTGCCAATCGTTGTTGTACGGCTGGGCATGGAATACCACATCGCC
Source organism: Lewinellaceae bacterium (assembly GCA_016712415.1). GTDB lineage: Bacteria > Bacteroidota > Bacteroidia > Chitinophagales > Saprospiraceae > M3007. The sequence goes on along the minus strand of JADJRC010000002.1, from coordinate 463,880 downwards.
ATACTGGTTGAAAATGGTGACCTCGTTGTCGGGCTCGCCGTCGCCGTCGAGACAGGAGATGAAGAAAAAGTCGTTGACCGCATCTCCATTGGGCGTAACCACATTAAAAATCTCGCAGTCGCCTGCTTCGCCGACCCGGAGCGTAACGACGGCCGTGCTGCAAGCCGGCATGGGACACACGAGGTTACACAACTCGTACACCATTATATCGTCGCCGGAAAAGGTCACATCAGGCTGGTAACTGAACAGTCCCGGGCCCAGTATTTCAAAATTGCCGTGGTCGGGCAAGTCTTTTACGTTCACCTCGTATTGCTGCGAAACAATATCGTTGAGCAGTACGCCGAAGTCCTTTTTCGAGCCGAAGTCGACATACAGGGTATCGGGCACGGCGGTGGGATACAAGTCGTAGGTAATGAGTACGGTATCGCGTGATTTATCGCCACAGAAGCCGTTGTTGACCTCCCAATATACCCTGTTGACGCCGCGTTTGAGGTTACAAACCTTGGAGACAGGGCTGTTGGGGTTGGAAAAGGACAGGGTTGGGTCATTGATGCTGTGCCAGCGCCCTGTTTCTGTCACCGGCAACTGGGCGGCGGCCAAGTCGGCGCAGGAGTCGTTCCGGCAGATCACCTGGTCGGGCCCCGCATTGGCTACCGCGCCGTAGTTTCGAATGGTGACGACTGCTGTCGAAATACCGCAGGCGCCATTGTCCAGATTCCAGAAATAGAAAATTGTATTGCCGTCTGCCAGACTGTCGACTACAGTATTGGGATCCGCAGGGTCGATTATATTGAAGCCGATCAGATCGATCTGCCCCTGCGGCTGTGTCCAGTACCCGTTTACCGTTTGCCCCTGTACGGCATGCAACTGCACGGATTTGGCATAACAGGTATCGATAAGGGTCGGCAAGGCCATCGCCTGCTCCGGTGCAAAAGCGAATATACTCACCGTATCGCTGCTGTAGTTTTTACATCCCCCGGCAGAAAGGGTCCAGATATACTGGTAGGTATTGCCTGCCATCAGGCCGGTAACCAGGGTTGTGTCGTTGCTGGGATTGATGATCGTATCCGACAACATACCGGTCTTCGTCCATTTTCCGGTCGAGCCCGCCGGCAACTGTGCCGCCTCCAGTTTGAGGGGCTTTGAAGCGCAGGCAGGTCCCTGGGTACCTATAAAAGCCGTGTTGTCGGGAATTGTATCAAAATTGACGCTGATTACATTGGAGGGGAATGAATTGCAGCCATCTTCATTCGCTATCGCATAGAACTGGTGTGCCCCCTGGCTAAAACCGCTCAGATCGGACGTCTGAAAAATTCTGGGGAGAATGGGCCCTCCCACAGTGTCATTCGTCAGGGTAAACCATGTAAATACAGCGCCGGGTTCAGCCGACGATTCTTTTACTTCAAGCGTCAGTGTAGATCCCGACTGTTCCAGACACAAATCCGGAGCCTGAAGCAGTTCAGGCATTTTCGGTCGTTTTTTTACCACAACGTTTATTCCCTCACCAAGCGCCGAAGGGCAGCCGTTGACAAATATCTGGACATTGTAGTTTCCGGCCTGCGCCAGGGTGATATTCGGTCGCTCCGGTGCACGCACACTGGCGGTCCAGCCTCCCGGTCCGGTCCACGCATAAGTGGCGCCCAGTACAAACTGGGTGCTCAGTTTCAGGGTTTCTCCCTCGCAAAGCGGTGCGTTGGAAGTAGGCGCCGGAGCAGGCGGAATCGGGTGTACTGTCACACCGATGGGAGCCGACGTGTCGGAAATACAGCCTGTGACGGAAGCAATGGCAAAATAGCCGCCTGTATTTTGCGTCTGCGCGTTGGCAATGGTCAGGAACGGCTGTGTGGTCGGGGTGCTCCCGTTTGGCGTCAGCCAGGTATAGATCGTGCCGGTCGGTGGGTATTGGTTGGAATTGGAAACAGATATGGTGATGTCCGAGCCGGCGCATACCACTGGCGGGTTGGGCATGGCCGCAAGTACCGGCGTAGCCGGAGGGTTCTGGATGCTAATCACCGTCGACTTGGGCGCTGAAACACAGCCGTTGGCATCGGTCACCACGAGGGTGTAGGTGCCGTTGTTTGCCGCGCTGACATTGGGGATCACCGGCATCGAATCCGCCATGTTGAAGGGCATGCCGTTCCAGGTCCAATTGTAACTGAGCGGCGGGTTTTGGGTAAGTATCACTGCCTGAAGGGTGGCGGAGGAACCGTCTGCACAAACCGGCGCCGTATTCGTCACCGATGTAATGACCGGGGGTGGCGACACATTTACCGTTACGAATGCCGAATCGGCGCAGCCAAAAGTGGTTTTACCCACGATCTTGTACAGGCCCGCTACCGCCGGCGTACGGGTCGGATTGGGCACGTCGAATATTGTCCAGTTGCCCGGCCCCGTCCAGCACCAGGTAGTCAGCGGCGGGCTGGATGTTGCAGAAAGTTGCAGGGTACCGCTTTGGCAGACCGGCGAATTGGAGCCTGCTGCAACGTCGGGATAGGCCTGTACTTCAACCAGAATGGGCAGCGACCAATCAGAATAGCAGCCTTGTTTCAGGATACGCACCTGCCATGTCCCTGAATCGCTGACCATTACATTGGTAAGGATCAGCGAGTTATTCAAAGTGATTACCTCGGTGAGTTGCGGGGAAAGCCAAACATACGCTGCCGCATTCGGCTCGCTGGAGCAAATCAGGGTAACGTCGGAGCCTTCGCATACCTGCGTAGCGCCGGTAAGTTGTGGTGTGGCCGGTTTGTCGCGCACGTCTACAGTCACCGTCGCCGGGTTCGAGGAGCAGCCGTTTTGCATGACGATAAGGGAGTAGACACCTTCGTGTATTGCCGGGTTGGCACAGGTGGTCACCAACGGATACTGATCCGGACTGAAAAAGTTGCTCGGACCGGTCCACATGTACGTTACGCCCGGGCCCGTCACCGGCGTTCCGAGGGTAATCGGTTCGCACTGGCAGGGATTTAAAAGCGCCTGGTCGACCGTTGCAACCGGTTTGGGGTAAACGGTTACCATCAACAAGTTGGAATTCACCGAAGTGCAGCCGTTGGCCAGCACTTTTACATAATAGCGATAGATGCCTACTGCCGGTTGCACGATGGTAAAAATCGGCGACGAGGTAGTACCCAGCAGCACCGGTGCAGGGAGCGAATCGGCATACCATTCGTACGTTACGTTTTGCCCGGCATAGGTCGGTGTCGCCAACACGATGTTGTTGCCAAAACAAAATGAAGTACCGTTGGCCGAAACAATCGGCTGACCGGGCAGGTTGGCCAGGTCTACCGTCACACAACCCGTTGCCGTACAACCTGTTAATCCGGTTATTGTGACACAATAGGTCCCTTCGCTCGCATTTGTGGCAGGCGAAATGGTGGGATTCTGCATGGTATTCATATACCCGTTTGGACCACTCCACTTATAGGTATAACTCGAAGCGCTTCCGGGCGGATTGGCAAACAAGGTGAGCATACCGCCCTCGCAAACCGGGGTGTAAGTAGGTTGAAGCACGGTGGTTGCCACGCCAATCAGCGAAGTACAGGTCGATGAATTGCCGTACTGGTCCGTTACGGTGAGGACAACATTGAAGTTGCTCCCGGCCTGGCTACAGGTAAAGTTCGTCTGGGAAAGCTGGTAACTCAGGTTTGTACCCGAGCAATTATCGGTACTGTTGTTGTTGATCTCGGCCGGAGTCAGCACATAGGTATCGGCGGGCAGACCCGACGGGTCGACGAAAATGGTCAGCGATTTACAAAAGCCATCGGCTTAACGGTATCCAGCACCGTGACCATGTAACTGGCCATTCCTTCAAGGCCGTTGATGTCTTCCACCAGATACTTTATGGTATAGGTGCCGGGGCCGAGCGTATCCTTTGTCAGATTGCCATTGAGCGACCCCGATTTGACCAATTGCCCGCCGCTGTTCCGTATCTCATAGGTGACCACGGCATAGCTATACTCCAGAACGGCTTGTATCCGGCTGACACCATCTGTCATGTCGGGTAGCAGCGCCATACAGGTATCGATAAAGTCTGTGTAATTACCCGCGTCGTCGTTGGCAATGGCCTTAAAAGTGGCGGTTCCGTTGCCCTGCGTGACCCAGGTGTTGATCTGGTTAGCCGTCACCGGAATGACCGTCTCATGGAACAGGCTGCATTGCCCGGCGGTAGTACCCGACGTTGTTGCTGCGATAAAATTATTGCTTCCGTCTAAAATATTGAAAAACTCGCCGGCAATCGCGTTGTCGTTGTCGCCCTTATGCCTGATTTTCAGAATACCGCCCGTAACGGCATTGGGGATCAGGTTGGTGATATTCAGGGTAATATCTTTCGGGATCAGGCCTGCATTCTGGTCCAGTTCAAATTGCAGGGGCAAACTGGCCGATTGCTGGTTGATACTGCCCGACACATCGCAGTTGTCGGTTATGCCGGGGAAGGGCAGCATGACCACCGCTTCGCAGTTGCTCTGGCCCACATAAACCGTGATGGGCGCCGGTGGCGTCACAACGGGCGGTTGCAGGTCTTCAATGACCAGGATTGTGGATGCTGTGGAGGAATTACCTGCGCAATCGGTGGCAGTATAGACGACGGTATGCGATCCCACTTCCAGAAAGAAACTGCCGGAGGGCGGGAAAACACCTGTCGTGTCGCCATCAAGGGTATAGGTAAGATCAATGGGTATCTGCGGGCTGGCATACTGATAACTCAGTTCGGCCCTGGCCCGGCCGCCGTTGCAGGTTGCCAGCGCATTGATCGCTTCACTACCCGTCCCGTTCGGTGCAAGGGTCAGCACCAGTTGCCCGTCGGTCAGCCAGTTATTCAGTTGGCCGGCCGGTATTGTCAGGGTTGTCACGCTGTTGCCGCATTGCACGGGCGGGTTGTTCGGCAGGGTCTGCCCGATCAGGTAATTGCCTTCGCCATAAATCCTGAAGTATTCCATTACGCCTTCTGCATCGGCAATATCCAGGTAGATTGTAAGCGTTACAGGATCAATAACCGGAGCATTGGGGGGCAGGTTCGGGGAGGGCCATTGAAAGAAAACGGTATCTACCGGGGTCGTGCCGTTCGGACCGCCGGAGGTATTGACCAGGAGTGATGTATCCTTCAACAGTACGGTCGCCTTCAGCGCTGTGCATTCGTCGAACAGGGAAACGGGCGGCGGAATGCCGGCATTCGCCCCGCAAACGCCGGAATCGGCGGGCAGCATAACAGTGGCCTGCGTCACGAGGACCGGGCCCGTTTCGTCCTGTACATTGATATTCTGGGTGTAGGTTCGCGCATTCCCGCAGTTGTCGGTCGCCGTCCACTCCCGCTTGATGATGTAATTGGTCCAATGGTCGCAATCTAACGTATCCGGGTTGCGTATCTCGCTTTCATTGAGCGTGATCACCACTGTTTCATCACAGTTATCTGTGGCGGCGAAGGTGCTGGTGTCGGGTGGCGCAGGTATGGCATCACAATCGACAGTGATATCGACCGGAATATTGGTCAGGATGGGCGCCACCGTATCGACCACGTGTATTTCCTGTGAAATGATGCTTGTATTGCCGCACACATCCAAAGCCTGCCAGAAACGGGTGAGGGTGTAGGAATCGTCACAAGGGCCTGCGGTCACCGTTTCATTGACAAAAACCGGGACTGCCGTTGGGCCGGAACAGGCATCTACGGGTGAAGGCGGCGGCAGCATGGGCGCAACTTCGCATACAATGGTTGTGTCCAGCAGCCCCCCGGGCGCAGGCCCAAGGTTGTCGATCACTGCAATAACCTGAGAACTGGTGCTCGTATTGCCGCAAGCATCGGTCGCCGTGAACGTGCGGATGATATCGTAACTGTAATGACCGCATACGGCAGGGTCGGGGTCCTGCATGGACACAACCTGCGTGGTTACGCCGACCACCTGGCTGCAGTTGTCCACGCCCGCAATATCAACGCCCAGCACAGGGTCGGGCGGCAGGGAAAAGGTGTCGCAGCGGATGGTATCGGGCCCCGGAATGAGGGTAAACAAAGGGCCTTCGGTATCGCGGACATAAATCGTCTGCGTAGCAGTTCCGGTATTGCCGCAGTCGTCGGTAGCAGACCACGTGACGTGCATCGTGTACGATCCGGGACAAAGGGTATCGGATGTCGTAAACGTATAGGCTACCACCATGCTCGTATCGCAGTTGTCGGTGATAAACGAGGACGACAATACCGGCGCCGGGTTTGGGCAGGAAAGGGTATCGGTCGGCGGAAAGCCGGCGATTACCGGTTTTTCATTGTCCTGTATTTGAAAACGCAGGGTCTTGGAGCCGATATTCCCACAGTCATCAGTTGCCCTGAAGGTCACATCGGTAAACCAGGCGCAATTATGCGCCTGAACGATCGGGTACGGCCCCGCCCCGAACGCGCCGGTTCCACTTTGCCCGTTGGAGGTAGTAAATGAAAAATTCGTCCATGACGTTGCAGAGCAGTCATCCGTTACGGAGGCATTGCCGTGCAGGTTGATCCAGGCTTCCAGACTTGCCTGGTCGTCGCCGCCGCCGCACTGTTCCACCGTCGGCGAGCCGCTGATCACCGGCGCCAGGGTATCGATAGCGATAAAGGTTGCCTGTCCGGCGAGTATGGAATTGCCGCAGGCATCGCGGGCGAAAAAACTTACGGTCACCTTGGCGCGTACTTTATCGTAAAATGTGCTACCGATCATTTGCGACCCGCAACCGTTGGCGAAGGAGTTCTGAAAAGCGGCAATGATTTGCAGGGAATCCGCCGGCGCTACGCCGATTTGCATGGGATAGGTCAGCAGGGAACTGATCGTGCAGGAGTCCATGGCCGACAGATAGCCGCGTTTATTGATCCACTGGCTCAACCTGGTCAACTGGTTGCCGTCGGGAGAGCAATAGGCCACGGTGTCTTTTGGCGCGACCAGGATAACCGGCGGCTTGGTATCTGAAGTATTGAAAACAGCCGTGGTCGTGGTGAACAGGTTGCAATTATCTGTTGCTCTAAAAATGACCGTAAGGGGCAAGGCGCAACCGACGGGGAACTGGGCAGGACCGTTATTGGTGTACGATTTTATTCCGGAGACATCATCTGCGGCAAAGAGCGACATCTGTTGCGCCAGCCAGGCGGGGTAAGCCGTTGCCAGTTGTTCACAGGGCGCAGATCCGTTGGCCGGCGGAAAGGAAATGACGGGCGGCAGGTCGTCGGCCGCGATGGTAATGGTCTGGGTAAATACCGACGAGTTGCCGGCGACATCGGTAGCCGTCCAGGTGCGCGTAAACATACCTGCAGCACAGGTATCGGGAGGCGTCGACTGTACGTAAGTCAGGTTGACCATACCGAGACAGTTATCCATTGCCGTTACGTTTGCCGGGGGAGGCACCTGTACGATAGAGCCGTAGGATGCCGACGAGGGCGTGCCCATCATATCGAGCACCGGCGGGGTCTGGTCGACGAAGGATACGGAAAAGATAAAGTTGTTGGAGTTGCCGAGATTGTCTTCCACATGCCAGGAGACCATCAGGTTGAGCGTCGGAGCCGGCCACTGGTCGGTGGCAGGGAAACCGGAGGCAACAGGATCGAATTGTGAAACAGTAATAACCGCACCGGGGGTGGTAGCCGTCACGGTGGGCATAGGATTGGCGCCGGCCACTGACTGCGAACACGTCGGCCCTACAGGGTAGGTCGTGTTGGCCGGTGGAGTAAAAATAAACTGGGCTTTCAGGCCGAAAGAAGGAACTATAATCAGGCAGAATACCAGATAAGCCGGCACGGCCATAAAGTGTCTGTGTAACCGGTTTGTCATACGGACGTATTTCATCTCGGACGACCGAAGGAGGCCGCCGGGGGTGTCAAGAGAATATGTTCTATTGCTGAGGATTAAATGGATTACTGAAGGTACTATCGGCTTAGGCCGAAAAGCGGGAGGCATTGGAAGATTAGGACTTTTCGTCGGAAAATTTTTTGTCTGGCACGTTCTCGTTGAGAAACTGATTGATCTTGTCGATATCAAAATTGCGCTCGATCTGCCCCAACTCATTTACCTGAATATCCATTTCATTGAGTTTGGACGGGGGTTTTTGCGTCTTGTCGGGCGGTTTCGGTTTGTTTTGTTTGGCCATTTATTTCGAAGTTTAAAACATTATGCTCACGCGTTCTCCACCCTTTGGTGAACCTTGCCGCCCTGCGCAACCAACTGGCGCAGGCGCCTTACCGTTTCCTCCGGTCCCAATGCGGCAGCCATATCAAACACGGCAGGGCCTTTCATGGTGCCGGCCAACGCCAGGCGCAAAAGCGACAACACATCACCCGGCTTCAATCCGTTTTCCTGAATAAAGGCCTTAACAGCCGTTTCCAGTACCCCGGACTCGTATGGTTCAAGCGGCGCCACAACTGCTGCCAGCGATTCAAACACCTGTTCCATACCCGGATGCCACTTTTTCTGCAGCATTTCCAGGTCGTATTCCCGAATCGGCTCGAACAAATAATACCCCAATTCGACGAAATCCGGCAAAAATGTCACCCGCTCTTTCATCAAACCCGCCACTACGACCAGATAATCGTCGCTCACGCGGTACCCTTTTGCCTCTGCAAGCGGGCGTATGTGGGTAGCCAGCACCTCATTATCAGCCGACTGGATATATTTCTGGTTGAACCACTTGGCCTTTTCAAAATCAAACCGGGCGCCGCCTTTGCTGATATGTTCAACAGAAAAGGCGGCGGTCAGGTCTTCAAGGCTGAACAACTCCTGGTCGCCGCCGGGATGCCAGCCGAGCAGCGCAAGAAAATTGACGACGGCTTCAGGCAAAAAACCGGCTTCCCGGAATCCCGGAAAACTGTCTTCCGGTGTTTCGCCTTTCCAGGAAAGCGGAAATACGGGCATGCCAAATTTCGCGCCGTCGCGCTTGCTCAATTTGCCGTTGCCCACAGGTTTGAGGATCAGCGGCAGGTGTGCAAACTTCGGCATGCTGTCTTCCCAGCCGAAGCCGCGGTACAGCAGTACGTGGTGTGCCGTGCTGGGCAGCCATTCCTCCCCGCGAATTACGTGGGTGATCTGCATCAGGTGGTCGTCGACAATGTTGGCCAGGTGGTAGGTGGGCATGCCGTCTGCCTTGAGCAGCACCTTGTCGTCGAGTTCGTTGCTCTGAAAAACGACGCTGCCACGAATGAGGTCGTGCACGTGGATTTCCTGTCCGGGCTCCACTTTCAGGCGAATAACCCAGGGCTCACCGGCCGACAGGCGGGATTGCACTTCGGCGGCAGGCAGGGTCAGGCTGTTGACAAGACCGCCACGCGTTGCATGGTTGCAGGTAAAATTGGGCTCGTCGTTACGGCGGATTTCCAGCGCTTCCGGTGTATCAAAAGCATAATAGGCATGACCGCTCGCGACCAGTCGCTCTGCATATTCCCGGTATATTTCCTTGCGGTCGCTTTGGCGGTACGGGCCGAAGGCCCCGCCGAAACCAACACCTTCGTCGGGCAACAGCCCTACCCAGCGCAGCGATTCCACGATATACTCCTCTGCACCCTGCACGTACCGGTTCTGGTCGGTATCCTCAATACGAAGAATAAAGGTACCTCCCTGTTGCCTTGCAAACAGGTAGTTGTATAGGGCCGTGCGCACGCCGCCGATGTGCAGCGCGCCGGTGGGAGATGGAGCGAATCGTACGCGAACAGACATAGCGAAAAAAAGGCGCGGCGACCGAGTTGTGTGTACGTTCAGCCGACGCGCATTCTATTTTCAGCAAAAGTAGCAGTTTTATATTATCGAAGGCCATTGCTTCGCGACTTTTGCCGTTAAAGGGTAAAAACATACCATTTTTACCGGAACTTTATCGCCATGTTTTTAGCCAAAACACCCAAACTCATTCAGGCATTCATGCCCTTTTATACCTGGAGCGTGCCTACCTCCGAAAAGATACTGTATCTGACGTTTGACGACGGACCGATACCGGAAGTGACCCCCTGGGTGCTGGAAACACTCCGGTCATACAACGCCGGGGCCACTTTTTTTTGTGTGGGCGACAACGTCGAAAAGTACCCCGACATCTACCGGCAGATACAGCGCGACGGGCACGCCGTAGGCAACCATACCTACCATCACCTCAACGGTTGGCAAACGGAACACGTGACCTATCTCAACAATGTACGCCGTTGTGCGCGCATAGTAAAAAGCCGTCTGTTCCGTCCGCCGTACGGCCGTTTGATGCCCCGCCAGCGCGAATTCCTGCAGCGGCATTTCCGGATTGTGATGTGGGATGTGCTCAGCGGCGACTATGCTCCCGAGATCACACCGGAACAATGCCTTCAGAACGTGCTCGACAATGCCCGGCCCGGCTCCATTATTGTATTCCACGACAGCCTGAAAGCAGAACGCAACCTGCGGTACGCACTGCCGGCAATACTCCGGCATTTTGCCGGAAAAGGGTATCGTTTCGGCCGGCTGGAGGATGGCGAAATGGCCTGAAATGCCCTACCAGGGCGTTTCGATGGTCACCTCCATCACCTGGCCCGGAGCAGAGAAGTTTTTCAGATTGAAGCCGCTGGCCGACTGGTTTCCCCATCGGAGCCCCGGTTTGGAAAGATCCGTTTCCGTGGAAAGCAGGTTGCCTTCGGCGGCGTCCCATAGAGACCTTCTGTTCAGAAAAGGCGGATGAAGATCCGGTCGGATCATACGCACATAGCTCCGGCCTCCACCCACCGTTGCCCATTGGGTCGCATCAACGGTCGGCGGCGGCGGGGCCGCGTTGTAAACTGCCGGGTCTTCCATGACGTGCCAGACGGCGATGCCCTCATCGGGGAGTTCAAAACGGTCGAACGAAGAGCCTTTCCAGCGGTTGGCAAGCAGAAAGTATTCTTTTTCGCTGCGCATGGGGTCCATAAGCACATATACCCGGTGCCGGGTTTCCACTTCGGGTATCTTGTAGGCGCCCGACCTGAATACAATGCGCGGATGCGCCCAACCGAGTTTCATTTTGTGAAATGCGTCGATATGCGCTTTGTTATAGGTCGCATCCATGATGGAATAACTGCCTGCAGCCGTCGGTGTAAAAAAAGTAAAATACATATCGGGCAGGTTGAACAGGGCGTGGCAGAGTTCATGGGCGACTACGCTGAAATTAGGGGTCGGATGGCCGATGCCCACTTCGACACACTCTTCGATCTTTACGCCGTCGACAAACAGTGTCGAACCGTCGCGGTCGTCTTTTACCTTTCTTCCGCCGATGCGGTATAGCCCGCCCTGCCTGCCGGGGTGAATAAAAACGATGGAAAGTTCGTGGGGTTCCACCTTGCCGTCGCCATCTTCGTCAAATATTTTATAATTGATATCGGCATCGGAAGCCCGGATGGCTGCGCCCGCCTTGTCCCGGTCGTAAGGCTGGCCGTCGCCGTTGCTGTCGCCGTCGTAGTAGTCCAGGGGGTGTTCGGCATCATACCAGCCCAGGATTCCTTCGTTTTGGAGCCTGAATGTTTTTCCGCTGTTTTCCCGGAAATAATTTCCCATTCCATCCGTGCCGTACAACGCGGTCGTTATGGTCGTCTTGAGGGGTTTGGGGATAAAACCTCCGGCATCGTCAGGATAATGCGGGTCCCACAGGATCGTCAGTATCTTTCTGTTGGTGTTCCGCATGCGCGGAATATTTTCATAAATCGTTCCCAGCCTGTCGGTGAACACCCGCGGCTGGTCGTAGCTGTAAAACACGCGCAGACGCCCGTTGGCGCCCACGGCTGCGAGGTGCTCCGAAATCCTGTCGGAGGTTGCGTTGGTCGTCCAGGAAACCGGCGGCGTACTGATGCCCGATCCGGTAATCTCTGTTATGTCGAAAGCCTGCCAATCTCTTGATGGCTTCCACCAAAAAACCAGGGCGTGGTTGCCAGGGCCTCTGGCTGTCAGGAACTCGACGTTTTCACTGCCGACCTTGAACTGGTACCCCGCAGGCCGCTCCATCACCTTTTCGCCGGTAATTTCCGTGACATCGACATAGTTCCAGGCGCCCTGGCCTTTTCGCCACAACACATAGAGCGTACTGTCGGAGCCTACGCCGGCCAGGTGTTCGACCTCGCCGGTCAGCCAGGGGGTAGCGCCATCCGTAGAAGTAAACGGGGTGGCTGTCGCATTCCAGTCGGCGGAAGGAGACCATGCAAACACCACTACCTTATTCGCCGTGGAAGTGGCGGCAAGGTACTCGGTGAGGAACTGTCCTCGCCTGATCTGCCAGTTGGTCACGTCCGAATTGATGTTCACGCCCGTTTTTTGCGAAACATTAACCACCTGCCAGTCCTTGGCCGGCGACCACCAGAATACCAGCAAGCGGCCGTCGGAATTCCGCGCGGCGATATGCTCCACATTATAGGGGCCGTTCGGCGTTTGCCAGCTGCTCAACCCGCCTGCTACCCTGGCGTTCGTTTTTGCCGTTACATTTACCGTTTTCCAGATATTGTTCCCGGAGTTGCGGTAAAACACAATCAGGTCGTTGTTTGACGACACACTTGCGATGTGTTCGACGGTATTCGAGCCGTCGGGCGTTATCCAGGATGTAACGCTGTTTTTAACTTTTTTACCGGTAATCGAACTCAGGTTTTCCGCACGCCACTTGTTGTTGGCGGCATTCCAGTAAAAGTGGATCAGGTCGGACGTTTCGGATATGCCGGCCAGGTGCTCGGTCTTTTTATTGCTTTTGACTGTAATCCAGTTTGTCAGCCGACCCCGGACGGAAAAACCGGTTTCGGAGGTAATATCGGTGCCCGGAGCCAGGGGGCGGGCAAATGCGCTTTGGGGCTGATCGCTTTGGGGATTTTTTAAAGGCCCGCAGGAAGCAAAAACGAAGAAAAGTCCGCCGAGGACTTTAATGACAGATTGCTGATGCATGGATCTGGAGTTTTGAGTTATACAACATGAAAAATTCAGGGTGATTCTTCATGTCAATGCCGCGCAGGACGTGTTTCGTAAACACAGTACCCTAAACATTTTCACAACTTTGGTTTATTGCTAACGGGCCTCACCGTTCTGAAAAAAATTTCAACATACCGGAACTTTTTCCCGCAGCCCTTGTGTTGAATCAATTTGTCGGTGAACTTTGCGGTACCGACTCACTAAAACCAACCTGATATGGCTACATTAACTACTATGGCAAACGAATCGTTACGAACACGATACGACCGCATTTTTGAGCGCGAATTTTTCCCGCTCATGGATGCCGTATATACGTTTGCCTATCGTCTGACCGGCGATGCCACGCAGGCTGAAGACCTCGTGCAGGAGGTCTACCTCAAAGCCTGGCGCTTCCTGAGCCGCTACGAAGAGGGTACCAATGCAAAGGCATGGCTGTTCAGGATTTGCCGCAATGCCTTTATCAACGAGTACCGCACCAAAAAAAGCCGCCCGTACAAGGTCGACTACGAAGATGTCGTCGTGTACCACAACGAAGATGATCCTGTCGCACCGCGTTATTTTGGTCTGCATGAGGAAATGGGTAGCTCGCTCATCGGCGACGAGGTCACCCTCGCCATCAACGCACTCTCGCCGGCTTTCCGGACGGTGGTATTGCTCGACCTCGAAGATTTTACCTACGAGGAAATAGCCGCCATTCTGGAGATACCGATCGGCACCGTTCGCTCGCGGCTGCACCGCGCCCGCAACGTACTCGCTGAAAAACTCCAGGCCTACGCCGAAGCGCAGGGCTACAACGTGCAGGACGACGATCAGGGACTCCCCGTCGACAATGTGCATGACCAATCGGCATAAAAAAAGGGTTTACCCGGAACGGCTTTTCGCCCGCGGTAAACCCTTCTTTATTTAATATATCTCCCCAGAATCGCCCCAAGGCAAACGGCAAACAATCTGATCTTATGTTCTTTCAAATTTACTATTCTTAAAAACGTCCTTAACAGGTCAACGTAACATCACGGCTCAGCAAGTCTTTTTCAGACCTGCTCCCGTTCAAAACCATTCAGTATGCAGTACGATATGTTTTTCCGGCAAACATCCAACCACAACGCCCCGGCAGGCAACCCGGCGGGAGCTTGTATTTTGCCCGGCTGTATGCAGATGGACAGAGACGGCAGCAAATCCGGCGATTACCCGTTGACGCAAACTATTGGTACAATGAAAAGTCCACGCAAGCAAAACAGCAACGCTATGGGTACTGTCAGAACCGGCATTCCGTTTACTGCCGATCAGGGCCACGAAGATGCCCTCCCCTGTTTTCCCAAAAAAGAAATGACCGATACCTCACTGCCCCGTGAAATCCCATTACCCGAAGAAGAATCCTTCCGCGCCTTTCTCAATAGCAGGCTCTCCAAACACAAAGCGTCTCAAACGCTGAAAGACAGGATCCGAAGTTCTATAGAGCACACCGATATCTGAGGCTTCCCCTCCTTTCCTGCTTTCTACTTCCCTTTTTGCAATTCCTATTATCGCCGGAAGATTCGTCTGAAATCGCTCCGGCGATTTTTATTGGGGTAAGCCCGGAACCGCCGTTTTCTTAACCTTAACGTCATATTGGCTTAACAGCCCCGAAAAATACCCAGGTTACTTTTGTGTGGTCAAATCAATACGAACGCATGAAGCGCGAACTGGATATTGTAGTTCTTTCCGATATACACCTGGGCACTTACGGGTGCCACGCCCGCGAGTTACACAACTATCTGAAAAGCATCGAACCCCGCACGCTTGTGCTCAACGGGGATATCTTTGATATCTGGTACTTCAAAAAGAGTTATTTTCCAAAAGAACACATGGAAGTGGTGCGGCGCCTGCTTAAAATGGCGGTTAACGGCACCAAACTGTATTACCTGACAGGCAACCACGACGATTTGCTCCGCAAATTCGGTGAAATGTCGCTGGGGCTCATCCACCTGCGCAACAAACTGGTTTTCCAGGTCGACGGCAAAACGCACTGGGCCTTTCATGGCGATGTGTTCGATGCCAGCGTACACCGCGCGCGGTGGCTGGCCAAACTGGGCGGCGAAGGCTACGACCTCCTGATCCGTATCAACCGAACGATCAATTCCATGCGCCGGGTGTTCGGCTTTGCGCCCGTATCGTTTGCCGCAAAAGTGAAAAAAGGCGTGAAAGGCGCCGTTAAATACATATCTGATTTCGAGGACACTGCCATCCGGATCGCGGCGGAAAAAGATTATGACTGTGTCATATGCGGGCACATCCACCAACCCCAGATACGCAGGATCGAGATGGAAGATGGCAAAACAGTTACCTATCTCAACAGCGGCGACTGGGTGGAGCACCTCACTGCGCTCGAATTTGCCAACGGCAACTGGTCGCTTTACCGGTATGATGAACTGGAGTTCGATGTGGTCAGTCCAAGATTGCAGGTGCCCGAACGCGAGAACAAAGTACACAGTCTCCAGCGCGACGAGGTGGTGCCGGACAGTACCGGAATGGCTGCCTTCGAGGCGATTTGATTATAACCGATTATTTTAATGGCCGGAGTGGACAGGATTTCAGATTTAGCGCTCCGGCTTGTTTTGCTTCATACAATGGTTTAGTATAATTTTGAATTGACAAACGAAAAAGACCGCTTCATCGCAAAGATGGAGCGGTCTCGTTTTTTGCCGTCATTTCTCAAACCAGGTCCAACGCTGCATCCAGGTCGGCGATCAAATCCGACACATCCTCCACCCCGACGCTCAGTCGGATCAGGGAGTCGGTCAGGCCCACCTTGAGGCGTTCCTCCCGGGGTATGCTGGCATGGGTCATGCTCGCCGGGTGGCCGATAAGCGACTCCACCCCCCCGAGCGATTCGGCCAGGGAGAACAGGTGCGTGCCGCTCAGCACTTTTGTTGCGTTTTCGAGACTATTGTCTTTAAGGTCGAAAGAAACCATGGCGCCGAACATGCGCATCTGGCGTTTGGCAATCTCGTGGTTGGGATGCGCGGCAAAACCCGGCCAGTATACTTTAGCCACTTTGGAATGCGCCATGAGGTGCTGTGCGATCGCCGAAGCATTTTCGCAGGCCCTTTGCACGCGCAGGTGCAGGGTTTTGATGCCGCGCAGGATCAGGAAACAATCCTGGGGGCCGGGCACGGCGCCGCTGGCATTCTGCAGAAAACGCAGGCGTTGCGCGAGATCGGCGTCGCGCACGATGAGGCAGCCGTGTACGACATCGGAGTGCCCGCCAAGGTACTTGGTGGCCGAGTGCAGCACAATATCGGCGCCCAGATCGAGCGGGTTTTGCAGGTATGGCGACGCGAAAGTATTGTCTACGCACGTCAGGATACCCCGCTTGCGGGCAATGGCGCATACCGCCTGAATATCCACGATATTAAGCATGGGGTTGGTAGGCGTCTCTATCCAGATCAATTTGGTATCCGGGCCAATTTCTTTTTCGACGTTTGCGGCGTCGTACATATCCACATAGCGGCTTTTCAGCCCCCACTGCCCCCAGACGCGCACCATCTGACGGTAGGAGCCGCCGTACAGGTCGTTGACCGACAGTACCTCGTCGCCCGAGCGGAGCAGTTTGATGACAGCATCCTGTGCCGCAAGGCCCGAACTGAAGCAAACAGCGTCTGTGCCGTTTTCCAGGGCGGCGAGGTTTTTCTCCAGCACGGTGCGGGTAGGGTTCTGTGTACGCGCATATTCGTAGCCCTTGTGGTCGCCGGGCGCTGCCTGCACATACGTGGAGGTTTGGAAAATGGGGGTCATGATCGCCCCGGTTGAGGGGTCCGGCTCAATGCCTGCATGAATAACTTTTGTGGCGAATTTCATATACGGAATTACAGGTTGCGGGTTTGCGGAATGCAGGTTTATGGATTACGAAGAAGCGCTATTTTTTCCGGTCCAGCACGTCTTTGACGGCCCACAACACGTCCTTTTTACCGAGGCCGTATTTGTCGAGCAGATCGAGCGGTTTGCCGCTTTCACCGAAGGAGTCTTTTACGCCGACGTATTCCATGGGTACGGGCATCTGGTGGACCAGCAGGTTGGCGATGGCATCGCCGAGGCCGCCGTTGCGCTGGTGTTCTTCGGCTACTACAACCGCGCGGGTTTTGCTGACCGAATCCAGGATAGCTTCGTCGTCGAGCGGCTTGATGGTGTGGATATTGATGACCTCGCAGGAAATACCCTGTTCTGCCAGTTCCTTCGCCGCTTCGATGCTCGTCCATACCAGATGGCCGGTCGCAAAGATCGTAACGTCTTTGCCGGATGCAAGATGCAAGGCCTTGCCAATTTTAAACTTCTGGTTATCCGGCGTGAAAACGGGCCATGCCGGCCGGCCGAAACGCAGGTAGACCGGTCCGTGGTGCGCGGCAATAGCGATGGTGGCAGCCCTGGTCTGGTTAAAATCGCAGGTATTGATTACCGTCATGCCGGGCAACATGCGCATCATGCCGATATCCTCCAGTATCTGGTGGGTTGCGCCGTCTTCTCCGAGGGTAAGCCCGGCATGGGAAGCGCATATTTTGACGTTTTTGTGGGAATAGGCAATGCTTTGGCGGATCTGGTCGTACACGCGGCCCGTACTGAAATTGGCGAAAGTACCCGTGAAGGGAATCTTGCCCGCCGTTGCGAGTCCGGCCGCAATCCCCATCATATTGGCCTCGGCAATACCGCACTGGAAAAACCGCTCGGGGAATTCTTTTTGGAAATGATGCATTTGCAGCGATTCCATCAGGTCGGCGGTCAGGCCGACGACGTCAGGGTTTTGGCGGCCCAGTTCGAGAAGGCCTGCTCCGAACCCTTCACGGGTAGCACGGGAGCCGCTGCTGACTATATTTTTTAACATGATACACAGGTTTTATACGTTGAGCAGGTATTGGCGTCATCATTCACCATTTCACCATTCATCATTCACCATTCACCATTCACCATTCATCATTCACCATTCATCATTATTGTCAGTAGTCGCCCAGCGAGGTCACGGGCAGTTGCTGCATGGCACTGTCAAATTGTTGCTGGTTGGGCGCCTTGCCGTGCCACTGATGTGTGCCCTGCATGAAATCGACGCCATAGCCCATTTCCGTTTTCATCAGGATGACCACCGGTTTGCCTTTGCCGGTACGGCGTTTGGCACGGCGAAGCATAGCGATTACGGCTTCCAGGTTATTGCCTTGTTCCAGAACGAGCACATCCCAGCCGAAGGCTTTCCATTTGGCGGGCAGGTTGCCGAGACTCATCACACGGTCGGTAGGACCGTCGATCTGCTGTCCGTTCCAGTCGACGGTAACGATCAGGTTGTCTACCTTGTGGTGGGCGGCAAACATGATGGCCTCCCAGCATTGTCCTTCTTCCAGTTCGCCGTCGCCGGTGAGGCAAAATATCCAGCGTTTGTCGCCGTCGAGCCGCTTGGCCAGTGCCGCGCCGATAGCGGCCGACATGCCCTGCCCCAGCGAACCCGAAGCCACCCGCACGCCCGGAAGCCCTTCATGCGTGGCCGGGTGGCCCTGCAGGCGGGTGTTCAGTTTGCGGAAAGTGTTGAGTTCGGCGACGGGAAAGTAACCCGTCCGGGCCAGTACGCTGTACCATACGGGTGAGATATGGCCGTTGGACAGGAAAAACATATCCTGGTTTTTACCCTCCATTTTAAAGGGTTTGGGGCGGTGTTTCAGCACATTGCCATAAAGAGCCACAAAAAACTCCGCGCACCCGAGCGAACCGCCGGGGTGGCCGCTCTGTACGTTAAATACCATTCTCACTATGTCGCGACGCACCTGCGCGCACAGCTCATGAAGTTTTGAAAAATCAGCCATGTAGTAAAAATTGCACTGTTTTCTTCGTTCCGCAAGGGACGGCGATGATGGGATGGTGTCATCCGTCATTAACGTTACCAGGCTTTGGGATCGGGCGGGACACCGTGGCATTTTATGCCAGTCGGATGCTGCGATTAATGCCGTTGGAATACAAAAAATGCGATCCGGATACCAATTTCCGAAAATCGCAGCAAATGTAGGTCTTTTGCCCGTTTTACGCTACTGAAGACAAAAATCCGTTGAAATAATCAGCCAACGGACCATTGCGTCAGGGTGCTGCGAACCCCTCGACGAACTCGGTCAGCAGCCGGATGCCGTAACCGGTTGCGATTTTACCCTTTGCAAACTCGGTATCGGCGTAAGCCATCCCCGCAATATCGAGATGCGCCCAGGCTGGATGGCCGGCGGTGAAGTGTTCGATAAATTTTGCGGCAGTGATGCATTCTGCCATTGGCTTGCCCGTGAAATTGCGCAGATCTGCGACGTCGCTCTTGAGGTCGGCGCCATATTCTTCCCACATAGGCATACGCCAGAGCCGCTCGCCGCAATATTCGCCTGCTTTGGACAGGGTGTCGGCCAGGCGGTCATTGCTGGTGAACAATCCGCCGGCGTGGTTGCCGATAGCCCGGATAATACTGCCGGTCAGCGTCGCAACATCGATCACGATATCCGGTTTTTGCCGGTCAAGCAGGTAGGCCAGTGCGTCGGCAAGAATGAGCCGGCCCTCGGCATCGGTGTCGGTAACCTCAATGGTTTTACCCGAAAATGAATTGATCACGTCGCCCGGTTTGATGGCGTGGCCATCTATCATGTTTTCTGCAACAGGGATTGCCCCGATCAGGTGTGCCTGTATTTTAAGTCCGGCTGCGGCAACGAAGGCGCCCAGAACTGCGGCCGCGCCACCCATATCGCTTTTCATCAGGTGCATATTTGCCGACGGCTTCAGGCTCACGCCGCCGGTATCAAACGTAACGCCTTTCCCGACCAGCCCCACAAACGGCCCCGCAGATGTCTGGTCGCCGTACTCCAGCAGGATGAGCGCCGGCGCGTGCGGACTGCCTTTGCCAACGGCATACAAGGCATCAAGTCCCTGCTCGATCAGGTCTTCTTTTTCCAGAATACGGACGCTAAACCCGGCCTTTTCACCCGCATGTTTTGCCCAGTCGCAGAGTACCTGGGGTGTTTTTTTGTTGCCCGGGGCATTCATCAGGTCCATGATCTCTCTTGTGACCCCTGCAAAAACCTGCCCGCGGCCGGCCGCAGTCCCGGCATCATCGCAGACAGCGTCAGGCACCAGCACCTGTAATTCGGAGTCATCCTGACCAAAAACCGGGGCCGGTTTTGTATTATTACCTTCCGTTTGATAACGGCCCGGCGAATAGAGTCCCAGCAAAACGCCGGTAACAGCAGCATCGGTCAGTCGAAGCACGGCATCAGCAGGAAAATGACGCAGGTCAATACCCGTTTGGGCCGGCAATCTGGATTTGAATTTATGTACAAAGGTGCGGGCAGTGAGCAACACATTGGTAAAACCGGCTTTTTTGCCCATTCCAACCAGGTAAAGCCGGCGTGCCGGCGCAGTACCCGAATACAATACAAACACCTCTCCCTGTTCCGCCTTAAAATCATTTTGCAGATTTGTCGTGTCGACGCCCGCCCCGACAGCAATTTCGGCAAGGCGGCCAGGCAGCAGGTCGTCCTGCACCAAAGGCAGAATGAGTGCATCCGGCGCCTTTCTATCACATATTTTTATGGTCATCAATCAGATTTTTACCCTCCGGGTCGGTGCAAAATAAGCGGTACAACAACATTTTTTTAGTGCCTTGCCTGCAAAAAAGCAGGCAGAATATTAAAAAAAACCGTAATTAAAATATTGAATTTCAATTACTTAAAACAAGGACTGTCTCTTAACGGCGCCGTGTTTTGATAGATTAACAAATTAACAATCCGATGTCCCCTGCGCTTGCGATGCGCTTCCTTTTTACTTTTGCCGCTGAACAAGGGCCCGAAGAATAAAAACCGGGACATTCGTTCACCAAAATTTTGTCGCGCTATGATGGACCTAATGCCCGTTGACCGCCGATCCGGCCTGAGCCCGAAAAGTTTCGCCGAAGAATACCTGCATGAGATGAAACCGGTGGTACTCACTGATTTAACCTCCTCCTGGCCTGCCCGACAACGGTGGACCGTAGAGCATTTCAAAGCAAGCTACGGACATTTGCGCGTCCCTGTTGTCTCCAATAATTATTCCAAACCCGGCAAGGGGTATATGACACCCGACCGAATCATTTCTTTTAAGGAGTTTTTGGAGATCATCGAGAGCGGCCCGACTGACCTGCGCATTTTCCTATGGAATATATTCCGTGTCGCACCGGAATTACGCAGCGATTTCCATATTCCAACCATTATGGACGGCTTCGTCAACGAATTGCCTTTTATGTTTTTCGGCGGGGAGGGTTCGAAAGTCGCCCTGCACTATGATATTGACATGAGCCATGTATTTCTGAACCAGATACATGGCCGCAAGCGTGTTATCCTGTTTGCGCCCGACCAAAGTCGCAACCTGCACCACCATCCGTTTACGGTGGCGAGCTATGTCGACCTGAACAACCCCGACTACGAAAAATATCCTGCTCTGGCAAAGGCCAAAGGCTTCGAGGTCATGTTGCAGCCCGGCGAAACGCTGTTCATGCCTTCCGGCTACTGGCATTACATTGAGTACACTGATGGCGGTTATTCCATCAGCCTGCGCTCATTCGGCTCTTTGCCGGCGCGGGTGCGCGGACTGGCCAATATTGCCACGCACTATGTAGTGGACAAGGGAATGAATCGTCTGATCGGACCGAGCTGGCGCAAAATGAAAGAACGGCTGGCGGAGCGCCGGGCGGTATGAGTTAAAATTTCAGAATTATGCGTCCTGAATTGTTGGAGCGGCGGTCGTCGTCGATCTGAATGTAAATACGTTTCAGCAATTCGGGCGACATCCGGAAGTATTCATCCCGGCGACCGGCATTAAAGCGCCCGCCGTCGCACTGGCCCGAGCCGGCGCTCACGTCTACTTCGTACCAGGCGCCCTCCAGACAAACGGCATTCCAGGCATGGTTGGGTTCTACGGTTGCCGGATCAACCTTTTCGCCGTTGAAACGCGCAAACCCTTCGAGGCTGCTGCACTGGATTTCTGCGAGGCGGCACATAATCCTGAACAGAAAGGCATAGCCCTCGCAACGCGTGCGTCGGTTTTTCAGGATATTCTCCAGTTGCTGCTGGGTATAATACAGTGGGTGAACTGCTTCGTCGGGCACTGTCTCCAGTCGGTTCTCCTTGCCGCAATCGTAGGCGATATTTTCGGATATCCAGACGAAGATGGCGCGTGCTTTTTCCAGTTCAGTAGAAAAAGGCGCGGTAAGCGTATCGGCCAGTTGCTCTATATCATTGTTGTTCAGCCGAATTGTTGCGGCATAGGTATCCACGGCGCCAATATCCGTTTGGGCGCCGGCGCACAGCGCAAGGCAAAGGCAAAGCGAAAAAAGGAGCGATTTACCCATACCCTGATAACGTCGGGTTGCTGCTGAAAAGTGTTATTGTTCAGGCATGTTCCGCCAGTTCCAGCCAGCGCATCTCCTTCTCCTCGAGCGTTTTTTGCAGCGTGCCCAGTTCATTGGAGAGTTTGGTAACCTCCTCGGGCGCCAGATCGGCGGCATTAAAGCGGTCGAATATTTCTTTCTTGCGATTTTCCAGCGAAGCCAGCTCTTTTTCCAGTTTCTTCATCTCGTTGCGCTCGGTGTTCGTCAGTTTTACTCCGGTATTGGTACCGCCGGTACCGCCGGCTTTAGCCGGCGACGCACCCGCTGCACCTGATTCGCCGGCTAAAGCCGGAGGTACCGGAGGTACGACCGGTACCCGTTGCATGGCGCGGAATTCGGCATAGGTGCCGTTAAAATCCCTGACTTTGCCGTTGCCTTCAAACACAAACAGGTGATCTACCAGGCGGTCCATGAAATACCGGTCGTGCGTAACCACCACAAGACAGCCGGGATATTCTTCAAGGAAGTCTTCCAGTACCTGCAGGGTGATCACATCGAGGTCGTTGGTCGGTTCGTCGAGGATCAGAAAGTTGGGGTTTTTCATCAGCACGGTGAGCAGATAGAGTCTGCGCCGTTCGCCGCCGCTGAGTTGGCTGACGTATACCTGCTGTTGGGGGCGTGTAAACATAAAGCGCTCCAGCAGTTGGGCTGCCGACAATTCCTTGCCCTTTTCAAGGGGAATAAACTCGGCGATATCGCGCACGGCGTCGATCACCCGTTTGTCTTCGTTCATTTGGATGCCTTCCTGCCGGTAAAACCCGAAAATAATGGTGTCGCCCACCACCACCTTTCCGGTATCCGGCGCAAGCGATTGGGTAAGCAGCTGGAGGAAGGTCGATTTGCCCGTGCCGTTTTGTCCGACGATACCCACGCGTTCGCGGCGTTTGAACTTGTAACTGAAGTTTTCGATGATCTTTTTGTCGCCGAAACTTTTCCCGACGTTATGCAGCTCCACGATTTTGCCACCCAGCCAGTTCTCCTTGATCTGGAGACTCATTTCGTCGTTTTTCTTTTTCAGCGTGTCGTTGACTTCCTTTCGGTTGAAATAGGCATCGACCCGTGCTTTGGCCTTGGTGGTACGGGCCTGGGGCGAGCGGCGCACCCATTCGAGTTCGCGTTTGAGCAGTTTGTTCTGGCGTTCATAGGTGGTGGCTTCCACCTCCTCCCGCATGGCCTTCTTTTCCAGGTAATCGGAGTAGGAGCCGGAATAGCGGCGCAACTGGCCGCCTTCGAGTTCGATGATGCTGTCGCACACATTTTCCAGAAAATAGCGGTCGTGCGTGACCATGAACAGCGTGATACCGGGCTGTTGCAGGTATTCCTCCAGCCATTCGATCATCTCGACGTCGAGGTGGTTGGTCGGCTCGTCGAGGATCAGAAAATCGGGTTCTTCGAGCAGTATTTTTACCAGCGCCAGGCGCTTCTGCTGTCCACCGGAAAGCGTTTTCACCTTTTGTTCGAATTGCTCCATACGAAAGCGGAACAGTGTTTCCTTCACCTTCGCTTCGAAAGTCCAGGCATCGTGCTGATCCATATCTGCCATCGCATCGTGCAGTTCGGCGGTATTGTCAGGATGGGCGAGGGCGTGTTCGTACCGCTGCACGACGCGCACCAGCGGATTGGCCGGATCGAGTACGGCGCCAAGCACATCGAGTTCAGGGTGGAAATGCGGTTCCTGGTCCAGCCAGCCGATGCGAATGCCCTTGCGCAGGATGATCTTCGCATTTTCGCCTTCAGAGCCTTCACGTCCTGCGATGACCCGCATGAGGGTGGTTTTGCCGGTGCCGTTTTTGGCGATCAGTCCGATCTTTTGCCCCCTGTCGATATGCAGGCTGATGTTCTGAAACAGCACTTTTTCGCCGTAGGACTTGGTAACGTTTTCTATTGTAAGGAAATTCACGGTAGACGGTGGACAGTAGATGGTGGACGGTTGGGGCGCAAAGGTAAACATTTCGAGCGCCCCTGTTTTTTGGAATAAATTGCGAATTTTGCCGCTTCGGCTTGAGAAACCGTCTGATCGCTTTGAAACAACCCGTAAAGTGGCTCGAAAAAATAAACTCCGCAAATTCGCAGAACTACTGTCCTTCCCAAATGTGTTCGAGTGCTACGACTTCAAGCAGCCCTCGCTCACCGGCGCCGACATGGAAACCGCCGACCTGAAAGGGCGATGGCAGGAGGCGTATTTCGGCAACAAAAATCCGATTACCCTCGAACTGGCCTGCGGGGGCGGAGAATACACCGTAGCCCTGGCACAACGGTTTCCGGAACGCAATTTTATCGGTGTGGACATCAAAGGCAACCGCATTTGGAAAGGGGCAAAAACAGCGCTGGAACGGGGACTTTCCAACGCCGCTTTCCTGCGTACGCGCATCGAAATCATCGACCATTTCATTGCGCCGGGCGAGGTAGCGGAAATTTGGATCACGTTTCCCGACCCCTTCCCTCGCGCCAGCAAGGAAAACCGACGGCTTACATCGCCTTTTTTTCACGAAAAATACCGGCAAATCCTGCAACCCGGAGGCCTGGTGCATCTCAAACACGACGATCCGGACTTCTACCATTTCACCCTGGAGACGATAGCCGCCGATCCGCGTTGTCAACTGGTCTGCCACGACGACGACATATATGCCGGCGCGTTGAAATTCCCCGAACTGGCCATACAGACCCTCTATGAATCCTTCCACCTGGCAGCAGGGAAAAAAATTAAATACGTCCGGTATACGATCAACGATCCGGGGACTGCGAAAAACGACACAATACAGCGCAACAGCTGAACATCTTACAGCGCCTGTTGTTACCTTTCGACACCCCGATTGCTTTTGTAATGCTCAACCAATTTAACTAAAACAATAAAAAATATGGCTTTTACTCTGCCCGATCTCCCTTATGCCTTTGCTGCCCTTGAACCCAATGTTGACGCCCGCACGATGGAAATTCACCACGGCAAGCACCATGCCGCCTATGTCAATAACCTGAATGCCGCCCTCCAGGGTACTGAAAACGAAGGAAAAAGCCTCGAAGAACTGATGGCAAACATTTCCAGCCTGCCCACCGCTGTGCGCAACAACGGCGGCGGCCACTGGAACCATTCCATGTTCTGGGAAATCATGAGCCCGAACGGCGGCGGTACACCTGCCGGCGATCTTGCATCCAAAATCAACAGCGATTTCGGCAACTTCGACGAGTTTAAAAAGCTGTTTGCACAGGCGGCAGCCACACGATTCGGCTCCGGATGGGCCTGGCTCTGTGTTGGCGAAGACAACAATCTTTTTATCACATCCACGCCCAATCAGGACAATCCGCTGATGGACCTGGCTGAGAAAAAGGGCCAACCGATACTCGGCCTCGATGTATGGGAACACGCTTACTACCTGCACTATCAAAACCGTCGCCCCGACTATGTTGCCGCGTGGTGGAACGTAGTAAACTGGAAAGAAGTTAGCCGGCGATATCAAAATGCGATAGGTTGATCCACTCCCTCCGCAACAAAACAGTCAGCCGCCCAATGCCATGCGCATCGGGCGGCTTTTTTATTCCGTCAGCCTGACCCTGACCGTACAATAATCCTTGCCGGTAGCACAGCATAAAAAAACCGCCCGGCAGTGTTGCCGGGCGGTTTAAACATCCATTCATGATGTACTGTGGTCACACCGACGGGTCTGCCGGTGTATTCGGGTTGTTGTCGCGTTCTACTGTCGGATAGGGGTAGAAATTGCGGCTGCGTTCGGCGTCCGGATCGTTCGGGCCGGGGCGACCGAAACGGCGGCAATCTTCCAGCTTCTGACCGCTCATATACATTTCAATGCAACGTTGGCGGTAAATATCCAGCAGGACGGCATCCTTGTCTGTCGGGTCGCCGGCAAAGGCCGTGCTTTTGGCGGTTACATTAAAGGCATCCGCCGTTTTGGTGCGCACGGCGTCGAGCGCCGCAACGGCTTCGGGCAGCATATCCATACGGGCATAACACTCCGCCTTGATGAGCGTCATTTCGCCGGGCAGGTAAAGCGGTATCGGGTCGGTATCGGATTTGAAGAAGCCCTGCACTTTAACCGGTGCCGTATTGGCGCCCAGGTAGAAGGTAATACGGGCGTCGTCAGCATCGGGGACCAACGCAGCCGGGAGACCGAAGTTGGGCAGACCGTTGTAGGTATTGTTGTTGACCAGTGAGGTACGGAATACCGGGTTGGGGCTGACTGCATCGAATTTAAATACCGATTTACTCGCCAGGTCCACCTTTTCAGCGGCTGCAAGCGCGTCGGAGTATTTGCCCAACATGAGGTTGTAGCGTGCCAGCAGTGCGTACACCGTATTTTTGATATTGATATCCGTGCCCACCTTGGTATTGAAAAAAGTCGATGGCGGGGTCGACTCGGCGATCGGGGCGGCGGCGTTGAGCAGGTCAACCGCCTCCTGCAAGGCATCGTTGCGCGATTTGAAAGCCGGGCGTTTGCCGTTCAGGAACTCATCGGCGCCTACCACTTCGGTCGGCACATTTTCCCAGAACTGCGCCATGGTGCCGATGGCCATCGCCTTGAAGACGTGGCCGTACACCCGAACCATTTCGGTAGTACCCGTTTCCCGGACATTTTCGTAGTTGTCGATCAGGAGTTGTGCGTTGGTCTTGACAATATTGCAGCTCGACCAGATGTTGTTCAGAAAGGCATTATTACCGCCCACAGTACCTTTGCCTGCTTCCAGAGCAGCCAGTTCGCCATTACCGGTATTGATGACGTAGAGTTCTTTCGTCGTCAGGCCATTGGCTGATACGACGTTGTAGAGTGCGCTGGTAGCCCCTACGGAAAACTCCTTTTTAAGGCCGACGATCAGGGCCGTGAGACCCTCGGCGTTCTTAATGACCTCACCGCCGTCGGCAGCGTTGGGGTTAACAAACTCCTTTTGGCAACCCGCAAAAGCGATCAGGGCGGGAGTCAGGAGATATATGATGTATTTTTTCATTGTCAATGATTTTTGTAAATGTGTTGAGTGGGCCTGGAGGTATATATGTACAACGGATTTCCAAATCCGTCAAAACAGTCGGGCTGGTTTGGAGAGCGGAACTTGAGGCTCAAAGCCTCTCCAAAACCCTCCAAACCAATAAATCAAAACTTGCCGTTCACCCGCACCATAAACGTCTGCGGAATAGGCACGTTTCCAAAATCGTCGCCCCGAACGCGGTCGTTCTGGCCGGCGGAGTTGGTTTCGGGGTCGAAGCCCTGATAATCGTCGAAAGAGATCAGGTTACGGCCGAGGAAACTGACGCTGAAGTTTTCAAAAACGCGACCGACGCGACCGAAATTGTAAGTCAGGCCGAGTTCACGCAATTTGATGTATGAGCCGTCTTCAATATGCTCCTCCTGGATGCGCTGACCCGTAACGCCACCGGCGATCGAAGCCACGTAACCGCGCGCCACTTCCCCTTTCAGTTCTATTTCTGCCAGATCGCCGAAGCCGACGTTGTTGCCCGTGATACGGTTCCAGTTGAACACTTCGGCGCCCATGCTGGCGTCGAACTGGAAATTGAACGTCACTTTACGCCAGGTCACGGCAGAACTCAGCGAGCCGATCCAGTCAGGGAAGGGATTGCCCAGTACTTTGCGCAATTCCTGGGTGCCTGAAGTCAGCGGCTGGCCATTGCCGTCGCGAACGGGTACGTACACGCTGCCGGCGTAGCGGTAGATGCGATCTTTCAAAGCGCCTGTGGGCAGGGCATTTTCGTCGTAGGCGGCTTCGGTGAATACCAGGCCGCGTTCCGGCTGTGCCAGGCCCTGCGATGTCAGCAGCAGCGAGCCGTCGTCGTTGCGGGCATAGTAACGGCCAAAGAATACGCCGAATGCTTCGCCGTTGAGGGCAGACTGGGTGCCGTCGCTTCCGCGCAGGGAAAGTACGCCGTCAAGTCCGGACACTTCGTTCTTATTGGAGGAGAAGTTCAAACCGAGGTCCCAGGAGAAATCGCTGGTACGAACGGCCTGTGCCTGAAGCAGAATTTCGATGCCCTTGTTGTTCATTTTGCCCACATTGGTCACCAGCGAGGTGCCGCCGATCGACGGCGGGATGGCCGGTTGAACAGCAGGTTGTCGATATCCTGGTTGTAATAGGTCACACTCAGGCCGATGCGGTTGCGCAGGAATGCCATGTCGGCGCCGGCCTCCGTTTCGGTCATCACCTCGGGTTTTACGTTCGGATTATTGAGCGCACGGGGCGGTGTGATGGCGGGCAGGCCGGTGAGGTTGGTGCCCGGGAAGTTGTTGAAACGGTCGTAAGCGCCGATGCCGGTCAGGTTACCCGCCTGACCATAGGAGGCGCGCAGTTTGAGCGTGCTCAGCGCCGTCGTCGACTGGAACAGGCGCGAGGCCACCAGCTCAGGCTGGCCTTGGGGTAAAAATTGGACTGGTTGTCGGTAGAAAATGCCGAGGAGCCGTCGACACGACCGGCGAGGGTCAGGTACAGCATTTCGTCGTAACCAAACGTTTCCTGCAGGAAGTAGCCGTTGACGGACAGTTTGGAAATAGACTGTACCGGCAGGGTAAAGATGTTGGATGCCGCAGAGATGTTCTGGATCAGCGGCGCCAGGTCGCGACCCTCCTGTCCGGTGAAATCGCTGCGCAGGAATTGGAACTGGTAACCTGCGGTAGTGGTCGAGGTGAATTTGGCGCCGAGGTTCGTTTCATACGTACCCATGATGTCGCTGTTGTACTGTGTCACGTTGGAATTCGCGATCGCCACGTATCCGTCGGGGAAGAAGGTAGCGGCAACACCGCCGTAGGGTACCCTCGGGTGGTATTCGTTGCCCTGCAGGAATAGTTGTCGATACCGAAGGTATAATCCACCCGGAAGCCCTTGAAGGGGAACAGTTTCAGGCCGATGTCGGCGATGTTGCGGTTGGTGCGTTGTGTAATGTCGAAAGTTTCGAGCACCGTCAGCGGGTTCATCCGCACCAGTTCGACCTGTTTGAGGGTGCCGTCGGCGTTGCGTTCGGTGATATCCCATACGTTGTCGATAATAAACATGGTGCTCACCGGGCTGAAGAAGTTGTTGCCGTTGGGCATGTCCTGGCTGCGGCTGTTGGTGTAGCTCAGACCCGCCGTTACGGTGGCCCATTTGCTCAGCGTCTGGTTGAGGCGCAGGCGACCCGTGTATTTTTTGAAATTGGTATTTTTGACAATACCGTCGTTGTTGGCGTAGCCGAACGAGGCGTAGTAGTTCGATTTTTCATTGCCGCCCGTTACGGAGAGGAAGTTTTCCGTGCCGAATGCCTTTTGGAAAATCTCTTCCTGGTAGTCGTAGCGGGTCACGTCGTACTGGTCGGTGATGAGCAGGCGGTTGACCGGACCTACTTTTACAAAGTTAACACCCTGGGCCTGCAGGGCGGCTTCGCCCGGCCCGAGGTTCAGCAGAATTGTCAGGCGGTCCTGGGCTGTTTCCAGGCGGTCGCTGCCTTTAAGGCCGAAACGTTTGCCGTACTCGGTGAAGAACACCTTTTGGCGCAGTTTGCTGATTCCTGCGCTGGTGCTGAACTCGATCGTGGGTTTGCTCGAACGGCCGCGTTTGGTGAATATCTGCACCACGCCGTTGGAGGCCCTGGAGCCGTACAACGCAGCAGCAGAAGCGCCGCTCAGCACCTCGATACGCTCGATATCGTTCGGGTTGATGTCGACCAGGCGGTTCTGACCGGCCTGAAAACTCGTCGTCATGGCGTCGCCGCTCAGGTTGATGACGTTCTGGGAAGAGTTGTCGACGATAACGCCGTCGATGATATACAGGGGTCCGACGAGCCTTTGATCGAGCTCACCCCGCGCAGGCGGATGGAGAAGCCACCGGCAGGGTCGCCCTGGTTCTGGCTGATCTGGGCGCCGGCTACCTTGCCCGCCAATTCGCCGAGCGGGTTGACGGTGCCCGACTTTTCCAGGCTTTTGCCGTCGACCACACCGATATAGTTGCCCAGTGTGCGGCGGGTGGAAGTGGGCGAGTTACCCGTGATGATAACCTCGTCGAGGTTGAGGATGTCGCTGCCCATCGTAACGTCTTCCTTCAGGTTCGACTGTCCGAGGGAAATCGACACTGCGCGGCGTTCCGTCTGGAACCCGAAGTAACGGAATTCCAGGGTATAGGCGCCTTCGGCAACGGCGCCGCTGAGATCGTATACGCCGTTGGCATCGGTAAATACTGCCTGGCGCGCTTCAACCAAAACGACCGATACACTGGCTAGTGGCGCGCCGGTGTCGTCGATAACGGCCCCTTTAATGGAGTAGTTGACAGCCTGGGCTGACAGGAGTGCCGGCAGGAATACCAGCAGCCACATTCCCAGGCGACCGGGAAGGGTAGAAAATTGCTTCATACAATGGATAAGTTTGTTAATTGAATCAATGTCAATGTTGGGATTAAATCAATTATTTTGAAATGCCTAAAAAAGGCAGGCTTCAACGGCAAACGTAATGATAAAAATCTGATTTTTATTTGGTTTTAGATTTTAACATAAATCTTCCGCCTGTACAGGTAAAAACACACGGACCAGCAGATCAGCATGAACGTCAGGGCAAAAAGCAGGGAACCGAACTGGCCGGCGTCGATCGGGCGAAAGAGGTTGTTGGAAATCCATCCGTACAGCGAAACGGTCTCTTCGCCTTCCATCCATTGCACCTTCAGCATGGTCTTCGTGAGCAGGCCCGCCAGTACATAGGCAAACAGCGGATTGGCGCCAAACACCAGGAAAAAAGTGATGTAGCGCCGCCCGTCGGCAATGTCGAGCGCCCAGACGCTGAAGGCGAGCAATATCATGGAAATACCGCCTGTGTACAGGACAAACGAGCTCGTCCAAAGGCTTTTGTTGATCGGGAAAACGAGGTCCCAGGCGAGCCCCGCTCCTGCAAGGACAACACCGCACAGCAACAGGTCGCGTACGGCCAGTATTTTTTCTTCCTGCCGGCGCTGCATCAGTTGACCGCTCCACCAGCCCAGCAGCACCGTCACTATGGCGGGGAGGGTACTCAGGATGCCTTCAGGGTCAAAAGGGACGCCCTTGCCCTGCCACATATGCGCCGGGCCCATGACCGCCAGGTCGACCTGCCGCACGACGTTGCCCAACAGCCCATACGGGTCCTGCCCCGGCTCTGCGAAGGCATACAACAGCCCCCAGTATCCCAGCAAAATTCCGGCGGCCGTGGCCGGCAGCCAGCGCGCGGGGATGGTCAGGGCCAGCAGCGAAGCGAGGCCGTACCCCAGCGCCAGGCGCGGCAGCACGCCCAGGAAGCGCAGTTTGTCCCAGTCTTTCCAGAAAAAAGGGAATTTGGCCAGCAGCAAGCCCAGGGCAAACAAAATGACCGTCCGTTTCAGCACCTTCATACCCAACTCACGGTTCAGCCGGCGGCCATATTTTTCAAAGGAAAACCACATCGACACACCGATGATGAACATAAAAGACGGAAACACCAGGTCGGTGGGCGTGCAGCCGCTCCATTCGGCGTGCAGCAAGGGAGAATAAACATGCTGCCAGGAGCCCGGCGTATTGACAATGAGCATCAGGGCGATGGTCAGCCCGCGGTAAAAATCGATGGAGAGGTAGCGCACAACCAGGATAATTGATGGAGGATAAATTCTTTCGCAGGCGCCCCGGAGATACATCGGCAAAGGAACGAAAGAAAATTTCAATTATCCAAACCCTGCCTAATCCGGCATCTTCGACGCAATAGCCATCAGAAACTCCTGTTTGGTATTTTCGTTGAGGAATTTGCCGGAGTATTCCGCCGTGATGGTGCTCGCGCCGTGGTGCTCCACGCCGCGCGCCTGCACGCACATGTGCTTGGCATCGATGTACACGGCCACGTCGTCGGTTTTAAGCACGCGTTTGAGTTCTTCGGCGATCTGCATGGTCAGGCGTTCCTGCACTTGCGGGCGGCGGGCATAGAAATCGACGATGCGGTTCAGTTTCGACAGCCCCACGACCTTGCCGCCGGGGATGTAGGCCACGTGGGCCACGCCGAAGATCGGCTGAAAGTGGTGTTCGCAGGTACTTTGCAGCGGTATGTTGCGCTCGACGACGAGGCGGCGGTACTGGTACTTATTATCAAAGGTCGTCACGACGGGTTTGTTGGCGGGGTTGAGTCCGCGGAACACCTCGTTGACGTACATCCTGGCCACCCGGCGGGGTGTGCCGCGCAGGCTGTCGTCGCGCAGGTCGAGGCCCAGGATATTCATGATCTCCGCAAAATGGTCGGAAATACGTTCAATTTTTTCGGCTTCAGAGATATCGAAAGCGCGCGGGGTCATCGGGGTATCCGATGCGGTGGCAATATGCAGGTCGCCGAGGTCGTCGGTGTCAGCAAGTCCGTCGAGGTGACCGTTCAATTGATGAAAATCTGCCATGAAAAGGTTTTGTCTGTTGAAAAGTGAGGATTTAAAGTGTGCAGCCAGCAGGATTTGCCGATGCTGAAAAACAGTATCGAAACAGTGATACAGACGCTATTGTTTAACCATTGATTGCATTCGGATTAAATCAGTTGAACAAAATGTTCGGGTGGCGACAGTTTTCAGCGGATTGATGGTGGTTGTGCGGTATGGAGGGGGGCGTATTCATATTCATTTGATGACTTGAAGTCATCTGATGAATACCGGTAATCTGGTGAATTGTTTAATAATTGACATTTTAATCTGATACCCTGCTTTAACTTTGGCTGAGAATAATCCGGCGTTCAGGCGTGGCCATAATGGATACGTCAAACCGCTAATCCATTCATTCCAAAAGCGATTTCATCCCATGAAAAAAACGCTTTCCGCCTCGACACGTCGGCTTATGTTCAGCCGCTGTTTTTTCCTCTGTTTGCTATCCTTTATTGTCCACAGCGCACTTCTTGCGCAGTTATTTGATCCGCCAGTCTGCTCCTCCCTGAAAATCGGGCAGGCCACCGGAATGCCGGGTGAAACCGTTTGCGTGGACTTCAGCGCAAACATCCCGTACGAGATGGTTGCCATGCAATTCATTGTCACGTACGACACTACTGACGTTGAATTTGACCACCTGGAATTCGGCGCCAATACTCCCCTGTATCTTACCGCTGGCGGCAACTTCAATGCAGGCACTGCCGGCATAATAAAGTTTAGCTGGTCTGACCCGGCGGCATATGGCGTGATGTTGCCTCCCGGCATCTTGATATTCAGGCTTTGTTTGCGAATAAAACCCGGCGCTGCGGCGGGGTTTTCACCCGTTGAATTTTCATTAGACTCCAGTCCAGTCCCCTTTATGCTTGTGGCTGCGGTCATCGACCCGGATTTACTGCCCCAAAACCTGATCTTTGGCGGCATCGCAATCGGAGGATCTCCCGCCGGGCCCGTTCTGGAACAAATTTGTACCAAAAAAGCGGGCTGCAGCGGGCCGGCCATCGGCTTTATCAACCTGACAGTCAGCGGTGGGGCGCCGCCGTATCAATTCTCCTGGGCCAACGAGACCGGTGCAATTGTCGGCACCATGAAAGACCTGTCTGATATTAGTGCAGGCCATTACAAGGTAACCGTCACCGACCAGAACGGCGGTAGTGCTGTTGCCCTCGCCGAAGTATTAACCGGAGGCTATTCAATGGTATTTTCCAACTGGCAGATACAGCATGATACATGCGGCGCAGGCAAAGGCAGTATTACAGTAAATATCGCCGGGGGGACCCCGCCTTACGCCTACCAGTGGTCGCCCCTAACAGCCGGCAGCACAACATTGGCAAACATTACCGCCGGTCACTACGACCTGACAGTGACGGATGCGACGAATTGTATAATCACAAATGATTTCACCGTAACCAACATCTCAAACCTGGATGCTGCCGTTGTGCTGCAATTACCGGATTGCAATGCCGCCCTACCAAACGGCAGAATTGAGTTGACACCTTCCGGCGGCACTCAGCCCTATGCGTTCCAATGGAGCGCACCCGGTAATTCAGGCGCCATAATCAACGATTTGCCGGCCGGCAGTTATGCTGTGACGATCAGCGACGCGAACGGCTGTAGCAAGGCTATGACTTTCCCCCTCAGCCATTTGCAGGCTTCGGATTGGGCCGTGATGCCGCAAGCTGATTGCGGAGCCGGTGCTGGACAATTGATCCTGTCCGTGGCGTCTGTGCCGATGCCATCCTGGCCTTTGTCGGTATTATGGAGCAACGGCGCCTCCCATAGCATTCAGGGAAACGGCGCAACAGTAGTCGAAGACACTTTATCGGGTCTGCCCGATGGGAAATACGAGGCACAGATTATCGACGCCAACGGGTGTGTCTATTTCACAGGTGACATAGAGATCGATTGTACGACCCAGCAAGCCTTTAACGGAAAATCATGCCTGAATTTCCGGATTGGGAGTCTCCCGGCGCTGGCTGGCGAGACCGTTTGCCTGCCGGTACAGGCAGTATCTTTTACCGGTGTACAGCATTTTTCACTGTATCTTGAATGGGATGCTACTGCACTGACTTTCAACGGTATAAACGGCCAGGCAATCGACCTGCCCGATCTGCAGTATGACCAGCACGACGGCAACCGGATAGATATCATTTGGTCGAAGCCTTTGCAAACCGGATTCACCGTTCCCGATGGCACAACGCTTTTCGACTTGTGTTTTATCATTGAAGCAAATGCAACGCCCGGCCCGGCGGCAGTGCATTTCGGCTGGCCGGACAACTACAGTGGCCCAGGCCTGGCGGTCCTGAAAACGGCTAAACAGGTCGGCATAACCGGCTTCGGGGGTGGCGTTCTGGTGGGAGGCGGTATACCGCAAACGCTGTTTGCCAATGCTTGCGGCACGGCCCCGGGTTGCGACGAGGACGGCCTTTCCACCTTGCAAATGTCAGTTGCAGGTGGCATGGCTCCGTATGCTGCTATGTGGCGCAGTGCACTTGGCAGTAATTCCACGATCTATAGTGGCCAGGCCGGAGATATTCGTTTTCTCCGGCCGGGAGGGTACCTTATTACCATAACTGACCAGAATGGGTTGTCGGCGACTGCTGCCTACCGCTATGTCCCGGAAACCATGTCGTCCGAATGTATCTGGCCTGGCGACGCCGACAACAACAACGCAGTCAATCATTTCGACCTGCTCTTCATCGCATATGGACAAGGCGCCACCGGCCCGATTCGGTCCGACACCGGCATCTCATGGGCAGGGCGAAATGCACCCGGCTGGGGCAGCTCCATGCCGTTTAACTACCTGAAATACGATAACCTCGATTGTGATGGCAACGGTCAGATCAATGCTTCGGATACCCTGGCCCTGGTACAGAACTGGGGCAATGTCGTGCGCCCGGGCTACGACAATCCATTCCAGTACCCCTCCGGACTGCCATACAACCTGTATAATGGATTCAATGTATTTGTTCAGCCCGATACCATTGCCGGAAACACCGTCCTGCTGAACTTGCACGCCGGCACGCCGAACTGGCCGGTTTACCATCTGCTCGGTCTGGCGTTTAGTGTGTATTACGATACGGCAGTTGTTCAGCCGGATGGGGTTTACTTCGAGCCCGGCATTTCCTGGATGGGTGACCCTGCAACATCGATACTTTGGGTGCAGCACAATTTCCCCCAGGCGGGCAGGCTCGACATTGCGCTGGCGCGCAGGGGAAATATTCCTGCTAACGGCTACGGCCCGATCGGCACGCTGCATGGTCTCGTCTGGCCAGATGTATTTGTGCAAAAGCCTGAATCGGGGAAAAAAGGAACCGATACGTCTGTTATCGCTCATTTCAGGATTGACCATGTACTGGCAATGGGCGAAGGCGCAACCTTTTCTCCGGTTTATGGCTCAGATACTGCTGTGGTGTTTGTTCAATCGCCCATTAACCCTGTGAATGACGTGCAAAACGCTTTTACCATTTCACTTGCGCCCAACCCTGCCAATACATATACAATAGTAAATAGTGCAGAAATTCCTGTCACGAAAATAACGTTACGAAACAATCTTGGAACAGCGGTGCGAGACATGCATCCCAACGGAATGAACACCTTCATAATCGACACTGCGGATTTGCTGCCGGGTTTTTATCTGCTGGAAGTGCATACTCAGGGTGGTACACGTTGTCTGAAGTTGGTGGTAGGGAAGTAAGCACATTTCTCCAACAGCCCTTATCTTAGCGGGCGAAAGCAGCAATGCCCTTTCGCCCGCTTTTTATTTTTACCCTTCAATACAACAACCATGTACAGAAATCAAAGCGGCGGTTTCCGCATCTC
The DNA here is from genome assembly GCA_016712415.1 of Lewinellaceae bacterium. Lineage (GTDB taxonomy): Bacteria > Bacteroidota > Bacteroidia > Chitinophagales > Saprospiraceae > M3007. Next base: position 427,415 of record JADJRC010000002.1, on the reverse strand, counting down.
CCCTACCCTTTTGATCGCCGTTGTCATGGCGGGCTTCGCCCTCTGCCGGTACTACGGCAGCAGCTCGACCAACGAGATTACCGGTGAAACGCAGCATATCTCGATGTCGCCCGAACAGGAGATCGCAATGGGACTTCAAAGCGCCCCGCAGATGGCACAGGAGTTCGGCGGACTCAGCCGCAACCAGCAGGCGGCAGCCCTGGTCAAGCAGGTGGGTCAGAAGATCGTGCGCAGCTCGGTTGCGGCACGCACCCCTTACCAGTACGATTTTCACCTGCTCGCCGACCAGCAAACGATCAACGCGTTCGCCCTGCCCGGCGGCCAGATTTTTATCACCGAAGCGCTGCTCATGCGCCTGACTACCGACGGACAGTCGCTCAACGAAGATATGCTGGCGGGCGTGCTCGGCCACGAGGTCGGCCACGTAGTAGCGCGACACAGCGCCGAAAAACTGGCTCAAATGGAACTGGCACAAGGCATTACCGGCGCCGTCACCATGGCCACCTACGACCCTTCCAACCCCAACTCGGGCTATCTGGCCCAGACGGTAGCCAATATGCTGCAACTGAAGTACGGCCGCGAACAGGAACTGCAAAGCGACAACCTCGGCGTGCGCTTTATGCTCGAATCGGGCTACGAGCCGGAGCGTCTGATCAACGTCATGGAGGTGCTTAAAAAGGCGGCCGGGCCAAACCGCACACCGGAATTCCAGAGCACGCACCCCGACCCGGAGAACCGACAGGCAGCGATCCAGGCAGCGATCCAGCAGTGGCGTGGGCAGTCGGGTAAGTAGACAGGGCTGGCAGGAGGTTTTGACAGGATTTTTACAGGTTCCAATCCAGACGCCGGTCAACGGGACGGGAAAGTGCTTTTTTGACAGGATTCACAGGATTTACAGGTTCCAATCCAGACGCCGGTCAACGGGACGGGAAAGTGCTTTTTTGACAGGATTCACAGGATTTACAGGTTCCAATCCAGACGCCGGTCAACGGGACGGGAAAGTGCTTTTTTGACAGGATTCACAGGATCTACAGGTTCCAATCCAGACGCCGGTCAACGGGACGGGAAAGTGCTTTTTTGACAGGATTCACAGGATTTACAGGTTCCAATCCAGACGCCGGTCAACGGGACGGAACAGTGCTTTTTTTGACAGGATTCACAGGATTTACAGGTTCCAATCCAGACGCCGGTCAACGGACGAGAAAGTGCTTTTTGACAGGATTCACAGGATTTACAGGTTCCAATCCAGACGCCGGTCAACGGGACGAGAAAGTGCTTTTTTTGACAGGATTCACAGGATTTACAGGTTCCAATCCAGACGCCGGTCAACGGGAAGAGAAAGTGCTTTTGTGACAGGATTCACAGGAGTTACAGGTTCCAATCCAGACGCCGGTCAACGTGACGAGAAAGTGCTTTTTTGACAGGATTCACAGGATTCACAGGTTCCAATCCAGACGCCGGTCAACGGGACGAGAAAGTGCTTTTTTGAGGATTCACAGGTTCCATTCCCGACGCCGCCCAACGGGACGAGAAAGTGCTTTTTTGACAGGATTCACAGGATTTACAGGTTCCAATCCAGACGCCGGTCAACGGGACGAGAAAGTGCTTTTTTGACAGGATTCACAGGATTTACAGGTTCCAATCCAGACGCCGGTCAACGGGACGAGAAAGTGCTTTTTTGACAGGATTCACAGGATTTACAGGTTCTGGTATTTGACCAACCATACTTGTTCAACTTGTCAATCCTGTCAGAATCTATACAATCCTGTCAACCCTGTGAATCTTGTCAGAATCTACACAAACTTGTCAATCCTGTGAATCTTGTCAGAATCTACACAAACTTGTCAATCCTGTGAATCCTGTCAGAATCTACACAAACTTGTCAATCCTGTGAATCCTGTCAGAATCTACACAAACTTGTCAATCCTGTGAATCCTGTCAAAATCTACACAAACTTGTCAATCCTGTGAATCTTGTCAGAATCTATACAAACTTGTCAATCCTGTGAATCTTGTCAGAATCTATACAAACTTGTCAATCCTGTGAATCTTGTCAGAATCTATACAAACTTGTCAATCCTGTCATAAACTTCCTCTCGACCCTGTCAAAACCACCTGGCTACTTCGAGTCTTATCGGCCTACCATGTCTTCAGGCCGGACCCAGGCGTCGAACTCCTCCGCCGTGAGGTAGCCGAGTTTGACGGCCGTTTCTTTTAGCGTAGTACCTTCCCGGTGGGCAGTCTGGGCAATTTCAGCCGCTTTGTAGTAACCGATTTTGGTGTTCAGCGCGGTCACCAGCATGAGCGAGTTGTTCACATGTTTGGCGATGTTGTCGCGCAGCGGCTCTATGCCGATAGCGCACTTGTCGTTGAACGACACGCAGGCTTCGCCGATCAGGCGCGCGGAATGCAGAAAATTATAGATCATCACCGGCTTGAACACGTTCAGTTCAAAATGTCCCGTTGCGCCACCGATATTGATGGCTACGTCGTTGCCCATCACCTGGGCGGCCACCATGGTGAGCGCTTCACACTGGGTGGGGTTAACCTTACCCGGCATGATGCTGGAGCCCGGCTCGTTGTCTGGGATATGTATTTCGCCGATGCCCGAACGCGGTCCGGAAGAAAGCATGCGGATGTCGTTGGCAATTTTCATCAGGCTTACGGCCACCGTCTTGAGGGCGCCGTGGCTTTCCACGATACCGTCGTGGGCGGCAAGTGCCTCGAATTTATTGGGGGCTGTAATGAACGGCAAGCCCGTGAGCGCAGCGATGTGCATGGCCACGTTTTCCGAATACCCTTTTGGCGTATTGATGCCCGTGCCGACAGCCGTACCGCCGAGCGCGAGTTCGCTCAGGTGCGCGAGACTGTTGCGAATGGCGCGCAGGCCGTGGTCGAGTTGGGCGACGTAGCCGCTGAATTCCTGACCCAGCGTGAGCGGTGTGGCGTCCATGAAGTGCGTGCGGCCGATTTTCACCACGTCCATATAGGCGTCGGATTTGGCTTTCAGCGTGTCGCGCAGGGTTTCAATGCCGGGAATCGTCACTTCGATCAGCATCTTGTAAGCCGCGATGTGCATGGCCGTCGGGAAGGTGTCGTTCGACGATTGCGACTTGTTGACGTCGTCGTTGGGGTGTACGAACTTCTGCTCGTCGGTGAGTTGGCCGCCGTTGAGCACGTGCGCGCGGTGGGCGATGACCTCGTTGGCGTTCATGTTGCTCTGGGTGCCGGAGCCGGTTTGCCAGACAACGAGCGGGAACTGGTCGTCGAGTTTGCCGGCGAGTATCTCGTCGCATACCTGCGCGATCAGGTCGCATTTTTCGCCGGGCAGTACGCCTGCATCGAAGTTGGTCAGCGCTGCGGCTTTTTTCAGGTAGGCAAAAGCCCGGATGATCTCGATGGGCATGCGGTTGGTCTCGCGTGCGATCTTGAAATTTTCAATGGAGCGCTGCGTTTGCGCGCCCCAGTAGACATGAGCGGGCACCTGCACTTTGCCCATGGTATCTTTTTCTATACGGTATTCCATGTTTCGGTAGACGGTGGACGGTGGACGGTGGACGGTCTGTGGGGTGAGGGGCAAAGGTAAAAGGGTAGCGGGAAAATTGTGGTCCTTCGTAACCTGAGTTAATTAGATTTGTGTCCTTTGTTTGTGCCGGGAGAAGAAGGCTTGCACGACTTCAAGGTGGTTGAAGCCATCCACATGTCGGCTATCGAAGGGCGGCGTGTGGTATTGTCCTGAACACTTTTTCACTACTGTTTCACCAGCACAACCCCTGCCCCGACAGCCCAGGGATGCCGATTGAGCGAAGCATCTTTTGCAATACCGAAAAAAGCATACTGAAATGTCGGCTGGAAAAGAACATGAAGGTGATCTGTCAGGGCAAAATCGACACCCGTACCAATAAGACCAATCAGGTTTACTTTTCTGAGATCGACGCCGGAAATATCCTCCGTTTTCTTTTCGGTACTCCCATCGGCATACCACAATTTCATGGTGGTTTGCCGGCTTATTTTGACGGTCGGCGCCAGTCCTCCGCTGACAAACCACCTGTGCCGCTTTTGGGTGAGGTAATATCGATAACTGAGGGGGATAAATACATCCTTGTAACTGTCGGTATATTGAACGTATGTCGGGTCGACGGGACTTGGTGTGGGAAATTGCAACCCGATCTTGTCGGACTTATAACCCGTCAGGGTATAGCCCAACCCGAGTTGAAGTATTGACCTTGAGCCGAGCCGGTATTCCGCGCTGAGGTATCCCGTAAAACCCAGCCTGGTTTTTTCCAGGTTGCGGTACGCCTCCACCACAAACGGCGCAAGGCTTTTGTCGGCAGTAAGGATATTGCCGGTTATCGTTGGGGCCATACTGATGCCGAATGAAAAGCGGCCACTCTGGGCCGTTACCGTGTTTAACGCTGACAGGCAAAGAAATAGTGACAAGCAAAGGTGTTTCATGATATTCGATTGTTATTGGAAAAAGAAGCACAGGTGCCGGCGTCCGGTCTCAAATCAACCGCCGGTGATAATTGATCTGTCCGAGGTGATAGCTCAGGTGGCCCAGCAGGTGCAGCAGCATGAAGTCCGTTTTCACGATTTGGCCACGTTTGTCGACCGGAAAATCCTCATTCAGAGCCGGGTCGGGGAGATGGCGCAAGGCCTCCGTCACCACGGAAATGGTTTTTTCCAGTTGTAGCAGCAGGTCCGCACGCGGCACATTTTTGTCGGAAAACTCCCTTTCACGTTCGCGCACATAGCCTGTATTCCCCAAAACGGCGCCGATGAAATGGTTCAGGTTGCCGATCAGGTGCAGGCACAGGTTGCCGGCCGAATTGCTGATTTCTGCTTTCACAACCCACAGGTCGCTTTCGTCGGCATACAGGTTGATTTCCCTGGCTACCTGGCGCAAATCGCGCTCAAAAATTTCGATCAAAGCGTTTTTTAACATGAATGGGGAATGGGGAATGGTGAATGGGAATGATGAATGATGAATGATGAATGATGAATGGGGGAGCGGCGGTTTCTAATGTCGGAAGGCATTTTTGTTAATAAATGATATCTCTTCAAATGAATCAGAAATTCCAAATATTTCATATCCATTACTTTTCAACTTCGCAATAATTTGCGCTGTTTTATGCTCCCCATCTTCTATAAACCGGCTGTGAAATTCAATTAAAATTTGAGTCAAGGATATTTTAGCGTCCAGAATATTTTCAATTACAGCATACTCGGAACCTTCAATATCCATTTTCAATACGTCAATATGCTGATGACCCAATTCATTCATAATATCTTTAATTGATTTCATTTCCACACTTACCTTTTTCATTAGGTCGACATTTTTTTGCTTAATTATGCTACCTGATACATATTCAGGATTTTTAGGGAGATAAAAGTCTGCGAATCCGCTTTTATCACTAATGCCAAATCCATAAAAATGAAATTTTCCGGGCACCTTTTGCCTGTTAATCCAGCCTATTGATTTTGGCGTCGGGTCAAAACCAAAAACATGACAATCGTGGTTATTAATTACCGCACGATCAAACGATATATCTTCTCCTATACCGAAAGAATACACAACCGCATTTTTATCCAGGAATTCAGGACAAATATAAAAGCCGCCATACCTGTTTCCATACCACAGATATTTACATTTTACACCTTTTTTTATGTAGCTAAATTTTCCCGTTATTTTTAATATAAAATACTTAATCCGTGATTTGAGCCTTGTTACCATAATGGTATTTTTATTGCTGTGGTTGATCATTATACCGGAATTTATATCAGAATTTTCCGAATTTAAGAATGTACAGAATTTCAGACCCCTCCCTTACCACTTATCACTCACCACTTATCACTCACCACTTATCACTCACCAAAATACGCTGCCGCGCGTTTTTCCAGTTCCGACATCGGAAAAATATCACGGAGCTGGTATTCGAACTGCACCTGTCCCTTAAGCCCGAACCGTTTGCGGTAGTACACCAGTCCAAGCCCTTTGGCGTACCATTCCTCGCCGGTACCTTCAATTTCAGCCACGCCTTCTTTTTCATTGCCGATCACCTCGCGCAGGCCGAAACGGATGCAGGGATAGGTTTCTCCCTGAAACTCGAACGCCGGTCCTTCGCCGAGGTAAATGCGGTTGCGGATGATATAGATAGTGGTAGATGAATCGGCAGCGGGGTGGTATTTCAGGCTGAACAAAAATACGCCGCTGGAGTCGCGCACACGAAAGGGGAAAATATCCGGCGACTCAAGAATGGCGGTTGTTTGTACCTGTTTGCCCGTCTCCCAGTCCGTTTCATAGAGAAAATAATCGCGCACCTGGGCGCCGCTTTCCACGATCTTTTCCCGCACGATCTGGCCGATCTGAAAACGGCTGTCGTAGTAAGTGCCGGACAGAAAGAGGCCGCTGTCGCGCAGAAAGGAGCGATAGTACCAGAACTCCGGCGAGGAGGAATCGCCCTTTGCCAGGTCGTATTCGTACACCTTGCCGCTGCGAAACTCCTCCACCGGGAAGTAGTAGTCGCGTATGTCGCGTTTGCCGTCGCCGGCGCAGGCATACAGGAGAAACAGGCAGAAAACCCATATTACGGGCAAGAGGCGCATGGACAGGTTGCTATTTTGCCGCAAAGAACGGGAAGCGAGCGGCTTTACGCATATAAAAAAGGACAGATTTCGAAGAAAGCCCCTGTTAAAACCCGGAAATGTCATATTTTCAAAAACGAGGCCAGCCAGATCAACAGCAATTGCAGGGGCATCAGGGCGTCGATCAGCAGTTTTTGACGGCCGGTTGAAAAAGATTTTCGCAGTAAAAAGCGCAGCCACCAGGCAGAAAAAACCAGCGATGCGATCAGGGCTGCCGTGGCATAAAGGGGAAAAACATGCAGGAAAAAATTGGTGCAATAGCATAAAAACGCCAGTGCAAGGGCCGTATCCATAAGCCGGAACGTTCCCTTTGCGCCTATTTTACCCGCCAGTGTCGCCAGTCCGTGGCGCCGGTCGTATGCCAGATCGCTCAGGTCGTACGCCAGCGCCAAAGCAAAGATGAACAGCGTTCTTCCGGAAAACATGATGGACGCTTCGCTCCAGTGTTCTTCGGGCAAGGGCAGCAGGACCGTTACGATCGCCCAGGTCAGTCCCACCACAACGGGTTTGGCGGCGGGCACACCCCGCAGTCCGGCGGTGCCCGGACGCTGCAGGCCGTAATACAGCAGCCACAGCAGCAGAGGCAACAAGGCTGCCAGAGGCCAGTATTCAGGTATGTGCTGCGCCGGCGCCGACAATAACGCCCATGCAGACACGGCATAACAGGCGCCTCCGAACAGTCCGGCCAACCAAGACGCCGTTTTCAGACGTCTGTCGGAGTGTGTGAAGCCGTAAGCGAACACCGTACTGCCCAGCACATAACCGTCGAGCAGGCCGGGCGCGAGGGGCAGGCCAAGCACAAAACGCGTTTGCGAGAGCATGGCGAGGGCGCAAATGCCGATCCAACAGAGACGGAAAACATTTCCTGCGAATTGCATGACAGGGGACCATTTCACGACCCCAAGTTACGAGCATGTTCGGGACTTCCTTAACGCGCGCTACCGCTTCACCAGTTTTCCTTCCCCCAACACACGCCCTTCCGCATCGCACAAACGCAGCAGATACGTCCCTGCTGCCATACCCTCTAATGTAAACTGCCGGTAAAAAACACCGGTATTGCCGGGCATCGCCACTGCACGAACTTCCTTGCCGCTTGCGTCGAATATCTTCAGGCTCGCCGGAATACGCCCGTCCCGAAGTTCGCCCTGGATCGCCGCCGTCGCGCCGGCGGGGTTGGAAAGAGGAGCAGGTGCGCCCTGCTTCCCGCTTCTGATGTACCGGAAGACCACGATACCTCGAAACTGCCTGTGGCGCTGCAACCCCGTTCGTCGCTCAGGGTCAGGGTGTACAGGCCCGGCAGCAATGCGCCGAGCGTGTCGTTCATGTCACCATTGTCCCATTGAAAATAGTAAGGCATCGTACCGCCGCTGACCGGGGCAACTATAATGCTGCCGTCCGACGCCTGCGGGCCCGAAGCGTTGTGCACCGTGGCAGTGAATTGCAGCGAATCCGGTTCGTCCAGTGGAAGCACCAGCGCGATGGAGCAGCCCAGGGCGTCGGTCACAGTGCCGAGGTAGTTGCCGGGGCCGAGCGGGCCGAGGTCGGGGCCAGTGCTGCCGTTTTCCCAATTCCAGGCGTACGGCGCTTTTCCGTTTTCCGGCAGCACGGTGAACGCGCCGTCGGCAGCGCCAAAGCAGGATATTTCGGTGATCTGGATCGACACGTCGAGGTTGCCTTCGCGGGTTACCTGCACCGTGCCGGTGGCCACGCAGCCGCGCGCGTCGGTGACGGTGACGGGGTAAGCGCCCGCGGCGAGACCGCTGAGCAGGCTGTCGGTGCTGCCGCCCTGCCAGTGCCAGGCGTAGGGCGGCATGCCGCCTGCGACGCCCGCCGTGGCGCTGCCCCCAGCGTGTCGCCGCAAATGACAGGCTGCTGCACGGCGACGATGTCGGGCGCATCTCCTTCCGGTACCGTCACGCTGGCGGTGAAGGCTGCGCCTGTGGCGTCGGTAATGGTGAAGGTATAGGCGCCGGCGGCCAGGCCGGCCGTACCGCTGCCCGTGCTGCTGCCGGAAGTCCAGGCATAGCCGAAGGGCGGGCAGCCGTCGCTGACAGAAAAAGTCACCGCGCCGGCCTGGCCGCCAGGACAGGATGGCTCCGCCACAGGGTCGGCGGCTAAGCCCGGCGCGGGCGTTTCATAGGGGCCGATGTCGACCATGCCGCGCTGGACGCGGGCTGCGCCGGCCAGATCGGTGCTGTCGGCGGGTGAAAGAAAGGCGTTGTTGCCCGCATCAAGCAGGGGCGAGCAGGGTTGCAGGCGGTAGTCGCCGCTATCGGGCGCGACAAACATCGGGTCGCCGCCGATGATCAGACCAGGGCCGCAGGTGACGTTGGAAAACAACTGGGAGCAGTCGAGGCTGTCGAAGTAGCAGTGGGAGATCAGGCTGGGTTTGAGGGTATAGAAAAACTTTTTGTAGTCGCCAATGCCGGAGAAAACGCAGTTGAATGCCTGCATAGTCAGATCGAACGTATTGTTGAGGGGGTGCTGCTGGATATCATTGTCGGCAAAGGAAGAGTTGAGCAGCAGCATGGTATCAGCATCTGCCTCTCTGATCAGGTACCTTGATGATATATTGTTGTGCTCGAACAGAGAATTGACGATGGAAATTTTTTTTGGGGTACCGTCTGGAAAAAAACAGGCCCCAGCTTTATTCTCCGAAAATGAGGAGTTGCTCATGAACAGGTAGTGATCATGCGAACCGACGGCCAAAATAGAGCCTATGATATCTTCACACTTAAAAAGCAGATTTTCGAGTATGCAAGTGTCCGATAGAAAGGCAGAAGCCAGGATAGCCTTCCATCCTTCATTTTTCATGAAACGGCAATTCGAGATAACCTGTTTCCCTTCAGAATAATTGATAAGATCGAGAAAAATGACGAGTGGGGCATTAACGGGATTATTATTATATTTGTTACCGATGAAATCGCATCCGTCGAATCGGACGAAACTGGTATAGAGGAAGGTAGGTGGAAAGCATTTTATAGCCCCTCCCTCATTTGCCATATTTTTGATAAACCGGCACCCGGTAATCACCACACTCCCCGGATTTTCGCGGCCCATCTGAAGCTCTGCCCCTCCTCCCCAGTTCTGTGCATTGTTTTCGATGAAATCACAGTCAACGATGTTCAGGGTGTCCGTCCGCTCCGAATCCGAATAATAAAATCCGCCGCCCTGGAACCCCGCCTGGTTGCGCAGGAATACGCAGCCGTCAAGGTCGCGCTCCCGCTCCAACCAACTGCCGCCCAGCCGCGCCAGTCCGCCGCCGCTCGACGATACCGAGCGGTTGTCCTCAAAGCGGCAATTGACGAAATACGGCCCTGCCGAACCGACGCCCGCGCCGTTTACCAGCACTCCGCCGCCGAAGCCCCGCGCCATGTTGTGCACAAAACTGCAATTCCTGATCTCGGGGTACGCCTCCCAATTCTCCCCCATCACGTACATGCCCCCGCCGCACCTGCGCCGGTCGCGCGAGGTGGCTTGGCCGCTGTAGTCGGCGTTGCCGTCGCGCACCGTGAAGCCGTCCACCACTGTATTGGTGTCCGGTTCTTCGAGATACAGCACCGTGTACGCATTGTCGCTGCTGTCGCCTGCCGCACCGATGTCGCCGCTCAGCACCGTGACGTGCTGCGTCCAGTCGCGCTCCGGCAGGGCGCTTTCCGTACCCGCAAAGCCGCCGTACAGCGCCACCCCGCTCGCCTGCTCGAACGACAGCGTCCGGTCGGTACCCGCTGTGGGGCGGTACACGCCTTCGGCCACCCACACCTCGTCGCCGGCCTGCGCCTGGGCGAGTGCGGATTGAAGATCGGTGAAAGCGTCGGCCCACGAGGCGCCGTTGTTGGCGCCTGCGGCCGAAATGTTTACATAATACCGGTTTTGAGCGGTTGCGGTATGGGCCGTCGCGAGTACGGCTATGATGACAGGTAGGAGATTTTTCATGATACGGGATTTGTGGTCGACCCCTCCCCCGACCCCTCCCCCGATGGGAGGGGAGCCGTAGATTACACCGCGTTGCCCCTGTAATGGGGCCAACTAAATCGTGGAGCAATGCGTCCCCCCTCCCATCGGGGGAGGGGTCGGGGGTGGGGTCGACCGGATGATTCAAACAACTGATTCACTGCTTCACCCAGTGTCCCTGCACACGTTCGCCGTTTTTGGTGTGTACTTTCCACAGGTACACGCCGGCGGGCAGTTGCGCCGCTTCGGGAAGGGAGCATTCCTGCGCGCCTTTTTGCAGGTCGACTTCGCGGACGAGTACCCGGGCGCCGTAGGGACTGTACAGCGATATGCGCGCTTTGGCGGCCGTGGCCGATTCCACGCTGAAATGCAGGTCGCCGGTGCCGGGATTGGGATGCACGGAAGCCCGCAACGGGCCGGAGGCAACGTTTTCATTGCGGGAAAGGCTTTCCGCCGTGTGCGTCAGGGCGTATTCCTGCCCGTCGGCGCGCCAGGCGGCGCAGGTCAGCACCTGTTCGTCGAGTTCGAGCGGCAGGGCGCCGCCGGCCAGCGGCGACAGCACCTTAAAAGTGAGGTAAAACAGCACGGTACCCGGCGCGATCCGTTGTTCGGGGTCGCTGAAATCGGCGGGCAGCCAAAGGCTGCGGATCTCGCCTTCGCCGGCTTTGGCCAAGCCGAAATTGCCGGAGGTGTAGCCGGGCAACCCGCCCTGCGAGGGGCTGAGCAGTTGCAGGCGCGCCGGGTCGAAGTGCAGACCCAACTGGATGGCTTCAAGGGTGTCGGCGCCGGCATACGTCACCGGCACGGTGATGGCGTCGCCCGCCCTGGCCGGCGCAACGGACCAGGACAGGGGCGCCGGGGGCCGCTGGGCAGGGCGGTTGCTGGTCAGGGCTGTGTTGTTCACGTCGCCGATCTTAACGGCTACGAAGTTGGCTTCCTGGGCCGTAGCGGCGCTCATGTCGATAGAGATATTTTCGGGGAGTGTAGGATTAAAAGGATCATCAGGGTCAGGGAAGTCGTGACCGGCGTCGACAAATCGCCAGGAAGTATTGTTCGGGAATTCACTATAAATGCCGAGAATGAGTTTCCTAATCTCTATTACGTCAAGAGTAGTGACCGGCGGAAAAGTAGTATTATTACTAGCGTTTGCGGCAATCAATTTATATGGGCTATCCAACGCCTGAAGCCCCAGGATATGCTTCGATATCAGCACCAAGTCAAAGGTTGACACGCCATTGAGCGGATTTTCGTCATATTCCGGCGTGACGACGAAGTAGTCGCATTCGGGGCAGGGGCAGAAGCCGTAGGCGCCGGTGGCGCTTGTAGGTACCTCCTCATCGCAGGAAACGGTACAGGTGCCGGGCTGGTTGGACGACTGGCCGCTGTCCAGCGCGAGGTGTACGTTAGCGTCTTCGAGTCCCGCGTCGAGTTCCGTCGCTATTGTGCCGTATATCTGCGGCGGGCATACCGGAATGCCGCTGTAAGGCGGGAGGGTAAAAGGCGGAGTGCAAATCTCGGTATCCGACGAACGTAACAATTGCAGCAGGGTAATATCGACTTCTTCGATACACCCGCCACCTTCCAGTATGATCTCTATAAAAGACGCCGGGTCGAGTACAATTTGCATGGGCCCGGAGAGGTTCACCATGCAATAATGGAAAATTATTATGCCGGGGTCTGCCTGATCGACCTCCCAATCCCAACATGAGGAAAGGCATGTGTTTCCGCCCGGACAAGCGCCATTGCCCCATGATGAAGGAAAATTGACGCCGGTAACTTCCATGTCTCCACTTGTTCTTATCCTGAGATCGAATTCCAGCGATCTGAGATTAAGAGATATGGGTGGATCTGAATTGTCAAACCCCGCATAGATTGTTTTAGTGAGGCAATCGTTCACACCCGCCGCAGCGCCACGCACCGTGAAGGTAACGGCGTCAAGATCAGTACAGGTTGTCGTTCCGGCATTCTCACACGTTTCTTCATCGTCGGAAAGCGGAATCGTAGTACATCCCGCGCTCGATTCCACCCGCGATTCGTCGTCGAAAGGCAACGAGGCCGTGGCAGCCCAATAGGTATTGACCAGAGGCGGCGGGTTGATCGTGATCGTACCGATGTAATGCGTCCCGCCATCAGCTGCCAGGGTCCAGGTGTCCGGCACGACAAAATGGATATAGCGATCGTTTCCATCGGTTAAAACGGGCCGGTTGTATCCACCCGTTACTTCCAGCGGCTCGCTGTTTTGATCCAATTCAACTTTCACAACAAATTCTATATGGTCCACGTCCACGCTGACATCATTTTTGTTGGCGATCTCCACATCGATGCTGCAACCGCCGTTGCTTTCAGACACCGGATCGAGCAACCGCACTTCAAGTTTGCTATTGATGCTGCCGGGTACGGGCACACCGGGCAATCCAGTTGTGATGTCTCCATCCGATAAACTCAAATCACACGCACTTTCTCCTTCCGCCTCGTATATTCCTGCAGCGCCTGTTAACTCCACCTCCTCGCCCGGATAGGCGTTAACAACCACGGTAAACAGGTCGGCAGCGGCGCAGTACAAATAAGACGTCAAGGGACACGAAGAAAGTGGCGCAAATGAAATGACGTCTTCCGGGCACTGTTGTGCGACCTGGTCTTCAAAAAGCACATAAACGTCGTGGTCAGTGGCAATAAAATTGTCCGTATTGCTCCAGCCGTTTGCCGTTGCCGTTGCCTCATAACATTCCAAAGTATTTTTGGAATCGATAGAAGAAAAACCATTGCCCGCCAGGGCATTCGTTACTTTTAGTTCGAGCAATATCTCAAGTTTTTGATAGTCGAGATCAAATGTCAGGGCATCGTTCATGTCGTTGGTGGAATACAGTAGTCTAACTTTGAAAAAAAGTTGCCGGAATTCATCGCCACCGCCGCAGGCGGAAGTCGAGGCGCAACCAGTTGTTACGTTGGAATGGTCAGGGTCGGGATATACCTGCACCTTGAATTGCGACGGCTCAAAACTGGTGCTGTTGCAATCAATAGGTACACAACCCGATTGCCCTAAACTCGGGGGGGGGGGGGCGAGAAACAAAACCGCAGCCATCCACACAAGATGAGACAAGCGACGAAAAAAGGCTCCCATAGTACGGGAGCGGGCAAATGGAATCTGATTTTTCATAACGTAATCAGTTTATAGTGAGATAAATAGATTAACCCGCCTACACGACGGAACGGATAAATAGCACAGTACGGAGCAAAATGAAAAACTACCGGCCAAACGCCGGGTACAGGATTACGCCATAAATACGGGCGCAGGAAAGCGCAGGGCACAGGACGTGCGGGATTAGGTCGAAAAAAAAATTTTTGTGTGTTGAACCGGGAGCAAATATAACCATCCCTAATCAGTATTTCAACCGTCAGAATATCACGGGGAAAGTTCGACCTGTGAGGGAAGCGCCTTCGGCCTAAAAACGAATTTTATGCTGACAAACAGTCCCTTTCGACTAGTCTACCGAAATATTATTCCTTCATCGTTGCTTAATGTTCTACCGCTTCACCAGTTTTCCTTCCCCCAACACACGCCCTTCCGCATCGCACAAACGCAGCAGATACGTCCCTGCTGCCATACCCTCTAATGTAAACTGCCGGTAAAAAACACCGGTATTGCCGGGCATCGCCACTGCACGAACTTCCTTGCCGCTTGCGTCGAATATCTTCAGGCTCGCCGGAATACGCCCGTCCCGAAGTTCGCCCTGGATCGCCGCCGTCGCGCCGGCGGGGTTGGGAAAGAGGAGCAGGTGCGCCCTGCTTCCCGCTTCTGATGTACCGGAAGACCACGATACCTCGAAACTGCCTGTGGCGCTGCAACCCCGTTCGTCGCTCAGGGTCAGGGTGTACAGGCCCGGCAGCAATGCGCCAAGCGTATCGTTCATGCCACCATTGTCCCATTGAAAATAGTAAGGCATCGTGCCGCCGCTGACCGGGGCAACTATAATGCTGCCGTCCGACGCCTGCGGCCCCGAGGCATTGTGCACCGTGGCAGTGAATTGCAGCGAATCCGGTTCGTCCAGCGGCAGCACCAGCGCGATGGAGCAGCCCAGGGCGTCGGTCACCGTGCCGAGGTAGTTGCCCGGGCCGAGCGGGCCGAGGTCGGGGCCAGTGCTGCCGTTTTCCCAATTCCAGGCGTACGGCGCCTTGCCGTTTTCCGGCAGCACGGTGAACGCGCCGTCGGCAGCGCCGAAGCAGGATATTTCGGTGATCTGGATCGACACGTCGAGGTTGCCTTCGCGGGTTACCTGCACCGTGCCGGTGGCCACGCAGCCGCGCGCGTCGGTGACGGTGACGGGGTAAGCGCCCGCGGCGAGACCGCTGAGCAGGCTGTCGGTGCTGCCGCCCTGCCAGTGCCAGGCGTAGGGCGGCATGCCGCCTGCGACGCCCGCCGTGGCGCTGCCCCCCAGCGTGTCGCCGCAAATGACAGGCTGCTGCACGGCGACGATGTCGGGCGCGTCGCCTTCCGGTACCGTCACGCTGGCGGTGAAGGCTGCGCCTGTGGCGTCGGTAATGGTGAAGGTATAGGCGCCGGCGGCCAGGCCGGAAATACCGCTGCCCGTGCTGCTGCCGGAAGTCCAGGCATAGCTGAAGGGCGGGCAGCCGTCGCTGACGGAAAAAGTCACTATACCGGCCTGGCCGCCGGGACAGGAAGGCTCCGCCACAGGGTCGGCGGCTAAACCCGGCGCGGGCGTTTCATAGGGGCCGATGTCGACCATGCCGCGCTGGACGCGGGCTGCGCCGGCCAGGTCGGTGGTATCGTCGGGAGAAAGGAAGTCATTGTTGCCGGCATTGAGCAGGGGCGAGCAGGGCTGCAGGCGGTAGTCGCCGCTGTCGGGCGCGACAAACATCGGGTCGCCGCCGATGATCAGACCGGGGCCGCAGGTGACGTTGGGAAACAACTGGGAGCAGTCGAGGCTGTCGAAATAGCAGTGGGAGATCAGGCTGGGTTTGAGGGTGTAGAAAAACTTTTTGTAGTCGCCGATGTCGGAAAAGACGCAGTTGAACGCCTGCATGGTCAGATCGAATGTAGAAGAAGTGGCCGATTGATTAATCTCGTTATCAACAAATGCACAGTTTAGTAATGATAATGTGTCGGTGTTTGATTCATTGATTACATATCCGTTTGATAGGTGATTCTTCGAAAAAAGGCAGTTCACACAGGATATTTTTTTCTTTAAGGCGGACACTTTTAAACAGTCAGGAGCATTAATTTCGGTGAAAATTGAATTACTTAAATAAAAGTAGCTTCCTCTAGAAATATTTAATGCTGAATTTGTCCCACCCCCGACTAATATGTTGTCGATATAATAAGCATCTATTTCCCAAGCTATTCCCATCATAGCGTTCCAACCATTATTATCCAGTATTTTGCAATTTTTGAACAAACATTTACCTGCAAATTCATTTATTAATTCAATTGAAATTGCCCATTGCAGATTTGATGGTTGAACATTGTTATACTCATTTTCAATGAACTTGCAATTATTCATATCAATGAAACTGATGCTTAAAAAGGTTGGAGGAAAAAGTTTAAGTGCTCCTCCATCTTTTGCCATATTTTTAACAAATCTGCAACCGGTAATCACTATACTGCCCGAATTTTCGCGGCCTACCTGAAGTTCGGCCCCTCCTCCCCAGTCCTGCGCTTTGTTTTCAATGAAATCACAGTCAACGATGTTGAGGGTGTCTGTCCGCTCCGAATCCGAATAATAAAACCCGCCGCCCTGGAACCCCGCCTGGTTGCGCAGGAATACGCAGCCGTCGAGGTCGCGCTCCCGCTCCAGCCAACTGCCGCCTAACCGCGCCAGCCCGCCGCCGCTCGACGACACCGAGCGGTTGTCCTCGAAGCGGCAGTTGACGAAATACGGCCCCGCCGAGCCGTCGCCCGCGCCGTTTACCAGCACCCCGCCGCCAAAGCCCCGCGCCGTGTTGTGCACGAAACTGCAATTCCTGATCTCGGGGTACGCCTCCCAATTCTCCCCCATCACGTACATGCCCCCGCCGCACCTGCGCCGGTCGCGCGAGGGAGCCTGGCCGCTGTAGTCGGCGTTGCCGTCGCGCACCGTGAAGCCGTCCACCACCGTGTTGGTATCCGGCTCTTCGAGGTACAGCACCGTGTACGCGTTGTCGCTGCTGTCGCCCGCTACGCCGATGTCGCCGCTGAGCACCGTGAGGTGCAGCGCCCAGTCGCGCTCCGACAGGGCGCTTTCCATACCCGCAAAACCACCGTACAACGCCACCCCGCTGGCTTGCTCGAACGACAGCGTCCGGTCATTACCCGCTGTGGGCCGGTACACGCCTTCGGCCACCCACACCTCGTCGCCGGCCTGGACCTGGGCGAGTGCGGATTGCAGGTCGGTGAAAGCGTCGGCCCACGAGGCGCCGTTGTTGGCGCCCGTGGCGGCGATGTTGACATAAAACCGGTTTTGAGCGGTTGCGGTATGGGCCGTCGCGAGTACGGCTATGATGACAGGTAGGAGATTTTTCATGATACGGGATTTATGGTCAACCCCACCCCCGACCCCTCCCCCGATGGGAGGGGAGCCGTAGATTACACCGCGTTGCTCTCTGTTTTGCATATAACCGAAGCCAGGTGCAACGCGCTCCCCTCCCATCGGGGGAGAGGTCGGGGGGTGGGGTCGGCCGGATGATTCAAACGTTATACCTCACTGCTTTACCCAGTGCCCCTGCACGCGTTCGCCGCTTTTGGTGTGTACTTTCCACAGGTACACGCCGGCGGGCAGTTGCGCCGCTTCGGAAAGGGAGAATTCCTGCATACCTTTTTGCAGGTCGACTTCGCGGACGAGCACCCGGGCGCCGTAGGGGCCGAACAGCGACAGGCGCGCCCTGGCGGCTTTGTCCGATTCGACGCTGAAATGCAGGTCGCCGGAGCCGGGATTGGGGTGCACGGAAGCCCGCAACGGGCCTGAGACAACATTTTCATCGCGGGAAAGGCTTTCCGCCGTGTGCGTCAGGGCGTATTCCTGCCCGTCGGCGCGCCAGGCGGAGCAGGACAGCACCTGCTCGTCGAGTTCGAGCGGCAGGGCGCTACCCGCCAGCGGCGACAGCACCTTGAAGGTGAGGTAAAACAGCACGGTACCCGGTGCGATGCGTTGTTCGGGATCGCTGAAGTCGGAGGGCAGCCAGAGGCTGCGGATCTCGCCTGAAGCGGCGTTGCCGAGGCCGAAATTGCCGGAGGTATAGCCGGGCAACCCGCCCTGCGAGGTGCTGAGCAATTGCAGGCGCGCCGGGTCGAAGCGCAGGCCCAACTGGATGGCTTCGAGGGTGTCGGCGCCGGCGTAGGTCACCGGCACGGTGATGGCGTCGCCTGCCTTGGCCGGTGCGACGGACCAGGACAGGGGCGCCAGGGGTCGCTCGGCCGGGCGGTTGTTGGTTATGGCCGTATTGTTCACGTCGCCGACCTTGACGGCTACGAAGTTGGCTTCGTAGGCCGCGGCGGCGCTCATATCGACCGACACTTTTTCAGGAAAAGCACTCGCAAATGGGTTGTTGGGACTGGAGAAGACATGATCGGCGTCGATAAAACGCCAGGAAGTGTTGTTTGGAAACTCAGAATAAATTCCCAGAATCAATTTTCGTATTTCGACGATGTCAAATACGGTAACAGAACTGCCTTTATCTGCATCCGCTGCAATAATCTTATACGGGCTATCCAGCGCTTGAAGGGCCAGAATATGCTTCGATATCAGCACCAGGTCGAAAGTTGACACGCCGTTGAGCGGGTTTTCGTCCAATTCCGGCGTGACGACGAAGTAGTCGCATTCGGGGCAGGGGCAGAAGCCGTAGGCGCCGGTGGCGCTGGTTTTTGCATGTGCTGTTCCATCCCTGATTGCCGTTTCTGGCAAAAACAAAGGGTCCGGAACAAAGCGGACGGTTGCTTTCACAACAGGCTTGCCCGTTTCGTTCAATATCCGTCCATGAACGCTCCAATTCGTCAGAGGTAGCTGTGCCTGAAGAAAGGAACAGGCACTGCATAAGATTGAAAACAGCATATTGGAGAGAATGTGTTTTGCGGACAAGATTTCACCAAGTTTGTGGGTCATAAATACAGCGAAAATAAACAGGCTTTTGTGCGTTAAATCAGGCCAGGTAAATCAAGTGTATCCCAAAAGGGGTATCCGGAGACAAACATAGCAAACCATTCCCGGTTTTACAGCTGTCTGAAGATAAAGAAGGAAGCGACGCCGTTGTCCCTTGCTGCGTTTTCGCACCTTTAACGCCACAATAACATCCAAAACAAAAATTTTTTACGTAAACAAGTGTTAAAATGGCCTGTTAAGTGTTAGCCAAACTTTAAAGCCTTCGGAACCGTACAACCACTTGTCCGTGTCCCTTCCCATATAGCAAAAATCATATAGCCATGAAACGCTTTTTGTTTCTTTCCCTGCTTTTCCTTTTCAGCGCCGGCGCCCTCCAGGCGCAGTATTTCGGACGCAACAAACCCCGTTACCAAAAACAGGATTTCAAGGTTTCCCAAACGGATCACTTTGAAATATACGAATACCTGGACAATCCGGAAAAACTCAAGGAACTCGCCGCCGCCGCCGAACTCTGGTACGCCATGCACCAGGCTGTCTTGCGCGATACCTTCAAGGAGAAAAACCCGCTGCTGATCTACAGCGATCATGCGGGATTTCAACAAACCAACGCCATACAGGGCAGTGTCAGCGTAGGCACCGGCGGCGTGACAGAGGGACTGCGCAACCGCGTGGTGTTCCCCGTCGCCATGACCAACCAGCAGACGCACCACGTGCTCGGGCACGAACTCGTGCACGCCTTCCAGTACGATATGGTACTGAACGGCGACTCCACCAGCATGCGCAATCTCGCCAACCTGCCGCTCTGGATGATCGAAGGCCTGGCCGAATACCTTTCCATCGGCCGCATCGACGCGCATACGGCCCTGTGGATGCGCGACGCCGTGCTGCACAACGACCTGCCCACACTCGACGACCTCAACGGCTACAAGTATTTTCCCTACCGCTGGGGACAGTCGTTCTGGGCCTATGTGACCGGCGTGTACGGCGACGAGATCATACGCGATTACTTCATGAACACGGCGAAATACGGGATAGATATCGCAACCAAAGTCACCTTGTTCACTACGACCGACTCACTTTCGGTAAACTGGCACTCGGCGCTGCGCAACCACTACGGCCGCTGGGTAGGCCTCGACAGCGACGCGATCGCAATCTTGAATGCCGCCGACCAGGATAAAAAATCGAAAGACAAAAGAGAGGCCCGTGATAAGCTGATGAAGCGCTTATCGAAAAAAGAAGACCTGCCCGGCAGGAGGCTGTTCGACGACGGCGATGCCGGCCGGATGACGATCTGCCCGGTGCTCAGCCCCAACGGCAAATACGTGATCTTCCTGTCGGAAAAAAACCTGTTCACCACCGACCTTTTCCTGGCCGAGGCCAAATCTGGCAAGGTGCTGAAAAAGGTATCCAGCACGGCTTCCGACGGGCACATCGACCAGTTCAATTTCATCGAAAGCGCCGGCACCTGGAGCCCCAACGACAAGCAGTTCGCCTTCGACGTGTATGAGGAAGGGCAGAGCGTGCTGGTAATCCAGGATGTGTTCAAGGGAAAAAAATCGAAAAAAATCAGGATTCCCGGCGTGCCGGCGTTCAGCAATCCGGCCTGGAGCCCCGACGGGAAGACGATCGTGGTCAGCGGCCTCGTCAACGGCCAGACCGACCTGTACGCCTACGACCTGAAAACGAAGAAGGTACGCCGCCTGACCAACGACAAGGCATCCGAAATACTGCCCACCTGGAGTGCCGACGGCAAATACCTGGCCTACTCGACCGACCAGATCAGCCTCGAACGCGGCCGCAGCAACGGCGCCCTGACGATGAACCTCGCCGTGATGGATGTGGAAACGGGTCAGGTGGATCAACTCGACTTTTTCCCCGGCGCCGACAACATGAACCCGCAGTTCGACAAGGCCGGCAATATCTTTTTTCTGAGCAACCGCGACGGTTTCCGCAATATGTATCGCTACGACGTGGCCTCGAAAAAGATCGACCAGTTGACCAAACTGACCACGGGCATCACAGGCATCACGCCCTACGCGCCGGCCATCACGGTGGCTGAAGACCGCGACCGGGTGTTGTACACGTATTATTCCGGCGGCAGTTATAAAATTTACCAGGCGCAGTTGCGCGATTTTCAGCCCGAGGAGGTAAGTCCAACGGCCGTGGATATGGTGCCCGCATCGCTGCCGCCTTTTGCGCCAGGCAAACGCGACGTGGTAAACACCAACCTGCGCCTCATGGACAACAATAACAAAACCGTCGAGGCTGCCACAGAAGCCAAACCGGTGAAATACAAGGCAAAATTCTCGCTCGACTACATCGGCGGCAGCGCAGGTGTCGGCGTGGCGACGGGCAACAGCAGTTTCGGCACAGCAACCGGTCTGGCCGGGGGTATCGACATGCTGTTCGGCGATGTACTGGGCAACAACCAGATATACGCCGGAGTCGCCCTGAACGGCGAGATCACCGACGCTGCCGGGCAGTTTTCCTATATCAACCAAAAACACCGGATCAACTGGGGCGTCAACCTCTCGCACATCCCCTTCCGCTCGGGGCAGTACTTCCAGGATCCGGACCTGGAGCCCAAAACAGAGACGACGCTCGACGGCCAGCAGTATTTCGGGTACCAGGACAACATCATCATCCAGCGCCTGTTCCAGGAGCGTGTGGGCGTTTTTGCCTATTATCCCTTGTCGGTGACCAAACGATTTGAGGTGGGCACGGCCTACGAATTGTACCACCAGCGCGTCGACCGCTATGTGAACTATGTCGATGCGACCGGTTTTGTGCTCGGCCAGGGCCGGGAACGGCTGGAATCGCCCGGCTCCAACCACCTGGCGAATGTGAACGCTGCATTTGTCGGCGACAATTCCTATTTCGGCTTTACGGCGCCGCTGCAAGGCTGGCGCTACCGGATCGGTGTGGAGCAGTTTTTCGGGGCGTATACCTTTAGAACACTGTTGCTCGACGGGCGTCGGTACATCTATCTGAAACCCATCACGCTTGCCGCGCGCGGCCTGGCTTATGGCCGTTTTGGAGGCAACCAGAACAACACCAATGAAGTGTATCCATTGTTTGCCGGCGAATCCTATTTCGTACGCGGCTACACTTCCGACGTGTTGTACCGCGATGCCCCTGAACTGATCGACCAGATGGCCGGCAGCAAGCTCGGTATTGCCAACTTCGAAATACGCCTGCCCTTTACGGGCCCCCGGCAACTCTCGCTGATCAATACCAACGGCTTTCTCGTCACCGACCTGAACCTGTTTTTCGACGCAGGCATCGGCTTTTTCACCAAAAATGATCTGAAAAAGAACCCGGTAGATGAAGACCCCCTGGATGGCCGCGATCCGATACAGCACAAGCCGCTGTTCTCGGCGGGTATATCGCTGCGCATCAACCTGTTCGGCGTGCTGGTACTGGAGCCGTATTACGCGCTGCCGCTGTCGGTATCCAAGGAAAAGCGGAGCTGGACGTTCGGGTTTAATTTTGTGCCGGGGTGGTAAAGGGGGGTTGCGGAGGTTGCGGGTTGTGGAGGTTGTGGAGGTTGTGGAGAGTCTGCTCAAAAACAGATGCTTTATATCAAATCAGGTGTTTACAAATGCTTGAAAATGAAATAAATATAAAACCGCATCTGCGTTTTGACACAGAATATTGAACATTTCCGTTGCCGAACGCATAACCCGCAACCTCGGCAATCCGGCGCCTCCGAAGCCCTGTTAATCAAATATCTCTGCCATCCGTATTTCCAAATCCGGCATTACCTCGCCGCCGGTCAGGGGCGTATCGAACCCGATGGTTTGAATGTCACCGTTTTCAGTGTACACCCAGGTTCTGCGGCTTTGTGGATCGATCAGCCAGGCGAGGCGGCAGCCACATTGCATATATTCCTCCATTTTCTCTTTGAGGTAGACAAGGCTTTGATCGCCAGAGCGAATTTCAGCGACGAAATCTGGTGCGACAGGGGCGAAGCGCAGGCGCTGTTCCGGTTTAATAGCCGCCCAGCGGGCATTTTGAATCCAGGCAACATCGGGTGAACGCTCGGCCCCGTTTGGCAGTTTGAAGCCTGTGGAAGAGTCGAAACCTTCACCCAGCTTGTATTTTTTATTCCAGATATACAGTTCACCACTCAGGGTGAAATTTCGCTTTCCGGTATCAGAATTAGTTGGGGCCATAAGGAGTATATATTGATCGGCGGTTCTTTCAATACGTAAATCCGGGTTCAGGTTGCAAAACTGATAGAACTGTTCATCGCTCATGCCGCCAACGGGCATTTTGATGGCAATTCCGGGATAAACCGCCGGTTCCTTTGCTGCTGCCGTCATATTGTTGCATTTTGATACAAAAATAAGCGCCTTTTACGACTTTTTGGCCCTGGGCTTTGCAGTGGCTTTCGTTTTTGGTGCGGACTTTTGCTTTGCCTCTATCTTTTTGGCTCCTTCCTTCGGTACATCATCCCCTTCAAATACCAGTACGCAAAGCGGCGGCAATTTGAAACTGATGGATTGTTCGTGCCCGTGTGATGCCTTTTTCTCCGCTTTCAAAACGCCGTTGACGATTCCGCTGCCGCCGAACTGTGTGTCGTCGCTGTTCAGCACTTCTGTCCAGGCGCCGCCGTAGGGAACACCCAGGGTATAATCTGCCATGAAGTTGGTGTTGAAATGACAAACCACGAGCAGCACTTTGTCGCTCGGCTCACCTTTGCGGAGATAAGCGAGCACACAATTTTCTGTGTCGTCGCCCGAAATCCACTCGTAGCCTTCGGGCGAAAAAGCATTGAACCAGAGTGCTTTACGCGAGGAATAGAGATGGTTGAGGTCTTTCACCCAAGACTGCACACCTTTGTGGTAGTCGAATTCCAACAGGTGCCAGGCCACGCCGAGGTCGTGGCTCCACTCGCTGGTTTGGCCGATTTCGCCGCCCATGAAGAGGATTTGCGAGCCGGGGTGTGTCCATTGGTGGCCAAACAGTGCGCGGAGGTTGGCGAACTTTTGCCACTCGTCGCCGGGCATTTTGTAGAGCAGCGAGGCTTTCATGTGCACCACCTCATCGTGACTGAGCGGGAGCATAAATTTTTCGGAAAAAGCGTAAATCATCGAAAACGTGATTTCGCTTTGGTGCCAACGGCGGAAAATGGGCGGGCGTTTGAAATATTCGATGGCATCGTGCATCCAGCCCATCATCCATTTTTGGCCGAAACCGAGGCCACCTTCGAAAGTGGGGTGGGTGACAGCGGGGAAGGCCGTGCTTTCTTCGGCAATCGTCTCTACGCCGGGGTAATTTTTGGAAACAGCCTCATTGAACTCTTTTAAAAATGAAATTGCCTCCAGATTTTCTCGCCCGCCGTAGATGTTCGGGACCCACTCACCTTCTTTGCGCGAATAGTCGTGATAGAGCATGGAGGCTACCGCGTCCACACGCAAGCCATCAACGTGGTAGTACTCCATCCAGAATAAAGCATTGGAAATGAGGAACGCACGCACCTCGTTGCGCCCGTAGTCGAACACATAACTGTTCCAGTCCGGGTGATAGCCCCGGCGCATATCGGCGTACTCGTAAATGTGTGTTCCGTCGAACAGGTACAGCCCGTGGATGTCGCTCGGAAAGTGGGAAGGCACCCAGTCGAGAATGACCCCAATGCCCGCCTCATGGCATTTGTCAATCAGATACATCAAATCTTCCGGTTTGCCGGAGCGGCTCGTGGGGGCAAAGTAGCCGGTGATTTGGTAGCCCCACGACGGGAAGTAGGGGTGTTCCATCACGGGCATAAACTCAATGTGCGTAAAGCCCATTTCCTTGACGTAAGGCACGAGGTCGTCGGCCATTTCGCGGAAATTGAGCGAGCGGTTCATTTCTTTGGGGATTTTCTTCCACGAACCGGGGTGAACTTCATAGACAGACCACGGCTGCGGTTTGAACGCTTTTTCGCGCCGGGCTTTCATCCAATTGTCGTCTTTCCATTGGTAGTCAAAATCCCACACGACGGAAGCCGTCTTGGGCGGTGTTTCCCACAAACGGGCGAAAGGGTCGCCTTTGTCCAACCCGAAACCGTCCCAAGTTTTGACGTGGTATTTATAAACGGTGCCTTTGCCGAGGCCGGGGATAAAACCTTCCCAAATGCCGCTGCTGTCCCAACGCGGGAGCAAGATGTGCGCATCGGGGTCCCAGCCGTTGAAGTCGCCTGTGACGCTGACGCGCTTGGCGTTGGGTGCCCACACGGAGAAACAGACACCTTGTTCGCCGTCCACTTCCACGATATGGCTGCCCATTTTGTGGTGGAGCTGGAAATGTTTGCCCGCTTGATAGAGCGCAATATCGAAATCGGTGAGATTGGAAAAAGGTTTGACTTTCGGCATTTGTTTAAATGGTTTAGAATGGTTTAGAATGGTTTAGAATGGTTGAGATGGTTGAATCATGATGGTTTAACATGCTAAACCTTCTAAACCATCTAAACTAAAAATGGCTACCGTGTTTTGGGTGAAAGGTAGAATAAACTGTTTGGAAAGCACCAAGCGGCATTTGAAAAAATCGCTTGGCATAGTTTTGGCTTCGTTCGATTGCGCCTCCCGTATCGTTTGTCCAAACCAAAAGTTGTCATCAATGGATGCACCAACCTTGCTCAGCACCTTACAGCGTTTTCCGTTGCTTTCGTCGCTCTCTCAGGCTGACTTACAGCGGCTTGCGCTTATGGGCGAGATGAAAACCACCCCCAAACATTCCTTCATTTATCTGGCCGATGAGCCGAGTGATTATGTGTGCCTGCTGGCCAGCGGTGCAGTGAAAATCGGTATATTTTCTCCTGACGGCCGCGAAATCATCAAGAATATTCAGCATCCCTATACCGTGTTTGGCGAATTGGGTCTGACTGGCGAACAACACCGCGCTGAATTTGCCTCCACTATGAACCAAGATGTGACTTACTTCCGGGTGAAAGTGGACGACTTCAAATATTTGATGCAGCAGAATTTCCGGCTCGCCCAATCCGTGATGCTTTATCTCGGCGACCGGCTGCGCAAAGCCGAGCGCCAGTGGGAGTCGCTGATTCTCAAAGATGTGCGCACCCGTATCGTGGAGTTTTTGAAAGAAAGTGCTGGCGAGCGCGGGCGTCAGGTGGGTTACGAAACTTTGGTAAAACACGGCCTCACGCAGCAAGACATCGCCAATCTTGTGGGAGCCAGCCGCCAAACGGTGACGGCTATTCTCAATGAATTGCGCAAATCGAACCTGATTCACTTCAACCGAAACTCGATTTTGATTCGGGATATGGACAAATTGAATTGAAGGGGTTGCTCAGGTTTTGGTTGCGGAGGTTGCGGGTTCAATCAAAGTGTTTGAAGCCGCATGTACCCGCTCGCCTTGTTGTTGCGGACAGGTTCCATGACCGTAACCCCAACCTGTAACCTAACCTGCGAAACCCTCAACCCTTTTTACCCATTCATATTCACAATCTTGATCTCTACGCGCTGGTTTTTGCTCCGGCCTTCGGCGTGGTATTCGGCTCGATGGGCATTTTCCAGCCATAGCCTTTGTACAGCATCCGGTTGGAAGATATGCCTTTGGCGATCAGCCATTTGGCTACCGATTTGGCGCGGTTGGTGGAAAGGTTGTAGGCAAAGGAGGAATCGGGCCACATGGCGTTGTTGGTATGCCCGCCAACTTCAACCACAACATCGGTATTTGCGTTCAAGAAGTTGTACAATTTGCGAAGTTCCTGTTCGCTGCCGTCTTTCAGTTCGTATTTGTTGGCATCGAAATAAACTTTTTCAAGCCGATAGGTACTTGCCTTTTCGCACCGTTTTGCGCTCAATTCGACAGCCGCAGAGGGTTTTACAGGTTCCGGTTTTTCTTTGACGGCGTGTCGAGTTTGGTCTGTGCCTTTTGGGGCGTGGTTTGTCTTTGGGCGCCGATCTTTGGTTGGAACCGCAATCGGCGGCGAGGGCTTGGTCTCCGGCATTTTTTCCGGACCGCAGACGATCTGCTTGATCGGAGAGGCATTATCGATCAGGATATTACCGTTGTAGGGAAACAACACGGGCGTTTTGTAGTACGCCTCAATGAAAATGAACGAGTAATTGCCGGTTTTCGGGCTGAGGCGGAAATGGTGACCCAACCAGCGCGTGTTGGTGATGACCGATGTTTCGTACAGCAGTTCTGTTTTGCTGCAATATCCGGTACCGCCGTACACCCGAAATTTGGCGGGGTAGCATAGTTGGCGTCTTTGCCTGTGACCTTACTGGTGCTGAGATACAACTCCGCGCGGCACATGTCCATCGTAAACTCATAGCACTGGTCTTTTTCCAGCGGGCGGCTCAGGCGCTGTGCGACACCTTCCCAGGTTTCGTTGTCGCGCACGACCAGTCCGAGGTAGGTATTGCCGTGGCTGGGGGCCTTTGTCACGGAGAACGAGCCGGGCTGAACGTCGGGCGGCGATTCGCCCGATTTGCCGCAATCATACCAACCGGATGGCGTTTCGCTGTCTTTCGGCACATCCTCGAAAGACGGATTGAGTAGTGTTATGGTTACCTCTTTCTGCGCTGCAAGCGCAAAAGGCAGAGCCAAAAGACATATAACGCCGCGAAATTTTCTTCCAAAAGACATACGGTAAATGTTTTGATTAGCGATTACAGCTATGTATAAGACGATGGATGTTATCTCCAAATGAACCCTGTATTAGTGATTGTCTCATATTGCTGCAAGTTTTCTCCGGGCAAATTTTCCACATAAACGCAAAAACACCTGAATTTATGACCCTCTTTTCGATTAAAAACAAGTATTTAACATGTGGACGGTGGACAGAGGACGGTAAGCAGTTGGCAGTGGCAGTTGGCAGTTGGCAGTGGCAGTTGGCAGTAGGCAGTAGCAGTTGGCAGTGGCAGTAGCAGTTGGCAGTTGGCAGTTGGCAGTGGCAGTGGCAGTGATAACTCATTTAGGTTTGAATTTTTCAGGGTTGGCAATCATGCCGCCCAACATTTTGCCGACCTCTTGATAGCGCATCAGAAGGTCGGCGTGTTTTTCAGGAGTAATATACTCACAGTCCTTACAAAAATCAAGGTGTACCATAGTCTCGCTGGCTTCTGCGTCGGCATTGGTCATTTTACTCCTGAAATGCTGAGGATATATTCGCTTGCGATAGCCCTCTGCAATATTGACCGGTACGGCGCGCGACGACCGGCGAATCTGACTGATCAAAGCGTATATTTCCTCTCTGGGAAACAGTTTAGTGATCTGGTAAATTTCCATTGCCAATTGATAGGACAAGCCATATACCTTAAGGGTGCGAAAATCACCTGCAGCGTGTTCCATGATTATCAGGTTTTTTATGTTATAAATCAATTTCTACCCTGCCTACTGCCCCTGCCTACTGCTACTGCCTACTGCTACTGCCTACTGCTACTGCCTACTGCTACTGCCTACTGCCCCTGCCTACTGCTACTGCCTACTGCTACTGCCTACTTATACGCTTCCAGTCCCGTCACGTCGTGCCCCGTAATGAGCAGGTGAATATCGTGGGTGCCTTCGTAAGTCAGCACCGTTTCCAGGTTCATCATGTGGCGCATGATCGGGTATTCGTTGGTGATGCCCATGCCGCCGTGAATTTGCCGCGCTTCGCGGGCGACTTCGAGGGCCATGTGTACGTTGTTGCGTTTGGCCATACTCACCTGGGCTGGCGTCATTTTACCTGCATTGGCCAGGGCGCCGAGGCGCCATGCGAGCAGTTGGGCCTTGGTGATCTCGGTGATCATTTCAGCCAGTTTTTTCTGCGTCAACTGGAAAGCGCCGATGGGTTTGCCGAACTGGATGCGCTCTTTCGAATAGCGCAGGGCGGAATCGTAGCAGTCGAGCGCAGCGCCGATGGCGCCCCAGGCGATGCCGTAACGGGCCTTGGTCAGGCACGAGAGCGGCCCTTTTAGTCCGGTGACGCCGGGCAGGATGTTTTTCTTCGGCACCCGCACGTCTTCAAACACCAGTTCGCCGGTGATGCTGGCGCGCAGCGACCATTTGCCGTGGATTTCAGGCGCCGAGAAGCCCTTCATGCCCTTTTCCACGATCATGCCGATGATGCGGCCTTCCTCGTTTTTGGCCCACACCACGGCGATATCGGCCACCGGGGAGTTGGTGATCCACATTTTGGCGCCGTTGAGGATGTAGGCATCGCCGTCGTCCCTGATGTTGGTGGTCATGCCGCTGGGGTTGGAGCCGTGGTCAGGTTCGGTAAGGCCGAAACAGCCGATGAGTTCGCCGGAGGCGAGTTTGGGCAGGTAGTGGCGGCGCTGCTCTTCGGAGCCGAATTTATAGATCGGGTACATGACCAGCGAACCCTGCACGGAGGCCATGGAGCGCACGCCGGAGTCGCCGCGTTCGAGTTCCTGCATGATGATGCCGTAGGCGATCTCGTCCATGCCGCCGCAGCCATATTCGGCCGGGAGCGAGGGGCCGAAAGCGCCGATTTCGGCCAGGCCTTTGAACAACTGCGTAGGACATTCGGCGCGGTTGGCGTAATCTTCAATGATGGGGCTGACTTCCGATTTCACCCACTGGCGCACGGCATCGCGGGCGAGCAGGTGTTCGGGCGTGAGCAGGTCGTCCACACCGTAGTAATCGTGGTGCTGGTAGCGGTCTTCGCGTGCAGTGCGGGGGGTATGGGAGGCGGCGCCGTTAGATTGCATGGTATTTCCTCTGTATTGTTGGTTAGGAAAAAATTTGCCGCAAAAGTAAGCAAAGTTTCATTGGAGGATGTGGCTGAAAATGCGCCGGGCTTATTTTGACAGAATATAATTTTTCGGTCGCAAGTGTTTTTACAGAAAAAGCGAATATGGTTTGGGGATTTGGCGGAAGATGGGAACAGTATCGTCTGATTGGCAAATCCTTGTGCACCGTCTTGTCTTGTCCGGGCCAACCGGAGGTTGGCGTTACTATTTATCCTTTCGAGAAGTAGAGACAGATTGCCAGGCCAACCGGAGGTTGGCGTTACCATTTCCAGTCGTCCATGCCTTCCAGCGGCTTTGGTTTTACGGTGCGTTTGGTTTCGGCGCGTTGTTTCTGGCGTTCGAGCACGAGCCGGGCGAGTCCCCAATTGGCGGGTTCGGGCGCATCGTGGCGCATAACCGGGTGTATTTTTTCCTCCAGCACATCGAGGCGGTAAAGCAGGCTCATCAGGTACTCCGGCTGCTTTTCCAGCATTTCGGCAATCCGGTTGGCGATCAGGGAAAGTAGTTCCTCTTCAGTGCCGGGCGGTGTAGCGTTCTCCAGATCAAAGGGCTTGAGTACAAGCGCGGCGGTTTGCTGTAACGATTCATCAGTCATACGACGAAGGTACGCTTCCATGCTATTCCCGGTGAAAAGTTGTTGGTAAAATCGTCCGCCGTGGCGGCCCTACAATGTTTCCCTGCGCCTTTCTTTAGCCATTTTAATCCCCCTGCTCGCGAACTCCTCCCGCAACGCTTCATACATGAAATCCATATTGCGGATATAGTTTTCGCCCAGGCTCCACCAGGACACGTCTGCCTTCATGTCGTCGCGGCTCAGGCCGGTGATGACAACCTCCGTATCGCGTTCCGGGAGCCGCCAGGGGCAGCGCTGTGCGGCTGCCTCAACGGCTTCGCGCACCAAACCCAGGTTGTTGTCGCTATCGAGCAATAGCGAGATTTCGGATTGTATTTCGGCATCACGGACGACATTCTCAATGGCGCCTTCGGTCATTTTGCTGTTGGGAATGATAATCGTCTTGCCGTGTTCTGTCGTCAATACGGTGTTGAAAATCTGGATTTCGGCGACAAAGCCTACTTTGTCTTCCACCGTGAGCAAATCGCCGACCTTGTAAGGCTTGAACAGCAGGATCAACACACCGCTGGCAAAGTTGCCGAGACTTCCCTGCAATGCCAGCCCGACGGCAAAAGCCATTGCCGAAAAGACGGCGATAAAAGAGGTCGTTTCGATGCCCAACTGGCCGGCGACCATGAGCAGCAGCGCAACCTTTAGTGCCACGTCGGCCATGGAAATGAGGAAAGGTCGCAGGCTGTCGTCCACATTGCGGCGTTTCAAAAAATTGCGAAACGCCGCGGTGATGCGGTGGATGATCCAAAGCCCGACCACCAGCATAATCAGGCCGGCGATCACCTTCAGGCCGTATTGGATAATAATTTCGTAGATGTGGTCGATGTACGTTTTTGGCTCCATGAGCGTTTGTAGTGGGTTAATGGCAATCCTTTTGCGGCTTTTGGCCGAAAACGCGGCAAAGTTGTGCAAAAGGTCGAAATTGATTTGCGATTTTTGCACCGAAAAACGGTTATGCTCGATTTATTATCCGTAGCAACCAACCCGCCTTCGCCTGAATTACTCGCTACAAACAAACTTATTTCTTCTCAATGAGAAAATTGCTCACTCCGGCGTTGATCGCCATGATCGCGTTCTGCGCCGCCTGCACCCCTAAAACCGGCACTTCCGTCGCCGCTACACCCACTGTCCCCGATGAACCCGTTACCTGGGACTCCATCGGCAAACCCCTCATGGGCCAGGACGATGAAGGGGAGGGCGAAGAACCCGCGGAATATTCCTTTATGGACCCCGCCGACGTATCGCCCGACCATCCCATGCTGTCGGATACCCTGCCGCCGTACAACCCCTCCCACACGTTCGAGCACGACCTGATCCACACGAAAATTGAAATTTCGTTCGACTGGGCCAACAAACGCGCCAACGGGAAAGCGACACTTACCCTTCGCCCCTGGTTTTACGCCACCGACAAGGTGACCCTCGATGCTAAAAATTTCGACATCAAATCGGTGACGTTCGACGGCAAAAGCGAACCGCTGAAATACGACTACAACAACGAACAACTGACCGTCCACCTCGGAAAGACCTATACCCGCAACGACGAGTTCAAAATCGCCATTTCCTATACCGCCAAACCCGACGAGCGCGAAGCATTTGGAGGCAGCGCGGCGATTACCCAGGACAAAGGCCTGTATTTCATCAACGCCGACGGCGCCGACAAGGAAAAGCCCATGCAAATCTGGACACAAGGCGAAACGGAGAGCAACTCTTTCTGGTTTCCGACCGTCGACAAGCCCAACGAGCGCTGCACGCAGGAGATGTACATTACCGTCGAAGACAAATTCAAAACCCTGTCGAACGGCGTACTCGTATCCTCCAAAAAGAATACAGACGGTACCCGCACCGATTACTGGAAAATGGACAAGCCCCACGCGCCCTACCTGTTCATGATGGCCATCGGTGAATACGCCGTTGTGCGCGACAAATGGCGCGGTATTGACGTGGACTACTACGTAGAGCCGAAGTTCGAGCAATACGCCCGCGATATTTACCCCTATACCATCGAGATGCTGGAGTTTTTCTCCTCCAAACTGGGCTATCAATACCCCTGGTCCAAGTTTTCGCAGGTTGTGGTGCGCGACTACGTGAGCGGCGCCATGGAAAATACCACGGCGGTCATCTTCGGCGAGTTTATGCAGAAGACCAAACGCGAACTGCTCGACGACCATATGACGAATGAAAAGGTAGTGGCGCACGAGATGTTCCACCACTGGTTCGGCGACCTCGTGACCACCGAAAGCTGGGCCAACCTGACCCTCAACGAGGGTTTTGCCAACTACTCGGAATACCTCTGGCTCGAGCACAAACACGGTCGCGACGCCGCCGACTTCCACGAAATGCAGGAACAGCAGGGCTATATTTTTTCCGCTACCGACGGCGGCCACCCCTTGATCCATTTCGGCTACGACGACCGCGAAAGCATGTTCGACGGCCACTCCTACAACAAAGGCGGCGCCGTCCTGAATATGCTCCGCAACCAGGTCGGCGACGACGCTTTCTTTGCCGCCCTGCAACGTTACCTGAAGAAAAACGAGTACAGCGACGTGGAAGCCCACGAACTGCGCCTCGCCTTTGAAGACGTGACCGGGCAGGATCTGAACTGGTTTTTCAACCAGTGGTTTTTCGGAGCCGGTCACCCCGACCTGGATATCTCTTACGGCTGGGATGAGGCAAGCCACAAGGCGAGTGTGACCATCACCCAGAAACAGGAAGGCGAAAAGGCCACGCATGTATTCGACCTGCCCTTGGCCGTCGATATTTACGACGCCTCCGGCAAGGTGCGGCGAGAGCAGATCCGCGTCACCAAACGCAGCCAGACGTTTACATTCGATGCGCCGGGCAAACCTGCACTCATCAATACAGACGCCAACAAGGCCTTGCTCTGCGTCAAAAACGACGAACACAGCCCCGAAGAGTGGGCGTTTATGTACCGCAACGCACCGCGCTTCCGCGACCGCTTCGAAGCCCTCGAAGGGCTGAAAAAAGAAAAAAGCGATCTGGCGAAACAGGTGACCATCGATGCCCTGCAAGATGCTTTCTGGGCAATCCGCCAAAAAGCGCTCAGCCGGGTGGATGCTTCTGACCCGACCGTCCTGGCTGCCATCGTCAAAATTGCCGGCAACGACCCCGAACCCAGCGTGCGCGCCACCGCTGTTGAACTGCTGGGTGAAACAGGCGACAAGCAATATATCCCTATGATCAAACAGGCTATGAGCGGCGACCAGGCATACAGCGTAGTGGGCGCCGGCCTGACGGCACTGACCAAACTCGATAAAGAAGCGGCTATCGAGGCCTCGAAAAGTTTGCAGGACGACGACAGCGATGCGCTTTCAGCCACCCTGGCCGAACTGTATGCCGAAAGCCCCGACCGCAGCAACCTGCCGTTTTTTGAGAAGAAACTGGGAAAAGTAGACTACATGTCCGCCTTTTCTTTCTTTGATAACTATCAGAAACTGCTTACCGGCCTGGGCGACGACGCACTGATCAGCAACGGAGTGGACCAATTCAAAGCAGTATCGCTCAACCTGAAAACGAGTGAATTCCGCCGCTTTGCCGCTACCAAAGCCATCGCCGATATCCGCAATTACTACCGGGAAAAAGGCGACAGCGCCAAAGCCGGCGAAATCGCAACCCTCCTCCGCGAGATCAAGGAAAATGAAACGGACGCAACGCTGAAGATGTACTACGATATGTTTGATACGCCGTAGGCAGTGGCAGTGGGCAGTGGCAGTAGGCAGTTGCGGTTGGCAGTAGGCAGTTGCGGTTGGCAGTTGCGGTTGGCAGTAGGCAGTTGCGGTTGGCAGTAGGCAGTGGGCCCGGCACCTGTCTATTGATACTGCATATTATCGTGATTTTTGATTATGCCCTCCTTAGTATTTCACCGGCCTCCTGAAAGCGCTTCAGGAGGCCGGCGCTTTTTTCGGCGAGATATAGCCGTCCTAACACCATATACCAACCACGAAAGCCACCTGCCCACCATTACTGCCCAATGCAACTGCATACTGCATACTGCATACTGCCCACTGCAACTGCCTACTGCAACTGCCTACTGTCAACTGCCGCTACGCACTTCAACTCAATGGCGATTGGCGTAGGCAGGCTATCGATTCCTACGGTGGTACGGCAAGGCTGATTGTCTTTAAAGTATTCGGCGTAAATGCGGTTGAACGTATGGAAATCGCGTTCCATATTGACCAGAAAGACCGTCACGTCGACCAAATCTTCCCATTTGGCGCCACTGGCTTCCAGCACGGTCCGCACATTCCGGAATACCGAGTGAACCTGGGCCTCAAAGTCGAATACCGTATAATTGCCTGCAGGAGAGCGCTGTAGTCCGGGCACACCATCGGTTTCGGGGTCGCGCGGACCAATTCCGGAGAGGAACAGCAGGTTACCTGCGCGCCGGGCATGCGGGTAAAGCCCCACCGGTTTAGGGGCGTTTTGCGCGTCGAATTTTTCACTGGCCATTTTTTCCGGTTGTTTTTGTGATGGTATGCAGACAATATTGTCCGGCTGAAAAAGCAGGGCAAGGTAAGCAGGTTTTCAATTTCTGACGAAATTTGCCCCATGGAACAACCAACTTACGTACTCCTGATCGACTGTCCGGATCAGAAAGGCCTGGTATACGACATTACCGGCGTCTTATACAAAAACGGGCTGAATATTATTGGTAATCAGGAGTTTGTAGAGCGCGAGCACAACCGGTTTTTTATGCGGACGACCTTTGCCGGCGCCGTGGATGAAGCCCGGATACTGGAAGGGCTGCGCGGGGTGCTCCCGGCAGGCGCAGGGATACGGCTGGCCCGGAAAAGCAAAAAACGGATCGTCCTGCTGGTTACCAAAGAGCAACACTGCCTGGGCGAACTCCTCGTGCGCCACCAGTTCGACGAACTCAACGCCGAAATACTGGCAGTGATCGGCAACCACGATACCCTGGCCAGGTTTACCCACCAGTTCGGAGTCAACTTTCACCTGGTGGCGCATGAAGGGAAATCGCGCGAGCGCCACGAGGCCGATATGCTGGAAGTGATACACCGCTACGACCCCGAATACATCGTGCTGGCCAAGTACATGCGAATCCTGTCGCCGGAGTTCGTCGCCCGGTTTCCCAACCGCATCATCAATATTCACCATTCCTTTCTTCCGGCCTTTGTCGGCGCCAGTCCTTACCGGCAGGCCTATGAGCGCGGCGTAAAAATAATTGGCGCAACCGCCCATTTTGTAAACAATGATTTGGACGAAGGCCCTATTATTGTGCAAAATGTTATCCCTGTCGATCATACCTACGCTGTAAGCGACATGATACAATCCGGCAGAGACGTGGAAAAAATATCCCTGGCCCGGGCGCTGAAACTGGTATTTGAAGACAAGGTGTTCGTTTCCGGCAATAAAACCATCGTTTTTGATTAACATCTGGATCATCCATCACAAATCGGCCATTCATGAAAAACGACCACCCACTCTGGGGCCTTGACCTTGGCGGCACTAAAATTGAAGGCGCCGTCCTGAAAAGCCGCGCCCAGCCAGAAGTGCTGCACCGCATGCGTATTTCCACCGAAGCGCACAAGGGTTACGACCACATTATCGGCCAGGTAAGCCTGCTGATCGACATGCTCGCGGAAGCCTCG
The DNA here is from genome assembly GCA_016712415.1 of Lewinellaceae bacterium. Lineage (GTDB taxonomy): Bacteria > Bacteroidota > Bacteroidia > Chitinophagales > Saprospiraceae > M3007. Next base: position 391,766 of record JADJRC010000002.1, on the reverse strand, counting down.
GGCCTCAAGCCGGAGTCCGTAGGAATCGGGCATCCCGGCACGCTGGACCCACAAACGGGTCTGATCAAAAATGCCAATACCACGGCACTGAACGGCATGCCGTTTAACGTCGACCTGGAGAAAAAGATCGGCGTGCCCATTCGCCTGGCCAACGACGCCAACTGCTTTGCCGTCGCGGAAGCCCTCATGGGCGGGGTGCCCCATAAACTGCCCCATGCAGAGGTCGTATTCGGTGTGATACTCGGTACGGGTGTCGGCGGCGGCTGGGTGGTGCGCAACAAGGTGATCAACGGCAGGCAGGGGATTGCCGGAGAATGGGGGCATAATTTCCTGGACGAAAGCGGCGGACGCTGCTATTGCGGCCGGACGGGCTGCGTGGAGACCCTGATATCAGGACCCGCCCTGGAGCGTTATTACGAAAGCCGAACCATGAAGCATTTGCCGCTGCGCGAAATAACCGCCCGCGCAGAGGCCGGCACCGACGATGTCGCTGTCGAGACCATGGACCGGCTTATCCACTTCTTCGGCAAGGCCATCGCCATTGTGATCAATATCATGGACCCGGATGCCATCGTGCTCGGTGGCGGGGTGGGCAATATCGACCGGCTATATACCGACGGGCCGGCCGAGGCGCTGAAGTACCTGTTTAATCCGCGTATAGATACGGTATTTATGAAGCCCGAACTGGGTGACAGCGCGGGGGTATTCGGAGCAGCGCTTTTGTAATGGCAATGGCATTTATTATTTTTCAGACGGGTTTTTCTTTCCGGTCATCATCATTTTGATGGTTTTGAGAACACGTCCGGAGCGGGTTTCCGGCCTTTTGGCTCCTGTAATCCACTGTACATACTCCTTGCGGTGGGTATAAGACAGTTTGTCGTAGCATGCTTGCGCCGCCGGGTTGGCCGCGAAGGCAGCGGCCAGGTCCTCCGGTATTTCCACGAGCCGCTCTTCCGTGTCGCGTTGCAGCGTGATGAAAACCGGTTCACCCGGCGCCTTGCCGATCTTCGCGCGCAATGCTTTGTTGATGCCCAGAAAATGGCAGGACCCGCCCATATTGGTGAGCAGCCCGCGGTGCGGAATGCCGTCGTAGGTGATCTTCACCTTTACATTTCCGCGTGTACCGAACATTTCCTTTACATCGTAAGGAAAGTCAACATACATCATCGGTCCGCGTTCGTCCGTCTTGAGTACAGCTGTAAATTCAATAATTTCGTCCATAGACGTCAATTTTCAAGCGCCAAACGCCTCCCAGGCCTTTTCCGCAAGTTGCCGGGTCAGTTGTTCGATATAATAACTGCCCGCAGCCGGGTCGGCCACTTCGACCAGACCGCTTTCCAATTTTAACAGTTGCTGGACATTTCCGGCAATCCGGCGGCTAAATGCCTGCGGGTATGGCGATTGGCCCTCCCGCCCGGCATCGAAGGGCAGTACCGTCAATCGGTCGGTTCCGCCCAATACGGCAGACATCGCCATGGTTGTCGCGGCGATCATATTGGTGTGCAAATCGTCGGTATACACATCCGCCCGGAAGCGGGCGCTGACGACCGGGTATTCCGGCGCGACAGACCAGCCTTTCAATACATTAAGCCACAACAGTTTAAACGCTCGAATCCGGGCAATTTCGAGGAAATATCTTTTGCCGACCGGCATTGAAAACTGCATTTGCGCCGCTGTCTGTTCCGCAGGGACACCGCGTTCGGCAAGTTTTTCCAGGTACTGGTTGGCGCGTCGCAGATCGGCGCCAAGCCCGGCAACGTCGTGCCCCAAGGCCAGCGTTATCACCCTGAAACCCGGCAACTGCGTTTGGGCATACCCGATCAGGTCGGCCAGGTAGCGCCAGTCGATGATACCGGATGACGCTGCGGGATCAAAGTGCAGCGAGCCGTGTAGTTGTGATACAGGTATGTCGCGGACTGCTGCCAGCCGTTCCAGGTTGGCCAAAACGGCGCCGGGGTTTTGCGCGACGCCCGGCCCTGCAAAATGCAGGCCGATATAATCCGGGAAAATGCCGTCAAACAGGACAGAAAAGTCGTCGGTAGCCGGCAGGCTATCAAAGAAAAACGTCAATCCTTCCGCGCCGCCCTCCAGCGCTTCAAGCGCCTGCCTGTTGGCGGCCCTGATATCGTTCACAATGATATCCTCACAAATCTCCCAGTTATTTGGGCTGTCCGACAAGGGCAGCGGCTGAACCGGCAGGTCGTCGGCATGAGCAAACGGCGAGACCTTCAGTCCATCGGCCGGATACCAGTCGAATGCCTCCAAAGGTTTGTCTTTCAGACTTTTGGCAATATACTGAAGCCATTCTTCCCGGCCAACGGGCGGAAATTCGGTAAAAAAATCAGCGGGTAAATTCTTATCTTTCATTGCACAGCAAAAGTAAAGCCCTCTTTGGCGTTTTACTTTTAAAATCCGCCTTATAATCCAACATTTTTGCACAAAGCCTGTTTATCTTTGCGGTTGATTCAATCTAAATAAAGACTACATGAGTATGCAACGCCTGATATATCTTGATAATAATGCCACTACGCCCTGCGACCCGCGTGTCGTGGATGCGATGGTACCTTACTTCTACGAAAAACACGGCAACGCCGCCAGCCGCAGCCACCAGTTCGGCTGGGAAGCGGAAGACGCCGTCGACTACGCCCGCGAGCAAATCGCCCATTGTTGAATGTTGAAGACAAGGAAATTATCTTCACTTCCGGCGCCACCGAGAGCAACAACCTGGCCCTGAAAGGCGTATTCGAAATGTATGCCCGCAAAGGCAACCATATTATTACCCTTGAAACGGAGCACAAGGCCATCCTCGACACCTGCAAGCACCTGGAAAAAGCGGGCGCAGAGATCACTTATCTCAAGGTTCAGGAAGACGGCCTGGTCAACCTGGCAGACCTGGAAGCGGCGATCAAACCGGCAACTATCCTGGTGTCGATCATGTGGGCCAACAACGAAACAGGCGTGATACAGCCCATGCGCGAAATCGCACAACTCTGTGAAAAACACGGAGTCCTGTTCCACAGCGATGCCACACAGGCAGTAGGCAAAGTACCTACGCACCCAAGGGAAACCGGCGTCCACCTGATGTCGTTCACCGCACATAAAATGTACGGCCCCAAGGGCGTGGGCGCCCTGTATGTCAGCCGCAAAAACCCGAGGGTAAAAGTGACGGCACAGATCGACGGCGGCGGCCACGAGCGCGGTATGCGCTCCGGCACCCTGAACGTGCCCGGTATTGTCGGCTTCGGCAAGGCCGCTGAAATCGCCAAAAATGAAATGCACCAGGATGCAGAACGGCTGAGCAAACTGCGCGACAAACTGCAAAACGCCCTCACCCAACTGGAAGAAACAAAGATCAACGGCAATATGGAGAGCAGGATGCCGCACGTGACGAATATTTCCTTCAAACACGTGGAGGGAGAAGGCCTGATGATGACTTTTAACCAGAACATCGCCGTTTCTTCAGGCTCTGCCTGTACCTCGGCCTCCCTGGAGCCTTCCTACGTACTGGTGGCAATGGGTCTGGGTGACGACCTCGCACACTCCTCCATCCGCTTTTCACTCGGGCGTTTCACCACCGAAGAAGAAGTTGATTTTGCCATCAAGGCTGTCGCCGAGGGCGTCAACCACATGCGCGAACTCAGCCCGATCTGGGAAATGTATAAAGACGGGGTGGACCTGACCAAGATTGAGTGGTCAGCGCATTGATGATACCCTTCGCCGGCTTCAGTCGGCGAACAAAACCCGACAAATCATGAGCCCGATACAAAGTCCGCCGGACCCGTTTACACAATTGATCTACAAGATCTATTTCACCGTAAAAGGGTTTTGGTATTCCATTTTTAAAAAGAAATAAATCAACTGCAATATGGCTTACAGCGAAAAAGTGCTCGAACATTTCAAAAATCCGCGCAACGTGGGTGTGCTCAACAAAGAGGCGAAAAACGTGGGTACCGGCCTGGTCGGCGCGCCTGAATGCGGCGACGTAATGCGCCTTCAGATTGAAGTGGACGAAGCGACCGGCGTCATCCGCGACGCAAAGTTCAAAACATTCGGATGCGGCTCGGCCATCGCTTCCTCCTCGCTCGCAACCGAATGGCTCAAAGGCAAAAGTCTGGAAGAAGCCATGACCATCGACAACATGGACATCGTGGAAGAACTGGCACTCCCGCCGGTAAAAATCCACTGCTCGGTGCTGGCTGAAGACGCAATCAAAGCGGCCATCAAAGACTACCAGGAAAAAAACGGCATCGCGGCGACTACCGCAACTGCTGCCGAAGCAAATGCCTGATCACTATTGCGAATGATGCCTGTTGAATACACGCGCTGTAATTCATCATTTATCATTCATCATTGACAACACCATGATTCACGTAGCAGACAGCGCCCGGCAAAAGATCGAGGAAATCCGCACGTCGGGCAGCATCAAGGATGACTTTTTCATCAGGGTCAGCGTCGTCAGCGGCGGCTGCTCGGGCCTGTCATATAAAATGGATTTTGACAACGAGCAAAAGCCGAACGACCAGGTATTTGAAGACAACGGGGTAAAGGTCGTGACCGATCTCAAGAGTTTTCTCTACCTCTTCAATACGACGCTCGAGTTCTCCGGCGGCCTGAACGGTAAAGGGTTTTCTTTCAACAACCCGAACGCAACGCGCACTTGCGGGTGCGGGGAAAGTTTTGCCGTATAACCCGGCGCCTGCCACTTCCTGCCATTCCATATAGTTTCAAGGCCGCCTCCGGGCGGCTTTTTTGTTTTTTTACCAGTTTTTTCCGGCGAAAATGTAGGTTTGCTGTAAATCCTGCACTGGTGCTTTTCAAAACAACACCCACATCCCGTCGTGATCTGCTGTTGCTGCTCCTTCTCTGGTGTTCGGCAATTGCATTGGTGAACCCCATGGGCGACTTTCCGCTCAACGACGACTGGGCCTATGGGCTAAACGTACGGGCGCTGGCGCAGGAAAACCGGCTTTTTTTCAGCAACTGGCCGGCCATGACCCTGATCGCACATACCCTCTGGGGCGCCTTGTTCTGCAAGATATTCGGCTTTTCGTTTACCGTATTGCGTTTTTCAACCCTCCTGCTGGGCGTCTTCGGTATGGTCGGGTTCTATCGCCTGCTGGCCTGGGCGCATCTCGACCGCAGGATGACCCTGTTTTTTTCGCTGGCGCTCCTGTTCAACCCGTTCTGGATGGTATTGTCGAACAGTTTCATGACCGATGTGCCGTTTCTTGCCGTACTGTTCTGGAGTGTGTTGTACTTTCTGAAGGCCCTGGAACGGCCTGCCACCAAATTCCTGGCGCTGGCAACATTTTTTGCAGTCTGGGCCTGCTTTATCCGACAGTTGGGCCTGATCGCCCCCGGTGTTTTTATGTTGTTGGTGCTGTATTCCAGGCCCCCCACCCTGCGCAACCTCTCCTTTGCCTTTCTTCCCCTGATACTTTGTTTGACCGCCGTAGAAAGCTTTACCGCCTGGCTGAAAAGCAGTGGAAAACTGCCCCATGCCTACACCGGCCTGTCGCACTTATGGGCTGCTTTTGTCAGCAACCCCAAAGCGTTCGACGTTGCTTTGGAAAGGATCGGCATTGCACTGCTGACCACCGGATTATTCCTGCTACCGGTATTGACGGGTATTGACCTTAAAAAGGCGCGACGGGGCTGGCTGAAATGGCTGCTGCTTCCGATTGGCGCTTATTGTATCTGGATGGGCTGGTCCATGTTTCCAAAAGGCAATGTATTGTACAACATCGGGCTCGGACCGAAACTCTTGAAAGACGCATACTGGGGCTTTAACGCCGACCCGGTGCTTCCCGGCGCCGCCCTCGGAGCCCTGAAAGGACTGGCAGCAGCCGGGGCCTTTTATTTGGTGCTCACGTTCCGGATCATCAGTTCGATCTCGGTGCGCCGTGAAATGCTCCGTCTTTTTTCGCTCCTGTTTTCCCTCTGCTACCTCGGCTTTATCTGCGCCAACTCCCTGCTGATCGATCGCTATCTCTTTCCGTTTGTGCCATTTTTATTGCTCTACACTGCCCCGGAGATCAAGCAGATCGGAAAAACAGGGCTGGTAATGTTCGGGGTATGGACCTTGTTCAGCATAACCGCCACACACGATTACCTGGCCTGGAACCGCGCGCGATGGAAGGCAGCGCGGCAACTGGAGCAGACGTTCGCGCCCGGGCAGATCGACGGTGGCTTCGAATACAACGGGTGGTACGGCGCCGGCCCCGCTTCGCAAAAGTTGCAGGGGCTGAAGAGTTGGTGGTTTGTACGCGACGATGAACGGGTCATATCCTTCGGTCCGGTCTACGGTTATGAAACGGACTTTTCCGTGCCTTACCGGCGCTGGCTTCCGCCGGGTCGCGACAGCATTTTTGCCCTGCGACGGATGGCATACACAACGCCCGATTCCGTCTGGTGCGATATGGAACGGCTGACGGCCGACAGTTCGGCTTTTGAACCCCTGGCTGGTCGGATGACACCCGGAAATGGCGAAACGATCTCGCGCAAACGCGCACATTCGGGACAATATTCGATCAAAACGGATGCTGCCGCGCAGTTCGGCGCCACCATAGCGCTCGATACGATCCGGCCTTTCGACCGCCTTGTTGTCAGCGTTTGGCGGTACCCGGCCGATGCGGAAGCCGGCATCGTGGTTACCTCTGACGATGCAACGCGGGCCTATTATTTCGAACCTGCAAATGTGATCGAACGCGACAGTGCCGGATGGGGGCGTATTGAAATGGCGCTGATATTTCCCGAAGCCGCGACCGGACATCCCGGCAGGTTTTACCTCTGGAACCCCTCTTCGGTACAACCTGCGTGGTTCGACGATCTGAAGTTGTACCGTTTCCGGGTGAAATGAGTGGTGGAGCCGATACTGACTGTTTTCAGATGCAATCTTCCTTTCTTCGCACATAAAATCAACCTGACCATGCGTATCATCTTTACACCATTGCTCTGCTGTTTGTTTCCCCTGTTACTGTTATCTCAAAAAAAGGACGATCCGGTAAAAAAGCCGGAAAAACCCGCCCTGTTGCAATCGTCTACGTATAGCGGACTCTCCTTCCGCAGCATAGGCCCGGCGGTGACCTCCGGAAGGATCAGTGATTTTGCTGTAAACCCGCGCAACCCGGCAGAGTATTACGTCGCCTCCGCAGCAGGCGGCGTATGGAAAACCGTCAACGCAGGGACGACCTACACACCCGTTTTTGACGGCGAAGGCTCCTATTCCATCGGTTGCGTGACGATCGACCCCACCAATTCCAATGTGGTGTGGGTGGGCTCCGGGGAAAACAACAACCAGCGCTCGGTCTCCTACGGCGACGGCGTGTACAAAAGTGAAAACGGTGGAAAATCGTGGAAAAATATGGGGCTGAAAAATTCGGAACACATCGCCAACGTAGTGGTTGACCCTTCCGAACCCAATACGGTGTATGTAGCGGCCTATGGTCCGGTATGGAACGACGGCGGCGACCGCGGCGTGTACAAAAGCACAGACGGCGGCGCAACCTGGACCTGCGTAAAATCTGTAAGCGCCTACACCGGCTGCAACAACCTGGTTATGGACCCGCGCAATCCCAGGGTGCTGTATGCCGCATTCCACCAGCGCCAGCGCAAGGTATTTACCTATATCGGCGGCGGCCCCGAATCGGCCGTTTACAAAACGACCGACGGCGGCGCTACCTGGAAAAAGGTGGAGGGACTACCCTCCGGCGATGTGGGGCGCATCGGCATTGATGTTTCGCCGGTAAACCCGGATTATGTGTACGCCGTGGTTGAGGCCGGCGACAAAAAGGGCGGTATCTACCGATCCACGGATCAGGGAGCGAGTTGGGATAAAATGAGCGACACCTATACCAGCGGCAACTACTACCAGGAACTCACCTGCGATCCGAAAAACGCCAACCGCATCTTTGTCACCGACACGTATTACAAAATGAGCGACGACGGCGGTAAAACCGTGCGCAACCTGGGCGAGATCAACAAACATATCGACAACCACTGCATCTGGATCGACCCCAACAATACCGATCACCTGCTCGTTGGTTGCGACGGCGGCGTATATGAGACCTGGGACTTTGCCAAAACATGGGCGTTTAAGTCAAACCTGCCCGTGACACAGTTTTATAAGGTATCAACAGACAACGCCGCTCCCTTTTACCACGTCCACGGCGGTACGCAGGACAACCTCAGTCTGGGCGGCCCCGGCCGAACCACAAGCGCCAACGGCATACCCAATGCCGACTGGTATGTGACCAGCATCGGCGACGGATTTGAGACACAGGTCGACCCGACCAATCCCGATATTATTTACGCCCAGAGTCAGTACGGCGGCCTCGTGCGTTTCGACCGGAAAAGCGGCGAGTACCTGCCCATAAAACCCCAGGAAGGCGAAAACGAACCTGCCCTGCGCTGGAACTGGGATGCCCCGCTCACTATTTCTACCCACTCCCCCACCCGCCTGTACTTCGGCGCCAACAAGGTGTTCCGCACCAACGACCGCGGCAATTCATGGGGCGTCATCAGCCCGGACCTCTCGCGCGGCATCGACCGAAACAAACTCGAGGTGATGGGCAAGGTATGGAGCGTCGACGCCGTCGCCAAAAACGGTTCTACCGATATCTATGGCCAAACCACCAGCATTGCCGAAAGCAGTCTCGATGAAAACATACTGTGGGTCGGCACCGACGACGGCCTGCTGTGGGCCACCCGCGACGGCGGCCGCAACTGGGACAGGATGGACAACCTGCCTGGTGTTCCGGAACGCTCTTACGTACACCAGGTTATCGCATCGCAATTTGACAAAAACACCGCCTACGTGTGTTTCAACCACCACCGCTACGGCGATTTCAAACCCTATCTGTTGAAAACAACCGACGGCGGCAAAACCTGGAAGTCGCTGGCGGCCACCCTGCCCGAACGCGGCAGCGTGTACAGCGTCGCCGAAGACCATGTGGATCGCAATCTTTTATTCTGCGGTACCGAATTCGGCGTCTTCTTCAGTCCCGACGGCGGCGAAAACTGGGTACAACTCAAAAGCGGCCTGCCGACCGTCGCCGTGCGCGATATTGAGATACAGCGCCGGGAAAACGACCTGGTGCTCGCCACCTTTGGCCGCGGGTTTTATATCCTCGACGATTACAGCCCCTTGCGCGGGCTCGGCAAGGAGACCTTTGAAAAGGACGCGCAATTGTTTGCCGTCAAAGATGCCTGGATGTTTATTCCCAACCTGCCCCTGGGCCTTCGCGACAAAGGGCACATGGGCAGCAGCTATTACGCAGCCGATAATCCCGCTGTCGGCGCCGTGTTTACCTGGTGGCTGAAGGAAGACATCAAAACGCTGAAAAAGCAGCGTCAGGAAGCGGAAAAAGCAAAAGCAGACAAAAAAGAGGTGGTTTATTACCCGGATATCGAAGCGTTGCGCAAGGAAGACGAGCAGCCCGAACCGTATATCCTCTTCACCATCACAGACGCTTCCGGCGATGTGGTGCGACACATCAGGACATCAGCCACCAAGGGGTTGAAACGCCTGGTCTGGGACTTCCGGTACAATACCCCGGCGCCGGTAGTGGGTCGTTTCACCCCGGCGCCCGACCAGTTGTTCGGCGAGGCGGAGAAAGGACATCTGGCCCTGCCCGGACAGTACAGTGTCAGCATCAGCAAGTATGAAGACGGCGTGCTGGCGCCAATTGCCGGACCGGTGTCGTTCACAGCCAAATCGCTGAACAATGCTACGTTGCCCGCCACCGACCGGCAGGCCTACCTCGATTTTTGTAAAAAGATCAGTCGCCTCAGAAAGGCGGTCAGTGCGGCTGGAAGTATTCGCGCTGAAATGAACGGCAAACTCGGCAACATACAGTCGGCGCTGATGGACATGCCTGCCGCTCCGAAAGAGATGCTGAAACAGGTCTACGATCTTTCCCGCCGTTTGAGTGCGCTCCAAACACAATTCAGCGGCGATGCCACAGTGGCCCGCCGCGAATTCGAAACGCCGCCCTCGCTGTTCGGCCGCATAGGGCTGATAGAAGACGGCATGTGGAACAGCACTGCTGCGCCAACGGAAACGTTTAGGAAAAACTACGCCATCGCCGCGAAACAGTTCGGCCCCCTGCTCGACGAGATGAAAGCCGTGGCAAAGGAGATTGAGGCTCTGGAAAAACAACTGGAACTGAACGGTGCGCCGGCGACTCCTGGGCGCTGGCCGGACTGGAAAGAGTAAGAAACTGTTTCAAGCAGATTTCCCGCAGATTTTCGCAGAAAAATTGCGCAGATCATCGCAGATCAAACGCCCAATGCTGTGAAAATCTGCGGGAGATAAACTTCCATTCATCTGGATATATTATTCAGGCCAGAACATCCCTGACCACCTCTCCCGATACGTCTGTAAGCCGGAAACGCCTGCCCTGATAGGTAAATGTAAACCGCTCGTGGTCGATGCCCATCAGGTGCAGGAGGGTGGCCTGGAAGTCGTGTACGTGTACCGGGTTTTGCACGATGTTATAACCGAATTCATCCGTCTCGCCATACACCATGCCGGGCTTGACGCCGCCGCCGGCCATCCAGATGGTGAAACAGCGCGGGTGGTGGTCGCGTCCGAAGCCTGCATCGAGGCCCTGTGAATAATTGGTGCGCCCGAATTCGCCGCCCCAGATCACCAGCGTTTCGTCGAGCAGGCCGCGCTGCTTCAGGTCGGTGATGAGCGCCGCGCTGGCCTGGTCCACATCCCTGGCAAGACGGGAGGTCATGCCTTTGACGTCGAAATGGGCGTCCCAACCCATGTGGTAGAGTTGCACGAAGCGCACGCCGCGTTCCGACAGGCGGCGCGCCATGAGCGCATTGGCGGCAAAGGTGCCGGGCATCATGGCATCGGCGCCATAGAGGCGGAAGGTGGATTCCGGCTCGTCGGACAGGTCGAGCAGGTCGGGTACTGAACTCTGCATGCGGTAGGCCATTTCATACTGGCTGATGCGCGTGCTGATCTCCGGATCGCCAAATTGCTCCAGATGTATATGGTTGAGTTCGGCGATCTTGTCGAGCATAGCCCGGCGGCTGAGCGAATCCAGTCCATCGGGGTCGCGAAGGTACAGCACCGGGTCTTTGCCCATGCGAAACTGCACACCCTGGTGGACACTGGGCAGGAAGGCGCTGCCCCAGACGCGGGAGGCCAACGGCTGAATGTTTCCTTTTCCGCGCGACAGCAACACGATATACGCGGGCAGGTTGGCGTTTTCGCTGCCCAGGCCATAACTCAGCCAGGAGCCCACACTGGGCCGGCCGGGCTGCTGGTTGCCCGTCTGGAAAAAAGTGACGGCCGGGTCGTGGTTGATGGCTTCGGTATGCATCGACCTGATGATGCACAGGTCGTCGACTACCCTGGCGGTACAGGGCAGCAGGTCGCTGAACCAGGCTCCGCTTTGGCCGTATTGTTTGAAATCGATGAGTGCGCCCTTGAGCGGAAATTTTTTCTGATTGGCCGTCATACCCGTCAGGCGCTGTCCCTGCCGCACCGATTCGGGCAGTTCCTGGCCGTCCATTTTCCGGAGCAGGGGTTTCCAGTCGAACAATTCCAGTTGGGAAGGCGCGCCGCTTTGGAACAGGTAAATGACGCGCTTGGCCCTGGGTGCGAAATGCGGCAAGCCCAGGTCGGCCAATTGTCCGCCGGTCGAAATGTCGCGGTTTTCGCAACTGAACAAAGAACCCAGCGCCACGCTGCCGATGCCAACGGCGGCGCGGTGCAGGAAGGTACGGCGGTTGAGGGTCAGGTGATGTTCAAGCAGCGGGTCAGTCATGTCGGTCCATTATGATGCAAAAAAGAAAAACGGATAAACGAACGCTTTCTTTACTCCTCCTCCACGCCATACTGCCGTTTCACTTCTTCGGGTACGCCGTTCCATACATTGGCTACGTTGCCCTGATAACCAATGTCTTCTATGCCGATCTTGCTCGACCAGAATCCGCTGGCTGTAAGGTTGCGCATCAGGCTGAAAAAGGCGATGCCCTGGCTCATGCCGTTTTTTTTGCGCTCCGGATAGGCGATGTCTTCCACGATCTCGATACGTTGTGCGGCGGTACATTCGATAAATTGCCTGCCAAAACGCCGGCTGGCCTGTGTGTCGAGCCAGGTCAGGCCGCCGCGCAGGGGGGTCTGGAGCTCGGGTTTGTCTTTGGCCATGAATTCGATGAAGTCCGGCACGCCGGCGTCGGTGGCGCTGCCCGAACGTTCGTCTTTGGGGATGATGATATCAACCAGCACGGCGATTGTTTTCATCTCGTGTTTGTTGAAAAACACCTCCTTGAACAGTTTGGCGTCGCGCTGCTTTTCGTATTCGGTGCGGCCGAACTGTTCAAAATCCTTTCCGCCTTTTTCGGCGCCCGACGCGGCGAGGTCGACAGCGGGGTCCAGCCATTCAGCGGCTTTGATTTGGGGACTGAGTCCGGCGAGGCCGAGGGTGGTAAGACCGGCGTTTTTGAGTAAGTCGCGGCGTTTCATATGACAGGTATTATTGTTTTTTTGACAGGATTGACAGGACTGGTAGGGTTGGTTTTTTTGACAGGATTGACAGGACTGATAGGGTTGTTTTTTTTGACAGGATTGACAGGACTGACAGGATTGACAGGATTGGTTTTTTTGATGGGATTACCTTTTTATAGTCTCTCTCCTTGCAGTCCCAGGAATACTCCGTTTGTCCAGCCGAAGCCGTCCTGGTTGGGGTATTCGCCGCCACCCGCTTCGGCAGCAGTATCCATGACGTTGTATTTTTCCATCATTTTGCCTGTGGCAGCGTATGTCTTTTCACCAAGGCTTATCCAGCGGCTGCGTATTTCACCGGCCAGTTTATCGAACCCGTAGTTCAGCAGCCCTTTGTAACAAATCCATTGCAGGGGCGCCCAGCCGTTGGGTGCATCCCACTGCTGGCCGGAGCGCACGAGCGTAGTGGCCAGTCCGCCGGCATGTAGGAATTTTGACTCCAGGTGTTGCGCCACCTGTTGCGCCTGTTCAGGGGTAGCGATCTGGAAGAAGAGGGGAAATGCAGCCGCCAGCGTCCATTGGGTCGACAGTTGATCGGTTGTATGGTCATAGTCGAAAAAGAAACCGTCTTTTTCGCTCCAGCAATATTGCCGGATGGCGTTCCTGCGTTTTCTTGACCTTTCCTTGAATACATCGACGGGCACGCGGTCGGGCAACTGCCGGTAAATATGGAGCAGCGTTTTTTCCAGGTAATATAACAGGCTGTTCAGGTCGACGGGCGCCAAATCTGTCGTACGGATGCTTTCCATATGCTGTCCGTCGGCAAACCAGCGGCTGCTGAAATCCCAGCCCGATTCGGCGGCGGCCCGGAGGTGGCGGTAGACCGTTTCTGCATCTCGCCCGGATTGCGTCGCCACATGCAGGTCTTCGATATAGGCCTCCGGGCGCGGGGTTGCGTAATCGTCCCAATACCGGTTCAGGATGCTGCCGTCGGGCAGGCGCACGACGCGCCGTGCTGCCGGAAGTTTATCGGTCAGGGTGTACTCGCCCGTCATCCAGAAGTCATACTCTTTTTCCAGTTGGTGGCGGTATTCCAGCAACACTGCTTCGCCCTTTATTTCGGCCAGGAGGTTGACCATCAGGGCAAAAAACGGCGGTTGCGAACGCCCCAGGTAATAGGTTCTGTTTCCATTGGGGATAAAGCCCACCGTGTCGATCAGATAGGCAAAGTTGTCGACCATGTGCTGAATGATGTCGGTCCGGCCCGACACCCGCAGGCCGAGCATGGTGAAATAACTGTCCCAGTAGTAGATTTCCCGAAAACGGCCGCCCGGCACGATATAGGGGTGCGGTAAGGGGATTAATGATGAATGATGAATGGTGAGTGGTGAATGATGAATGGTGGATGATGAATCGGGGGTACGGAGCAGCGCCGGCCAGAGGCTTTCGAGGTGTTGGAGGATGGGTTTTTCGGCAGACTGATACGTTGTTTCAGGTTCTTCCGGCGCGGAAAAGTGGGCTTCCACGAAGGATTTAAGGTCGAATCCGGGTTGCGTTTTGGCGCTTTCGTAGGCTTTCAATATGTCTGCCGGTTTAGCGGTTGGCATACAATCCGGGAAATATTTGGAGTCGGGAAAGATGCCGCTGGTCTGCACGGCTTCGTACAGCGGGCCGAGTTGTTCAACACGGAAAAAAGGTACATCCTGTTTCATGCCTTCGCTTGTAGTTTTTTGAAAAAATATAGCCCGGTGAGCAAAATCCCGATGGGTACCAGCGAGAAGTAAAACGCCGTCTGGCCGCCGAATTTACCAAAAATATTGCCGGTGATGATGGAGCCGGTGGTGCCGCCCAGTGCGGAAAAAATAATGATCAGACCCGACATCAGTCCGTGTTTTTGAACTGGCAATGCGCTCAGAATCAGCGAATTGATAGCAGGATAAACAGGCGCCAGGAACAGTCCGATCAAGGGGAATACAAAGGCGCCCAGCGGTGCATCGCCCCAGCCGGTTACGACGCGTCCTTCGGCGCCCTTCGCCAGGGGAATGGCGATCACTACCAGCACGGCAGCCAGCAGGAGGCAGCCCGTCAGCACGACGTGCCAGTTCAGTTTTTTCATTACAATACCCGCCAGGAAACGCCCCAGGGCGGTGGCTCCGGCCAGAATACTCGCCATTTCTATACTAAGAGCGGTAGGCAACTGCAACACCTTGCTGTTGAATGTCGGCAGCCAACTCATGATACTTTGTTCGATCAGCACATAGAAAAACGCGCACAGGACAAACACCAGCACCAGCGGCGTAACCATCAGTTGGAACATCTTCCCGAAATCCTGCACCATCGAATCATTTGCCTGGTTCCTGACCGACGACTCGTCGAGTTTTGCACTCAGCAGCAATACAAAGGCCGCCAGCGAGATCGTCCCGAGCAGGTAATATACCTTCAGCCACTCGGTCGATTGCGGATTGTTGTCGTCGACAAAATAACTGAAAACGAAATAGCCCGTCAGGATGCCCACCATGAAAAACGATTCGATAAAACTCATCAGGCTGATGTGCTCTTTTTTGTCGCTGGTGACCAGCCCAATAGTGCTGTACACCGACATCTTGATCAGGGCAAAACCGGAGCCTACGGCGGCGAACAGCAACTTGGCTGCCCAGAAACCCGGCGACACAGGCATCATGAAACATACCAGGGTCACAAAACCCAAGGCAATCAGCATAGCCCTCTTATAGCCGATCCGGGTGATGTACGACGATACCAGGAAGGAAACAACCGCGATACTCAGGTCTTTGAACGCTTCCAGTACGGATGCGGCGCCTTCCGTCACGCCGTAGTTGTTCTGTACCTGTAGGATGACCGTGCCCACGCTGTTCAGCAGGATAGCGAACACGAAGTAATTGAGGAAAAGGGATGCCTTGATTTGCCAGTTTTTCATGTAGGAGAGTGATAAGTGATTAAGTGGAAAATGATGATCCGGGCTTACAAATTCCCCGCCTTGCGCTCCTGCACGATGTATTCAGAGGCCCGCATCGACAGCGCCAGAATGGTCCAGGTGCAATTCTTGTCGCCCTGGGAAGGGAACGGCGCGCCGTCCACGACAAAAAGATTTTTTACGTCGTGGGCCTGCTGCCATCCGTTGAGCGCCGAACTTTTCGGGTCCTTGCCCATACGCACAGTGCCTACTTCGTGGATGATCTCGCCGGGCGCATTCAGTCCATAGTCCTGGTCTGGCCCCGGCGTATCGCTCAGTGGAATAGCCCCGAGTTCTGAAATGATCCGCTCAAAGGTCTGGTGCATGTGTTTGGCCTGTAAACGCTCGTAGTCGGACCACTTGTAATGGAACCGCAGTACCGGGATGCCAAACTTGTCTACTTTTTCCGGGTCGATCTCGCAGTAGTTGTCTTCCCGCGGCACGGCCTCCCCACGCCCTGCCATACCGATATAGGCGCCGTAAAAGCGGCGGTAGTCGTCTTTCAGAGCGGCTCCGTATCCGCCGGCCTCCCGTTTGTTGCCGTTGCGGTCGGGGAACATGCCGTTTTGTTTTTCAATACCCCACCCGAAGCCGTAGGCCGGCATACCCATACCGCCCCAGTATTCAATATGGTAGCCGCGCGGGAAATCGAGTTTTTTGTTGTCGAGCCACCAGGGACTGTACACGTGCAGGCCTCCCACGCCGTCTTCGTTGTATCGTTTGCGGTCGAACAACATGGGCACGATCGCCGAACGCGAAGCGCCCGTACTGTCGTGCAGGTATTTGCCGATCACGCCGGAAGAGTTGGCCAACCCTTCCGGGAATCTCGGGGATTTGGAGTTCAGCAGCAGGCGCGCCGATTCACAGGCGCTCGCCGCCAGCACAACGATCTTGCCGCGCACTGTTTTTTCCTCCAGTGTTTGGGTATCCACATAGGATACGCCGGTGCAGAGTCCCGTTTTGGCATCCGTCAGCACCTCGCGCGCCATGGCGAAGTACAACGTATCGAGGTTGCCGGTTTTCGACGCCGGCTTGCAGAGGCAGGAAGAGGAGGAAAAATCGGCGTAGGCAATACAGGCCCGGTTGCACTGGCTGCAATAAAAGCACACGCCGCGCTCGTCGTTGATGGGCTCCGTGAGAATGCTGAGCCGGGAAGGTATGGTGGTAATGCCGAGGCGTTTATTGGTTTTTTTCAGCAACAGTTCGTGCAGACGCGGCTTGGGCGGCGCCAGGAAAATGGAGTCCGGGTCGTTGGGCAGGTTTTCTTTCGAGCCGAACACGCCGATGAGTTTGTCCACTTTGTCGTAAAACGGCGCCACGTCTTCGTAGCCGATGGGCCAGTCCACCCCGAGCCCGTCGATGCTGTGCCGGCGAAAATCGTCGGGCCCGAAACGCAGGGAGATACGCCCCCAGTGGTTGGTGCGCCCGCCCAGCATCCGCGAGCGGAACCAGCGGAAGGTGGTACCCGGCACTGTCGTGTACGGCTCCCCTTCAATATCCCAACCGCCGTATGCCGCGTCGAAATCGCCGAAAGGGCGGTAGCGGGTACTGGCGCCACGGCGTGGCGACTGCCAGGGCCATTTCATTTGGGTGATGTATTTTGGATCGGCGGGATCGTAGTGCTGCCCGGCTTCGAGCAGGCAGACTTTGGCGCCGGCTTTGGCGAGCACGTAGGCCGCCATGCCGCCGCCTGCCCCGGAGCCGACAATGATGACGTCGTAGGTATCGGGGGGCGTTTTGATTTGAAAATCAGGCATATAGCAAAAGGCAAGGTTGTCAGGCAGGGTATGTTTTCCGGGCTAAACTACTCAGTAGCAGCGATAAAGATTGGTTTATTCCAGTACATTTTCACTACATGTGCCGGATTTACCATGTTCGGGCGGACTTGGCAGTCCGCTGTACAGCTTCGGGCGGACCTGGAGGCCCGCTGCACGGCTATGTCTTGCTCATCGCCTCATCCAAATTAAAAATCGCGCTGAGTACCAGCATCATCGCCGCCTGATCGGCAGGGTCGAGTTGATTTTGCTGCGGGAAACGCCCGGTGTGCAACAACTTCTGTGCGGATTCCGGCGATTGCCGGTAACGGTCCCGCATGTCGCGGAACAACGCAGTCAGTTTTTGAAGTTCCGCCCTGTCGGGTTTCCGCGTCGTGATCCGCCGGAATGCTTCCGCGATCTGGTCGTCCTGCGATGCGCCTGTCTGACGGCCGTCTTCCATGACACGGGCAGCGAGCACGCGGGCCGCTTCCAGAATCTGCACGTCGTTAAGCATGACCAAGGCCTGCAGGGGCGTGCTCGTACGCGCGCGACGCACCTCGCACACATCGCGCGGGGCCACGTCGAAAGCCAGTGAAGAGGGCGGCGGGATGGTGCGCTTATTATATGTGTACAGGCTGCGGCGATAAAGTTTGTCTGCGGCCGTATCGGGCACGTAGGAAAACTCGCCGCGGAAATTATTCGCCGTTTTTTCGGTGCCGATTTCTTCCCAGATGCCCGCAGGCTGGTAGGGTTTTACCGATGGCCCGCCGATCTCGCGGACGAGCAGGCCGCTGGCAGCCAGCGCATTGTCGCGGATAAACTCGTAGTTCAGCCGGTTTCGCGGTCCCCGGGCGAGCCACAGGTTTTCGGGGTCGCGCTCCAGCAGGTCGCCGGCAGCGACAGACGATTGCCGGTACGTCGCCGACGTAACCATCAAGCGCAGCAAGTGTTTGACGTCCCAGCCCTTGTCGCGGAATTCGCAGGCCAGCCAGTCGAGCAGTTCCGGGTGCGTGGGCAGACTTCCCTGCAGGCCAAAGTTGTCGCTGGTAGCCACCATGCCGCGGCCGAATATCTCCTGCCAGAGGCGATTGACCATTACGCGGGCCGTAAGCGGATGCTGCGGGTCGAACAGCCAGCGCGCCATGCCCAAGCGGTTGCGCGGCTGCGTGGTATCGAAGGGGAGGATATCAGAAGGCAGGTTGGGCGCTACCTCCACCGTGCGCTGGTCGTATTGCCCACGGTTGAGAACATACGCCTTGCGGCCGCCCTTTTCCACCGAATCCTGCATGACCATCTGCAGCAAGGTGTCTTTTTCCGTTTTGATCGCTTCCCTGGCGTTCAGGAATTTCAGCACGCCCTGTAGGTCGGGCTGCGTAATGGGCATATACGGTTTGGGCACCTGCAGGTTGGGCACAAAACCGCGCTCGGGCACCTTGTTGAAAAAGGCAAAGGTGGCATAGTAGTCGCGTTGTGAAACGGGGTCGTATTTATGGTCGTGGCAGCGCGCGCATTCCAGGGTGAGGCCCAGAAATGCCTTTCCGAAGGTGTTGGTGCGGTCGGCCACGTATTCCACGCGGTATTCTTCGTCGATGATGCCGCCTTCCTGCGAAATCTTGTGGTTGCGGTTGAAAGCGGAGGCGAGCAGGGTTTCTTTGGTGGCCTCGGGCAGCAGGTCGCCGGCGAGTTGCCAGGTCACGAAGCGGTCGTAGGGCATGTTTTCATTAAAGGCCTTGATGACCCAGTCGCGCCAGGGCCACATCACCCGCTGCAGGTCGTCCTGGTATCCGTGCGTGTCGGAATACCGCGCCAGGTCGAGCCAGTACACCGCCCAGCGTTCGCCAAAGGCCGGATCGGCAAGCAGGGCATCGACCACTTTGTCATAAGCGCCGGGCGTGTCGTCGGCAAGGAACGACTCCAGCAATTCCGCATCTGGGGGCAGTCCGGTGAGGTCGAAACTCACCCGGCGCAGCAGGCGTTCCTTTTCGGCTGTTTCGGAAGGCTCCAGGCCATGCTCCTGTTGTTTCTCCAGGATAAAAAGATCTATATCGTTGAGCGCCCATTTTTTGTTGGACACCGTTGGCAGGGCAGGCCGTTGCGGTGCGACCAGGGCCCAGTGTTTTTCCCAGGGTGCGCCTTGCTGAATCCAGCGTTCCAGCAGTTTTTTCTCGAAATCCGACAACTCCAGGTGCGAGTCCGGCGAAGGCATCACACTGTCGGGATTGGTGGAATAAATGCGATGGACGAGGGTGCTTTGACCGGGTTTGCCCGGAACGATGGCATAGTGGTCCTTTGCTTCGCCCAGGGCGGCAAAAGCGCCTTCCTCCGTATCGAAGCGCAGACCGGCCTGCCGTTGCTTTTCGTCGGGGCCGTGGCATTTGAAGCAGCGGTCGGACAGGATGGGGCGGATGTGAAAGTTGAAACTGACGGTTTCGGGCAGTTTTTCTTCCGCGCCATGTTTTTTGGAAAAACGCGCGAAAAGAAGAATGACCGCGAGCAACAGCCCGGCAGCAATTGTTATTTTAGCGACAGAAAAACGAAACATGTGCGAATGTACGCAAGACCTTTTTATCTGCAATTCTTACTTTTTTTGTGGCTGTGCTGTATAGCCTGCACCGGGGTAAATAAGATGCCGATTGCAGCGCAGTCAGGCATTTACCTCGTCGTCCTCGGCGTCACCCAGGACGGCGGATACCCCCACGCCGGGTGCCGGCGCAGTTGCTGTCAGATGGTTTACGAGGGCACTCAAACCCCGAAAACACCCGTTTGCCTGGGCCTCGTCGATCCGGCAAACAAAAAACTGTACATACTGGAGGCAACACCGGCTTTTCCGGAACAGTGGCGCAGGCTGCAGGACATCTCCGGCTTCCACGATAAACGTGTGCCCGACGGCATTTTCCTCACCCATGCGCATATCGGGCATTACGCCGGACTGATGCAACTTGGCCGCGAGGTGATGGGCGCGAAAAACATCGCGGTTTATGCCATGCCGCGCATGGATCAATTTCTGCGGAAAAACGGCCCCTGGAGCCAGTTGGTGGATTTGCAGAATATCGTGATTCAGCCCTTGCAGGCCGATTCAGCAAAAATGGTCAAAATGGTCGCGCGATATCGCAGCGGAGGTCGGCCGGGTGGACTATGCCTTGCTCGATGCCACCTTTTACCGCGACGGCGAGTTGCAGGGCCGGGCCATGAAAGAAGTGCCCCACCCTTTTGTGGAAGAGACCATGCAATTGTTTCAACAGAAAGCGCCGGAGGAACGGACCAAAGTGACGTTCATTCACTTCAACCACACCAACCCGTTGCTGTGGGACGAAACGGCAGGTAAAGCGGTGCGGGAGCGCGGGTTTTCGATTGCTGCCGAAGGCCTGCAACTGGCCTTGTGAAGCTGCCGGCTCAATCCTCTTCCTGCTGCCCGCCTGTTTCTTTCAGGCGTTGCAGCGATGTTTCGAGATTTTCAATTCCCGCCTTTGCTTTTCGAAGCCTGCGCTGCAGAAACCAGTTGTAGCCCACAATAGACGCGAGGCTCAGCAAGGCCAGCGGCGCCACGATCCAAAGCGATTTGGGCACCCACGGATGTGCATCCCAAAGAAAAAAGTACAAAATCAGGGTAAATATCTGCCGGATGACCCACCGGATCAGTTTTCTGCGCCTTTCGGTCGGCAACATGGTATATTCCGATTCAACCTTCGCTATTTCCTCATGCAATTCGTCGGCGATGGTGTTTTTGTTGTCTGACATGGTTTTTCTGAAATAATGAATTGATCGCGCGAAGCGCTCCAGACCCCGCAATATGGTCTGAAAGGTAAAGATAAAAAGCGGCGCAAGAATCTTCGTCGCCTTCCACGATGATTCTTATCACGTTCTGAGTGTGACATCGGTTACAAATCCGGTGCAGGCGCAATGCCGAACTTTGTGTCATTAAACGATCAAAAATATCTGCATTATGAAAGTCGAACAACTCTATACCGGATGCCTGGCCGAAGCGGCCTATTACATTGAAAGTGACGGTGAAGCCGTCATCATAGACCCGCTTCGCGAAACGGGACCCTACCTCGAACGCGCCGAACGCGACGGCGCCAGGATCAAATACGTACTGGAAACCCACTTTCACGCCGATTTCGTGTCGGGCCACCTTGACCTGGCCAAAAAGACCGGCGCTACCATTGTTTACGGCCCCACTGCTCAACCAAATTTTGAGGCGCACATTGCCAAAGACAATGAGGTGTTGAAAATCGGCAAAGTGAGTATTGTTGTGTTGCACACCCCGGGCCACACCATGGAAAGCAGCACTTTCCTGCTCCGCGACGAAAATGGAAAGGATTACGCCGTATTTACGGGCGATACGCTGTTTATCGGCGACGTTGGCCGGCCCGACCTGGCGGTGAAGAGCGACCTCAGCCGCGAAGACCTCGCAGGTCTGTTGTTCGACTCCCTGCGCAACAAGATCATGCCGTTGGCCGACGAGGTGATCGTGTATCCCGGCCATGGCGCGGGTTCGGCCTGCGGTAAAAAAATGGCGAAAGAAACAGAGTCGACCATTGGCCAGCAAAAATTGTTCAACTACGCCCTGCGCGCCGACATGACCCGCGCCGAATTTGTGCGGGAAGTAACGGAAGGACTGGTAGAGCCGCCGCAGTATTTCCCCAAAAATGCCGTGCTCAATAAAATGGGCTACGAAAGCGTCGAATCGGTGATGGAGCGCGGCCTCACACCGCTCACACCCAAAGCGTTTATGGCAGCCGCCGAGGCAAGCGAAGCCCTGATACTCGATACCCGCAGCGAAAAAGATTTCGTGCACGGGTTTATCCCGGGCGCTGTTTCCATCGGCCTCGACGGACAGTTTGCCTCCTGGGTCGGTACCCTTATTCCCGACCTGAAGCAACCGATCCTGCTGGTCGCCGACAAGAACCGCGAGCAGGAGGCCATCACGCGCCTCGCCCGTGTGGGGTACGACAATACGATGGGTTATCTCGACGGCGGCTTCGAAGCCTGGGTCAGCGCCGGCAATGATGTGGAAACAATCGATACGATCGATGCCGAGGCGTTCACCACCCGGTATGCCCAAAAACAAAACCCCGTGATCGACGTCCGCCGCAACAGCGAATACGACACAGAGCACGTGGTGGGGGCTATCAACGTACCGCTCGACTTCCTGAACCGCGAACTGGCGCAGATTCCGCGCGACAAGACCTGTATAGTGTACTGCGCAGGTGGCTACCGCTCCGTCATCGCCATCTCTATCCTGAAAGCACGGGGTTTTGACAATCTGGTCAACGTGGCCGGCGGGTTCAAAGCCATCAAGGAAAGCGGAAAGGCCGAACTGACCGCATTCCGGGAGCAGCGCACGGAACTTTGACGAGCCGTTTCCCGCAGATTACCGTTGAAAAAACCGCAGAAAGCCGCAGAATATTTCCGAATCTGCGGCAATCTGCGGGTTTTTTCTGCGCCAATTTGCGGGAAACACACTATTCGTGATAAACCCAAATCACCTCAACCAACAGCATCCAATTACTTTTCACTACCCCAAATCGCGCCTTTCATCGAATTTTAAAAACCCTGCTTCTATTTCAGTACAACAGCGCGCATTGTATTTTTACTTTTGGAACCGGTTCCGGGAATACGCCATCGAGCGACGCCGTTAATCACCGGACCTCCTGTAGCAATGCCCTTTTCGGAAATACTCAGCATGGCTTTTCAGAGCATCCGCACCAATATGTTGCGGGCAGTGCTTACCCTGCTCATCATCGCCTTCGGGATCATGGCTTTGGTGGGCATTTTGACCGCAATCGACGCCATTGCCTATTCCCTCAACGACAATTTTTCCGGCCTTGGCGCCAATTCGTTCAGCGTAGAGCGGAAATGGGGCGAGGTAAAAAGCAATCGCGGTGGCCGCCGCCAGAAGATCGGCGAGCCGATCCGGTTCGACGATGCAAGGGAGTTCAAGGAACGCTTTATTTTCCCGGCCAAAGTGTCCATTTCCTTCCGCGCGACAAGGCTGGCTACCGTAAAGTACCTGGATAAAAAGACCAACCCCAACATCACGTTTCTGGGCGTCGACGAGAACTATTTCGACGTCAAGGGGCTCGATATTGAATATGGCCGGGGGTTTTCAAGGATGGAAGTGGAAGACGGACAGCCCAAAGCCCTGATCGGACAGGATATTGTCAAACAGTTATTCGACGACAAGCCCGAAAAGGCGCTCGACCAGATCATCCAGGTGGGCAATATTCGCTACCGGGTAATTGGCGTACTCAAATCAAAAGGCTCATCTATGGGCAGTTCGCAGGACCGCGCTGTTTACGCGCCGGTGCTCAACGTAAAATCCCTTTACGGTACGGCTGATACCGATTATGACCTGGTAATCGGTGTGTTAAATGCCAAGGATATGGAAGCCGCCCAATCGGAAACCATCGGCCTGCTGCGCATGATCAGGAAGGTCCGCCCGGGAGAGGATGAAGACTTCGAGATTTTTGCCAGCGACAGCCTCGTTTCCATCCTGAAGGAAAACACGACCAACCTGCGCCTGGCCACTATCGCCATCGGCCTGATGACGCTGCTCGGCGCCGCGATCGGCCTCATGAATATCATGCTGGTGAGCGTCACGGAGCGCACGCGCGAGATCGGCATTTACAAGGCCCTCGGCGCCACGCGCCGCAGTATCCTCACGCAATTCCTGACCGAGGCCATTGTGATTTGTCAGATCGGCGGACTGCTGGGTATCTTTCTCGGCATCCTCGTCGGCAACATCGTCACCCCGCTGCTGGGCGGCTCTTTCCTCATCCCCTGGGGCTGGATGTTCCTCGGCTTTGCGTTGTGTATGATCGTGGGTGTGGTATCGGGCTTTTATCCCGCTATGAAAGCGGCGCGGCTTGATCCGATTGAGTCGTTGCGGTATGAGTAGCGCTATCCTGCGTACAACATGTTAGCATAACTGCATTCAAATGGCTACACCTACCTACTACGATCTGGTCTATGCCGTCGTGAAACAGATACCCCGCAGGCGGGTGACCAACTACGGCGCTATTGCAGACTTCCTGGCGCTTGGCGCCTCCCGGATGGTTGGCTGGGCGCTCAACAACTCCGTGCTCGGCGACGGCGTACCGGCCCACCGTGTCCTGAACCGCAAAGGGGAACTCAGCGGTCGCCACCATTTTGCCACACCCACGCTGATGCAGGAACTGCTGGAAGCGGAGGGTGTCCGGGTGGAAAACGACCGGGTCGTGGATTTCGACAAACATTTCTGGAGTCCGGCGCAGGCGCTGGGGGAGAACTGGGAACCGTTTTAATATAAACAACTCAAGTTGTGATCATCCCGGTCAAAGGTTTGTACCCCGGAATGGTATTCCGGGACTCAACATCGTATTCCAGGCGCGGAATACCTTTCCGCTATACATGTAGCCGCGCTTTGTACCCCGGAATGGTATTCCGGAACGCAACATCCTATTCCAGGCGCGGAATACCATTCCGCTATACATGTAGCCGCGCTTTGTATCCCGGAATGGTATTCCGGGACTCAACTTCGTATTCCGGGATGCGGAATACCATTCCGCTATACATTTTGTCGCGCTTTGTACCCCGGAATGGTATTCCGGAACTCAACATCTATTCCGGGACGCGGAATACCATTACGCTATACATTTTGTCGCGCTTTGTACCCCGGAATGGTATTCCGGAACGCAACATCTATTCCGGGATGCGGAATACCATTCCGCTATACATGTAGCCGCGTACCCGGAATACCTTCGGACTCAACTTCGTATTCCAGGCCGGAATACCATTCCGATATACATGTAGCCGCGCTTTGTATCCCGGAATGGTATTCCGGGACTCAACTTCGTATTCCGGGATGCGGAATACCATTCCGCTATACATGTAGCCGCGCTTTGTATCCCGGAATGGTATTCCGGAACGCAACATCTATTCCGGGACGCGGAATACCATTCCGCTATACATGTAGCCGCACTTTGTACCCCGGAATGGTATTCCGGAACTCAACATCGTATTCCGGGACGCGGAATACCATTCCGCTATACATTTTGTCGCGCTTTGTACCCCGGAATGGTATTCCGGGACTAAACTTCGTATTCCAGGCGCGGAATACCATTCCGCTATACATTTTGCGCTTGCCGGTGGTTACAACAAATAGACTTTGTATCCCGGAATGGTATTCCGGAACGCAACATCTATTCCGGGATGCGGAATACCATTCCGCTATACATGTAGCCGCGCTTTGTACTCCGGAATACCATTCCGGGACTCAACTTCGTATTCCAGGCGCGGAATACCATTCCGCTATACATGTAGCCGCGCTTTGTACCCCGGAATGGTATTCCGAACGCAACATCGTATTCCCGGCCGGAATACCATTCCGATATACATGAGCGCTTTACCCGGAATGGTATTCCGGACTCAACATCCTTCCGGCGGAATACCATCCGCTATACATGTAGCCCGGAATGGTATTCCGGGACTCAACCGTATTCCGGGATGCGGAATACCATTACGCTATACATTTTGTCGCGCTTTGTACCCCGGAATGGTATTCCGGAACGCAACATCGTATTCCGGGATGCGGAATACCATTCCGCTATACATGTAGCCGCGCTTTGTACCCCGGAATGGTATTCCGGAACGCAACATCTATTCCCGGACGCGGAATACCATTCCGCTATACATGTAGCCGCACTTTGTATCCCGGAATGGTATTCCGGAACGCAACATCGTATTCCAGGCGCGGAATACCATTCCGCTATACTGCTCTGTGATAGTCGGTGGGAAAACATGCTTAATTCCGCTTTGCCCAGACTTCTTTCAGCCGCAAAAACGGTTTTTCCAGAAATGCCCAACTCAGGCGTGCCAGCAGGTAAGTGCCGGCAAAGGCCAGCAGAGAATAGATGCCCTGGCCAATAATGGGCGGAAGCCCGCTGTCGACCAGGTAGTAGCCAAAGGCGTTTTTCCATTGGAACTCGAACATCTGGTGAAATACGTACATACCATAGCTGTAGTGGCCCAGGTGCCGCAACAAGCGGGTTTCGCAGATACGCCGGACCAGCGCCTTCGGGTCGGTGTTGAGCGAGAGGTACAATAACGAGGCAAAAAACAGCGCGGAGAGTGTGTAGAGCCGCATTTCATTGCCGTGCAGGAATATCTGGATGATCTGCCAGCCCGTCCAGCACAGCGTGACCCGGGCAATCCATTTGTTGAAAGGGATAAAACTGTGCAGGTCCAGCCGTAAAAAAACGGCCAGAAAACTGCCTGCTGCGAGCCCGTCCATCCGGGTGAAAGGCAGTACATAGGTGGCCACTGAATTCACCCCCTGGTCGCCCGCTACCCAGAACCGCAACGGCGTGCTGATGAGCACCAATGCCGCGCAAAGCAAAACCAGCCGACGCATCGGCAGCCAGCGCACAATAAAAGGCCAGAGGATGTAAAATTGTTCCTCCACGGCCAGCGACCACAAGTGATTGAGATTGAATATGTTGCTGTGCGATAGCCAGGTGTTTTTCAGCGACATCGCGATATTGGGCGTGAAGGTGAAAAACCACACGAATGCGTCGTATCCGTGCAGGCGTTCGGGTGTCTTTTCAATAAACAGCACCGTCAGCCAGGTGACCGTTACGACAAAGAAGTAGAGCGGGAAAATGCGCAATACCCGGCGCTTGTAGAAGGAACTCCAGTAGTTTGAACCATCCCGTGTGTCGATCAAAATACCCGTGATGAGAAACCCCGACAACACGAAAAACATGTCCACACCCAACCAGCCGGATTTGGCGAGTTCGTAGTACGGCCCGTCGGCCCAAAATGCGCGCAGGGTAAAATGGCTGAACAGCACCAGTACCACGGCTATGCCCCGCACCCCGTCGAGGGCCGGTATTTTCCCCCTGAAAAATTCGCTGGTTCGGGTATCTGACATAAGTCGTTAGTTCGTCGACGGCGCCTGTACGCGCGCGCCGTCGGATAGGTTCATCTGGCCGGTCACCACCACCTTTTCGCCTTCCTGCAACCCGGAGATCACCTCTATCATTTCTCCATAGGCGCCTCCCAGCACCACAGAGCGCAGGACGGCCAGTGAATCTTTCACCACGTACACCTTTGCATCCTGCAAACTGCCTGCTATGGCTTTTCTGGGCAGGACCAGTCCCTTTCGGTTGGCGTCGAACGTAAAAGAAGCCTGGGCGTGCATGCCGGCGCGCAGGGGTGTTTGTTTCGGGTTGATCACCTCGATTTCTACATCGTAGGTAAAGGCATTGTCGGCGCGCAGGCCGATGTTCGTCACTTTTCCCGGGATAGTGACGCCGGGATACACATCGGCAGTCACGCTGACGCCCTGGCCTTTTTTGAGTTTCAGCACATCGCGTTCGGTGACCTTGACCATGAGGAACAGTTTTTCCAGGTTGGTGATTTGCGCGACCTGGATACCGGGGCCGATGACGCTTCCGCGTTCGATAAAGCGAAAACCCAACGCACCGGTCATGGGCGCTTTGATGCTGGTGTTGGCGATCTGTTTTTTGAGCCCTTTTTCCTTTGCTTCGGCGGCAAGTATGCCCAGTTCCACGTCTTCAATCTTGTTTTTGGGCGCAGCATCCCCTTCAATGAGGTTGGTGAGGCGGTCCTGATCCTTTTTGAGTTTGGCCAGGTTGGCTTGAGTCGCCTCAAGTTCGATACGCAGCACCTCATCGTCTACCTTGGCGATCAGGTCGCCTTCATTTACCCATTCGCCCTTGTTTTTGTACACCTCCACGACGCGGCCTGCCGTTTCGGAAATCACAAACATTTCCTTGGCAGGCAAAAAAATGCCGTTTGCGTCGAGGTGATTGGCCAGCGTCTCGAGTTGTACCGCCGTCACCTCCACGGGTACGTAGGCGCGCGTAACGTCGCTGAGTTTGGTCTCCTCAGCCAGTTGTTGTTTATTGGTATAGAGTTTCCATGCGACGAAAGCCGCGCACAGGAACAGAAAGAGCCAGAGATAGGTACGTTTGTGCAAGTGAATCGATATTGGTAAAGAAAACAGGGCGGTACGACGCTTGGCCTTTTTTCCTGCTTTCAAATGTAAAATCAAGGTGCAAAACTACACAAAGCGCGCGCAGTTTTTGAACAGCCTTGTCCGGCAGCCTATCTTTGCCGGTATTCGTCGACAAAATGTTCCGAGCGCACCATCATGGTCATAAAAGCATCCCGTATTACCAATCTCACCGATGCCCGCTACTTTGCGGCCAGGGAAGTTGATTTCCTGGGCTTCAACCTCGAAGAAGGCACGGCTTCGTACCTCGATCCCGTGTATGTGAAGGCCATCCGGGAATGGGTGGAAGGCCCGGGCATCGTCGGTGAGTTTTCGCGCGCACCCGTTTCGGTCGTGCGCGAAGCGGCGGCGTTTTACGGACTCGACGCCGTGCAGGTCACCGGGGCCTATGCCGGCCAACTGGCTGTGCTC
Organism: Lewinellaceae bacterium; assembly: GCA_016712415.1. Lineage (GTDB taxonomy): Bacteria > Bacteroidota > Bacteroidia > Chitinophagales > Saprospiraceae > M3007. The sequence continues at coordinate 363,141 of JADJRC010000002.1, read as the reverse complement.
AAGGGACTTACGGTCATCATGACACTGGAATCCGGACCCGACACGGGATCGATCCTGCGCCTGCTGGAGGCGGCCAAGCCGTTTGTCGCGTGGTTCCTGGTGGGATTCAGCAGCGCTGCCTTGACGACTGAAGAGACCGCCTTTTGGTCGAAGTGCTGCAAGGCATATCCCATATTGATCGAAACGGAGGCCGCCGCAGGCCAGGTGCCCGAACTGGTTCGCGCACTCGGCGCGGCGGGTCTGAGCCTGGCCGGTGGCGAAGAGGAACAGGTAGGGGTAAAGTCCTTCGACGATATCGAAGAGATTTTTGAAGCGCTGGGGCGGTGATGGTTACCAATAGTAGCGCTGTAGTATGGCGACCACCATGGCGCCATTCCCCAACAGCAAGACGAGCAGTGCGGCCATCCGTATTTCCCGCCTGAAACGCTGTAACAGGCCGTTCGCCACGGCCAGCGCGACCAGTGGGGCAACAGGTACGAAGTACCGCCCCTGGAAATTGGTCACTTCCCCGGCGCCCACGGGACACCAGATAGCGTACATGGTAAATGCGAACATTCCCGTAAACAAGAATACCGCAGATGCAGCCAGCCATCGCAACCTTTGCCCTGCCCGGTACTGTTCGCTGAACAGCACTGCCGCGAGGGCCAGCCACAGCAGGGCCAGCCATACCGGCCCGAGGTAATTTTTTTCCCAGCCGAATTTTCCGGTGAAATGCGCCGCAGTTGAGGGCAGCGACCTGACCAGGGACGTGGCAGCCGTTTGAATAAAATAAATCGGGTTGTCGCGCACAAATGCCATCTGCCGGGCGGGGTCGACGCCCTCGTTCAGGGTCTGCGCATCGCGGAATGCGGGATTGTACGCGTCGTAGGGAATAAACCATTTGCCGGCCAGGCTGCCCCAGCAGAGCGCCCCGGCCAGACCTGTTATGGTCAGTAAACCCGATGCGCGGGCGCTGGTTTTGGGCAAAAAACGCAAGATTACGATCGGCACGACAATCAGTTTATTGATGCATGCAGCGAGGAACGCAGCACCTTGCTTCAGGTAAAATAATGCGGATCGTGGCTTTTGCTCCACTACGGTGTTTAAAAACGCCGCTACCAGCCACCAGCACAGACCGTTGGTGACGACATCTGCGTTGGCAGAGGCCGCGATGACCAGCGAAGCGGGCAGGAGCGCCAGCAGGGTCAGGCTGTCGCGCAGAAACGGCATCAACCGAAGGGTGGAATAAACCAGCAGCAACCATACGAGGAGGTTGGCCATCCTTGCGCCGTACAGCATCTGCAAGGGTGAGGCGCCGAGCGGACGCAACAGCACTATAGCGCCTGCCTGCGGCAGGTAGGCGGTCGGCGCATAGACAGCCGTATTGGGGAAGTCGGTGAACCGGCGCGTCCCGGCATTCAGCGGTGTGTGCAGATTTTTGAAGATCAGCTCCCTGTCGAGCCTTGCCTGTCCGTTCATTTTCAGGTAGGCAAAGGCATCGCACACCTCTTGCAGCGATGCCGGGAGTGTTCCGCCGAGCCGTTGTTCAGCAGTTTCCGGGAAAAATACGCCTTCACTCACCTGGTATGCCCGCAGAAAATGATTGGGCTCGTCGGGCGATTGGAAGGGCGGCGTGATCAGGGCAAATATGCTGCCGAACAGGAGGGCTGCGCTGACCTGGATCGCCGTTTTTTCCGGAGCCTTCACCGGGTTATTACAAATTTCTGCTGCCCCCATGTTTTGCCGTTGGTACGGGCAAACGCTACATAGACGCCGGGTGCGAGGTTTTGCGTATCGACAGGCGTTTCCCGGCGCAAAAATCCTTTAAACTGCTCCTCATGCAGGATACGGCCCGCGAGGTCGGCAACGATCAGTTCCGTTTCGTATTGGGTGCTGGTGTGCTCGGTGACCAGGGTGGCGAGGCCGTTAGCCGGATTGGGCGTCACTATCAGGGTGGGTTGTTTGCTTCCTCCCGGATTGAAGGTCGACACATTTTCGTCGTTTTGCAGCGAATCCAGCGGAAATGTCATGATACTGCGGGCGTATGTGCCGGCGATGAGCGTTCGCTTGACGGGGTTGATGTCGATGTCGTACACGGGTATGACCGGCATACCGGAGCCGAGCCTTTCCCAGTGCTGACCACCGTTGAGGGTACCATACACACCGCCGTCGGTGGCGACGAACATGATGGAATCCTGGTGCCCAGGCAACACATGAATATCATTAATGGCCAGGTTGGGCAGGTCGCCGGAAATGGCGGTCCAGGTATCCCCCTGGTCGTCGGAGCGGTGCAGGTGTGCGGTAAAGTCGTTGGATTTGTAGCCGGTGTGGGCTACATAAACGCGGTTGGTGACGTTGGGCGAGGCCTTTACAGAGGATACGTAGCGGTCGGGTAGCCCGGTGGATAAATCGGTCCAATTGCCGAGGTCGGGGTTGCCGCGCCACACGTTGCCGTCTGTGGTGCCGACGTAGAGCAGGTCTGGATCGAGCGGACTTTCGTCGAGGGTGCTGATGGTGTGAAAGCGGTCGCCATAGATCACGCCGTCGGTGAGGTCGTCGCTGATAGGAAACCAGAAGGGCAGGTGGCCGAAGCTCTGGTAAATGCGGTAGGTGCCGGTGTACATTTTTTCCGTATCGTGGCGGCTGAGAATGTATTGCATATCCCAGTGTCGCCGGTCGTCGGGTTCTATGCCTTCATCGCCGCTTCCGTAGGAGCCGCCGCCATCGTTGGTGCCGACAATATTGCCGTTTTGGGTTTCAAAATAAAAGATGTTTTCGTTGTCGGGGTGGAATACCGCCTGGAAGCCGTCGCCGCCGAACAGTCGCGGCCAATCGTTGATAAAGTCTTCGTTGCCGCCCGATGTGCCGTTGTCCTGCATGCCGCCGTAGTACCAGTCGGGAGCAAAGGGGTTGTATGCCACCCGGTAAAATTGCGAGGTGGGGATATTTTCGATCTTTTCCCAGTTGAAGCCGCTGTCGTTACTCCTGTACAGGCCGCCGTCGGTGGCCAGCAGGCAGGTGCCGGCGTTGGGGAAAGCCATATCGTGTTTGTCGGCATGCACGTCGTACTGCCACCAGGGCGGGGTAGATTCAAACCAGTTTTCACCGCCGTCGACGGAGCGCCAGAGACCGACCCCGCAGACGTAGATATCGTCGTCGTTGAACGGGTTGATGAACACTTTTCCAAAATACCAGCCGAAACCGCCCATAAAGCCGGGGTCCAGGCCTTCAGTCGGGAGCACGGACCAGTTGACGCCGCCGTCAACGGTTTTGTAGATGGCTTGAAATTCCAGGTCTTCATTGACATATACCGCCATTACAAGGTTGGGATTACTTGCAGAAACAGACAGGCCGATGCGGCTCATGGGTTCCTGCGGCAGCCCGCCCTCCAGCATGGTCCAGTTGGCGCCGGCGTCCTCTGTTTTCCAGATGCGGGCGTTGTTGCCGCTTACGAGACTTTCCTGGTTATTGCGGATGCGGTCCCAGGCGGCGGCATAAATGACGTCAGGGTCGTCGGGCGACATGACCATATCGATGATACCGGTGGAATCGGAAACATGGAGCACCTGTTGCCAGGTTTGTCCGCTGTTGATGGAAAAATAGACGCCCCGATCGTTGTTGCGTTCGAAAGGCAGGCCCATAGTTGCGGCATAGATGACGGCCGAATTGTCGGGCCGGATAATTATTTTTGAAACAATGCGCTGGTCTTCAAGTCCGAGGTGCTGCCAGGTTTGTCCGCCGTTGGGGCTTCTCCAGATTCCGTCGCCGATAAAAGGATAGCCGCTGATATTGAGGTCGCCCGTGCCGACATACACCACGTTGGGTTGCTGCGGGTCCAGTTCGATATCGCCAATGGCGAGAAAAGGCTGTTTGTCAAATATGGGCAGCCAGGTTTGGCCGCCGTTGGTGGTTTTCCAGACGCCCCCTTGCGAATAGCCGATATAGATGATGTTCGGATTGGTGGGATGCACTTTGATGCAGTTTACCCGGGCGCCGATATTGCCGGGTCCCTGCACTGTCCACGGCGCTGAGAAGCCCGGATTAGCGCCGCGTTGGACGGCAGCAGCGCCGGCCTGCCCGATAGCCTGTGCGTATGTTTTTACGTCTGTGCGAAAGTCAGGGTATTCGCGCATGGTGAAGAGCCACTCGGCGGGTCTGAGGCCGCCGCCGTTTGCGCCCTCCGTTTCTTCATCGGGTTTGCCGGAAGGCTGCTGCATGCTTCTGAGCAGAATAAACAAAAACGCCAGAATAATGGCGGCAAAAAGCAGGATGTTGCGGACAGGAAAAGGCTGGCGCGTTTGGCGTTGAAACATGCTTGTTGATTTGGTTGGTGTGCGTTTGTGCCCGCTAAAATAGATGTTTTGAAACGTCTCCGTTTGGAAAAAAATCCAAAAGTCATGAATTGACTGATTTGGACTTTGCTCAGTGAGATGTCGTGCCTGCCCTCAGGCGGGGTTAGTTCAATCATTTGGATGAATTATTTTCGACATGTTTGATAACTTGCAACACGCTTAAACGTATTACCAAACTCAAATTTTCACAAGATGAACATGAAACTGATTTTTACCTGTTTTTTTGTCCTCCTCGCTGTAGCGGGTGGTTTGTACGCGCAACCCTGCACAACTGCCAATACCCAAATCGATCTCGAAGGCAATGCGGTCCGCGCCCGGATATTGAACAACGGCAGCCTTTTTACCGATTATGATTTCGGGCAATTTCTGCCCAATCCGCTGCCTTTTGTACAGCAAAACCCCTCCACCATATTTGCTGCCGGGCTTTGGCTGAGCGGGATAAACCCGGCGGGCTTTCTTCGGCTCAACGCACCTACCTATGCCGGAGGCTATGCTGCAGGGCCGTTGAACGACGACGGACAGACCACGTCGACCGATTGCGCCAACTGGGACAGGCATTTTTTGGTCAAAGGAAGTGATGTGGCGGCATTCCTTGCCGACTTGCCCAACCTGATCGGGAATCCGGCAGCCGCGATTGCGCAATACAAATCCATCATGGGCTGGCCGGGCCATGGCAACGCCTATTTCAGCAATGTCTGGGGCTTCGACCTGCCCTTTAACACCCAGTCGCTGGCGCCGTTTTACGACGAAGACAGCGATGGCGTGTACAACCCGCTTGCCGGAGACTATCCGGTGGTGTCGCTGCGCAACAAGCCGCCATTTGTACCGGAAGTGTTTGTTTGGTCGGTATTCAACGACCAAAGTACTTCGCCGGTTTTCCCGGTAGAAGTACAACAGACGGCCTGGGCTTTCAATTGCCCCGACAGGCCCGTGCTGAACCACTCCGTTTTCACGTCGCACAAAATTATTTACAGGGGTATGGAAAAACTCGACTCTTGCTTTTTCGGCATGTGGGTCGATTTTGACCTGGGTTGTTATACAGACGATTACCTGGGCAGCGCTCCCGATCAGAATGCGTTCTTTGTGTACAACCAGGACGTCACAGACGGCAGTACCGGTGTTTTTTGTGACCAGGGTATATCCACCTTTGCCGACAACCCGCCGGTGCAATCCGTGACCTTCCTGAGTCAGTCGCTCGATAAATTTATGGCATTCAACAGCCCTACCGTTGGTAACCCGTTGCCCGGCACCACTGATCCGTCAACAAGCCTGGAGTTTTATCGTTACCTAACCGGCTATTGGAGAGACGGCAGCCCGTTGACCTATGGCGGCAGCGGCTTTCAAACGGCGGGTGGGCCTACGGATTATGCATTCCCTTCCAACCCGTCCGACCCCAGCGGCTGGACCATGTGTACCGCCAATTTGGCGCTGGCGGATCGCAAAGGACTGGGTAGCCACAAGGTGGGCACGCTGCTGCCCGGTCAGATTGAAGAAATGACCGTTGCCTGGACCGTGCACTTCAACCCCGACCTGCCCTGCGGTGTGGGCGATATGTACGACGATATTGCAGATGTCAGAAGCCTGTACGACGGCGGTTTTACAGGTGTTTGTTCGCCACTCACCAGCCTGTCCGATGCCCTGAACGCAGCAGTCGGCCTTTACCCCAACCCGTCGGCCGGCACGGTTACGGTGCAGTACGGCGACCTGCCCGTCAGCGAAATCCGCCTGTTTTCGGCAGACGGTCGCCTGGCGACGACCCTGCAAAACCCCCAGGCCGAACAAAGCGTGCTGGATTTGGGCAAACTGGATAACGGTGTCTATACCCTGGTGTTGCTGAGTGAATGGGGTATGGCGGTAAAAAGACTGGTTGTTTTAAAAAATTAAAATCTTCAGACAGGATTCACAGGATTATCGACAGCGGAGTTGTCCTTTTTATCCTGTGAATCCTGTGAATCCTTTTTATCCTGTGAACCCTGTGAATCCTATGAATCCTGTGAATCCTGTAAATCCTGTCTCCAAAAAAAAACTGTAAATCTTGTCTGAAAAAACACCTGTCAACTTTGCAACATGACGGACTTGCGAGACGTCTTCTTTACAGAGACATTTCCACAATTCCATTTGGAGCTGCAAAACACTTCTGATATTCCATCCTGACTTTTGACTTACGACTATTTCTCTATGGAAAACACCCCGTCACTCCACTACCTCGAAGGCGCCAAAAAACTGTTTCGCTACTATCGCCAACTCGGCGACAAGGCGCTTGCCCAGATCGGCGACGCGCACATACACTGGCAGCCCGGTCCGGAAAGCAACAGCGTAGCGGTTATTGTAAAACACCTGAGCGGGAACATGCTCAGCCGGTTCACCGATTTTCTTACGTCAGACGGGGAAAAGCCCTGGCGCGACCGCGATGCGGAGTTTGAGAACGATTTTGCCGACAAGTCCGAACTCCTTGCGGCCTGGAACAAGGGCTGGGAATGTTTTTTTGCGGCCGTCGAGCCGCTCACCGAGGCCGACCTGTCGACCGTCGTGTACATCCGCAACGAAGGGCACACGGTGCTGGAAGCCCTGAACCGGCAGTTGGCGCATTATCCCTACCACGTCGGCCAACTGGTTTACGTCTGCCGCATGCTGGCGGGAGAGCAGTGGCAGTCGCTGTCTATTCCCAAAGGCGGCTCGCAGGCGTTTAACGACGGCAAGTTCGGTCAGGACAAGTCGCAGACGTTCTTTACGGATAAACTTTAGGCTATTTCTCCCAGATCATCTCTCCTTTTTTGTTGATCAGAGCCCCTGCCTACCGCACTTCCACCCACACCTTTACTTCCTTCAGCGGCCGCCCTTCGGCGTCGCGGGGCAGTGCAGCGATCTTTTGGGCCACCTCCATGCCGCCGGTTACGCGACCGAAAACGGTGTGTTTGCCGTGCAACAGGGGCAGGCCGCCGTATTTTTGGTACGCTGCGCGTGTTGGGGTGTCCAACCGGCGCCCGATTTTTTGTTCTGCCCGATCGAGCGAAGTCTCGTTCTGGGGGCGGTCCATAACGATAAAAAAATCAGTGCCGTCCGAGTAACCATCCTGCCCGGTCAGGGGCGCTGCCAACGCGCCGCCCAGCATCGGGGCGCTGATTTCAGGTTCAAGGGCAATATCGTGCTGCGTGCTGTCGGGCACAGGGCCGAATTGAATGGCAAAGTCGCGCTCGATGCGGTAAAACGTCAGGGTATCTGCGTCGGGCCTGTCGAACAGCAGCAGAAAATTGTCGCGGTGGTGTGGCGTGCTGCTGAACAGTTCTATGCTTATATCACCCATGCCGGTATGCAGGATAGCGTGAACGCTTTTCTCCTGCCCGCAGGCAGCAAACAGAAAGAGTATGAAAAAGGAGGGAAAACGCATGGCATTCATCATTCCTCATTCTCCTTAAAATATCGCACCGCGTTGATCTTCAGCATTTTTTCCTGTTGCAGGGTGTTTTGCTCGGGCATTTCGAGTGCCTGGCGGTAGTGCGGCCAGCCGTCTTCGTCGCGCCCGACAAATTCGAAATAGCCGTCGTAACTGAGCAGCCGGCAAACGGCGATATGCATCAGGTCCTGCTTTTCTTCCTTGCTGAAATCCTTTTTCCAGCGCCCGAGTTCCTGAATACCGATGAGAAACAGCACGGTGTTCAGGTCGGGCAGTGTTTCGCGGCGCATCGCGTCTTTTACTACGTGCTGCGTGCGCAGCCATTCAAAGTCGAGTTCCCAGTCTTCCATAGGCGGGCAAAGGTAGAAAGGGTTTAGTTCGCTGAGTCTGTTGCGGAGCTCTGAATTGTTAAATTGGACATTTGGGATGTTCAATAATGGCACTTGTGCATTTCCCTGCACTGTTGTGTCGCGGATTGTCTTTTTGCCAGGAGCGGGGTATTTCACTTGCGGATAATTTTACCGGACAAACAAACGATCACCTTCTAACAACAAAGCCATGCAAAAGATCACCTTACTTTTCCTCTGTAGCTTCTGCACAACGACGGCCTTTTCCCAGTTCTATTTTTCCGACGGATTTTACAGCCTGGACAATATCGCCTGCCCCTTCGATACACTCCAGACAGTACAGTACCCGGGAGGGTGGACTATTTATCAAACGCTCGACGGCAACTGGGACGGCCCCGTCGACTCAACCCGGTGTATCAGTGCCGAACTGGTCGGTGTGTTTGGCTCTATTCGTATTCATCTGGGGCAAATCGACCCGGAGAAGCCGTTGTTTTTGCGTGCCAGGGCATCCATATTGACCGATCTCAATGATTTAGGGCCCAATAACCTGAACCAGGCCGATGCTTATGCCTTTGTGACAAATCCATCGGCAACACCTGTTTTCGGGACAGGCTGTGTGCAGGATCTGTGTACCGGCCTGATTATTGGCATTGGAACTCCGGGCGACACCCGTTTTCATACCGGGGTCAGTTCCGGCAACAACTTTCCACAAACCACGCTCGATTTCTCGACCTGTTTTCCATCGGAATATTTCAGCGGCCAGCGTTTGAAAGAACTGATCCTGAAATACACTTTTCCTGCCGATGCAGTGCTGGACGGCGCATATCTCCATGTGAATTACCTCGGTATAAGTGAATTGTTTATCCCGCCGGGCCTCGTCAACGAAGTGAAAGCAAGCGCAATCCATTACAACGCCATCACGGGCGAATACGACGTCAATGTATCGGAGGCCGCTCCGTTTTCCTTTTCAGACAATTATCTGCTTCAATACACAGCGCCGACCTTCCCCAGCGCGCAGAACCCGTCTTTTGTCATCGGTTCCATTGACCCGAACAGTGCAGAGCAGGAAACCATAAATCTGACGGTTTCTCAATTTCAGGTGCTTGAAATACAGCCATTTACGTACCTGTCCGGCGACCTGGTAGCGGGCAGCGACAGCCTGCGGCACCAGGTTAATCTCGTCAACGAAGGCGGCGATCTTTGTCTTAATTTTGTCGATTTTGTTGTTGGCGGCGGGGATGAGTACCGGCACAGCAGTGGCTCTATAAACATGAATAACGCCTTTTCCTGCATGAAATTTGTCGACGGCAGCGCCTTGCGCGTGATGAAAGGCGCCACCCTGCATTACGGCAACGCCGGAACGGGCATGCTTGCCCTTTGCGCCAACAGCAGCATTATCCTGGAGCGCGATGCCACGTTGTACTTCGACGGCATCCTCAACCTGGCCGAGTGCAACGACGCCCTGCCGCCCCAACAGATTTACATGGACCTTCCGCCGGGTGCCCGCCTGATATTTACCGATCGCGCGCGGCTGACCAACCGTTTCAGTCAGGGACAACAGATGCTGCTTAATGTGCGCATGCTTGGTGGAACACTCGACGATGCCGCACTTGCGCCGGAAGACCGGGCATTGATCCATCGTATATATCCCGAGCCGGCGTCTGCTTTTGCCGATAATGTTGCTGTTGCGCCAAATCCTTTTGCCGACGTCCTGACCCTGCGTTATCTGTCGGCAGGTACGGAAAAAATAACCCTGCGCTGGGCAGATATGAATGGCCGGATTGCCGGAGAGCAGCAACTGGCGGCAGAAAAGGGTATGAATGAGTGGCAGCCCGGGGTTCCGCAGGCGGCAGGGGTATATCTGCTTACCCTCGAAGCGGGCGCAGGAACCTGTACGATGAAGGTGGTGAAGGTCGGGCGCTAGACAGGTTATTTCACCTTGCCACAGTTGTCTTCAATCTCTGTTTTGACCCTGGCGGGGTTTCTGAGAATATCGAAAAAGCCTTCGAGATAGCCGCTTGCAGCCCGTTTTGCACTTTTCGACAGGCCGGGGAAGTTTTCGCATTGCCGGAGTATCGCCTCACGGTTGGCAATAAAGTGGTTGATTGCCGATTTGAACTCGTCGGTACTCCGGCATTGCCCCATGTAAAAACGTTCCTGGACGGAGTTGATGGGGATTTGGGGGGAGGGGAGGGCATAATCGGTGCCCACCAGCGCAGCATAGTCGAAATCGTATGCCACGGGGAAGATCGGTCCGTCGGGTTGCAGGTAGAACACCTTGACATTGTGTCGATTGCGAACGCCCCAGTCGGTATTGCCGATCATGAATTCGAATAATGCCATCCGGTCGTAGGTTTCCGGATCTAGGCTTTGGGTCGACACCACTTTAGGCTTGACCGGCTTGGCGTTGAGCCGGGCGGACATTTCTTTTTCACTTTCAATGAAAAAAGAGAAGCTGTTCAGGGCGCTGCTTTTTTTGCCCGCGTTGGCAAACCGGATCCGGGCCGGCTTCACCCTGAAGCTCTTTTCTGTGACGATATTGTACAACTGGTAGGTGAGGCATTCCTTTTTCACCCACTCCTCGTCGAGGTTGGTGTTTTTGCAACTGGTGACCAGTTTTAGCTCGCTGATGTTGGCGACACTGTCATTTTCAGACGTTCCGTTGGAAAAGCGGATTTTGACGGGTGGAAAATGGCAGGTTTTTTTTCGCATGTTGCCGCGGGCAGCCACCTGTACCTGAAAGGTTGCGGCGATGCTGTCGCCCACAAGAATCTTGAAAACCCCGGGTTGCCATTGTTCGTCGCCCCGGTCTTTTTTTAGCAGTTTCATGTCGGTCTCAAGCGTTACCTCAAGCGGATCATATTGCTGTAGCCGGGCGAAGGCGTCTTCGATGCCTTGCTCTGTGGATTGGGCAAACGGGGAAAACGGGAAAAGGAGCCCCAGAAAGAGGGCGCAGAAACTGGATCGCATTGTTTTCAAGTGGTGGTTGGTGACACAAAACCGGGTGAAGTCAGTTCACCGAAAAGGCAGGCGCAAAAGGATTAGCGGCGTTGAAGAACGTCAGTTCGTGGATGCTTACGTTCATGTAACGGGTAAGGGGCAGGGTCTGGATGAGTTGCATCAGTTCTGATTCCGAATGGACAGAAAACACAGCCCAAAGTTTGGAATTTTCAAGGGAAAGGGCATAGTTGAGAATCTTTCCTTCGTTGAGCAGCCGGTTGACTGCAGCGCGTTGATGAGGAATACGGCTGACGAATTCCTCAGTCAATTCTTTTGGCATGGTAAAATCAACCATGAACTGGATTAGACTGGATTCCATGTATATTGCCTGATTATGAACGGGTTGTGATAGCAGTTTCCGGGGTGCGCAATGGATCAATGGTCGAACAAATATAACACAAATTTGATATAAAACGCAGCCTGGTTGTGCAGGTTGTATGGTACTGTTCAAAAATTGTGCAAATTTTACAAAACAGAGGGCATAACTGCCAATCCGTCAGGCATATTTAACGAAAATAAAACACTGTAAGTACTCCGGCGTTCAATTCTCTAAACTAATACCGCCGGAGTACTTAACAACAAGGGAGCGACCGAACGGGCCGCTCCCTTGCAGAAGTATTCAGATAAGGGCGGGTGTCAAATTAGTAGTTGACGCCCAATGCCTTGAGGGTCTCGAAGTCGAGGTTGCCGACCGGCAGGCCTTTGTCTTTCTGGAATTTCGTGAGGGCTGCTTTGGTGCGCGTACCCATTACGTTATCGACGGGGCCCGGATCGTAGCCCGCTTTTACGAGCGCATCCTGGATCTGGCGGATGGTGTAACCGGTCACTTTGTCGCCGCAGAGCACTTCGCGCCATTCGGTGAAGCCACCGGGCTTCACGAGACGGCGCTTGGTGACGGTGGTGTACTCCGCCGGAATGGTTTCCGTGCGTGTGGTAGCGGCTGCTTTTACGGTTTTCAGTGTTACCGTTTTGTATTCAGCCGGGATCATCTCTTCGCGCGTGGTAGCCGGCGCTTTGATCACCTGTTTGGTAACCGTGGCGTATTCAGCCGGGATTTCCTCTTCGCGGACCGTGGCCGGCGTTTTCAGCACCTGCTTTTTCACAGTGGCGTATTCGGCCGGGATCACCTCTTCGCGGGTGGTTGCCGGTGTTTTCACTTTGCGGACCGTCATCGCTTTGTATTCGGCCGGGATCACCTCTTCGCGGGTGGTTGCCGGTGTTTTCACTTTGCGGACGGTGCGTGTAGCCATTTTGGCCGGAACCTGGATGGTTTTGGTGCAACCGGCGTCGGCAACACCCGAACCGTCGCAACCCTTGTTTACGCGCTTGGTGATGGTTTGGTACTCAGCCGGCACTTCTACAAGGCACCAGACGAGGCAATCGTCGGGATTGGCGCTCAGACAGGCGGCATCGGCTTTTTTCTTCACCCATTTGGTGGAAGCGGGTTTGATTTCGACGCGCTCGGTGACGGTTTCATATTTCGGCTGGAGCACTTCCGTTTTGGTGTAGGCAGGCTCCGACTCGTACGTTTCCGTAACGGTTTCGTACACGGCCGGTACTTCTACCAGGCGCTTGGATTCGGGTTTTACCATGACCTGCTCCGAAACGGTTTCGTATTCGGCCGGTACGCTGATGAGCCGCTTGCTTTCCGGCTTGATCATCACGCGCTCGTCGACGGTCTCATACTGAGCGGCTACGGGAATAAGGCGTTTGCTGGCTGCTTTTACCACAACCTTTTCCGTTACGGTTTCGTACTGCACCGGAACGGCGATAATACGCTTGCTTTCGGCCTTTACCAACTGCTGTTCCGTTTTGTTTGCATATTCTGCAGGGATCGGAATCGTGCGGGTGGCAGCCGGCTTTACCATCACCTGCTCGGTGACGTTCTCATATTGGTCAGGGATGTGACATTTTGCATAACACTTGCCTGGTTGTGCATTGGGGGGAGCATCGCCCGGTTGCGCATTGGCGGCGAAGGCAACGCATATGAGAAAAAGGATGATTGAATTGAATTTTCTCATGACTTGAATCGGATTGGTGAACATGAATGTTTGAATTTGGAATGTTTTACTCATTCTTATGTTTAGTTAAAAAGGATGCATTCAGGGCAAAAGTAATCGAATGAGCCCAGAATAGCGGATAAAGCAGTGTGAATTTTTAGGTAATTCAGATGACATCAGGTCAGTTTTTTGGGATAACAAATGAAGTGTTTTGTAACTATCTGAGTGTAAGGCGGAACGTCCGAACATTCCGTTATTGGAAGTACCTCGCCGTTTTTAAAAAGTATTTTAATCTGGTCTGCGGCATCGTCGTAAGCGCGGTTGCTCTCCGATCCCGTGTACACAAAATGTTCAGGTATGGCCTGTTCTCCCAATACCTGCCTCACCCGCGCGCGCAAGGCGTCGCGGTAATCGGCAGGCACTTGCCTGTTGTGCCATTCCAGGCGAAACAAGTGTCTGTCAAGAAGGCTCTTCGACAAAAATGAGAGGGTGAAGTCGTCGGCTTCCGACCAGTATTTTATTGCAGCGGTGACGTCGTTGTCGTCAAGGAGGGCAAAATGAAAAAGCGATTCGATTGGTTCGATTTTCCCGCTGTGGTCGCGGTACAAAAACCAGGCCAGATGGCGGGGCGCCTCCAGGCGGACGCCTTCGAGGGCCAGCTCGCGTGCGCGTTGCAGTGTGTGGATCAGCATTTGTTCGGCCGCCACGCCTGTTTTGTGGAGGTACACCTGCCAGTACATGAGCCGCCGGGCAATCAGGAATTTTTCGATGCTGTATATGCCTTTTTCTTCCACCACCAGCTCGCCTTTGTGCACCGCCAGCATCTTGATGATCCGGTCGTAACCGATGACACCCTCGCTCACACCGGTAAAAAAACTGTCGCGATTCAGGTAGTCCATTCGGTCCATATCCAACTGACCCGACACCAGCTGGTGCAAAAACTTTTTGGGGTATCGGTCATTAAATATGGCGATGGCCAGCGACAACCTGCCGTCAAACTGACGGTTCAGGTCTTCCATCAGCAGGCTTGAAACCTCTTCGTGGTGCAAATCGAGCAGCACATGTTCGAGTGCATGCGAAAAGGGTCCGTGGCCGACATCGTGCAGCAATATGGCGGCGCTGACGGCTTCAGCCTCTTCAGCCGTGACCGTGGCGCCTTTGGAGCGCAGCATTTCGATAGCTTCCTGGGTCAGGTGCAGGGCCCCGAGGGCGTGGTGAAAACGGGTGTGCATGGCGCCGGGATACACATAGGGCGCCAGACCCAGTTGCCGGATGCGCCGCAACCGCTGAAAATAAGGATGGTCGATCAGGTCGAGCAGCAGGCCGTAAGGCACCGACACAAACCCGTAAACGGGGTCGTTGAATATTTTTTTTCGGCTTGTCATCAATAACCGGATGAAGGTTGGCACAAAGTTGCGTATTCGTACGGGCGCTGTCAAATTAGTTTTCAACAACCGAAAATAAGCTGTTAGGCGATAACGTTCCCAAGCAGATCAAAGGGTAGGGCAGGAACATACCTGAACGGATATGTAAATTCCAGAACAGCCTGACTGAGCAACCGTCTGAAAAAGACCTGTTTTTATGTTACATTTGACCCAGTCCCTTTTTTTTCATTCATCATCACAAAATCATTGCCCCCTTAACCATCTTTAATACATTCACCCTATGGATAAAATCAAAATACTCTGGGCCGACGACGAGATTGATCTGCTCAAACCCCACCTGATGTTTTTGCAAAGCAAAGGCTATGATGTAGTGACGGCCTCCAACGGCCACGACGCTGTGGAAACATACCTGGAACAGGCCGGCGATATCGACGTGGTATTTCTGGATGAAAGCATGCCCGGCCTCACCGGTCTCGAGGTATTGCCGAAAATAAAGGAGATCAACGCGCTGGTGCCGGTGGTGATGATCACCAAAAACGAGGCCGAGCACGTCATGGAAGAAGCCATCGGTTCGCAGATATCCGACTACCTGATCAAGCCGGTCAACCCCAACCAGATCCTGCTGACGCTTAAAAAGATCATCGACAACAAACGCCTCGTCCGGGAAAAAACGGCGATGGACTACCAGCAGGAGTTTCGCCAGATCTTCATGCAGATCACCGGCGGCCTCGACCACGCGGAATGGGTAGATGCCTATAAAAAGATCGTCAACTGGGAGCTCCGGCTCGACAACAACCAGGCAGAGGTAGGCGATATCCTGTCGCAGCAAAAGGAACAGGCCAATACCGAGTTTTCCAAATTTGTCGGAAAAAACTACTTCGACTGGGTGGATAAAAGCAAGGAAACCGGCCCGGTGATGTCGCACTCCATGATGCGCAAGCACATTTTTCCGCACATCGGCAGCGAAGCGCCCACCATCGTGCTCCTGCTCGACAACCTGCGCTTCGACCAGTGGAAAGTGATCGAGCCTTTTATCAACGAAATGTTTCGCACGGAAAACGAGGGCTACTTCTTCAGCATCCTGCCCACCGCTACCCAGTACAGCCGCAACTCCATTTTTGCCGGCATGATGCCCGCCGATATTGAAGCGGCATTCCCTGATAAGTGGAAAAACGACACGGACGAGGGGGGGAAGAACCTGTTCGACGATTTCTTTCTCCGCAAGCAACTCGAACGCACTTTCCGCAAAGGGGTCAAATGGGAGTATATCAAAGTCACCAACGTCCAGCACGGCAAAGACCTGGTCGACGACATCCTGCACACGCTCAACAACGACCTGACGGTGATCGTGTACAACTTCATCGACATGCTCTCGCATGCCCGCACCGAAATGGAGGTACTCAAGGAACTTGCCGGCGATGAACGCGCCTACCGCTCGCTCACCCGCTCGTGGTTTGTGCACAGCCCGCTATGGGCCGCCCTGCAAAAACTCGAAGGCCGCGACGTGCAGCTTTTCGTCACCACCGACCACGGTACCATCCGCGTGAATACACCCTCCAAAGTGGTCGGCGACCGCGAAACGACAACTAACCTGCGCTACAAAGTGGGCCGCAACCTCCAGTACGAACGCCGCGACGTGCTCGAAGTGCGCGACCCCAAACAGGCCGGCCTGCCACGCCCCAACCTCAGCAGCACCTTTATTTTTGCCAAAGAAGACTACTTTTTCCTGTATCCGAACAACTACAACCACTTCAACAATTATTATAAAAATACCTTTCAGCACGGAGGTATCAGTCTGGAAGAGATGATCTGCCCGATCGTGCGGCTGCGGAGCAAGTAGCGATGTAGCAAAACGCCAGGTTTTTATCCCCATACTGCCTCAAATGATGGTTGAGGAGCTTCACATACCTATGCCCCATTCACCCGCATCAAAAAATATGACCATAACTTTCCTCCCATTGTAACCACTGATACCATTTTATTGAAGACAGATGCCCCATTTTTGCGGGAAAATCACCACCCATGCGTGTGTTTCGTTTTGCCGCCCTGTTTTTAATAATACCGCTCCTCTTCAGCGCATCCCGTTGCCAGACCCAAACGCCGCCCGCGCTTTCCGGGCACATTGCCCTCCGGCCCGGCCAGCGGCCGGTGCTGTACCTTGTGCAGCCGCGCAGTTTCGGGGAGATCGCCTCGAATTATGCAGGCCTCGTGGTGGATTCGGCAGTTGTTCAGACAGATGGTTCCTTCGCCTTCGAGCGTTTTCAACCGCCTGCCGAACCCGCGCTTTTTGAACTCGTCATCCAGCCTGTGCCCGGCCGTTTTCCCAACAAATTGACCGATGAAGACCCGGAAAGGTCCAATTATTTACCCCTGGTAGTGGAAAAAGGGGCGCCCCTGCGGGTAAAGGCGGAAGCAGAGCGTTTGCAGGCCACGGCTATTGTGGAACCTTTTTCAGCAGATAACCAGGCCTTGTGGCAACTGCGCGACATCCGAAGGCAGGCGTTTGGCCGACCAACTGATGCAGACCGGCATGTAGATGAAAACACCATGTTGGAACAGGCGGCCAGGCTGGCGCAATTTCGTGCGCCGCTCATGGCCTTTGCCGACACGACGGCTTCTATGTGGGCCGCGCTGGTCGCCGTGCGCTGGGTCAGCCCCGAAAACGATTACGAACGGGTACCGGAGTTTTTACACGGGCAGTGTGTCCGCTGGCGGGATGCGTACCCCGAACATTCCTTCGTGGCGCAACTCTGCCGCCACGCTGCGCCCGGTAAATTGCCTGTACTGATCGGCGACACCATCCCTGATTTTTCCCTGCCTATGTCGGACGGCGACACCCTGCGCCTGCACACGCTGCTTGGCGCCCGGCTCACCCTGATCGACCTCTGGGCCTCGTGGTGCGCGCCCTGCCGCCGCGAAAACCGGGAGGTGCTGGCGCCGCTTTGGGCGGAATACCGCGACGCCGGGCTGGCCATCGTCGGGTATGCGCTCGACAGCAGCCCGGAGGCCTGGCAAGCCGCTATTCGAAAAGACGGGGCTTCCTGGGCGCAGGCGTCGCATCTCGGCGGCGATGTGTCGCCTTTCCTCGATGCCCTGCGGGTAACGACGATCCCGGCAAATTTACTGCTTGATGCGGATGGGAAAATCGTGGCCAGGAACCTGCACGGGCAGGCATTGAAGGATTTTGTGCGTGTTTTTGTACAATAAGGGCTGTTGTTTGTCGCGGTGATACGATATTTGCTCACCACGACGCCGCAACAATAAACGTACAAACTCGCCAACTCAGCACGTTCAGATGAAACACAGCATCTCCGCTATCGCCCCCTTCACCATTTCGAGGGGCTTCCACGCCCGCATGATCCATACCGATAACATGACCATTGCATATGTCGATGTGGATGAAGGCGCTGACCTGCCGGAACACGCGCACGTGCACGAACAAGTGCTCAACTTGCTGGAAGGCCGCTTCGAACTGATCGTGAACGGGCAGCCGCATCTGCTCGAGCCGGGTGATGTGTTTGTCATACCATCCAATGCCCCGCATTCGGGCAAAGCGCATACGCGCTGTCGCATTATCGACGTATTTCAACCCGTTCGGGAAGATTTTAGAAACGGAAATGTGGCCTATGCCGTCCGGTAAGCGATGACGATATCGGTCTTGCTGCTCGTCATATTATCGGCATTTATCCATGCCTACTGGAATTACCTGGCGAAAACCGTCCCCAGCGGCGCGCCTTTTGTGTGGCTGCTGGCGGTGGTCATGTCGGTACTGCTGCTGCCGGGTGCGGTTATTTACGTGGCCGTTTACGGTTTCGACTGCACCTTTGAGAATGTAGCAATACTGGCGGTAACAGGTGTGCTGCACCTGGTCTATTTTCTGGTGTTGCAGCAGGGGTACCGGGTGAGCGATTTGTCGGTGGTATACCCTTTGGCACGGGGCAGCGGGCCCGTGTTTTCCACGATCGGCGCGGTGCTGTTTTTGAGTGAAACCGTTTCGGTGTGGTCGGTAGCGGGCCTTGCGACGGTGGTTGCGGGCGTTTTGTTGATTTCCGGATTTGGTCAACGGCAAACAGGGGATTCGTCCAGGCGCCGGGCCGGGATATGGTACGGCATTTTTACCGGCATCCTGATCGCCTGCTACACGGTATGGGACGGTTATGCGGTAAAAAACCGGGCCTTGGCGCCGATCCTGATCGAATACTGCTCGCACCCGATCCGGGTGGCTGTACTCGCGCCGGTCGGCTGGCGGCAGTGGCCCGAGGTACGCGCCCTGTGGGCGGCGCACCGCTGGAAAATAATCGTGATCGGTGCGATCAGTCCCCTGGCTTTTATCATGGTATTGTATGCCATGAAAACGGCGCCAATACATTATGTGGCGCCCGTCCGTGAAATGAGCATCGTTTTGGACGTTATTTTCGGTGCAAAACTCCTGACCGAGGAAAATTTCAAACCCCGCCTTGTCGGATCACTGTTGATTCTGGCAGGAATCGTACTTTTGTCCGTCTAACAAATTTACCAAATCATGGGCATCGCAAAACCATTCAACCTCCAGGCCTGGATCGACGAAAACCGCCACCTGCTCAAGCCGCCGGTGGGCAACAAACAGATTTACATCGGGAACGACGATTTCATCGTCATGATAGTCGGCGGACCGAACGGCCGCAAAGACTATCACTGGGAAGAAGGCGAAGAACTTTTTTACCAGTTGGAAGGCGACATTCAGGTGAAAATCATCAACGAAGACGGCAAACCGGAAACCATCGACATCCGGGAAGGGGAGATGTTCCTGCTGCCCCCGCGTATCCCGCACTCGCCGCAACGCCCGGCCGGCACGGTCGGTCTCGTGCTCGAACGCACCCGCAACGAGGGCGAAGTGGACAAACTGCTGTGGTTCTGCGACAACTGCGGCGCCAAACTGCACGAGGCGGGATTCCCGCTCAAGGATATCGGCACCCAGATCAAACAGGCTATCGGCGAATTTATGGATGATGAAAACGCCCGTACCTGCAAACAATGTGGCACGGTAATGCCGAAATCGTAAGGCCTGATGAGCGACTTTGTAGAAACCTACCGCAACGTAATTGTTCAGATCGCAACGCCCAACAGCACGGGCACGGGCTTTTTCCTGCGCAATCGCGGCCTGATTGTGACCAACCACCATGTCGTGGAGGGCAACCGCGCCGTTGTGGTGGAGGGTGCAAAGTTTCCCAAACAACTCGCCAATGTGCGCTACACCGACCAGCGTTACGACCTGGCATTTCTCGACGGCCCCGGCGGCGATATTGACCTGCCGGAGGTGCGGCTGGGCGTGGACAAAGCCCTTCGTGAACGCGACCCCGTGACGGCGATGGGGCACCCCTTCGGGCTGAAATTTTCAGTAAAAAGCGGTATTGTTTCCAATACACGGGAGGTCATGAACGGCATCCCGTACCTGCATCTCGACGCAGCCCTGAATCCGGGCAACAGCGGCGGCCCGCTGGTCGACAACGACGGCGAGATCGTCGGCATCAACACTTTTGTCATACGCGACGGCGACAATACCGGTTTTTCGCTGCCGGTAGGCTTCCTGCAGGAATCGCTCGACGGTTTTTTGCAACTGGATACGGACAACGCCTGCCGCTGTCCGGCGTGTATGAATATCGTTACGGAAAAAACCGTCGACAAAGACTTTTGCACGTATTGCGGCAACCGTGTGGAATTGCCCTCCGCCGTCGATGAATACGCGCCCTCGGGCGTCCCGAAAACGATCGAATTGCTCATCGGAAAGGTCGGCCACGATGTGGCGCTCAGTCGCTGCGGTCCCAACGCCTGGGAGATCAGGCAGGGCAGCGCCAGAATCATCATTACCTACCACGACAAATCGGGGCTTATCTCCGCCGACGCCGTGCTTTGCCAGCTGCCCAAGGATAACATCAAACCCCTGTACGAATACCTGCTCCGGCAGAACTACAGCAACGAGGCGCTTACCCTGAGCGTGCACGACCAGGACATCATCCTGTCGCTCCTGATCTACGACCGCTACCTGAACGAGGAAACGGGCCAGGCTATGCTGGCCAACCTGTTCGACAAAGCCGATTATTACGACGATATTCTCGTGGAGCAGTATGGCGCGACGTGGAATGTGGAGGATTGATTGCCATAAATGTGCCTGGAAAAATTTAACTTTGTTACAAATTACGTCCAAATATGGAGGCAGCAGTTCCAAAACAACCCGCTCAACCCAACCCGCGTGTACGGAAGGCGCCCGTACATCGGCGAAAGATTGACACTATAGAAAAATTCCGCGAATGGAGGCCACGTGACGGCTTCAAATATGAGTGGAACAATGGTGTAATCGAAAAATCGCCGAAAACGGTAACTTTTAAAAACCTGTATATTGTAGAGCGCCTGGAAGATTTTTTCCAAACACTAAAGCCTTCGCTTCCAAAACGCGGCATGCTCTTCACCGAGCCTGAATCAATGACTTCTCCCACGCAACTGCGAATTCCTGATATGGCCTACTACACGGCGCAGCAAATCCGGGAGGCATCAACAGGAAAAATCCCCTCAGCGCCTGAGTTTGTCATCGAATTTGTATCCAATTTTGACCAGCATCCCAAAGTGCTGGAAAAACTGGAAGAGTATTTCAACGCCGGCGTTCGGGTGGTCTGGCTGGTGATTCCCCAGGTAAAAATTGTATACGTATATACTTCTCCGGTAGAGGTGACCATTTGTAAAGGCAAACGCGTGTGCAGTGCCGAGCCTGTAATTCCTGGATTTAAAATCAACGCAGAAACTTTGTTTTCCTGAAAAACCGCTACTTTTGCGGCTATGTTACATCCAATTATTTCCAGCAGCATTATTATTCGTCCCGGTGTGCACACCTGACGCGGTAAGGCTGTTGGAAAAACAGAAACCCCGGCAAGTGTGCAACTGGCCGGGGTTTCTGTTTGGAAAAATAACAATGAACAACAAGCGATAAATATAATGTACCGCGAATTCAAACACCTCCACCTCCCCGCCATCGACGCCGAAATACGGCAGTTCTGGGAAGACGAAAAGATATTTGAACGATCCGTTGAGCAGCGCCCGGCCGACCAGTCCTTCGTGTTTTACGAAGGCCCGCCCTCGGCCAACGGCAAACCCGGCATCCACCACGTGATGTCGCGCACCGTGAAAGACCTGTTTTGCCGTTACCACACCCTGCTCGGCCGCCGTGTGGAGCGCAAAGGCGGCTGGGATACCCACGGCCTGCCCATCGAATTGCAGGTGGAAAAAGAACTCGGCATCACCAAGGAGGATATCGGGAAAAAGGTGACGGTAGAGGAATACAACAACGCCTGCCGTAGCACTGTGATGCGCTATAAGGACCTCTGGGACGACATCACCCGCCGCATGGGCTACTGGGTCGACCTCGACAACCCGTATATCACGTTCAAAAACGAGTACATCGAGTCGGTTTGGTGGCTGCTGCAACAACTCTACAACAAAAAGACCGCCTCTGGCGAACCTTTCCTGTACAAAGGGTTCACCATTCAGCCCTTCAGCCCCGCCGCAGGTACAGGCCTTTCGACGCATGAACTCAACATGCCGGGCACCTACAAGGATGTGACTGACTTCACCACGGTGGCCATGTTCGCGGTACGGCGGACCTCCGAGTCCGACTTCCTCTTCGACACCGAAGGGGAAGACGTGCGCATCCTCGCCTGGACCACCACGCCCTGGACGCTGCCCTCCAACGTAGCGCTCACCGTCGGGCCCAATATCGAATACGCCAAGGTGAAAACCCTCAGCCCCTACACCGGCCTGCCTGTGAGCGTTATTCTCGCCAAAGACCGCCTTTCGGCGTATTTCAACCCGGAAGACGCCGGCCTGCCCTTTGCAGACTTCAAACCCGGCGACAAAAAACTGCCTTACCAGGTATTGCAGGACAATATAAAAGGCGCCGGGTTGGTCGGCGTGCGTTTTGAGCAACTCCTGCCCATGCCCGAACTGATGAACCCCGAACTCGAAGAGAAAGGCTTTCGCGTCATCTCCGGCGACTTCGTCACGACGGAAGACGGCACCGGCGTGGTACACACGGCGCCTTATTTCGGCGCCGACGACTTCCGGGTTTGCAAGGCGGCCGGCGTGCCCTTCATCGGACTGCCCAACGCCAAGCAGCCCGACCTGCCGTTCCCGCTGGTGGACCGCACCGGGCGTTTCGCCGAAGAAGTCCCCCTCTTTGGCGGGCGTTTTGTCAAGGAAGAATACTACCCCGCCGAAGCGCGCCAGGCCCCTGATTTCAAACCCACCGACCTGCTCATCGCGCTGCACCTCAAGGAAGAGAACAAAGCATTCCGCGTCGAGAAATACAAACACCCGTATCCGCACTGCTGGCGGACCGACAAGCCCGTGCTCTATTACCCGCTGGATTCCTGGTTTGTGCGCGCCTCGGCAGCCAAAGAGCGTATGGCCGAACTGAACCGCACGATCAACTGGAAACCCGCGTCTACCGGTACCGGCCGCTTCGGGCAGTGGCTCGAGAATTTGCAGGACTGGAACCTCAGCCGCTCGCGCTACTGGGGTGTGCCGCTGCCGATCTGGCGGACGGAGGATGCGGAGGAAGAACTGTGTGTCGGCTCTGTGGAGCAATTAAAAGCAGAAATCGAAAAGGCCAATGTTGTGCTCGGACTTTCCCAGCAGCTGGCCGACGACCTGCACCGCCCGTATATCGACGATGTCGTACTGGTGGCGCCTTCCGGCAAACCCATGCGCCGAACTAGACCTCATCGACGTGTGGTTCGATTCGGGCTCCATGCCTTATGCCCAATGGCATTATCCTTTTGAAAATCAGGAGAAATGGAAGCGAAACTTCCCGGCGAACTTTATCGCCGAGGGCGGCGACCAGACCCGCGGATGGTTCTATACCCTGCACGCCATCGCTACAATGGTATTCGACTCTGTAGCCTTCAAAAATGTAGTCTCCAACGGCCTCGTGCTCGACAGGGAAGGCAATAAAATGTCGAAGTCGAAAGGCAACGTCGTCGACCCCTTCGATACCATCGCCGAGTATGGCGCCGACGCCACCCGCTGGTACATGATGGCCAATGCCAACCCCTGGGACAACCTCAAATTCGACACAGGCGGCATCCTTGAGGCACGGAACAAACTGTTTGGAACGCTTTTCAATACCTACAACTTCTTCGCCCTGTACGCCAATCTCGACGGCTTCCGGATGGATGAATCCAATGTAATGCCGTACGACAAGCGCACGGAACTCGACCGCTGGGTTATTTCCAAACTGTACAGCCTGGTTAATGATTACCGCGCCGCCATGGACGATTACGATGTGACGAAAGCCTGCCGCGCCATCGAGGAATTTGTCGACGAACACCTGTCGAACTGGTACGTGCGCCTGAGCCGCCGCCGCTTCTGGAAAGGGGAACTGAACGACGACAAAACCGCTGCCTACCAGACGCTTTTCGAGTGCCTCATGGTGACAGGCCAACTCATGGCCTCTGTCGCGCCATTCTTTTCCGACTGGCTGTACCGCAACCTCACGGCGCCGGTTAAGGAAGCCGCAAAGGCCAATAACACGCCGCTGCGCCACGACTCGGTACACCTGACCGATCTGGTCGCAGCCGATGCATCGAAGATAGACAAGGCATTGGAGCGGCGCATGGACCATGCCCAGCGCATCTGTTCGCTGGCATTGAGCATCCGGAAGAAGGAAAAACTTCGGGTGCGCCTGCCCCTGCAGAAAATCCTGCTCCCGGTGCTCGACGAGGCCTTCATCACAGAAGTGGAAGGGGTGAAAAACCTCATCCTCAGCGAGATCAATGCCAAGCAACTCGAATACATCACCGATGCCTCCGGACTGCTGAAAAAAGGCGCCAAGGCCAATTTCAAAACGCTGGGCGCCAAACTAGGCAAGGACATGAAAGACGCGGCAGCGATGATTGCAGGCTTCAGCAACGAGCAAATCAACGCGCTGGAATCCGCAGGGGAAATGCCTGTGACGGTCAACGGCAATGCCTATATACTTACGCCGGACGACCTCATCGTCACCACGGAAGACCTGCCGGGCTGGAAAGTGGCTTCCGAGGGCGCCCTTACCGTCGCCCTCGACGTGACGCTCACCCCCGAACTGCTCGCCGAAGGCACGGCCCGCGACCTGGTCAACCGCATCCAGAACATCCGCAAGGACAAGGATTTTAACGTGACCGACCGGGTAACCGTGACGCTGGAAAAACACGCGGCCATCCTCGATGCCGTAGCGCGTTTCCATGATTATATCAAAGCCGAAGTGCTGGCCACCGATCTGGTGCTGTCGGATGCGGTTGACGGGGAAAAAGTGGAACTGGACGATGAAGTGATGGTGGGGATTGAGGTGGTGGTTTCCTGATGCTTGCGCACCAACATGGATCATCCCAAACTTTCTGAGCGAACGCACCTGTTCTAAAACAGGTAATTCAGCGTCAGGTTGAAACGGTAGCCGGGCATAAGCAATCCGGGAGTGTGGACTTTTACCGTATTGCCGTCGATATCCGCCGACAATTTGGAGCCAATGATGGGAATGCCGTTAACGGCGTTCTGGACGCGGTCGCGGAAAGCGACAAGGTCGTTGTCGGGGTTGTCGGAGGAATACGTGAGGGCGCCATCCATCCACTTGAAGTCGACACCGACCACCGTAGCGTCGAGGGTAAGGAAGTCGCCGAGCCGAATCTGCATACCTGCCGAGGCGCCCAGCCCGAAGCCGCCGATAGAGCCCTTTACCACGGTTTCATATTGATCTTCGAAAGTTGTACGGGCTACCGTAAAACTGTTGTAGCGTGCATAGGGGGCCAGGTAAAGTCCGCGTGGTGCGTTATGCCCCAGGTAAAAGCGCTGTTCGAGGATGGCGCCGAACGAGGTAAAACGGTTGGTGGTGGTCTTGCTGCTTTCCGAAAGGTCGAGGTCGCCGGCCAGAAACCCCGGGACAGTCGTCGGCCGGGGAACAGCGATAAACAGTGCGAGCGATTTATTATCGGAATAGGCCCATTCTCCTTTTATGTTGACTTTCCCACTGGGCAGCAAGAGGCTGAACGGGGCAATACCGGCGCTGAACTTTTGACCGGCTGACTGATTTCTGCCCGGGCGGGATTGTCCGGTGGCAGTGGTGAGGCTGAGGAGGCAGAGGGCGAAAGACAAAAAGGCGGAGGCGGAGCGTAGCATCGTTTTATTTTTCAGGTAAAACGGCAACCGATTGTTAGGGATTGGTCAAGGGGTGTTAAGGGAATAATAAAATTATTTAGAGGGTTGGAGAGGTTTGGAGCGTTTAAATGGCCGATGGTAAAAAATCAGAAATCCAAACAAAGCACCGTAACCCGGCAAACCTCTCCATGTGCCTCTAAATCAATATATTATGCTTTCTTCCACTTGATGGAGCAGCCGATGGCTTTGGTCTCTTTCACACTCACGTCTTTGCCTGCACGCAGCGCGTCGATGGCGCTCTCAAGGTATTTTTCCTTCACTTCCGAAGGCTCCTCCGAATTGTCGTCGATAGCGCCGATGTAGCGCACTACGCGTTTGGCGTCGAGCAGGTAAACGTGGGGCGTGCGGGTCGCGCCGTAGGTGCGGGCGATTTCCTGTGTTTCGTCGTACAAATAGGCGAACGGATAACTTTTCATATTGGCGCGTTCGACCATCTTGTCGAAGCTGTCGGCAGGCTGCACGTCTTTGTCGTTCGGGTTGATGGCAACAACAGGATAGCCCAGCGGCGCGTATTTTTTATGCAGTTCGATGATGCGATCTTCATAAGCCTTGGCATACGGGCAGTGGTTGCAGGTAAAAACAACGATGTAGCCTTTGGCATCTTTAATGCCGGCCAGCGATACCATGGTGCCGTCAACATTTTTCAGGTTAAAATCGGTGGCCGTATCGCCTACCGTGTAGCCGCTGCCGACAGGGGCAAAGGCTGTTGAAATGGCTGCCAGAACGAGCAGCAGGGGGAAAATTGCTTTTTTCATATTTATAAAATTTAGGTGAACAATTGATGCAGGAACGAGAAGCCGGTATTAGTCCGGAGGCAGCGCTTGTATTACCGCAGCCTCCAGTTCTTCGTAGGTCAGTTTTTTTTCAAAAAACAAGGCCGTGTCCTTCCGTTTCGAAAGGATAAGCGTGGCGGGGATCGCACCGGACCAGGAAGAATCGACCATATTGATATAGTTATTGGGGTTGGATTCGTCCATGAATACCACCGCGCTTTCCAGGCCTTTTTCCTTTATAAAAGGCGCTACACGCGTATCCACATTTCGCTTGAAATCGGTGCTGATGAGCACTACCCTGACCTTCCGGTCGGCGTAGGCCTTGTTCAGTTTTTCAAAGGAAGGCAGTTCTTCCACACATGGCGCGCACCAGGTAGCCCAGAAATTGAGCACGTAAACGGTATCCGTCTCCGCGGCTTTCCAGCGCTTGATCTGGTCGGCCTTGATGAACGGAATATTTTGTGCGGAAAGGCACGGCACTGAAAGCAGGAAGAACAACAAGGGTTTCATAAGCGGGCACATGTTTGGAAACACTAACAACGGCATAAAGCCCGAAGTGGTTGAATCCTATTCGACGTACCCCGTATTTTTGCATTCGTTCAGGGCATTTCAGTAGTTAACCGGTGTTCGTCGATCGTAGTATGGTATCTGCGGCTTCATTTTGGCCCTGTACATATTTTGACCCAAACCTGACGTCAATTTTCCGCATCTACGCTATCCTTGCGCCGAATATTAAACCTTGTGCCATGCGCCGTAATTTTCACCTTTCTCCCCTACCTTTTTTTATGTTCCGTTGTTCCATTGCACCGCTTTGCGGCCTGTCCGCGCTATTGCTCCTTTCAGCACCGCTTTTCGCCCAGCATACCGAAGCAAAGCCCGACGCCCCGAAACCCGAAACCCATTTAAAAAACATCCGCCAACTCACTTTTGGCGGCGACAACGCAGAAGCCTACTGGAGCCCCGACAGCAAATGGCTCACGTTCCAGAGTAACAATCAGGCCTGGGGACTGCACTGCGACCAGATATTTGCCATGCAGGTGGATAAAGCCGCAGGCGATGCCACGTACCGGCCGCTGCCGATCAGCAACGGGAAGGGCCGCACCACCTGTTCTTATTTCATGCCCGACGGCAAACATATTCTCTTCGCCAGCACTGCTGCAGGCGCTGATACTTGCCCGCCGGTACCCAACCTGCGCCAGGGCGGGAAATACCTCTGGCCGGTGTACAATACGTATGATATTTACGTGTCCGACCTAAAGGGCAATATCACCAAACGCCTGACTGATTTGCCGGGCTACGACGCTGAGGCGGTACTGAGTCCCAAAGGCGACAAAATACTGTTTACCAGCGACCGTACCGGGGATATGGAATTGTGGACCATGAATCTCGACGGCTCGGATCCTCGCCAGGTCACTTTCGACCTCGGTTACGACGGCGGCGCTTTCTTCAGCCCCGACGGCTCCAAAATCGTGTTCCGCGCCAGTCGCCCCAAAACAGCAGAGGAAATCAAAGAATACCGCGATTTGCTGGCCCAGGGTCTCGTGGCGCCCTCCAACATGGAAATTTTCACCTGCAACGCAGATGGCACCAACCTGCAACAGGTCACGCACCTCGGCAAAGCCAACTGGGCGCCGTTTTTCCACCCTTCCGGCAAAAAAATCATATTCAGCAGCAACCACCACTCCAAACGCGGCTATGATTTTCAACTGTATATGATCAATGCCGATGGTACAGGGCTGGAACAGATCACCTCGGAGAGTATTTTCAATTCGTTCCCCATGTTCTCCCCCGACGGTAAAAAAATTGCATTCAGTTCCAACCGCAACAACGGCGGCACCCGCGATACAAACGTATTTATGGCAGACTGGGTCGATTAGGTACGGGGTTGTGTCAAAAGTCTTTTTGGTCTTAAACTATGTCGCCCCACCACTTTTTCAAATTTTTGGGCGCCTTCGGTAGTTGGGCGTGTTGTGGAGCGCCTGAGCACCAAATTGGATCGGTACCTGAACTATTTGATTTTGATCATATGGTTTGAATATTTTCTTTCCCGCACTTTCTACCTTTGTTTCCATGAGCGGGTGGGTGGGTGAATGTTTGCTACCACAAATCTACCTTTCCCCTCATCTTTTTCCTCTAGCACTTTTGACACAACATCTATTCCCGGACGCGGAATACCATTCCGCTATACATGTAGCCGCACTTTGTACCCCGGAATGGTATTCCGGGACGCAACATCCTATTCCCGGACGCGGAATACCATTCCGCCATACATGTAGCCGCACTTTGTACCCCGGAATGGTATTCCGGGACTCAACATCCTATTCCCGGACGCGGAATACCATTCCGCCATACATGTAGCCGCACTTTGTACCCCGGAATGGTATTCCGGGACTCAACATCCTATTCCCGGACGCGGAATACCATTCCGCCATACATGTAGCCGCACTTTGTACCCCGGAATGGTATTCCGGGACTCAACATCCTATTCCGGAACTCAACATCCTATTCCCGGACGCGGAATACTATTCCGCCATACATGTAGCCGCACTTTGTACCCCGGAATGGTATTCCGGGACTCAACATCCTATTCCCGGACGCGGAATACCATTCCGCCATACATGTAGCCGCGCTTTGTACCCGGAATGGTATTCCGGAACTCAACATCCTATTCCCGGACGCGGAATACCATTCCGCCATACATGTAGCCGCGCTTTGTACCCCGGAATGGTATTCCGGGACTCAACATCCTATTCCCGGACGCGGAATGCCATTCCGCCATAGGCATCAATGTATTCCGGGACTCAACATCTATTCCCGGACGCGGAATACCATTCCGCCATACATGTAGCCGCACTTTGTACCCCGGAATGGTATTCCGGGACTCAACATCTCTCCGGAACCAACTCCCATTCCCGGACGCGGAATACCATTCCGCCATACATGTAGCCGCACTTTGTACCCCGGAATGGTATTCCGGGACTCAACATCCTATTCCCGGACGCGGAATACCATTCCGCCATACATGTAGCCGCGCTTTGTACCCCGGAATGGTATTCCGGGACTCAACATCCTATTCCCGGACGCGGAATGCCATTCCGCCATACATGTAGCCGCGCTTTGTACCCCGGAATGGTATTCCGGGACTCAACATCCTATTCCCGGACGCGGAATGCCATTCCGCCATACATGTAGCCGCACTTTGTACCCCGGAATGGTATTCCGGGACTCAACATCCTATTCCCGGACGCGGAATACCATTCCGCCATACATGTAGCCGCACTTTGTACCCCGGAATGGTATTCCGGGACTCAACATCTATTCCCGGACGCGGAATACCATTCCGCCATACATGTTGCCGCACTTTGTACCCCGGAATGGTATTCCGGAACTCAACATCCTATTCCCGGACGCGGAATACCATTCCGCCATACATGTAGCCGCACTTTGTACCCCGGAATGGTATTCCGGGACTCAACATCCTATTCCCGGACGCGGAATGCCATTCCGCCATACATGTAGCCGCACTTTGTACCCCGGAATGGTATTCCGGGACTCAACATCCTATTCCCGGACGCGGAATACCATTCCGCCATACATGTAGCCGCACTTTGTACCCCGGAATGGTATTCCGGGACTCAACATCTATTCCCGGACGCGGAATGCCATTCCGCCATACATGTAGCCGCGCTTTGCGACACGCGCATTAGCGGGTTGTCGGCACCGTTCCAGTTACACGGATGCCGTGCCGGGTCAGCGTGTCTACTTTGTCGGGATTATTGGTCAGCATGCGTATCGATCTGACGCCCAATGCATTCAATATTTCTGCCGATGGGGTATAGTCTCTGGCGTCTCTTTTAAACCCTGCGGCTTCATATGCATCGGCCTGTGCAAGACCCCGTCTTTTGTGCTCGACACTTTTCAAAAGGGCATAATGGCCGTTGCCCTTGCCTTCCTGATCCAGCCAGATGACAATGCCTCTGCCTTCCTGTTGGATAAGTTGCTGGGACACTTCCATCTGTTCCCTGCAATCGCACTCGATACTGTTGAAGGCATGTCCGAACAGGCAGGAGGAATGTACCCGGCACAGGATATCTTCCCCGTCTTGCACATCGCCCATGATCAGGGCAACAGATTCTTTCTGCCCGTTGTAAAAGAGCATTTCGCGGAACTCGCCGTATTTTGTTCGGAGGTTGCCTTCGGCAATTTTGACGATCATCCGAGTAGTATTTTTACCTGTTCGGGCCTGTATGTGGCGCCTATTCCACGTTATTTCCGATCAGCTGTTCGTCTTCTTTTTTACCCCGTTTCTTGAAAAATTTCGGGTTCACCACCAGCAGGCCAAAGGATTCACCATCCTCCTTGGTGCGTTTCGCATGGTGTGTGCCGTGCGCGCGCAGTATAGCGCGGGAGTATTTGCCGTCGAGTTGTTTGAACCAACTGAAGCGGCGGTGGATGTACACGTCGTGAATCAGGAAATAGGTGAGGCCGTACAGCGAAATGCCGACGCCGATAAACAGTACCCAGAAATGCGGTGTTAGTCCGCCGATCATATAACAGATCATACTTGGAATAGCGAAAACAAGAAAAAAGCGGTCGTTTTTTTCAAAAAAACCTTCCTTTTCGTGTTTGGGGAGGTGGTGATCGGCGTGCCAGTTCCAAAGCACACCATGCATCACGTATTTGTGGGTAAACCACGCCATAAACTCCATGCCGGCATAAGCGGCAAGAGTAATAAGGGTATACATCAACCAAGCGGGCATAATATTGAATCTTTTGTGCTGTTGCCTGTGAGCGGATTTTCCACAGTCTGCCACTGGTTTTCTGCGAAATCAGCGAAATTTTTCTGTGGAAATCTGCGGGAAACAATTCCTTTGAAAAGCCATATAACAGCGTTCACAGCGCTTTGTTTATCAAGCTCCGAAAGGTAAAAATTTGTCGTCGGGCGTTTCTTCCAGCACAGGCGCATCGGCATGAACGGGCAATCCCGTACATACATGTTCGTACAGCCGGAGGTAGTCCTGCGCCATCCGGTCGGCGGAAAAATACGCGCGGGCGTATTCGTGGCATTTGACGCGGTCGTACGCATCTGCATTTTTCACCGCTTCCACCAGTTCCGATTTTTTCACGGATAAACAACCCATATCGCAATAAAAAGCCTCAACGGTACCATTGCCGACGTGGGGTTTGCGCTCGCTGCCCATTGTTTTTCCCAGCATTTCCGGCAATGCGCCGTAGGGTGTGCCGAATACCGGGCAGCCGAAAAACAGGCTTTCCGCAACGGCAAGGCCAAAGGGTTCGTGCCAGATGACCGGAAAAATAAGCCCTTTTGAATTGTTGACCATGGCGTTGCGACCCTCCGGATTCAATACGCCGTGGAAACGCACGCTGGGGCTGAGCGTAATGCGCAAACCCTTACGGAAGTTGACCCGTGTGCCACCGATCACGTGCAGGCGCGCACCCACCTGCGCGGCGATGTCGATGGCGCCGCGTACGTTTTTGCCCCGCCAGGCAGCATTGCCGAGAAAGTGGAAATACATCCGCCGGTTGTGCAGTTCCGGCGAGCCGTATTCGTCGAAGTCGATACCGGGATGAATATACACCGACCCGCCGTGAATCGCAGCCTGCCTGGCGGAAACAAACACCGTATTTGGATCGAGTGTTCCGGCTTCCGACCGGTTGTCGTGCTGGGTAATGATATACGGTTTGGCTACGGGCGATCCGGGGGGACAATGAAAATGGACGATATCGGTATCGGCAGGGACCTGGTCGTCAAGGGGCGTTTTTTCGTCCAGAATCAATACGGGAGCGAAAGGGCACCTGGAGCCTTTTTTTACCAGAAAGGTGACGTGGTGCCCCAATTTGATCAATGCTTTACCCAGCCACCAAAGCACACGCTCTGCATCATCATAGGTGTTGACCGGGATTTTACTATTGCAAACCAGGAGAATCTTCATCTGTTATATACCCAAAGATTAAAGCGGGTCGGACTACCTGAACCCTGTCATCGGCGAGTGATGCAAATGTGCAACTTCCCGACAATTTGCCCAAAGCCGACAATAGAAAAATACCCACTTTTGTCCCGCCATGACGTATCGCGAAACCCTCGATTTTCTTTACGCCCAATTGCCCATGTTCCACCGCATCGGGCCGGCGGCATTTAAAAAAGACCTGACCAACACGCTCGCGCTGTGTGCGCACCTCGGCAATCCGCACCTGAGATTCAGGAGCGTCCACATAGGCGGCACGAACGGAAAGGGCTCGGTAAGCCACATGCTGTCGGCAGTGTGCCAGTCGGCAGGGCTAAAAACAGGGCTGTACATCAGTCCGCACTACAAGGACTTCCGCGAGCGGATAAAAGTAAACGGCCGGTATATCAGCCGCAACGATGTAATTGCTTTTGTACAAAACAACCGCGAGGCGATCGAACGCATCCAGCCCTCTTTTTTTGAATTGTGCGTCGCCATGGCCTTCGATCACTTTGCCCGGGCGCAGGTAGATATCGCCATAATAGAGGTGGGCCTGGGCGGCCGGCTCGACAGCACCAACGTCGTCACCCCGCTGCTGAGCGTGATTACCAACATCAGTTACGACCACATGAACATGCTCGGCGACACACTTCCCCTGATCGCTTTTGAAAAAGCGGGGATCATCAAGCCGGGTGTTCCGGTAGTCGTCGGCGAAACACATCCGGAGTCCGCACCCGTTTTCCTGAAAAAAGCCGCCGAAACCGGTTCGGAGATCGTATTTGCCGATCAGCATTTTGAGGTAAAAGCAACGCACGCCTCCGAATCTTCAACGACCTACCGCGTGTTCAAAAACCGGCAGCCTTTTATCGAAAGACTGGAGATTGAGGCAGCCGGTCCATTTCAGGGCAGAAACCTGGTTACCCTGCTCCAGGCAACGGAATTGCTGCATCGCTCGCTGCCGGAAATTGACCACAAGGCCCTGGTATCGGGTTTGAAAAACCTCCGCTCCCTGACGCGCTTCACAGGCCGCTGGCAGGTGATTGGCCGGAACCCGACCATACTCTGCGACAGCGCCCACAACGAGGCCGGTATAAAAGCGGTATTCGAGTACATTGCCCGACAGTCTCCACCCCGGCTCCATATCGTCACAGGCTTTGTAAACGACAAGGAGGTGGACAAGGTCCTGGCCTATTTTCCACAAAACGCGCGGTATTATTTTGCCAAAGCCAATATACCGCGTGGACTCGAGGCAACCATTTTACGGGAAAAAGCAGCAGGATGGGGATTGCAGGGGAAAGCCTACACTTCGGTGCGCAACGCCCTGCGCGCCGCAAAGCGCGCCGCAGGCCCCGACGACCTTATTGTGGTGACCGGAAGTATTTTCGTGGTCGCAGAGGTGCTACCTTCGCCCCCGAAACTGCCCTGAAAAAATAGGGCGACTCGCATTGCGCGAGCGCCCCGTGAACTATAAACAAACAAAAAATATACGGCAAAACGCCATTGAACCGTCGTTTGTTTAATATTCACCCTGGTTTTATTAAACAAAATTGCTTTTTTTAATTCTGTCCATTTTCCTCATGCCCGCACGAAAAATTATCCTGCTCCTCTGCTGCTGCCTCCCCGCCGGGGCGCTCTTTTCCCAGGAAACGGCAACTATTTTTGGCCGCATCACCGACGCCTCCAACGAACAGCCGGTTGAACTGGTCACCGTTTTTGTAAAAGGCGGCAAAAATGCCGTCACCACCGACGAGCGCGGCAATTACGCCATACAGGTGCCTGCAAATGAACGTATTACGCTCGGCTTTCGCCGGGTAGCCTATAAGGAAAGCAATGCCGATGTGCTGCCCCTGCCCCCCGGCGCAAGGTTCGCGCTCGATGTATCCGTCGCCCCCACCGAATCGAACCTCGAAGTAGTGATTCGGGAGCGGCGGCTCGACGACGCCGGCATGATCCGGGAAAAAAACATCGAAACGCTCAAACTCCTGCCCAGCACCACGGGCAACCTGGAGAGTGTGCTGCCGCATATCGCACTCGGGACGAACGCCGGGACGGGCGGCGAACTGAGTTCCCAGTACCAGGTACGCGGCGGCAACTACGACGAAAACCTGGTGTACGTCAACGATTTCGAGATTTACCGCCCCCAACTCATCCGCGCGGGGCAGCAGGAAGGCCTGACGTTCCCCAATATAGACCTGGTGCGCGACCTGTCGTTCAGCAGTGGCGGTTTCCAGTCGAAATACGGCGACAAACTCTCCTCGGTGCTCGATGTCAAGTACAAACGCCCCGACAGCCTCAGGGCCAGCGCCAGCGCCAGTTTCCTCGGCGCATCGGCGCACCTCGAAGGCAGTGTAAAATCAAAAAAGGACAGCTACCGGGCCTTCCGGTACCTCGCCGGCGCGCGCTACAAAACGACCCGCCTGCTGTTGGGCAGTCTCGACGTAACAGGCGAATATGTGCCCGATTTTACAGACATCCAGACCTACCTGACTTACGACCTGAGCCGCGACTGGCAACTGGGCGTTATTGGAAATTACAACCGGTCGCGCTACCGCTTTGTGCCGGAAAGTCTCGTCCGCGCCTTCGGGCTGGTCGACTACGCCCTGCAACTGCGCACGGCATTTGAAGGCCAGGAGGTCGACGATTTCACCCAGGGCATGGGCGGCGTGTCGCTGACTTTTTTACCCGACCGCGAACACAACCCGTTGTATCACAAAATACTGGCCTCGGTGTGGCGCAGTCAGGAGAACGAGCGTTTCGACATCCTGGGCTACTATATCCTCGGCGAACTGGAAGAAAACCTCGGTTCCGACGAGTTCGGCGAGATCACCAATATTCTGGGCACAGGCACCCAGCAAACCTGGATTCGCAATTACCTCACCGCCGATGTGCGGAACCTGGAATACAAAGGCGGTGTGGAACTCCAGCACGACCGCAGCGATGCAGGGCTGATGCGCAGCCACTTCCTGCAGTGGTCGGCCAAATGGCAAAACGAGCAGATCAACGACAAAATCAACGAATGGGAACGCCTCGATTCGGCGCTCTATTCCCTGCCCTACGACAGCAATTTCCTGTTCGTCCGCCGTGTACTGAAAACCCGCAACACACTCCAGAGCGACCGCTTCAGCGCTTTTTTTCAGGATACCTGGACCTGGCGGAAAGAAGGGGTACGCGAATTCCAGATCATCGGCGGGGTGCGCGGGCAATACTGGACCCTGAACAGGGACTGGTTCGTGACGCCGCGTGTGCAGTTGTTGTTTAAACCACTGAACACCCAAAAAGACGTGTCGTACCGCTTGGCGGGCGGCCTGTATTACCAGCCTGCATTTTACCGCGAGATGCGCGGCCCCGACGGTTCTGTAAACGAAAACCTGAGCGCACAGAAATCGGCGCATGTGGTGGCCGGTTTCACCTACGATTTTTTGTGGGGCAAACGCCGCCCTGTTAAAATGCGCCTCATTGCGGAGGCCTATTACAAAAAGATGTGGGACCTGGTGTCGTACGACCTCGACAATGTGCGTATCCGCTATTCGGGCCTCAACGATTCAAGGGGCTATGCCACCGGAATCGATGTCCGTCTGAACGGCGAATTCGTGCCCGGCGCCGAGAGCTGGATCAACCTTTCCCTGCTGCGCACGCGGGAGTCGATCGACGGCGTGCAGCACCAGATCCGAAAGCTCGGCGACCGCGAAGGGCGGCCCGTCAAAGATGTGCCGCGACCCACCGACCGGATCGTCACCCTGTCGACTTTCTTTCAGGATTACCTGAAGAAAAACAAAAACATCCGGATGCACCTCAATTTCACGGTGGGTACCAGCCTGCCATTTGGAATACCGGACAACAACATCGTGTTCCGCAATCCCTACCGTTTTGCACCGTACCACCGCGTGGATATCGGCTTTGGATTCCAGCTCTGGAAACAGGAATGGCGCAACCGGCGACCGCATCACCTGCTTCGCTTTACCCGCAACACCTGGGCGAGTTTCGAAGTGTTCAACCTGCTCAAGGTGGCCAACGAAGCGTCGAACACCTGGATCAAGGCAATCACCAATGTGCAGTATGCCATTCCGAACTACCTGACGGGAAGACGGTTGAATTTGCGGTTGAAGATGGATTTTTGAAAAAGGCTACTTGCCATACATGTAACGACGGATTTCCTGAAGATCATTGGTCGTCCAGACGGAATATCCGCCCAGTTCGTCTCGGAAACGTGTCTTTCCTTGACTAAGTGTGAAGTTAGCTCGTTGATAACTTTTGCTCTGCGGAGGCTGGGTTCTGCCACATCTCAGAATAAAATCTCCATCTGGATATTCGCCCGTTTGAACTCCTGGCTGTCCAGTCCAACCACACGAAACCCCAGTTTAAAATACAGGTTGAGCGCCTGATAGGCTTTGGTATTGGAATACAGGAAAACCCGTTTTGCGCCCAGTTGGCGCGCCCGTTCCATGGCCGCCCAACAGAGTTTTTCGCCGATCTTCAGTCCGCGGGCCCCGGCAGCTACGGTCATTTTGGCCAGCTCGAACGCACCGTTGCCAAAAGGTTGCAGTCCGACGGTACCGATGATCGCACCGTCTTTTTCAGCCAGCAGGATGGCTCCGCCGTTGAGAAAGTATTTTTCGGGTT
The DNA here is from genome assembly GCA_016712415.1 of Lewinellaceae bacterium. GTDB lineage: Bacteria > Bacteroidota > Bacteroidia > Chitinophagales > Saprospiraceae > M3007. The sequence continues at coordinate 326,111 of JADJRC010000002.1, read as the reverse complement.
TACCCAGGGTTTCGCGGTCGATCTCTTCTATTTCGAAGTCCTGTGCGATCCAGGCCAGGTTGAGGCTTTCCCAATCCTTCTGGTAGCGGGGCTCGTAGTCGATGATACACACGGCGTGATCGGCCCGGCTGCGGGCGATGCGCCGGGCCGTATCGGAAAAACTTTCCCGGGAGAGGCGGTCTTCCACCTCGCCGATCGCCTGGAGCAGGGGCGTTTTGCCTTCGCATATCTCTTCCAGCGCGACTTTAATGACGTCCCAAACCGGTTCCATTTTCACGATGAGTTCCAGGGCAAGCGGCGAAAGGCTGAGCAGTCGCCTGCGGGAATCGGTTTTGTCTTTCACTGAGCGGATCCATTTATTCCGCTCCATTTCACGCACCAGGGCGATCACCGAAGGGTGCGCGTAGCCGATCTCGTTGGCCAGATCGATAATGCCCATCGGCGATTTCCGGGAAAGCGCATAGAGCATCGGCCAAAACTTCGGCTCGAACTCAATTCCGAAATCGCTGTAAATCAGCATGCCGTCTTTGCGCAGGCTGTCGGCGAGCCGTTGAAGGCGGGTCGAGATGGCGAGATAACCCGCTGCATCGATAATGTTGTTGTTTTTCATATACGCAAAACTACGTAGTTGACTACGTAATTTGCAAATATTATTTTTCTCAACGTATCGTTTCGGTAACCGACCCGCATTTCAGCATTTTATCCCCGAAATAGGGGTTTTGTATCTTTTCTTCCAGACTCAGCCAGTCGGCCCCGTTGTTGTTGTCCGCCATCGGGCAGTTTTGCACGTACATGGTCACGTCGAACGGGCCGAACACTTCAGCCAGCGCGACCATCCGGGTGGAAAGGGGTTTGAAATAACTCCGCGCCGTATCGATATCCTTTGATGCCGCCAGTTTGACCAGGGCTTCTACTGCGGCGCGGCTGTGGCTCATCCAGTGTTCGTGCGCTTTGCCGCTGAACAGGCCCATGTTCGTCCCGTCAAATGCTTTTTTTAATTCGGACGCCTGCTTGCGGGCAACTGAAAGATCGTCTTTCACGAGGGCGTCTTTCAGTGTAAAATAGCGGTCAAGCAACTTCCGAACGGTAGCCTTGGCCTGCTTGTCCGGAGCGGGGGCAGAAGGCGAGGTGTTGTCGCCGTGGTGGCTCCCGGTCGAAGGAGCGCCGCCTTCCGGGTCCATCATGCTGGGCTTGCCTGCCAACTGGGCTGCTGCATCAATGGAAAATGTGCCATTGACTGCGATCTCGGTTCCGGGTTCGAGTCCGCTTTTTATCACGTAATAATCACCGACCAGTGGCCCCAGCCCCACCTCCTGCATGCGGAACACGACACCTTTGTCCGTTGCCTTTTTAACATAGACCACCGAACGCTCGCCCGTCCACATGACAGCCGATTTGGGCGCCATCAGGCTTTCTTTATTGGCGTTCAACCGGGTTTTGATCACCCCGCTGGCAAACATCTCCGGTTTAAGTTTTCGACCGGGATTGGAAATCTCCACCCTTGCCGTCGCCACCCGGGTGGCCGGGTTGATAACCGGATCAATAAATGCGACTCTTCCGGTAAAGGTTTCTCCGGGCAGCGCCTGTATGGTAAACGACACCGCGCTTCCGACCTTCGCCCAGGGCATATCGTTTTCGTACACGTCGAACAGCACCCATACTTTCGACAGGTCTACAATATCGTACAGGGGCATACCGCGCATGACATAATCGCCGAGGTTTACTTTTTTGGCTATAACTATGCCGCTCACGTCGGCGAGCACGGGAAAGCGCTCCCTTGGTTTTCCGGCGGCGAGGATATCGTCGATCTGCTTGTCGGTGAGTTTCCAGTTTTTGAGCTTTTCCCGGGCGGCAGGTAACAGAGCGGGCTGCATATCCCTTATTTTTTGAGCGGAAAAGAGCTCCTCCTGCGCCGTCACCAGTTCTGGCGCATAAACGCTCGCCAGGACTTGTCCCCTGCGCACCGGTTCGCCCGTAAAGTTGACGGCAAGTTGTTCTATTCTGCCGTTGAGGTGGGTTACCTGGGAAAAGACCAGCCGCTCATCGGGCTGTACCTTTCCGTTCAGCAGCAATTCGCGGGTGGGTATGCCGAAGCCCACAACCGCCGTTTGTACATTGGCCAGTTGCATGGCTGTGGGCGACATTCGTATCTCTGCCGGATCTTCAGCCGATGTGTTATCGTCCAGCGGAATCAGGTCCATTCCGCAGATGGGACACTTGCCGGGCTCCGACTGGCGGATTTGTGGGTGCATGGAGCAGGTCCATACTGAAGTATTACCGGAGTTGGCCGTTTCCGTTTCATGCCCGTTATGCGTGGCGCCGGCCGGGTGAGCCGGCATGAACAACCGGCCGAGAAGCAATCCGGCAGCCAGCATAACGACGGCGGTAAGGATTATAGAGCGATTGATTTTTATCTTTTGCATGGTTGAAGTTTTAGTAGTGATGAGGTGTCACCTCGATACCGACCCGGTCAGATAGTCGAGTTTTGCCTGTGCCTGTTGGTATTCAGTCTGTGCCGACACTTTTTCCATCCGGTAGCGGAACAGTTGCTGCTGGAAGCGGAGAATTTCTTCAAAATCCTGTCCGGCATTGCTGTAGGCTGCCATCATCAGGTCGATAGCCTGCTGGGTTTTGATCATTTGCTTATCCAGCAATTCGACCATTTGTGCGGCTTTTTCCACGTCGTATCGGGTCATTGCGTACATGGAGGCGAGCTCATTTTCCATATCCTGCCTCATATTGGCGTACATGTGCTGCATGAAGCGGCGTTCGGCCACGGCAGCATCGTATTTTTTCCGCCAGATGGGGATGGTGACCGTCGCCATAGGCATCAGCATATCCCTGCCGTTATTGGGTGGAAGTTGAAGGTCGCCATCTTTTCGTTTTACGAGGGGCATGTATTGCAGACCTATACCGATCATCGGTTTTCGTTGAAAATCGGCGGCTTGCTCTTCAGCGATCGCCGCCTGGATTTGTTTGTCAAAAACCGCGAGGGCGGGATTGCCCGACAGCAGGCTATCGGGGCGGGCAGAAATATGGGATTGCATTTCTGTCAGACTGCCTGAAATGGCGACGGGCAGGCTGTCGGCGCGGTTGAGGAGGCGGTTGAAGGCGATTTCCAGCGGCCTGCGTTTTTGTTCGAGCAGGGTTATCCCGGTTTTCACTTCGTCGATCATAATATCAGCCCGTATGGCATCCACCATAGGCGCCTGGCCATGCTGGAATTTGATCGTGGCCAGTTCCTTGTCCGTCTCCAGCACCCGCAGGTTTTCCCGCTGTATCCGGACCAGTTCTTCCAGTTCGAGGAGCGGGTACCAGGCATTTTTAATACTGAAAAAAAGCGCATTCTGCGCGACGGCAACCTCCTGCGATTTCACCTCGGCCATTTGTGCCGCTTCGTGCTCCATAGCGTCGAGTGCGCCGAACCAGGGAAACATCTGCATGGCTGATATGCTGCCCAACTGGTTGCCCATCGGCAGCATCATCGGACGAAGGAATACGGAGGCGTTCACGGTCGGGTCTGGAAGCGCCCTTGCCTGGGGTAACTTTTGACGGGCGGCTTCATACGCCGTCTGTTTTGCCCGGATGCCGGGATTGTTTTCAAGGGCTATTTTAAGGTAATCGTCCAGCGTTTGAGCGGGAAGAGCACCGGTCGACAGCATGGCAACAAATATGATCAGGATTCTCATGATTTAATTTTTAGTCGGATTCAACAATTAAGCGCCGGCCAACTCCCGCCGAACCACTCCCTCCCGCCAATAGGCCTGCAACACCGGCACGACGAACATGGTCATCAACTGGATGGTCATGCCGCCAAACGTGGGGATAGCCATGGGCACCATAATATCGGCGCCTTTGCCGGTGGATGTCAGCACGGGCAGCAGTGCAATGATGGCAACTGCGGCGGTCATCATGGCCGGCCTCACCCGTTTTTTACCGGCGACCAGCACGGCTTCCCGCACTTCAGCCACCGTCGAGGGTTTGCGCTCCTCAAATACCTGGTGTATGTACGTGCCCATGATCACACCGTCGTCGGTGGCAATGCCGAACAGGGCGATAAATCCCACCCAGACGGCTACGCTGAGGTTGATCGTATGAAGTTGAAACAAGTCGCGCATGCTTTCCCCGGCAATGGAAAAGTGGAGGAACCAGTCCTGCCCGTACAGCCAAAGCATGATAAACCCGCCGGCAAAGGCCACGAAAACACCAGAGAAGTGGATAGACGAGGCGATGATGGTTTTAAACTGAAAAAACAGAAGTAGAAAAATGATGAGGAGGCTGATGGGTATGACGATCGACAGCCGTTTCATGGCCCGCAACTGGTTTTCATAACTGCCGGAGAACTTGTAATTTACCCCTGCGGGCACCGTCAGCTCGCCGCTGTCGATGCGTTGCCGGATAAAGCGCTGCGCTTCCTCCACGACATCCACCTCGGCGTAGCCTTCCTTTTTATCGAAAAGTACATAGCCAGTGAGGAAGGTGTCTTCGCTTTTGATCATCTGCGGGCCGCGCACGTATTCGACGCGGACCAGGTCGCCGAGCGGCACCTGGGCCCCGACAGGTGTCGGCACGAGCATTTTTTTGATACTTTCCGGGTTATCCCGCAATTCGCGCGGATAGCGCACCCGTACAGGGAAACGCTCCCGGCCTTCCACCGTCGTCGTTACCTCCATACCGCCGATAGCAGTTTCGATAAAATTCTGAACGTCTTCAATGTTTAGTCCGTAACGCGCGGCAGCCACCCGGTCAATATTTAACTGGAGATAGGGTTTGCCTACGATGCGATCGGCAAAGGCAGCTTCGGCCTTCACGGAGGGAACCTCTTTCAAAATGGCCTCGAGTTGAAGTCCGAAATCCTCGATAGTCTTCAGGTCGGGTCCGTAGACCTTTATGCCCATAGGCGCCCGCATACCGGTCTGGAGCATGACCAGGCGGGTTTCGATGGGCTGGAGCTTCGGAGCAGAGGTAACACCGGGCAGCCTGGTGACACGCACAATCTCGTCCCAGATATCGCCGGGGCCCTTGATCTGCGGACGCCAGTTGCGGAAATACTGTCCGTCCGGGTCAGGGATGAGTTCAGCCTGTTTTATCCCTTGCAGCAGCGCTTCCTCGTTAGAGAGCGTATCGCCCGAAAAAAGTATGAAGCGATCATTTCTATCTGTTTTAAAGGTTTCCCGCTTTCCATCTTCGTTAATTAAAAATTCAGGTTTGTAATTGATGATGTTCTCGTACATCGAAATGGGTGCGGGGTCGAGGGCCGTTTCTGCCCGCCCGGCCTTACCCACGGCCAGTTCCACTTCGGGAATATTGGCCAGCAGCATATCGAGTTGTGCAACGACCCGCTGGTTTTCCTGCACCCCCGAATGGGGCATTGAAGTGGGCATGAGCAGGAAACTGCCTTCATCGAGTGCGGGCATAAACTCTTTGCCCATACCGGGAAACTTGTGCAGCATGGTACTCCAAAGGCCGGTCGAGCGCACATTCCAGCCCAACCGGTCGAAGCCTTTGGCCACAAATCCGAAAGTGCTGTTCCAGCCCAGCCAGATGACCACCCCGAACAGGATGGTAAACAGCGGGACAAGCATGAACTTACCCTTGTTCACGAGACACCATTTCAAAATGGGTTCGTAAAAATGGACAATCGACATCAAAATTCCGAGAATGAACCCGAGCAGTACCAGTACGAACAGGTAGTTGCCCAACAGGGCATTGTGGTGCCCGAGCGGCATCCACTCTTCTGTCAGAAAGAACGTAGCCACCAACAGCACCACACCGATATTGATATAGTTGGGAATGCCTTTCCAGCGTTCGGGCCATTTGTTTTCCATCAAATTATTCAGCCCGATCACCGCCAGCCACACGGGCAAGCCGGTTTTAAAAACGATGGCAAACAGGATACCCGCTGCGATCAACGCCACATTCCAGGTGTTGCGCACTCTTTTCCTGTCAAAATTCAGCGACAACACAAGGTGTGCCATGGCAGGCAGCACGACGATGCCGAGTACGAACGAGGCGCCCAGGGCAAAGGTTTTGGTAAAAGCCAGCGGCTTGAACAACTTTCCCTCGGCCGCTTGCATCGCAAATACAGGCAGAAAACTGACCACCGTTGTCGCCAGTGCCGTAGTGATGGCAGACGACACTTCGACAACTGCCGCGTAAATGACCTCAAGCAACCGACGCCCCCGAACACCGTGGTTTTCCGGCATTTCAAGGTGCCGGATAATGTTTTCCACAAAAACGATTCCCACATCCACCATCACGCCGATGGCGATGGCGATGCCGGAAAGCGCCACAATATTGGCGTCGACACCGGTATAGCGCATAACGATGAACGTCATCAGCACCGCTACCGGCAACATGCTGGAGATGAGCAGCGAGGCCCGCAGGTTGAGCACCAGTACGATGACCACGATAATACTGATGAGGATTTCGTGTGCCAGCGCCCGTTCCAGGGTGCCCAGCGTTTCGCGGATCAGATGGGTACGGTCGTAAAAAGGTACAATGGTGAGCTGACTCACCCGCCCGTCGGACAGCGTTTTTTTGGACAGTCCGGGTGCAATTTCCGCGATTTTGGCTTTTACGCCATTGATCACGGCCAGCGGGTTGGAGCCGTAGCGGGCCACCACCACACCCCCTGCCACCTCGGCGCCGTCTTTGTCGAGCAGGCCACGGCGGGTAGCAGGACCCAGCGATACCACGCCGATGTCTTTGATACGTATGGGCACGTTGTTGTGTACCGCCACAACCGCCAGCTCGAGGTCTTCCACCTTCCTGATATAACCCAGCCCTCGGACGAGGTATTCGGCCTTGTTGATTTCGATGGTCTGTGCGCCGGCGTCGCGGTTCGACCTTTTCACGGCTGTCATCACATCCATCAGGGGGATGTTGTAGGCTTTCAGCGCATCGGGATTTACGTCCACCTGGTATTCTTTAACGTGACCGCCGACCGAGGCCACCTCGGAGACCCCCTCCACGCCATTGAGGGCATATTTCACGTAAAAATCCTGCACGGTCCTGATTTCATGGAGATCCCAGCCGCCTGTAGGGTTGCCTGCCGTATCCCGCCCCTCCAGGGTATACCAGTATACCTGCCCCAGAGCGGTGGCATCGGGCCCGAGTGCAGGTTGTACGCCGGGCGGCAGCAGGCCGGAGGGAAGGGAGTTCAGTTTCTCCAGAATTCGTGATCGCGACCAGTAGAACTCGGTCTGTTCGTCAAAAATGACATAGATGCTGGAGAACCCGAACATCGAAGTACTCCGGACCGATTTTACGCCCGGTATGCCGAGCAGGAAGGTCGTGAGCGGATAGGTAATCTGGTCTTCCACATCCTGCGGCGAGCGCCCCATCCAGTCGACGAAGATGATCTGCTGGTTTTCACCCAGATCGGGAATGGCATCTACCGGAACCGGGTCGGCAGGCAGGGCTGTTTTCCAGCCGAAAGGGGCCGTGGAAATCCCCCAGCCAATAAACATGGCCAGCACCAGCAGGGTGACAAATTTATTTTCGAGAAAAAAACGAATAATACCGTTGAGCATGATGTTCCATCAGTTTGATGTGTGAAACGGGCCGCTTTTCAGCGGGAGCCAAAGGGGATCGGGTCGCCGCGATGTGGTTCACCGGGCGGTTATGAGAAGCAAATGGCTGGCTCTACAGGCGGAATACCTGCAACAGGGAAAAGACGTCTTTACGGTATCGCGCGGGCGGTTTATAGCGCAAAAAGGTACAGGCGGGCGCCTGGGCAAAACCATGGGCAAAAGATGGGATTGCCGGAATAATTGCAGCAAAAGCAATTGGTGGTTTAAGGGAAAAACCGACAGACTCGGTGTTTTTTTGATCCTGGCTAAGCTTGTGAAATGCGGCCTTGTCCTGGCAGCAACTGCGCTTCGCCGATTTGTTGTTCGTCTTGCAGTGTCCACCTTCCACACAGGCGGCGTGTTCGGTATGCGCACAGCCCCCGGCCTTGAAAAAGATCGCCATGCGCTTCATCTTGTTGCCGCAGAAATGCCGGTTCACGACAAAGCCTGTCGAGCTGAGCAGCACGGCAAAGGCAATCGCAATATGGAGCACTCGGGCTAAAAAATGACGCATGGGTGTACAAAAATGAGTATTTTATGTCAGTTTTCGCAAGGTTATTTGATGTGGCTTATTCTTGTGCAGCCAGCTGACGCTTCAACAACTGCGCATTGACTGCGACGATCACCGTGCTCAGGCTCATCAGGACGGCGCCCATTGCCGGACTGAGCATAAATTGCGGGTACAACACCCCTGCAGCCAGCGGGATGGCCAATACGTTGTAGCCGGTCGCCCAAATCAGGTTTTGCACCATTTTCCTGTACGTGGCCTTGCCGAAGTTGACCAGATTGAGTACGTCGGAGGGGTTGCTGTCGGTCAGGATGATATCTGCGGTCTCGGCAGCCACATCGGTTTCGGACCCTACTGCGATGCCGACATTGGCCTGGGCCAGTGCAGGAGCATCGTTCACACCGTCGCCGGTCATGGCCACGTACTCACCCTTGACCTGGAGATCTTTTATGATTTCAACTTTTTGGTGCGGCAGCACCTCGGCAAAGAAACCGTCGAGGTCAAGCGCATTTGCCACGGCGCCGGCCACCTTGACGTTGTCGCCCGTAGCCATGTAAACTTTGATGCCCTGACTTTTCAGTTGCCGCACCGTCTCGGCGGCATCGGGACGTATCTGGTCAGAAAGGGCGACAAAGCCTTCTAATTGTCCGTTTTCCAGCACAAAAACAATTGTTTCGGCGGCTGATCCTGCTGCTTCCTGTGGTATCTCAATATCATTTTCTTTCAAGTATCCGGGACTGACGACGCTTACCTTTTTGCCGTTTACGGTACCGGTGATGCCTTTGCCCGTGATCGAAGTGAAATCCGATACCGAAGGCAGGGTCAGCCCCGCCGCCCTGGCAGCCGCAACGATACCTTGTGCGATAGGATGCTGGCTTTCCTGTTCGAGGGCTGCAGCTGTGGCAAGGAGGGTGTCGTTGTTATAAGCCTTTCCGAGCGACCGGATGCGCGATACGCCGAACTTGCCTTCGGTCAGGGTGCCTGTTTTATCGAATACCATAGCCGTAATCAGCCGGGCGTTTTCAAAAGCGGTGCGGTTGCGGATGAGCAGGCCCCGTTGAGCGGTCATTGCCGTAGAAATAGCGACTACCAGCGGGATGGCCACACCCAGGGCATGCGGACAAGAGGTCACCATTACCGTCACCATTCGTTCGAGTGCAAAGGAGAGCGTATGTCCCTGTATCAGCCAAACCGCCAGGGTTGCGAAACCCGTGCCCAGGGCAATAAAGGTCAGCCACTTCGCAGCGCGATCGGCCAGGTGCTGGGTTTTCGACCTGGCGGCCTGTGCCGCCTGTACCAGGGCGATAACCTTGTTGAGGTAACTGTCCTTTCCCGATTTATCGACGCGTATTTTGAGACTGCCCTCGCCATTGAGCGCACCGGCGATGACCTTTGAGCCGCTGCTTTTTTGCACAGGTACACTTTCACCGGTAAGCATACTTTCGTTCACATTGCTGTCGCCTTCCGTCACTGTGCCGTCTACCGGTATTTTTTCACCCGGTTTTACCAGCACCAGATCGCCGGGCTTCAACTCGTCGACCCGCATATCGTGCAGCATATTGCCGTGGTACATGTGCGCCTCGGCAGGCAACATCTTGACAATCAGTTCCAGGGCCTTCGATGCGCCGGCGACCGACTTCATTTCCAGCCAGTGCCCCAGCAGCATGATGACAATAAGCGTGGCAAGTTCCCAGTAAAAGTCCATGCCCTCCACCCATCCGAATACTACTGCCGTGCTGTAAGTATATGCGACAGTAATGGCCACGCCGATAAGCGTCATCATACCCGGTTCGCGACGGCGCAATTCATCCCGTAACCCGCGCAAAAACGGCAGGCCCCCGTAAAAAAAGATGATGCTGGCTAAAACGAAGGACACCCAGTTGCGCCCCGGGAAATCGAAATGATAGCCGACAGCGTGTTGAAACATCGGTGAAATGGCAACCACCGGCGCCGTAAGCGCAAGCGAGACCCAGAAACGCCGCAGAAAATCGGCGATCATGGCCGAGTGATCGTGCCCGTGCATGGAGCCTTGCATAACCGTTCCATCGGGCATGGTGTGGGTAGCGTGTCGGGAATGGTTTGCCGCATGCGGCCCGGAGGCATGATGCTGATGTTTTTCCATGTCATACTGGTTTAATGCGACAAAGGTCGGGTGCGAACGCGGCGGCGGCCTTACGATATTCTGGAACAATCTTATACAATTTGGGAATCCCGGGTATTTATCTCCTCAAGAGCGCCTTCCATTTGCCTATTTCAACACCACTCTCTGAATTCCCGGTATTGCTTTATAGTCTCAAAAAAGTAGCGGTATGGATTTGTGCGTCTGCAACCACCATAATCGAATATACACCTGACTGCAATGACTCCGTTTCAATCTGTCCTTTTAAACCGGTTGTTGCCATTTGCTTTTCCAGCACCAACAGCCCCGCGGCATCGAAGATGCGCACCAAGACATTTTCAGGCATTACCGCTCCTGTATCGAAAAACAGCGTTGCACCCGTCGGATTGGGCCATACCGTGAGCCGTTTTTTTTCCAACTCCGCCTCTTTGGTTGCACTTGGCGCTACAACCGTCCCCGGCGATACAACAGCCCCTGTACGCCGTTGGTATAAAGCAAGTGAAATACTCCGCCGGCGTACACAATCTGGGGTACTTTTTGCGTACCGGTTTCCGACTGCACTGCGAGGTTGGCATTCAGCCCGTCCGCTCCCGTAGTTGAAAAAGCGACGACCAGGTCCTGGCCGGTACCGGAAAAGCCTGTTTCTTCCCAAACCATAGCAATCGTGTCGTTACTGCCTGCCACATCGGGGTGGTTTTGGTTGAAAATAGCGGCGGGGCTGCTGGCGGGCATCTCCAACTCGCTGCCTTTTACCATCGAGCCGCTGTGCAGTGTGCTGGCATAAACACGGGTTGAGCCGCTTCCTTTCGACATCCAAACCGACAGCAGGACGTCGCCGGCCGTACGGATCAGGCGCGGGCCACTGGTCGGACAGGAGTTGATGACCCAATCCTGGGCGTCCACATCGCAGGCAGCAGTGAAAGTGCCTGCGCTATCGATCGAGCGCGTCACCCACATATCGCGCAGGTTATTGCGATTGGCCCGGAACGCGACGAATACCGTATCGGCGCCTGCTGTAAGGATATCCTGATTACAACACTCACAGGCCTGACCGCTATTGTTGGCGGCCGGAGCACTGGCATTGGTATATTCGGAAAAGGTAAGCCCACCGTCGGTCGAGCGGGCGAGTTCGACGTGTGCATCGGTTTCTGAAGCGGTCTGCAGCAGAAATGTTATAATTGGATTGCCCGCTGCATCAACAGCGATGGCCGGAAGGGTATTGCCCATTCCTGCCGGGGTGGCAAATACCGTGACGGGGGGCTGCCAGGTTATGCCACCGTCATCTGAGCGGGCCAGGTAGATGCCCAGATCGAAATCTTCAAACACAACAAATACGCGCTGACCGAAGGTCGCCATATCCAGGCCGCCAAAGTCGTACACGCCGGGTTTGATACTGCCGGTATTTACCTGGACAGGTGCAGAAAATGCTGTACCCGTCCAGCGAGCGCACCATATCTGGGGTGTGGTGCCCGCTTTACCCCAAACGGCCACCGGTGTGCCGTCGGAAAGCAGGGCTATCCTGGGACTGGAGCCACCAAGACTGGCAGGGGCAGGCGACACGGCAGGCGACCAGGACAGGCCATTTTGGGAAAAAAGGCATTGCGGCAGAAAAAAGGCAAGGAAAAGAAGATAGTTTTTGGGCTTATCCTGTATAGAAAAGGGCAGCATATTCGGCAAGATTTAGTGTTAAATCAGAACGGCGACTTGTAAGCCTGCTCGTTGAGAAAGGACTCATCTGTCAAGGTATGCAAAAAGGCAATAATATCCGACTTATCCTGCGCCGTGAGTTGCAGCCCGCCTGGCTGGAGGTTGTATTGCAACAGGAATTCCACCGTTACAGACTGCTGAACGCCGTGGTCGTAATGATCGATGACTTCTTCCAGCGTGGCAAAGCGCCCGTCGTGCATATAGGGTGGGGTAAGCGCGATATTGCGCAGCGACGGCACCTTGAACCTGGCCCTGTCAGCCGGGTCGTTGGTCACTTTCTGGCGCCCCTCGTCTGTAACGCCTGCGTCAGTATCGAGGCCGTTATTCATAAATTCATCGTTGGTAAAATTATGCCCGGCATGGCAGTGGAAACATTCCCCGCCTTTTTCACTGCCAAAAGGGTCAAATTCATTGAAAAACAGGTCTTTCCCGCGCAGTTCCGAATCTGTCAGCGTCGCTTGCCCGCGCAAGTACCTGTCGTATTTCGAATAATTGGAGATCATGGTCAACATGAATTGCTCCAAAGCAAGACCCATTCGCTCCGGTGTCACAGTATCATCGCCAAAAGCGCGGATGAACTGGTCGGTGTACCTTTTGTCGGTCGAAAGTTTGGCCACCACACTGGGTAAGGTCTCGTTCATTTCCAGCGGATCCTGTATCGGTTTCAGGGCCTGGTCGCGGACCCTGGGCGCGCGGCCGTCCCAAAACAGACCGTTTTGGTGCCAGGCAAGGTTCATTACAGCCATGGCCTGGCGTTTGCCCGGCAGGCCTTCCACGCCAATGCTAAAGCGGCGGATGTCTGAAAAAGCGTCTTCCTGATGGTGGCAGTCGGCGCAGGCCTGTGTGCCGTCTTTCGAAAGCATTTTTTCATAAAAAAGCATCCGGCCCAATTGTACGCCTGCATTCGTCAGTATGTTGTCTGCAGGCAGGTCGGGGGTAGGAAAATCGCCGATTTTCAGGTCGTAAGGCGTGGGGTCATAAACGGCGGGCGTTTCCGCCGGTTCTTTTGTGCCGCAGGCTACAAGCAAAAAGGGAAAGGCAAAAAGAGTGTACGGTATTTTTTTCATAATTTATTGATTGTCATAGTTTTATAATTCACAGGATGATTAGTTCCTGAACTCGGGATTTGAAATAAATTTTTGGTCCGTCAGGCTGCGTAAAAAAGCCAGCAGATCGGCGCGTTCCTCTGCGGTCAATTCAAAGGGTTTCAGTATCGGGCTTTTATTCGGATGCGCTTTCCCTCCGGTCCGGTAATGGTCGACCACCGCTTCGAGCGTGGGCAAACTGCCGTCGTGCATATAGGGCGCAGTAAGGGCTGCGTTGCGCAGGCTTGGTATTTTGAATACGCCCCGGTCACTTTCCAGTCCTGTCAGGCGGATACGTCCGGAATCTGGGTAGACTTCATAAAGTCCGTTGTTTGTGTATTCCTGGTTGCTGAACAAAAATCCCTCATGACATTTTGCGCAGTTGAGCCGCTTACTTTGAAACAGTTCGAGGCCGCGTTTTGCGGAGGCCGTCAGTGCGAAGGGTTTCCCCTGAAATACATACTGATCGTAAGGCGAATCACCGCTGAGCAGCGTCCGCTCGAAAGCGGCAATGGAACGCGTGATCACAAAAGCGTCCGGAATACGCCCGTAGGCTTTTTCGGCCAGGGCTGCATATTCCGGTATCCGTTGCAGGCGCTCGGCCACAAGCAGGATGTTAAAATCGAACTCGTTATGTTCCTGGATCGGCACAAGAACTTGCATTTCCAGCGTCGGGATACCGCCTTCACGCAGCAATCGTTTCTGATAGACCACGTTTGCCAGCGAGGGCGTGTTGCGTGTACCCGGTCGCTGTTCGATACCCGAACTCACCGCCGTGCTGTCCGAAAAAGCCCGCTGCGGAAAGTGACAGGAGCCACAGGAACGCGTGCTGTCTTTAGACAAAACCGGATCGTAAAACAGCCGCCGTCCCAGCGCTACACGAGATCGCGTGAGCGCATTGTCCGCCGGAATATCCGGCTGAGGAAAACCTGCCGGAACCCGCAGTGTGTAGATGTCACTTTCCTCCGGCACAGACAGGGTTTCTTCTTTCCGGCAAGCGGCAAAAAAGAGGATCAGGCCGGCAATAAAGAAAATGGTGCGCATCGGTTGTATAGTTTGTGGCGAGGTCGAGGCAGACCTGTTTCGTAGATTGATGGCACGCTGATGACGCAGATTGAACAGATAAACGCAGATTTTATCAAGTTTTATCCTTGAAAATCTGTTCAATCTGCGTCATCAGCGTGCCATAATATTGCGTTTGCTTTACGTTGACAGCATATAACCTATTCGCTAATAACAAACTGCTTTCGAGCCAGCAGAATGCCGTTTTCGTAAAACGCATACTGATAGATGCCGTTCGGCAAATCGCCTTTTTCAAAACGCAACGAGCCGGAAGCCGGCACACTGCCGATGGTACGCGCGACCTGACCAAGCGAGTTGGTCACGATCATCACAAGCGCGTCTGTCGCAGGCAAATCAAAGCGTATCACCGTCTCGGTGGAGAAGGGGTTGGGCGAGGCTGACACCTTGAGGGAATTGTCTGACACTTGTTGCGTTGCCGATACCAACTGCATGGTGATGAAATCCTCATTTGCGGCATTGTCTATCATTTTCTGGTTCGTTGCATTGCTGCCGTGCTGGATCAGGCTGCCACCCATGGGCATATTTTCAAACAATTTTGCATAATCCAGCGTCAGGTGAAGGTCCAACACGCCATTGTCGGCTTCTGCCATACCCGTCAGTTCAACGGCCCGGTACAAGGCATCGCCGAGGTTGTGGAACTCGAAGTCCGTCTCCGGCACCCCGTCGTTGTTGTTGTCAACTTTTCCTTCAATGGCCATAAAGCGATAACCGGCCGACCAGCCCCAATGCATGGAAGGGTTTTGCGGCGCGAGCGGATGGTCGGAGGGCCAGGCTGCGGGATCGTTGTGGTTGACCGATTGAGGAACGCCGATATGCAGGGTAAGGCCCTGGATACCATCGACTTCCCATGCTCCAAGATCGTGTTCGGCAGCAGGGTTTTCGGCATTCACCAGAATATACCGGTCGGTGAGCGGCATCACTGCGTTGTCGGGGAGGAGCATTTCAACTTCAGAGATGTAAAATTCGGCACGTGTTAGTTTCACTTTCTTGCCGTTCCAGATGGTGAATTCTGTTTGATTGATCAGCATCGGATCGGCTCCGGCCTTGTGGTCAAAAGAAAACACGACGCTGTTCGTCGTTTGGGCAAATGCGCTTGCCGCAAAAAATGCGAAAGCGAGCAGAAAGGTGGATAAATGTTTCATTGTAGTATGATAAAGTGATGAATGTTGTTGGTTTCCGAATTAAGATAATAACATAAGGCAGCCCTCCCGAAGAGAAATCTGTTTTTGGGAAGACTGCCTGTTTTGGGCCATTCAACGCGCTTAATGCCCAGCTTCCGTTTCGCACGATTTCGCGCTGCCCGGCGCGCCGCTGCGATCGTACTGACAACAGCCATGCAGGTTGTTATAGGCTGTATCGGGGGCTTTGTAGCCCGCATTGTCGTAGCCCGACAGTGCCACGGCCTTCTGAATGGCGTCGACCGACGTTTTGGCCGGGTCGAAAGTAACGGTGAGCAGGTCTTTTTCGACGTCCCAACCAGCCGTGCCGGCGCCCGCTTCCGTTGCGGCATTTTCGATGGTGCGCTTGCACATGCCGCAATTGCCGAGCACCTGGAAGGATTCGCTTTTCGAAACGGGAGCCACGGCAGTCGCCGTTTTTTTGACCATACCTTGTGTTTGGGCGTTGGCCATAAAAAACAAACCGGTGAGCAGTGCGGTGAATATGATTTTGAACGATTTCATGACAGTGATAAAATTTTGAATGTTTGTTAGTTGAACACCCCGAACCGATAAGAGAAAAACTGGCTTTACGATTCATAATAGAATGATATTTAGGCTCTTGACTGCTGTGCGGGGCTATCGAAGCCGCGTCAACAGATCGGCATGCCGGCTATGGGCAACCTGGCCGGTCAAATGACAACAGGGATATGCGGGCATATGCGTATGCACGACATGACCCGGCCAGGAGCAACATTGTTGCCCGTCCGGGAATAGAAGGCCGGTCTTTAATTCCTGAAAACCTGCAACAGCACGACAAGATCGCGCGCCCGGGGCGGCGGGTGATAATCGATGAACCGCGGTTTTACCGACGAACTGAAAACCACTTTCCGTGGCAAAAAGTCCATTGAAGCCGCCGGCAATGCAAAATCCTGCAAGGACATGCCTTGCTGAGTCAACTTAACCAGGTGTTGCAGGCCCGGTACTATGACGGTTTGCTCGGAACAGCACTTGCGAGGCTGCACGCTGCAACTGCTATAGGCAAACGGGTGGACGCACGAGCGCTCCATTTGTTGCCCTTCGTCCTCCATACCACAACCGTCGGGGCGCCCAAACAGGGCATAACTTACCCGTTTGCCACCGCACAGGTGGGCGCTGATGCTGAACCCGGTAGAGGTAAGCAGCACGAGCGCGGCGAGCGATATGACGGTAATGCGTCTGAGCACGATAAAAAGCATTTGGAATACAAAGATAGATAAATTGAAGGATCACCCTGGCCTTCGATTTTTTATGCCCGAAGGGGTCCGAAGAAACAGGCTAGTTTGACTGCCCGTCGATGGCCGTCGCCGTGTAGCCGGCTTCAGCTAGAGCAGCAACCACTCCTTCGGCATCGAGATTGTCGGAAGTGACGGTCAGTTCCTTGTGCGGCGACAGGATATCCACTTCCCAGTTGCCGGAGCCGGCAGTCCGGTTGAGGGCATCCGTAACATTACTGACGCAACCCATGCACTTGATATTGGTCTTGAACTTCAGTACTTTTTTCATTTAAACAATGGTTGTGTGATATGGATAAGAAAGGTTGTGAAACAGCAGATAAGGTTTGGGGGCATTCCAGATTGCTACTGTATGTATCGCGGAATGGTATTCCGCACATTTCGCGTCCCGGAATACCATTCCGGGTTACAAACACGGCAATTCCGGAATACCATTCCGGGTTACAAGACACGGCAATCCCGGAATACCATTCCGGGTTACAAGACACGGCAATCCCGGAATACCATTCCGGGTTACAAGGCACGGCAATCCCGGAATACCATTCCGGGTTACAAGACACGGCAATCCCGGAATACCATTCCGGGTTACAAGACACCAATAAACCTACCTATTCACGAACGCCATTTCAGTCGCAAACTGTTGCTGACCACGCTTACCGAACTCAGGGCCATGGCGGCGCCGGCTATCATGGGGTTCAATAAAAAACCGGTGAAGGGGTATAATATGCCTGCTGCAACCGGAATTCCGATGATATTGTAGATAAATGCCCAGAAAAGGTTCTGCCGTATGGTGGCTACCGTCTGGCGCGAGAGGCGAATAGCCGCAGGTATCTTGCCGGGATCGCCGCTGATGAGGGTCATTTTGGCGACATCCATCGCAATATCCGATCCTTTTCCCATCGCAATGCTGACATCGGCACGTGCGAGTGCCTGGCTGTCGTTGATGCCGTCGCCCACCATAGCCACCACTTTTCCCTGCCGCTGCAGTTCCTGTACAAAGGCCTCCTTGTCGGCCGGCATCACCCCGGCCTGAAAGTGATCGATGCCTGTCTGCGCGGCCACGGCCGCCGCAGTGCGCCGGTTATCGCCCGTAAGGAGATAGACTTCGATACCCATCTCGTGCAGCTCCTGCACGGCCGCCGCCGCAGTGGTTTTAACCGGGTCGGCGATAGCCGCCACGGCCAGCACAGCCTGCCGGCTGGCGAAGTAAACGAGGGTCAGGGCTTCCGCGTCCCAGGCATCGGTTTGGCTTTGCAACGACGCCGGTAAAGACAGGTTGTTTTCCTGCATCAGTGCCAAACTGCCTGCAAATACTTGCTCGTCCCGGTATTCGGCTTCAATACCCTTGCCGGTGTGGCTTGCCACCCCATCGAGGTGTACCGCCCGGCACTGCCGCCCCAGGTGGGCAACTACGGCTTCGGCGAGCGGATGCGCCGATTGCTGCTCCAAACTATACCACACATCCTGCCATTCAGCCTGCTCCACGCCTTCGTCCCAAACCAGGGCTTTAACAGCGGGCCGCCCCTCGGTGATGGTACCCGTTTTGTCCAGCACCACCGCCTGGATGCGGTGCGCCTGTTCAAGACTTTGCGCATCTTTGATCAGGATGCCCTGCCCGGCGCCTTTCCCGACACCCACCATAATCGCAGTCGGAGTAGCCAGTCCGAGTGCGCAGGGACAGGCTATAACCAGCACAGTGACCATGGCCAGCAGCCCCTGGGTCAGTCCGTTTGCACCGCCGAAAATCCACCAAGCGCCAAATGCCGCCAGGGCGATGCCGATTACGACCGGGACAAAAACTGCCGCAATGCGATCGACCAGCTTTTGCACCGGCGCTTTGGAGCCCTGTGCTTCCTGCACCATTCGGATAATCTGTGCAAGCAGGGTGTCGCCGCCGACCTTTTCCGCAGCAAACTGAAAACTGCCCTTCTGGTTGATGGCGCCCGCCACCACCCGGTCGCCGGCTTTTTTGACAACCGGTACGGGCTCGCCGCTCAGCATGCTTTCATCGACGTAAGAGCTGCCCGAGCGCAATACTCCGTCGACCGGTATTTTTTCGCCGGGTTTTACCAGGATCAGGTCGCCGATGCGTACCTGCGCAACCGGCACCTCCGTCGTATGGCCGTCCGGGCCGACAAGAGCGACGTTTTTGGGCTGCAGGCCCATGAGTTTTTTTATTGCGGAGGAGGTATTGGCCTTGGCGCGCTCTTCAAGCAGTTTGCCCAATAATATAAATGCGATCACGATACCGGCAGCCTCAAACCATACATGGGCGTGCAGCCCGCGGCGGTGCCAGAATTCCGGGAACAGGAGATTAAACACGCTAAATACATAGGCAATACCGGTGCTCAGGGCCACCAGTGTGTCCATATTGGCCGAGCGGTGGCGGGCCTGTTTCCAGGCGTTGATAAAAAAAGACCGGCCAAGCCACAACACCAGCGGAGTCGACAACGCCCACAACACGTAGGGCATGTTGGGTACATCCATGAAAAACATACCCAGTATGCCGAGCGGGATGGCCAGTACCACAGCCCAAACTGTGCGGCGGCGCAGGTCTTCATATTGCCGCCGGTGTATCTGTTCCACTTCATCCTTCGCCGCCTCAGTGTCTTCAACTATGATATCGTAGCCGATGCCCTGGAGGGCCTGTTTCATATCGGCCGGAGTGATCGCATCGGGCAGGTATTCAACCTGGACGGACTGTGTGGCAAAATTGACGGCGGCAGATTCGACTCCGGGTTGTTGACCCAATACAGACTCCACGCTGACGGCGCAGGCGGCACAGCTCATGCCTGTTACGGCAAATTGTTTACGTACGGGAATGGCAACTTCAGTCATAGCGGTTTCTTTATAACATCATATCTGATGATACAAAGGTCCGAAGACTCCCGCCCTGTCGTGTTACGATTTGTTGGAGAAGAGTTGTGAATTAATGGTCGTGTACGTGATCCAGCGGTTTGCGCTGCCCGGAATGGCTGTTTTTGAAAGCGCTGGGGGTCAGGCCGGTCACTTTTTTGAACTGGCTGCTCAGGTATGCAACGCTGCTGTAGCCCAGGCGAAATGCGATTTCAGAAAGCGTGTGTTCGTTGTACACCAGCCACTCCTTTACCTTTTCTGTTTTTTGCAGGATGAAATAGTGCTCCAGGGTAATGCCTTCCACCTCGGAAAAAAGTTTGGACACCGCCGAATAGTCGCGGTGCAGCGCCGTACTGATAAATTTTACGAGGCTGAAATCCTCCGGCAGTTCGCCCGATTGAACCTTTTCCAGCAGCATGGTCTTGACTTTTTCAATCAGTTGGCTGCGCTGGTCGTCGAGCAGTTCGAAGCCATAGATTTCGAGGTCTTTCCGGAGGGCATGCTCCTTTTCCTGATCGAGCTCACCGGAGAGGCTTACTTCGCCCAACGCAATAGCATCGGGTATGATATTGTTTTTTTGCAGTATCTGCGCCACAGTGAGGATGCACCTGCGGCAAACCATATTTTTGATGTAGATCGTCATGGCCCACAAAGCTAACCAATTCCCTACTTTTACAACCAAAAGACGGTTATGAGTTATTTACCCTCCCCTACCCGCTATCAATCCATGCCCTACCGCCGTTGTGGCCGAAGCGGACTTAAACTGCCCGCCATTTCGCTGGGTCTTTGGCACAATTTCGGCCATGTCGATGTACAGGAAAACTGCCGTTCGATCCTCCACCTGGCCTTCGACGCCGGCATTACGCACTTCGACCTCGCCAACAACTATGGACCGCCGCCCGGCTCTGCAGAAGAAAACTTTGGCCGGATACTGCGCCGGGACTTCCAGGGGTACCGCGACGAACTCGTCATCTCTACCAAAGCGGGGTACCACATGTGGGAAGGCCCCTACGGCGAATGGGGATCGAAGAAATACCTCGTGGCCAGTCTCGACCAGAGCTTGCGGCGCATGGGACTCGAATACGTGGATATATTTTACAGCCACCGCCCCGACCCCGATACACCCCTCGAAGAAACAATGGCCGCCCTGGACCTGATCGTGCGGCAGGGCAAAGCCCTTTATGCGGGCATTTCCAGTTATTCCGCCGAACAGACCAGACAGGCCTGTAAAATTCTGCAACAACTCGGCACCCCATGCCTGATCCATCAGCCCAAATATTCCATGTTTGAGCGCTGGATCGAAGGCGGCCTGCTCGATGTGCTCGGGCAGGAAGGCGTCGGCTGCATTCCCTTTTCACCGCTCGCCCAGGGCCTGCTGACCAACAAGTACCTCAAGGGTATTCCCGACGATTCGCGTGCCGCCAAGGCGCACGGTTTTTTAAAAGAAACGGATATCACGGAGGCCCGGCTTAATCAGATCAGACAACTCAACCAGATCGCCGAACAAAGAGGCCAGACCCTCGCCCAAATGGCGCTGGCATGGGTGCTGCGCGACGAACGCATCACTTCGGTACTGGTGGGCGCCAGCCGCCCGGAGCAACTCGCCGATTCGCTTCAGTTCCTGCGCCGACTGGAATTCAGCGATGCGGAACTGTCGCAAATCGACGGGATACTGAAGTAAAGGGGGATTTCGTCATTCGTCATTTCGTCATTCGTTATTTCGTCATTCGTCATTTCGTCATTCCTATTCAACCTTAGGGGAGGGCGATTTTCGGTGAAACGCATTTTTACGCCGGGAAAAAAACTACCTTTGCGCCGCCTTTTAACAAATATGGGGGAGCAACCCTTGTGCGTTGCGCCCATCACTCAACTATCTTATTCGACATGCCGTATCTCTTCACTTCCGAATCCGTTTCAGAAGGACACCCGGATAAAGTGGCCGATCAGATCAGCGACGCCATTCTCGACGAATTTCTCAGCCACGACCCCAATTCCAAGGTTGCCTGTGAGACCCTTGTAACCACAGGGTTGGTTGTGGTAGCCGGAGAAGTGCGTTCCAAAGCGTATGTAGACGTGCAGGAAACTGCGCGCCGTACCATCGAGCGCATTGGGTATACCAAGGCCGAATACCAGTTTGAAGCTAAAAGCTGTGGCGTACTGAGCGCCATTCACGAACAAAGCGCCGATATTGCCCAGGGCGTGGATGTTGGAAAATCCGAAAATGACCAGGGCGCCGGCGACCAGGGCATGATGTTCGGATACGCAACCAACGAGACGGACAATTATATGCCCCTGGCGCTCGATCTGGCGCACCTGTTGCTGCGCGAACTGTCGGCCATCCGCCGCGAGGGCAAACAAATGAAATACCTGCGCCCCGATGCCAAGAGCCAGGTCACCATCGAGTATACCGACAAAAACGTACCCAAAAAAATCGACGCCATCGTCGTCAGCACCCAGCATGATGACTTCGACACAGAAGAAAAAATGCTGGCCCGCATCGCCAATGATGTGCAGAAAATACTGATTCCGCGTGTGAAAAGACAACTGCCCAAACGCGTACAAAAGCTGTTTTCGGCCGATATCAAGTATTTCATCAACCCGACCGGCAAGTTTGTCATCGGCGGCCCACACGGCGATACCGGCCTCACGGGTCGCAAAATCATCGTAGACACCTACGGCGGCAAAGGTGCGCACGGTGGCGGCGCCTTCAGCGGCAAAGACCCCTCGAAGGTAGACCGCTCCGCAGCATACGCCACGCGCCATATCGCTAAAAACCTGGTTGCTTCAGGCCTGTGCAGCCAGGTGCTGGTGCAGGTGGCTTACGCCATCGGCGTGGCACAGCCGGTAGGCCTGTATGTCAATACCTACGGCACCTGCAAGGTGAAAGGTCTCAGCGACGGCGAGATTGCCCAAAAACTGCTGAAGATATTCGACATGCGCCCCGCAGCCATCGTCCGCCGCTTCGGCCTGAAAAACCCTATCTTCTCGGAAACGGCAGCCTACGGGCATTTTGGCCGCGTACCGGAAAAGAAGATCGTGGAGATCGGCATGAACGGCGCCACCCAAAAAGTAGAGGTGGAAACCTTCACCTGGGAAAAACTGGACGCCGTGGAGGAGGTCAAAAAGGCGTTTGGGTTGAATTGAGGGTTTATGAGGTGGTGCGATTTATCCGGACAGTTGCACATGAGTCATCCCGAATTTTTTCCCGCAGTTTGCGCACAAAATTCGGGATGACTCATGTTTCTAAACATCTTAAAATTCTTATCATATATATCGCCTACCGGTAATTCATCGTGGCTTCATACCACCCATTTCGGATATAAAGTGTATCCGGATATGCGGGAGTGGAAGCCTGAAAATGCGCCATCGTTACAGAAAACCGGCCACTAACCTTTCCTGTTTCAGCATCGAGAGAATCAACACTAAAAAAATTCGTATTATCTTGTTCAACGACATAATATGCCTTAAGAATTAAATCAGCCTCCATGTACCCAAAAAAAGCATGGCTAAGGCTATCATAGGGCGTGATATTCTTAAACAAGGCATAATTGCCTTTGACAAACGGAATATCTGCGAAATACAAACTCTGAATAAGAAGATTATATTGATTTAGAACAGAAAGGGTAAGCGAAAATGATCCCTTTTCCACATTTTTATCTAATCGCAATGCAAACGAACGAGCCTGGAATGGCAAATCCTCACCATTCTCTACCCAAGCAGATGTTCCTGTGATCTTAGTCGGCCCTGGGTTAGGGATGGGTTCGTCCTGTGACTTTTGACACGAGGTAAAAAATAATACCAGCAATAGTCCGGGTAGAATTGATTTCATCATTGGGCCTATTTAAGAACAACGAACGAATTTCTGAATACGTCTTGGTCGGTCTGCGCCACTAAGGTATACACTCCGGGTGAAAGACGCTCTATATTGACCATTTCAACCCCACCGGCGAGGCTAGGAGTGAATTGCTGTTCGTGAACGAAACCTCCCTGCATAGAATACACCCTTATTGTAACAGGGCCACTTTCTCGCAGACTTGGTGGGTATCCCAGCATTAACTGGCTATTGGCCGGGTTGGGAAATACTATGTAATCCAAGTTATTTACTTGAGGGGCTCCTCCCGGCCTAATAACGCTCTCCCGCAAGCAATTAATCGTGGTATTGTCTGCCAGTACATCAGTGTGTTTGGTCGTCATAGGGCCATTGACATTGCCAGCAGTCACCCTGATATATAACCGGTCACCTGGGGATGACGGCATTGTTGCATTATAACCGCTGCAATCATTGACGGCCGGGGTGCTCCAGGTAAAGCCGTCATAACTATGCTGCCAACTACATTGCCAAGGGGTTGGCACGCCCTCTCCCATATCGATTTTTCCGTTTACGTTTTCATCCGGGCACGCTTTCCTGGGGAAGTCAAACGAAAAACTTGGATTTTCGGAAACGTCGTAATTGGCAATCCGGCATGCCGCGTTTCTGAGTATCGAGGCATTGTTATTCGTGCCATTTTTACCAGTGTCCTTATTCGTCCATTTCACATCCGGATTGGAATAATGCAGGATTCTTCCTTGGCCCCTTATTCCCGCCTCATAATTTTCATCGTCTACTGCTCCCCGGTTACACACTGCCATGATGGTATTGTAATATCCTTTCCGGCCGAAAAACAAAAACCCCTTTTTCTCGATGACGTAGCCGTGCGCATCTGGCAAGCCACTGTTATCTCCATTCTGTGCACATTGATTCGTTCTTTCATGCCGGCATCCGAATAGATGGGCAAACTCATGTGCGAAAGTATAAAAAGGGCCAAGAGTTGTACCGGTTTCTACGATAGCACATGCAGAGTCTCCACTTGACGTAAAATCTCCAAAAGCAGCCACGCCACCTGTCGCACCGTCATATATGTAATCTTCTGTAAGAATCATTATCAGGTCGGCATCATATTGAGATCGGAGACTTTGTATTCCTGGGGTTGCTATTGCGTTGTTCGCATCTGCGACGATATTACCACCACCCGGCAGCCATATATCATCAGTAATTTCATCGGTTCCCACCAAAATGAGGTCAGTTTGATCATATACTTCGGCAAAAAGCGCGCCGCCCGGGCGCGGCGGGGGGGGGGGGGAAAGCCGGGGCGGGGGGGGGGGGGGGCCCCTCCGCGGGGGGGGGGGGGGGGGGGGGGCGGGGGGGCGGGGGGGGCGGGGCCCGGGCTTGGGAAAGGGGGGCCCCGTCCGGTAAAGCCGGGGGGGGGCCGCCCCCCCCCCCCGGGGGGGGGGGGAGCGGCCGGCCGGGCGCCCGGCCGGGCCGGCCGGCAGGCCGGCGCCGGGGCGGGGGCGCGCCGGGCGCCGGGCCGCGGGCCCCCCCCCCCCCTCCGCCGGGGGGGGGGGGGCCCCAACCCCCCCCCGGGGGACCCCCTTGGAGAGCCCGCACTTTGCCCCCCAAACCCCCCGGGGGGGCCCCCGGAGGGGGGGACGCGGGGGGGGGCCCCGTTTCCCCGGGGGGGGGGTGGGGCCCCGGGTTGGGTGGGGGCCGGCGGGCGGCGGGGGCGGGTTTTTGCCAAAACCGTGGCCGCCCCCCCCCCGGGGGGGGGGGGGCGGGGGGCCCAGCGGGGGGGGGGGGGGGGGGCCTTTTTTTTTTTCTCTCCTCCCCCCCCCCCCCCCCCCCCCCTCCGGGAGGGGGGGGGGGGGGCCGGGGCCCCCCCCCCGGTACTGCGCCGCCCTTTTGGGGGACCCCCCCCCGCTCGCCGGCCGGCGGTTTCCCCCCCCCCCCTTGCCACCCCCCCCCGCGCAGCGGGGGGGGGCGGCGCGGCGGCGGGGCCCTGTGCGGGAAAAAAAGCCCCGCCGGGGGCCCTTGACCAAACCTATTTCTTCGCCCCGGGCGCAATATTGTAGTTAGCTGCCAGGCCAAAAGACAGGAAAGAGCCACTTTCTCCGGGGTTAAACACAAAGCCGAAATCGGGGCGAATCGCCCAGCGGCTCAGGTCTTTGCTGAAGCCGAAACCAATGTTCACCCCGATCAGCAAGTCAGTATCCTCTTCAAAAAACTTGTCGGCGCGCAAACCCAGCGTAGTTTCGAAGGTATTGGAAGGGTTGGGAATAGTGAACAGTAACATCGGGCTGACAAACCATTCCGACTCGCCCTCGTCGAAGAACATGCCGAAAGGCAGTGCAGCGGCGATCCGATCCTGCTTCAGGGCGAATTTTGGACCGAAAGAGATAAAATTGACACTCCCGTTATTTTTAAGGTTTTCGTAGCGGAACTTGATGTTCACCTTGTCGCTGACGCCGTAACCGATTCCCAGGCCTACCCCGTTGTCGGCCTTCTCCGAATCGCCGTCAATACTGGCGCGAACGTGGGTAAAAGAGCCTTTGATTTCAGTCTCGCCTTTCGGCAGCATACGCGCCGTTTCGTAGGGGACTACACATTGATGCAGGGAAAAAGATGCAAGGAGGAGCGCTGCTGTGCGCAACAGAGCATAGAGATTCAGTGTTTTCATCAGGAGGTTCGGTTAAATGTTAACAGGCCGAAAATTGGCCAAACAATAGACTGTTGTTGGATTTATCAAACAAATATACATCTAAAAAACGATTGAAATAAAAACTATTTGCACATTCGTTTGCCTGTTAAATAAGGCACCGGATTATATGCCTTGGGGATTATTTCTCCCCGTCATCCAGTCCCTCTTCCACCCGTTCAAACCCGTCTGCCGGCGCTTCCTTCCAGCGGTGCATCCGGCACCAGTCGCAATCTTCCCGGCCGCACCCGGCGGTGAATGCGCGGTTCCGGATATTGGCATACGTTTCGCGAATCAGATTTTCAACAAAATGAATATCCGCTGCACTGAAGTTGATCTCGGTGACGGGAAAGGCGCCTCGTTTATCCGGCTCCAGCCATGAGACGGCCGTTTTGCCTACGGGTTCGGGATATATCCGTGCATTGTCGAGCAGTATTTTATAAAAAGCCAGTTGGCGCCAGTAGTCGCCGCCCAAAGGTTGCTGCGTATCGGGCGGAGCCGTTTTTTGCGTTGCGGGCGCCCCGGTTTTGTAGTCTACGATGCGTATGGTATTGTTGTCGAGCCATTCGATCTTGTCCAGCACGCCGGTGAGCGGTACGCCATCGAGTTCGACCCGGTCGATGCGGCGCTCGGCAATCGCGCGTTTGCGCCAGAACGGCACCTGTTCCACGTGGATGCGGCGCAGGTAATCTTTGCCCAGGGCGAGCCGCTGGGCAAAACTGTTTTCGGAAAAATAGCCGCGCTGGCGCTCCATTTCCGCCGCAAAACCGCGCAGGAGACTTTCCGGAGCCGGCCATTGCATCTTTTTATGGCTTTTCATCTTCAGCAAAAATTGCTGCAGCGCGCCATGCATGGCGATTCCGAATGCAGCGGCTTCGCTCACGGCGCCGGGTATTTTCAGCACATCTTCGTAATAGAAAGCCAGCGGGCACCGCAGGTAGCGGTTGAGCGCGCTGATGCTCAGGCTGAATTCGGCAAGCAGTTCGTCGAGCAGAGCCGGTTCGGGCAAGGTCACGTGGGGTTGGGCGGCTTCGAGCAGCAGCAGGGTCTGCGCCTCCAGCAGCGTTTCCGGGTCGACGGGTGTGTCAACCGGCTCCAATCCGGTTTCATCGGCAAATTGCGTTTGGGTGAGTGCCTTGCCGTCTTCGCCCAGGCGCGCGTTGGAAATATGCAGGTGCTGCCTGGCGCGGGTCATGGCTACGTAAAACAGGCGCCTGCGGGCCTCCAGCGCGTCTTCTTCGCCGGAAAGGGTAAGCGTGGGCGGCAGGCCAAAACGCGCCCGGTTGCCACCGGTATTTTTCTCCCAGGCGCTATCGGTGCAATCGAACAGGAAAACATGTTCGAATTCCAGTCCCTTCGCAGCGTGCGCCGTAAGCAGTTGTACTCCGGCCATACGTTGCACCGGCTGTTGCAGCGGCAGAGACAGCGCATTGTCGTCCATGCTGTCGAGCAGGTCGAGCAAACGGGATAGCGGGAAACGCGGGTGGCGCGCCGTCTCCGACAACACAAAATCCATAAATGTATGGAGCACCTGGAGCAGCCACACCTTGTCCGAATGGCCCAATGCCCAGGTCAGAAGCCCCGACTGGGTGTACAGGCGCTCGATGAATTGCGGAACAGGCAGGTTGTGCAGATCGGCGATCCAGCGGTCGATCTTGTTGCCGATGTCATTGACACGGGCCGCGTCGGTGAGTTGCAGCCTGTCCGTAAACGATGTGTCACGGAGTGCCGCGCGCCAATACATTTTTTGTCCGGCCATGCTGCCGGTTCTGGCGTATCGCTCCCGGCGTTCGGCGTCGGAGTCTTCGCTATGACCGGCCTGGCAGGCGAAAGCAATTTTGCCCAGATCGCCCGCATCCAGTCCAAAAAATGCAGCGTGCAACAGCCGGAACAGCCGGTGTTCGCCGGAATAAGGCCGAACCGATTCTTCATGCAGGTATTTCAGCAGTTCGCGGCATTGCTGTATCACCGGCAGGTCGAGGATATTTACCGGGCGTTTGGTCTGGTAGGGAATGTTTTTTTTCTCCAGCAGGGCCAGCAGCCGGTCGGCCTGCCGGTGGCGGGCGTAAATAACCGCGATTTCCGACGGCGGCACACCCGCTTCCATGAGTTGTCCGATCTGCCGGGCAATGTGTGCCGTCTCGTGCAGGCGTGTGTCATAAACGGCCCGTACGACCAGGCCCGGGCGGGTATGGATGGCGCGCAGGATTTTCTCCGGCGAACCTTCAAGCAGGCTCAGGGCGCGTAGAGTATTGTTCCCGATCAGCCGTTGGGAAGCGTCGAGCAAATCCTGCGTGGAGCGGTAGTTTTCTTCCAGGATGACCGTTTCCAGTCCGGCGCGGTATTTATGGTGAAACTCCCGCAGGTTCTGCAACCGCGCGCCCTGAAACTCGTATATGCTCTGGTCGTCGTCGCCAACGATAAAAATATTCGGAACCTCCCAAAAGTCGAGCAACAGGTTGAGCAGGTGAAACTGCGCGCCGTTGGTGTCCTGAAATTCATCGACGAGTATGTATTGGTACCGCTCCTGGTAACTGCGCAACAGCGCTTCGCTCTTTTCAAAGGCCTTCGATACCCACAGCAGCATGTCTTCGTATTCATACCGGCCGTCGCGCTCCATGGCATGCAGGTATTTTGGAAAGAGATCGGCAGCGGCTTTCAGTCGCGACATCTTTTCGGTCATATCCTGTATCAGGGCCGCTTTGGGCTCGCCTTTCTTTGCGTGTTTTGTATTGCGTTGGTAAATAAAATCCGGATTTTCGGGCATATCGGCCAGAAACTCGTCTGTTTTGCGCAACACAAAACCCGGTGACCAGCCCTCTTTTTTCATGGTGGCAAACAAGTCGCGCAGGTGCCCTTCGTATTGGTAAACGTCTTTTTTCCCTTCACGCAGCGGATGTTCGGGGGGGAGTTTCGACAGTATGCCGCGCACAATCCCGATGCGTTCCAGGTCGGTTACCGGTTCGAGTGTGCCCCGTCCGAAGTGCTCCATATTCTCCTGAATGACCCGGTTGCAAAAGGAGTGAAATGTCGTGATCGGCACCCGATGCGCTTCGGGGCCGATGCGTTCCAGGAGTCTCCGACGCATGGCATTCACGCCGGCGTCGGTGAAGGTCAGGCAGAGCACATTCTGGGCGCGGGCATCGGTATCGAGCAGAATTTTGCCGATGCGCGCGGTCAGGATATGGGTTTTGCCCGTGCCTGGTCCGGCGATGACCAGCACCGGACCTTCCGTCAGGTCAACCGCCCTGCGCTGGCCGGGGTTGAGCGTGTTGAGGAAAGCGCGGAAAGCGTCGTTGCGTTGCTGGAGATCAGTCATGAATGTGCCGGATGTGTCACCGAAGGCCGGGAAAAGGTACGGCACACGCTCGATTTTCGAGGTAATCAGAGTTTTTTTTGCTCGAATGGTATCATGCCGGGCAGGTCGCGTCTGTTGTTGACAGCGTCTGAAAAATAATCCACGACGGACGCGACGTTAAAAGCAGTCGTCATTTCCGCATCCCACCTACATTTGTGAAAACCAATTTACAATGTCACTGATAAAGAAGCTCCTGTTACTTCCGGCCGTCGCTGTTTGTCTGAACGCAGTTGGGCAGTCTGTCTGGCAACAAACTGCCCAACCTGTCGGCCCCCATTTCAGAACGGTGGAAGCCATCGGCGATACGTTGTTTGCCGTGAAAGCCGACGTCGATTTTTTATATCGATCCATCGACGGCGGAAAAAACTGGAAGCCGGTACCGGACGTCGGCGGCGCGAATCGCCTGTACAAGGCGGGCAAAACAATCGTGGCCGAGGCAGCCAATGTGTACAAGGTGTCATATGACCGCGGCGAAACCTGGCAGTTTACCGGACTGACGTACCAGTTTCATAACTTCTATGCCACGGGGAATGCGCTGTATTACACCGACCAAAACAGTCTGATCGACTTTCATGCCATCGCCAACGGCCCCGTACTGACCCTGGACCAGACCGAGCCTATCGTCGATGTGGCCAAAAACGGCGACGATATGTTCGTGTTATCGTTCGGCGGGATATGGTATTCGCCCGACAGCGGGCAAAACTGGACAAAAACCGTAAGTTCAGACACAGTCCCGCAGTTCTTCGATTCGTATTACTCGCGTCTGACTGCGTCGGAAAATCACCTGTACGTCTCGAAACCGGGTGACGGACTGTACCGGTCGGACGACGACGGCGCCACCTGGGCTTTCGTTTACCCGCCCCAGGGTTCCGGTATCAACTGGCAGGTTCAGCGCCTGCTGACAACTGGCGACACGCTTTTTTACACCTATATCAATCTTTTTGCCTCCACCGACAATGGGCAGACCTGGCAGATACGGACCGCCCTCGGCAGTGAAATGACAGGACTGACCGAAGAGGGCGCCAACTGGTACGTTTCGTCCACCATGGGCATATATCGCTCGCCTGACCGCGGATTTACCTGGTACGCCGCAAACGGCCTGATCGACGCCCCTTCTCCTCCGGGTGTGCTGGGTGTGGCCGGCAACAGCGAACGCCTTTACTATAACACCGGGCTGGGGCTCTTCGTCAGCCCCGACAAGGGGAGAACGTTCAAACTCGCCCTTTCCTTCGGCGGTTATTTAACCACTCCTTGGGTTATTGGGGACACGGTCTTTTACTCGGGACTCGACGGCCTCGAAGTATCGGTCGACGGCGGGGAGTCTTTCCAGACCATGACGCCGCCGGGTTGCTCGTCCTGTATCGCCATAGAATTTCTCGGGTACGTGCACAACCGGCTTATCACCTATAAATCCGTCACCACTGCCGACAACCTGGTTTTCCGATTTTCTCCCGCCACGCTTGAATTCGAGCCCTGGCCGAACGGGGAGGTATTTACGACAGCCATGTAATGCACAAGGACATTCTGATGCACTACAACCCGAATACCGGACTGGTCGGGCGCATCTTCTGGGAGGGAAGCACGGATTGGATAGATCCCGGCCCGGTTGCGCAATGGAGTGTGTACGCCATGTTTTCGGCAGGAAGTGCCGCATTTCTCGTCGCACCCAACCAACTGTTCCGATCGCTCGACGACGGCGATACCTGGCAGCAGATCGCTTTACCGCAACCGGACACCTACATATACCGGCTGATCGGCAGCGGCGACAGAATTGTCATTAATACGGACAAAGGCCTGTTTTTCAGCAAGGACAAGGGCAATACCTGGGAAATCTATAATGAAGGCTTGTCCATCGACCCGAATCAATACAATGCCCTCTCTGCCGCAGAAGACATTGCCTTTTTTCAGGGAACAGGGTATTTGTTTCGCCGCGATTTCGATAACTTTTTCCGGCTCAAAGGAGAAGTTTACGAAGATGTCAACAACAACGGCGTGCGCGACGGCGGCGAGCCTCCGGCTCACGGCGTTCTGGTCACTTCGTCGCAGGCAAAATTCGCCCTGCGTGTGGACGCTGCCGGTCAGTTCTCCGGTTTTCCAGTGCTGGAAGGCGATACGCTTGGCGTGAAGCCTGTTTCGCCCTACGCGGTTATAAAACCCGCTTTCCATACGGTGGAACTGAGCGACAGCGTCCTGCAGTTCGGCGTCCATTATATTCCGGGGAAACGCGACCTGACACCTTCCGTGGCGAGCCTGACTCCCGTCAGGCCGGGGTTTAAGACTGACTTTTACCTGACTTGCCAAAATAACGGAACCGCGTCGGCGACAGGAGAGGTGCAACTGGTGCTGCCGCAGGAACTGACCTATGTGTCGGCCAGTCCGCTGCCGAATACTGTTTCCCCCGGCGGCGACACCTTACGATGGCAGTTAGACCAGATTGAACGTTTTGAAAATCAGGCAATTGTTGTCTCTGCTATTTGCGACGTATCGGTTCCCCTCGGAACGCAATTGTGTCTGTCCACCGCCATAACAACTGCGGGGACGGACGCCAACTCAGCCGACAACAACGCCGAGAATTGCTTCACGGTCGTCGGTTCCTTCGACCCGAACGACAAACAGTCGGACCCGGTGGAACGCATCACACCCGCGCAGGTCGCCGACGGCACGCCCGTCGTTTTCACCGTCCGTTTTCAGAACACCGGCACTTACCCCGCCGAATTCGTGACAATCCTTGACACGCTGGACGTCAATACCCTCCATCCGGGCACGTTCCGGGTGATCGCTTCGAGCCATCCAATGACCTGGACGCTGGAAAACAAGGGGCTGGTGCGTTTTCTTTTCGAAGACATCAACCTGCCCGGTTCGTTGTCCAACGAGCCGGAAAGCCACGGATTCGTGCAGTATTCCGTACAACCCCGGGACGGGCTCGTCCTCGGCGACGCGATCCGGAACACCGCCTATATTTACTTCGATTTCAACCTGCCGGTGGTCACGAACACCACGGAAACGACCGTGACACTGCCAAATACTGCCGGTGGCGCCGGCGAACAGCTCGATCTGGCATTGTATCCCAATCCGGCGACAGCGTTCGTCCGGCTGAGCGGCGACGCGTTGCGGACCGGCGGGCGCCTGGAAATCCGGGATGCCCCGGGCAGGTTGTGGACGGTGCAGCCGTTCGCGGCGGGGCGGCAGGTGGAAATCGACGTGCGCCGATTACCAGCGGGCTGGTATACGCTTCGGGTATTTACGGAAAAAGGAACGGGAAGTATCGTATTCGGGAAACTGTAGGTTTCACGGAATGCTCTGGCAGAGCTCTACCAGTACGCCGCCACTTGACTTGGGGTGCAGAAAAGCGACAAGTTTATTATCGGCCCCGCGTTTGGGCTCGCGGTTGAGCGGCACAAATCCTTCCGCCTCAAGCCGTTCGATCTCCGCGCGGATATTGTCGACCTCAAACGCAATATGGTGGATGCCTTCGCCGCGCTTTTCGATGAATTTTGCAATCGGGCTGTCCGGATCGGAGGCCTCCAGCAGTTCGATCTTGCTCTCCCCGATATGGAAAAAGGACGTCGCGACTTTTTCGCTGTCGACGTTTTCAATCTTGTAATGGGCCTCACCCAGCAATTTGCGAAACAGCTCGTTGCTGTCCGCCAAATTGCGCACAGCGATGCCGATATGGTCGATGCGTAGCATAAGGGTTATTTCTTCTTGATCCAGATCTGCTTTTCGCCTGTCAGGTTTTGCAGGGTATTGATTTTCTCCTGCACTTCGCTGATCTTGTTGTAGGTAAACTGAATACCGACCTGAAATCCGTTTTTCTGCAGGTAATAGACATCAAAGCCCTCTTCCTTGAGCATTTGTTCCAGCCGGTCGGCATTGGCTTTTTCACGGAGCGTGGCCACGACAAGAATACATTCGCGGCTGCCTTTGCCGGTAATTTTACTTTGTTCCCGTGCTGCTGCCATCTTTTCAGCCACCGATTCCTTTATGGCCTGGTCGTCGGTTTTTTCGCTTTCATTTTCCGTTAGCGGCGCCTTTGTTTCCTCGGGCTGCGGCGTTTTTTTGGGCGGCTCGTTGGTGATACCCGACCCGGGCACCGGATTGGCGATACGCTCTGTGTTTTCGGCGTCTGCAACTTCCGGCTTATGCTGCTGTGTCTGGTACAGCCAATACGCGCCCGCCAGCGCAAAAATCAACAGAAATATACCGAGTGCCGTTGCCCAGCCGGCGCCGCCCGAGCGTGCCGCTGTGGGCGTATATGGTTCGGGCATCGGCGGCGGGGGCGGACTTTGCTGCTGCGTTTCGGCGCGGGGCGGGGCCGGAGCAGGCGGGGGCACGGGTGGCGCCGTTGCCGCCGGTACATCGGGTGTCTTTTCAACTTCTCTCGAACGCGCCAGCGGTGAAAACTGAAGCGGCGGCAGGCCGAAGGATTCGGGGTTAAAATTGGTGGTATCGGGCAAAAACTGAATTTTCTGGACGTAGTTTTTGTACAGCCGGCCAACATTGGGCAGGGTGACGATCTCCCGCTGGTTGAGCATAGCCTGCATTTTTTCTACAAATTCATCGATGGCCCGCCGGGCATCTTCCGAAGAAACGCCGTGCTCAACGGCAACATCATCTACCAGGATGCCGTCGTCGTACGTAAGGTTTTCCGTGAACGTCAGCGACTTGGAAGGAGGAGAAACGGTGCCGCTGATATAATCGGCGGTAGCAGACGACTTGGTCGCCGTAAAGGTGCCAAAACCGGGAATAGTCAGCGTATCGTGTAGAAAAAGCAGTTTTTCTATGTGCGCAGGGATATCAATTTGCATGGTCGGGACGGTTAAATGCTGGTGAATCGGGTTAAGAGATTAATAAATTTAAACAATTATTCTGCCAAAATGCGCGCAAAAGTATGTTTTTTTCATATGGTAAGCTTTGGTGCACAATACAATAAACGTCAAAAAACGATTTGATGGTATCCGTTAGAATTACTGCACGGGTTTGGTGTAAAAAAAACAATAAGCTTGTATTTTTGGCACTACTATTTACAGCAGAAGATTATGAGTGAAGTTGAAAGCTTCTTTAAATCGGCTTTTTCGGTTGATAATGTCATCTTTGGTTTCGATGGAGGCGATTTAAAAGTATTGTTGATCCAGCGCGGCGCAGCGCCGTATAAGGGCAAATGGGCGCTTCCGGGCGACCTTGTTTATCCGAATGAGGACCTGGACACTGCCGCCGAACGGGTGCTCGAACAGCTCACCGGGTTGCGCGGCGTTTACCTGGAACAGGTAAAGGCTTTCGGCGCAGTCGATCGACATCCCCTCGGGCGGGTCATTACCATTGCTTATTTTTCGCTCATTAAGATCAGCGATTATACTGTTACACCGGCTTCATTTGCGCAGTCGGCGAAGTGGCACGCCGTCAACAAAGTAGTCGAACTGGCATTCGACCACAATGAAATACTCGACAGCTGTCTGAGGCGGTTGCGGCGCAAAGTCCGGATGACCCCCATCGGCTTCGAATTGCTCCCGCCTAAATTTACCCTCACGGAGTTGCAGCATCTGTACGAAGCGATCCTGATCCAGCCCAAAGACAAAAAGGGCAAAAACGGAAACAAAGGGATCGACAAGCGCAATTTTCGCAAAAAAATACTGTCGACCAACCTGCTCCACGACCTCAATGAGGTACAGGAAGGCGTGGCCCACCGGCCGGCCAAACTCTACCAGTTCGACCGGTCGAAGTATGAACAACTGGTGGCAGAAGGCTACAGTTTCGACATTTGAACTAGTACACCACCAGTTTGGCCGCTGCGCGCTGTCCGGCCGTGACCACCGAAATAAAATAGATACCCGGTTCCAGAGTCTCCACCGAAACCGAAAAATTGCCGCCGGCAGCCGTTCCGCTTGCCAATACCTCCCCGAGGGCATTGAACAGTTGCCATTGCACCGGCGCGCCGCCGGGAAGTTGCACCTGTACCATGCCGCGCGCGGGGTTGGGTCGTACGCTCAGATCGAGTGCGGGCGCTTCTTTCACAGGCGTCGACAGGTCCGTTTTGTACATATTAAGCCCGCCGCGGAAATTACCCGTGATCAGTTCCGGAATGCCGTCGTAATCCATATCGCCGAAGGCGGGGCTGCTGCGGTTGCCGTCGTCGGTATTGCCCCAGGTCAATGACACTGTCTGGAAAGGATCGGTAGAGGCGGCAATGTTGCGGTATGCCTCCAGCGCGCCGTTGACGCCGCCAACCACCAGCCTTGGCCCGTCGATGGTCGTCAGGATGGCCGGAGCGCTGTACCCCACTCCGTTCGTGATGAGTTCGGTATCGATGCCGCCGATCTTGGAGATGGCGGGCTGGTTGGCAAAGGCCGGTTGCGAGGGCGTGCCCGTGTTTTTGAAAAAATTGACGTTGCCCTGGTATTCGCCCATGAGGATATCATTCAGGCCGTCGCCGTCGAGGTCGAACACCACCGGTGTGGAGGAGGAACCC
The DNA here is from genome assembly GCA_016712415.1 of Lewinellaceae bacterium. GTDB lineage: Bacteria > Bacteroidota > Bacteroidia > Chitinophagales > Saprospiraceae > M3007. The sequence goes on along the minus strand of JADJRC010000002.1, from coordinate 290,415 downwards.
ACGTCCATGGAAACCCACATGGGGTTGAAATCCTGCTGAAAAGTCATGGGATTGTTGGGCCCTGCCGTGTTGCGAAAACAGTACAGCCAGCCGCCGAAGTTGCCCACCAGCAGGTCGAGGTCGCCGTCGCTGTCGATATCGCCGAATGTGGGTGCAAAATCAAAATCATCGGGTGCATACTGCGACATGCCGAGCCAGTCATCGTCGACGAGTTCAAAACGCGGCTCGGTTGGAGAGCCGACATTCCGGAACAGGTACAGGCTGCTGTTGTTGGAGTTGCCGGGGTTGAAGGGGATGAAATAGCCGTTGTTGCCCACCACGAGATCGGGCAGGCCGTCGCCGTTCACATCGGCGACGACGGGGTGCGCGGCCGTGCCGAGATCGATCATATCGTCGACAAACAGGGTTTTCGATGTCAGTTCGAAGTGATGGCCTGTCGAGGCTGCGTTTTTGTAAAACCAGACGCATTTCCGGTCTTCGCCGATCGTTTTGCTGTTGGGGGCCACCAGAAGGTCTTTTTTGCCGTCGTTGTCAATATCGAGGTTGAAGGCTGCCGGGAAGTTATAAAGTTCCACGGTGACGTCGTACGAAGGGAAAATGGTGTCCTGTTCAGTCATCCAGGCCTGTCCGATATCGCCGCCGTTGGTGAACATGCCCAGGCATTCGAACGAAATATTGCCGAGAATCAGGTCGCGGTCGCCATCGCCGTCCTGGTCGTAGGTGAGCACTGTGGCGCCCGGGTGACGCTCTTCGCGGTCTTCGGCCACTGCCTCCCCGTCCGGGGCGAAACAGGGTGCACAGCAGTTTGGTGTGCTGCTCAGCGACGCCCGGCAGGCTTCCAGTCCGTTTTCATAAAAACGCCCCCAGCAGTCGTCGATCAGCCGGTATTTCAGGCTGTCCAGCCCGTAACCCAATTCCACGGATTCGTTGCGCATCCACCAAAGGTGGGTAGTATTGCCGGCGGCAAAACTCACAATATCGAGGTCGCCGTCGCCGTCAATATCGTCTATTGAGGGCACATCCGATTTGGCGATGGAGAGGTTGTTCCAGAAACCCGGCTGAATGGCCGGATACCAGATATACAGGGGGTTGCAGGTGGGGCAGCCCTGGTAGTAGAACTGGAAGGGTGTAAATTTCAGGATATCATTTTCAAAATACCCGGTAAAAACCTGCATTTCCTGGGAACCGTCCTGCTGCGATGCGCAGAAAATGTCGGCGGCGCCGTCCTGGTTGTAGTCGCGCAAGACAAGGTAATCGGTCAGTTTGGGGAAATATTCAGCGTACTGGGGCGCATAGGTATAGCTGATGGCTCCGGCAATGCCGTCGTTCAGGAACGTGAGCAGCACATCGCCGGCCCGGTCGAAGATCACGAGATCCTGGATACCGTCGTTGTTGAGGTCGGCATTGGAAAACTGCCCGTTGTTCAATCCCCCGGCAAATGGATACTTCAGGTCCTTTCCATCAATAGCAACCGGTGCGGAGAAGCGCTGAAACAACAGGTTTTGGGCGGAAAGGCGGGTGGAAAGGCAAACAAAAAGGACCAGAAAAAACGGGAGAGGCCGCATCTATTTTTATTTTTTTGGCGAAAAAACGAACTTGTCGGGCAAAATTACACCGAATTGCCCAAGAGGCCCGCCTTTAAACCGCCCACCGTCAACGATTGACAAAAATCAGACACAAGCAACATGACCTACGAATTCAACGGATACCGTCCTGTCGTACACGAAAGTGCCTTTATTCACCCCCAGGCTGCTGTCACCGGCAACGTCGTGATTGGCCGCAACGTGTACGTGGGCCCCGGCGCCGCCATCCGCGGCGACTGGGGGCAGATCATCATCGAAGACGGCTGCAACGTGCAGGAAAACTGCACCATACACATGTTTCCCGGCGTCACTGTTGTGCTGCGGGAATCGGCGCACATCGGTCACGGCGCGGTGATTCACGGCGCCGTGATCGGTCGCAACAGCCTGATCGGCATGAACGCCGTCGTCATGGACGAGGTAGAGATTGGGGAGGAATGTATCGTCGGCGCCCTGTGTTTCCTGAAAAGCGGCGAAAAAATACCGCGCCGCAGCCTGGTTGTCGGCAACCCCGGCAAGGTGGTAAAGGAAGTCAGCGACGAGATGATCGCCTGGAAGACTGAAGGCACCGGCCTGTACCAGCAGTTGCCGGAGCAGTGTTACGACAGCCTGCGCGCCTGCGAACCATTGAGGGTGATGCCGAGGAAAAGAAAGGAGATGGCGGGCGGGTACAAGATTTGGAAACGCAACTGACGTGCTGTTGAAAAATTTTACTAAAAAAAAGATGCTTTGATCAGGTTTTTGAATGATGCATTTACATTTGCACCCGCTTTTAAAGAAAAGCAACTTTTGGCATCAAAATTGACCGCCATGTGTCGCAAAAGACCAGCCGGATTAGCTCAGCGGTAGAGCATCCCGATCCTTATCGGGAAGGTCGACGCGGGGCGCGTCGAGTTGCAAACGCCGGATTGGCCGCCTTATCGGGAAGGTCGACGCGGGGCAGTCAATTCAAACGCCGGATTGATCAGCGGTAGAGCATCCCGATCCTTATCGGGAAGGTCGACGCGGGGTCAATTCAAACGCCGACCGCCAAACGCCGCCTAGAGCATCCGATCTATCGGGAAGGCGACGCGGGCAGTCAATTCAAACGCCGGATTGCCGCGGTAGAGCATCCCGATCCTTACGGCCCGTCCTTTCGGGAAGGTCGACGCGGGGCAGTCAATTCAAACGCCGGATTAGCTCAGCGGTAGAGCATCCCGATCCTTATCGGGAAGGTCGACGCGGGGCAGTCAATTCAAACGCCGGATTAGCTCAGCGGTAGAGCATCCCGATCCTTATCGGGAAGGTCGACGCGGGGCAGTCAATTCAAACGCCGGATTAGCTCAGCGGTAGAGCATCCCGATCCTTATCGGGAAGGTCGACGCGGGGCAGTCAATTCAAACGCCGGATTAGCTCAGCGGTAGAGCATCCCGTCCTTATCGGGAAGGTCGACGGGCAGCAATTCAAACGCCGGATTGCAGCGGTAGAGCATCCCGATCCTTATCGGGAAGGTCGACGCGAGGCAGTCAATTCAAACGCCGGATTAGCTCAGCGGTAGAGCATCCCGATCCTTATCGGGAAGGTCGACGCGGGGCAGTCAATTCAAACGCCGGATTAGCTCAGCGGTAGAGCAGCTGATTCGTAATCAGCAGGTCGAGGGTTCAAATCCCTTGTCCGGCTCCAAAAGGACAGGCAGTCACTTCCGCACCCTGTTTTTTCGGGATGTAGCGCAGCCCGGTAGCGCGCGTCGTTCGGGACGACGAGGTCGCTGGTTCGAATCCAGTCATCCCGACCACAGCGGTCGCGGCGTTTTAAACGCCATCGGACCCACTCAAATTTCCCTGGAGGCCGCCCCTGATCGGGCGGCCTTTTTTCTTGAAAAGAATACGCCATGCTCCGCCTCATCGACACCCACGCCCACCTTTATTCCCGCAAATTCGACGCCGACCGGCCCGAAATGGTACAACGCGCCATCGCCGCCGGCGTCGAACGCATGTACCTGCCCAATATCGACTCGGAATCCATCGAAGGCATGCTTGCGCTGGAAGCGGCATTTCCCGACAACTGCTTCGCCATGATGGGCCTGCACCCCGGCTCCGTGCAGCCCGACAAGTATGAACTGGAACTCGTACTGGTGGAAAAATGGCTCGGCGAACGCCTGTGGGCAGGCATCGGGGAAACGGGCATCGACCTGTACTGGGACAAAAGCAACCTGGATATCCAGAAAATATCTTTTGCCCGGCAGATTGAGTGGGCAAAAGACCTGGGCCGCCCCATCATCATCCATTCCCGCGAAAGCAACGAGGAATGCCTGGAACTGGTGAAAGCCGGACAGGACGGCCGCCTGCGCGGTATTTTTCACTGCTTTTCCGGCACCCTGGAGCAGGCGCAACGCATGATCGATCTGGGCTTTATGCTGGGAATCGGCGGTACGCTGACGTACGCCAAATCAGAACTGCCCAACGTGCTGCGCGAAGTGCCGCTTGAATCCATCGTCCTGGAAACGGATGCCCCCTACCTGCCACCCGTTCCGCACCGGGGCAAGCGCAACGAAAGCGCTTTTATCCGGCATGTGGCCGAAATGCTGTCGGAAGCAAAGGTGCTGCCGCTGGAAAAGATCGCGCAGACGACGACGGCGAATGCGCTGCGGATGTTCGCCGTGTAGGGTGGGTTTCCCGCAGATTCCCGCAGAAAAATTCCGCAGATTGGCGCAGAGCATAATCAGCGGCGATTTGCGCGTTTTTTCTGCGTGAATCTGCGGGAAACACAAATCCAAACAGCGACAATTTGCGGGAAACCACACCACCCTTCGCAACTCAATCCCTTCCCCTTCCCGGCGGCGGCCCGAAACCTTCCTCCCGCATCCGCTCCGGCGCTGCCTGTTTTCCTGTGTTAAAGTTGCGCAGGTTGTAGGTAAACGACAACATCACGAACTGCCGCAAGGCATTGCTTTGCAGGTCTTCCACATAGGTTTCCGTGACGTTGCGCGTGATATTGCGGTTCTGGTTCAGCAAATCGTTGATGGCCAGGGTGATCTCGCCGCGGTCGTTTTTCAGTATCTTTTTGCCGATACCGAGGTTCCAAAGCCAATAATTCTGGTTGAAATTGTCGGAAAGTCCCGAGTACAAGGTGTGGGTCAGGTCGGTGCGCAGCACAAAGCCTTCCACGACGATCCAGTTGAATTTCAGGCGGGAATTCTGGCTCAGGTATTCGGTATTGCTGCCGCTTTGAAGGGTATTGGCCACCTTGTTCCAGCTCGGCCGCGCAGAAATGGTGAAGTCGACCTTGTCGCTGATATTGCTGGCAAAGGTGACGCCCACGCCCACGGTATGGCTGTTGGCGAAGTTGAGCGCGTCGTTGAGCAGGCCCGGAGTACGCGAATAGTTGTAGGAAAAGTCGAGGTTGACATTTGTTTTGATCCAGTTGACCGGACGCCCGTAGGAGATGAAAGAGCGCAGGCTGCGATAGCCGTCGAGGTTGACGGGCCGCGTGAGCTGTGCGCCGGGCTGCACATCGTATTGATCCAGTATGGGGTCGTCGCTGTTGGCCAGATAGGTGGCGCTGGCGATATGGTCGCCGGTGAGGCCACCGCCGATCATGCCGAAAAAGGTCGCGGATGTCTCCGGGTTGGAGGACTGGAAGCGCAGGAACAGGTTCTGCTGGAAAGATTGTTTCAGATTGGGATTACCCACGCTGAGTTGGAGCGGATTGGAGTTATTGACCACATCCTGCAGTTGCTCCACGGCGGGCAGTTGTGTATTCGTCCTGTAAAAGAGCCTGATATTGTGCGTTTTGTCAATGTTGTAGCGCAGCATGGCCGACGGCAGCACGTTGAAAAAGGTCTGGTTGAACTGCGCCGGCTGGGGGAAGGTTTTGTCATTGCTCAGATCGGCCCACTGCAGGTTTGTCCGGAAGTTGAAATTCAGGTCGCGCCCTTTGCTGAAATTGTATCCGGCTCCGGTCTGCTGTGTTGTGTAGTCGTTGGAAAACACATTGGACAGGGTCTCGTTAAGGGAGGTATAGTCCTGTGTGCCGGTAAAAAAATCGTAAGTGCGTTTGTCCGACGATTCCTGCTGGTAACTGGTCCGGTAATTCAGCAGCAGCTGGCCGTTTTCGCCGAGCGGTTCGGTGTATTCGGCGTTGCCCGACACATTCCAGCTGCTCACGTCGAGCCGGGCACGCTGGTCGAGGGTGTCGAACACCGGTTGTCCGAAAAAGTAACTGTCGGTGGATTGCAGGGCGCTGTTGCCGTTTTTTGGGGCGTAGCCCGAACTGAAGTCCAGCGATATGGTTCGGCCTTTTCTGGCAAATTTATGCCGCCAGAGCAGGGTGTTGTTGAAATTGACGCCGGTGAGGGCAGAATTGTACCGGTTGTCTGTGCGGCTCAGCAGGGCGTTGTCGAGCGTTGTTTCACCCAGGCTCGAAGTAAGACCGTCATTCTTCTGCACCGTCAACCGGGGTCGCCACATGAGGGTATTGAAACTGTCGAGGCTAAATTCGATCCGCGCATTAAAGCGGTGGTTGAGATTTTTGGTGCTGCTGCCGCTGTTTTCGGCGTATATTTCTGCAGGTTCCCCGTTGTTGAGGAACTGCCGCAGGGTGCTTTCTTCCGAGTTATTTCTGCTGTCGTTAAAAAAATAACTGGCGTTGATGTCAGTTTTTTCACCCCATTTGTCGGTGAAGTTGACCCCGAATGCGTGGGTCGTGGCGATGCCGCCGGATGGCCGCACGAGAAAATCGCCGGCAGAGCCGCTGCCACCCGATCCGCTCCGGCCGCCGCCCTGCCGGCCGCCTCGGCCTCCCCCACCCCGTGGACGGTTGCCGCCGGAGCCCATCACGCCCAGAATATCCTCGGCTGAAAAATTCTGGACATTGATGTTGTTGGTCATACCGATGAAAGAGATGCGACGATTGCCGTCGAAGACGTTGATATTGCCGCCCGCCTGGTATTTATCCTCGTAGCCGTAGCCGGCGTATACTTTGCCAAACTGGCCGTTGCGCATGCCGGTTTTGGTGACGATGTTGATCGTTTTGGTTGTGTTGCCGTCGCTGAAACCGGTGAATTGCGACTGGTCGCTTTGCTGGTCGAATATCTGGATTTTGTCGATCACCTCGGCCGGCAGGTTTTTCAGGGCGGCCGTGGGATCGTTGCCGAAAAACTGTTTCCCGTCAACCAGCACCTGCGTCACATTTTCGCCCTGTGCTTTCAGGGTGCCGTTTTCCATCGTCACGGAAGGCAGTTTCTCCACCAGTTCGTCGGCGCCGGCATCTTTCATAACCTTGAAAGCGGCTGAGTTAAACTCAATGGTATCGCCTTTTTGCTGTGCCGTCGGTACCGTGCTGTTGATATCGACCGCGCCGAGGACGAGCGGATCGGCTTCCAGGGTCAGGTCGCCCAGTTGCACATCGCTGCTTGACAAGGTGACCTGTTTTTTGAAATTTTTAAAGCCCAGCATGCTGACGACAATATTATAGCCGCCTTTCCCCACTCCCGTAAACACAAAAGCGCCGTTGGCGCCGCTGGAAGTGCCCGACACCTGCTCACCCCAAGGGTGTTGCAGACTGACGGTTGCGCCGATGGCGGGTTGGCCTGTGTCGTCCTTTATTTTTCCTGAAATGGAAAAAGTCTGTGCGGTGAGCACCTGTGTCGACAACAGGAAAATGATCGGGAGTAGTTTGTGCATGTCGGGTGTTTAAAACATGTGAAAAGTCAAGACCAATGGCACACTGATGACGCAGATTATACTGATGAGCACAGATATATTATATCTTTGGATTTGATCCTGAAAATGCTGCGATATGATACAATTCGCATGGAAAGATCAGCAAAAATCTGCGTCCATCTGCACCATCTGCGTCATCAGCGTGCCATCCACCTACTCGCTCTTTTTCGCCTTTTTTCCGGCGCCCTTCCCCCGATTTTCCTTTTGTTCATCGCGGAATTTGACCCACTGCTGCCACTGCTCTTCGGTCAGAACGGTTTGCAGTTCCTTGTCCTGCTCGTCGCGCATGGCAACCATAGAGGCGCGCATGGCTTCACGATCGCCGGTGGCATTTTCGCGGGCTTCCTTCATTTTTTGAGCGTATTTAAGGTTAATTTCCTTCACTTTGGCGCTTTGCGCTTCGGAGAGGGAAAGTTTCTCGGTCATGTTGGCGGTTTGTTGTTCCGCGCGTTTTTCCGGGTCCCAGCCCATGCCGCCGCCGCGTTGGGCGTTCAGGCTTATGGCTCCGGTAGTCGTCATGACGAGTAGTAGCAGAAAATGAATTGTCTTACGCATGTGATCAGTCTTTTAATGTTTAATTGTTGGTATAAAGGTGCACCGGTTATCATGGGATCAGAAAAATATTCAATGAACAAGCGTTTTTCGTCCATGAAGCACATCCCGCGTGTTATTGATGCGAAGGGCCGTTTGGTGGGGCATTCGGGCCGTTTGATTGAGAATAATTGGAGCAGCGGCGGGTAGGCCGCACCTTTGTCTCCATGAATTTTCCGCGTCGCAATACCTGGCTTCAAATGCTGTTCTGGGGAGGCCTTTGGGTTTTAATACCCATCCTTCTGGCCGGCAATCTCGAAAATACCGCCCGAATGGCTGTGCGCAGCGCCGTCGTCCTGACCGGTATTATGCTTGTGGTATGGGCCAATATGGAGGTTTTATTACCCAAATTGTATTTCAACAAAAAACAAACGGCATACGCGATCGCAGGGCTGGCGCTTGTGGTGGTGGTGGTCGGACTGATCTCCTGGGACGGCGCGCCGTGGGCCGAATATTTCAGTCGCCCGCCCGGCGACCGCGGTCGCGGCGGCGGGCAGCGGGCAGGCATGAGAAGTTTTAAACTGATGGCCCAGGCCATGCCTTATTTTACGGCGCTGATCGGAAGTACATTGTTCGAAATCGCCGGGTATGCCAATAAAAAGGAAAAAGAGGCCTCCGATTACCGCAGCGGAAAACTTGAAGCGGAGCTCAAATTTCTGAAATCACAGATCAACCCGCATTTTCTGTTCAACGCACTGAACAACATCTACGCCCTGACGGTCATCAAGTCGGAAAGGGCGCCGGAAAACCTGCTCAAACTGTCGGGCATGCTTCGCTACATGCTGTACGAGTGCAAGGCCGACCGGGTGTCGCTGCAAAAGGAGATCGAATACCTGCGGCATTATATCGACCTGAACCTGCTCAAAGACAGCCGGGGTCTGAACGTCGAGGTTGAACTGGACGAAAGCCGGCCCAATCTGGCTATTGCGCCGATGCTCCTGATCCCCTTCGTGGAAAACGCGTTCAAGCACAGCAAGGTGGAAGACCTGACGCAGGGCTGGATCAGGATACGGCTGGATACTACCGATACACAGGTCGTTTTCCAGGTACAAAACAGCGTACCGGGGCAGTTGTACACCAAGGACCAGGAAGGAGGCATCGGGCTGGCCAACGTGCGTCGTCAACTTGAGTTGTTGTATCCCGGTCGGCACGAGTTGGCCATAGCGCCCGGAGAAGGTATATTTGCCGTGACGTTAACTGTACAGGTACCATGAACCCTATCCGCTGCCTCGTCGTCGACGACGAAGAACTCGCGCGTACCCTGCTGGAGAATTACATTAGCCGCATGCCCACGCTGTCGCACGTGGCGAGTTGCGCCAACGCGATGGATGCCATGGTCATCCTGCAGGATCAGCCTGTCGACCTGATGTTTCTCGATATTCAGATGCCCGAACTGACAGGGGTGGAGTTCTTGCGTACCCTGCCCGTCAAACCGGTTGTGGTTTTTACCACCGCCTATGCGGAATACGCGCTGGAAGGGTATGCCCTGGACGTGACCGATTACCTGCTGAAACCCTTCGGTTTCGAGCGATTTGTACAGGCCGTAAACAAAGCCGCCGCCGTGCTGCGCGGCAAAAGCGATACCGCTGCGGGTGCGCCCGGCGAAACGGCGAAACCCGGCAAGGATTATATCATGGTAAAGGCCGACCACAAGCTGCACCGGATCAAACTGGACGATATCCTGTTCATCCAGGGCATGCGTGAGTATGTGGCCTTCCATACGCCAAATGGACGCATCCTGTCGCTGAACTCCCTGAAGAGTCTGGAAGAAGCACTGCCCGCAGCGCAGTTCATCCGTATTCACAAATCGTACATCGCGGCGGTCAACAGGATCGAAATCCTGGAGGGCAACCTCGTCCGTATCGGCAAGGAAAAACTGCCCGTTGGAGCCCTCTACCGGGATAGCGTGCACGAACGCCTGTCTTAACAGCCGGCGTTAAAAAGCGTTAAGCCGGTTAATCTCCGGTTAAGGTTGAGCAAAGAAACACACCTGGCCCTTTTCTTTGCCTGTAAAACATTTTTACCATGAAAAAAGCCATTTTCTCCTTGCTGCTGGTCGCCGGCAGCTTGCCCGTTTTTGCCCAGGTATATGTCAACGGGGTAAAATTAAGCCCTAACAATACGGGGCAATACATCGAACTCGATCCGCAATTCAAAACCGACGGCAGTTGTTCCTTTATCGTCGATTTCGGACAGGCAAACTCCAGAAAGGCCTATGTCAGCGATGAGAAGGGCCAGCGGATCGATTATATCAGCCTCATCGACGGGCTCAATATTTTTTACGAAGAAGGTTGGGAGGTCGCCCAGATCAGCGTGTTGGAAAGCGGCCGGCGGTATTTGTTGAAAAGGCGGTATTGAGAAAAAAAGGCGCCGCCCCCGCACTGTTGCGGAGGCGGCTAGCCCTATTGACTCAACATCCCAAAGTCTTTCTCAACTTACGTCATTTTGCCTGGATCATCTTGCGCGTCGCGCTGTCTGTCGATGTCTCCAGTCTGTAGTAGAGCACTCCGGTAGTAGCCGTCAGGGCGCGTTCGATGGCAATGGCGTTGTAGCCCTTGCCGTACTTGCCCTTCTGGGTGTATACCGTGCGGCCCGTCTCGTCGTACACCATCAGCGTCGCTTCCGTTGCCTCCGGCAGGTGGAAGCCGATCATCGTGCGGTTCACAAACGGGTTTGGCTGGTTCTGGTACAACTCGAAGCCTACACCGGCTATCGTTGCTCCTGTCGCAGCGTTGAAGCGCAGCGCTACTTCCCGGCGATCGTTCGTCAGGCCGTAGGCCTCGGCACGCGTGATCCGGCTCGATACACCCAGCATTCCGCTCAGTTGGCCCGACCGTGTCGCGCGGAACCGCACCGTGAAGTCTTTCGCACCGTCGATCGATACCGTCAGGGCATCGGCGAACACACCGAAGTTGCTCGATTTGACCGCGTCGCTTTCCACGATGTCCGCTACTTCCAGACCGTTGAGATTCAGCGTGAACTGGTAGCCTTGCGTCGCTTCGGCTGCCGTCATCGCCACTTCTACCGTCTCACCCGCTTTCACCTCGCGATCCTGTACATCGAACAGCAGCGTGCTCGTCGTGCGGTCGTCGGCGTTCATCAGCGCGTTGGCGATTACAGTGCCGTTCACATCACCAATTTTGACGCCTACAAAATCGTCGGCCAACTGGCTTAACTGAACATCCGCCACGCTCTTCGTTTCGGGGAACTGCGTCGCAAACGGGTTGGCCGGTTGCGGGAACGCAAAGTCCTTGTCCACGAAGCGCCACGAGGTATTGTTCGGCAGTTCGTTGTAGATACCCAGGATCAACTTGCGGATTTCCACGATGTCGAAGGTCGTGATCGAGTTCGACTTGTTGGCATCCGCCGCGATCATCTTGTACGGGCTGTTCAGCGGCTCCAGGCCCAGGATGTGTTTCGATATCAGCACCAGGTCGAAGGTCGATACCCCGTTGAGCGGGTTGTCGTCTTTCGTCGGCGTCACCGTGTAGTCCATTCCGAACGGTACGGCATTCGGGAACGCGTACTGGCCCTGGTCGTCTGACATGTCGAACAGACTGATCGCTCCGGCCTGAAGGTTCACGTTTGCATCTTCAACACCGTCCTGCATCTCCGTTTTCAGCGCGCCCGCTACCGTCGCTTTGTCGCCCGGTACACAGTTGCCGTTGTTGTCCTGTACGTCTACCGTCGCTACGCAGTAGTCTGCATTGCCGGCAAGGTCTATCGCCCACAGTTCCACTTCCTGTTCACCCAGATCGGCGCACGTGAACGTCACGCTCGTGATCGGGTTGCCCAGTGCGTCTACAGGGAAGCCGCTGCCCTGGCCTGCCCGACGGATCGCGTACTTCAACTTCGGCGTCGGGGTGCAGTTGTCTTCTGCGTACTGCAGGAAGTCCGTTGCCCACAGTTGTACCATCTGCGTCGGCATGATGTTCACGCTCAGCCCGTCGTGGCATACCACCGTCGGAGCCTTGCAGTCTTTCACCACGAACGTGTACTCGCAGTACGTCTCGTTGCCGCAGCCATCCGCGATCGTCCACTTGATCTTGTGTGTGCCGTACGGCAGTTGCGGTGCGATGCCGGGTGAGCCAAAACCGTTGCCCGGCGTCGGCATTTGCGGCAGTGTTTTCCACTGCACGCTTGCCGTGCGTACCGTGCCCGATACCGATTGGTGATTGGCCCAGCGGTAAATCTCGTTGGGCAGTACCGGACGGCCGTCGAACACCTGCGGCGTTCCGCCCGTGTAACCCGGGTTGCCCGCGTTGCCAAAGTTCACCGTGCCCGCAGCAGGGGTATCGTTGCTGTTCACCACCGTTTCCATCGATCCGTCGCCGTCCAGGTCCAGGAACAGCAGGTACGAGATATTCAGGAATGCACCGGAACAAGAGTCGGTAGCCGTGATCGTCAGGGCGGCGTTGCCCTCGCACAGGTCGTGCGATTCGGTCGCTGCATCCCACCAGTACGACTGGTTCCACAACTGTGCGTCATTGGCCGTCAGGTCGCAACTATCGGGCGCTGCACAGGTGGCTACAGGGTCTTCCGTGTCTATGATCTTGATGATCTGTTTGTACTTGTAGCAGTTCGCGTTCGCGTCGTAGTAGATCGAGTAGTTCGTCTGCGGCTGACCCGGCGCAATCGCTATGATTGTCGGGTTCCACGGAGACGGCGTTCCCAGCGGCGATACGATCGGGCCCGGAAGGTTCTGCGTGCTGTTCGTCGTCGCATTCGGGTTCGGGTTCGGTACGATCACACAACTGCCGTTCGGGTTGTACGTACACCAGTTGATGATCGTCCACGTCCGTTCGATCTTCATGCATGCATCCGGTACCACCGTGAAGATTTCGTCTTCAAACGATACACCCAGCAGTTCGCAGTCTTCGCCGAAGAATACCGGCTCGCCGTAGTTGCCCGTGCCGTTGCATTTCGTCACGATCACGTCGTTGGGGAACTTGATGTAGTAATCCTGTTCGTAGTTCACGAAGATTCGCTGCGTGCACTGCGTGCTGTTGCCCGCACAGTCGAACGCGCGGAAGGTCCGCGTGATCGTACCCCGGTTACACACCGTGTCGAACAGGTTGTAGTTCCGCGATTCCATTATCGTATCCAGGCAGCAGTTGTCCTGGCTCGTCGCCGTACCGTATGCCCACAGGCTCGGGTCGAACGCCTCGCAACTTACCGTCACGTTTGCAGGTGCATTGCACGTCGGTTTGATCTTGTCTTCCACGAATACGCTTACCATGCAGTCGTTGTAGTTGCCGTGGCAGTCGTACGCCCGGAACACCACCAGCACCGTATCGTTGATATCCGTGCAGCAGAACTCTACCGTCGGGCCGAAGTCGTCGTCCAGGCTGTCGCAGGTACCGTTCATCCGACGTGCCTCGAACTTGTCCATACAGCAGTTGTCAATGCTGCCATCGTCGAAGGTAGAGGCGTTGATCTGGGCGATACCGTTGGAGCCCAGGGACACTTGCGTGTGCTCGTCGCAGGCTACCGAAGGCGGCACCAGGTCTTCTACCGTCAGTTGGAACTCGCAGGTCGATACATTGCCACATTCGTCCTGTGCCGTGTAGCGCACCGTGTAATCACCCTGCGGCAGGCACTGCGTCAGGCCGAAGTGGGCCAGCGTATCGGGAGTCCAGTAGTTATTGCCAGGGAAGTCGCCCAGCGTACCACCCACCGTAAAGGTGATGATGTTGCCGTTGGCGGGGTTGATGCCGCTCACTTTGGCTTCCAGGCTCACAATATCAGAGCATCCTTCCGAGATAATCACGTCGGGTAGCGGCGCAGTGGCGCAGCAATTGTTCGGATCAGTCGATACCGTGATATCTGCCGGACAATCGAACTGCGGTCCGCCAAGGTCGAGTACTTTGATCACCTGCGTGTGTTGAACCGGGTTACCGGCGCCCACAGCCAGGCAGGTGTTGCGTACTTTCCAGGTCCTCAGTATCTCGTAACTGCCTGCGCACACATCATAAACCTCATCTGTGTAGTTGATGGATGCGCTGCACAAGCCGCCCTGGCCGATTGCATAGCCGTTGATAGCCGGCTGGCCGGTGTTATCCGGGCTGGTCAGCGCGGTGTTTTGCAACACGTTTTCGCAATTCACCGTCACATCTGCGGGGAAGTCCACATCAGTCAGGTCGAACGGAACGACGGTGATCGTCTGCGAACAGGTCGACTGGTTGCCCCACACGTCCGTCACAATCCAGGTCCGCGTGATTACTGCACGCGGGTCGGCGCACAGGCCGTTGTCCACATACACATCATCGATAACCGCCGTTGTGGCGCTGCAATCCTCGATACCGACTTCACCTGTGTTCGATACATCCGTCGATTCGCTGCACGCTACCGTCAGGTCTGCAGGACATGTCAGGCCCGGCGCCAGTTTGTCTTCCACCGTCAGGTTGCCCCAGCATACGTTGCCGCCCTGGGAGTGTATCACCCGGTAGGCATACGTCTTGCCGATATCGCCGGCGTTGATTACTGCCGGCACCCACGGGCCATTGCCGTAAGGCGGCGTCTTGTCCAGTTCTACCGTATAGTCGTCGTAGCAGTAGTAGGTGCCTTCCAGCACATCGTCCGCAAGGATCGTCTCTTCACAGTCCGCATCCAGCGATACGTGCACCAGGTCGTTGCACACTATTGTTGACGGGGTACCCACCACACTTACATACTGGCTGATCGTCTGTTTGCAGCCCGGATCCGTCAGGGTCCCGGCATCGCTGCCGCTCACCTGTACGCCGTTGATTACCAGGCTCGTCGTCGCCGCTCCCGCATCAAACGTCGCTGTCACCAGGTACGTGCCTTCGCCCAGCGCGCCGGCGTCGAAGATGTTCGTCACTACGCCGTTCACCGTGATATTCGTCACTGTTCCCTGCGCGTTGTTGTATTCGCCCACCTCGATCACAAACGGATCGGTGTTCAGACAGAACGGATCGTTCAGGTTCAGGAAGTACGGCGTTGGGTAGCAGGCCTTGTTGGCAATTGTTGCCGTTACGGCTGCCGGCGCCTGGCCGATACCACCTGCATTATCCACCTGGATCGAGTAACCCAGGCAGTCTACGTGCAGGCCTTTGAGCGTGTAGTAGATCATTTCGTCCGATTCATCCGTCGTGCCGTCGCCGTCGTTGTCAATACCGTCGGCTGTACCTGCCGTGAACGCCATGCCTGCCGAAAGAGCCGTCGGCGCTGCCGGCGGAGCCGCGCTGTTTACACTGTACAGGCCATTGACCGAGGTCAGTTTCCAACTCTGCATCGCCAGCGATTTCACCGTGATCACGTCCATGAACTGGCCGTTTTCAAGCGTCGTGGCGTTGTCCATACAACTTGTCGATACGCTGTACTGCGGTGTGCAGGGGCCTATGCCTTCCACCACGTTCACCGTCGCCGTGCAGGTGCTTGAGTTCCCGCAGGGATCTGTCACCGTCAGCGTGACCGTATTGGCGCCTACGTTCGTGCAGTTGAACGAATTTGGCGTCACCTGGTACGTCAGGTACTGTGCTGCTGCGCAGTTGTCCGAAGAACCGTCGTTCACCTGGGCTGCCGATACCGTCGCTACTCCCGTTTTATCAAGAGTAATGCTTACCGTTTTGCATACAGCCAGCGGGGCCGTCGTGTCTTTGACCGTTACTTTCTGCGTGTGTTTGCGCACATTGCCTGCGCCGTCCGTCACCGTCCACGTCCGGGTCAGTACGTAATCGTAGTATGAACAGGCCGCCGGATTCGTGCCTTGTGTGCTGGTCTCGGTATACCCCAGCACCAGGTCCTGCGGCAGCGTGCAGTTGTCGTTCACATCGTCGTTCGTCAATATAAACGCCGTTGGAACATTGTCGCACTGTACCGTTACGTCCGCAGGCATCACGATGTCTGCGTCGAACTCTGGTTGCTGTGTATCCACTACCTGTACCTGGAAGGAGCAGGTGCTCGAATTACCGGCTGCGTCGAATGCCCGGTAGGTTACCGTTTGCGGTACACCCACCCCTACCGTCGTACCAGGCGCCGGTCCACTGATCTGAACGACCGACAGCAGCGTGCAGTTGTCTGTCGCCACAGGTTGGCTCCAGTTCAGTTTGCCGCTGCACTGATCCGGATCGTTGCCGATCATGATCATCGCCGTCGGGCAGTTCACAAACACCGGCGGTACGTTGTCCACGATGGACACCGGTACTACGCAGGTCGCTACATTGCCGTTCACGTCCGTTACCGTCAGCGTCACATTGATGCTCTGGCCGTTGGCGTTGCCAAAGTCGGAACCGGCCACCGGGTTTTGTGTGATCGATGCCACGCCGCACGCGTCGGCTGCATCTGTGACCAGCGATACCAGGTCGGGTACCAATTGATCGCAGCCGCTTACCGACTGTGCTGCAGGGCATGTGAACGTCGGGATTGTTACATCCTGTACCGTTACCGTCGCCACACACGCCGCGCTGTTACCCGCTGCATCCGTCACCGTCAGGGTCACGTTGTTGTCGCCTGTACTGGAGCAGTCAAATGTGTTCAGGCTGATCGACATCGAGGCGATGCCGCAGTTGTCAGCACTTCCGCCATTTACACTGCCGGCTGTGATGCTTGCAGCACCCGCTGCGTCCAGTTGTATCGTTATATCCTGACATACTGCCGCGGGGGTCTGTACGTCTGTTACCGTTACCGTAAACTCGCAGGTCGCCGTGTTGCCGCCTGCATCTGTTGCGATGTACGTTACCGTCGTCGTGCCGATCGGGAACAGTTCGCCCGAGGCCAAATCGCCCGTTTCCAGGGATACCGTTGCACCCGGACAATCGTCCGTTACCGTCGGGATCGAGTACGTTACGTTCGCGCCGCAAACATCCACGTCGTTACCCACCGAGATATTTGCCGGGCATACGATCTCCGGATCCGTATCGTCAGTGATGGTTACTGCAACCGCGCAGGTCGCCGTGTTGCCGCTCTCATCCGTGGCGGTTACCGTGATCGTCGTCGTGCCGCCGTTGACGTTGCCGAAGGCCACGCCTTCAGGCGGATTTTGCGTCAGGGTCACCACACCGCAGTTGTCAGAAGCGTCCGTAATACCGCTTATTACATCCGGCACCACGTCGTCGCAACTCGATGCTGTGATCGCTGCAGGACACGTGAACGTCGGGATCGTTACATCCTGTACCGTTACCGTCGCCACACACGCCGCGCTGTTACCCGCTGCATCCGTCACCGTCAGGGTCACGTTGTTGTCGCCTGTACTGGAGCAGTCAAATGTGTTCAGGCTGATCGACATCGAGGCGATGCCGCAGTTGTCAGCACTTCCGCCATTTACACTGCCGGCTGTGATGCTTGCAGCACCCGCTGCGTCCAGTTGTATCGTTATATCCTGACATACTGCCGCGGGGGCCTGTACGTCTGTTACCGTTACCGTAAACTCGCAGGTCGCCGTGTTGCCGCCTGCATCTGTTGCGATGTACGTTACCGTCGTCGTGCCGATCGGGAACAGTTCGCCCGAGGCCAAATCGCCCGTTTCCAGGGATACCGTTGCACCCGGACAATCGTCCGTTACCGTCGGGATCGAGTACGTTACGTTCGCGCCGCAAACATCCACGTCGTTACCCACCGAGATATTTGCCGGGCATACGATCTCCGGATCCGTATCGTCAGTGATGGTTACTGCAACCGTGCAGGTCGCCGTGTTGCCGCTCGCATCCGTGGCGGTTACCGTGATCGTCGTCGTGCCGCCGTTGACGTTGCCGAAGGCTACGCCTTCAGGCGGATTTTGCGTCAGGGTCACCACACCGCAGTTGTCAGAAGCGTCCGTAATACCGCTTATTACATCCGGAACCACGTCGTCGCAACTCGATGCTGTGACCGCTACAGGGCATGTGAACGTCGGGATCGTTATATCCTGTACCGTTACTGTCGCCACGCAGATGCTCGTATTGCCCGCGCCGTCCGTTACCGTCAATGTTACGTTATTGTCGCCAAGGTTGGAACAGCCAAATGCGTCTGTATTGATTTCAAAATTCAGGCCTGCCGGGCAGTTGTCCGTTGAACCGCCGTCGACCTGCGCTGCCGTGATCGTAGCGACACCCAGATCGTCCAGTTGTATCGTCAGATCCTGGCATACCGCCGTCGGCGTTTGCATGTCCATTACCGTGATCGCAAACTGGCACGTCGCCGTGTTGCCGCTGCCGTCCGTCGCCGTGTAGGTCACCACTGTCGTGCCCAAGGGGTACAAACTGCCGCTTGGAAGTCCGCCTGTTTGCACTACCGTCTCGTCCGAGCAATTGTCTTCCGCTACCGGCGCTGTGAAGAACACATTCGAGCCGCATTTGTCCACATCGTTACCTACCGTGATATCGGCAGGGCAGTTTTCAAACACCGGAGCCTGCGTATCCGTCACCACTACTTCGATCGAGCACGTCTCGCTGTTGCCCGCGCCGTCCACTACCGTCCACACCACCGTCGTCGTACCTGTGGGGAACGTCGAACCCGCCAGTGTAAATGTATTGGGCGCCGTCGCGTAGTCGTGGCTGATCGTGGCTTCCGGACAGTTGTCCGTGAATACAGGGTCAAGCACACCCGTCAGGATCGTTTTCGTGCATTGGCCCGCGTCGGTCACAAACTGCGTTTGGTCTGCTTCAACACACGTGATTTCGGGTGCTTCCGTGTCGTCTATTCTGATCCGGCTCGTGCAGGTGGTTGTATTGCCGCTGGCGTCTGTTACCGTCCACAACACCACTGTTTCGCCGACCGGGAATACTTCCCACGCCAAGCTTTCCTGGTGGTTGTAGTTGTTGCGGATTGTTGCGCCGGGGCAGTTATCCCAGTAATCCGAAGGATCGAATTCATTTCCTGTTACTTCGTACGAGCATTCACCGGGGTTGTTCGTCCGGATGAAGCCCACCAACTCTGCACAATCCAGCACTGGCGCCTGTTCGTCTTCCACTTCCACGTCAAACGAACAGTTCGACGTATTGCCGCTGCCGTCCACTACCGTATAGGTCACCGTCGAGACGCCTTTATTGAATACCGTGCCGCTGGCGTCGTTTTGTCCGTTGCCGGTCGTCGCGCCGCTGATGCTGTAGAAGATCGTCACCGCGCAGTTGTCCTGTACATCCTGCAGGTGGATGCCGTTCACTACGGCCGTGCATTCGTCTTCGTCCGTGACCGTTTCTATGCCGTTCGGGCAGGTGATCACCGGTACTTCCAGGTCGTACACGTGTACGCTCGTCGTGCAGGTGCTGACGTTGCCGCTTTGATCCACTACCTGGAGGATAACCTCATAGGCGCCCGGAAGGTCGTCGCAATTGAAGTACACCGACGGTGCAAAGTCTCCGCCATCGGCGCGTTTGATGTCCTTGCTCGCCAGCGGGCCGCAGTTGTCCCAACTGTCGTTGTTCACATCCGCTACCAATAACTGGCTAATGCCGTCGCCGTCCAGCACCACATCTATTTCGGGGCCCTGGCACGCTGCCACCGGCGGTTCGTTGTCCGTCACCACGTACGTTACCGAGCAACTGTTCGTGTTGCCACCGGCATCCGTTACCGTCCATGTCACCAAGGTCGAGCCGACCGGAAGGTGTGTGCCACCCAGGGTATTGTTGCCTGTCAGCGTGTTGGTCAGTGTCAGCGGTCCGCAATTATCCGTGTACGACGGGTTCAAATTAGTTCCCGGTACGTAGTAACTGCATTCACCAGCCGAGTTGTTCAACGCTGTCGGTATGGCTGCGCAGGAGATCGACGGCGGCTCGTTGTCGTGCAGCGTCAGTTTCGTCTGACACGTCTGCTTGTTGCCGTAGATATCGGCGACCGTCAGCGTAATGAAGGTCTCATCGCCGTGTTCGTTGCCGAACGAGCCGGATGCCGGCGTCTGCGTCATCGATGCGATGGAGCAGTTGTCGGTGGCCGTCAGTTCGGACAGCAGGTTCGGTATAGCGCCGGAGCAGTCGCCTGCGCCGTTGCTGTTCGTATTCACCACACGGTCGGCAGGGCAGTGCGTGATGACCGGCTTTTCCTTGTCTTCCACCGTCACTGTAAACGCACAGGCCGTCGAGTTGCCCGTATTGTCGCTTACCGAAAACTCAACCGTCGTCGTGCCCACTACAAACTCCTCGCCGCTGGCAGGGCCGGATAGCTGGGTGAGCGTGTAGTTCGGGCAGTTGTCGCCGAAGTACGGGTAAGCGTAGGTGACTGCTGCATCACACTCGCCAAGGTCATTGTTGAGCGTCACGTTTGCAGGGCAGGTGATTGTCGGCGATACCGGGTCTTCCACCGTTACCGTAAACGAACAGGTGGCCGTGTTGCCGCTCTGGTCCGTTACCTGCCATATCTCTGTATAGGTGCCGCCGTACTCGTAGTACGATGCGCCTGCGCCAAGACCGCCGGTGTTGGCAGTTACTGCGTTATCGCAGTTGTCTGTGCCGACAGGAGCTGTGTATTCCAGGGTCACGCCGCAGGGACCGCTTGATACCAGTGTGGCGTTGCCTTGCGTCACATCCCGTCGATGCCAACAACCACGTTGGCAGGGCAGTCGATTTCGGGTTTTTGCGTGTCATTCACCGTCACGTTGAAGGAGCACTCGGCAGGGCCGTTGCCCGAAGCATCGAAGTACCAGTATTGTACCACTGTTGTGCCCGACCGGGTAGGTCGAGCCTGAGGCCAGGCCCAGTACCAGTGTGCCGGGTTTGTTCAGGCCACCACAGTTGTCGTTGAATGTCGGCGTACTGTAGGTTACCACTGCATCACATTCGTCAGTATCATTATCAACCACGATGTCGGAGGGGCAGAATGCCACTGTTGGTGCATCGTTGTCCACCACGATTACAGCAAAGGAACAGGTCGCGCTGTTGCCGTGGTTGTCCGTCACTTTCCAGGTCACGATGGTCGGTGTTGCCGTTTGCGGGAACACTGCGCCGTCGAGCGAGGAAGCGTTGTTGAAATTGTTCGTCAGCGAAGCCACCGCGCAGTTCTCCACTACCGATGGATCAAGCAGCGTGCCCGACAGCGTGTGGCTGCAGTTGCCGTTGTTGGTTTCCAGGTACTGGATGCCTGCAGGGCATTCGATATCAGGAATTTGTGCATCCTGAACCGCAATCGTCCACGAGCAGATGGCCGTGTTGTTCGACGCGTCAGTTGCCGTGTACGTGATCGTGTGCGTGCCGACCAGCATCAAGTTGGCCGGAAACCGGGCCGCCGGTTTGTACAACCGTCACGCCGCACTCGTCTTCGGCAATCGGGTCGAGCCAGAATACCTGGGCGCCGCACTTGTCGATGTCGTTGTTCAGCACAACACTCGATGGGCAGTTCACGAATACCGGATCGATATTGTCCGTTACCGTGTACGTCACAGGGCAGGTAGTCGTATTGCCGCCTGCGTCCGTGATTGTCCATACCACCGTTGTTGTGCCTACCGGCAGTACCGCTGCTTCCAGCGTGTAGTCGTTGGGCGCCGACAGGTAGTCGTGCGTGCGTTTTGCGCCGGCACAGTTGTCTGTGAACGCCGGGTTGACATTGTCGGCCGACTCCACCAGGTGGCCGCACAGGCCTGCTGTGTTGTTAAAAGCCGTCGTTACATTGCAGTCGATCGAGGGCGCTTCGTTGTCGTGCAGCGTCAACTTCGTCTTGCATGTCTGTGTGTTGCCATGGATGTCCGTGACTGTCAGCGTGACAAACGTCATATCGCCGTTGGCAGCACCAAATGCCGTGCCCGCCACGGGGCTCTGCGCTGTGGCTGACACCGCGCAGTTATCCGTCGCTACCACTTCTGCTACCAGGTCCGGAATCGAGCCAGAGCAGTCGCCTGCTCCGTTTGTATCCGTATTCACCACACGTGCTGCAGGGCAGTTCGTAATAACAGGCTGTTCTTTATCTTCTACCGTCACCGTGAACGCACAGCCCGTCGTGTTGCCTGTATCATCTGTTACGACAAACTCAACCGTCGTCGTGCCCACCACAAACGGCTCGCCGCTGTTCGGGCCGCTCAACTGCGACAGGCTGTAGCCCGGACAGTTGTCGTCGAAGTACGGGAAGGCATAGTTCACCGTCGCCGAACATTCGCCGGCGTCGTTATCTACCGTCATATCCGCAGGGCAGGTGATCGAGGGCGTCACAGGGTCTTTCACTTCGATGGTGAACGAACAAGTCGCCACATTCCCATCTGCGTCGTACGCGTTGTACGTTTCTGTGTACAGTCCGCCATAGGCAAAGTAGTTCGGACCGGAGCCCAGGCCGCTTTGCAGCGTCACGATGACACCCGTGCAGTTGTCATAAGCAGGCGGAGCGTCGTATTGCAACGTCACGCCGCAGGGACCGTAACTGATGATCTGCGGGTTCGCTTCCACCCCGCCGCTTAACGTGCCGTCAATATCTACCACGATATTTGAGGAAACGCACTCGATTGAAGGGTCTTCAACGTCTTTAACCGTTACGTTGAACGCGCATACCGCCGGGCCGTTGCCGGCCTCGTCGAAGTACCACCATTCAACAGCCGTCGTGCCGACCGGGAAGGTGCTGCCTGAGGGCAGGCCCTGTACCAGTTGCGCATCGTCGATCAGGTTGTCGCCCTCGCAGTTGTCCGTAAACAACACCGTGTAGTCGTAATCCGCGCCGCAAAGGCCCGCTTCGTTATCGAGCGTGATATGCGCCTGCGGACACTCCTGCACCTTCGGTGCGTCGTCGTCGACCACGATCACGATCACGGTACAAATAGCCGTATTACCGTTGCCGTCTGTGGCAAGCCACGTCACCTGCGTCACACCTTTTTCAAACACCTCATTGTAGAGGGTGTAGGAATCGTTGTAATTGTTATCAAGGGTTACGGTGGACTGGCAGTTATCCGTCACCGTAGCGTCCAGGTGTTTGCCCAGTACGTGGTGCGAACAGTCCTCATTTGTTTCAACATATACCGGGCCCAGGGGGCATTCAATATCCGGTTTCTCACGATCCTGAATAGTTACCGTGAACGTACAGGTCGTTTCATTGCCCATGCAGTCGATTGCTGTGTATTCGATCTCGTGCGGGGAGTTATTGATCGAGAAGTACGAACCGGGGGCCAGGCCGCCGCTCTGTACGACCGTCTCCATGTTGCAGTTGTCTTCCGCAACCGGATCGAGCCAGAATACCGCAGCGCCGCATTTGCCAGGGTCGTTGTTCAGCGTGATGTCAGAGGGGCAGTTCTCGAAATACGGCGGGGTTTCGTCCCAAACCGTAATCATGAACGATTCCTGAACAATGCAATCACCCAGAGTCGCAGTCACCGTAACGGTCACTTTTTTGTTGACTTTTTTTGCCACAAAGGCCGGGATATCAGTAATATGATCGCTTATAGAACCGTCGACCAGTCCGATTTCCTCACCACCCGTCCAGCTGATGTTGGCCGCTTCCGGGTCGGTGATGATGTGGATAGCGCCAACAACAGAGCCCGGGCATACCGTGTCAATCGGAAGATCGAGAACGTAAATTTTCGGGCACTCGTAGTAACCGGCATCGTAATTCGGGTTGTGTTCGCCCGAAGTAAGGGTTTCGAATACCGTCATGTTGCCGTTGTTCGGGTCAGCATCGCTGTCTTCAGCGTCGTCGCCACCCTGGTCAAGGTATGTCAACGTATAGGTTGCCGTACCACTCGTCGGAGTAGTAAATGTCAGCTTGTAGTCGCCTGGCACCAGGTTATCAAAAATATAATAACCATCGACATCCGTCATCGTCGTCTGATTAACGGGATTGCCCTGGCCATCTGTGCCTGTCAGGGTTACTGTCACCTGGCCGATACCCGGTTCGCCGGCATCCTGAACGCCGTCGGCGTCTTCATCTTCCCAGACATAGTTGCCTATCGACGCCGGGATATAGTAGCCTGCGTCGTAATCCGGGTTCGATTCCCCGGAAGTCAGCACTTCGTAGGTCGTCATGCCGCCCATTGCAGGGTTGGCGTCCGAGTCGTCCGAATCATTCGGGTTCGCATCCGGGTCGTCTGCCGTCGTCGGTACGTAGCCGCCCACCGGCGTTACGAACGTCAGTTTGTAGGAGCCGGGGGCCAGGTCGGGGAACAGGTAGAAACCCGTGCCGTCCGTTGTCGTCGACTGGTTCACCACGTTGCCCGCGCCGTCTGTGCCGCTCAGGATTACTTCTACGCCTGCAATACCCGTCGGGCCGTCGTTTTGAATACCGTCGGCGTTCGTGTCTTCCCATACGTAGTTACCAATTTCCGGCCGGCTCGAGAAGCCTGCGTCGAAAGTTGGAATCGTGTCGCCGCTCACCACTGTGAATACCGGTGTCAAGCCCATCGGGCCTGCGTCGCTGTCCGTAGAATCGTCGTTACCCTGGTCGAATGGCGTCGGTTCGTAGCCGCCGGGTGTACCAAATGTAATTTGATATGTTCCCGGTACCAGGTCGCCGAACATGTACATGCCTGTGTTGTCTGTGGTGGTGCTCAGGTTAACCGGGTTGCCCTGGTTATCGGTACCGGTCAGGGTTACTGGTGCATTTCAATGCCCGGCTCGCCGCCGTCCTGTATCCCGTTGCCGTTCAGGTCTTCCCACACGAAATCTCCCACCTTGGCTTTCACGAAGAAACCGGCGTCAAGCGTCAGGTCTTCTTCTCCACTGTTCAGGAAGTCCGTCGCGTCGCTCATCAGGTTCGCGTTGTCCGCGTCGCTGTCCTGCGCATCGTCTGTTCCCGCGTCCTTGATCGTCAAGGTGTACTTCGCCGCATCCGGGTTGATGAACATTACTTTGTAAACACCCGGTACCAGATTCGGGAATAGATAGTAGCCGTTCGCGTCCGTGAACTGGTTGACGATGGCGTTGCCGTTGGCATCCGTCGTTACCGGATTGTTCGATCCGTCCAGCAGTTTTACTTCCACGTTTTCGATGCCGGGTTCGCCGGCTTCCTGTACGCCGTTGGCGTTTTCATCCAGCCATACGTAGTCGCCTACTTGTACGCCTGCATAGTAACCAGCGTCGTAGTCTTCGTTATTTTCGCCTGAAGTCAGGGTTTCTACGGCTGTCATGCCGCCCATGGTCGGGTCAGCATCGGAGTCCTGGGTATCGTCGCCACCCGCCTGGTTAACCGGTGAGGTAACCAAGCCGGAAGGCGTTGCAAAGGTCAATTTATAATCGCCGGGGACCAGGTTATCGAACAGGTAGGAACCGTCGATATCTGTTGTCGTCGTCAGGTTGACCGGGTTGCCCTGGCCGTCTGTGCCCGTTAGGGTCACTTCCACCCCTTGCAGGCCTGGCTCGCTGCCATCCTGTTCGCCGTCGGCGTCTTCATCTAACCAAACAAAATTGCCGATTGAAGCCGGGATATAGTAGCCTGCGTCGTAATCCGGGTTCGATTCTCCGGAAGTCAGCACTTCGTAGGTCGTCATGCCGCCCATCGCAGGGTTCGCATCCGAGTCGTCCGAATCATTCGGGTTCGCATCCGGGTCGTCTGTCGTTGTCGGTACGTAGCCGCCTACAGGCGTTACGAACGTCAGTTTGTAGGAGCCGGGGCCAGGTCGGGGAACAGGTAGAAACCCTTGCCGTCCGTTGTCGTCGATTGGTTCACTACGTTGCCCGCGCCGTCTGTGCCGCTCAGGATTACTTCAACGCCTGCAATACCCGTCGGGCCGTCGTTTTGAATACCGTCGGCGTTCATGTCTTCCCATACGTAGTTACCTATCTCCGCAGGCTGGTAGAAGCCCGCGTCGAAAGTTGGAATCGTGTCGCCGCTTACCACTGTGAATACCGGTGTCATAGCCCATCGGGCCTGCGTCGCTGTCCATAGAATCGTTGTTACCCTGGTCGAATGGCGTCGGTTCGTAGCCGCCGGGTGTACCAAATGTAATTTGATATGTTCCCGGTACCAGGTCGCCGAACATGTACATGCCTGTGTTGTCTGTTGAGGTTATTAAAGTAACCGGATTGCCTTGGTTATCTGTACCCTTAAGGATTACTTGAGCACGCCTTGAATACCCGGTTCGCCGCCGTCCTGGATACCGTTGCCGTTCAGGTCTTCCCAAACGAAATCTCCTACCTTGGCTTTCACGAAGAAACCGGCGTCAAGGGTCAGGTCTTCTTCTCCACTGTTCAGGAAGTCCGTCGCGTCGCTCATCAGCTTCGCCTTGTCCGCGTCGCTGTCCAGCGCATCGTCTGCTTCCCGCGTCTTTGATCGTCAAGGTGTATTTCGCCGCATCCGGGTTGATGAACATGACTTTGTAAACACCCGGTACCAGATGATCAGAATAGATAGTAGCCGTTCGCGTTCGTGAACTGGTTGACGATCGCGTTGCCGTTGGCATCCGTCGTTACCGGATTGCCGGATCCGTCCAGCAGTTTTACTTCCACATTTTCGATGCCGGGTTCGCCGGCTTCCTGGACGCCGTTGGCATTGTCATCCAGCCATACGTAGTCGCCTACTTGTACGCCTTCATAGTAACCGGCGTCGTAGTCTTCGTTATTTTCGCCTGAAGTCAAGGTTTCTACGGCTGTCATACCGCCCATGGTTGGGTCAGCATCGGAGTCTTGAGTATCGTTGCCGCCAGCTTGATTGACTGGTGAGGAAACCAAGCCGGAAGGCGTTGCAAAGGTCAATTTATAATCGCCGGGGACCAGGTTATCGAACAGGTAAGAACCGTCGATATCCGTCAACTGGGTTTGAGTAACCGGGTTGCCCTGGCCATCAGTACCCGTTAGGGTCACTTCAACCCCTTGCAGGCCTGGTTCGCCCGGATCTTGTTTGCCGTCGGCGTCATTATCTTCCCAGACAAAATTGCCTATTGAAGCCGGGATGTAGTAACCTGCGTCGTAGGTCAGGTTGGATTCACCGGATTCCAATACTTCGTACACCGTCATGCCGCCCATCGCCGGGTTGGCGTCGGAGTCGTCGGTATCATTCGGATTCGCGTCCGGATCGTTGGCTGTTGTTGGTACGTAGCCGCCTGTTGGCGTTACAAAACTCAGTTTGTAGGAGCCAGGGGCCAGGTCGGGGAACAGGTAGAAACCGTTACCATCCGTTGTAGTTGATTGGTTTACAACGCTACCGGTACCATCAACACCGCTCAGGATCACTTCAACACCTGAAATACCCGTCGGGCCGTCGTTTTGAATACCGTCGGCGTTCAGGTCTTCCCAAACGTAGTTACCAATTTCGGCCGGCTCGAAGAAGCCCGCGTCGAAGGTTGGAATTGTGTCACCTGAAGCTACGCTAAACACCGGTGTCATGCCCATCGGGCCGGCATCGCTGTCTTTCGTGTCGTCATTACCTGCATCGGCCGGTGTCGGTTCAAAGCCACTTGGCGTACCAAAGGTAATCTTGATATGTGCCCGGTACCAGGTCGCCGAACATATACATGCCGGTGTTGTCTGTTGTTGTCGTCAGGTTAACCGGGTTGCCCTGGTTATCCATACCAATCAAACTGACTGGTGCATTTTCGATGCCCGGTTCACCACCATCCTGGATACCGTTGCCGTTGGTGTCTTCCCAAACGTAGTCGCCTACTTTGGCTTTTACAAAGAAACCGGCGTCAAGCGTCAGGTCTTCTTCGCCTGAATTCAGGAAATCCGTTGGGTCGCTCATCAGCATAGCCTGGTTGGCATCGCTGTCCACCGCATCGTTGCTTCCTGCGTCTTTGATCGTCAGCGTGTATTTCGTTGCATCCGGATTGATGAACATCACTTTGTACACGCCAGGAACCAGATTTCCAAACAGGTAGTAACCCGTAGCATTGGTAAACTGGTTGACGATCGGATTGCCATTGGCATCTGTTGTTACCGGATTGCCGGCGCCGTCGAGCAGTTTTACTTCGACATTTTCGATGCCGGGTTCGCCAGCTTCCTGGACGCCGTTGGCATTTTCATCCAGCCAAACATAGTCGCCTACTTGTACGCCTTCATAATAACCGGCGTCGTAGTCTTCGTTGTTTTCGCCTGAAATCAAGGTTTCTACGGCGGTCATACCGCCCATGGTCGGGTCGGCATCGGAGTCTTGGGTATCATCGCCACCCGCCTGATTAACCGGTGAGGAAACCAAGCCGGCAGGCGTTGCAAAGGTCAATTTATAGTCGCCAGGAACCAGATCATCGAACAGGTAGGAACCGTCGATATCCGTCGTGGTGGTTTGGGTTACCGGGTTGCCCTGGTTGTCGGTGCCTGTCAGGGTCACTTCAACGCCCTGCAGGCCCGGTTCGCCCGGATCTTGTTCGCCATCAGCGTCTTCATCTAACCAAACAAAATTGCCGATTGAAGCCGGGATGTAGTAACCTGCGTCGTAGGTCAGGTTGGATTCACCCGATTCCAATACTTCATACACCGTCATGCCGCCCATCGCCGGGTTGGCGTCGGAGTCGTCGGTATCATTCGGATTCGCGTCCGGATCGTTGGCTGTTGTTGGTACGTAGCCGCCTGTTGGCGTTACAAAACTCAGTTTGTAGGAGCCAGGAGCCAGGTCGGTAAACAGGTAGAAACCATTACCGTCTGTTGTGGTCGATTGGTTGACTACATTTCCAGCGCCGTCTGTGCCACTCAGGATCACTTCAACACCTGAAATACCCGTCGGGCCGTCGTTTTGAATACCGTCGGCGTTCAGGTCTTCCCAAACGTAGTTACCGATCTCGGCCGGCTCAAAGAAGCCCGCGTCGAAAGTTGGAATCGTGTCGCCCGATACAACTGTAAACACCGGTGTCATGCCCATTGGGCCGGCATCGCTGTCTTTCGTGTCGTCATTGCCTTCATCGGTTGGTGTCGGTTGGTATCCTGCTGGCGTTCCGAAGGTAATTTTATACGTTTCGGGAACCAGATCGCCAAACATGTACATGCCGGTGTTGTCTGTCGTCGTTGTCAGGTTAACCTGGTTGCCCTGGTTATTGGTACCGGTCAGGGTTACTTGAGCATTTTCGATGCCCGGTTCACCACCATCCTGGATACCGTTGCCGTTGGTGTCTTCCCAAACGTAGTCGCCTACTTTGGCTTTTACAAAGAAACCGGCGTCAAGGGTCAGGTCTTCCACAAATGCGTCCAGGAAATCTGTCGCATCGCTCATCAACATTACATTGTCGGCATCCGAGTCGACAGCGTCCAAGGTGCCGGCATCTTTGATCGTCAAAGTGTATTTGGTCGGATCCGGGTTGATAAACATCACTTTAAATACACCTGGCGCCAGATCCGGGAATAAATAGTACCCGTTAGCATCCGTGAACTGGTTTGCGATCGGATTACCATAAGCATCCGTCGTTACCGGATTTCCTGCACCGTCGAGTAGTTTTACTTCCACGTTTTCAAGACCAGGCTCGCCCGCCTCTTGAACACCATTGGCATTTTCATCCAACCAAACGTAGTCGCCCACTTGTACCGGATCAAAGTAACCAGCATCATAGCTCAGGTTATTTTCTCCGCTGGTCAAAATTTCATTTACCGACATGCCACCCATAGTTGGGTCAGCATCGCTGTCTTGGGTATCGTCGCCGCCAGCTTGGTTGGCGGGGGTGAATACAAAGCCTGAAGGCAAGGCAAACGTCAGTTTATAGGTGCCAGGAACAAGGTTATCAAACAGGTATTCCCCATTGATATCCGTTGTTGTCGTCTGGTTGACCGGGTTGCCCTGGCCATCTGTGCCCGTAAGGGTCACCGGAATACCCTGCAAGCCTGGTTCGCCGATTTCTTGCTCGCCGTCGCCATCGCTGTCGGACCATACATAGTTACCGATCGAAGCCAAGCTGATAGAATCCGGCATCGTAGTCCGGGTTGTTTTCGCCAGGCGATAATACTTCGAAGACCGTCATACCGCCCATAGCCGGGTTGGCGTCGGAGTCGTCAGAATCGTTCGGATTGGCGTCTGGGTCGTTGGCTGTTGTTGGCACATAGCCGGCAGGTGTGGCAAAGGTCAGTTTGTAGGTTCCGGGCCACAGGTTGTCGAACAAATAAGCGCCATTAGCATCGGTTACGGCGGTTTCATTCACCATGTTTCCATTGATGTCTGTGCCGTCCAGCACTACTGTTACATTTGGCAAGGGGTCTTCACCCTGGTCCTGAATACCGTTGGCATTTTCGTCAATCCAGGTGTAGTTGCCTATTGAAGCCGGTTGCACGCAGGTAAGCGTAGTTTGCTGGATCACTTCACAACCATGGTCATCAGTGACCGTGACGGTGTAGGTACCAGCAGCCAGGCCACTGATGGTTGGAAGATCGTCGTCCGGGTTATCCGGGCCATCATTGCTCCCCACGCCGCCACTGGCAAAAGCCGTGATCGAACCGGCGGCATCGCCGCAAAGTCCTTCATTGACCGGCGTGAGGTACATTTCCAAAATAGTAGGCTCGGTGAGGGTTACCATCGTCATGGTTTTGCAACCATTGTCATCGGTTACCGTCACGATATATTTACCGGCAGTGAGTCCGCTGATATCCTCCGAAGTTTCGTTGTTCGACCAGGAGTAGGTAAACGGAGCCGTTCCACCTGTCACGGTAATATCAACTGAGCCGTCATTTCCTCCATTACAAAGCGGATCGGTGCCTACCGCAGTCACCTCAGGAGCATCTGTGTTGCCTACTACGGCAAAGGAAGAAGTGGTGCATCCGTTGTCATCAGTCACGGTAACAAAGTACAGGCCTGCGGAAATATTGGACAGGTCCTCGGTATCGTCATCCGGGGTGTCCGGACCGTCATTCGACCAGTCGTAAGTGAAATTTGGCGTTCCGCCAGTAACCGTCAGGTCCAGTGCGCCATTGCTCAAACCACAAGTAGCATCGGTAACGGCAATACTCAAAACCATACCGCTGGGCGGTTCATCTACAACCACGCTGGTGGAATAGACACAGCCATTGGCATCTGTCACCGTCACCGTATAGGTTCCGGCAGCAATACCGTTCAGGTCTGCACTGTCATCATCCGGGTTTTCCGAACCGTCATTTGTCCAGTCGTAGGTATAAGGCAGGGTACCGCCGGAAGCAGTCAGGTCAATTGCGCCATCCGTGCCACCGGTGCAAGTCACATCGGTAGCCACACCACTGGCTGTCAGCGGCGTAGGTTGGGAAATTGTCGCCGATACGGTGGCGATACAGCCTTTTGCATCCGAAACGGTCACTGTGTATGTATTTGGTGCGAGGTTCGTCAAATCCTCGGTATCATCGTCCGGGCTATCCGGACCGTCATTACTCCAGTCATAGGTGTACGGGAAGGTACCTCCGGCTACCATCAGGTTGATGGAACCGTCTGAGTCGCCGTTGCAAGACACATTTTCCGATAGCAGGCTCAGCGAAACAGGCGAGCCCGGTTGGCTGATAGTTGTCGAAGTAGTACCGGTGCAGCCGTCGCTATCCGTTACCGTGATGGTATAGATACCTGTAGGAAGTCCGGTAATAGCATACGGGGAAGCGACATCGGTTACGGAACCGTCGTTGGCTCCAGGGCCGTCCCAGGCAAAATCCCAGGGCGCCGTTCCGATACTTCCTGCTTCCACGGCAATACTTCCGTCGGAGCCGGCATAGCAGCTCACCGGAGTCGGGGTAGCGGAAGGCCGCAGGAGCGGGCAAAGCACGGTGATCAAATAATCTTCCACTTCACCGTCGGGTGCTGCACCTTCGGGTTCGCTGGCCGACAGGTAGTCGGTACTGATGCGCAAACGGGCGCCAAGACTCATATTGGGCACTGCGTTCACAGGAATTACAACATTCAGGTTGACGTTGCCATTCGTACCGTTTGGAACAGTGACTGTTACACTTTCCCCGGCATCGTCAAAATCGCCGTCTTTGTTCCAGTCAAAAAAGCCAAACAGAGCGGCTGGCTGACCGGTCATGTTCATGGCATTTACCGGGATAACCGCGGTCGTACCGGCTGTCAGTGCCGGGAAAGTCACGCCGTTTTCGTCATCTGAAGCGGAGGTATCGTCGCCATTAGCCAAAGCGCTTTGATTGCCGTTAGTTTCACCGTCGACACTGGCGCCGAGTTTCAGGCCGGTTACAATTTTATGTACCGGTCCGTTATCATTATTTTGAGTTTGATAGTTGCCAGGAGCAGTACCCGGAGCAGCATCCGGCAAGTCGCCGTAGTCGAACGACATCACTTGCGCGATATAGTCTTCCACCTCACCGTCGGGTGCAGGCCCGGTCGGGCTCATGGAAGCCGTTGCGTCGGTACTCAAGCGTACGCGTACGCCGATATTTTTATTTAAAACTGCATTCGCGGGCGGTGTAACATTAAACACATATCCGGTAGCCAGATCAGCCACCGTGGTGGAATACATTTCACCGGCATCGGAAAAGAGGCCGTTGCCATTCCAGTCGATAAACAAGGTCAGTTTGGCATCGCCGCCGGTCATGTTCATCAGCGTAACCGACACGTCGGCCGGAACATTGAGTTCAAACATAGGAACGATTACGCCGTCTTCATCATCGGTTAGATTGCCGTTGGAATCATCGCCATCGGCAGAAACAGACGGTTGGCCCGCCAGGTCGCCGTCTACGCCGGCGCCGAGTTTGAGGCCGGGCACAATTTCATGGGAAGGGCCGACGCCTTCGCCGCCGCCATTGGTCGCGTTGGTAGCATAAGAGCCTGGAGTATCGCCATCGGGCAAGTCGCCGTAATCGAATGATTTTACTTCTACCAGGTAATCCTCTACTTCGCCGTCTGCGGCAAAGCCCGTTGGAGCGGAAGCTGCCGGGTCGGTGCTGAGGCGGAAGCGCAAACCGATCGGGGTGTTCAGGATGGCGTTTGCAGGAATATTGAGTGTAAACGGAACCGGGCCATTCGTGCCACTAAGCACGATAGCGCTGACCGTTTCGCCGGCATCGTCAAAATCTCCGTCGCCATTCCAGTCAAAGAAACCATACAGGCCGGCAGGAGCGCCGGTCATGTTCATCACATCAATTTCAATGGTGGCCGGGAAGCCGGCTTGCAACAGCGGAACCGTTAATTCTTCGTCGTCGTTGGAGGCGCCGTCGTCGCCGTTCGCGCCGGTGTTTTGCTGGCCATCGCCTTCTGCGTCAACGGTGTTTCCAATTTTAATAGTGCTAAAAATTTGATGAAACGGTCCATTGTCGGCGTCTGCCGTTTGGTAGTTACCCGTGCTGACGCCGGCGCCGTTATCGGGCAAATCGCCATAGTCGTAAGCAATGACCTGAACCAGGTAATCTTCCACCTCACCGTCTGGCGCCTGGCCGGTCGGGAGCATAGAAGCGGTAGCATCGGTGCTGAGCCGGAAACGCACACCGAGGTCGGTGTTGTACAAAGCGGTAACCGGAATATTTACCGGCAGGTTAATATTTCCTACAAATCCGTTCGTGACGGTGGTAAAATACATTTCACCCGGATCATTTAAAATTCCGTTTTTATTCCAATCAAAATAAGCGGTGAGTTTGGCGTCTGCGCCAAACATGTTCATGA
The DNA here is from genome assembly GCA_016712415.1 of Lewinellaceae bacterium. Classification (GTDB taxonomy): domain Bacteria; phylum Bacteroidota; class Bacteroidia; order Chitinophagales; family Saprospiraceae; genus M3007. Next base: position 257,231 of record JADJRC010000002.1, on the reverse strand, counting down.
CGGAAACGGTGACATTCGCAGTTTGCCCTAAAATGAGGGTTGGGAAAGTGACACCGTCTTCGTCTGCGCCATCCCCGTCAGCAAGTGCGCTGGGTTGGCCGTCGCCTTCAAAATCGAGCGTAGCGCCCATTTTCAGCGTTGGGTAGTATTGGTGGCTGGCGCCCACGCCTTCTGCAGCGCCGTTGGTGGCGTTGGTCGGGTAGGAACCGGCCAGGTTGTTATCGGGCAAGTCACCCCAGTCAAAGGCGATGGCTTGCACCACGTAGTCTTCCACCTCACCGTCGGGGGCACAATCCGAAGCCGTTACAAAAGCGGTGCTCAGGCGGAAACGGGCGCCGAGGTTGGTGTTCAGTACTGCCGAAGCCGGCACGGTGAACGTAAGGTTGATCAGGCCGTTGGTGCCATTTGGCGCTGGCGCTGATACCGATTCGTTCAGGTCGTTGAAATCGCCGTCTTTGTTCCAGTCGATAAAGCCGTACAGCGTAGCGGCAGCTGCCGGTGTTTGCATATTCATTACCGTAACGGCCACTGTGGCTGTTTTTCCAACTATAAATTGCGGGAAAGATGCAATACCATCTTCGTCGTCAGCGGCATTCGTATCGTCGCCGTTGGCAGTTGCTGATGGCTGGCCGTTGGCTTCAAAGTCGATCAAGGTACCAATTTTCAAACCGGGTTTGAACAGGTGGCAAGCGCCACTGCCTTCACCGGCGCCGTCATTGACGTTGGTGGGATATGAACCCGCCAGGTCGTTATCAGGCAAGTCGCCATAATCAAAACCGAGTACTTCGATAAAGTAGTCTTCCACTTCACCGCTGTTGGCACAACCGGTGGCAGTGAGGCCGGCCTGGTTGCTGAGGCGAATCCGGAAACCGAGGACCATATTTAACACAGCATTGGAGGGCACGTTGAAATTTAATGCAATATTTCCATTGGTACCATTGGGTACCGGCGAGGAAACACTTTCGTTGGCATCCAGGAAATCACCGTCTTTGTTCCAGTCAATAAAGCCGTACAAAGTGGCTGCGGAGCCCGTCATGTTCATAACCGATACATTTACGGTAGCCGGATTATTCAGGAGGAAATCCGGGAAAATCGCTATGCCATCTTCGTCATCCGGACTGCCGTTATTGTCGTCTCCTTCTGCCAGGGCATCGGGTTGTGCAGCAGCATCAACGTCGACGTTGGCACCAATTTTCAGGTTGGGTATAATTTGGTGGCAGGCGCCAATACCTTCACCGGCGCCATTGGTAGCGTCGGTTGGGTAGCTACCGGCCAGGTTATCATCGGGCAAGTCACCGTAGTCATAACCAACGGCTTGCACCATATAATCTTCCACTTCACCGTCGGGGGCACATGCGGTTGCTGTCAATCCGCTTTGCGTGCTCAGGCGGAAACGTGCGCCCAGGTCCATATTAAGCACGGAAGTGATCGGGACCGTAAAGTTCAGGTTAATCAAGCCATTTGTACCATTAGGCACTGAGGCGGAAACAGCCTCGTTCAGATCGAGAAAATCGCCGTCTTTGTTCCAATCGATAAAGCCGTACAAACGCGCAACGCCGCCGGTCATATTCATGACGGTGACGGCGACCGTGGCACTTTGGCCAGCGATAAATGTTGGGAATGCTGCAATACCGTTTTCATCGTCAGCGCCGCCAGTATCATCGCCGTTGGCAGTGGCACTTGGCTGGCCAGCTGCTTCAGCATCCACGCTGGCGCCGATTTTCAGGTTCGGCACAATTTGATGGCAAGCACCGACACCTTCGCCGGCGCCATCGGTGGCATTGGTCGGGTATGAACCCGCCAGGTCGTTATCGGGCAAATCGCCGTAGTCGAAACCGATGACTTGTACCATATAGTCTTCCACCTCGCCATCTTGGGCACAGCCAGTGGCCGTCAGGCCAGCTTGCGTGCTGAGTCGGAAGCGCGCGCCGAGGTCCATATTTAGGATAGCGGTTGCCGGAACGTTGAATACCAAATTGACCGTTCCATTCGTGCCATCAGGCGCTGCAACAGTGGTACTTTCGCTCGCATCCAGGAAGTCGCCGTCTTTGTTCCAGTCGATAAATCCGTACAAGGTAGCGGCGGCTGCCGGTGTTTGCATGTTCATTACCGTGACAGATACGGTGGCCATTTGGCCGGCGATAAAGCTCGGGAAGCTGGCAATACCGTCTTCGTCATCGGAAAATCCGAGATCGTCGCCATCGGCATTTGCCGAAGGCTGGCCGTCGGTTTCAATATCCACCGATGCGCCGATTTTCAGGCCAGCCACAATTTCGTGGCAAGCGCCGGCGCCTTCCGGGCCGGCTGTGTTATTCGTCGGATACGAACCAGCCATGTTATTGTCAGGCAAATCACCGTAGTCGGTGTTGGGCGCCATGGCAATATCATAAGTATGGTTGTTGTGCCCGGCGGTACCGGTGGTGATCGACGCGATTACCGCGTCATTTCCATTAGCGGCAGCATCGCTGTCGTGCAGATCACCCGTGGCGCCCGGATCCTGGTTGGCCTTACCCAATTTGCAGCCGTCGAGAGTCGCTTGCTGAGATGGGCCGGCTACATTGGCGATCCGGATTTCATAATCCATGCCGGGCAACAACTGGGCGACGTTGTACGTCACACCGGGAGCCGTGCCCGAAGCCTTGCTGGAAAAGCCGTAAAAACCGCCGCCGGCAGAGATCGTGGAAGCGATTTGGCTGAAGTTGCCGCCGCCTGCATCTTTCCAGAGGGTGATGGTCACGCCATTGATGCCGGATTCAGCGGGGTCCTGGATGCCGTCGTCGTCCATGTCTTTCCAGACGAGGTTACCGATTTCGATCGGGGCCGGAGCACAGGCCAGTTCGATCTCACCCAGGCCGTTGGCTTTGCCGTAGGGGCTATTTACATTGTTGGTCAGGATTTCCTGAGCTCGAATAAAAGCGCCGGTACTGGCATTAAACCAGTCACACCATTTGAAAAAGCATTGACGAGCGGATCCATACTCGGCATAGCCACCTGGTTGGTATTGAGCAAAACGCCCAAACCACCCATCGCGGTTTCCTCGTGCAAATAGCCGCCGCCAAAATAAAAATCTCCGTTCCAGGTGGGCTCGCCGGAGCCGCTGGTTCCGAAGGACAAAGTGTTGTCGGTAAAGTCAGCGACATTCAGCGTCCAAGCTCCACCACTATAGGGGGCTTTTAAAATATCGCCGAAAGCATCGTGCGCACTCAGGTTTGAATTACCAGGGTTGTTTCGTGCATTAAATCCACCCTGCTCTCCCCAACGGTCACGCATACCAATGAGCATATTGCCATTTACATCGAATTCGATGTCGGTCATCATGGGTTGCGGGTAGCCAATTTCAAAACCGTCTGTTACGGGAAAAGAACCAGGATAGCTGGATATCCAGGGATTCCATTTAGCCGGTCCTTTACAAGAGCCCGGGTAAGCAAACGCGCAACCCCGGTTAAAATCAAGCGGGAATTCCAGCACTTTGGTAAACGTATTTCCAATCGGATCGTAAGCATACACAAAGCCGACGAGCGGCGTACCATTTCCAACAAAACCAATATACAAGAGCCCGTCTTTTACTTTCAGGCCAAAAGGAATGATTTCAGCATTGTCCACACCGGCGGGTAAATCGGGCAGCGGACTGCCCGGGTCGGCCAATGGCACTACTGTCACCTCAGACGAAAGTGTTGGCGCTACGGGGTTGGTCGGGTCGGTACCCAAAGGAATGATGTACAAACTCCGGTCTTTCAGGTTAATGACGTACAGACTCAGTTCATCCTCTGAAATTTCCAGGTCGCCAAAAGACATGCGGCCTACTTCATTGAAGGAAGGATTATCCGTGTATTCACCTCCACTGAGTGTCCAGACGTGCGGATCGGTACCCGCCACCGGCGATCCGAACAGCGCATTTAAATCTAAAAAAACCGAACCGTTCGTTGCGTTGTTCGTCGGAGCATTTGATCTATAAATAGCGCCGGGGCCACCAGGGCCAAAACCGGAAAAGCGTTTCTGAAATGCTGCCGCAAACATGATATCGGACGAGCGCTGATAGGCCAATCCGTAAGTTGTTCCGATTTGAGCGCCAGTGGCTTCATGGCCAACGGGTGTCACCGGGGTATTGAAGTTCATCGCGATTAACACATCGCCGCCATTGCCGGTGTTCGGACCTTCGAGGTAACAACTGGTTACGATCTTCGGGTTGTCCTGGCAATATTCGTTCGGGTTGGTCAGGCCCATATTGACGCCGGTAGCCCCGGCGGTTGCGATCTGCACGGAAGTTCCGCCGGCTGCACCGGGTTGGAGTTTATTGTCCAACCATGAAAACTCCAGCCGGTATTTTGCCCCTGGAGTCAGGCCGGTGAGCAGGTAGGCGCCATTTGCGCCCGAAGTAGCAGTTGCTGTTGGCGTACCCGGTGGGTCGTTGTCATCAAATGCAGCCACGCTGACGCCGGCAATGCCAGGGTCAGCGCCATCTTGCACGCCATTGGCATTATAATCTCTGAATACTGTTCCGGCGATTTCATTTGGCGCATCGGCCCCGGACAGGTGATCGTCTGAATTTAAAAAAACCGCAGCCTCCGAAGTTGTGTTGGTTGCGTATGATGTAAAAGCAGTATTGGCGCCAAACATGGAACCAACTGAAAGCATACAAGCCAATGGAAGCATTCCTTTGGCAATTTTTTGTGTCCACGAAGTAAAGTAACTGTTCATGAGAAAAGGATTGATATGGATGAAGTCCTTAGAGTATCGATTAGATAATGGAAGTATGTTTTGAAGTATTGAAGTTGACCCTGGCAGAACAGGCCAGATCAGTTACTTTGCTCAATCGGGTCCTTCGCGGATATTGCCCCGGCTATGGCTGTGTAGCCAGCGATTGATATGGTTCAGGCAGGGTTGGTATATTTTGTTTTTCATTTGCGTTCCGGTATCCGGGCCATTCATCCTCTGCATAAAAAATGGAATTGGCTTGCGCTTACATGCGCCAGCCAATTCCAAAACCAATGTCCAAAGCCCCACAAACAGGGGGCTTTGGACGGGATGAACTATTGATACTTGAAGCGTATAAATAAATCTCATGAGGTGCTGATATGAAATGGATTACGGGTTATAGCAAAAAATACAGGCGCCATTCACTGGAGTATTCTTCCAGGAGGTACTCGCCGGGGGGGATTTGCTCAATTGGCATATTCCACCGTTGTACCAGGTGCCTGGGTATAGAAAAGGGCTCCTCTACGAGGAAAAGGCTCTTGTTAAAATAGGATCGAACGAGTGCCTGGTCCAGGCTGGACTTCCGAAAGCGGAATACCAATTCATTGCCCGGCAGGTAATGAATTATTGCCCGGGTATGCGGACAGGGTATCCTGTAATCTGCCGGAAATACGCCGGCGATGAGGCATATCCCTGCGCCCGAGCAATTTTTGCTGGGCGTACCGAATACCACTTCCATCTCTACTTCCCGGATTATCGCTGTATTAAAGAGCAACGAAGGATTAATCTTAGTGTCGTGTCGTAACATAAATTGCGCTGGTTCCGGATGTTTAAACCATGGTAGTATCCACGATGATGGTTGCTAACTGGAAGAGGGTTCCGGAGCAGAACAACAGGCGAGATTTGATTGTACTTTTCATGATGATAGGCGGATTTGATTAAGAGAAAAATGAACTACTTTGAATATTGTTAGTCCAAATGTCCGCCTGAATGGGGTGGGTATAGCAAACTTTTGCCGGGGCATTGTTACGCGGAATATCGCAGGTAGCCAATTGCGTGTATATTTCTAAATCGCTGATTTACAGCATTTTAAAAAGCTTCTTTTCAGACTGTTTGTTACATGACAGGGGTGATTTTTTAGGCCTGTGCGAGTAACTGCGCCGCAACTCAATTAAGCAATGCTTAAAAAACAGATGCCTTTTTTGGAATCTGAACCGGCTCTTTGGGGCATAAAAAAAGCCACCCCGATGAAGAGGTGGCTGCGTAAGTACGATCAGATGTCTTATGCTGAACCGCAAGTACAGTTTAGCAGTGGGGGGCTAATGTCAGTACAAAATCTGCCGATTTTTTACACGGCAGTAGTATCGACAATAACAGCCCCGGAATTTGTTACCGAATTAAACTGGATAGAACAAGGCGAGTAAACATTCTTCATGAGTATAATTTATTGACGATTAAATAATATGGAACTCCAAAACTATGCTCAAATCCAATCTGGTTACATAACAAAAGTACTCAATCTGTTACCTGCCTAAAATTTGCCGTTCATGCCAAAATTGAGGCTAACATGCTGATAATCAATTACCCTGCATTGTTAAAAACTTGAGCAACTGTTACCCTGAAAAGGGCGTTTCAAATACTTGTGTCACATCGGTATCAGACGTGGCAGCGTTATTTGAACGTGGCCCCTGAAACTGCCGTAGCAGTTTGTGCCCTGAACCTTTTTTCCAACATATTCAGGTTGATTTCCCAAAGCATTTCATAGGGTAAAATTTCCATTTCATCAATTTGGTACGCCACCTGCAACGTAACAGATTTTAGTTTTTTCAGGTAACCGGCTGTTGCTTTAGTTATGCTTTCCCGGTCAAAATTGCCCGTTTGAATCTGCTGCAACATTTTTGAAAAATAGTAACTGCGCCGGGTGTTCTGCTGGTTTAAAAAACGTTCTGTGTACTCCGAAACTAACCCGGCATACTGGTTCAGCTCGTTGAGATTTCCTTGCTGGAGCAATTCTGAAAATCCGGCAAAAATGCCGGCGGTTGTCACGCCAGGCCGTTCAATGGAATTGGTGGGAAGGTTTAATATTTGTTGCAGGTTTTCGATCTGTTGCGCGGCTGTTTTCCTGTCGCTACCCGTGTTATTCAGTACATTCAGGTAGCGCTCATACACCCGCCAATTATCCAAAATATGTACTGACAAGTCTGAAAATTTCGGATACGCCCCTATCGTTTTGATGAATGCCGTTGCCTGCGAAAACCGGCCGGTATGCAGCATCAGCATCAGAAATAGTTCCTGAAATTTAAACCAGTTGAAAGTGCCGGTTGTGGCCCGCTCCAGGCATTGCCGGACTGATTTTTCGCCTGCCGCAAAACGCCGCAGCTGGATATTGGCGATGAGCTGCATGTAATAAAAAACCTGGAGGGGGTCCTGAGCGTGGTAGGGCTTGTTTTCAAAAAACCGAATGGCTTTTGTACAAATCCGAAGCACAGCCGGGTAATCGCTGTCGCCCATGTGGCCCAGGATTTTGATCAGGTAGCCGTACAGATGTAGCTTTCCCGACGGATACCGGCGCATGGGGCCTTGTAAATCAGTGTAAGCCTTTCGGGCCAGCGCAGATATTTTCTTCTGGTCTTTCCGGCCATTGGCAGACAGCCGGTTGAGCATTGTATAGCGGTCTTCTGCCTGGAATTCAATATCGTACATTTTACGGTAATACTGGTAGTGCTTGATGGCTTTGGCACAATCCGCATCATTGTCGTGTCTGCGCAGGCAAAACTGAATGCGAAGGAAGGCGCTTATGTCCGCACAAAGTTTTGTGTATTCGAATTTTTGGGCGATACGAAACAACTGATTCCCCAGTGAAAGGGTAAGCGAACCGGCGTTCTGGCCGGTAAAGCGTCGCACCGTCAACCACTGTTTTTCACATTCAAACAGTGCCTTTCCCGGGTCAGTATGTTGTTCCAGATCGGTGTTATACTGCCCGATCAATTGGATCAACTCTGTTCGAAGTGTATTTTTTAATTGTTGCAACGCTACAGATGTTGCAGGCGAGGCGCCGGGGATATTTCCTGCAAATGCGGCAACATCGGAGTTGTTGTCGCCTTTTCGGACACTTGTGTACAGCTGGATCAGCGCTGCATTTTCCTTAAAATTGGGCGGTGGCTGCTGAAACAAATCAAGGCCATGCTGTTCCAATAGCAAAACTAATTCTTTAATATCCTGCATGTTAAGACTTTTCAAAGGAGGGCGACAGGAAGGCCCTGCCGACGGATTAGGATTAAGATTGCTGCTCTAAATGTTGTAGCAAAAACAAGCGCCCGAACCAGGCGCCGCGAAAACAACAAATATGCTTTTCCACCTATCTGTAGGGCTTGTATCCATGACCCAAATCCTTGCTATATTTGCCCGTTTTTTGGCGTATATTGGCTTAAATATTTACCCTGGCATTGATGATCTCTTTTGTTCCCATAAATAAAAAGCCAATTGTAGCCCTCATTTTGCTGTTTTTGTGGGCACAACCAGTCTTTTCCCAGTATCTGCAGGTACAATCGCTGACCATTGCCGATGGGTTATCCCAAGGGTTTGTGACCAGTATTTTTGAAGACAGCCGTGGGTTTATCTGGATCGGCACCCTGCAAGGCCTGAACCGCTATGACGGTTACCAGGTGAAACGGTTTGTCCTGGACAACCAAAATAAATGGGCGCTGAAAGCCAGTTACATCCATGCAATTACTGAAGACAAAAATGGTTTGCTCTGGATCGGTACGGATAAAGGCCCGGTCATACTCGACCCCTACACCGAACGTTTTGTACTCCTCTCCGATATTATCAGCGATTTACCAAATCAACCCAGCATTACGATCACTGAAAACAAGGGCAACATCTGGGTGGTCAGTGAAAAAAGCGGGAAGGACGGGTTGTATGTGGTGCGGCCTCCGGCGCAACTGACCAAAATGATTCGGGATGGCCAGCTCCGGTCCTCTGCATTTTCAGTGCGATTTCTTAAGTTAAATGCGGAGCATATTGCATTTCGGTCTAAACTATTCCGGATTAACGATTCAATTATTACCGGTATTGACGAGCAAGGGCGCTTGTACAAAATCGACCCGAACAGCCTGCAAATCCGCGAAACAGATGCCCGGACCCTGAATTTCGAGCCAATTGGCGCCTCAGGGTTTTACTATCCGCAGGACAAGTCACGCGGCCAGATTATTATTCCTTCCGGCAACAATTTACCGGAGATTCTGTGGCCCCACTGGCTAAAAGGAGCCTACATGAAATTGCCAAATGGAAAACGTGTGTTCTTTCGAACGGCAGACCCAAACCTGTACAAACTCCCCCCTGAAGTACCCGGACAATACGAATTGAATCTGAATGATTCCGAACCTGTTTTGAATCTGGAGCAGTTGGTTCGATTAGACAAAGTGTGTTCTGAAAGTTGCCTTATCGATCGCAACGGGAATATGTGGGTGGGCACCACTGGTTATGGCGTTCGAAAAATCAGCGAGCCATTACTGAAGTACCGGCAAATTCTCCCGAATCAAAGCATCTACAATTTTGTGATGCTCCCCGACGGTCGCATCTGGCCAGGCATTTATAAAACCTTAGAGGTTTTTAACCCCAAAAACGGCGCGTACGAAGTTGCGCCCTGGACCCTTGCCCAACCGAATACCTGGGGTTACAGCCTTTTAATTTCCAAAGACGAAACCTGGTGGATGGCCTGCAGGACCAGGCAGGAACTATTTATCACCAAAAAAGCGCCCGGAAGCAGCAACTGGCAAAAACTGAAGGTTCAACTCAATATTCTGGAAGACATTCCGGTCCAGTTATTGGAAGACAAACAGGGTTTTATTTGGATGTCTGGCAATGAAGGACAAATTGTACGGATTCACCCGAAAACGAACCAGGTTGATACCTGGAACGTACAGGGTTATTTTCCAAAGACATCACCGCCCCCATGCGCAGCAATTGCCTGATTGAAACGGTCGACGGCTGTTTGTGGGCAGGAACGAGTCGTGGTTTGATTCAGATAAAAAATTACGATCGGCCAACTCCCGTATTCAACGTGTTTTTTAACCGGCCGAAGGCTCCGGTTTCTTTTAACAACGAATGTATCCTGTCCGTTTATCCCGATCCGCAACACCCACACATCCTCTGGTTAGGTACCCGGGGCGGTGGCCTGAACCGCTTCGATAGCAAAACCGGGAGCAGTGATTTTTACACCCAAAAAGACGGCTTGCCCGACAATGTTGTGTACGGTATCCTGCCTGACGACAATGGCCGGATGTGGCTGAGCACCAACCGGGGATTATCCATCTTTGACCCTTCCTCCAAACGTTTTCTTACCGTAGCATCCGATCCCAATGCTCCCCTGAATACGGAGTTTAACACTTGCGCTTACCAGCGTTTGCCCGGCGGCGAATTGGCCTTTGGCAGTACCCAGGGCCTGTTTATTCTGAAGCCTGAAATTTTGCAAAAAACCGGACTGCCCGGCGTGGTCGCCATTACCAATATCAAAATAAATGGCATCGAAATTGATCCTACAGCCACGGATTCCCGGATAAGCCGCAGCCCCCTAAATATTATCAAACTTGATTTGCCCCACAGCGAAAACAACCTGCAACTTGAGTTTGCAGCCCTGCAAACAAACAATCCGACATCCGTCCAATACCGGTACCGGCTGACCGGCCTGCACAAAAAAAACTGGATAGACATCGCAAGGCAACGGAGTATCAACCTGGCTGCCATTCCACCCGGCGCGTACGTGCTCGACCTCCAATGCAGCGTGCCCGGCCTCGGTTGGGATGCCGCTCCGTCCACCAGCCTGATGTTAACGATTCATCCGCCCTGGTACCGCAGCCCGTGGTCTTATCTGGTTTATGGTTTGTTGTCGGTTGCTTTGTTATATTTTTCCCTGGGCTACTACCGGCGACGCCTTCAACTCCAGCACGCGGTTGCATTGGGTGAAAAAGAGATGGAACGGCTGAAATCACTGGATGATTTTAAAACCCGTTTTTTCAGTTATATCGCCCATGAATTCAAAACGCCGCTGACGCTTATCCTCGGCATGGCCCGGCGATTAGACAAAAACGCCAATACCACACAGCAAAATGATTATGCCGGAAAAATTGTCGAGCAAGGCCAAAATATGCTGGAACTGGTCAACCAGATTCTGGACATCAGTAAATTAAACCACCAGGAAATCCAGCTCAATATGCAGCTGGGGAATATCAGCGCGTACATGCACTACCTGGTAGAATCCCTGCGCCCGCTGGCTGAGTTTCAAAAAATCAGGCTGCTGTTTGAAACCTCAGCGCCCAAACTTTTGCTTGACTTTGACCCGGCACGCCTCAAATACATTGCCCACAACCTGATCGGCAATGCGATCCGGCATACCCCGGAAGGCGGAACGATCCGGGTGGCCATTCATTCCGATACCGCCGAACAAGTTCAACTCAGCGTATCCGATACCGGACGCGGTATCCATCCCAAGGATTTACCGCACATATTCGACCGGTATTACCAGGGCAAAACAGGCCGGCAGGAGCAATACCATTTTGGACTTGGCCTTGCATTCGTGAAAGATATGGTGCATCTGCTGGGCGGGGCAATCGAGGTGAACAGCGCCTTGGAAGCAGGAACAACATTTACCATCACATTTCCAGTCAGCCAAACGGCCTCCAAAATGGAGCAACCGCTTCCGGAGAACAACGCCAAAGCAAACTCAACCAAACAGCCCAATAAAACAAAATACAAACAGCCCGGCTTGCCGAGCCTGTTGGTGGTGGAAGACAATCCGGCTATTTCCGAATATATTGACCTCTGTCTGGAGCCCTATTTCCAACTGACATTTACGAACAACGGCGAACAAGGCCTCGAATATGCGCTGGAAAATATCCCCGACCTGATTTTGACGGATGTTATGATGCCGGGTATGGATGGTCATGAACTGACGCGCCAACTAAAATCACATGTGCTGACCTGTCATATTCCAATTGTGCTGCTCAGTGCAAAATCAGAAATTGCGGACCGCCTGGCCGGACAATCCTTAGGCGCAAATGCCTACGTAGCCAAACCATTCGATGAAACGGAACTGGTTTTACTTCTAAAAAACCTCCATCAACTACAGCAGGAATGGCGAAAACGGAATGCCATGATTGCAGCCAGCGACGACCCGGTCGGGCAATTGGAAAAAGAAACGGAGCAGCAAACTTCGGAGGCAGCCCAAATAACCCATTCCTTCCTGTTAAATGTTTTTGCTCATTTTGAAAAAAATTACACCGACGACACCTACGACCTGCCCCAGCTTTGCAAAGATTTGAACATGAGCAAGTCGCAGTTGCAGCGCAAACTTGCGGCCGTGAGCAACCAGTCGGCCATGGTATTATTGCGGCAATTTCGCCTTCAAAAGGCCTATCATTTGCTGGAAAACAATCCGCACTACAATGTCAAAGAAATTTGCTTTGAAGTCGGGTTTAAAGACCCCGCGCATTTCTCACGGTCGTTTTCCAAAATGTTCCAGCGGACGCCTTCCAGTTTTAAATCGTGAGCGAAGCCGTTGTTGAGGTTTCGCGCGTGCTCAGGTTTTTTGCCTGAGCCGGACCCTCAAGCGATGCCAGGGCTAATTCCCACAAGTCTTCGTACGGGATAATTTCAATTTCAGAGGTTTGGTTGGCCACCTGGAGCGGGATACTTTTTAGTTTTAAAAGGTAAGATTCGGCTTTAGGTTCGATCAATTTGCGATCAAACTGCCCCAATGGAATCTGCAGCAACATTTTAATAAAGTAATAACTGCGTTTGGTACTGTTGCCGCGTAAATGCCGGTAGCAGTATTGCTTGGTGGCCTCTACCTCGTCGAGCAGCTGGCTGAACCTGCGATTCTGAATCAGAATGAGCAGTTTAATGGTAATAATGGCAATGTTCAAACCGCTTTTATCTTTTGACGCAATGGGCGTTTCGTTGATAAACTTTGCCAGTTTAAATATCTGTTTGGTGGGCTTGATTTGTCCGGCAGCGCCTAAGTAGTACACATAAGATTCGTAGATCCGCCAGATTTCCTTGGCATTATCAGGCAAAAACTCAAAACGCGGGTGGTTCAGCGCTTCTGCCAGTACATCCGGAACTTCACCATACTGGTGCGTATGCAAGAGCAGGTACAGATACAACTCCATGTACTTGAACCAATTAAAAGTACCTTCCTGCATCAGGTTGATACATTGCCGGGCAGATTCCTTCCCGTCCTCAAACCGACGCAAATGGATATTGCAAATCAGGTGTTGGTAATAAAATATCTGCAAAGGCACCCGCGCTTCATAAGGCCGGTTTTTAAAAATCCTGATTGCAGTATCACAATAGTTCAGGGCGCGCTTATGGTCGTTCACCAGGGTATAGCGCATCAGGCCGATCATGTGGCCGTACATGTGGAGTTTGTAAGTATAAAACCGTTCTAAAACAGGCGCTATTCGCTGGTAAGCCTCATCGGCAAAAGCAACAATTTTTTTTTGCGGCGTACGATTGTTCACGGTATGAACGATCAACGAAGTGTACAGTTCTTCAGCAAGATTTTCCGCATCGTACACATCCCGGTAGTACTGAAATTTTTGGTTGACCTCCTTGTACCGTTTGTCATTGCTTTCGCGCAATCCGTATTGAATGCGCAGGTAAGAAGCAATATCCATACACAGCAAGGTAAAATCCAATTTCTCCGACTGCCGCAACAGTTTATTGGCAATGCTCAAAGCAATGGTATTGGCATTTTGGCCGGTCAGAAACCGCACCATCACCCACTGCTTATGACATTCGTAATAGGCTTTTTGGTAGTCTGAATAATGGTCTAAATTGGTATTTATATCAAATACGGAACCTAACAACCGCTCGCGCAGATCGGATTTGAAGCTGCGGTAAGATGAACTGCCGCCGATACTTCCGTATATCGCCTCGGCAGCTTCCACATCGCTGTTAAAACTGCCATTCGAAATGCCTTCGTAAAGCGCCAGCATCTTGGAATCACCAGATCCGACAAGGTGTTTTAAAGGATGAATGTTGTGCTGTAAAAGCAACAGTACTAACTCTTTAAGGTCCTGCATATTCGCGTATTTTATAAAAAGATTATATCTCCAAACCGAATTACCTGATCCGCATCAGACAAATTGAATCCAATGCGAAACAGGTATAAGGACGTGCCGTAAAGCCGTCCTTGCTCGGAATCGGGAGTGATTTTTTTTAATAACCTACGCTGTACTTACAGAGGGAAAAGGGCGCCCGGAAGGTTAAAGCGTGCCAATGGGCAACCATGGAAGGACGGATTAAATGCGCTGCAATCTTAGAGGCGTATGACAGGACACTTGTAAAAAGGATTATCAGGATTAAAAACAAAAATGCAGCCCAGCAATGCATACCGGGCTGCATTTTGCTGCAGCAAAGAAAAATAATAATGTTGGGAAAAACTATAGTTTGGACGACATAACCAAAAAAAGCAGCCCCCGCACAGTTAAACCACCGTACAGATCAATATTTTTCCAGTAAAATCGGGAGTGTTCACCGATTTGTACCGCAGCTCAAATTCTGGAAGAAATCAAATGCGGTACAAATAAATCATTTGAACAGACCCATGTTAGTCGGCTATGGGTCACCAGGACGCATTGCCAACCATGACATCCAGGTCTTTGCTTCCGTTACTCACCTTGATCCAATAGCCCTTGTCCGTCCTGCGCAAGGCATCCAACTGATACATGCCCGCGCCAATATAGTTCAACGGCGTACCTGCTGTGAGCGGCACAAGCGCAGCTGGGGCCGGAGGGCTGGAGCTATCATACAAACCAATCACTTCTTTTACCGTCCAATTTTGGCCTGCAATTGCAGTCACCTTGATGCTTACATCGGCACGGCCATCCAAGGCATTACAAGCGCAATAATTCGGTACCGAAATACTGTAATTGCCCGATCCCGGGGGCTGAACTTGCAGCGTAACCGTTGCCGTATCGCACAAGGCTGGGTTGCCGGTATCACATACCCGGTAACTGAATTGATCCGCACCGATATAACCGGAAGCGGGCGAATACTGCACCGTTCCATTCGGGTTGACGGTCGCTGTTCCATTCCCGGCAGGGTTCACGATTTCTACACTATTGGGGTCCAGGTTGTTGTTCGGATCGGTGTCATTCGCCAATACCGGAATATTAACCGGAGTATCAGGCGCGGTAGTGGCCATATCGTCATTGGCAACCGGCGGTTCGTTGAGGTTTAACGGGCAGTTATAAACGCTTGTGGCAGGGTCGTTTTCATCATACAAATCCATCGAAGGCGCATCGTCGATACTGATGGCCATTTGATTATTAATATTCAAAATCAGGTTGGAAAAAAAGGACTGTGCAATGGAATTGTCATTGGTATGCAATGCAACTGCGCCGTTGAGGCAGTTATCTGGCAGCCTGAAAGAAAAGAGCGATAACGGTTGCCCGTTGGTCAAATTCGGTTCCGGAGAATTTTGAAGGATACATTGATAAATGTCATTTCCTTGTAAATCCGCCGGGTTAAATCCCAGGCTCTGATACAAACCGGGCGTAAATCGTTCAATACGCCAGATTCCGGTAATATCTGTAAAAGTACCGATTACCGGCATCACCGGGACAGCGGGAGCCGTAGTCGTATTGGTTGGCAAATAAAAGGTAAAGGTTGCGGTGGAGATCGTTATGTTGTTTGAAGAGAAATTAGGATAGGCAACGGCAGTAAAAAGTAATGGGTCGTTTGCGTCCTGAATAAATCCATAGTCAACCTGGTCCTGCGCAACCGCCCTGTGGCTCCCAAGCCAGCACAACTGAACCAGTAAAAGGTGAAAGATCAAATACTTTTTCATGAGAAATTGATGAAACGGTGATAGTCCTATGAAGAAATGGCGGGTTGGATTATCTGCTGTGATAACCCAACCCTGCCGCTTTTACTTTAAATGATTTATTTCGGTAACTGCTCTCGAATTACGAAGGATTGGCTCCTGAGCACATTGCGCGGATGGTTGTCTACCGTATTAAAGAGGTAGTCCACGTCATTTTCTGGCCGGCGAATATGGCCCGTCCATCGAGGTTAACATCACCCTGGTGATAACCGAAAAAGTTGTACGACTGTGAGTGCAACAAGCTGTTTCCGGGCGCTGAATCCACTTCGTTAAAAATTGGATCCTTGTCGTTAAACTGGCCGGCAAAAACGGTAGCGGTGTCTGCATTTACGTTACAAGGCCACAGGGCAAATTTGCCATACAAGGTATTTTGCTCATAACCATTCAGATTCGGGTTGTCATTCCACAACGCCGTCGCCAGGTTGGTAAAATCCAGGACCGTTCCAACGTTTGTCAGTGCAATTTCCTGTTCCGTCATGGCGCCCAAGTGGTTTCTATGGCGCACAGACACGAAGTACGAAGCCGGGAAGGTATTTTCAAACACAACTGGCGAAACGCCATCAATGTCCACAACATCGCCATCGCGTTGCACTAAAGCCGAGCGGGTTGAAACGACTTGAGCAGAATCGAGCGCCGAGCGCAATTCCAGAAATACCCAATCCACAATCGAGTTCGAACCGGATGCGGCAAATACGGTAGCGGAATCTGTTACCATTTCACTACCACCACTATTTACGTGGGTAAATGTTGCTATTGCCGTGTATGGCTCCGTCAATGGAATATATCCGCGCACCCGAAGGGAATCAATCATTAAAGTATCCGGGCTGTCGAAAAGACCTCCTGTGAGCAACACCCGGGCCAGTAAACGAACACTTGTAGCCGTTACATTCACCGAGATCGTAGCCGTATCACACTGCGCTGGCAACGGTGTGCCGTCGTCGCAAACGACATATTCCGCAGTTGCCATGCCGATAAAATCAAGATCCGGCGTGAAGGTCACATTACCCAAACCATCAGTTGTAAATGTACCCTGGCCGGGTGCGGTGTACATGGTTTGCGTACCGGCAGTTGCCGGGTCCAGGTCGACCGAAGCCGGAACGATGTTGCCGTCCACATCCGTATCATTCGCCGTGACGCTGAACGTTTTTGGCGTGTCTTCAGGCGTCGTTTCCGAATCGTTATTCGCCGTCGGCGCGTCATTTACCGGATCAACCGTGAGAAATACGTACGAGGTGTCGCAAGCGCCCGCGCCGTCGCAGACTTCAATACACAAAGTATCAGGTCCGGTATAATTGGCATCGGGCGTGTAGGTCAGGCAGTATTCCGTTGTGGCAGGGTCGGTCAATCCGCTTACCATACCCGCTGCCGGCGCGCAAAATGAAGTGACGTTAAAAGTGCTGTGGTCCACATCTGAAATCGGCACACAAATCAAAACCGGGGTGTCTTCAGGCGTGGTGATCATCGTGTCCGCTACCATCGGGGCATCGTTCACCGGGCTCACATTTACCGTAATTGTCGCCGTATCGCAAAGCGCCGGCAACGGTGTGCCGTCGTCGCAAACCACATATTCCGCAGTTGCCATGCCGATAAAATCAGGCTCCGGCGTGAAGGTCACATTACCCAAACCATCAGTTGTAAATGTACCCTGGCCGGGTGCGGTGTACATGGTTTGCGTACCGGCAGTTGCCGGGTCCAGGTCGACCGAAGCCGGAACGATGTTGCCATCCACATCCGTGTCATTCGCCGTGACGCTGAACGTTTTTGGCGTGTCTTCCGGTGTCGTTTCCGAATCGTTGTTCGCCGTCGGCGCGTCATTTACCGGATCAACCGTGAGAAATACGTACGAGGTGTCGCAAGCGCCCGCGCCGTCGCAGACTTCAATACACAAAGTATCCGGTCCGGTGTAATTGGCATCGGGCGTGTAGGTCAGGCGATATTCCGTTGTCGCAGGGTCGGTCAATCCGCTTACCATACCCGCTGCCGGCGCACAGAATGAAGTGACGCTGAAGCTGCTATGGTCCACATCTGAGATCGGCACACAAATCAAAACCGGGGTGTCTTCAGGCGTGGTGATCATCGTGTCCGCTACCATCGGGGCATCGTTGACCGGGCTCACATTTACCGTAATTGTCGCCGTATCGCAAAGCGCCGGCAACGGTGTGCCGTCGTCGCAAACGACATATTCAGCAGTTGCCATGCCGATAAAATCAAGATC
Organism: Lewinellaceae bacterium; assembly: GCA_016712415.1. Classification (GTDB taxonomy): domain Bacteria; phylum Bacteroidota; class Bacteroidia; order Chitinophagales; family Saprospiraceae; genus M3007. The sequence goes on along the minus strand of JADJRC010000002.1, from coordinate 239,430 downwards.
CGGGGTGAAGGTCACATTACCCAAACCATCAGTTGTAAATGTGCCCTGACCGGGTGCGGTGTACATGGTTTGCGTACCGGCAGTTGCCGGGTCCAGGTCCACCGAAGCCGGAACGATGTTGCCGTCCACATCCGTGTCATTCGCCGTGACGCTGAACGTTTTGGGCGTGTCTTCAGGCGTCGTTTCCGAATCGTTGTTCGCCGTCGGCGCGTCATTTACCGGATCAACCGTGAGAAATACGTACGAGGTATCGCAAGCGCCCGCGCCGTCGCAGACTTCAATACACAAAGTATCCGGTCCGGTGTAATTGGCATCGGGCGTGTAGGTCAGGCAATATTCCGTTGTTGCAGGGTCGGTCAATCCGCTTACCATACCCGCTGCCGGCGTGCAAAATGAAGTGACGTTAAAAGTGCTGTGGTCCACATCTGAAATCGGCACACAAATCAAAACCGGGGTGTCTTCAGGTGTAGTGATCATCGTGTCCGCTACCATCGGGGCATCGTTGACCGGGCTCACATTTACCGTAATTGTCGCCGTATCGCAAAGCGCTGGCAATGGTGTGCCGTCGTCGCAAACCACATATTCCGCAGTTGCCATACCGATAAAATCAAGATCCGGCGTGAAGGTCACATTACCCAAACCATCGGTTGTAAATGTACCCTGGCCCGGTGCGGTGTACATGGTTTGCGTACCGGCAGTTGCCGGGTCCAGGTCCACCGAAGCCGGAACGATGTTGCCGTCCACATCCGTGTCATTCGCCGTTACGCTGAACGTTTTGGGCGTGTCTTCAGGCGTCGTTTCCGAATCGTTGTTCGCCGTCGGCGCGTCATTTACCGGATCAACCGTGAGAAACACATACGAGGTATCGCAAGCGCCTGCACCGTCGCAGACTTCAATACACAAAGTATCCGGTCCGGTGTAATTGGCATCAGGCGTGTAGGTCAGGCAGTATTCCGTTGTGGCAGGGTCGGTCAATCCGCTCACCATTCCTGCTGCCGGCGTGCAAAATGAAGTGACGCTGAAGCTGCTGTGGTCCACATCTGAAATCGGCACACAAATCAAAACCGGGGTGTCTTCAGGCGTGGTGATCATCGTGTCCGCTACCATCGGGGCATCGTTCACCGGGCTCACATTTACCGTAATTGTCGCCGTATCGCAAAGCGCCGGCAACGGTGTGCCGTCGTCGCAAACCACATATTCAGCAGTTGCCATGCCGATAAAATCAAGCTCCGGCGTGAAGGTCACATTACCCAAACCATCGGTTGTAAATGTGCCCTGACCCGGTGCGGTGTACATGGTTTGCGTACCGGCGGTTGCCGGGTCCAGGTCAACCGAAGCCGGAACGATGTTGCCGTCCACATCCGTGTCATTCGCCGTGACGCTGAACGTTTTTGGCGTGTCTTCAGGCGTCGTTTCCGAATCGTTGTTCGCCGTCGGCGCGTCATTTACGGCGGTCACATTTACCGTAATTGTCGCCGTATCGCAGAGCGCTGGCAAAGGTGTGCCGTCGTCGCAAACGACATATTCAGCAGTTGCCATGCCGGTAAAATTGAGCCCGGCGTGAAGGTCACGTTACCCAAACCATCGGTTGTAAATGTGCCCTGACCCGGTGCGGTGTACATGGTTTGCGTACCGGCAGTTGCCGGGTCCAGGTCAACCGAAGCCGGAACGATGTTGCCGTCCACATCCGTGTCATTCGCCGTTACGCTGAACGTTTTTGGCGTGTCTTCAGGCGTCGTTTCCGAATCGTTGTTCGCCGTCGGCGCGTCATTTACCGGATCAACCGTGAGAAACACGTACGAGGTGTCGCAAGCGCCCGCGCCGTCGCAGACTTCAATACACAAAGTATCCGGTCCGGTGTAATTGGCATCGGGCGTGTAGGTCAGGCAGTATTCCGTTGTCGCAGGGTCGGTCAATCCGCTCACCATACCGGCTGCCGGCGTGCAAAATGAAGTGACGCTGAAGCTGCTGTGGTCCACATCTGAAATCGGCACACAAATCAAAACCGGAGTGTCTTCAGCCGTGGTGATCATCGTGTCCGCTACCATCGGAGCATCGTTGACGGGCGTAATGGTAATCCCCAAAATCGCGGTGTCACAATCCCCGTCAGCATCGCAAATTTGATACGATATCGTATCCGTGCCAAAGTAGTTCGGGTTGGGGGTGTATACTAATTGATCGTCGGTTGGGTCATTGACGGTTCCGTTTTCATCAACCGTAGCAGCGCCGTTTTGGCCGTTGTTTATAATAACAATTGGCGTGGCGGAAGGGCCATCATTTCCAAAATCATCATTAGCCGTTACTAATACTGTTGTGGCATTTGCATCTTCCAAAATCGTGATGGCATCGGGCTGTGCAACAGGAGTACCATCCAAAGGACAGGTATAATTATCCGTCGATGGGTTATTTCCCACATAAAGGTCCGTGGAAGGCGCATTGTCTACAGAAATAGACATTTGGTTATTGATATTAATGCCCAGGTTTGAAAGAATAGCCATCTGGATGGCATTATCATTGATATGAACCTGTACATCTCCTCCAATACAATCATTTGGCAAACGCCATGAAAATAATTGTAAAGCCTGGCCGCTCGTCAATTGGGCTGGCGATGGCGAATTTTGCAGGATACATTGGTAAATATCATTCCCCTGGAGGTCATTAGGATCAAAACCGGCACTTTGATACAAGGAGTCCGTCAATTTTTCGATCCGCCAGGTTCCGGTAATATCCGTGAAGGATCCTGATCCGGGCAATAAAGGGACTCCCGGATGGGTAATCGTGCCAGAGGGCAGATAAAAGGTGAACAAGGCAGTTGAAATGGTTACATTATTGGAATTGAAATTCGGGTAGGCCACTGCGGTGAGGCGAATAGTGTCGTTTACCTGATCCAGCAATATTCCATAAGTAACTTCTGATTGGCCTTTTATTGACTGGACGGCGAAAAATGCAGCCACGGTCAAGACCATTAAGGTAGCGTTCCGTTTCATGAGAAGACGTTAGATTATTTTATAGTGTGTTCGGATGATTATTCTGATAATACCAATCCGGTCAAAATCTCAACATGCTTTTACTGTGCTAACTGCTGTCTAATAGAAAATGACTGGCTTTTGAAAATATTCCTGGGGTGACCGTCTACATTGTTAAAAATGGGGTCTACATCGTTCGTTTGACCGCTGAAAATAGCCTTGCCACTCAGGTTTACATCACCCAAATGGTAACCACTCAACTGATAAGATTGTGAACGGAATATATTTCCTGCGGCTTGGTCTATAGCATTAAACAAGGGGTCCTTATCGTTAAACTGGCCGGCAAAAATGGTCTCGTCGTTCGGGTCAACATTACCAGCCCAAAGCGCATATTTACCCCATACGGTTACTTGTTCATAACCATCGAGGTTGGTGCCATCGTCCCATAAATCAATTGCCTGGTCACTCAGGTCTACGAATGTACCCGTAGCGCTCAGGGGAAACGGGTTCGCGGTCATGGAACCCAGGTGGTTCCGGTGCCGGGCGGCTACGTGAAAAAACGCAGTGGTCGAGCCTTCAAATACTAAAGCCGAAACACCATCCACATCCACCACATCGCCGTCGCGTTGCAATAAACCGGCACGGGTACTTACGACTAAGGCCGGATTGGCAGAGTCACGTAACTCTACAAAAACCCAATCAACAATAGAATTAGCGCCATGATCGCCAAAAACTTCTGCACTATCAGACACGAATTCACCCCCTCCCCCATTCAAATGAACAAATTCCGGCAATGCGGAATAAGGTTCCAACAAGGGAATGTGCCCGCCGGCACGCAAATCATCCCGCATCAAAGTCGTATCCGGGCTGTTGTACAATGCCCCCTGTAAGAAAACTTTTAACTGCAAACGGACATCGATCGGGCTGACCGTGACTGCCACAAAGGCACTATCACAAACATCATCGACATCACAAATGAAGTATTGAAAAGTGTCCTGGCCATAAAAATTTGTATCCGGAATATACTGAATGCTATCGCCTGCTATAAATGCAGTGCCATTGGGCGGATCAGATACCGCACTGATAGTCAAAGTGTCATTATTGACATCCGTGTCATTGTCCAGAACCGGTATCATTACCGGTGTGTCTTCCAGTGTTGAAATCAGGTCATCCGCAGCAAGCGGCGGGTCGTTAACCGGCGTCAGCTCCAGCGCATCTTCATCGTCGTCGCTGATGTTATCGGCCAGGTCGTCAACGTCAAAACTTGTATTGGGGTCAGCATCTATGTCCTGCTCATTTAAACCATTGATCTCTGCCTTATTCAGGTAATTTCCATACCGGATTATCTCAGCGTCAAAAGATAACAACAGGCTATCCCCAACAGGCAGCGCAAATCCAGTCCAAAGCAGGATACTATCTGTTAGCACGCCTCCATCTGATATATTCTGGAGGTTGCTAAAGCCCGTAGGCACTATATTTCTAATGGTTAAATTTGTAGCGTTTGATGGACCCTCATTTTTTATTTTCAGGGTAATTGTTTCCAATGATCCATAAGAGGGCGCAGCATTTGATACAAACATCTGAATCTGAATATCCGCTATGGGATCGCAGGGGTCAGGGTTTCCGTTGCCATCCGTGTCAATGTCATCCGAACCCTGGCAACATTTATCAATGCAATCAGGCGTATTATCCAGGTCGCTGTCTTTTCGAGTGAATGCATAGTACACCTGCGTTGTTTCCAGGGCATTTACAAGACCATAAATGGTCAATCGTATTTCGTTAAACGCTCCACTTGGTTTTAAGGATACCAAACCGTAATCCGAGCCATTGCCCAGCAAGGTGATGCTAATCAAGCTGTTGTTTGCAAAGTAATTATCCACCAAAACGCCGTCCAGATAAGTGCGCAGTTGCAAACCTGCCAGTACACTTGCATCCAACAAATTAATTCCGCCAGACAAAACAAAACCCGCTTCGTAGGTTTCATCCAGGGTTTGTATGGTGGTAACCGCAATGGAAGCCGCAGCGCCTACCCCAACGGTAAGCGTTACCGTGGCCGCATTTCCGGTATCATCGTCTATCAGGTTGCCAATTGCATTAATCGAGCAACCGACGCACGCAACACCGGTCAGCCCGGTACGCTCCTCGGCAATACCCGCGCAAAACGCATTACCGACCAGCCAGGGGCTTGTACAGATGTCGTCGGTCTGGTTCGGACAACCATTAACCGGCTCTTCAAAGGCATAATAAATACGAAAGGAATCAATGGTGCTGAGCAAGGCATTGGCGACCAGCACTACCGCGTCGAAGGGTTGAGCAGTGACAAAACTGAGGCGTTGACGATTGCCGCGCCCGGCCAGCACACCTGCTTCCAGTAAAGAATTACCCACCGTCGCCGTTTCCTGTAAATTATTATCCAAATAGGTTCGGAGCTCAAAATTGCCCAGCAAAGTCAGGTCGATCAAGCCACCGACCGCTTCTACCACCATGCCTACACGCCGACCGGCAGGATAATCATGCAAAGTATCTGCAATTCCAATGATGGGTGTCCCTGCCGACAAGCTGATACTCGCATCCAGGGAAACATAAGTGCTCAGGATAGCATCTACAAAAAGATCGGCCTCCAAACACAAGGTGCAATTGCCTGCTGATGGGTCAAATACCACAACGCCATGGCCAAATATGGGGTTATTGCACGAATCGCCTAAAGCCGAGCTTTGTCGAAGAATTGCTACTGTATCAGCACAACCCAGGGTGGTATCATTCAGGGCGAAATAATAGGCGCCTTCTATCGCCATGCCGCTTACTTCCCCCGCATTATTGACCGTTGCTGCAACAGGGTTGCCCGCAAGTGCCGTCCAAGTTTGCCCGGATGCAGCAGCGGGCAATTGCGCTGTTTCTGTTGGCGGGCAGGCCGGCAGATCAAGGCCGGCGGTAAGCATACAATCCAGGGTATCACAGGCATCAGGGATGCCATCGCCGTCCAGGTCCAGGTTGTCATCTGCGCCGGCACATTTATCGACACAATCCGGGAATTCGTCATTATCGGAATCCGGGGAATAAAAGGCATAATACACGCGCAGGTCAACAGCGATACTCAATCCTGTCACCCGAATCCGGATTTGGTCAAATGCCGAATCTGCGTCTACGGTGATCGCTTGAATTTCATCATTCAGGACATCAATTCCTACTAAGTCGTTATTTGCTAAAAACTTTGTTTCAATAGGCCGGATCGATACAAGTCGATATAAGTCCCCCCCAGCAAGGTGAGGTCAAGCAAACCAGATACACCATGATTGCGCACTAAAAACCGGCACTGGAGCCGGCGGGAACCGTGCCGCCCAGGTCAACAGCAATCGTGCCCGTGGCGCCAAAACCGGCAAGCATAAATATGCGTGCATAGTTGGTCAGACTGGCATCCACGACCCGGTCTTCATCCAGGATATTACAGCCGATACAAAGGCCAAAAATACCCGTAGCGGCAGCGTTGATGGTTGGTTAAAACCAGCCAGACCCGTCACCAACGGAGTGCGACAAGTATAGTCGCACCCGTTGGCCGGCTCTTCATAGGCGTAGTAAATACGCATTGTCCCTAAAAGTCCAATGGTACTCACCATCAAGAGTTCTATTTCATCGTATGGTTCTGAGGTAACAAAAGAAATCCGTTGTTTACCGCCTGAGCCAGCGAGTAAACCAACAGATAAGCCGTCGTTAACGGATACGGTTTCTTGCAGGGAATTATCGAGATAGGTCCGTATCTGGAAGCTGCTTAGCAGCGTCACATCAAGCAAACCCGCAGGTATTTTCACTACAAATCCCGCGCGGGTGCCCGCAGCAAAAGAATTATTGATGTCTTTTACCCCCACTACAGGAGTAGCGCTGAGTAAAACGACCGGAAGGGAAAATTCGGCATAGTTGGACAAATCGCCGTCAACAATATGTTCTAAATCACCATTGTTGCATAGCAGGCAAGCCGTGCCGCCGCTTAATTGGTCGATCACCCGGCCTTTACCAACCAATGGAACATTGCAGACTTGCGCCTGATTGAAAACCGGGTATCCGAAGAAAAATATAAGGAAAATTAACCCTTTCGTGATCAGATTTTCACGAAACTGAGTAAGTGTTCTTTTCATGAGTGCCGAGATATATTGGAATTCAGATTAAAACAGAACTTGCAAAAAAATCCAGCCCTGTGCCAGACCGTCAGGGCCTGTCAGGTGCTTTTAGCATTTTGCAAATAGTTTGGAAAAATGGAAGGCCAAAAATTGGAGATTATTGAACCTGGCCTTCCCTTAGTACACAGTAACCTGCGTTTTGTTGAAATTTGGCTGAATCTTTTGGCGCCATCCATCGTCTGTTTTCTCAGCAAGAGCGTTGCTATTCCTTCAAAAACAGACTTGGCTGCCACCAAAATCTTCTACCCAAAATCTCAACAAACTCAATTTACTGTGCACTTAAAATTTTGACTATCACGGTAGAGATTTCAGAAAACGAATAAAATCGTCATGCACCAATTAAATCCAAAACATCGATGTTGGCTTGGTTGATACCGTTGATAATCGGAAGCGTGCTGCCTCTGTTGAGGCAGGGCAATGAAGCGTGTCTTGATTGCATAAGCGTGATTATTAGAATAAGGATTAGTTTATAATTAATCCAAATGTAAAGGGACGGACCATGGAAAAAAGGACAGAAACCAGGTAATTTTTTCCCATGACAATAATTATCATGTGTATTATTCTAATAAAAAGCGAAATACACCGCTTTTGGAAATTTGCTGTGAGAAACGATTTAGCACGATTGTCCTAAATAAGTACGGCCGGAGTTGGCCCCGGTTGCCGGAAATTCCGGGAATGCTGCCGAAAGTTAAGGCGGCGTATTGGAGGGTGTCGACAAACTTTTCAAGGCCATTTCCCAAAGATGTTCATAAGGAATGACCTCTACTTCCCGGCTTTGATTTACTTCCTCCCACGGATGTTCGGTGAGCCACTGTTTGGCCTTCAGTGTTTTTGCTTTGACCAATTCCAGATCAAAATTACAGGCAGGAATTTTCAAAAGCAGTGCGATAAAGTGGTTGCTTCGAAGCGTTGCTTTGCCTTTCAAATACCGGATTCTATATTTTGATAAAGCATCCGTTCTTGTTTCACAAAGCTCGTAGTTGCCCTGCGCAAGCGCATACAAGAACTGGAGAATAAGTACCGAAATATTCATCCCGCGTTTGTCCTTTGCAAAAACCTCCACTTCGTTTAAAAACCGGTTTATTCTGAATTCTTTTTTTTGCGCTTCCGTATCCGTGGCATCAAGTATTCCGATCAGGATCAGGTAATTCAGGTAGGCTTCAAATATTTTCCAAATTTCTTTTATCGCCGGAGGTAAGGTTTCATAATTATCATCTTTTTGAACATGCACCAATACTTCCAGCGCCCTTGGATAGTTGGCGGTATGCATTGCAATAAAAAAAATACGGCTCCTGAATTTTAAACCAATTAAAAGAACCTGTTTGGACCATCCGCTCCAGAACGAGAATATACTGCTGCCCTTTTTCAAACTGCCGAAGCGATAAGCAACAGGTAATCAGGTTATAGTAAAACACCTGGAGAAACAACCCACTGTCATATTTTTTATCTTTAAAAAACGCTATAGCTTCCTCGCAAACACGAGCCATACCCCGGTAATCGTTTTGACTGCTATGAATGACCGTTTCAATAAGCCGTCCAAACATGTGCAACTTAAAAGCGGAGAACCGGTCCAAGCAGGGCTTTATTTTACTAAAATATTCGATTGACTTCTGTTTCGCAGCTGATTTATCCGCTTTAGCATTTACAAAATGCACCGCCAGTTCGATGTAAAAACTCTCTGCCCGGCGTTCTGCTAACCAAATTTCTTCCTGTTCCTGTAAAATCTGTTCGTATTCGGCATATTTTTTCAAATCACCTTCGATGGTCCCGAAATGCAGCCGCAATACACGAAGTATTTCCATACTCAACTCCGTAAACTCAAAATGGAGCGTATGCCGAAGTAATTGTTCAAATTGATTAATGCCTGCCTGCCGGATATTTTTATGCAACAAAATCATCCCGGCCGCCCATCGTTTGGAACAAACCAAAAAGGCCCTTTGCCGGTCGGTATAATCACTTTCTTTAAAATCGAGGAGGAAAATGGCGTCCAGCAAACGGTCTTTCAGTTTGGACTTCAGCGCGGGCAATTTGGCAGCACTGGTCCAATTCAACTGCTCAGCGCCCAATTCAGGGCCCAGGGATAACACCGACGCATTGATAGTTTCGTACAATCGCCTGAGCTGCGTACCTGGTTCGAGGACCGCATCTAATAAATTTACAGATTTGAATTTTGTCTTTTGTAAAAAGACACCAAAGTTGTTAATTCATGCATGAGTGGTTTTTTTAGAGATTTTATGGGAATATTGCTGCATACAATTTTTCCACACACTCAATCAATAAACTTCAATTGGGAACAGGCGCCGGGAATGTCGCAAATGCTCGGAAAAAACTCAAACAAGAAATTAACAACGGTTGGATCAGCCCAAAAGGCCGCAAAAAAGCAATCGGGGAAAGCCCCGCGATAGAAGATTGTAGAAATTTCACAAGCGTGTTTGATTAAATGAACAACGAAATACCGCCCGGTTTTTGGAAAATGTTCAATAAAGTGCGCCCCACCTCCGCTAACGTTTTGATTGTCTATGCTAAAAAGCAGGTGTGGCGCAGTTTCGAACAGTCCCTGTTTTACAAAAACCTTATGGCCGGTTGACCAATATGGGCAAAGGTACTAAAGCCCATTAGTTTTACACTTCGACAACAAGCCCAAAATCCAGCGGACCAAATGCTTTAACATAAAAAAGCCCCTCCCGCGTTTGGGAGAGGCCACCTCAAAGACTGATTTTACTAAAAAAAATCTTTCAGGCGATATATGTTTTATTGCAAATCACTCTACGTTACAGATGGTCTTTCAGGATTATTTTTGTTTGATCATCGGTTGGTTTTTGGTGAGTAGAAGGGGCAGCCCGCCAGTTAAACAGGCCGCCCCGTTCCTACATCCATGAGATTATTGCGACTGTACCATCTTCCGGGTTGCTTTTCCAAACACTGTTTCGAGTGTGTAGTAAAGTACGCCCGGCTTATCCAATAAAGCGTGTTCGATAAAGATGGTGTTGTAGCCTTGGTTGTAATCAGCCGTTTCGCTAAAGATTTTACGGCCCAATTCGTCGTATACCGTCAGGGTAGCATCAGTGGCATTTGGCAGGTGAAAGCCAATTTGTGTTTTGTGCACCCAGGGGTTCGGTGTATTCTGATACAACTCGAAACCTACTCCGGTGATCGTTTGTACACCACCGCTGTTGAATCGGAAAGCAATGTCATACTTCGAAACTTCTGCACGTGTCGCGCCTTCAGTCAAATACGCTTCTGCTTTGGTGATGCCGCTGGAAACCGACAACATTTTGCTGAGTTGGCCGGCTGCATTGGCGCGGAAACGGACTTTGAACGTCGGCAGTTCGGCATTTTCTTTTGTTTCTACCGAAGTGGTCAGGGTGTTCCGATCGGAAAAGACAGCAAAGTTGTCCTGGCTCATTCCGGCGCCGGGGATGATGTCCTCGACTTCAAGATCGGTGTAATTCATGCTGAACTGGTAGGCGGCTACTTGTTCGGCGGCAGTGAATGTGGCGGTAAAATATTCGCCTGGTTTTACAAAGCGGTCTTCCAGGTCGAACAACAGGGTTCCGGCGCTGCGATCATCACTGAACATGGCATTATTCGGAACAGAGTTGTTGTTGACATCGCCAACTTTCTCTGCCACAAAGTCGTCCTCCATCTGGTTTGCCTTAATGTTCCAAACCGTTTTGGTTTCAGGATAAACTTCTTTGAACGGATCAGACGGATCAGGGAACGTATAGGTTTTGTCTACAAAACGCCAGCTGGTGCTGCTCGGCAATTCGGTATACACACCCAGAATCAGTTTGCGCAGTTCAACCAGGTCAAAAGTGGATACGCTGCGGCTATTGTTTGCATCTGCTGCAATGATCTTGTAGGGTGAGTTCAGTTTTTCGATACCAAGAATGTGCTTGTTGATCAGCACCAGGTCGTAGGTACTCACACCGTTCAGCGGGTCATTGTCTTTCAAAGGCGTTACTGTGTAGTTGCACTGGATCGGCACGGCATTGTTGAACTGGAAGTGGCCGTTATCGTCAGTCAGGTTGAACAAGTTGACCGGCGGCTGCCCGGTGGGCGCGTTACAAACGACTTGTACGTTCGCTTCCTCGAGGCCATGGCCGGAGTCGGTTGCCAACCAACCTGCGACTGTTGCATTTGTACTGGTGCATACCCCGATATTATCCTGAACGTGTACGAATGTTTCGCAGAAACCTGCATTGCCGTACTTGTCTTTGGCCCAAATTTCGACCAATTGAAAACTCAGCGTCGTACAATCAAAGGTCACCGTTGTTTGGGGCGAACCGTCGGGGTTGGTCGGGAAACCCGTGCCGTGGCCGCCTTCCCGGATGCCGTATACCAGCATCGATTTTGGCGTGCAGTTGTCAGAAGCATCCTGCAGGAAGCCCTGCAAACCCAGCGTCACCGTGCCATTCGGCATCATGTTCGTTGCCAGGCCATTCAGACACAATACATTCGGCGCTTTGCAATCTTTGACCACAAATGTGTACTCACAAATTTCCTGGTTGCCACAGCCGTCTTCCACAATCCATTTGATCTTGTGTGTGCCGTAGGGCAACTCAGGGATGGTGTACGTGTCGGGTTGTGCTTGTGTATTCCAGCGCAAACAAGCGGTTTTAAACTTACCATTAACCGTAGTCTGGATGGCAAAACGATATTTCTGGTTCAAGGGCACCTGCCGTTCGTCGAAGGCGCGAACAACGCCACCTGTAAAGTTCTGGGTATTGGCATTGTTGTAGTTGACAACATTCGGATCAGGCGAATTCAGACTATTGACGACCGTTTCCATTGAACCGTTGTTGTCCAGATCGAGGAACAGGAGATAATGAATATTGATATCGGCGCCTGAACAAGCATCTGTTGCGGTCACACAAAGGTCGGTAGGCCCTTCACAGAGGTCATGTTGCTGCGTATTGTCATCGAACCAGTAGGACTCGTTCCAGAGATTGGTATCATTATCCGTCAGGTCGCATACGTCCACTGTTCCTGTTGGGCAGTCAATCGTCGGCTTGCCGGAATCAATTATTTTGATGATCTGTTTGTACTGGTAGCAATTCACGTTAGCCGACCAGAACTGGCTGTAATTGGTGGTAGACTGGTCGCCCGGGTTGATTTTAGTGACCGTAGGCCCCCAGGGTGAAGGCGTTCCAAAAGGCGAAACCGTAGGTCCTGCCAGGTTGGAGGCATGGTTAGCGGTTGCATTGGGGTTGGGGTTGGGTACAAAAGTGCAACCCAGGTTGGAGTCGTAGGAACACCAGTTGATGATGGTCCAGGTGCGCTCAATTTTGAAACAAGCGTCTGGAACTACCGTAAATATCTGGTCGGTAAACGATACTCCGAGGAGTTCGCAGTCTTCACCGTAAAGCTCGGCGCGCCGTAGGAGCCGGAACCGTCGCAAACAGTAATGACCACGTCATCGGGGAATTTCACAGAATAATCTTGTTCGTATTCCACCGTAATCCGTTGGGTACACTGGTTGGAAAGCCCGTGGCAATCGAACACCCGGAAAGTCCGGACAATCGTGCCTTTGCTGCACATTGTATCAAAAGGCTGTAACTGGCTGAAACGATGGTTGTATCAATACAGCAGTTATCGGCTGCAGTTGAAGTTCCGTAGGCCCAAAGGCTGGGGTCAAAATTTTCGCAACTTACCGTTACGTTGGCCGGTGGAATACAAACCGGTTTTAGTTTATCGTCGATATACACTTCTACCTGACACTCATTGGAGTTGGCTTCGCCAAAACTCAGGCTCACTTCGCCGGGAGCCGGCGCGATATCATATACCCGTAAAATAACTTTAATCGTATCGCCCACATCCTCACAGCAGAATTTTACCTGGTCGTAGAACTTGTCATTCGGTTGGCAGCCATTGCTGTCGCTACGGCGTATTTTGAAATATACCTGGCCACAGTTGTCGTAGGAGCCATCATCAAAAGTAGAGGCATTTACGAATATCATACCGTCGATACCGAGCGAAACCTGGGTGATTTCATCACAGGCAGCCACCGGCGGCACCAAATCGCGCACTGTTAATTTAAAAGAACAACTGGATACGGCGCCACATGCGTCTTCTGAAAAGTAGTTTACAATATGCTCGCCAATCGGCAAACAGGGCGTGTCTCCAAACACAGCAAGTGTGTCGGGGTCATTCGTGTTATTACCCGGAAAATTGCTTAGGATAGCATCAAGGGTAATTTGATCTACGGTATCCCCTGTAAACTGATCAATTACCGTAATCACCGCATAGGCATCCGAAACCCGGCCGCAGGCATCGTCCATAATTACATCGGGCAGGTTCACTGTAGCACAACATTCCAGCGGATTCGTGCTTACCGTCAGGTTTGCCGGACAGGTAAAACCAGGGCCCTGGCTGTCCACAACATTAATAATCTGAATGTGGGTCAGTGGGTTGGGCGGGCTGGAGGATGATGGCCCGCACAGATTGAAGATGGTCCAGGTTCTGATAATAGAATAGGTACCGTCGCAAAATGGCGCCAACTGGTCAGTTGCCGTAGCATTGATCTCGCAAAATGAGTTCGTACCGTTTAAATAAAAGGTTTGTCCGTTAAAAGTAAAGGAGGGTCCATCCGTTACGGCCGGGTCATTCATGCTCATTCCGCAAGACACGGTAATGTCGCTTGGCAAATCCAAACCGTAAATACTGATGCGTTCAAAATAGATATACTGGGTACAGGTTGACTTATTGGCACTGGCATCGGTGGCCGTCCATACGCGCTTGACATAACCGCTCAGGTTGCTCAAACCGTTGAATGTTCCACCACATGGAATATCCACCCAGGTATCCTGCCGCGTCAAAGCAACCGGCGAGCAATTGTCAGTTACCGACGGATAAGCCGCATCAATACCGAGGGTGTTTTTCAAATAATCCGGTGTGTAGTTGGTCACTGCACAGGGGACGGTAATGTTTTCACAAGAAGAAAATATTGGGGGAATAACATCGTGGGCAATCGCATCGGTGATGCAAAAATTGCCGGTACATATATTTGAGACTTTAACTTTTAAAGGAATACCAACGTACTGCGCCGTAATCGTGTTACCAATATTTACGCCCTGCAGGGTGTAGATATTTACAATAAACAACGAATCCAGAACATCGCCCTCCAAGGCCATATCCGGTGTAATCGTTACGGAGCAGTTGTTATCCATCGATATGGTAACAATGTCGTTGCAAACCATAGCTTCTGGATCGCCATAGGTCAGTAACAGCGCATCGCTGACTGCCGGGCATGGGCCTGCAGGGTTGTTGGTGGTTAGCGTGAGCGTGATATTGCCGACATAGTTGGCCGGCGGGTGGTATACCGCGTTCAGCATCGATGGGTTGGGCGTAAAATTGCCGCCGCCAACAGAAGCCGTCCAGGTAGCGCTGCTTGCAGCACCGCCGATGGCGCCATTGAGCTGGTGCGTTGCACCTTTACAGAGCACCTTGTCAATACCCGCATGAACGGTAGCAGGCTCCGAAATTTCCACATCCACACTCGCTGTACCACTCATCCCGGTGTCATCAGTGACCGTGACGGTATAGGTACCTGCGTGTGTAAGTATCGTGTTCGGGCGGGACGGATTTTGGGCTGTCGAGTTGAATCCGGCAGGCCCGTCCCAGCTAAAAGTGAACGGTGCGGTACCGCTGATAATGGTGGTGGTAAGGTTCAGGGTTGTTCCCGCACAAAGCGGGCCATTGGAAGCAGCATTTATTGTGACTGCTAAGGGCGCAACAGCAATTGTTGCTGGGTTGGGGTTGTCAGCCGGGCTGTAGCCGGCAGTGAAAGCTTGTGCAAAAAGCAACAGGCAAAAGGGAATAGCAAGCCAAAAAAGGCGGCGTGTTCTACGCAAAAAAAGTGATTCGAGCATTCGCATGATAAAACAAATTTTTGAGTAATGGATTAAGTAAGATAGATTTGTAATTTATTTATTCAGGTTGTAAAATTCTGATTATCAACATTTTGAAATATTCAAAACTGAACGCTTTGCGCAACAGCTTGTCTTTTCAAAAATTTGGAGCGCAACGTTTTGCCGCTGTTTTCTCAACAGGATTTGGCCCTTTTTAGCAGTACCAAAACCGGAACGGCTCAAACGCCGCGCTCCTATAAAATTTCGATTAACCTGGCACGCCGCCACCGGGGTATCCGGTATGCACAGGAGGGGGAACAGATGTATTATGCAGTATCACATCGAGTATCGCTGGTGGGGGGTCGGGACAAGTAAATGCTTCATAGGCGATCAACATTCCCTCCCCCCCTTCGCGAACACTCGGAAAATGGTTCGCACCTCTTTCGGTGAGAACATCTATTGTTCTTTAGCCGGGCGCAATGCCGGTTGTATGTGTTACAGGGAAATAAAAATTAAAACTCTACGATGAGCCGGTCGCCGGCTTCCAACACCTGGTAAATACCCGGCTGGATGGTGCGTTGTTCCAATTTCAGTTTTCCAAAAAGCTGGTACGGAACGGTATAGGCTTCAAAAACCTGAAACAAGGCCCATCGGAAATGCCGCCGCATATAGCGGCCCTCCATGGAGGTTTTGTCAAATTCGAAGCGCAGCTTACCGTCAGTGGTGTAACTCAGCAAAGCGTTTACTTTCGGGCAGGTAAAATTCACCCCTGCTCCGTGCGCCATCACCCGGCAAATCCCGACCCCGCTGCAGTTGGCACTCGGCGAACCAAGTACCACTTCTGCGCGGACCTTCTGGACTGAATTTGCTCTTTGGAGTTGGCTGGAAGTCGTGTTTTGAAGCGTCCTCATATTGTGTGTTTTGATTATCATAATCTGTATTGATATTTGATTGTTTCTTCGTTGTTGATGGTACAAATGTAGAGGCGCCTCCAAGCCCGGACCTACCAGTTTTGACGCGCCAAAAAATCATAAAATCGCAGGAAAATCTTTTGTTATTTTTATTAAAATACTGATTTACAGTAAATTAATTACACCACAATTTTCGCAATACCCGCCTGTTCAAGTGCAGAAAAAGCGCCTGATTTTTTTGAAAAAAAGGTGAAAAAAGTGTGGAAATGGTGCTGAGGAATGCTGTAGCTATTGACGAAATGTTACTGTGTTGGGCCGAACTTGAAATGATTTTCTGCGCGCGCTGCCCTTCCGCATGCTGTCATTCCGACGTAGGAAAAATCTGAATACGGATGGAGAGCAATCAACTGGCTTGGGGATACAGATGCTTCGACTACGCCTGAGCATGACACCGCGATGCAGGCTTACTTAGTACACTGTAAATTAAGTTTGTTGAGATTTTGGATAGAAGATTTTGGTGGCAGTCAAGTCTATTTTTGAAGGAATAGCAGCGCTCTTGCTGAGAAAACAGACGATGGATGGCGCCAAAAGATTCAGCCAAAATCCAACGAAATTTAGTTTACAGTGTACTTAGTGCTTGATTTAAAGTGGCAAAGTAGAATTAAGGAAACCTGCCCGACAAATGTTAATCATCGGAGTGCGGCAAAAAGTCCGAAGTAATTTTCTGATATTTGGAATTGCGTTTACTTGAGCCTAACCCTCTTGGCGTAAATGTTTTCAACGCAACAGGCCTGTTTCATAATCCCTTTAATCCTTTCATTACTTTTCATGGCAAGAATTAAGCGTCTTTGCCGGCTGAACGAAGTCGGTGGAGTAGTCATTTGATTTATTTCACCCAATTTCTTCACTTGCTTAATTTTTTGATTTATGAAAAATGTAATTGCATTGTTAAAATGGGGGGGGTGTTTTAATGCTCTCGTTGCTCCAATTAAACGCACAATCGCCCTGCGATTTCACTTTTGCACAAACCGGCGGCACAGATGTGCAGTTTACCAATTCGTATGGCGGAAACAACATCATTTACGAGCAATGGATTTTCGGCGATAACAATGCTTCCGTTGACGTATCCAGCCCATTGCACACCTATTATTTTTACTGTTTTCCGCCATTTGACCCCAAGAGCTACCTCGTGACCCACCGGGTGACGGTTATAGAAAACGGGGTACATGTGACCTATACCTGTTCTAAGGAAGTGACCGTAAATTGTGACGGCACTTCGAACTGTACAGACCGCTATTTCTTTTTCAGGTCATTGGTTGTTCCGTATCATTTAATATCGGCTTTGAGTCGCCGGATGTCTTTATCAGGGATTTTGGCGACGGCTCAGATTTGGAGTACGGAGATTCGCCCACCCATTCGTATGCAGCCCGGCACCTACCTCATCACTCAGAACTATGTTGCCTATGGGGTTTCCGGAACCTGCTCCCGCTGGGTAACAGTAGGTTGTTGTTGTGACGAATTGAGTAATTTTTCAGCAAATCTGACACTCGACTGCGCTGCACTGCGATTATACGCAAATACCGGTTGCATGCAGGAAGGAAGGTATAGTGAGTGGACTTTGCTCTTACCAGGTCAGGCGCCCCAGGTTTTAGAAACTGGTTTTGTTATTGACTGTAAACAGATTACAAACTACTCAGCTTATGCGGGCAGTCCCATTCAGTTACAGCACCGGGTATTCTGCGAAGGGCAGGAGGTGATCACTACCCAAACGATTGATCTTCCGGCGCAGGTGGAAGGTATTTTTATAGGCGTAGACAAACCATGCGGCGATATCAATCATGTCTGCCACCCACAACGAATATCAGTGATTACATTTCAAGCGGAAGCCATATCGGCGTTTTGCCAAACAACGTCCTCGCCGGCGATCAAATCAATTACAATGTGTATGTTACCGGGATCATCAATTTCGACCAGAATTATACATTCCGCAATGGCATCAATATTTTTATGGGTACAGCCGCCGGTTTTGACGTGCCGAATACTGCCAGTCCGCGAATCCTTGAATTTGCCAATGGCGTAAATGTTGAAAGTACTTTGTTTGTGGCGAGGTATTTATGTTTATGGTAGAGGCACATTTCGCTCGCAATGTGGGAACAGCCCTGTTTTGACTAACCGGATTGAAGATGCACTCTACGCGGTACGACCGTTTAATGTAAATGGAGTTGCACCCCTGATTGGCTTACGACAAACAATTTTTCACAACAACCTGATCGGCCTGCGCGGCACAGACGGAGATTTTCTCATGCAAGGGTGATTGTGGCGCCGCCCTCCCAGGGCATCCCTATCCCTTATCCATACTTCGGAACGAAACCAATTCTGAGCTCCGATGGAATGCGCTGCTTCGACTGTTTTTATGAATACGATGATATTCTTCCAAGTCTTGGCCTGAACTATAATTTTGACCGGGGCCTGGCCGGTATTTGGCTGGAGGGCAATAACGGCCCAAATCCTTTGGTCAACTTTACTATTATTCCTACCGATGAGGGTTGGCATAATACCTTTGATAACCTGGCAATTGGCATTGAAGCCCGTGATATCAACCTGAATGTCAGAGATTGTGCCACCTATCGAAACATCACCAACTCATCTTCCTACGGCTTTGGCCGGGGAATAAACTACCGCGACCTGACGGGCAACTTTACCCTCACCGTGCAAGGCCTCGTCTCCAATGGTACCAACCAACCGAATGCCGACGCCTTCGACAATTGCACCATTGGCGTCCGTGCCGAAGGGCGGGAGGTAAACCCAACTACGGTCAACATCGACGACTGCCGGATGGTCAATATGCAGGCCGGGATTTCGCTCGACGGTTTTTTTGGCAATATTGAGGGAACCACACAACACAATGATATCGAAGCCTCCAGCCTGGGTATCGGCCTGTTCGATGCCTTTGCCAACGGCGCGCGGCAGTACCCTATCACCAACAACACGATCCGCATGGGCCAGTCTGGTCGCGGTATCGGCGTGTATGGTACCGGCCTGAGCAGCACTTCCTTTGTGGAGGTAGACCACAATCAGGTGGACGATGCCGGCGCAGTCGGCATATTAGCCAATACCCACCGGAATGTGTATGTCCACAACAATAACATCACGGTAAACGGCGCCGATAACGGCATATCCGCCCTCAACGGCCAGTACGAGATCGAATGCAACACCGTCACCGGAACCGCCAACTATGGTATCCACATCTGGAATGCCCCGATCCGCAACGACCTCTCTTTCAACACCGTAGACGGCGTAACCGAAGGTATGCGCTTTGAACTCGACTGTCCAGGAGGCAACCTGATTGAGTGTAATACCGTGCAAAATACCTCCGGCTTTGGTTTGCTTTACCAAGATGCCCGCACCGATGGGCAGTACAATACCGGCAATCAGTGGATTAATACGAGCGGGGCTACGTTTGTGGCGGGGATGTATTTACCAAGCCAATCGGAATATTATGTCCCGGATCAATTTGGCTGCATCCTACGCCGGTTGACCCACCGCAAGGTTGGTTTTCCCGGATATGCTGTTATCTCCCCCACAATGCCAGCAGATTTGTCAGCCTGGCCTTTTGCCCTCCGGCGGCGGCGAAGGCAACCAGTTTGATACCGACATCGCCGGCGGCAACCTGCCTGGCGAAGGCTACGACCACTGGCGGCGCGAGCGCTACCTGTTGTACAAATTAGCTGAATACCCGGAGTTGGCCCCTCCTGGCAGTGCAATGATCGCCTTTCAAAATGCCAAAGCAGCGAGCATAGTGGGTCAACTGACTGCTGCTGGGCTGCAAACCATTGCCCTGTTTGAAGTACCCGCTCCCGAACAATCTACACTAACTGCCAACGAAGCGCAGATACAGATCAAATCTGCCCAAATTGACGCCATTGACCAGACGCTTTCAGAAGCATTGCCGCAAGCTGAATACGACGCGTTGATCGCACAGCGCGAGGCGCTGAATACCGAAATCCCGGCGTTTCTTGCTCAAAGTAATACTATCCTTGCCCAATTGCAGACGGCGCGCAACACCCAAGCCGACGCTTTACTGGCCCAGTTAGGCGGAATAGCGGCTTCGACGCCGTATGCGCAGAATGACAAGGACCTGCTGGGTATTTACTTGCAAACCATTGCCAAGGCAACGCCCTGATGCCAGTCAACTGGAAATACTGAAATCTATCGGCGCCCAATGTCCCAGAAGGCGGCCCGGCAGCAATATTTACGGCGCAATTTATTGAAGGTATTACGGGTATAGATATTGAGCAAGGTGGCTGCAAACAGGTTTCCGGAGTCCTGCTCAGCGCGAGGCAGAGATTGATTCTGATCATCTTCAAATCACCCACTTACCCCGCCCCGCCAGTAGCAAGATTATCTTAAATATAGCGAATGGGGTGCCGCCTTTTTCTTTACGGCTGTTTGATCTATTTGGCAGAACCGCATTACAGCAAAGTTCTCTGTGGAAACCCAGGAAATGAACATCCCGTATTTAAGTAACGGCATGTACTACCTGCAGGTTTATGATGCTGCGGGAAAACATTATAATAGTACGATCGTAATTAAACATTAGCTCTAAATCTTTATTTGCAGGGTAAGTGCTTTGGCATTTACCCTGCAACGTTTTTTATTATGGAAAAAATAATTTTATTATTGTTTACCCTATTCCCTACGGTATCGTTTTCACAAAAACACGACAACACTTGGATGTATGGCAAAAAGCGACACTTCCTTAGCCAAAATAACCAAAATCGATTTTTTCGGAAAATGGCCCTATTTCTCCCTACGACTTCGAAGGAAGTTTTGTTGGCTTTCCCTCCTCTTGAGTGATACTGGGCAACCTTATTTTTATACAAATGGATGCCATATTTATGATTCTTCGGGTAAGATAATGACTAATGGGATACCTAATAGCCCAACCAGTTATTGGACGAGTTTGTACCACCGTTAACCCTTCCTATCGTTATGCCCATTCCGCATTTGCACTACCTAAACCAGGCTCTGCAAGTGCATACTATTTAATACATGGAATGCCGGTCGTTCCACCGAACCACCTTCTATCTTGTCTATTTCTTACAGTGTAATGAACATGAATACACCTGATGACTTAGGGCAAGTCGTAACAAAAGATATTCCTTTATTAAAAGGACTTCTTCGAAACTGCTGCTGCCGCACGCCACGGCAATGGCCGGGATTGGTGGATTATAGCCCCAAATACCAAACCTCAACCCTGTTCTTTATCGTTTTTGCTAACGCCCCAAGGTATTCAGGGGCATTCGAACAGGAAGATATGTTTCAAGTAATTGACTCTGCTTTTTACGGTGGGGCGCAGGTTCTACTTTTCACTCCTGATGGTTCCAAGTTAGTTCAGTATCACTATTACTACGGTTTCATTATCTACAACTTCGACCGCTGCAGGCTTGATCAGCAACCCTGTAAAAGTACTCTCACCAGTCAAATACGACACCTGGGAAGGGCTGGATATGGAAGTATCGGCCAATAGCTGGTTCGCGTATGTGATTGTGGGTAAGCAAAAAAAAATTGTGCAATATGACCTCCAAGCGCTGGATGTCGCTCTGTCGGGTGATACGGTGGCAGTATATGACGGCTTCACATATAACCAGTTACCGCTTGCGTTTGGTTGGATGGAACGCGCGCCTAATGGGCATATCTATGTGGTAGCCAATTGCTGCTTTTCCATGCACGTCATCGAAAACCCCGATCTCAAAGGCCTGGCCTGCGATGTGCAGCAGCATTCCATCGACCTGCCCACCTGGATATACGGCTCCCTCTACTTCCCAACTACCGCCTCTACGACCTGCCCAACAGCCCCTGCGATACGCTCGGTATCGACGGGCCGGTATCGGCAGCACCGGAGCCGAACGGAGGGCCCAATCCATCCGGCTTTTCCCAAACCCGGCTACCGATGATGTGCGGGTGGCTTTGAGGCTGCCGGCCGCCGGGCACGCGGGTGTCGCTGATGGATGTAGCGGGGCAGGTGTTGCTGTCGGAGGCGGTACCTGCCGGCGCTACTGCGCATACGCTGGTTTTGGGGATTTGCCGCAGCGGGCTGTATTTTGTGCGGGTGGGGAGCGGGGCTGGTGTTGGGAGTTCGGTTGGGGGTGTTGAAATAAGCAACTGTCGTAACTTTTTCAATAAAAAAATCATGCAAACAAGAACCAAAGGGTATGCTCCAGATGCTACATAGCTGGCTGCCTGAAAGATATCGGCGCAATGCCCGCGCGAAGGCGGACCGGCAGCGTATATGGCGGCTAACCTGTACGAGGGCCTGACAGGAGAAGTAATAGAGCGGCTAAATTGCGGGGTAGAATATCGGAACTCAGGTAGTCCGATAAACAACCTGCCATTGCCGGTTTAAAGGTGTCTACCTACCCAACAAGCGGCTTTATTCCTGAACATTGGAAACGGCCAGGCGCAGTTTACCATACGCATGATCGACTTGCTTGGCAGGGTGGTCAATCAGCAGGAGTTTGCCGTTGAAACCGGTATTCGATACTCATCTATTTACGGATGGAGTTTATCGTTTGAGGTCCTGGATGCTTCCGGTGCTCAAAGCACAAGCACCTTTATCGTGAAACACTAATTTTCTAATTCTTATTGGCAGGGTGTGGGCAATTGCCCACGCCCTGCCTTGCTTTTGCTATGAGAAAATTGACTTTATTATTGATTCATATCATGCCGCTTTTACTACTCGCTCAAAAGCATGACAACACCTGGATCTACGGGCAAAAAAGCGATAATCCTTTGGTCAAAACAACTAAAATAGATTTTTCCGGAGGAGGACCTGAGTTCATTCTAACTGATTTTGAAGGGGTTTTGTCGCTTTCTCCAGTTCTATGAGTAATTCAATTGGCAACTTGCTTTTTTATACTAATGGATGTCACATTTTTGATGCTTCGGGCAAAATAATGCTAACCGGAGATACCCTCAATAGCCCACCTACCAGTTATTGGATAGACTTTTGCAATGGGATAAGTCCATCTTTTAGGCAAGTACATGGAGCTTTCGCACTCCCTCGGCCA
The DNA here is from genome assembly GCA_016712415.1 of Lewinellaceae bacterium. Lineage (GTDB taxonomy): Bacteria > Bacteroidota > Bacteroidia > Chitinophagales > Saprospiraceae > M3007. The sequence goes on along the minus strand of JADJRC010000002.1, from coordinate 216,461 downwards.
GGAATGGACACCATATACGATTTATTCCATGTAAATATTGGCCGCCAGGACGAGCCTCCTTCGATACTCTCTCTTACATACGGTGATCGATATGAATACCCCAGACGGCCTAGGCAAGGTGATAGAAAAGACAAGCCGCTACTAATCGGTGATTTTGCAAGTAGCCGCCGCCGCACGCCACGGCAATGGCCGGGATTGGTGGATCGGCACCAAATGCAAAAACCTCCCATCCTATTCTGTATCGTTTTTGCTGACGCCCCAAGGCATTCAGGGGCCATTCGAACAGGCAGATATGTTTCAGGTCATTGACTCTGCTTTTTATGGTGGGGCGCAGGTTCTACTTTTCACTCCTGATGGTTCCAAATTAATCCAGTATCATATTTACTACGGTTTCATCGTCTACGATTTCGACCGCTGCACGGGCCTGATCAGCAACCCCATAAAAGTACTCTCGCCAGTCAAATACGACACCTGGGAAGGCTTGGATATGGAGGTGTCGGCCAATAGCCGTTTTGCTTATGTCATAGCGAAGAAGCAGAAAAAAATATCCAATATGACTTGCAAGCGTCGGATATTGCCGCTTCAGGCGATACAGTGGCCGTGTATGATGGGTTCAAGTATAACCAAAATGAGTTATCGTTCGGCTGGATGGAGCGCGGCCCCGACGGCAAAATCTACGTCATCCCCGGCTGCTGCTTTTCCATGCATGTCATCGAAAACCCCGACCTCAAAGGCTTAGCCTGCGATGTGCAGCAGCACTCCATCGACCTGCCCACCTGGATATACGGCTCCCTCCCCTACTTCCCCAACTACCGCCTCTACGACCTGCCCAACAGCCCCTGCGATACGCTTGGCATCGACGGGCCGGTATCGGCAGCGCCGGCGCCGGAACGGGCAGCCCAATCCATACGGATTTTTCCCAACCCGGCTACCGATGAAGTGCGGGTGGCTTTCGTGGCCGCTGTGCCGGCGGGCACGCGGGTGTCGCTGATAGATGTGGCGGGGCGGGTGCTGCTGTCGGAGGCGGTACCTGCCGGCGCTACTGCGCATACGCTGGTTTTGGGGATTTGCCGCAGCGGGCTGTATTTTGTGCGGGTGGAAGTAGCGGGGCTGGTGTTGGGAGTTCGGAAATTGGGGGTGTTGAAATAAGCAACTGTCGTAACTTTTTCAATAAAAAAAATCATGCAAACAAGAACCAAAGGGTATGCTCCAGATGCTACACAGCTGGCTGCCTTGAAAGATATCGGCACCCAATGCCCGCTGACCTGCGGCGATGCCGTGTTTCGGGCACGTCGGTTGATCAAATTATCTGTCCCAAAAGAGTACAATGACAATGATCTTTGCTCGGAAGAACGGAGTCCAAAAGTGTCCAAATCTTTATTGTTGCCGCACGATCTTCGGTTAGTTCCCAACCCGGCCAGTGATCGCATACAATTCTGGTTCGGCAATGATTTTACTAATGAGGCATTGGAATTAAGTATTGCCGATTTTTCAGGTCGAATCCTGCTGAATACATCTGTTAATGCCGGGTCCGGAGTGGTCACAACGGATATTAGCAATTTGGAGCCGGGGCTTTATTACTGTACTCTGAAAAACGCCGCCCAAGCGGTGTATCAGGGGAACTCGTCGTTATACACTAAACCATTTGTTCCTTAACTGAGGCCGCCAGCATTCCATGCTGGCGGCCTTATATCATTTTGTACATGAAAGGTAAAGTAATATTTTCTATTCTTATTTGTTTGTTTTCATTCACAGCCAAAAGTCAGAAACAAGATTTTAATTTTCCATTAGGATACATTTCACCTAATAATCCGTACACAGATTCCATCTGGGGTATCTCGTTTTTGAATTTTGATTCGCCAGACGGTAACCCGACCATATCCAGAAACACCAATATGATACTTGCCCTTACCGGCACCAATGCACCGCTTTCTAATAATAACGGCATCCTACTGTTTATCTATGACGGCCACCGAATATTTAGACGGCGGCAACAACTGGATGGCTGGCGGCAGTTATATCAGCAATACGCCAACGGGTAATGTATTTCAAAATGGTATAGTACTCCCATGCCCGGACATTCCGACCAATATATCTTGCTGCACGCAGATATTACCCTGTTAGAAACAACTGCCGATACAACGGTTTACAATACCAAACTCTTATACACTAATCAGCTTTCCACCTGGCGGCGGTTTTGGCGAGGTCGATTCGAAAAGAAATTTAGTCCATGCGGATACTTTGACGGCGGACATTTGACAGCGGTGCGCCATGCCAATGGCCGCGACTGGTGGATGCTTTTGGTTCAAGTCAAATTCCGACACTTACTATGCCTTCCTGATAACACCTAAAGGCGTGCACCTTGCACACCAACAGAATGTGCCAGGTGCTCAAAATTTTCTGCCTTTGGCCAGGCCATGTTTTCGCCGGATGGCAGCCGGTTGGCCGTACTCCGTTCCGGGAGTATTTCCTACGATACCTATGTGGACGTACTTGATTTTGACCGCTGTACCGGCTTGTTGAGCAATTACCGGCAGGTCGTCATACCCTTCATCTCTCTGGGCGTCGGGGTTTGTTTTTCACCCAACAACCGCTTTTTGTACGTTGCATTGTGGAAAACACTGAACCATTAGACCTGGAAGCACCTATACTGGACACCCTCGTAGCCGACACCTGGGATGGCTTTTATACACTTCCCTGGCTCAACAACCTGGTCGGTACCTGCGACCTATGGCCCCATGGTCAATGGTCCCGATGGCCGGATTTACTCCATCAACTACAACAATGGACACAAATACGTTAACCTGATTGAACGTCCGAATCTTCCAGCCCCTTATTGCCAACCCCGTCAGCATGCTTTGGAAATGCCGACCCTCACGGGCGGCCCGCCCACTTCGCCCATTACCGCCTCGGCCCCGTCGATGGTAGCAGCTGCGACTCGCTGGGTATCGACAATATCCCCTGGGCCTGGTGGCGCTACAAGCAGGATACGGCGTTGTATGGTACGATCTACTTTACCGACCTGTCGGCCTACGAGCCTACCGAATGGCACTGGGATTTCGGCGACGGTGCTTTCAGTAGCGATACCAGCCCTGTACATGGCTACGCCGCTCCCGGCACATACACCGTATGCCTCACGGTGAGCAATGCCTTCGGGGCCGATACCTTGTGTCGCACCATCCATATTGCTACGGTACCCGCGCATACCGCCCAATACTCCGCTTGTTGAACTAAGCATGCTGCCCAACCCCTTCCGAGAAATATTGACCCTGCAATGGGTTGGAGCGTATCTGCCGGAGCGGGCAATGTGCCGCTTGTACGATAATGCCGGCAGGCGTGTTCGAATCGCGGGTGTATTCAGGTTTGGAATACGATGCATCTTTCCACTTTACCGCCAGGGATATATTTCTGGTCGGTCAGCGACGGCGGGTGGTTGTTGGGCAGCGGGAAAGTGGTGAAGATAGAGTGACAAGACATCGCTCGCATGCTCGCAATGACAGCAGAAGGATAGGTTTGCAACATGTTTAAACAACTTTGCCATCACTCCTTTTTCGAAAGCCGTGGCTTGTAATGCGTATTCTCCAACGAATCGAGCGCCATTTGCCAGAGTTCCTCGTAAGGAATGATCTCGATATCATGCGATTGGTTGGCAAAGTCCAACGGCTTGGAATGGAGGTTTTTGACGTGTTTTTCAGCATGGCGAATGACCGCCGTGCGGTGAAAACCCTGATCGGGCATCACCAGCAGCATTTTGATAAAACAGTTGCTGCGGTAGGTATCGTCTTTTTTCAGGTAGCGGGTGCTATACTTTTGGATCCGCTCCATCCGGTCGATCACCTCGTCGAAACGTTTGGTGAGCACAAGAAAAAGGATGTGAAATATCAGGATCGGGATATTCATGCCGCGCCGGTCTTTGGAAAAGATCGGAAGTTCGTTGAGAAAACGCATAATCCGGATGCGGCTGATGATGGAGTCCTGCTCAGGCGGTTTGATCCGTTCGACCTGTATCAGGTAATACAAATAGGCTTCGAAAATTTTCCAGATCTGTTTGATGCCATCGGGCAAGCCGTTGAACCGGCGGTGTTTCACCGTCAGTTTGTAAATCTGGTACGCCTCCTGGTATTCGCCGGCGTGCAGGGAAAGCAGCAGGAGGAGTTCCTGGTATTTGAACCAGTTGAAAGAACCGTATTCCAGGAGTTTAAACCCGCGGTCGGCGGCTTTACGGCCGCGCGGAAAATCGCGCAGCTGAACATAACAAACCATTTCCTGGTACAGGAAAGCTTGCAAGGGTACATTGGCAACGTAATTTTTGGCATCGAAAAACCGAATGGCCTTGTCGCAAATAGCGATCGTTTTTTTGTAGTCGTTGACGCTGGTATGGATAATGATTTCGATCAGGCGGCCGGTGAAATGCAGGCGGTAGGAATTGTGTTTGACCAGCGCTTTTTCTAATTGCGCAAAGTACTTGCGGGCTACTTCGGGTACATCCCGTTTGATGGATTTGTCGTTGACAAATCGGATCACCAGGTCCGTGTACAGGTCTTCAGCCAGGTTTTCAAAGTGGAACATATCTTCCAGCCGGGCCACCTGCTTGCCGTACAGTTCATATTTTTTGAGGTTCCCCTCAATAGATCCGTAGTACAGGCGCAGGGTGCGCACCATATCGAGCGCCAGGTCGGCAAAATCAAACCGGAGCGCGGTGCGCAAAACATCATTTGCAAGTATGAGCGTACTGCGGTGGGCATTTTTACCAAGCAAAATTTTGATGGCCGCCCAATTTTTGTAGCAGTCGAAATACGCTTTCTGCCGCGGATTATAGTGGGAAAGGCTGAGGTCTATGACCAAAAGCATCTGAACCAAATAACCGATCAGCGACTTTTTGATGCGCTGATACGAAACCGTTTTGGTTTCGCCCGGGTACAAGATGGCCATTGCCTGGTCATCGGTTTCTACTTTGCCTTCAGCGACCAAATCGTAAAGCCGCATGGACAAAGGACCTGGTTGCAGGGCCTTAACCGTGAGCAGGGAGGCTGCTCTTAATTTTTGTTTGGTGACAATTGAAACGAGTTCGCGCAGTTCATCCATGCCAGGCGCCGGTTATATGGTAGTTGACAGCTGTTGATTAATTAAGAAGTTCAAAGCTACGGTGTTTCCCAATAAAACAAGGTACCAGGAATTGGGTAGCATTCTTTTCGAACAAACAGCTTGCCAACTATTTAAAGCCGGCGCGAAATTATGGTGATACAGAAGCTTGCGTCAGTCGACACCCGGAGAAAAGGGACAAACCCTAAATTTTTATACGCCGGTGATGTCGATAATGATCACGTCGTGAAGGCGGTTAGTGCTGGTGGAAGTTTGGTTGTTGAGGTTGGAGTTGAAGCGCGTAGAGTTGAATTGAGTTGCCATGATGACTTCGTTTTTTTAATTACGAAGTCAAAAGTCAGGGCCTCACGCCTCAGAACAGTGGACAGAAACACACACTCGTTCGCGTGTGATTTTCTGTCGTTTTTTTTGTTTATAAAATCATAACTTACTGTTTTCAAATTTTTAACAAATCAACTTATCGAATGCAAAATAGATTTCAATAGTGTTTTTTTTAAGTGTTTTATCCCGCTTTTTAGCCAAAAAAAAGTTACGCTTTCCGGCCGGCACGCTGATTTGGCAGCATTTCCAGGATCATTCCCCAAAGATCTTCGTAAGGAATAATCTCAATTTCATGGGCCTGATCGGCGATCTCCAGCGGCATTTCACCCAGTTGTGTCAGATAACGCTCCGCCTTCCGCGCAGCAGCTTCTTTGTGAAAAGCGGCTTCGGGCATTTGAATCAACATTTTCAAAAAACAATTGCTGCGGAAATGCTCGTCGCGGCGGATATAGCGCGAGGTATATTTTTCGACGGCTTCTACCCGGTCAATGCCGGCGTCAAATCGTTCGTCCAGCACATCGTACAACAGTTGAACGACCAAAATAGGGATGTTCATACCGCGTTTGTCCTTCGAAAACACCGGCGTTTCGTTCAGGAATTTCGCCAATTTGAATTTTTTTGAGGCACGCGGTCTACCCGCCGGATGCGCACCAACAAGTGCATGTACGCTTCATAAATTTTCCACATTTCCTGGATCTGAACGGGCTGTTCAGCCAGTTTACTTACCTGCAATGCCGCCTCGCAGGTATCATAAGCATCGTCGTAGTGTTGCGTATGCAAGGCCAGCAAGAAGTACAACTCCTGCACTTTGAACCAGTTGAAAGAACCTTTTTCATAAATATGGCCGTGCTGGCGGATGATCGCCTGGCCACGCCCGAAATCGCGGAGTTGCACACAACTGACGACCAGTTGGTAATAAAACGCCTGTTCGGGCAAATGGCTCGAATAGGGTTTGGCCTGAAAAAGTAATCGCCGATTCGCAGAGATCGGCCATCGTCCGGTAGTCGTTGCGGCTGCTGTACACCATGAGTTGGAGTAACCGCCCGCACAGTTGGAGCCGAAACGCGTCGGATTGCTGCAGGAAAGGTTCTATTTGTTTAAAATAGATTTCGGCCTGCTCCGCCACCTCGTGCTGGGGCGCCCGGCTGCTTACAAAACGGCTGATCAGGTCGGTATACCGTTCCTCCGCTTCGTTTTCCATCATCCAGATGGACTGGTATTGTTTGTATAACTCCCGGTATTGTTCGTATTTTTTGGTATCGCCAATGATCGTGCCATAATGCAGTCGCAGGTGATACAAAGCATTCATAGTCAGCTCCGTAAATTCAAAATGCCGGGAATGGAGCAGCATTTGTTCTAATTGTTCGATCCCGATCAGCCTGACTTTTTTGGACAAAAGCGTCATGGCGGTAGCCCAGCGCTTGTTACATTCAAAATGCGCTTGTTGGCGGTCGGTATAACCCGGTTCCTGAAAATCGAGCAGTGCAACGACTTCTAGCAGGCGCTCTTTGAGTTTGTTTTTTAAACTTCGAAGTTGAGGTAAGGAGCGGGAAGATTTGTAAATGAGGACTGCTGCCTCATCTTCCGTAAGTTGCTTTTTTATGGTAAATAATGTCGAACAGCTGGGCCATTTTTGAGCCCGGTTGAATCACTATCTCCCACCAGGTACCCGATTTGAGCTTGCCCCAATGGAGCGAACAGACGAGTTCGGTCAGATCACGCATAATTGGTTGATTTTCAGATGAACAATTCAGAATAATTGCTCGCAAATTGCCACAGCGGAGCCTTAGATCAAAAGGAAATCAGGCGCACAAGGTGCATCGCACAGATAACTCCCACAGGGCTGCGAGAAGCATGTTCTGATCAGGAGGGCTCCTTGGAGCCGATCAACCATTTATGTGAACTTGGAAATAAAAAAGGGTGGTTTTGAAAACCAGTCGAGTGGTGTAATTGACTTTTCATAGGCGGTACAACATGTTGTAAACCAGAGATTAAGACAGAAATGTAAGATTATAGAATTGATTAAAAGAAATATTCGCAAAACTTCGGAAACAGGTTGAAAATACATGACAATAGCCTGCAACGTACTTGACGTTCAGGTCAGGAAAACAAAATCATGTATCTGAATCGGCCGCTAAAAGAACGAACCGGAAAGGGATGGGAACCGAAGCGTGATAAATACCTGCTCAATGAAATTGGTGAAAAACACAAAAACCCTGAATAAAAGCACGTATCACTGTAAGTAAAAGCGGATTAAAAATGATTTTAAAAGATAATGAGACAAGTCTCAGAAGCAAATGTATTATTTATTTTTCATTTGCAATACCTGTTGACAATGCTAAAAAATAAATCCTCGATCCTGGCATCTGAAACGGCCCAATCGTGCATCTGTTTTTAAGTGTTGTACCCTGTAATTCATTTTCACTGCCATCCGCAAGCGGCAAATTGTCAGAAAAGCTCTAAACCGGCTTTTTGAATACTGGCCTTGGTCTGATTCTCTACCTTTGCCAGCCTGTTAGCTGTTGACCCGGCAAACTTTTTCGAGTTCGAGGCGGCTACCAGATTGTTCCTAACGTTTGATTGTACGAAATGAAACACCTGCTTTACACGATTGCCCTGAGCGCTTGCGCTTCGGTCGCCCTGCATGCTCAAAACAACAATGCCCGGATCACTGGCAACCTCCAGAGCAACGGCAATTTTTTTATCACCGATGAAAAAATTGGCGCCAGCGGCACTCCGCAATACGATAACCAAAAATTCGGCGCCGAAAGCTGGCTGGCACTCAACTACTCCAACTGGGGATTTGACATGGGCCTTCGCTTCGACCTGTTCAATAATTCCAACCTCCTGAACCCCACCGGCTCTTTTACCGATGAGGGTATCGGCCGCTGGTACGTCCACAAGGAGATTTACAATTTCGACCTTTCCGGCGGTTACCTCTACGATCAGATCGGCTCTGGCATTATTTTCCGGGCCTATGAAGAGCGGGCTCTGATGATTGACAATGCCCTCAAAGGAGTTAAAGTCGGCTATAAATTCAACGACAACTGGAAAATAAAAGCCTTCACCGGGCGCCAGAAACGACAATTCGGCACCTACGGCTCAGTGGTGCGCGGCGGCGCACTAGATGGTTTTATACGGCCGGATTCCACTAAAAGTTTTTCGCTCGCACCGGGCGCAGGGGTAGTCGCCCGCACCTACGATGATGAAACCGTCAACCGGATCGTCAACGAAATTGCGACTTATACCCCGCAAGACAGCACCGGCGCCCAGTACAACAGCTACGCCATGACCCTGTACAACACCCTGATCGCCGGGAATTTCTCCTGGTACATCGAGGGCGCTTACAAAACCAAGGACGTGCTTTTCAACGAGTTTGAAGAAAAAGCCACCGGCGGACGGGGTAAACTCATCAACACCGACGGTTACACAGGTTACACCAGCCTGACCTATGCCGGCGCCGGCCTGGGCATCACTTTGGAAGGTAAATACACCAAAGATTTCCGCTTTCGCACCGATCCGTTCCAGATTGGCGTGCAGGGACAGCTGAATTTTTTGCCGCCAATGGCCCGCCAAAACACCTTTCGCCTGCCCGCCCGTTTCTCACCCAACACCCAGGAACTCGGTGAAAAAGGCATTCAGCTGGATGCCCGCTACGCCATCAATAAAAAACTATCCGTGGGGATAAACGTCTCCGATATTTACCAACTCAACAACCTGAGTTTGTACCGCGAAATTGCGCCCGAAGTCACCTTCAAATACAAACGCAAATGGCAACTCTTAGCCGGATTGCAAATTTTGAAATACAATATCGAGGTATACCAGGGCAAAGAAGGTTATGTCGATGCGATCACGCCTTACGCAGAATGGTTGTACAAATTCTCTCCCCGCAAATCGCTCCGTGTTGAGGCCCAATACCTGGACACCGATGAGGAGTTTGGTTCCTGGGCTTTTATGCTGGCCGAATTTGGCTGGGCGCCGCACTGGTTGATTTATGTGTCTGATATGTATAAAATGAAACACGACAACAAGGCGCAATATTCAGAGGAAAAAACGAAATTTGACGGCCTGCACTACCCTACTTTCGGAATTGTTTACACGCAGCGCGCCAACCGTTTTTCATTAGCCTACGTCAAGCAGGTAGAAGGTATCAATTGCGCAGGCGGAATTTGCCGGTACGAACCCACTTTTCACGGGGTACGGTTACAACTAAGCGCTTCGTTTTAAACCCAATCAGATTCAAGAGCATTCATTTTTGAAATTTATTGCTATGAAAAATTTTACAATCTTAAGTTTTGCCGCTGCCGGCTTTTTCTTTTTTTCAGGCTGTAAAGAAAAGCCCATCACTATTCCGGAACTCAGCGTTGGAGGCCGAAATGTTTTGGTTGAAGAGCTCACCGGGGTTAAATGCCAGAATTGCCCCGATGGCGCTGCCCTTTTGAATAACCTGAACAATCAATTTGGCGGCAACCTGATCGTCGTCAGTATTCATGCCGCCGGATTTTACTCCGTTCCGTACTCTGAAAACAAATACGATTTCAGAACGCCCCAGGGCACTGAATTAGCCAATTTTATCGGCGCCGCACAGGGCTTTCCGGCCGCCTCTATCAACCGGAGGCTGGTTCCACCTGAAACGGAACTGTACCTTTCACCCAGCATTTGGACCGGACAGATTGCCGAGGAATTAAAAGAAGAGCCCACTATTGGCGTTTTTGTCGAAACTGACTTTGACCCGGTCAGCAGAAAATTGGACGTAGCAGTTAATCTCGCCGCCGAATCCGTGCTGAGCGGCGAACACCGCCTGACCGTGCTGATCACACAAGACAGTATTCAAGACCTCCAACTGGTAGGTACCACCAAGGTATACGACTACTACCACCGGCATGTACTGCGCACCACACTCACGCAACCGACCGGAAATGTTATCGCCGAAACCCTAAGCCCGAGCGCCGTAGTACAAAAACAATTTTCATTTGTGCTCCCCCCTGATTGGGAGGAAAAACATTGCAGCGTGGTCGCTTTTGTACACCACGGCATCGACCCGAATAAAGAAGTACTCCAGGCGGCCGAAGAGCATGTGATGAAATAAATGGGCGAATGTGGTTTAGGAACGGGGAATAATAAGTTGTTACTTTCAGGTAGATTCATTTTTGATCAGACAACTATCTTTTGTGCGAATAGCAGCGCTACTTAAATAAAAAGATGGGAAGTCTGGGCGGAAATGAATCAGATGAAAGTGATCAGTTATGATTTACCCGTTCCTAAAGTCATCCCTCTGATTTTTTTCACGCACCCATGTAGAGCCATTCCCGCAGACTTTCGCAGAAAAAACACCCAGATTCCCGCAGAATTACCACGAAAGCGGATCATCAGTTTTTAATAGCATGAAAAATCCCTATTCACAGACAAAAATCTGCGGAAATCTGCGGCCTTTTCTGCGAAAATCTGCGGGAAATACAATTAATACTACTTTGCCACATTAGAATTTGTAATGAAATATATCCATACTGAAATGTCATTCTGAGTGCAGCGAAGAATCCGGAGCCTTTAGGCTGGAGTGATTCACTCTATTTTAATCAGATTCTTCGCTGCGCTCAGAATGACAAGGAGCGTTGAGGAGCATTTTATGCTTAACGTGGCAAAGTAGTATTAAAGGGCCGGCGTATAAAATTCAGACTCCTGTTGTAGATTTGGTGCATTTGATTTTATATGTTGAACTGGTCCTGTGGAAAACAAGTGCGTATATCTGGCGCTCAAAATTTCGCCTTTTTCAAGGTTTAAACGAAAGACAACCAGACACCAAGCGCAGCGATTCCCGGTTTGATAGCGGTGTCGTCTTTTGAGGCACGAAAAAGGTGACACCGCTCGGCAAATTCTACAAACCGAGCATCGCTGCACCAAGCGTCAGGCGATTACACTTAGAATTGATATAAAAGTTAAAATCGCTGCTTAATATTCCTGGTTTTGTACGGCCATTTTTTTCAATTTAACCTAATTTCGCGCCCGGATAGCGGCAACCTTTTCCCACTTCCCCCCCTTGTCTGTACATTAAAAATTCGGCAGGCAAAAGGACTAACAGCAGGAAAGCATTCGCCCGTTTACCACATTCGCCCATTAAATATAAATACATTTCTTTCCATGTTCCACCTCACTGAAGAACACCTCGCCGTTCAGGAAGCGGCCCGCCAATTTGCCCAAAACGAACTAAAACCCGGCGTTATCGAGCGCGATAGCAAGATGCAATTCGCCACAGACCAGGTCCGCCAAATGGGCGAATTGGGCTTTTTAGGCATGATGGTTCCGCCCGAATATGGCGGCGGCGGTATGGACACCATGTCCTATGTGCTCGCAATGGAAGAAATCAGCAAAGTCGACAACTCCTGCTCCGTGCTCATGTCGGTCAACAATTCCTTGGTATGCTGGGGCATTGAGGCCTTTTGCACCGAGGAACAAAAACAAAAATACCTGACCAAATTAGCCACCGGCGAATGGATCGGCGCCTTTTGTCTTTCCGAACCCGAAGCCGGCTCCGACGCCACCAGCCAACAGACTACCGCTGTCGATATGGGTGACTATTACCTGTTGAATGGTACCAAAAACTGGATTACCAATGGCGGCAGCTCCAGCCTGCATATCGTCATCGCGCAAACCGACCCGGAAAAAGGACATCGTGGCATCAATGCCCTGTTGGTCGAAACCTCCTGGCCCGGCGTTTCCATCGGCGCCAAGGAAGACAAACTCGGCATCCGCTCCTCCGACACCCATTCCATCATGTACACCGATGTGAAAGTGCCCAAGGAAAACCGCATTGGCGTCGACGGTTTCGGATTCAAATTTGCGATGAAAACCCTCGCAGGCGGCCGTATCGGCATTGCCTCACAAGCGCTGGGTATTGCTGCCGGCGCTTATGAACTTTCGGTGGCCTACTCCAAAGAGCGGGAAGCCTTCGGCAAACCGATCAGCCAGCACCAGGCCATCGCCTTCAAATTGGCCGATATGGCCACCGAAATCGAAGCCGCCCGCTTGCTCGTATACCGCGCTGCCATTATGAAAGACCAGGGCCTCAACTTCGACCAGGCCTCTTCAATGGCCAAACTTTTCGCCTCCGAAGTGGCTATGCGCCAAACAGTTGAAGCCGTGCAAATTCACGGTGGATACGGATACGTGAAAGAATACCACGTGGAGCGCCTGATGCGAGATGCTAAAATCACCCAGATTTACGAAGGCACCTCGGAAGTACAACGGATTGTTATTTCCCGCAACGTACTCAACGGCGATTTGTACGTGCCCATTCCGGGACTGAATGGGGTGATGTAGCGGTATAATTTTCGTCAATCTTCCTGCTCCTCAGCCGTCGCTTCATTGGTTGCGGCGCGCAACTTCCGGTACCGTTGGTTGAAGTAAAACCACATGGTCAGGGCATAAAACAGGCCGCCAAAAAGGAAAACAGCCCAGGTCACTAAAAATTCCCTGGAATAAAATGCCCCGCACAGGACTTCCCAACTGAAGCCCTGGTCCACCACGGTCATAAACAAACGAATAAAAATTGCAGAGAAAGTACCCCAGCTGATCGCTGTAATCAGTACATAAACCAATATCCCCCGCCGCTGTGTTTTTCCCAGGACTCCAGGAATTGTTGCTTTTCTTGAACGTTCATATCGGCATTTTTTCTTGATAAAGCGCCCGGCTAAAATTAATGGGTTATTTATTGTTCGGCCTTGATCTTTTTGTATTGCCGCTCCATTAACCACCAGTTGAGCAGGCCAATTAAAAGCCCGGTAAAAGCCGAAACCAGAAGCCGCCAGGAAAAAATGCTTTTTTGCACTGCCGTGGAAAAGTCTGTGTCAAATATGCCCATTAACACCGACAGCATGGAGAACAGCAAAGTGTACAAGGTCGTTTGGCGCAGCACAAACCGAAGTTTTCCCGCTTCCCTTTTCTTTTCCCAGCCTGCTGTAAATTGTTGTTGTTCGTGAAGGTCCATTTTTTATAATTTAACCTGAATTTGGTTTAGGTCTTCCCGGAATTAACCTGATAATCAAATCTTTAACCGCGTAGCGGTGTCATTTTTGTAGAAAATTTGATTGCGGTAATCTTAAGCCGCGTAGCGGCGACATTTAAAATGCCACCGCTACGCGGTTTTACCCAAAAAGGATCGTGATGGCTACTGAAATGCCAGCCCTACGGGCTTTGTTATCCAAAACTCACGTTAATTTAGGTTAATAATTCCATGCAGTGTTTGTCTCCAACCTCACACTACTACCGGACATTTTTCAAAATGGTGTTAAAATGTATCACCGCACAGCACGGGATTCGGCAGTACCATTCCGCCCGAAATGAAAAATGTCCAGTAGGGTGCTCCAACTTTCTAACCAAAAACCATCAAATCAATCCCCTCGATTTCAACTCCAAATATTTATTAATCGTGTTCAAGGTCAGGTCTTCCGGCTTGGTCAGGATCGCCTGAATACCGTATTGCCGGAGTTTGTATACCATTTCCTTTTTCCTGTAAAAACTGCCGCGCTACCGTTTGCCGGTAAATATCGGCGGTGCGTTCCACTGTTTCGTTCGCCTGCGCCCTGATTTCTGTGTTTTCAAAAACACCACGACTAAAGATGGAAACGCCCCAGCCGCCGAAGGGTCGGCAAAGCGCGCTCCAGGGCATACATACTTTCAAAATTCGTAAACAACAACAGCAGCGCCCGCATACCGATCAGGCGCCGCACCCCCTCGTACAACAGTTCGTAATTCGACTCGCCACTGCGCTCTTTTTCGCGGTACAAGGCTTCGAGAATGCGGTTGAGTTGAGCGGCACTGCGATCCGCTTTGAGCGTGGCGCCAATCACATCGGAAAAACTCAGCAAACCCGCCTTGTCCTTTTTTTTCAAAATAATATTGCTGATCGCAAGGGTCGTATTGATCGCATAATCCATCAGGCTCAAGCCCTCAAAAGGCATCCGCATCACCCGGCTTTTGTCGACAATACAGTACACCTGCTGGCTCCGCTCGTCCTCGTACTGGTTAACCATCAGCGTTGCACGGCGGCTGGAGGCTTTCCAGTTGATGCTGCGGTAATCATCGCCCCGCACATAATTTTTGATCTGCTCAAATTCGTAACTATGACCGATCCGGCGGGTTTTTTTGATGCCCGACTCATGCGCAATATGCTGCATGGCGCGCAATTCATACCGTTTCATCTGAATGATCGAAGGGTACACCGCCACTTCTTGCGGCTGATCAAAAACAACCCGGCGCTCAACCAAACCCAGCCGCGTGGCCACAAAAACGAGTATTTGCCCAAACTGATAAACGCCACGGGTCAGGGGCCGCAATTCATACCGGATGGAGGATTGGTCCCCGGCGCCATGACGAGGCGCTCCTCAAAATCACGCCGTTGGAACTGCACCGGCAACTCATCAATAACCGTCAATTGCAAACGCAAACTCCCCAGATTTTGCAAACGCAGCGTCACCGCATTCGGATCGCTCAGAGAAAAAACCGGGGTCAACTGCCGCACACACAAAACATTCGGCCTTCGGCCAAACAACAGGAAAATGTCAATTCCGGTCAAAGCCACCCCCGCCGCAAATGCCGTTTGAGCAATCGGAAATAAAAAATCAAAAGGGTATGAGAGTGCAAAAAGCCCCACCAAACTGCCAAATAGCCAGAAAAAACGATTGCTCAGGTACATATTTACGGTGGACGGTGATCAAAAAACTATTGCAAATAAACGATGCCATTGCGCATCACAAATGTAACTTTTTCCATCGAACGGATATCCTGCAACGGGTCGCCGTCCACAGCGATGATATCGGCTGCTTTGCCGCTTTGAATGGCGCCAATCTCCGCTTTTAACCGGAGCATATCAGCGGCATCAGTGGTGGCAGCGCGCAGAATATCCCAGGTTTTCATGCCGGCGGCTGCCATAAAATGAAACTCCAGGTTGTTCTTTCCATGTGGAAATACGCCCGCATCGGTCCCGAACGCGATCTTGATGCCGTGTTTATACGCGCGGGTGAGGGTATTGGATATTTGCGGACCGATGCCCAATGCCTTATCGCGCACCAGCTCAGGGAAAAATCCTTTGGCATACTGCGCGCTATCGCTCACCGCCCAGCCGGCCGTCAGGGTCGGTACATACCAGGTGCCGTGTTGGATCATGAGATCCATTGTGCTGTCGCTCATAAACGTGCCGTGTTCAACGCTGGTCACGCCTGCCAGCACAGCCCTGCGCATCCCTTCATCGCCGTGTGCATGGGCGGAAACGGGCACACCGAGGTCGGTTGCTGTTTGAACGATGGCCTGGAGTTCTTCCTCGCTGTAATGCGGCAAACGTCCGTCGCGGGCTAAGCTGAGTACGCCGCCGGTAGCAGTGACTTTAATCAGATCGGCCCCACGTTTTACCTGCGCGCGTACCGCTTGCCGGCAGGCATCCGGCCCGTCGGCAATACCTTCCTCCGCGCCGGGCGGCGGGTCAAACAGGTCCCAGCGCGAACCGGTCGTCGCGTCGCCATGTCCGCCGGTGATGCTGATAATTTTTCCGGCTGTCAGCACCCGCGGGCCGATGACCCAGCCCTGATTGATGGCATTGCGCAGGGCGATATTTGCACCCCGCCCGCCCAGGTCCCGCACGGTTGTAAACCCGGCTTTGAGGGTTCGTTCGGCATAAGCAGTAGCCCGCAGGGCATAGTCGGCATCGTTGAGGGTGTACCGTTCGCTGTATGAATTGCGGCTGATTTCCCATTCGAGGTGCACATGGCAATCGATCAGGCCCGGCAGCACGGTTTTGTTTTTCAGGTCAACGAGCTCCACACCTTCGGGCGCCCGGAGGTAACCTTTTTCAATACGGCTGATTTTGTCGCCTTCCACCACAATCGTCATGGCTGTTTGGACCTGCTCGTCAGACATGGTAATCAAGCGTCCGCAATGGAGGTACGTTTGCAGCAGCGCCGTTTGACAAACGGCGAGCAAAAGAAATAAAAACAGGGAAATTCTTTTCATGGGCTGGAAGTGCGTTATGGTCACCAGTGGTGAAATCCGTGCGGCCGAACGGGATTCGGCGAAACGTCCAAAGAAAAGCAGAATTTTCAAATGCTGCGACAAAAATGTACATTCGAGGGTCAAACAGCCCTTCGTTCACCCATACTTAACAGGATGTTATCACTCGGTTTCGGCTTATTGTTATTCATGTTAATTCTGCTGATACTCACTGCGCTTTCCAAGGCTGATTTATCAGCTGCGCTGCGAAAAAAGTATGTGCGCGGCTTTGCGGCGGGCACTGCGCTTTGGTTGATGTATATGGCCACCCTGGCTGGCGCAGGCGTATTTAAAAATTTGGAGCCGCCGCCCCGCATTGTGCTTTTTTTGATTTTTCCGGCCTTTGTTTTTATCGCGTATTTCTTTTGGAGTAAAAAATTTGAGGCGCTGCTGCGCGGCATTCCGCCGGCCTGGCCGGTGTACCTGCAAAGTTTCCGGATAGCTGTGGAACTCCTGATCCTCGGTGTTTTCCTGAAAGGTCTGGCTACTTTTGAACCAACGCTGGAAGGTTATAACTTCGATATTTTAGCCGGCATCTCGGCCCCGATAATCGCCTGGCTGGGTTTTCAACGCCGGGTTTTGCCAGCCTGGGTTTTAAAATACTGGAATTACGCAGGCCTGCTGCTGCTGGTAAATGTGGTTGGTATTTTTATGACCCTGATGCTCAAACCGACCTTATGGGGCTATGCCAGCACACCCATTCAGCCCGAATTCGGAACCATGCCCTACCTGTTGATTCCCGCGATTTTTATGCCCTTGGCGGTGTTTTTGCACTTTTTCACTGGCGCAGTTGCGGCGAAATTTGTAGTTTTTTGATTTACAAAACATGCAGTTCAACCAATATCTGTCCTGAATTTTATTTCATTTGCCCATGCAGAGCCATTCCCGCGGAAACATGAATCGTCCGATTTTTTTCAACTTTTTTACGCACAAGAAAATATGGTTGATCCCGAATTTTATGCGCCGGCACTTTAGTTGTATTTCCGCAGATGATTTTCGCAGAAAAGGCCGCAGATTTTTTTGTGAATAGAGGAATTTTATCCTTCTATTAAAAACCGATGATCCGCTTTCGTGGTAATTCCGCGGAAACCTGCGGGAACGGTTCTACGAGGATGCGTGAAAAATTCAGGCTCATGTTAGAATTCGGGGTCCGGCAATACCTTTGACCATTTCGTACCATCTATCCAGCGTGTTTCCAGCAGGTCGCCGGGCTGGGCCTCGGCGGCAGAACGGAGTACTTTTCCGTCTTTTAAGCTCAGGCTGAATCCGCGGCGCAAAACGGCATCCGGGTGCAAGGCTAAGCAAAGCGTTTCGGCTTTGTCCAATTGACTTGCCGATTGGGTAATTCGCTGACGCAGTAGTCCAGGCAAGGCATTTTCCAGGGCATCAAGGTGTTGGCTGGCACTGCGCAAGCAACCTCGTACGCCCCATTGCAACGCCGTTTCCAGGCTACCCAATTCCAAACTTTTAATTTTCAGGTCATGCAAGGCCGTATCGCTGATTTGCCGGGCAAAACGGAGTATTTCGTTTTCAAAAAACAGGTTGTGCTGAAGGAGATAATCGGCAACGGCCGTAGGGGTTTTTAATGCCGCGTGGGCCACCAAGTCAAGTACCGTCTCATCGGTGTCATGGCCGATGCCGGTAAACAGGGGAAGGGGTAGCATGGCCGCTTTTTTACAGAGTTCCAACTGGTCGAAGCCGGCCAGATCGAGCCGGGCGCCGCCGCCGCGCAACACCACGACGCAATCGAACTGCGTGGCCTGTGCCGCAATCAGTTCAAAGGCCGCGATCATTTCCGATTCCAAACCAACACCCTGCACAGCAGCGGAAAACAGGCGGCACTGAAAAGCAAAACCAAAAGGATTATTCGCCAGTTGTTCGCGGAAGTCCTGAAAACCCGCAGCGCCCTCCGAACTGATAACGGCGATGCGTTGGAGCACCGAAGGCAGCGGCAGCGCGCTGTTTTTTTCCAACAAATCCAAATCGCGCAGGGCCTCGATGGTTTGGCGGCGCTGCTGCTCCAGGCGGCCAAAAGTGTAAGGCCGGGTCAATGTCTGCAATCAGCAATTTGAGGCCATATCGTTCGTGGTAATCGACCCGCACTTGCAGGCGTACCGCGCGGCCGTCATGCAGCAGATCGTCTAAAGTAGGGCCAAGCGTAGCCCGCAGACGCTGGTAATCGCGCTGCCACAAAACGGCCTGTGCCTGGGCAATTACCGCACTGTCGTCGGCCGGTCCTTTTTGCACCAGGTCTAAGTACACATGCCCGCGCGAGCGGCTGACCTGTCCCAGTTCGGCGGTAATCCAAACTTGTTCGGCAAAATTGAGCGCCAACACCTGACGGATATATTGTTGCAGATCGGAGAGGGAGTAGGTTTGCATATTGATCGACTTTAATACCTTTACGGCCCTCCAAAAAACGATTTTTGTTTCACTTCCCCCGCTTTATACATCATGTTTATTTCCGGAATTCAACAAATCGGCGTTGGCGTTTCCAATGTCAAAGAAGCATTCAAATGGTACCGTCAGCATTTTGGCATGGACGTGCCGATTTTTGAAGAAGCGGCTACGGCCGGCCTGATGCTACCCTACACCGGCGGTCAACCGCAGGAACGGCACGCCATTTTGGCGCTTAACCTGCAAGGCGGCGGCGGTATGGAAATCTGGCAGTACACCCAGCGCACGCCGCAACCGCCGGCATTTCAGCCGCAACTCGGCGACCTCGGTATTTTTGCAGCGAAGGTCAAATGCAAAAACGTCGAAGCCTGTTTTCACGACCTGCGCCACCGCAAAGCAACGATGCTCAGCAATGTCAGCACGCGCCCTGACGGCCGGGAGCACTTTTTTGTAAAAGATCCCTGGGGCAATACGTTTGAAATTGTGAGCAGTGAAGACTGGTTTTCCCAGAGCCGGCCCAACCATACCGGTGGTATGTACGGCTGTTTTATCGGCGTGACGGACATGGGCCGCTCCATCAATTTTTATTCAAAAATATTGGGCTACGACCAGGTACTGTACGATCAAAGCGGGACGTTCGACGATCTGCATGGCGTGGACGGCGGTTCCAACCGTTACCGCCGGGTGCTGTTGGGCCATAGCCAAAAACGCCAGGGGCCTTTCAGCCGGCTTTTGGGCGCCTCCGAAATTGAACTGATTCAACTGATGGATGAAAGTCGCAGTGCCCGCCCGATTTACGAAGGCCGGTTCTGGGGCGACCTCGGGTTTATCCACTTGTGTTTTGACATCAGGGGAATGGCGGAAATGAAGGAAACCTGTGCCCGTTTAGGCCATCCGTTTACCGTCGACTCCAGTGGCAGTTTTGATATGGGTGAAGCCGCTGGCTATTTTTCCTACATCGAAGACCCCGATGGTACGCTGATTGAATTTGTGGAAACACACAAAATTCCGATCCTGAAAAAAGTGAACTGGTACCTCAACCTCAACCAGCGCTCCGATCCGGCCAAACCGCTGCCGGGCTGGATGCTGAAAATGTTGGGTTTAGGGCGGGTACGGGACTAATTCGAATGCGGAATGCGGAATACGGAGTGCGGAATTTTCATCTTTCCGAAATGGTGAACTATTCCGCATTCCGTATTCGAAATTCCGCATTCAAAAGAAATCCTTCAAATTCGTCCCGATGCCGAAGTGCAGCACCCCGCCGGCGAGGTGGTAGGCGGCATACCCGACATCGATCCGAAAACGGCTGACCCGGATGCCCACGCCACCGGAAAAGCCGGCCAGGCTGCGGTAGTTTTGCACGCTGAGTTCTTTTTTGCGCAAGTGATTGTACCCGAGCCGGATGCGGAAAGATTCGTTGCGGCCCAGTAAAAACTCTCCGCTGAAAGTAAAGTGCCGGAAAAAATTATCCAAGCCCGGGTTGCCGTCAGATGTGCTCTGATCGCCGCCAAACAAGAGCGTCTGGCTGTCCTGGAGCCTCGGGTCGTCGTGCCGGATTTCCCATTGATGTAAATGGTGGGCAATGACCGAGATGCGAAACGGCAGGTAGCGCAAACGTTTGCTAAACCCGACCTGAATGTCGTAGGGCAGGTTTTCCCGTTGGTTACTGAATGTAGAAATCTGGGTACCGATATTGCGCAGCACCATTGCTGCACTGAAACGGCGCGCCGTATCGGCATACAAAACGCCTACATCGGAAGCCAGCGCCGTTGATTGGTAAACATCGAGGGTAGAAACGCCAAAACGCAGGTTTAGGCCAAGGGAAAGGCGTGGCGTGAGTTGCCGGGCGCCGCCGAGGGTAAAAGCCGTTTCGGATGCTTTCACCTTGCCCATGATATTTCCAAATTCATCGGTTTGCGGAATATCGCCGTAATTCATGTACTGCAAGCCGCCGTGAACGGTAAAATTGATCTTGGGCATGTGCGTCGCAAAGCGGCGTAGCCATGCTGGATGTCGGAAAGAAAAAGTTGTGGTTGAACGCCAGGCGACCGTCCATAGCGGGGTTGAGGGCTGCGGGATTGGTTGCCGCGAAGGCCACATCGTCGTCTTGCACGGTAATTTGCATACCGCCCAGCGCAGTTATGCGGGCAGAAGGCGACAGGGTAAGGAATTGAAATACATGCTGCCCACCCGTTATTTGGGCTTCAGCAGGCAGGCCCGGGAAAATAAGGAGCAGCAGTGCAGTAATACGCGGTATGGCTGTATTCATAATTGTTTCAGGTTAAAAGCATCTTGATAATGAAGCAGCGATCTGCTTACTCCCGTACCCAGGTTGTTTGACATGCTCCTCTTTGGCACTCTAAAACGCGTTCGAGTTGCCCGAGGGTATCGTATAATTTTAAAGTGCCGTGTTCATTATCGCCTTCGAGGTAGTTGCCTTCGGCTTTTTGCCGACCGTTTGCATACCATTCTTTGAAAGGGCCGTTCTCCTCGTTGTTGCGCAAAGTAACCGTTTCTTTTTTTGTCCATTCGGAAACCAGGCGGTGCTGATGCCTTCCAAAACGCCGTTGACAAACTCCTGCGCTAATTGCAGCTGCCCGGATTCATAAAACTGCTCGTATTTTCCGTGCATGACGCCGTGCTGATGGTGTTCGATGCGTTCTACTTTTCCGTTTGGAAAAAAGAATTTGCGCTCGCCGTGTAAGGTGTCGTTGACAAAATGCGCTTCTTCCACCAGATGCCCGTCTTGGTGAAAACGTTGGTACAGGCCTGCCTTGGCAAAGTCTGTTTTCCTGCGTTCGAAACGCTCCAATTGGCCGTATTCATTTTTGGCTTCTATTGTTTCAATGTCCGATTGACAGGCGTGAAAGGCAAGGCAGGTGAAACATACGAACAGATACCACTTGCATTTTTCATGGTTGCGATTTTTGTTTTACAATCTGCGCAAAAATAAGTACCGGGACCTAATACTTTGCCAGGCTAAATTGAATGTCGAATATCGAACTCCAAATTTCCAATATCGAAGTGATTTGAATCCAAGTTAGGATGACCACCGTCTCTTAAATTTGAAAATGGCCCCTGCTCACCATCAAAATACTTCGATATTCGACATTCCTTGTTCGATATTCGATATTAATTTGGTGTTTGTTTCGTGGCCCGATAAACGTGGCAAAGTAGTATTAATACACTGTAAATTAAGTTTGTTGAGATTTTGGGTAGAAGATTTTGGTGGCAGCCAAGTCTGTTTTTGAAGGCATAGCAGCGCTCTTGCTGAGAAAACAGACGATGGATTGCGCCAAAAAGATTCAGCCAAAATCAACGAACAGTTTACAGTGTACTTAAGTGTACAAAAGAAATTTTGTGAAACAGGAGTTGACGCAGGTAAAACAGACAAGAGCCAGCTCAAAGTATGAGCTGGCTCTTGTAGTAAAAAATTTCGCGATCAGAAACGGTTCAATTCACGATAATCTGCTCGGTGAACACTTTCCCATTTTGCTGAACAAATAAAACAACGGTGCCTTTGGCGTATTCCGACAAGTCAAATTGCTGGAAATAATCGCCGTTGAAAGCATTCAGTTCTTCCCGGAACAACTGGCGCCCGGAAATGTCCAACAAGGAAACGATGGTTGGCAAAGGCTCGCTGTGAAACTCAACGGTAACCTGTCCTTGCGCCGGATTTGGATAGGCCCGGAAATTTTCCAAACGCAGGCTGCGGTCTTGTATGTCCGTGTTTTGTGGAGCGGTATTGATTTTGGCGGCATCGCCTTCTGCTCCGCGGTGAATGGTGATGATACGGTTCTCGCGCAGTTGATCCTGGTCTTTTTCATCAAAATTCCAGAGCATGAATTCGCGGTTGGGTTCATCGCTGATTTCATCGGATTTAAACATCATCACCCGGTTTGAATTGTCGCGGCAGGCTTTCAGGGTAGCCTGAATTTGGCGCGGCTGGTTGTCGCGAAGAAACTCCACGGCCACTTGTTCACCGACTTTGTATTTGGCGATTTCATCCCAAAGTTGGTCATGCGAGTTGACCCGAACCTGGTTTACCGCTGTAATCACGTCGCCGGAGCTCATTTGTGCTTCCTGAGCGGCTGATTCTTTTGTAAATTCAGAAATGCGGGCGCCTTTTGCGTCTCCTTCACCAAAAGCGGAAGTGTATACGCCTAAACAGGCGTCTTTTTGCCGGACTTTGATGTCGAAATCAAAATCATTGGGGCAATTCTCATTGCCCATTTGGCCGATTTTGTTTGTCGAGGGTAGCCGTGGCCGTTTGGTTTTGTCCATTGCGTTCGAAGCTCAGTTGAACCGTTTCCCCTGGTTTGGTGTCATTCATGAAATCAGTGATGTCTTCCCAATCGCTGATTTTCACGTCGTTGAGTGCCAAGAGGACATCATCGTCCTGTAAACCGGCTTTTTCAGCGCTGGAGCCATCCACAACGTCAACTTTTACGCCCGGCGTATCATCGTCATCATCATCATCGCCGGGAGAAATGCCCAGAAAACCGCGAACACAGTCTTCCGGATCACATTTCACTTCACTGCGTTTGGTGAGTTGGGCGTTGGTGGTATTTGTTTTCCCGTTACGGCTGTACACAATGGTCATTTGGTCGCCGGGTTTGGCTTCCTTAAGCACGGCTGTTAAATCGCTCCACTGATTGACATCGGTTCCGTTCAATTTTTGGATCAGGTCATTGGTACGCAGGCCCGCCTTTTCGGCAGCAGCACCGCGGACAATCTGGACGACGATTCCGGGGGCATCCGAATCTTCGTCGCTATCTTCTTCAACGCCCAGGAAAGCGCGGTTATCATTGCAGCTTACCATCGCCAGGGCCTGGGTTACGTGCCCGTCTACCTCCTGCGCCCACTCAATGTCGTGGTGTTTGCGGCTTTTGATAATGATTTTTCTGCTTCATTGGAATCAGAGACACGGACATTGAGTTCAACATTTTCGCCCTGGTTTTCCTGCAGGTACTGTTCAACGTCGAATTTTTCGGCAGCCTGACCTTTTTTAATGATTGTTTCTGTGGTTTCCGTACCGTCAGTGTCGACAATGCGTTTGGTAATAACAATCTTTTTTTCGCCGGCTGGCGCTGTTTGTTGGGAATAGACGGATGATAAACACCACGGCAGAAGTACAAAAGTTGCCGCGAGCATGGTACTGACTGTTTTCATAGCAAAAGTAGTTTTAGCGTCCCCTGCCCAGGTTGTAAGCGCAGCGCAGGTTTATACATTGAGAAGAAAAATTGCTTGGCGAAAGGTACTACGAAATAATTCGTACTAAAAAATTTATCGGCGCCTTGGAGCGGAGATTAACACGAATTTAACGATTGGAGTCAAAGACAAATCCCTGCGTTCGAAGTTGCGCCACTCAGTCCGGTCTGTTTAAAAAAAATCGACAGGTAAGGGAAGTGACCGACTGAAGGTCCTTTATTAACGCCGGCTTAACAGGGTTAAAAAAGGCGGATAATTTACAATTTTAACAAATTTAGGGAACCATACACGCTCAAAATACTGTGCCCGTTGAAAATGCGTTATACCAGCATTACTTCCTGAAAAGGCGATTTGCAAACTGCTTTAATCCTTGCAATTACCTGATATTTCACACAAACAACTACATTTATAGAACCGGTTTTTTATGGCTAATGCGAACTCGAACTACAAAATCCTGCTCGTAGAGGATGATCAGAATTTTGGTGATGTACTCCGCTCTTATCTTGAAATGCACGATTACGTCGTAACCCTTGCGACCGATGGTATGCTTGGTCTGGAAGCATTCCGAAAGGATCAATTTGACCTTTGTATCCTGGATGTGATGATGCCGCGCAAAGACGGCTTTACCCTGGCAAAAGAAATTCGCGAGCGCGACCAGGAGATACCGCTTATTTTTTTGACGGCTAAAACCATGAAGGAGGATGTGCTTCAGGGATTCAAGATTGGCGCTGATGACTATATCTCCAAACCTTTTAATTCAGAAGAATTGCTGCTCCGTATTCAAGCGGTGCTCAAACGCGTGAACAAGGCAGCCGACCCCCGCGACGACCAGCGCGAATTTATTATTGGAAAATACCACTTCAACTACCCGCTGCGCATCCTTACCCTGAATGACAGTCCGGAGGAAGATGAAACCCAGTGGAAGCTCAGCCCGAAAGAGGCCGAGCTCCTGAAAATGTTTTGCAAATATCTGAACGATGTTACGCCGCGTTCGGAAGCACTGACCAAGATTTGGCATGACGATAATTATTTCACGGCCCGCTCCATGGATGTTTTTGTCACCAAATTGCGCAAGTACCTGGCAAAAGACCCTGCAATTGAGATTGTAAACATCCACGGCAATGGTTTTCAGTTGTTGGTAAAGATATGGTCTGAAACGAACAGGCCAGTAAGTCCGTTCAAATAACTGTACCACACCTCAAATAAATGCTTGGTAATCCATTCTGAAAAGTAGGTGTGGCACAGTTATTTGAACAGGTCCGTAAAAGACAACAAACAAGCAGGTAATTGGAACCCACACAGCGGTTGTATCCAATTACCTGTTTACTTTTACATTTTGACTTTTACAACTCGCTATGCTACAGCGTTTTTTCCAAAAATATACCGGTTTCCTGCGCAGCCTGAAAGCAGTTTATGTTTTCAATAACCTCCTGAATATTAAATACCTGCGCCGGAATAAAAATCTGTACCGCCGTTTGGGCCTGCAAAAAAGCATCCTTAGCCCGATCAGCAGCGCGGATTTTCCAAACCACCAACCAGACATCCCCTGGCTTGACCGCCCTGATGCTACCGAAAACCTGGAACAACACCCGGAATTCAAAGCGATGGGCGCTAAAATGCAGGAAAAAGTGCGGCAATTTATCCGGGAAGGTTATTTGATTCTGGAAGGCTTTTTCCCGGAGGCCGACACCAAGGCCCTCAACGCTGAAGTAGACCATCTGCTCGGTTCCGGAAAACAGGGTTCAACTATACCGGCCGTAAAATTTTCAACTTACAGGAACAAAGCCCGTTAGCGGACCAGCGTTTTTTTCGAAACCCGGATATTACCCGCTTGCTCAGTTTTCTGATGGGAAAACCGGTTATTCCTTTCCAGGCACTCAATTTCGTGCAAGGCAGCGAACAACGCGCCCATTCCGATTCGATCCACATGACCACAGAACCACCTGGCTACCTGGTTGCGACCTGGACAGCGCTGGAAGACTGTACTGCCGATTGTGGTCCACTGTTTTACTACCCAGGCACCCACCGTTTGCCTTACATCATGAGCGGCGATTACGATTCAGGGAATACGCGCTTTACTATTGGAAACAACAGCAATCGGCGGTATGAAGACAAAATTGAAAACCTGATCCGGGAGCAGGGATTTGAAAAAAACTGTTGCTTGCCAAACGTGGCGATGTGTTGTTTTGGCATGCCAACCTCTTGCATGGC
This sequence comes from Lewinellaceae bacterium, assembly GCA_016712415.1. Classification (GTDB taxonomy): domain Bacteria; phylum Bacteroidota; class Bacteroidia; order Chitinophagales; family Saprospiraceae; genus M3007. The sequence goes on along the minus strand of JADJRC010000002.1, from coordinate 190,181 downwards.
GGGTTGAAAATTGAACGCCCGGGGGCTACCCGCCGAAGTATGGTATGCCACTACTATGCTGAGGATGTGTTTTGCTACCACGAAATGTCGCAGCGGCCGGCAATAATTAAAGGGCGCTAAAATCATCATTTTATCCGCCGAAACCTTTTTTTCCTGTCAAAACAAAAGGACCGGCAATGACAAAGCCAATTCGTCAATTGAATGTCGCGAAACAACAGATGCAGATTAAAAACGCCCTATTCAAAACATAAACTTACAAGGCTGCGTTTTCACCAAAATCCTTCCCGCCTGTGCAGTATGGCTAATCCTGCCTACCTTTGCGCGCCTTTTTTCACAAAAACAAGTCCTTAGCCCGAAGCTACCAAATGGAGTTGACGGCAAAGGCCAATGTTCCAACACATGAACCGTATTCGACTTTGTGCGCTGTTTAGCCTGTTTTTAATGTTATCCTCCAGTGCCGCATTTGCTCAAATGAAAGGCTGGGAAGTAGGTGGCTGGCTTGGCGCTTCCAATTATTTTGGCGATCTGAACACCAATTTCAGGGTCAACCGCACCCATTTGGCGGCCGGTATCCTGACACGGTATAACTTTAATGATCGCCTGGCCTTCCGGCTGGGTGCTGGCTATGGCAAGATCAGCGCCACCGATGCTGATTCAAAGAATATTTATGAACAGCGGCGCAACCTCTCGTTTCGCAGCCAGATATTCGATGCCGCCATGTTGCTGGAATTTAATTTCATGCCTTACATGCACGGCCATCGCGAATATTTTTATACGCCATACGTATTTGCCGGCCCGGCAATTTTCTTTTTTAAGCCGGAAGCCAAACTCGATGATACCTGGTATAACCTTGCCGAACAAGGTACTGAAGGCCAGTTTACCGGCGAAGAATACAGCACCACACAGGGCGCGCTGGCTTATGGTTTAGGCTTCAAAGTTGATTTCTCATATCGATGGAGCCTGGGTGTTGAACTCAGCGCCCGCAAAGTGTTCACCGATTATCTGGATGACGTCAGCGGTGTGTATGCCGATTGGCGGGACATCCGTTCGCTGCGCGGCGATGTGGCAGCTGCTTTGGCTGACCGCTCTGTAGAACCCAAACTCGGAGAGCCTGGCCGTCAGCGCGGCAATGGTAAAAACAATGACTTGTACATGTTCCTTGGCGTCAGTCTGCAGTACTATTTTGGGGAAATTCGTTGCCCTTCGTATAACCGGTAGTTTATAAAAACCGGGGTAAAATATTAAACCGTCCTGTGGCTAAAAGCTGCAGGACGGTTTTTTTGAGCATGTTCAGAAAAGTGTGCCACCCCTTGAATAACTAATTGATAATCAATTCAAAAAGTAGGTGCGGCACACTTTTCTGAACATCTCGTTAATTTAAAAAAAATTCCCGCTCCCGAAAAATTCGGGGAAGCGGGATTTTAACTAAAGTTGCCGGAGGAACCGGCAAACTTTCAGTGCAAACAAATTAAGCCTTTACCGTTCCGCGTGCTTTCTCGATCACAGCCTTTGCAACAGCTTCCGGACGCGGCATAGTGCGCAAATTCCATCGTGGAGGATGCACGGCCGGAAGTCAGGGTCCGCAGCAGTTACATAACCAAACATTTCAGCCAGGGGCACATCGGCCTGGATCGCGACTGCGCTACCTGGGCGGCCTTCCTGGCCTTTTTGCATGCCGCGACGACGGTTGAGATCGCCAATAACCGGACCTACATACTCTTCCGGTGTAATCACTTCGAGTTTCATGATCGGCTCCATGATTTGTGGGCCGCAACGCGGAGCAGCCACACGGAAACCGTCTTTTGCACACAGTTCGAAAGCGATTGGTTTGGAGTCGACGTTGTGCATAGAACCGTCAAACACCCGCACCTTCATAGATTCGATGTTGTAGCCGGCTAATACGCCGTTGGCCATCATTTGTGTAAAGCCGTCGTTGATCGGCTTCATGTAGTTTTTGTCGATGGCGCCACCAGTGATACCCCACTCGAACTGCATTTTTTCTTGCCGTTTTTGTAGTCATCACTATCCAAGAACTCCTGATCAGCCGGGCCGATTTCAAATTCCATATCGGCAAACAAACCGGAACCACCCGTTTGCTTCTTGAGGCGCTCGCGGTGCGATACCGTTTTGGTCAAAGCCTCTTTGTAGTTTACCTGCGGCGCGCCCTGGTTGCATTCAACCTTGAACTCGCGGCGTAAACGGTCGACAATGATTTCCAGGTGTAATTCACCCATTCCGGAGATAACCGTTTGGTTGGTATCTTCATCATAACGAACCCGGAAAGTGGGATCTTCCTCAGCGAGTTTGTTGAGGGACATACCCAGTTTATCCAGGTCTTTTTGCGTTTTTGGTTCGATCGCCAAACCAATTACCGGCTCCGGGAAGTTCATACTTTCCAGAACGATCGGGTGGTTGAGGTCGCACAGCGTGTCGCCGGTGCGGATATCTTTAAAACCTACAACCGCAGCGATGTCGCCAGCTTCCACACCGTCCACAGGATTCTGTTTGTTGGCGTGCATCTGGTACATCCGGCTGATCCGTTCTTTATCGCCTGTACGGGTGTTCAGGATATAAGAACCTGCATCCAATTTGCCGGAGTAGGTGCGGATAAAGCACAGACGACCAACAAATGGATCGGTAGCGATCTTGAACGCCAGGGCGCAGAAAGGTTCGCTTACAGAAGGCTTGCGGAATACTTCTTCTTCGGTTTTTGGATTGGTGCCTTTTACGGCCTCAATGTCTACCGGAGAAGGCAGGAAATAGCAAACAGCATCCAAGCAAGCTTGTACGCCTTTGTTTTTATAAGCCGAACCACACATCACCGGCGTCATTTTCATGTCGCAAACGGCGGCGCGGATGGCTTTGCGCATTTCAGGAACTGTGATGGAATTCGGATCGTCGAAGAATTTTCCAACAGGCTATCGTCGTAAGTGGCGATCTCCTCGATGAGTTTCTGGCGATATTCAGAACGGTCTCCTGCAAGTCGGCGGGAATAGGGATTTCCTTGTAGGTCATGCCCTGGTCTTCCTCGTTCCAAACGATTGCTTTGTTGGTAACGAGGTCCACTACGCTCTTTGAAGTTTTCTTCGTTGCCGATGGGCGCTGAAGCGGAACGGCATTAGCGCCCAATTTTTCGTGCATGTCTTTGACAACGTTGAAAAAATCGGAGCCTGTACGGTCCATTTGTTACAAATCCGATACGTGGCACTTTGTAGTTGTCAGCCAGACGCCAGTTGGTTTCTGATTGAGGTTCTACACCGTCTACGGCGGAAAAAGGAAGACCAAGCCGTCAAGTACCCGCAAGGAGCGGTTTACTTCTACGGTAAAGTCAACGTGCCCGGGTGTATCGATGATGTTGAAGTCGTACTGCTGTTCACCGATTTTCCAGATACACTTGGTTGCAGCGGAAGTAATGGTGATACCACGCTCCTGCTCTTGCTCCATCCAGTCCATGGTAGCAGCGCCTTCGTGTACTTCACCAATTTTGTGTGTTACACCGGTGTAGTAAAGCACACGCTCGGTAGTTGTTGTTTTGCCGGCGTCGATGTGGGCGGCAATACCAATGTTTCGGGTGAACCGGAGGTCCTTTGCCATTGCAATAAGATATTGAGTGATTGAGTGATTGTGTAATTGAGTGTTATTCAGGTTTGGAGGGGGGCTGGGGTTTGGATGTTCAACAATATTTTCTTTGTAAAAAAGAATTCTATCTTGAAAAAACTAAAATTTGGCGAAATGGCATTTTGCTTTTTACATGTTTGGAAAAACAAAATAACGTAGCGCAAAACTTTAACTCCTAAAACAGCAAAACCGTCGAAAAAACAGGCGGCAACGAAAAAATGAGCGCCGGGCTTTTTCAACGGTATGGCTGGAAGTTGCGGAGCCGCCTTATTTTTTGCTTTTGCCCCGGTAACGGTAGTGGGCAAACGCACGGTTGGACTCGGCCATTTTGTGCGTGTCCTCGCGTTTTTTTGCAGCATTGCCTTCGCCTTTGCTGGCGGCAATTACTTCAGCGGCTAATTTTTCGGCCATCCCTTTGCCAGCGCGGGCACGGGAATATTTAATTAACCATTTGATCCCGATGGAAATTTTCCGGTTCGCCGGAAGTTCCTGGGATTTGGAAAACGCCCAATACGGCGGCTACGCACTTCCACTTGAGGCATGACGTTGTTCAGTGCTTTTTTCCACACTTGTAACTCGTCCTCGTTGGTGCGCTCTTTTACGAGATCCATGGCATCGTAAAAGATGGTGAACGCAACGCTCTTCTTGCCTTCCCACATCATGTGGTTAACGAAACGAGTAACCATCGTATCGCTATACCGCGGATCTGGAGCCAATACTCGAGGTTTCGGTTTGTGTTTACGCATTTTTTATGTAATAATTGGTGATTGAGCGATTGAGTGATATATCGACTCAGGTATGTAATTGCATGGAAGGACTGGGTTACAGAGCAAGCCTGGATTAAAAAAATCATTCCAGCGCTCCAGCACTCCAGCACCCCATGATATTTAAGATTTCGGACGCTTCGTTCCGTAGCGGCTACGGCTCTGCTTGCGGTTGTTTACACCGGAAGTATCGAGTGCCCCGCGAACGATAGTATAGCGTACACCCGGTAAATCCTTTACCTTACCGCCGCGTACCAGCACGATAGAGTGCTCTTGCAGGTTGTGGCCTTCGCCAGGAATGTAACCAATCACCTCGATGCCGTTGGTCATCCGAACTTTTGCTACTTTCCGCAGGGCAGAGTTTGGCTTCTTGTGTGTAGTCGTGTAAACACGCGTACAAACGCCGCGGCGTTGCGGGCAGGAGTTCAATGCACGGCTTTTACTTGTTGCCACTACCTTTTCGCGACTCTTGCGTACCAGTTGATTAATGGTTGGCATACCTTGTTTTTACTAATTTTTTTTATAACTTATTCAGAATCAATTTGAAAAAGAAAAACGACTACACCCTCTTTCAAAAGCGAACGCAAAGATACTTGTAGGAAGGGAATTTTCCAAACCAGATTCTCTTTTTATAAAATTTAATCCTGTTCATTTGCACGATCATCATCACGACTAACTTAATATCATACGCTCATGGAGGCAAAAATCACAGCACTCGGCACCTACGTTCCTGAACGGATCGTAGACAATCACTATTTTGAATCCATGATAGAAACCAACGACGAATGGATCGTTAGTCGAACAGGTATTCATACACGGCGTTTTGCCGCAGAGGATGAATATACCAGCCACCTCTGTATTGCCGCCGCAAAAAACCTTGTGGAAACCTATAATGTGGTGCTTGATGATGTCGATTTTATCCTGGTCGGAACCGTTACACCCGACCAAACGATGCCGAGTATGGCCACCCAAATTCAGGATTATTTCGGAATCAAGCACGCCGGCGCCCTCGACATTTCGGCTGCATGTGCCGGATTTGCATACGGTATTGTTTTAGCCAAAGGGCTTATTGCCGGCGGCACACATCGAAAAATACTGGTTTTTGGCGCCGAAACACTTTCCAAGTTTACCGATTTCACCGATCGCACTTCCTGTATTCTCTTCGGCGACGGCGCCGGCGTGGTGCTGGTAGAAGCGGCGCCAAAAGGCAATATTCTCGGCGTTGTGACGGGTAGCCAGGGCGATTGCGGCAAAGAACTGTACCTCACAAACACACACAAACAAATCAACGGCGTGGATGTAATCGTCGATAATAAAATTCACCAAAATGGCCGGGCAGTATTCAAATGGGCCATCAATACCGTTGCCGAACAAATGCCAATCCTTGCCGAACGCAGCAATCTGAAAATGAGCGATATCGACTGGTTTATCCCCCACAGCGCCAACCTGAGGATCATTGAGGCACTCTGCGCCCAAACAGGCTTCCCGCTGGAAAAAACCCTCGAAAGTATAACCTTGTACGCCAACACTTCCTCCGCCTCTATTCCACTCGCATTGCAACGCGGCTTGCGCGAGGGCAAAGTAAAAAAAGGCGACCGGCTGCTGATGATCGGCTTTGGCGGCGGTTTAGTTTACGCCGGAGTGGTGGTGGAATGGGACGTATAAAAGTCAAAAGGTAAAATCTGAAATCTAAGGAACGGGTAAACAATAACTTATCAATTTGATGTGATTTCTTTCCGCCCATACCGCCCATCTTTTGATTAAAGGCGCTGCTATTCGCACAAAAGATGGTTGTCTGGGCAAAAACCAATCTACCTGAAATTTACAAGTTATTATTTACCCGTTCCTAAAAGTCAAAAGGTAGATTGATCAGGCCAAAGGCCGGCTCCAAGTACCTTTTACATTTTGACTTTTCCTCATCGTATTGCAATTTTCCGAACACCGACTGCCTGCCCACTTTGAACAGAAACCAGGTACATCCCGACGGCTAAACCAGAAAGGTCCAATTGAATACTGGCTTCGCCGGAATCCCAATTCCAGGATTTGAGCGCCTGCCCTGCCAGGTTGTGAAGCCGAACCAGAACTTTGTCCGACAGCACTTCCGAAGTCGTCAGCCGTACAGTTTCCGTTGCTGGGTTTGGAGCAAGGAAAAAATCGAAAGCGGCTGTTGGTTCATTGGCGCCAAGCGGGAAGGGTTGAATATGAAAAACGTCGGCGGCCAACCCGCCTTCACCATCCGATACATTAAAATTGAATTGGTCGCTGGCACTACCGGTACCATAGTCGAAATACCGGATGTCTCCCTGGTCAATATCTGCCTGGGTAAATTTATCGCCAATTTTCATGGCTCCAGTCCAGGCGCGTTGAAGTTCACCTTTTTCCGGAACCGTCATCAGGGTAAACACTAATTGAGCGGCAGCGGTATTGGCATCTTCCGCCAACAACAGGTTGGTGGTAATCACAGCATTATTGCCGGGTGCAAGTTGTAAGGTTTGGTTGTGGACAATTACCGGCGGGTTCAACTGCAAATCGGAACAAAACTCAATAGCAAAACCTTTGATTTGGCCGCCTGAACTAATGGTATTGTCCTTTACCCTGAGTATCCAGTTCCCCGCAGATTCCTGGCCTTTCAAGTCGCTCAACAGCCCTTCCGGACGGTAAGAATTGCCGTCTTTGGGAGGCGGGCATCCAAACGGGTTAGGCGCTTCGTCTTCAAATCCAAGTTTGAAAATCCCGTTGTAACCACCACATTTTTCTTTAAAAAGCAATACTTGCGAACCGGATGGAGCAACGAGGTAAGCTTCCAGGTCTTTAAAAAAAGCGTGGTTGCCCTCAAAGTTTTTAATTTTTATCTCGCTGATCGGGCCACTGTTCAGCACCGTAATTTTTGACTCCACGGTAACCACCTGATTGGGTGTGATATTTATCGGCAGGTCCTGGCTTTCGAGGGCCTGACAGGTTTTTGCCGTAGTAGAAAACACAAAAGCCGGCGTCCAGGGGCCCGAACCACATTCGTTGGCAGGCCGAACCCTCCAGTAATAGAGTTTACCTTCCTCCAGCGCCAGGGTCCATTTCAAAGAATCCGCACTGAGGTTGCTATAGGCTTTGAAAACAGAAGCCGGTTCGAAAGCAGGGCTGGCGCCCAACTCAAGGTCATACAAGTCGGCATCGGGCACGCCGTTCCAGCGGAGCAATGGCCAACGGCTGACACCCGAACTGCCATTGGCGGGAAAATGGAGGTTCATACCTGAAAAATCATTGGATGTCAGGGTCAGGCGGATTGTTGCCATGGCCGTATCGCCATTTGCGATAGCGTAAATTGTCACCGGAAATTCGCCTTCGGCCAAGCCGGCGGGCAAGTCAAAGGTAATTGTTGCAGTACCGCCATCGGGCAATTCAAGAGCACTCAGGCTGGCTGTTGCGCCGGGCGGAAGTCCGGAAAAAGAGAGGGAAACAGCTCCGCCCAGGTCTTGCCAGGCATTTGCCGAAATAGTGGCCGTGTAGCTGGCCGGGGTACAAATAGCTGCGCGGTTCACATCGGTACAGATCGCAAAATTTTTAGCAGGCAAATGTCCCAGGTCATATTCCCAGATGCCACGGCCGTAAGTCCCTGCACGGAGTTTGCGCGAAGCGCGCTGCAATTCCAGGTCGCTGATTACTGTAATTGGCAAATTTTGATTCATGCTCACCCAGTCACTCATCCATCTTTTCCGGTACCAAACGCCAATATCATTGCCTGCAAACAAAGTATAACTACCGTCGGTGGCTACATCGATGAAAATTGTATTGGTCGGTACATTGGGCAGGGAGCCGGAAATATTGGTCCAACTGCTCCCCCCATTTTCAGAGCGGAACACTTTGTTGCCATTGCTGAAGGTGCCCTTCGTAATGAATAATAATTCCGGGTTTTCCGGGTGTACAGCAATGCAGCTTATTTTGGCGGAGGTGACGGTAGCATGGCTGCTCCAGTTCATGCCAAGGTTGGTGGTTTTGTACAGGGTGTTGTTGTTGGAAGTATAAATGGTATTTGGGTCGGAGGGGGCTATCGCCAGGGCGTCAAGTTTAGAATTGGGATTGCCGGTGAGGTTGGTGCTGATTTTGGTCCAGGAATCTCCACGGTTGGTGCTGCGGTACACATCGGCATAGCCCAGCACAATGGCATTGGGGTTCTGCGGGTCGAGCCGATAGGGCGCTACCCAGGAACCTTCAAGGTCGTGCTCGGGGGTTTGCCCGGGCAGGTTATCGCTGATTCGGTAGCCGGTATCGTTCGTCCAACGGTCTAAAGAGCGGTATAACCGGCCGTAGATGTAGGTCGTGTACATAATGTCGGCATTGGTGTAATCAATAGCGACTTCCATGGCATCGCCGCCATTGGTGGCTTCCCATTCGCCGGCTGCGACACGTTTCCGGCCGCCATTGTCCTGCGTGCCGCCGATCATAAACATTTCTTCCGTTTGTGATACGGCAATATGATAAAACTGGGTGATAATGAGGCCGTTAGATAATTCTACCCAATCTTCTGCCGGCTCATCGTAACGCCAGATACCGCCATCATTGCAGAAAAATATACGGTTGGAGCCGGGTTGCCAGGCAACATTTCGCTGGTCGGCATGTACCACCGGATCGGCAGTGCCGCCATGCCAGTGGCTGACTTTTTGCCAGGAAGCGCCTTGGTTGGTGGAGCGGTGTACATTCACACCGCCGCAGTAGATGAGGTTGGGGTTGGTGGGCGACATGATGAGTACGTCGCTTTCCGGGCAATCGGCACGGTTGTCAAATGCGCCGCCGCTATTTGCCGAGTAAAAAAACTTTTGATCGCCATTGCTTGCAACACAAACCACCGCAAGCGCCTGCGGGTCGGCCGGGCTTACCGTCATTTGAATTCGATTACCCAAAATACCGAAACTGCTGGTTTTATTCCAACTCAGGCCACCGTCTGACGATTTGTAAATATCGCTGGTATTGGCCGAACCGTAAAAAGCCGCGTATACCGTGGCGCCATCTCCAGGCCGGAATTCCACGTCCGTGTGGTTGCCGCTGCGCACTTGAGCCCAGGTATCGCCACCGTCGGCTGTACGCCAAAGGCCATTGCTGGCCGCCACCAACAGAATATCCGGGTCCTCCGGATTCATCACCGCATTCGACACCGACACATTTTGCGACAGCAACCAACTGAGTCCGGTTGGTTCCCAACTCAGGCCTGCATCGTAGGATTTATAAATGCCCGAATTATAAATACCGCCCGCGTAGTCGCCGTTGGAGAGGTAAAGAATATCCGGTGTTTTGTAGTCAACCAGGATATTGGAAACGCTATTGTAAGGCAGCCCATCACTCACCGGAGTGTAACTGATGCCGCCATCAGTGGTTTTCCAGACGCCGCCACTTTGTCCGCCGACATAATAAATATCCGGGTTTGTGGGGTGAAATGCGATGGAAGTCGTGCGTCCCATGCCGCTGTATCCACCGGAACAAACGCTTTGGGAAATCAACTCCCAGCCACAATCCTGGTTCGTACCGCGCGATTGTGCGCCACCCGTGTTTGCGGAGCTGCTGCGAAGCCCGGCGATTGAACGGATATCGGGAAAACTTCCGTCAGGATTTACCCGCGACTCCCAAAACCATTTCCACCGGCCATATTGATTGGAAGCGGCGCCTTCATCATCCGGGTTTTCGGATTCGGCTCCCGGCGGGGTGTTTTTATTTTTTTCAAAAAAACGCTCGACGTCGGAACAGATTTCAAAAAAATTGGCGTCTTCACGCTGGAGAAATTGTTTCCAGTTTGTAACTTCCTGAGCAGATAAACTGGTAAAAAAAACGGCTTGGGCCAGTACGGCAAGGGTGATATATTTTCTCATGATTCGTTGGTTAGAAAAACGACAAGCGATTGTTTTTGGTCCTAAAAACTTGCGGCAAAGATAGGGTGCGTGCCAGGGAATGTAATTTTAGTTATTTGGAATTGCTTTGGACCGACAAAGTCTGTGCGGGTTTTTCCAAACGCCACTGCCAAATTTGCCCGTCTTCCAAATCGTGGATTTCCTGGATGAATTGGAAGCCTAATTTGCGCAACACCGCTACGGAGGCGTTTTCTTCGGCTAAGGTGTGGGCCAAAACTGCGCGCACAGCGGCTTGTTTAAAAGCAAATTCAACCAGCAAACTTGCCACCTCTGTAGCAAAGCCTTGCCCCTGGTAGCCGGGCGCAATCTCGTATCCGATTTCCACTGTGCCGTCGGGCGCAGGAACGCCTTTAAAACCACAGGTGCCGATCAGGCGAACATCTTCGCGGTGGATGGTCAAAAAACTCCACCAACCCAATTCATCCGGATGCTCCAGCAAATAATCCCGCATCCAGGCCATGGCATCCGGAAAGTGCATCCATTTTTCTGCGGTATCCACCCCGCCCAACAGGCGTGACAAGCTGGCCCAGTCTTCGGTAACTATGGCATCCAGCATGGGAAATGTTGCCGGCACAAGGAATAAATGTTGGGTGCTGATGGTCGTCATGTGGCTGGGTCTGATGGTTATTGTGATTTGCGCTATCAATTGCAAGTTTAAAAATAATTATAAAACGTGAGTTTGGTATAGGCCTTCCCGAATTAACCTGACAATCAAATCTTGAGCCGCGTAGTGGCGACATTTAAAATGCCTCCGCTATGCAGTTTGGCCCAAATAGGATCGCAATGGCTGCTGAAAGACCAGCCTTCGGGCTTTGTAATCCAAAACGCAGGTTAAAAAATCAAGGCGGAATATCCTCGCGTACACTTGTGTCGCTTTTTTCCGCTTTGATGAAAAAAATTTGTTCTTATCCGTAAAGTTTCGACTTTAGCGTCTGAAAGCGGGGGATGCTTCCCCGGCAATCAACCAATCGAAGCTAATCCATTCTATTGTATGAACGGCGCCGACTGCTCTCAGAAGCAGCCGGCGTTTTTTTTTCGGGAACAGGCGACAGGGAAGAGCATGTCAAATTTTTCACCCCAAAGACACGAGATTGGGTTCCCGGTGGCTTGGCAAAAAAAAGAACAATCTATGGCAGGATTCATTCCGGCAGACATTTGAGCATCCTCCCGCAAACGCACACCAACCCGAGCCACCAAATTTTCTCTTTTCCCGGAAACCATTTTCAAGTGAATTCAGTTTTTTGTTCGGAATGAATGCTTTGCCGTGGCGCCAATTTTTTCAACCTTCCCAATTTTCGATACCTATGTTATTTCGATTGTACAACCACTGGAAAGTTTCCTACACGGGAATTCCGATTCGAATTTGGTTTTTATCAATGGTCAGTTTAGTCAATCGCTGTGGTTCCATGGTGGTTGTTTTTCTTTCCATTTACCTGACCCAACACTTAGGTTACGGCATCCGCGAAGCCGGGTACGTGTTGGGTTGTTTCGGCGCCGGCGCATTACTCGGCGGGTTTTTAGGCGGTAAATTGACCGACCGGTTCAGTTACTACCCGATCATGTTGTGGAGCCTGATTTTAAACGGCGTTGTGCTGATTTTTTTGCAGTTCATTCAGGATTTTTGGGTCATGTGCGGCATTATTTTTTTGCTCAGTGCCATTTCAGATATTTTCCGGCCGGCCAACGCCGTGGCGATTGCCCGGTACAGCAGCCCGGAAAAACGCACCCGCTCCATTTCCCTCTACCGTATGTCGATCAATTTAGGCTGGACGATTGCGCCCGCCTTAGGCGGTTTGCTCGTGGCTTTGGGCTGGCACTGGTTATTTGTAGCCGACGGGATTACCTGTATCCTGGCGGCCGTGTTGCTTTGGATATTCATCGCGCCCAAACCGGCGCCGGCGAGCGCGGAACCAGCAATTGACTCCATTCCTGTCATCGCAGCACCCAAAATTTCGCCGTATCGCGACCGCACATTTTTGCTCTTTCCCTTGCTCTCCATTTTGAATGCAATTATTTTCATGCAGTTTATTTGGACCGTGCCGATTTTTTTCAAAGAAACCTACCATTGGGACGAGCATACCATCGGCTTGGTCGCTGCGGTGAACGGCCTGATCATTTTTTTAGTTGAAATGCCCCTGATTTATCGGGTGGAAGGCCGGCGATCCCGCTTACAGTTTGTCCGTATGGGCCTGGTTTTATACACTTTGTCCTTCCTGGCTTTTCTGCTTCCTCCAGGCGGTATGATCACGGCGCTGTTGTTTGTCATTGCGCTGTCGATCGGGGAAATGTTCGTGATGCCGTTCAGTACAAATTTTGTGTTCGACTACGCCACGAAAGGCAGTGCAGGCAGCTACATGGGCGCCTATACCATTTCCTATTCCTTGGCCAATATTATCGCGCCCCTGTTGGGCACACAAATCATCGCCCACTGGGGCTATACCACCAACTGGTTTTTTATCTGCTGCTTAGCCGTGCTGAGTTGGATCGGGTTTTGGGTGCTGGAACGGAAAACGGGCGGCTGAAAAATGTAAAAATCAAAATGTAAAATTTAAAAGTCAAAAGGGACATCGTTCAGGCCTACGGCCGGCTCCAACTCCCTTTTGGCTTTTAAATTTTACATTTTACATTTTGACTTTAAAACCTACCCGTTTGCGCGCAGGTTCAGGAAAAACTTAAACCCGATATTTCCAGAAATAACTTTTGCCTGGGTGTGGTAGTTGCCGGAGACCACAAATTCCATATTGCGAAAAACGTCGCGGATATAAAAATACCCCAGTTCGACACCGAGTGTAAAGTCGAATTGCTCCGGCGTTTTAGCTGTATCGAAACGAACGGCGTCAGAGTTAAAATCATAACGCATACCAACTTTACCCAAAACGGTGAAAGCACTTTGGTGGCTTTTGACACACTCGTTACCGTTGGTCCGGTACATGCCTGCGCCAGCTTCCAGGGCGGCATAAGGCCCCCAAAGGGTTGTATTGCCAAAGTCTTCGGCTTGCGGATCAAAAGTAAACGTTGTGCCAAGCCCAAGCCGGGCCACACTCCAGTGCGTGCCGACATTCATCGCCACATCCATACCTGCGCCCAAGCGGTGCCCGGTATTTTCCACATCCGGCGTATGAAAATAAAAAGACGGAACATCAAGAAACAAACGCGGGCCGCCGTATTGTGCCTGTACGCCCAGGCTGGAAAGTGTAAATAAAAGTGTAAATAAAAGTGCGGGTTTCAACATGATAAACATTGCGTGATTTTGTGATTGTGAGATGGAATGTATCAATTTGTTGGGTATCAAGAACATTGAGCATAAAGATTCCGCCCTGGCAGGATTGGCTGCTTATCGCGGAACGGCCGGCAAAGGTAATGGCAATTTTTTATGTTGAAAAAAACGTAAAATAATAGAAGGTCTGATGCTGTAATGCCGAAGGCCGTATATTTCGCCCGATTGATCAAAATGCAAAACAAATGGCCAGGAAAAAGTACGCAACCAAACAACAACAGCAACCCAAACGGACGCCCAAATCAGGCGCATCTGAAGCATCAGATTGGCGGCCCTGGGTACTGATGGCAGCAGCTTTCCTGCTGTTCAGCACCGGTTTGTCAAATGGGCTGCTCGGGATCGACGACCACTCGGCAACAGTGGACAACCTGGCTGTCAAAAACTTTGACCTGACCATTTTCAACCTGGGCATGTACGCTCCGCTGACCTGGCTGGCTTATGCAATTGCCTACCACCTCGGAGGCGACCATCCGTTTTTTTACCACTTGCTGAGCCTGTTGGTACATGTAGCTAATGTTTGGCTGCTTTACCGCTTGTTGCAGCGCCTGGATTTGAGCCGAACGATTGCCTTTGCCGTGACGCTTTTATTCGCCATTCACCCGATTCAAGTGGAGTCGGTGGCCTGGATTGCGGGGTTCAGCACGCCGTTTTTTACCTTGTTTTGCCTGCTGTCGACAACATTTTACCTGCAACACACAGCAACCGAAGCAGGCTCACAAAAGCATTACCTGTCGGCGCTCGGCCTTTTTGTTGCCGCCTGTTTGGCCAAAAGCACGGCTGTTATGCTCCCGCTGCTTTTGCTGGTGCTCGATTTTTACTGGAAAAAACCAACACTGGAACGCCGGAAGCAATGGTTGGGATACGCACCCTTTTTTCTCCTGGCCCTGGGTTTTGGCCTGTTAACTTTTTATACCCGGGCCGCAGCAGGTGTGGATGTGGGCGCTACCACGAACGATTTTAGTGTATTGGAACGGGCGCTGGTGGTGTGCTACACGCCACTTTTGTACTGGTCCAAACTGCTGTTGCCGCTCCATCTGAGTATTTACTATTCGTTTAACAAAGTAAACGGCGCGTTGCCCATTATATACTACCTCGCGCCGCTGATTCTTGGCGGACTCGTTTGGGCAGCCTGGCGGTATCGGCAGCAGGCGCCCTATCTCTGGCAGGGACTTTTGTTCTACACCGCCAATATTTTTTTCACCCTGCCTTTTTACGCCGTCGGCACTTTCGAATTATGCGCCGACCACTACAACTACCTGGCTGTTGTTGGTTTTTCTTTGTATTGGTGTCCCCCTGGGAACACGCCCGGCGGGCATTTCCCGCCATGGCAGGCAGCCTGCAAGCGCTGGGTATCATCTGGCTCATTGCAATGTTGGGATTCAGCCTGCTACAGATCAGGTTGTGGAAAGACACCATTTCTATCATTGACCATGCCATCGAAAACGGTTTTCACCAGCAAGGAAAATTGTACCAGGCGCGGGCTATTGCTTATGCCAATGAACGCAGTGACCTGAAAGCCGCCATGACCGATTTTGATAAAGCATTGGAAATCAACCCGAAATTACACGAGGTGTACAAATACCGCTGTGGCCTGCTGGGTATTTCCAAACAATACGAACGCTCCCTCGACGACCTGAGCAAGTACCTGGAAGTAGTGCCCGACGATGCCGAAATCCTGTACAACCGCGCGCTGACACTTGTTAACCTCAACCGCTTGCCGGACGCTTTGAAAGACCTGGATCATGCCCTGGAGGTAAATCCCGACT
The DNA here is from genome assembly GCA_016712415.1 of Lewinellaceae bacterium. Lineage (GTDB taxonomy): Bacteria > Bacteroidota > Bacteroidia > Chitinophagales > Saprospiraceae > M3007. The sequence continues at coordinate 174,862 of JADJRC010000002.1, read as the reverse complement.
TCGACCGCGCCTACCGCGCCAGAGGTAATGTGCGACTACAATTGGGGGATGAACGCGGCAGCAATGCCGATTTCCAGGAGTTTGAACGGCGGACCGGAGTCAGTCCCGCCCAGCCACCGCCGGGCGCCGGGAATTAAAGCGCATGTTGGAGATCATATGTACGTGAGCGTTGGTTAGCGCCTCCCGAAACAAACACGTCTCTCCAACCTTTTACATGGGCCATTCTGAATTTTATCATTAAAAAACTGATGATCCGCTTTCGTGGTAATTCTGCGAAAATCTGCGGCCTTTTCTGCGAAAATCTGCGGGAAATACGCTAACTACTTTGCCCGTTTGTCGGCCACGAAACAAACACCCAATTAATTTCCGATATCCGACAGGGAATGCCCAATACCGAGTATTTTGATGGTGAGCAGGGGCCTGGCAAAGTAGTATTAAGAGCCTGCGCATAAAATCATATTTTGCCCCTATCCAATCGTGATGGCTCCTGCAAGACCAGCCCTACGGGTAAAATTTTCCAAAATGCACGGTAATTTTAAAAAATGGACGCACCGGGAAACTTTAACCCGGAGCCGATGGTTGAAAATAGGGTAATTGAAATCGATTCCAACAAATACAAATGGGAGTGTAGCTCAATTGGTAGAGCGCCGGTCTCCAAAACCGGAGGTTGAGGGTTCGAGGCCTTCCGCTCCTGCAAAAATACCGAACTTGAAATGGCTTCAAGCCATACACACCCCTATCCGGCAGCCAGCGGTACATCCCCACTCCATATTTCGCTACCTTTGCCGTCATGTCAATCTGTGTCAGATTTTACATTTTACATCTTGACTTTAAAAAGTTAACCCTCCATGATCCAACTTGGCGAAATCAACAGCCTGAAAATCGTACGGCAAACCTATAACGGATTGACCCTCACCGACGAGGAAGGCAGCGAAGAGGCGCTGTTGCCCAGGCAGTTTGTGCCAAGAACCTGGAATCCGGGCGATACGTTGCAAGTTTTTGTTTTCAAAGATTCCAACGACAGCCTCATTGCCACAACGGACACGCCGCTGATCAAATTAAATGAATTTGCCTGCCTGAAAGTGCGCGATGTAAATGACCATGGCGCTTTTCTCGAATGGGGATTGGACAAGGACCTGTTCGTGCCCTTCCGGGAGCAGCCCGGCAAAATGATTCCCGGCAACTGGTACATCGTGTACCTGTACCTCGACGACCAAACGGACCGCCTCGCTGCCTCCGGCCGCTATCAGCGGTTTTTTCAGGAAAAATTCATCCGCCTCAAGGAGGGGGAAGAAGTGGACCTGCTCATAGACAACCAGACGGAACTGGGCCACAACGTCATCATCAACAACCGCTACCGGGGCTTGGTGTACGAAAACGAAATTTTTGAAAAAATACGCCGGGGCGACCGCTGCAAAGGCTACGTCAAACTCGTGCGCGAGGATGGAAAAATTGATGTGTCGCTCCAAAAACCCGGCTACGCCAAAATTGAACCCAACGGCGAAAAAATACTCGCCAAACTCAAAGCCAACCAGGGCTTCCTCCGTTTCACCGACAAAAGCGACCCGGACGATATTATCGGCTTTTTCCAAATGAGCAAAAAAACGTTTAAAAAAGCCCTCGGCACACTCTACAAACAACGCCTGATCCGATTGGAACCGGACGGAATTTATTTAGTGTGAGTTTTGGACAGGTCTTCCGGAACTAACCTGGCGATTCAACTTTTAAAAAACAGGATTGCGTTTGATCTCAAAATGAATTATCCCGAATTTTGAAACTCTAAAAATCCGGGCTGCCCTTTTTATCCAAAGCGCACGTTATTTAAAAATAATTCGCGTTGCTACGCAGCGTTTCCCCACCCTGTGCATAGTGTGTTTGAATGCGCGCATCCTGCTTTCTTTTTATCATCAACGCAACTCAAACATCATGCAATTTTCAAAAAATATTTGTACTCCTCTTAGCCTTCGCCGCCGCCTTTGCAACGGGTTGCCGGAAGGACAAAATCAGCGACTCCGAAGTTGTCATCCCACCCGACCCGACCATTGTAATTGCCACCGGGGTGTTTGGTTTGGTGACCGATGAAAGCGGAACGCCCATTGAAGCCGCTACCGTCTACCTCGGCAACAAACAAATCCAAACCGACGAAAACGGCTATTTCAGCCTCGATGGTTTTGCCAACCAGGTACAGCCTTTTGTAAAAGTGGAAAAGGCCGGTTACCTGCCTTCTTTAGCCAGTTTTTCCACAAAAGCCGGCGATAAGGGCCGCGTGAAAGTTACCCTGCGCGCCAAAACGCTGACCGCCCAGGTGGATGCCAGCACCGGTGGAGCAGCCAATTTGCCCGGCGGCGGCTCCATCCAGTTCGAGGCCAATGGCTTCGTCGATGCTGCCGGTCAGGCGTACAACGGTAGTGTAATGGTGTACGCCACGTACCTTGACCCCAGCCAGCCGCAAACCGAAAGTATGGTGCCCGCTTCCTGGCAAGGCCGCAGCGCTACCGGCGAAGCACAGGTGTTGCTCAGCTACGGCATGATCCATGCTTTGCTCGAAACCCCTGCCGGACAAAAACTGCAAATCAGCAAACCCGCACAAATTACCGTACCCGTGCCCGCCGACCGGCTCTCAAATGCCCCTTCGGAAATCCCGCTGTGGTACATCGACGAGGTCACCAGCCTGTGGAAAGAAGAAGGCAGCGCGGTACTCCAGGGCGCTGTTTACAAAGGCTCGGTGAGCCATTTCGAGCTGGTGGAACTGCGACGCAGGCTTCCCGGTGGTAAAATTATCGGGTATCCTGCGCATCGGTAATGAATCACCTTTGCAACGATCCGGATCACCCGCCCCAATGGCGTTTCTGCCACCACCTCACCCAGCGCCAGCGGCTTTTTCAGCGGCAGTGTGCCGGCCAATGAAGCCCCGATTTTTGAAGTGCTCAACGAGTGCGGCGATGTGGTGCACACCGAAAACATCGGCCCTTTTTCATCGGACACCGACCTTGGCATCATATCTGTTTCCTGGACCAGCGATTGGGTGGAAATTTCGGGAACACTGCTCAACTGCGATCAGAACCCGGTATCTAATGGCTACATCAGCGCCCGGACGAATGCCGTGGCCTTTGGCAATTTTCCAGTTCAAATCAATCCGGCTGACGGCAGCTTCAGTGGTATCATCACCAATTGCGGTAGTACCGAGGTATCCTTGGTTGGTTATGACCTCAATGCGCTGAAATCCAGCCTGACTTTGACAAAACCTGTCAGCGCCCAAGTCGATTTCGGCAATGTTGTAGCTTGCGACAACCAAATCGTTCCCGGCATATTAATTGAGTTTGAAAATGGCACTCAAAAATGGATCAACAACGCAACCGTAACCTTTGATACCGCAGGAGCTGGCATAAAAGTTTTCAATTTTCATGCTTTTGATGATCAAGGATCTGGCAACAGCGTTACCTATCAAATTGCTTTCCTGGACTGGAACCAGAACCCCGCCAACCCGCTGTGGGGAACGAGTACAACCACAACTATAAGTGGCCAGCCGGTTTATTATATCATTGGGGCCGGCGATGTAGAAATAGTACAACAGGGTACCTTACCTGGCGAACTGGTAATTTTTAAAAATACAAATGCCGGCCTTAGAGAAGAACCGGGCGGCGCCTTGTTCAACAATTGCACCGTAACTATTACGGCAATCATACAGTAGTTTTACAAAATGCACGACGAAAACCTCCTGCAAATCATCGAGGGCTGCCGGCAAGGCCGTCCGGCTTCGGAAAAAGCGCTGTTCCAGTGTTTTGCGCCGAAAGTGCTGGCGATTGCCCGGCGCTACGCGACCGATGAGCCGCAAGCCCTCGATTTTTTGCAGGAGGCCTTTTTGGTGTTGTTTAAAAAAATAGAACTGTTCGATCCCCAAAAAGGTCCCTTTGAGGGTTGGCTGTACCGGCTGAGCGTGAATACGATTTTGCAAATCATGCGCAAAAACCGCAACAGCGAACCTTGGGTGGAATTGCCCCCGGAATTGCCCGAAAACGAAATTGAAGACCCTGACCTGGAGCTGCTGCAACAAGAACAACTGATGCAAGCCATTCGCCAACTCCCGGAAGGCTACCGCCAAGTGCTCAACCTGTTTGTATTCGAAGACTGGTCGCACCGCGACATTGCTGCTGCGCTGCAAATCACGGAAAGCGCTTCCCGCTCCCAACTGACCCGCGCCAAACAACTGCTAAAACAAAAACTACAACCTATCCTCCAGCAATATGAACAAGGACTCGTTTGACAAGGCTTTGAAAAATAAAATTCCAAATACAGCAACCGACTTTGATCTGGAAGCTGCCTGGAATGCTCTGGAAGCACGCCGCAAGCAACCCAAACGCCGTTTTTTGATCTGGTGGTTGGTGCTGACAAGCGTATTGCTCTCGGGCGGCGCTGCCGGGTGGTGGTTTTTGTATCCACGTACCGCTACGCCCTCAAAAACCGAATCCGTTGCAAACCGGTCTGTCCAACCCAATTCAGCCCAAACAACCACACCGCAAAAGGCCATCCCAGCCCAACAACTATCCGTCGGAAATACCCCGACCGAAAAACCCCCAGGTCCGGGTACAGCCCGACGGCCAATGCGCTGCGCGCAAACAAACGCCGGCTGCTATTCACCCGGTTTTTTCAAATGCTGATTTCAGTCCTCATTCAGCCTTTGCGGCCGACGACAAACCGAAATCAGCAATCGCTGGCGTAGCGCCGCCAAACAGCCCGGAAATTTTCCAAAAACAAACCAGCCAGCCCCCCGCAGTTAATCCTGAAATTACGCAAAGTTCCAAGGCCGAAATCGCCGCCTACGCCGGGCCAATCCATACGACGTTGAAGCCACTCCCCCAGGCTGAAATTTTCCTGCAAGCACGCTCACGGGTTATTCAAACGCCGCACGTTACGTTTGCGGAAGCAGAAAAAAGCGCAAGCGGAAAAAACGCCAAACTGGTCCCGTTGGCCTGCATGGCATTTACGGCTCCAACGCTGTAAACCGCGCCGGAATGCCCGATTATATGCAGGCACGCGCCCAGGAGGAAGAAACCCTGGACATGTTTCAGCTCGGATTGGATGCGCGCCGAAAACTGCGCGGCCCCTGGTTTGTACAGGCCGGTATCCAATATGTGCAATGGACCGATGTGCGCCGTATCGACCGGGAAACCGTCAGCAGCCGGCTTGATTCCAACCTCCTGCTCAGCCGAATCATTTACCCTGATGGCAGCATTGAAGAAATATACGACGCTGGAATAGTTACCGTAGTACAAACCGCAACAGAAGAGCGCTATAACCGCTACCGGCATATTGAACTGCCGGTAATGGTTGGAGCCGCAATCCCGGTAGGCCAACGCTGGCGCATAGATGTTTCCGCCGGCCTGGCATTTGGCCTGTATTCCCGGCCATCCGGAACGGCAACCATCGGCACAGCCACCAAAACACTCAACACGCTCGGCTATCGCAATGCAGGCGCCATTTCCGGCCAAACGCAGTTGGCCTGGATGTACAACAACCCGAATTGGTCGGCAGGACTGCTGCTGACCGGCCGTAGCGGACTAACCCAAAGCACCCGGACCAATGCTGCGTTCACCGAAAAGCGTCATGCATTGGGTTTGGGTATCGTGCTTCGTCGGACGATCCGGTAAAAAAGTGACCCGGCCTGCACCCTTTTCGGTTAAGCCCGCGTCCAACCTTCAAAACAACTCCGTAAAAACCATACACCTGCGACATTTATAAACTGCCAATACACATGACAACCATACTTTCCATGCTCGTACTGATAGTTGGAATACTGGTAAGTTTGACCGGATTTACAGTTTTATTCCGGGCTATTTCCTTCCGGCGTGCTGAAAAACGATAAGAGCATTTTTTTAAAAAAATAAAACCGCGTAGTGGTGGCATTGAATTGCTGCTACGCGGTTATTTTTTTCCCTGAAAACGTCCTGTACTCAGGATAAAAACGTGGTACACAAGTCCGGATTTTAGCAAATACCTACCAAAATCTGTACTCCAAATCGAAATATTTGGCCATACCCCGGATTAGTTAATATCTTGTTGCCGTGATTGTTCCTGCAAATTTTAATAATCCTTTGGAACAACGTGCACTTCCCCTCTATACGTACTGTGAGCGCTTTTTTTATCAGAATTTTCTGGTAAAATGCCAATCTTTCCAACATCATCGCCGGATGGTTTTGGAACATTACCGCTTATTTATTCCATTGTTCAACAAGGTATTGTGCAATTCCGAATTGGGTTTGTGACCGATCTGAACAGGATTCGTATTAATTGTGAAGCATCAAGACGAAATAATCCATGAAAAAAATTGCCTTAATCATTGGCAACCCAGACCATCTCCGCCGTTTTAGGGGTGTTCTGCACCTTCAACCCGGAATCGTGTGTGCCTTAGCAGTTGGCAACATGACCGCCTTCCGTAAAGACTTACCCAAACGCAGTACCCTCGACATCATTTTTTTAGACGCCTGCCTGCCCGAAAATACCGGTATGCAGGCAGTATCAGAAACTCCGCAGACAATTTCCAAAAGCGGAAATTATTTTATTGGTCGAGCAGGACGATAGCATCCAATTTTTTACAGCGCTTCAAAGCGGAGCCACCGGGTATATCAAAAAAGGATTTTCCGAATTTGAACTTCCAGAAATGATCCGGGGCCTGCAAAACGGCGGCGCGCTTATCGAACCCGCCATGATCCGCAAACTCGTGGAATATTTCCATACCCTGCCCAGTAAAACTGTTGGACTTGGGCATACAGAACAACAGTTGCTCCATCTATTTTACGAAGGCCTGACGTATAAAGAATCTGCCGATCGCCTGGGTATCAGCGTAGACGGCATTAAATACTACGTCAAAAACATTTACCGCAAACTCGGGGTCAATAAAAAAATTGATGCACTCCGGATGTTCCGCGAACAAATGAATTCCAATTAAATAAAGTAGCGGTGGCATTGTTCCGTCAACGCCCTCATTCAGAGGGCCTGTGACGCAGTCTTCCTCGAACGCGCTTTCGGCGCGCAGCACGGACTTTGCACTGCGTTCCGAACAAAAAAAAGCCGACTGCATTTTTCAAAATTTGAAAAAACAGCCGGCTAACTTTCGATTCAAAATGTAGCCTGGCCTTGTTTTCAAGGCCAGGCAAATACTGTTTTATTTTCGGTGGATAACCACCTTCGTCAATTTCACTTTCTGACCGGAACGCAGCTCCAGGGTGTAAACGCCCGCCGCTAATCCCTGGTGTTCAAACGTGTGTTTCAGTGCACCTGAACCAAAGTCCAAAGTTGTTCTGTTCACGACTTGTCCGAGTGCGTTATACAAGGTGCAAGCTACTTCCCGCTCTGGTCCGCCAACAATCTCGATGGTAAACCGGCCTGTATTCGGGTTCGGGTACAGTGCGAAGGATTCCAGCCAATCTTGCGGATGATCCGTACCTGTCGTAACTTCTACATTCACCATTTTTTCCATCAGGCTGGTGCCGCAGTCATTTGTGGCCGACAAGAGCACGATGTAACTACCCGATTGAGCATACTGGTGCTGCGGGTTAACCTCCGTACTCATCGAGCCATCGCCAAAGTACCAGGTATAGGTATCTGCTCCTTGTGAGAAGTTGGCAAACGCAACAATACCAGCGGGTTCAGTAGCATACGTGTACTCTGCCTCCGGCATGTTCCGCGCCTGAATAGCCAACTGTTTCGTGTGGTAAGCCGAGCCCAGAATATTGGTAACCTCCAACGTTGCCTGGTAATTGCCTTCGTTGGAATAGGTCACCGTCGGGTTTTGCTCCGTCGATGTTGACGGTGTACCACCCGGGAACGTCCACTTCCACGCAGTCGGTTTGCCAATTGACTGATCCTTGTATTTTACTTCATACGGGCCATTACAAGCCGGCGTTTGCTGGATACTGAATGCAGCGCCCGGCGTCGAGAGTTGTGTCTGAACGGTCACATTTGCAATACAAGTCGCCATATTACCACAAGGATCTGAAACAGCCAGGGTAACCAGGTTAAGGCCCAGATCGCTGATCGAAAACTCCGTAGTGGTGGCCGTAAAGCCCAGCGCGGTTTGCGGAGCACAATGGTCGAATGAACCACCGTCCAAATCAGTTGCCAAAATCGCTGCCAAACCGTCCTGATTGAGTACGACCTCAAGATCAGTACACATTGCAACCGGTGCCTGGTCGTCTTCAACATGAATTGTTTGAACGTGTGTGGCTGCATTTTTGGATGCGTCGGTTAAAGTCCAGGTCCGGGTAATGGTATACGAGTAGTATTCACATTCGTCTTCAAATCCACCTTGTGTACTCAATGAGGATTGTTCAATTTCCAGGGCCTGTGCCTGCGTGCAGTTGTCCTTCACCTGTGCCTGATTCAGGGTCAACATCGGGCTGAGCGGGTCGTCGCAATCAACCGACATGTCGGATGGCATGGCAACCAGGAATTGCGGCGGCTGCTGATCGAGGTCTGATTCAACTGCTGCACTTTCGACGATCGCACAACCACTGGCATCTGTCAGGCTCAGGGTGTAAGTACCCGGCGTGAGGTCTTCCAGTTTGGTCATCGGATTTGCCGATGGGCCTTGTTCCACACCATTCGACCATTCGAAGGTGTAAGGCGCCTTTCCGTTGAACACGATTGCTGTGATCAGGCCGTCCGTTTGACCGCCCGCGCAGGAGCAATTTTCCGGAATCAGCACCACACCCGGGCTGGACAACACCACCAGTTTAACGATATTCACATCGTAACAACCGGCGCTGTTTTCTACCCGCGCCCAAACATCTTTACTTACCGAAATGTACGGCGCACTCAGCGGGTTGGTACCTGCTTTTGCCTCCGCGTTCGAAATATGGTAGGTCACCATCAGGCTGGAAACATTGCCCGTTACCTGGGCATTTGCATCAGCCAGGTTGAAGGTGCCTGCTGTTCCGTCGAGCACATTCGGGCAAACCTCAATTTGAGCAACATGCGCAACCGGCGTTGCCACTACTTTCAGCGTGATCGCCTGAACATCTGCCAACGCGCCGGAAACGAGGTTTTCCAAACGAGCGTAAATGATCGTGTTGTGGTTGGCCAGGTGCAGCATCGACAAGGGCGCTACGTCCGTTTCAGCGTAAACCTGTGAACTGTGGTAGCTCACCGCATAAGCGCCTGCCGGATCAACCAGCGTTTTGGCCTGTGTCAGGTCAAAAATCGCCGATTTCGAGCCCGGAGTCAGTTCACAAGCAAGCAGTGTATTGGGTTCCGGACAGAATCCGGCATCCAGCGTATGATCGGTATGACCAGCCAGACCGGTTGTATACATGATCGTCGGGAACAAGTGCCAGGCTTTGCCCGGATCGTTCGCGATACCGGCATCTGAATCGTTGAAGTCCGGATAGTGCCCTTCACCGGTATCCTGCAGCGTCAGGTCATAGGTCCGGTTGTTCACCGTCAGCTGGCCGCTGGATTTATCAAATTGTGATGTGGTTCCGTTGAAACCGAATACAATTTTATAAGCAGTGCCTGGCGTGAGGCTATCGTAACCCGGCGTCATGATCCAGTTTTCGCCCGGATGGCCAAGACCCGTGAAGTAGTATTCGCCGGTGCTGTCGGTAACTGTGGTTGCCAACAACGTGCCGGTTGTGGCACTGTACAGACTGACCAATACACCTGCAATCGGCGCTTCGCATGCATCCTGAACGCCGTCGCAGTCTTTATCTGACCAAACGCGATTACCGATCTGAATCGGCGCATCGTCGCAGAGGGCTTCCAGGTCGCCAACCGGGTTGGCTTTACCTACTCCGATCTGGTTAAAGATCGGGTCAACCAAAGTCAGGTCATTGCGGGTATTGCTACCGTTAATGAGGTTGTAGTAGGCTACGCCGCCACCGATGGTGTACTCGGAAGTGTTCGGGTTCACCACAACACCCAACACTTCGTTTGTACCCGGTACGTGTACGAGGCCACCGGCATCGGCATCCAAATGCAGGTAACGTGTGTTGTCGAAGAAAAATTCACCTCCGGCCGGGCCTTCGTTGTTGCCAACGCCGTAGAGGCTGGTGCGGTTTACCACCGGAATGGTTCCGTTTTGTTCGAGCAACCAATTGCCGTTGTCGTTGTAAGCCACCAGAATATCGCCACCGCTGGCCGCCGAAATCGGGTTGCCTTGCATGGTTGTCGGGCGGTATTGCTGGTAACCAAACTGGTGACCGGTACGGTCCATCAGTTCGATAATAATGAGGCCCTCGCGGGTAAATTCAATATCAGACAACATCGCCTGGCCACGGCAGCGGAATTCAGCGCCGGTGAGACCACCGCCGATAATTTCAAAATTACCATCGGTGATAATCGTGCCCGGTTCGCCGGAGCCGGTGTTGGCCACCAGGTTGCGCTCGGTGTAAATATCTGCCCAGGTTTCCCATTCCTGACATTGCGACAGGTTGGCGTTTACGTTACCGATCACATCACCGTGGTTGTACTCCGGACTGGTCAGGCCAAGGTCAAGCACCTGTTTCCAGGTTTTTGTCGCGATATCATACTCATGGATCGAGGCCGACAAATCGTCGCCGGAGCCATTGTTTTCACCTGTGCAGACCCCACCGACGTACACTTTGTTTCGGTAAACTTTCATGCCCAGCGGACGGAATACACCGTTATCGCAGTTTGGCGCTGAAGCAATCGAAATTTCAGTTGAGGTCGGGTTTGCAGTCAGGATATTATCAATCCGAACTAATTTTCTGGTGTTCAGATTAACCGTCCACAGCGTATTGTTATCCGAAGAAATATCCAGATCACCCAGGCCAATTTTACCAACTTTGGCAAATGCATCGCCGTCCATACTTGGCATAAACTTGTTCGCCAGGTCTGGCCGGATGCAGATACCCACGTTGGGCACCTGGAACAAAGGCGTGACCACCGGTGAAACACCGGAGTAATAGATCCGGTAGATACCGCCAAGACCGAGTTCGCCAAGACCAACGTGCCGTTTCAGGAACGCGCCTGCGTACAGGTATTTGTTCGTGCGATCCCAAGCCAATCCGTACACCGAACCGACCTGCTCCTTAGCAGGTACTTTTCCAAAAATATCGTCCGGATTCACGGCATGATACGGGAACAAACCAACAGCGGTGTTGTCCGCCAAGTCTGCCAAACCTTGCGTAAATGCCGCGTAAGCCACATCCGGATCTAATTGGCAATAATCATCCGGGTTGTAGAACGCTGCTTTCAAGCCGCAATCTGCGCCGTTGATAAACTGCACGGAAGAGCCGTTACCGCTGCCAGCGAAGGATGGAACCAACCAGGCTTGTGTTGGAACAAACTCGATCCGGTACGGGTAATTATTCAGGTCGCTAAACAAGTAGTAACCGTCTACATCCGTCAGGGCAGAATCGACCGGAACCGGGTTGTCGCAGGCATAGAGATAAACCTTGACATTACCCAATCCCGGCTCATTGGCGTCCATGGAACCGTCTGTATTGAAATCGTTGTATACCTGGCCCGATACATTACCACCCACATTCACTTTCACCGTATCCATACAGCCGTTAGCATCCGTCACCACAACGGTGTAGGCGCCTGAAGCCAGGTCAGCGATCATAAATGGTGTGCTACCGGAATCTCCGGCGCCGCTGGTAGCATCGCTCCACCATTCGTAGTGGTAAGCAGCGGTACCGAAATCAACGTTCACCGTGATCTTGCCAGTCGAGCCGCTACAGCCGACACCCGAAGCGGTTGCCGAAGCCTGCAGGAGGCTGAGGTGCTCAATCGTTGTGGTAATCACGCCCGTACAACCAGCAGCATCAGTTACCGTCACGGAGTACTTACCTGCGCTCAAACCAGTCATTACAAATGGTTCCGTTGTAGCAGTTCCTGTTCCGCTTTGGTTGGTGCTTTGGTTCAACCATTGGTAGGTATAACCAGGCGTGCTGTTAATAATGCCGATCGTGATGGTCGCATCCTGGCCGTTGCAGTAAGAAGCACATTGCGGCAGTGCTGACAGCACCAGGTTTGTTGGCTGACCAACCGTTGCCGTAGCAACTGCCGTGCAACCTTGTCCATCGGTTATCGTAATTTGGTAAGCGCCCGATGCCAGACCCGTAATCATGATTGGCTTGGTTGCCGAATTGCCGTTTCCGCTTGTTCCTGTGGTGATATTGGTCCAGTTGTAATTGTAAACCGGAATGCCACCATTTAACTGAACAATGATTTTGCCGTTTATTGCGCCGCAAGTTGGTGCGCAAAGTTGCGCAGCAATGGCTTTGAAATCGGCGCAACCGGAAGGCGGTACACAAATCAGGGTGTAAGACTGGACTGCCGAACAGTTGTTGGCATCCGTCACTATAACCGAGTAAGTACCCGCTGCCAAATTCGATTGGTCTTCCGTAGAAATACCGTTCGACCACAGATACGTGTATGGCATGGTGCCGCCCGCTACCGTCAGGTTGATCGCGCCATTCGATTCGTTACAAATCGGGCTGGTCAACGAGGCTGTCAAACTTGGTCCGCCAGTGCTATTCACTGTTGCACAAGTCGTAGCCGTGCATCCTGTGGCATCCGTAACCGTTACACAGTACGTGCCGGCAGCCAGGTTCGTCAGGTCTTGTGTCGTCGAGCCATTCGACCACAAGTAGGTATACGGCGTTTGTCCGGAATTAACTGTCAGGTCAATCGAGCCATTCGAAGCGCCGCAAGCGGTGTGAATCACTGAAGTTGTCAGCACCGGACCGCCCGGAGCGTTCACGGTTGCACAAGTTGTTGCTGTACAACCGTTTTTATCTGTAACCGTCACACAGTAAGTGCCCGCAGATACATTGGTCAAATCTTGTGTCGTGTTCCCATTCGACCACAGGTAGTTGAACGGTGAAGTACCGCCGTTTACCGTCAGGTCAACGCCGCCGTTTGCAGCGTTGCAGGTCGCATTGGTCACCACCGTTGCCAGGGTCGGGCCATCGTTGTTGTTCACGGTTGCACAAGTCGTTGCTGTACAACCGCTACCGTCTGTAACCGTCACACAATATGTACCTGCGGAGAGATTCGTCAAATCCTGCGTTGTCAAGCCGTTCGACCACAAGTAGTTGTACGGTGTGGTACCGCCAGTTACCGTCAGGTTGATACCGCCGGTGGATCCACCGCAACTCGTATTGACCACCACTGTCGACAGGTCCGGACCATTGATACTGTTTACCGTCGCACAAACTGTTGCCGTGCAACCGCCGGCATCCGTAACCGTCACGCAGTACGTGCCCGCAAATACATTGACCAAATCCTGCGTCGTCGAACCGTTCGACCACAGGTAGGTGTACGGCGTAGCGCCGCCGGTTACCGTCAGATCAACACCACCGTTGGAAGCGCCGCAGGTTGTGTTGGTCACTGTCGTTGTCAGGGTCGGGCCGCCGATATTTTGAACCGTCGCACAAACTGTTGCCGTGCAACCGGCTGCATCTGAAACCGTCACGCAGTACGTGCCTGCTGCAACATTCGTCAAATCCTGCGTCGTCGAACCGTTCGACCACAGGTAGGTGTACGGTGTAGCGCCACCGGTTACCGTCAGGTCTACTCCACCGTTTGACATACCGCAAGTCGCATTGGCAACTGTGGTTGTCAGGGTCGGGCCGCCGATATTTTGAACCGTCGCACAAACTGTTGCCGTGCAACCGGCTGCATCTGAAACCGTTACACAATACGTGCCTGCTGCAACATTCGTCAAATCCTGGGTCGTCGAACCGTTCGACCACAGGTAGGTGTACGGTGTTGCGCCACCGGTTACCGTCAGGTCTATCCCCACCGTTTGACATACCGCAAGTCGCATTGGCAACTGTGGTTGTCAGGCTCGGGCCACCGATATTCTGAACCGTCGCACAAACCGTTGCCGTGCAGCCGGCAGCATCTGAAACCGTCACGCAATACGTGCCTGCTGCAACATTGTTCAAATCTTGTGTTGTCGAACCGTTCGACCACAGGTACGTGTACGGTGTAGCGCCGCCGGTTACCGTCAGGTCTACCCCACCGTTTGAATTGCCGCAAGTCGCATTAGCAACTACCGTGGTCAACATCGGTCCATCTGTATTTTGAACAGTTGCACAAATCGTAGCGGTACATCCGCTGTTGTCCCCAACCGTCACACAGTAGGTGCCCGCAGGAACATTGGTCAGGTCTTGCGTCCCGGCGCCGTTCGACCAGAGGTACGAATATGGCGCTTTACCGCCTACCACCGTCAGGTCGACGCCACCGTTCGAACCGCCGCAGGTTGTCGGTGTGGTCGTCACGCTTAATACTGGTCCACCAGAGTCAAGTACAGTTGCGCAAGTTGTTTTGGTGCAACCGTTTTTATCCGTCACAGTTACACAGTAGGTACCCGCAGTCAAGCCTGTCAGGTCTTGTGTTGTTTGACCATTCGACCACAGGTAACTGTAAATGGCCCCTGGCATTTGCGGTGTTCCGCCCATTACCATAAGATCAATTTTACCTGTAGCATTTCCGCATGTTGTATTTGTAGTGACCGTATTCAGCGTAATTGGCTGGGATGGCCCACTAACGATATACGTTTTAACAATAGAACAGCCCTGACCGTCGGTGATCGTGACGATGTAAATACCGGCTGGAATATTGTGCTGATCTTGTGAAGCGGGCAGTTGAGCACTGTTCCAGTGATAGGAATATCCACCTGCTCCGCCAGTTACTGTTTGGTCGATATGACCATTGTTATCGCCGTAACATACGGTAGGCGTCACTGCAGCGCTTGCAGACAGCGGCGTGAACACCGGAATGGTCACGCAGGTCGTTTTCACACAACCGTTACCATCTGTAACAGTCACGCAATACGTTTCGCCGGCAGGCGTCTGGTACAGATCCTGGTAGGTCCAACCATTCGACCACTGATACGAGTAAGGTGTGGTACCGCCGGTTACGGTCAGGTTCACATTGTAGGTTCCACTACAAGGCGGATCCATCGTCAGGGCGATGCTCAGGTTTATCAGGCTTGGTTGACCTACTGAAACCGTCAGGCTTCGGGTACAGCCGTTCACATCCGTCACTTTGACGGTGTAAGTACCTGCCGTCAAACCGCTGCGGTCTTCGGTAGTGATGTTGCCCGGCGTCCACAAGAAGGTGTATGGCGCCGTGCCGCCTGTGACTGTAATGTCGATGGCGCCATTGTTACCGCCGAAGCAGGAAACATTGGTCACCTGACTGGTCACTGTAATAACCGGAGGTTGCGCAACGGTAGCACTGGTCGTTTTGGTACAGCCGTTGGCGTCTGTAACCGTTACGAAGTAGTTGCCGGCCGGAACATTGTTCAGGTTTTGTGTCGACATACCGTTCGACCACTGGAAAGTATAACCCGGTGTACCGCCATTGACCGTCAGGTTTACCTGACCGTTATTTCCGCCATTACAGGAAACATTGTTCACGGTGGTGGTCAGGATGATTTCCGGATTCTCATCAACCGTGATACAGGTTGTAGTTGTACATCCTTTACTATCCGTAACAGTCACACAATACGTACCGGCCGGGATCAAACTCAGGTTTTGAGTTGTTTGACCGGAACTCCACAGGTAGCTGTACGGCGCTGTGCCGCCTGTTACCGTGAGAATTACCCCTCCATTGGACTGGTTAAAGCAAGCAACGCCTGTCGGGATACCGGAAGCCAGGAGCGGATTCGGTTGTGTGATCGTCACGCTGGTCGTTTTGGTACAGCCGTTGGTATCGGTCACCGTTACGGTGTAGGTACCGGCAGGAACGTTGTTCAAGCCCTGCGAATTGGCGCCATTCGACCATGCAAAAGTATATGATGGCGTTCCGCCGCTTACGGTCAGGCTGGCTCCGCCATTGGAACCGCCATTACAGGATACCGGCGAACTTACCACGGAGAGCACTATATCAGTTGGTTGCGATACCGTTGCGCAGGTTGTTTTGGTACAACCATTCGCATCTGTTACCGTCACGCAATAAGTGCCTGCGCTCAAGCCGGATGGATCTTCGTCGAAAGCGCCATTATTCCAGTTGAAAGTGTATGGCGCTTCACCGCCGCTGACCGTCAGGTTGATCGAACCGTTGTTACCGCCGAAACAGGAAACAGCATTCACCTGGGCACTCAACACGATGTTTGGTTGTGTAACGGTAGCCGAAACGACCGCAGTACAGCTGTTCGCGTCAGTGATTGTTGCCGAATAAGAACCGGCGCCCAAGCCACTGATGTCCTGCGGGTTGTTCGTGCCCGGAATATGTGCCCAATCGATGTTGTAAGGCGCCTCACCGCCGCTAATCAGCAGTTCGATAGCACCGTTGTTCGCGCCGGCACAAGTAGCGTTGGTTACAATCGCCGTCACATTAACGTCTGACAATTGTTCTACCGTTACCGCAAGGGTTTGGGTACAACCATTGGCATCTGTCACCGTCACTACATAACTGCCGGCTGGTAAACCGGCCTGATCTTCCGGATTGTTTGTTCCCGGCAGGTTAGACCAGTTGTAGGTATAGCCTGGCGTGCCACCGCCGACTGTCAGGTCGATCGTACCGTTGCTACCGCCTGTGCAGGAAATAACCGGTGTGCTGGTAGCGCTGAGCACCAACAAGGTCGGTTCGTCAACAATCGCTGTGAATACATCGGTACAACCTTTCGAATCGGTCACCGTCACCGTGTACGTACCCGTCAGGAGGTTGTTGATATCCTGGGTCGTTTGGCCACCCGACCACAGGTAACTGTATGCCGGAGTACCGCCAGTTACGGTCAGGTTAACCCCGCCATTTGCGCCGCCGAAGCAGCTGACCGGACTTACCGCAGCACTCAGATTGAGCGCCGTTGGTTGGGCAACAGTAATACTGGTGCTTTGTGTGCAGTTGTTTGCATCTGTCACCGTGACCATATAAGTGCCTGCTGTCAGGTCATTCAAATCCTCAGATGTAGAACCATTCGACCACAGGAAGGTATAGCCCGGCGTTCCGCCGGAAACGGACAGGTTGATCGCGCCATTGGAACCACCGAAACAGGATACAATCGTGGGCTGTGCGCTCAGTTGAATGGCAGTAGGTTGACCGACCGAAATGATGGCCGTTTTACTACAACCTGCTGCGTCTGTAACCGTCACGGTGTAAGTACCCGCGCTAACATTTTGCGGGTCTTCCACATTACCCAGGCCACCCGACCAGGCGTATGAATAGCCCGGTGTGCCACCCATGGCGGTCAAATCAATTGCGCCGTCAGCGCCGCCGTTACAAGTCACGTTGGTCGTTGTTGCGGTCAAAGTCAGGGTAGAAGCCTCATCCACAGTGATCTCCTGCGTAGCAGTGCAGCCGCGGCTGTCGCTAACTGTCACCGTATAAATGCCGGCAGACAGGTTGTTCACATTTTGCGTACTTGCGCCGGTCGACCAGGCATAAGTATAGCCAGGTGTGCCGCCGCTGACAGAAAGTGCGATTGAACCGTTGGCGCCACCATTACATGAAACCGGTACGACGTTCGCCGAGAGGGCTATGGCCGCTGGTTCAGAAACCGTTGCACCGGTAGAAGCAACACATCCGTTGGCATCTGTCACAAATACGTTGTAACTGCCCGCCGTCAGGCCGGAGATATCCTCCGTGGTTATCCCGTTTGACCATTCAAAGGTATAACCCGGCGTGCCGCCGGAAACAGTCAGGTTAACCGCGCCATTATCGCCACCCGGGCAGGCAACGTCGGTTGCCTGTACTGAAAGCAATATGGCTGGCGGTTGAACGACTGTTGCAGAAACTGTATTGGTACAACCAATAGCGTCTGTAATCGTAACCGTGTAAGTGCCTGCTGCCAGGTCGCTCAGGTCTTCTGCCTGAACGCCATTGGACCAAACAAAGGTGTAACCCGGTGAACCACCGCTAACCGTCAGGTTAATTGCGCCGTCGCCGTATTGGTTACAACTTACCGGGGTAACTACTGTTGCGCCTGTTATCTGTGTAGGCTGTGTTACGTCAAATATTGCAAGCGCAGAACAACCATTGGCATCGGAAACGGTAACCATGTAGGTACCGGCAGTGAGCGCCGTTTGGTTCTGCGCATTGGAATTATTGGACCAGTTAAATGTGTACGGAGTCGAACCGCCGGTGATGGTCAGCGCAATTGCGCCGTCATTTCCACCATAGCAGGTTACCGGAGTGATTACACCGGCAATTTCCACTGAATTAGGCTGCGTAACCGTCGTCGAAGTTGTAGCCGTACAAGCATTGGCATCCGTCACCGTCACTGTATAAGTACCGGCTGACAAATTGATCGGGTCTTCACCGGTAAAGCCATTTGACCATACATAAGTATAGGCCGGCGTGCCGCCGGAAACAGTCAGGTCAATCGAACCATCCGTACCACCATTGCAGGATGCCTGCATGCTGGTCGTACTTAGCGCAAGTGCTACTGGTTGTGTCACTGTGCCGGAGCTGATTGCAGTGCAACCGTTGGCATCCGTTACCGTAAAAGTGTAGGTACCCGCAGGTAATCCACTCGGGTCCTGACCTGTAAAGCCGGTCGACCACAAGTAGGTATAACCCGGTGTGCCGCCGGAAACAGTCAGGTCAATCGAACCATTTGAACCGCCGAAGCAAGACACCGGTGAAGGCGTTGCTACCAAGGCTATGGCAACTGGCTCGCTGATCGTGGTGTACGTTGTAGCGGTGCAATTATTCGCATCCGTAACTGTAACCGTGTAAACGCCGGCGCTCAAACCACTTGGGTCCTGACCCGTAAAGCCGTTCGACCACAAGTAAGTATAGCCCGGTGTACCACCCGAAACCGTCAGGTCTATCGAAGCATCTGAGCCGCCGAAACAGGTCGCCGGGGTATTGGTTGCGGACAAGGACAAGGCCGTCGGCTGGGTCACCGTTGCTGTAGCAGTTGCAGAACAACCGTTTGCATCTGTAACCGTGGCGGTGTAGGTACCGGCAACCAAGTTGCTGATATTCTGAGTCGCCATACCGTTCGACCAGAGGTACGTGTACGGCATTGTGCCACCAGAGGCAGTCACATTTGCAGTACCGTCTGTTCCTTCGAAACAGCTCGCCGGCGTTGCCGTTGCTGTCGCCGAAATATTGCTCGGTTGCGTTACGGTTGCACTCGTCGTTTGGGTGCAGCCATTGGCATCCGTTACTGTTACTGTGTAAATACCGGCTGTCAGCGCACTGGGGTCTTGTCCGGTAAAGCCGTTCGACCACAAGTAAGTATAGTTTGGCGTACCGCCGGCAACAGTCAGGTCAATCGCACCGTTGGAAGCGCCATTACAAGCTGCAGGCGTAACATTTACAGATAATGTAATCGCAAGCGGTTCGGTCACAGTGGCCATTGTTGTAGCCGTACAGCCATTGGAATCGTTTACAGTTACGGTATATGTACCTGCTGCTAAACTGCTTGCATCTTCACTGGTCTGGCCATTCGACCAGAGGTAAGTGTAAGCAGGTGTACCGCCGGAAACGCTCAAGTCAATTGAACCGTTGGAAGCGCCATTGCAGGTTGCCGGCGCAGTCATGGCCGTGAGGGCAATGGCAACCGGTTCAGTCACTGTAGCAGTTGAAGTTGCGGTGCAGTTGTTTGCATCCGTCACCGTTACCGTGTACATACCCGCAGCCAGGCCGCTTGGATCCTGACCCGTAAAGCCATTCGACCACAGATAGGTATAGCCTGGCGTTCCACCCGAAACCGTCAGGTCGATCGAGCCATTGGAACCACCGGAACAAGATACTGGTGTCGCGTTGGCAGACAAAGCCAAGGCCGTTGGCTGGGTCACCGTAGTACTTGCCGTTGCCGAGCATCCGTTCACATCAGTAATCGTTGCGGTATAGGTACCGGCAGTCAGGTTGCTGATATTTTGGGTCGTCATACCGTTCGACCAGAGGTACGTGTATCCCGGCGTGCCACCGGTTGCGGTCACATTCGCAGTACCGTCGGCGCCGTTATAGCAGTTGGCCGGCGTTGCTGTTGCTGCCGCTGAAATATTGCCCGGTTGCGTTACGGTTGCGCTTGTTGTTTTGGTGCAGCCATTGGCATCCGTCACTGTTACCGTGTAAGTACCGGCGGTCAAAGCACTTGGGTCCTGGCCTGTAAAGCCATTCGACCAGAGGTAGGTATAGGCCGGTGTACCACCGGAAACAGCCAGGTCAATAGCGCCGTTTGATGCGCCGTTGCAGGCCGCCGGAGTTATCGTTGTTGACAGTGCCAGGGCTACTGGTTCTGTTACCGAAGCAGTGCTTGTTTTGGTACAACCGTTGGCATCCGTCACGGTAACGGTGTAAACACCGGCAGCGAGGTTGCTGATATCTTGAACCGTCATGCCAGTCGACCAGAGGTAGGTGTAACCCGGTGTGCCACCGGAAACGCTCAGGTTGACAGCGCCATTTGAACCGCCGAAGCAGGATACCGGCGTCGTTGTACTCGACAAGGTTAAGACCGCAGGTTCAGTAACCGTTGCCGTAGTTGTTTTGGTGCAACCGTTTGTATCTGTCACCGTCACGGTGTACGTGCCGGCAGTCAGGTTGTTGATATTTTGAGCAGTTGCGCCGGTCGACCACAAGTAGGTGTACCCCGGCGTACCGCCCGAAACCGTCAGGCTTGCCGAACCATTCGAACCGCCAAAACAGGCTGGCGGAGTGGTATTTGCAGTCAAATTCAGCGCGGTGGGTTGGGTCACTGTTGCGGTGGTTGTTTTGGTGCAACCGTTGGCATCCGTCACCGTAACGGTATAAATACCGGCAGTCAGGTTGTTGATGTTTTGAGCAGTTGCGCCAGTCGACCACAAGTAAGTATAGCCAGGTGTACCACCCGAAACGGTCAGGCTCACCGAACCATTCGAACCGCCAAAGCAAGATGCCGGCGTAGTTGTTCTGGTCAAAACGAGTTCCGTCGGTTGGGTTACCGTTACCGATGCTGTTGTTGAACAGCCGTTGGCGTCTGTCACCGTGGCCGTGTAAGTGCCGGCAGTTAAGCCCGTCGGGTTTTCAACTGCAGCTCCATTCGACCACAGGTAAGTATATGGTATTGTGCCGCCGGAAACCGTCAGGTTGGCAGTACCATTTGCACCGCCGAAGCAGGCTACCGGAGTAGCATTTGCTGCAGCAGACATGTTGCTCGGTTGCGTTACGGTTGCACTGGCGGTTTGTGTACAACCATTTGCATCGGTAACAATAACCGTGTAGGTTCCGGCAGCCAGGCCACTTGGGTCTTCATTGGTAGCACCATTTGACCAGAGGTAAGTATAGGAAGGTGTACCACCCGATACCGTCAGGTCAATCGAACCATTTGCATTACCGTTGCAGGAAGCAGGAGTAGTTGACGTGGCCAATTGCATGGCTACCGGTTCGGTAACCGTTGCGGTGGTTGTTTTGGTGCAACCATTCGCATCCATTACGGTAACGGTATAGTTTCCTGCTGCCAAACCACTTGGGTCTTCATTGGTAGCGCCGTTTGACCAGAGGTAGGTATAAGCAGGCGTACCGCCTGAAACGCTCAGGTTGATCGAACCATTTGCAGCGCCATTGCAAATAGCCGGCGTTGCATTTGCCGTTAAGGCTAAAGCTGGTGGTTCGGTAACCGTAGATGAACCTGTTCCGGTACAGCCATTTGCATCGGCAACCGTCACGGTATATGTTCCAGCCGCCAAGGCGTTTAGATCTTGTCCGGTAAAACCATTTGACCAGAGATAAGTATAATCCGGTGTGCCACCGGAAACACTCAGGTCTATCGAACCGTTGGAATCGCCATTGCAAGCGACCGGGGTCATGGTTGTAGATAAAACTAATGCCACAGGTTGTGTTACTGCTGCCGAGCTGGTAACCGTACAACCATTTGCATCGGTAACTGTCACGGTATAGGCTGCCGCAGTCAAATTGCTCAGGTCTTCACCCGTGAAGCCATTCGACCACAAGTAGGTATAGTTCGGCGTTCCGCCCGAAACAGTCAGGTTTACCGAACCATCAGCGCCACCAAAACAAGATACCGGAGCCGGCACTGTGTTTGCAACCAAACCTTGTGATTGCGTCACAGTGGCAGTTGTCGTTTTGGTACAGCCATTGGTATCTGTGACCGTTACTGTGTATGTCCCTGCACTCAAACCAGTGGGATCCTGACTTGTAGCGCCATTTGACCACAAATAGGTATAACCAGGCATACCGCCGCTGACCGTCAGATCAATAGCGCCATCAGAAGCACCATTACAGGTCGCCGGGGTACTTGTCGCAACAAGTACGATCGCCGGAGGTTGTGTCAGGGTAACTGAACTGATCGCGACACAGCCATGCGCATCAGTAACGATTACCAAGAAATTATCAGCCCACAAACCACTGGGGTCTTCGCCGGTAAAGCCATTCGACCAGTCGTAGGTGTAGGGCGCCGTGCCACCAGTTACGGTCAGGTTAATGGAACCGTTAGCGCCGCCATTACAGCTGACATGTGTCGGCGCCAGGAACAAGCCTAAAGCTGGCGGTTGTGTCACCGTCGCACTGGCGGTTGCCGTACAATTATTGGCATCCGTCACCGTCACGGTGTAGGTACCTGCAGCCAGATTGGTTACATCTTCACCCGTAAAGCCGTTTGACCAGAGGTAAGTATAACCTGGTGTGCCGCCGGTTACAGAAATATTTATAGAACCATTAAACTCTGCAAAGCAGTTTGCAGGTGTCATAACAGATGAAATCGAAATGGCGGTTGGTTGCGTTACTGTTTCTGTGACTGAAGTAGAACAGCCATTGTCATCCGTTATCGTAACCGTATAAACGCCGGCAGTCAAACCACTGGGGTCCTGACCGGTAAAGCCATTCGACCAGAGGTAAGTGTAGGGCGTTGTTCCGCCATTAACCGTGAGGTCAATCGTGCCGTTCGAGCCATTATTACAACTTGCTGGCGTCGATGTTGTACCGGCCGTCAAATTAACTGGCTGTCCAACTGTGGCACTGGCCGTTGCCGTACATCCATGATCATCGGTCACCGTAACCGTGTAAGTACCTGCAGTCAACCCGCTTGGGTCTTGCACCGTTGCGCCATTCGACCACAAATATGTGTATGCCGGCGTGCCGCCACTAACGGTCAAATCTATCGAACCGTTGGATGCACCATTACAAGCAGCAGGCTCTGTTGTAGCAGACAAAACTAAAGCCGGGGTTCCCGTAACGGTAGCGCTGGTCGTGATCGTACAACCGTGACTATCCGTAGCAGTCACCGTGTAGGTACCGGCGGTCAAACCGCTGATATCTTCAGTCGTCGCGCCGGTAGACCATAGGTAGGTATAAACTGGAGAACCACCGTTGACGGTCAAATCAATGGAGCCGTCAGAAGAACCGTTACACAGGGTAGCAGTTGGCGTTGCAGAAATTGTCAGCGCCGTCGGTTGTGTCACTGTCGCACTGGCGGTTGCCGTACAATTATTAGCATCCGTCACGGTCACCGTGTAGGTACCCGCAGCCAGGTTAGTTGCGTCTTCACCCGTAAAGCCGTTCGACCAGAGATAAGTATAGCCTGGTGTCCCACCGGTAACCGTAATGTTGATTGAACCATTGAGTTCTCCAAAACAATTTACAGGCGTCATAACAGATGAAATCGAAATGGCGG
This sequence comes from Lewinellaceae bacterium, assembly GCA_016712415.1. GTDB lineage: Bacteria > Bacteroidota > Bacteroidia > Chitinophagales > Saprospiraceae > M3007. The sequence continues at coordinate 151,323 of JADJRC010000002.1, read as the reverse complement.
TTGGTTGTGTCACCGTTTCTGTAAGCCAGATAGAACAACCATTGGCATCCGTTATCGTAACCGTATAAACGCCGGCAGTCAAACCACTGGGGTCCTGACCGGTAAAGCCATTCGACCAGAGGTAAGTATACGGCGTTGTTCCGCCATTAACCGTGAGGTCAATCGTGCCATTCGAGCCATTATTACAACTTGCTGGCGTCGATGTTGTACCGGCCGTCAAATTAACCGGCTGTCCAACTGTGGCACTGGCCGTTGCCGTACATCCATGATCATCGGTCACCGTCACCGTGTAAGTACCTGCAGTCAGCCCGCTTGGGTCTTGCACCGTTGAGCCATTCGACCACAAATATGTGTATGCCGGCGTGCCGCCACTAAGGGTCAAATCTATCGAACCGTTGGATGCACCATTACAAGCAGCAGGCTCTGTTGTAGCAGACAAAACTAAAGCCGGGGGTTCCGTAACGGTAGCGCTGGTCGTGATCGTACAACCGTGACTATCCGTAGCAGTCACCGTGTAGGTACCGGCGGTCAAACCGCTGATATCTTCAGTCGTCGCGCCGGTAGACCATAGGTAGGTATAAACTGGAGAACCACCGTTGACGGTCAAATCAATGGAGCCGTCAGACCCGCTGTTACAATTAACATCAACCGTTGTTGTTGAAATGGCTAAAGCCGTTGGCTGTGTCACAGTTGCGCTTGTTGAGGCCGTGAAGCCATTGACATCCGTTACTGTAACTGTGTAGGTGCCGATTGTCAAATTGAAAACATCTTCAGTCGTCGCGCCATTTGACCAGAGATAAGTAAATGGAGCAGTACCGCCGTTGACCGTCAGATCAATAGAACCATCCGTTCCATTGTAGCAGTTTACATCTGCAACCAGAGTCTCCAGGCCAATATTCAGGAAAAATCCTGCGTCAATCGTCGGGTTGTTTTCGCCACTAACCAAGGTTACTGCTGGCGACTGACCATTTGCCGGATTCGCATCCGAATCTGTTGTGTCATCGCCACCCTGATCTACATGGGAGATAGTATAGTTTACTCCAGGTGACCCAAACGTAACCGTGTACGTGCCCGGCGCCAGGTCGGTAAATTCGTAAAATCCTGTGCCGTCCGTGCTCGTTGTCAGGTTGACCGGGGTGCCGTCGCCGGTGGTACCGTTCAAGATCACTGTCACGCCGCCAATACCCGGCTCGCCGCCGTCTTGTATACCATCTTTATCTAAATCAAACCAAACGTAATCACCCAAGCTTGCCGGCAGGTAAAATCCTGCGTCGTAAGTCAGGTTCGATTCGCCGGAGGTCAACACTTCTGCCACCGTCGTTTGGCTGCCTGGTTGGGCATCCGAGTCGTTCGTATCGTCGCCACCCTGATCCACACTCGTCAGCACATAGCCGCCGGTTGGGGTACCAAAAGTGATCGTGTATGTGCCCGGTTGCAGGCCGCTGAACAGGTAAAAACCATTGCCGTCGGTTGTGGTCGTCTCCGTCACCGTTTGGCCGGTGCCCGTCGTGCCGTTTAAGGTCACCGGCACGCCACCGATGCCCGGCTCCCCGACGTCTTGCTGGCCATTGGCATTCGTATCTTCCCATACATAGTTGCCTATTTCAGCAACTTGCAGGAAGCCCGCGTCTATTGTCGGGTTATTTTCTCCGCTCACCAGCGTTACCGGCGGTGCTGCACCCGTTACCGGATCAGCGTCGGAGTCTAATGTATCATCGCCGCCCTCGTTCGGGTTGTGGCGGTGGAGCCGCCTGGGGTCGTGAACGTAACCGTGTACGTGCCCGGCGCCAGGTCGGTAAATTCGTAAAATCCAGTGCCGTCCGTGCTGGTCGTCAGGTTGACCGGGCTGCCGTCGCCAGTGGTGCCGTTCAGGGTCACCGTCACGCTGCCAATTCCCGGCTCGCCGCCGTCTTGTACGCCGTCGCCGTCGGTGTCGGACCAAACGTAATCACCCAAGCTTGCTGGCAGGTAAAATCCTGCGTCGTAAGTCAGGTTCGATTCGCCGGAGGTCAACACTTCTGCTACCGTCGTTTGGCTGCCTGGTTGGGCATCCGAGTCGTTCGTATCGTCGCCACCCTGATCCACACTTGTCAGCACATAGCCGCCGGTTGGGGTACCAAAAGTGATTGTGTACGTGCCCGGTTGCAGGCCGCTGAACAGGTAAAAACCATTGCCGTCGGTTGTGGTCGTTTCCGTCACCGTTTGGCCGGTGCCCGTCGTGCCGTTTAAGGTCACCGGCACGCCGCCGATGCCCGGCTCACCGCCGTCTTGTACGCCATTGGCATTCGTATCTTCCCATACGTAGTTGCCTATTTCGGCAACTTGCAGGAAGCCCGCGTCTATCGTCGGGTTATTTTCTCCGCTCACCAGCGTTACCGGCGGCGCTGCGCCCGTTACCGGATCAGCGTCGGAGTCTAATGTATCATCGCCGCCCTCGTTCGGGGTTGTGGCGGTGGAGCCGCCTGGGGTCGTGAACGTCACCGTGTACGTGCCCGGTGCCAGGTCGGTAAATTCGTAAAATCCAGTGCCGTCCGTACTCGTTGTCAGGTTGACCGGGCTGCCGTCGCCGGTGGTGCCGTTCAGGGTCACCGTCACGCCGCCAATACCCGGCTCGCCGCCGTCTTGTACGCCGTCGCCGTCGGTGTCGGACCAAACGTAATCACCCAGATTGCTGGCAGGTAAAATCCTGCGTCGTAAGTCAGGTTCGATTCGCCGGAGGTCAACACTTCTGCTACCGTCGTTTGGGTGCCTGGTTGGGCATCCGAGTCGTTCGTATCGTCGCCACCCTGATCCACACTCGTCAATACATAGCCGCCGGTTGGGGTACCAAAAGTGATTGTGTACGTGCCCGGTTGCAGGCCGCTGAACAGGTAAAAACCATTGCCGTCGGTTGTCGTCGTCTCCGTCACCGTTTGGCCGGTGCCCGTCGTGCCGTTTAAGGTCACAGGCACGCCGCCGATGCCCGGCTCCCCGCCGTCTTGTACGCCATTGGCATTCGTATCTTCCCATACATAGTTGCCTATTTCAGCAACTTGCAGGAAGCCCGCGTCTATCGTCGGGTTATTTTCTCCGCTCACCAGCGTTACCGGCGGCGCTTCGCCCGTTACCGGATCAGCGTCGGAGTCTAATGTATCATCGCCGCCCTCGTTCGGGGTTGTGGCGGTGGAGCCGCCTGGGGTCGTGAACGTAACCGTGTACGTGCCCGGTGCCAGGTCGGTAAATTCGTAAAATCCAGTGCCGTCCGTACTCGTCGTCAGGTTGACCGGGCTGCCGTCGCCGGTGGTGCCGTTCAGGGTCACCGTCACGCCGCCAATTCCCGGCTCGCCGCCGTCTTGTACGCCGTCGCCGTCGGTGTCGGACCAAACGTAATCACCCAGACTGGCTGGCAGGTAAAATCCTGCGTCGTAAGTCAGGTTCGATTCGCCGGAGGTCAACACTTCTGCTACCGTCGTTTGGCTGCCTGGTTGGGCATCCGAGTCGTTGGTATCGTCGCCACCCTGATCCACACTTGTCAGCACATAGCCGCCGGTTGGGGTACCAAAGTGATCGTGTATGTGCCCGGTTGCAGGCCGCTGAACAGGTAAAACCATTGCCGTCGGTTGTCGTCGTTTCCGTCACCGTTTGGCCGGTGCCCGTCGTGCCGTTTAAGGTCACCGGCACGCCGCCGATGCCCGGTTCTCCGCCGTCTTGTACGCCATTGGCATTCGTATCTTCCCATACATAATTGCCTATTTCAGCAACTTGCAGGAAGCCCGCGTCTATCGTCGGGTTATTTTCTCCGCTCACCAGCGTTACCGGCGGCGCTGCACCCGTTACCGGATCAGCGTCGGAGTCTAATGTATCATCGCCGCCCTCGTTCGGGGTTGTGGCGGTGGAGCCGCCTGGGGTCGTGAACGTAACCGTGTACGTGCCCGGTGCCAGGTCGGTAAATTCGTAAAATCCAGTGCCGTCCGTACTCGTTGTCAGGTTGACCGGGCTGCCGTCGCCGGTGGTGCCGTTCAGGGTCACCGTCACGCTGCCAATTCCCGGCTCGCCGCCGTCTTGTACGCCGTCGCCGTCGGTGTCGGACCAAACGTAATCACCCAGTTTTGCTGGCAGGTAAAATCCTGCGTCGTAAGTCAGGTTCGATTCGCCGGAGGTCAACACTTCTGCTACCGTCGTTTGGCTGCCTGGCTGGGCATCCGAGTCGTTCGTATCGTCGCCACCCCTGATCCACACTCGTCAGCACATAGCCGCCGGTTGGGGTACCAAAAGTGATCGTGTATGTGCCCGGTTGCAGGCCGCTGAACAGGTAAAAACCATTGCCGTCGGTTGTCGTCGTCTCCGTAACCGTTTGGCCGGTGCCCGTCGTGCCGTTTAAGGTCACCGGCACGCCGCCGATGCCCGGCTCCCCGCCGTCTTGCTGCGCCATTGGCATTCGTATCTTCCCATACATAATTGCCTATTTCAGCAACTTGCAGGAAGCCCGCGTCTATTGTCGGGTTATTTTCTCCGCTCACCAGCGTTACCGGCGGTGCTGCACCTGTTACCGGATCAGCGTCGGAGTCTAATGTATCATCGCCGCCCTCGTTCGGGGTTGTAGCGGTGGAGCCGCCTGGGGTCGTGAACGTAACCGTGTACGTGCCCGGCGCCAGGTCGGTAAATTCGTAAAATCCAGTGCCGTCCGTGCTGGTCGTCAGGTTGACCGGGCTGCCGTCGCCGGTGGTGCCGCTCAGGGTCACCGTCACGCCGCCAATTCCCGGCTCGCCGCCGTCTTGTACGCCGTCGCCGTCGGTGTCGGACCAAACGTAATCACCCAAGCTTGCTGGCAGGTAAAATCCTGCGTCGTAAGTCAGGTTCGATTCGCCGGAGGTCAACACTTCTGCTACCGTCGTTTGGCTGCCTGGTTGGGCATCCGAGTCGTTCGTATCGTCGCCACCCTGATCCACACTCGTCAGCACATAGCCGCCGGTTGGGGTACCAAAAGTGATTGTGTACGTACCCGGTTGCAGGCCGCTGAACAGGTAAAAACCATTGCCGTCGGTTGTCGTCGTTTCCGTCACCGTTTGGCCGGTGCCCGTTGTGCCGTTTAAAGTCACCGGCACGCCGCCGATGCCCGGCTCCCCGCCGTCTTGCTGGCCATTGGCATTCGTATCTTCCCATACATAGTTGCCTATTTCAGCGGGCAGATAATACCCTGCATCATAGTCTGTATTGTTTTCACCCGGAGTAAGGATTTCATTTGCAGTCATACCGCCCATAGCCGGGTCGGCATCGCTGTCGACAGTATCATCCCCACCCTGATTTACCGGAGTGGTCACATATCCACCGGCAGGTGTTGTAAAGGTTATTTTATAGGTACCAGGGACCAGGTCATCAAAACTGTACTCGCCATTGGAACCTGTAGTAGTTGTTTGAGTAACCGGGTTGCCCATTTGGTCGGTACCGGTTAGTGTTACGGTTACGCCACTGATTCCGGGTTCGCCGCCATCCTGTATGCCATTGCCGTTTTGATCGTCCCAAACAAAGTTTCCAATAGAAGCGGGCGTACAATTTAGCGGTGCGTCATAAGCATCGGCTAAAGTGGCAAAGCAAACAGGTGTAAATGAAGCAGTGACATCCACATCCGTAACACCATTTGAAGTCAAACCAGTGACCGTAGTCATTTGTGTACCTGAAGAACCTGCAACGATGTTTATCACACTATTGCCACCCTCGGTGGTTGTAACGGTTATGGCGTTTGTCGGAGCATTTGTCCAACTAACAGTAACCACTACAGAATAATTGTTATTTAAAGGATCACAAATAGACGGTACTGCAAGGTCAACACTCAACGAAGGTTGAATAACCGTGGCTGAGATCGTTTTTGTGCAATTGTTTGCGTCTGTTACGGTTACCGTATAGGTACCGGCGAGCAGGCCGCCGGGGTCCTGACCCGTAAAGCCATTTGACCACAAATAGGTATAAGCCGGTACGCCGCCAGATAGACTCAAATCAATCGAACAGTCATCAGCGCCATTGCAAGAAGTGTTTTCTGTTGTTGCAGAAAGGACCATCTCGGTCGGTTGTGTAACTGTGGCGCTGGTTGTTTTAGTACAGCCGTTTGCATCAGTAACTGTGACCGTATAAGTGCCGACGATCAGATTGGACAGGTCTTCCGTTGTTTGACCTGAAGACCAGAGATAGGTTTTAGAACCTGTTCCACCGGTTACCGTGAGGTTAATCGCACCGGTAGCGGCGCCATTGCACAATACATTTGTTACAGCTGTACTCAAAGCAAGTGCCGGAGGTTCTGTTATTGTTGCGCTGGTTGTTTTGGTGCAACCGTTTGCATCGGTGACTGTAACTGTATAGGTACCTGCGATCAGGCCACTCGGATCCTGGCCGGTGAAGCCATTTGACCATAAGTAAGTTTTAGAACCGGTGCCGCCAGTAGCGGTCAGATCGATGGCTCCGGTAGCGGCTCCGTTACACAATACATTCGTTGCTACATTGCTCAGCGCGATTGAAGTCGGTTGTGTAACTGTAGCGCTGGTGGTTTTGGTACAGCCATTCACATCCGTGACCGTAACAGTGTACGTACCTGCAAGCAGACCGGTCAGGTCTTCAGTTGTTTGGCCAGAAGACCAAATAAAGGTTTTATTACCTGTGCCGCCTGTTACTGCCAGGTCAATTTCGCCAGTTGCTGCGCCGTTACACAATACATTGGTTACTACAGTAGTAAGGGCGAGTGCCGGTGGTTCCGTTACTGTTGCGCTGGTTGATTTAGTGCAACCATTTACATCGGTGACCGTGACAGTATAGGTACCGGCAGACAAATTACTTGGGTCTTGTCCGGTAAAGCCATTTGACCAAAGGTAGGTTGTAGAACCGGTACCGCCCGTGACCGTCAGGTTAATAGCACCTGTGGCAAAGCCGTTGCACAACACATTGGTTACTACAGTGCTCAATGTCAGAGCCGGTGGTTCCGTCACTGTTGCGCTGGTTGTTTTGGTACAACCATTCACATCGGTTACTGTAACGGTATAGGTACCGGCAACCAGGTTATTGATATCCTCAATACTTGCGCTGTTTGACCAAATAAAGTTAAATGGATCTGTTCCACCCGTAACCGTTAAGTTAACCGCACCTGTTGCGGCGCCATTACATAAAATATTTGTCACAAAAGTGCTCAAACTTGGACCACCCGTATTATTGATCGTAGCTGTCGAGGTTTTAGAACAGCCATTAGCATCTGTTACCGTAACAGTATAAATACCGGAATAGTAGTTTACCGGATCTTCAATGGTTGCACCAGTTGACCATAAATAGGTGTATGGGTAAACGCCGCCCGTAACCGTCAGATCAATTGAACCGTTGGGATTACCACAGGTGGAATTGACCGTTGTGTTTGATAGTACGATAACTGGCGGCTCCATGATGGTTGCACTCGTCGTTTTGGTGCAGCCGTTGGCGTCCGTCACCGTAACCGTGTAGGCGCCGGCGGTGATGTTGTTCAAATCTTCGGTCGTTTGACCGGAGGACCATAAGTAAGTTTTGGAACCAGTGCCGCCGCTGACCGTCAGGTTGATTGAACCTGTAAGCTGCCGTTGCACAGTACGTTTACCTGGGTGGTGTTCAAAACCAATGCCGGCGGTTCGGTGATTGTCGCGCTGGTTGTTTTGGTACAACCGTTGGCGTCTGTGACCGTAACTGTGTATGTGCCGGCTACCAGGCCGCTGATGTCCTGCGAGGTCTGGCCGTTGGTCCACAGATAGGTTTTTGTACCCTGACCGCCCGTGGCGCTCAGGTCGATGATACCGCTGGCCACGCCGTTGCAGAGCACATTGGTAACTACCGTGCTCAGGACTATCGGCGTTGGTTGGGTGATTGTTGCACTCGTTGTTTTCGTACAACCGTTCGCGTCTGTGACCGTAACCGTGTACGTGCCCGCTGCACGATCCGTCAAATCTTCGGTCGTTTGACCGGAAGACCAGAGGTAGGTGTACGTCGGGCTGCCGCCTGTAACCGTCAGGTTGATCGCGCCCGTGGACGCGCCGTTGCACAATACGTTGGTTTGTGTTGTGCTCAGCGCAAGTGCGGTCGGTTGGGTAACCGTTGCACTCGTTGTTTTGGTGCAACCGTTTGCGTCTGTGACCGTAACCGTGTACGTGCCGGCGATCAGGCCGCCTGGGTCCTGACCCGTAAAGCCGTTGGTCCACAAGTAAGTGTAACTTGGGGTACCGCCGGTAACCGTCAGGTTGATCGAACCATCGGCAGCGCCAAAGCACAGGGCCGCGGTTGGTGTTGCGCTCAGGACAATTGCCGGTGGTTGGGTGATCGTTGCGCTGGTGGTTTTGGTGCAACCATTGGCATCGGTAACCGTAATCGTGTACGTACCTGCGGTCAAACCGCTGATATCTTCCGTCGTTTGGCCGTTGGACCAAATGAAGGTTTTTGGCCCGTGCCGCCCGTGGCGGTCAGGTCAATTGCTCCCGTGGCAAAGCCGTTGCACAACACATTCGTTTGTGTGGTGCTCAGCACGATAGCCGGTGGTTCGGTGACCGTTGCGCTGGTCGTTGCCGTACAAGAGTTGCCGTCGCTGATCGTTACCGTGTAGGTACCGGCAGCCAGGTTGTTGATGTCTTCCGTGATCGCGTTGTTTGACCAGATAAAGTTAAACGGCGGGGTACCGCCCGTAACGATCAGGTTGATCGAGCCATTGGTACCCGCATTGCAGGTCGCATTGGTTACTATCGTGCTCAAACTCGGACTGCCCGTATTGTTCACCGTGGCCGTGCTGGTTTTGGTGCAGCCGTTCGCATCGGTGACCGTAACGGTGTACGTGCCTGCGAGCAGACCGCTGGGGTCTTGTGCGGTCATGCCGTTTGACCACAGGTAGCTGTAAGCCGGTGTGCCGCCCGATACCGTCAGGTTGATCGAACCGTTGGCGTAGCCGCAGGTCGAGTTCACCGTGGTGCTGGAAAGCACGATCGCAGTCGGTTGGGTGATGGTTGCACTCGTTGTTTGGGTGCAGCCGTTTGCATCCGTCACCGTAACCGTGTAGGCGCCGGCGGTGATGTTGTTCAAATCTTCGGTCGTTTGACCGGAGGACCATAAGTAAGTTTTGGAACCAGTGCCGCCGCTGACCGTCAGGTTGATTGAACCTGTAGCTGCACCGTTGCACAGTACATTTACCTGGGTGGTGCTCAAAACCAATGCCGGCGGTTCGGTGACCGTCGCGCTGGTTGTTTTGGTACAACCGTTGGCGTCCGTGACCGTAACTGTGTATGTGCCGGCTACCAGGCCGCTGATGTCCTGCGAGGTCTGGCCGTTGGTCCAGAGATAGGTTTTTGTACCTGGCCGCCCGTGGCGCTCAGGTCGATGATGCCGCTGGCCACGCCGTTGCAGAGCACATTGGTAACTACCGTGCTCAGGACTATTGGCGTTGGTTGGGTGATTGTCGCGCTCGTTGTTTTGGTACAACCGTTCGCATCCGTGACCGTAACCGTGTACGTGCCCGCTGCACGATCCGTCAAATCTTCGGTCGTTTGACCGCTGGACCAAAGGTAGGTGTACGTCGGGCTGCCGCCCGTAACCGTCAGGTTGATCGCACCCGTGGATGCGCCGTTGCACAATACGTTTGTTTGTGTCGTGCTCAGCGCAAGTGCGGTCGGTTGGGTAACCGTTGCACTCGTTGTTTTGGTGCAACCGTTTGCGTCTGTGACCGTAACCGTGTACGTGCTGGCGATCAGGCCGCCCTGGGTCCTGACCTGTAAAGCCGTTGGTCCACAAGTAAGTGTAACTTGGGGTACCGCCGGTAACCGTCAGGTTGATCGAACCATCGGCAGCGCCAAAGCACAGGGCCGCGGTTGGTGTTGCGCTCAGGACAATTGCCGGTGGTTGGGTGATCGTTGCGCTGGTGGTTTTGGTGCAACCATTGGCATCGGTAACCGTAATCGTGTACGTACCCGCGGTCAAACCGCTGATATCTTCCGTCGTTTGGCCGTTGGACCAAACGAAGGTTTTTTGACCCGTGCCGCCCGTGGCGGTCAGGTCAATTGCTCCCGTGGCAAAGCCGTTGCACAACACATTCGTTTGTGTGGTGCTCAGCACGATAGCCGGTGGTTCGGTGACCGTTGCGCTGGTCGTTGCCGTACAAGAGTTGCCGTCGCTGATCGTTACCGTGTAGGTACCGGCAGCGAGGTTGTTGATGTCTTCCGTGATCGCGTTGTTTGACCAGATAAAGTTAAACGGCGGGGTACCGCCCGTAACGATCAGGTTGATCGAGCCATTGGTACCCGCATTGCAGGTCGCATTGGTTACTATCGTGCTCAAACTCGGACTGCCCGTATTGTTCACCGTGGCTGTGCTGGTTTTGGTGCAGCCGTTCGCATCGGTGACCGTAACGGTGTACGTGCCTGCGAGCAGACCGCTGGGGTCTTGTGCGGTCATGCCGTTTGACCACAGGTAGCTGTAAGCCGGTGTGCCGCCCGATACCGTCAGGTTGATCGAACCGTTGGCGTAGCCGCAGGTCGAGTTCACCGTGGTGCTGGAAAGCACGATCGCAGTCGGTTGGGTGATGGTTGCACTCGTCGTTTTGGTACAGCCGTTGGCGTCCGTCACCGTAACCGTGTAGGCGCCTGACGGTGATGTTGTTCAAATCTTCGGTCGTTTGACCGGAGGACCATAAGTAAGTTTTGGAACCAGTGCCGCCGCTGACCGTCAGGTTGATTGAACCTGTAGCTGCACCGTTGCACAGTACATTTACCTGGGTGGTGCTCAAAACCAATGCCGGCGGTTCGGTGACTGTCGCGCTGGTTGTTTTGGTACAACCGTTGGCGTTCGTGACCGTAACCGTGTACGTGCCGGCTACCAGGCCGCTGATGTCCTGCGAGGTCTGGCCGTTGGTCCACAGATAGGTTTTTGTACCCTGACCGCCCGTGGCGCTCAGGTCGATGATACCGCTGGCCACGCCGTTGCAGAGCACATTGGTAACTACCGTGCTCAGGACTATCGGCGTTGGTTGGGTGATTGTCGCGCTCGTTGTTTTGGTACAACCGTTCGCGTCTGTGACCGTAACCGTGTACGTACCCGCTGCACGATCCGTCAAATCTTCGGTCGTTTGACCGGAAGACCAGAGGTAGTGTACGTCGGGCTGCCGCCCGTAACCGTCAGGTTGATCGCGCCCGTGGATGCGCCGTTGCACAATACGTTTGTTTGTGTCGTGCTCAGCGCAAGTGCGGTTGGTTGGGTAACCGTTGCACTCGTTGTTTTGGTGCAACCGTTTGCGTCTGTGACCGTAACCGTGTACGTGCCGGCGATCAGGCCGCCTGGGTCCTGACCCGTAAAGCCGTTGGTCCACAAGTAAGTGTAACTTGGGGTACCGCCGGTAACCGTCAGGTTGATCGAGCCATCGGCAGCGCCAAAGCACAGGGCCGCGGTTGGTGCTGCGCTCAGGACAATTGGCGTTGGCTGGGTGATCGTTGCGCTGGTGGTTTTGGTGCAACCATTGGCATCGGTAACCGTAACCGTGTACGTACCCGCGGTCAAACCGCTGATATCTTCCGTGGTTTGGCCGTTGGACCAAACGAAGGTTTTTTGGCCCGTGCCGCCTGTGGCGGTCAGGTTAATTGCACCCGTGGCAAAGCCGTTGCACAACACATTCGTTTGTGTGGTGCTCAGTACGATAGCCGGTGGTTCGGTGACCGTTGCGCTGGTCGTTGCCGTACAAGAGTTGCCGTCGCTGATCGTTACCGTGTAGGTACCGGCAGCCAGGTTGTTGATGTCTTCCGTGATCGCGTTGTTTGACCAGATAAAGTTAAACGGCGGGGTACCGCCCGTAACGATCAGGTTGATCGAGCCATTGGTACCCGCATTGCAGGTCGCATTGGTTACTATCGTGCTCAAACTCGGACTGCCCGTATTGTTCACCGTGGCTGTGCTGGTTTTGGCGCAGCCGTTGGCATCGGTAACCGTAACGGTGTATGTGCCTGCGAGCAGGCCGCTGGGGTCTTGTGCGGTCATGCCGTTTGACCACAGGTAGCTGTAAGCCGGTGTGCCGCCCGATACCGTCAGGTTGATCGAACCGTTGGCGTAGCCGCAGGTCGAGTTCACCGTGGTGCTGGAAAGCACGATCGCAGTCGGTTGGGTGATGGTTGCACTCGTCGTTTTGGTGCAGCCGTTGGCGTCCGTAACCGTAACCGTGTAGGCGCCGGCGGTGATGTTGTTCAAATCTTCGGTTGTTTGTCCGGAGGACCATAAGTAAGTTTTGGAACCTGTGCCGCCGCTGACCGTCAGGTTGATTGAACCTGTAGCTGCGCCGTTGCACAGTACGTTTACCTGGGTGGTGTTCAAAACCAATGCCGGCGGTTCGGTGACCGTCGCGCTGGTTGTTTTGGTACAACCGTTGGCGTCCGTGACCGTAACTGTGTATGTGCCGGCTACCAGGCCGCTGATGTCCTGCGAGGTCTGGCCGTTGGTCCACAGATAGGTTTTTGTACCCTGGCCGCCCGTGGCGCTCAGGTCGATGATGCCGCTGGCCACGCCGTTGCAGAGCACATTGGTAACTACCGTGCTCAGGACTATTGGCGTTGGTTGGGTGATTGTCGCGCTCGTTGTTTTGGTACAACCGTTCGCGTCTGTGACCGTAACCGTGTACGTACCCGCTGCACGATCCGTCAAATCTTCGGTCGTTTGACCGGAAGACCAGAGGTAGGTGTACGTCGGGCTGCCGCCCGTAACCGTCAGGTTGATCGCACCCGTGGAGGCGCCGTTGCACAATACGTTGGTTTGTGTCGTGCTCAGCGCAAGTGCGGTTGGTTGGGTAACCGTTGCACTCGTTGTTTTGGTGCAACCGTTTGCGTCTGTGACCGTAACCGTGTACGTGCCGGCGATCAGGCCGCCTGGGTCTTGACCCGTAAAGCCGTTGGTCCACAAGTAAGTGTAACTTGGGGTACCGCCGGTAACCGTCAGGTTGATTGAACCTGTTGCTGCACCGTTACACAATACGTTGGTCACAACTGTGTTCAAAGAAAGTGCAGTTGGTTGCGTGATTGTTGCGCTTGTAGTTTTGGTACAACCATTAACATCTGTAGCAGTGACGGTATAGGTCCCTGCGGCGATATTGGTCAAATCTTCCGTTGTTTGGCCGGAAGACCAGAGGTATGTTTTAGAACCTGTACCACCTGTAGCGGTCAGGTTAATTGCACCGGTTGAGGCGCCATTGCACAACACATCGGTCACAACTGCGCTCAGTACAATAGCGCTTGGTTCCGTTACGGTAGCGCTTGTCGTTGCGGTACAGTTATTTCCATCAGTAACCGTCACGGTATAGATACCGGCAGCAACATTGCTGATATCTTCTGTCGAGTGGCCGGAAGACCACAAGAAAGTTATTGGGTTGGTTCCGCCAGTAACTGTCAGGTTTATCGCGCCGGTCGAAGCGCCGTTGCACAATACATTGGTTACAATTGTGCTGAGGCTCGGGCCACCGGTATTGTTAATCGTTGCAGTTGAGGTTTTTGTACAACCATTAGCATCGGTGACCGTAACCGTGTACGTACCTGCATAATAACCGCTGGGGTCTTCTATCGTTGCGCCAGTGGACCACAGGTATGTATATGGATAAACTCCACCGGAAGCTGTCAGGTCTATCGATCCATTTGAGTTACCGCAAGTTGAATTAGTCGTTGTCGTACTCAATACCAAAGCAGGCGGTTCCGTAACTGTAGCGCTGGTCGTTTTGGTGCAGCCGTTGGCGTCCGTCACTGTAACCGTGTAGGCGCCGGCTGTGATGTTGTTCAAATCTTCGGTTGTTTGACCGGAGGACCAAATATAGGTTTTGGAACCTGTACCGCCGCTGACCGTCAGGTTGATTGAACCCGTAGCTGCGCCGTTGCACAGTACATTCGTGACTACTGTATTTAAAATCAAAACAGGTGGCTGAGTAACTGTTGCACTCGTCGTTTTGGTACAGCCGTTCGCGTCCGTGACCGTCACCGTGTATGTGCCGGCTACCAGACCGCTGATGTCTTCGGTCGTTTGACCGGAAGACCAAAGGAAGGTTTTTGTGCCCTGGCCGCCAGTAGCAGTCAGGTTGATCGCACCTGTGGAAGCGCTGTTGCTTAGCCCCATTTGTAACTACGGCTCCTAACACAATAGCGCTTGGTTGTGAGATTGTCGCGCTCGTTGTTTTAGTACAACCGTTTGCGTCTGTAACGGTGACCGTGTAAGTTCCGGCTGTCAAGTCGCTAATATCTTCCGTTGTTTGACCGGAGGACCACAGGAAAGTTTTATTTCCAGTTCCACCGGTAACGGTCAGGTTAATTACGCCGGTTGTAGCGCTGTTGCACAATCCATTGGTAACCACCGTGCTCAAGTCGATTGCAGGTGGTTGTGAAATTGTCGCGCTGGTTGTTTTGGTACAGCCGTTTCCATCGGTAACCGTTACCATGTAAATACCTGCGGGCAGGCCACTTGGGTCTTGAGCGGTAAAGCCGTTGGTCCACAAATAAGAATATGGCAAAACACCGCCCGCAACGGTCAAATCAATTGAGCCCGTAGAAGCGCCGTTACATAAAACATTGATAACGGAAGTGTTTAAGGAAATGGCGGGTGGTTGCGTAACCGTTGCGCTGGTCGTTTTGGTGCAACCATTAACATCTGTAGCAGTGACGGTATAAGTGCCGGCTGCGATGTTGGTCAAATCTTCCGTTGTTTGACCGGATGACCATAAATATGTTTTTGCACCTGTACCACCCGTTGCAGTCAGGTTAATTGCACCGGTTGAAGCGCCGTTGCACAGTATATTGAATTGGCTTGTGCTCAGGACAATCGCAGTTGGTTCGGTGACGGTTGCACTGGTTATTGCGATACAGTTATTGGCATCTGTAACGGTTACGGTGTAAACACCGCCGCTAATATTACTGATATCTTCTGTCGAGTGGCCGGAAGACCACAAGAAAGTTATTGGGTTGGTTCCGCCAGTAACGGTCAGGTTGATTGCGCCGGTCGAAGCGCCGTTGCACAAAATATTGGTTACTACAGCACCCAGGCTTGGGCCGCCGGTATTGTTTATCGTTGCAGTGGTGGTTTTAGTACAGCCGTTCGCATCGGTGACCGTAACGGTGTAGGTACCTGCAAGCAAACCGATTGGATCCTGAATGGTCGCACCGGTTGACCACATGTAGGTGTACGCAGGTGTGCCGCCCGTGACTGTCAGGTCAATCGAGCCGTTGGCATTGCCGCAGGTGGAGTTGACGGTGGTCGTGCTCAGGATCATCGCGCCGGGTTGCGTAACCGATGCACTGGTTGTTTAGTGCAACCGTTTGCATCGGTAACGGTAACCGTGTAGGTACCCGCTGCGATGTTGGTCAAATCTTCCGTTGTTTGACCGGATGACCAAATGTAAGTTTTTGAACCCGTGCCGCCGATAGCGGTCAGGTTAATCGCACCGGTTGAAGCGCCGTTGCATAGCACGTTTGTGACGGATATGCTCAGGGAAATGGCAGGTGGTTGCGTAACCGTTGCGCTGGTTGTTTTGGTGCAACCATTCGCGTCGGTAACTGTGACGGTGTAGGTTCCAGCGGCGATATTGTTCAAATCTTCCGTTGTTTGACCGGAAGACCAAATGTAAGTTTTTGAACCCGTGCCGCCGGTAACGGTCAGGTTGATCGCGCCGGTTGAAGCGCCGTTGCACAGCACGTTTGTGATGGATGCTCAGGGAAATGGCAGGTGGTTGGGTGATCGTTGCGCTGGTTGTGGCAGTACACCGATTCGCATCCGTAACCGTGACCGTATAACCCCGCAGCAATATTACTCAGGTCTTGGGTTGTTTGGCCGGAGGACCACAGATAGGTATAGGATGGTGTTCCTCCTGTAACGGTCAGGTTAATTGCGCCGGTCGAAGCGCCGTTGCACAGCACATTGGTTACGACCGTGCTTAGGTTCGGGCCGCCGGTATTGTTTACCGTTGCAGTGGTGGTTTTAGTACAGCCGTTCGCATCGGTGACCGTAACGGTGTAGGTACCTGCAAGCAAACCGATTGGGTCCTGAATGGTCGCACCGGTAGACCACATGTAGGTGTACGCAGGTGTGCCGCCCGTGACTGTCAGGTCAATCGAGCCGTTGGCATTGCCGCAGGTGGAATTGACGGTGGTTGTGCTCAGGATCATCGCGCCAGGTTGCGTAACCGATGCACTGGTTGTTTTGGTGCAACCGTTTGCATCGGTAACAGTAACGGTGTAGGTCCCAGCGGCGATATTGTTTAAATCTTCCGTTGTTTGACCGGATGACCAAATGTAAGTTTTTGAACCCGTGCCGCCTGTAGCGGTCAGGTTAATCGCTCCGGTTGAAGCGCCGTTGCACAGCACGTTTGTGACGGATGTGCTCAGGGAAATGGCAGGTGGTTGGGTGACGGTTGCGCTGGTTGTGGCAGTACACTGATTCGCATCCGTAACCGTGACCGTATAACTCCCCGCAGCAATATTACTCAGGTCTTGGGTTGTTTGGCCGGAGGACCACAGATAGGTATAGGATGGTGTTCCCCCGACAACGGTCAGGTTAATTGCGCCGGTCGAAGCGCCGTTGCACAGCACATTGGTTACGACCGTGCTTAAGTTCGGGCCGCCGGTATTGTTTACCGTTGCAGTGGTGGTTTTAGTACAGCTGTTGGCATCGGTGACCGTAACGGTGTAGGTACCTGCAAGCAAACCGATTGGATCCTGAATGGTCGCACCGGTAGACCACATGTAGGTGTACGCAGGTGTGCCGCCCGTGACTGTCAGGTCAATCGAGCCGTTGGCATTGCCGCAGGTGGAATTGACGGCGGTCGTGCTCAGGATCATCGCGCCGGGTTGCGTAACCGATGCGCTGGTTGTTTTGGTGCAACCGTTCGCGTCGGTAACAGTAACGGTGTAGGTCCCTGCAGCGATATAGTTTAAATCTTCCGTTGTTTGACCGGATGACCAAATGTAAGTTTTTGAACCCGTGCCGCCGGTAGCGGTCAGGTTGATCGCACCGGTTGAAGCGCCGTTGCACAATACGTTTGTGACGGATGTGCTCAGTGAAATGGCGGGTGGTTGGGTGACGGTTGCGCTGGTTGTGGCCGTACAATTGTTCCCGTCGCTTACTGTTACCGTATAAGTTCCTGCTGAAAGCCCACTTGGGTCTTGCCCTGTAAAACCATTTGACCAGGTATACATAATTGGCGAAGTTCCGCCCGTAACTGTCAGGTCGATGGCGCCTGTTGAAGCGCCATTACAGAGCACATTTGTTACACTGACGCTAAGGCTTGGGCCATTCACATTGGTAATCGTAGCGGAGCTGGTTTTTGTACAGCCTTTGCTATCGGTAACCGTAACGGTATAGGCGCCGGCAGCCAGGCCAGATGGGTCCTGGCCTGTAAAAGCATTTGACCATAAGTAGGTAAACCCGGGAGATCCGCCTGTAACGGTCAAATTGATTGAACCGTTAGCAAGCCCGCAGGTTGCATTTGTAATTGAGGAAGAAAGGACTAGTAAGGGATTAACTGCGACCGTTTTTGTTGCGGTAGCAACGCAGCCAATTCCTGCCGTTACAACAACAGTATAGGTGGTTGTCGTAGTTGGGCTAACGGTAATAGCAGGTGTAATAGCGCCTGTGCTCCAAAGGTAGGTGCCGCCGCCACTGGCGGTTAAGGTCGCACTTTGTCCGTTGCAAATTTCACTGGGGCCACTAATGGCTGCAGGAGGCAACAGACTGACTGTAACCGTTTGAGTTGCTGTTTCGGTACATCCGTTGGCGCCTGTTACGGTAACGGTATAGGTGGTTGTTGACAAGGGTGTGACGCTAATGCTGGCAGAGCTGGCGCCTGTACTCCAAAGGTAAGTACCGCCACCACTGGCGATCAGCGTTGCACTTTGCAGTAAACAAATATTGCTGGGGCCACTAATTGCGGCATTGGGAAGCGGTAAAACGGTGACCGTTGCAGTTGCTGTTTTGGTACAGCCGTTTGCACCTGTGACCGTGACGGTATAGGTGGTTGTTGTACCCGGATTGACCGTGATAGCTGCCGTTGTAGCGCCGGTATTCCAGAGGTATGTGCCACCGCCGGTGGCAGTAACCGTACTGCTTTGGCCTGCACAAATAGTTGCCGGAGCTGCCGAAGCGGTCGCATTGGGCAAAGGTTTAACTGTAACCGTAGCAGTCGCCGTTTTTGTACAGCCGCTGCCACTTGTTACGGTCACGGTATAAGTGGTGGTGGTTGCCGGGCTAACTGAAATAGCGGCCGCGGTAGCGCCGGTACTCCAGAGGTATGTGCCACCGCCCGTAGCAGTTAGTGTAGAATTTTGACCGGCGCAGATGGTCGTTGGGGAAGCCGAAGCGGTCGCATTGGGTAATTGATTTACCGTAACCGTTTGGGAAACAGAAGCTGTGCAACCGTTACCATTTGTAACCGTAACGGTATAGGTAGTGGTAGCACCCGGGCTGACAGTGATAGCAGTTGTGGTTGCACCGGTACTCCAGAGGTAAGTACCGCCGCCACGGGCGGTCAGGGTAGTATTTTGTCCGGCACAGATGGTGCTTGTGCCCGTGATTGCAGCGGCCGGCAAACCATTAACCGTGATCGTTTTAGTCGCTGTTTTAGTACAACCATTGGACCCCGTAACCGTAACGGTATAGGTTGTATTTGAAACCGGGCTCACCGAAATAGAAGTGCTTGTCGCCCCCGTATTCCATAAATAAGTACCGCCACCGCTGGCTGTCAGGGTAGCGCTTTGTCCGGTACAAATTGAACCGGGACCACTAATGGACGCTGTGGGTATGGTATTAATCGTCACCGTAACAATGTTGGACGCCGCGTCGTATTCCGAACATCCTGACCGGCGCGCGAATCGGCGATAACAGGTGGTTTGCGTGATAGGACCCGGATTATACGTTGCACTGGTTGCGCCGACGATCGTTGTCCATAAATTGCTGTTAAAAGTAGCTGGTGGACAATTTGTCGTGGTCATCATCCACATGTACTCCAGATTTCCCGATCCGCCTGAAGGCGAAGTCACGTTGGTGAATGCAGCCGGATCAAAAGAACCGCCCGAGGCCACACAAGCCGATTGGTTGGCAGCTATCGTTCCGCCATCCGTGGCATTGTTACAAAGGGTGTAATTAATACAGACACTGACAGGCACCACGGAGTTCGGGCTGTTGCAGTCGTTCACTACACTCCAGTGCTGGATAATGATCTGGTCGGCGCCATTAGGTAAAAAAGCCGTACCCAGTCCGCCCCGCCAATAACCCTGCGTAACCATATCCGGAATATCGCCGGTAAAAGAGGAGGACCAGACCACTGCACCTGATTTTTTAAACTGAACCCGCCATTTTTCATTGGGCTGATTTTTATTGTTGCGCCCAATATACCCGTCGTAGCTCACCGCGTCTGAGATATTCACGGTGACTGGTCCGTTGAATGCTGCAGGGTATGGTCCGGGAATCGTGTAAGTGGTGGTTCCGCCACAATACATATTTGAAAAGGTTGTACCGTTTCCATTACTGGAATTGATTCCTTGCGACCAAAGGAAGTTATTTCCACTGGGGCAATCCGGATCGGGCGCGCAAAACGGCGGGGCATTGTTGTTTTCAGGATCGCAGTACAAGGTAAAAGTAAAGGTCTCCTCATCGCAAACACTGCCGGTGCCATTAGCGCCGGAAAAACTCTGGACGGTCATCGTATAGGTTCCCAAAGCCGGGACCCATTCAGTGCCAGTACCGGGATAATTGTATGGAATTGCATTTTCAGTTTGTGAGCCACTTTGCGCTCCGGAAAGGGTAAACCTCACAGAACCCGGACTTCCGGTAACGGTGGCTTCCAGGTTAAATCCAGACATAAAGCTCGACAGAGGGTAGCTGCCATTATTGGTGATAGCAACATCATTGGAGCCGTTCATGTCATTAAAAAAGAGCCCTGTTATATCAGCCATACATGGGCCGGTTAAACAAACAGCATCTAATTTGAAGTAATCACCGGTAGCGCGAAAACGCACTTTTACATAAGAAGCGCCGGCAGGAGCAACAGCAGTGAGTGTATAATTGGCTAAACCATATGGAGCAATATCCACATCCTGATCCACCTCAGCGGAATTGAACTCCCCGACCAGCGCATTGCTGGAATTGTAAAAAGACAAACGTGCCTGGTGAGAATACTGTGGTTTATGGGTACCGCCCCAAAAATCGAGGGTATAGGTACCTCCTGGTACCACGCCGTTTACAGTTTGACTCATTTCGGCTGTTGAACCACCGGTATAATAAATGTAAGCATTGTAGGTGCCATCGACGGGGTAGCCCGTGTTGACGTAACAATCTCCCGATACACAAGTCCAGTCACTCGTACTTCCTGTTTCAAAACTCCAGTTTGAAATAAAATTATTGGGGCAGGAAGCGCCACCGCCCGGTTGACCAATTTCAGCAGTAACCGTTGCGGTACAACCATTTCCGTTTGAAACAGTCAGGGAATATTCGCCGGCAGTCAGGTTTGTAATATTAAATGGCTCGGAAGTGATGTTGCTACCACTGCCTGTTTCGCCACCTGTTTTGATCCAGTTGTAGCTGTAATTGGGGACATTGCCGGATGTAACATTTACCCTGATTTTGCCATTGGAGCCGCCATTGACGGTAACAGGGGTGGTGGTGATATCAAATACCAAATCAGCGTTTATGGTCACGGTAACAATATTGGACTCTGCATCGTAGTCTGTGCATCCGGATCGGCGCGCACACCGGCGGTAGCAGGTTGTTTGGGTGATTGGCCCCGGATCATAGCTTGCATTGGTTGCGCCGGCAATGGTTGTCCACAGATTACCGTCAAAAGAAGCGGGTGGACAATTCGTGGTTGTTTTAATCCAGATGTACTCCAGGTTTCCGGAGCCTCCGGAAGGTGAAGTTACATTGGTGAATGCTGCGGGGTCAAAAGAACCGCCCGATGCCACACAAGCCGATTGGCTGGCCGCAATCGTTCCGCCATTTGTTGCATTATTACAATTCGTATTTATACAAACCCCATCGAGTTTGATCCAGTCTCCATTCGCCTTTCCAACCACGCGGGTATATGCTGTTCCGGCCGGAACGGTGATATTAAACTGATAATAAGTCATAGTCGGCAACAGGCTGTTCACCTCCACTTCATTGCCACCACTCAATAATTGCCAGGAGCTATTGTAAAATTCAACCGCCAGGGCTGCATAATTACCGTTCGGATTATGGGTGCCTGCATAGGAAGCCACATTAATCTGCGTCCCCGGAGTAAGTCCGCTGATATCCTGATAAACGCCGCCCCAGGAAGAAGTGACCTGCATTTGGCCCGAATTGGAGCCGCATACCGCTGCATAGCTGCCGGTTTGAAAACTTCCACCCCACCAACTCCAGTTTGCCGTTCCATTTTCGAAACTATAGTTTTGGACCACGTTGTTCGGACAGGAGCAAGTCATCTCCGGCTGATCCGTCTGTTCATTCACCAAACCCGACCACTTGTCAGGCACAAACGTCGTACCTCCGGGTGCATTGTTTTGCATGAGATACATAGAAGAGGTTTCCCATTGTGCGTTTGCAGAACTGGTTGCTAGTTCCTCAGAAACAGGTTTTTGCGCCCAAACTGTAGTGGACACCAA
This sequence comes from Lewinellaceae bacterium, assembly GCA_016712415.1. Taxonomy (GTDB): domain Bacteria; phylum Bacteroidota; class Bacteroidia; order Chitinophagales; family Saprospiraceae; genus M3007. The sequence goes on along the minus strand of JADJRC010000002.1, from coordinate 129,724 downwards.
CAGGCAGGCGCCTGCTAACGTAATGTTAGAAACCATAGATTGTAAACAGTTCGAAAAAGGTAAAAAGATGCGGCTCATGCAAAATGAATTAGTGTTGAGTATGGATATTGCGAATAGCAATTTTTTTGATAGCATTTTTTCAATAAGTCCAAATAATAGCAGTGCTCCGAGGGTGCAACGCATCCCTGGAGAAAAGCATAGAGCAGAACTATCCCGTTCAATGGAAATCTATAATCCCGAATATTGGAATGTTATAGACATCATTGATCAAGATGGTCGCACCCGGACCAAAATATGATGAAGCGTAAATGAAGATTACAACTCCGAACAGGAGCAATATAAGCGTGGAAATAAAGATTACGGACCCCAGAACGGAGTCAAGAAGCGTAGATGAAGATTACGGACCCCAGAACGGAGTCAAGAAGCGTAGATGAAGATTACCGACTCCAGAACAGAGCCAAGAAGCGTAGATGAAGATTACAAACTCCAGAACGGAGCTTAGAAGCGCGGTAACGGTATTGAGAAAATACTCTTAGGAGAAAGATTGCTTCAATTTGCTGGAAGGATGGATTAAAAAAATACTGAACAGATGTATTTTGGACTAATGAGGGCAAAGGAACACATATTTATTTAAATTCTAATCGCATGCTGCAAACGAAAACACTACACAAAAGTGTAGCAGTTCGTGTTTTTTTCTAATATTAGTCGCCTATCCTACACAATCGTGGTAAAAAGCGCGCCACAGGCACCAGATTTAAGCATGTTGGGCATTTTCTGTCGGATCTGTGTACCGGCCACGCCCGACTACCAATAAATACACAACGGTACCCATTGCTGCCAATGCGCTTAGCAAAAAAATGGGCGGCGCGCCTGCAGCATACCAAACCAAGCCTGCCAGGCTACTGGCTAAAAACGCACATATACTTTGAAAAGCGGTGTAGGTACCGATCGCTGTGCCCGTGTGTGTTTTTTCACTGATATTACTGATCCAGGCCTTGGCAATTCCCTCCGTGGCTGCGGCATAGAGGCCATAAAACAGAAAAAGCGAATATATGACCCAAGTCGAACGGACAAAGGCCATCCCACCATATACCCCTGCAAAAAGCAGCAACCCGAGGACAAAAACGCGCTTCATCCCTATTTTATCTGCCAAAATGCCCAAAGGGTAAGCGCTGAGCGCATAAATCAGGTTGTAAAAGATATACACCCCGATTACCTCTGTATCAGACATACCAGCGGCCTTGGCTTGTAACAGTAAAAACAAATCCGAACTGTTGAACAGGGCAAAAAACAACAAGCCGCCAGCAAGTCGCCGATAGGTTGGCGGACTCGTTTTCCAGTATTTTATAAAATCCAGGAAACCGGGCCTGCCTTTTTGCAGCGCAGGTCTGGCCACTTTTTTTTCTTTAATTAACAGGGTACAAACAATAGCCAACAGGCCTGGAAAAAAGGCCAGCAAAAAAAGCGTTTTGTAATCTTCCGGGTACCAATGCAGGTACAACAAGGCCAGGCAAGGCCCCAAAACTGCGCCAATAGTGTCCATCGCCCGATGAAAACCAAATACCCGGCCTTTTGACCCTGCCTCCGTTTCATCCGACAACAAAGCATCACGGGCGCCGGTGCGCACACCTTTTCCCAAACGGTCAAGCGTACGAGCCAAAAAAATCCAAACCGGATAAATCAATACTGCCATCATCGGCTTGGAGAGTGCGCTGAGCGCATATCCGACCTGAACAAAAGGCCGGCGCCGGCCCATACGGTCGCTCCACTGACCAAAAAAACCTTTGCTCAGGCCTGCTGTAGTTTCCGCCAGGCCCTCCAGCACCCCAATCAAAACAATAGAAAAACCTATACTTTTCAAATAAACAGGCATGACCGGGTACAACATTTCGCTGGCCATGTCTGTAAACAAACTGACTAAGGAGAGGATCCAGATGTTGCGGGTAATATGTTTCAAACGGATATGGTTTTGTTTGGACAAATATAGCCCGCACAATCCGTATCATATCCTCAACGCCGCTTCAGCAAAAACCGCCGCATGTCGCCTACATCAGAGGTCAGCACGACTTCCCAACCGTGTTCGAACAGAAAATTGAGGCCATCCACCGTGCTGCGAAATTCAAACCGGCGCGCTTTATTGTCGGTAAGGCACTCGCCAGGTTTAGTCTTGGAGTCTGGTTTTTGGCCATAGTCAATTTGAAAATGATAAGTGCCATCGGTGCGGCGCAGGGGGCTGGCTTCCAGGTATGCGCTGGTATTGAGCAGGGTAAGTTCTGTACCTTCCACAAAGAGTTGAGCGGAAGCGAAAAGGCTCTGGGCCAAAAAGAAGAGCAGGAAAATGACTTTTTTCATAGCGTAAATTTTTCCTGCAAAGAAAAAAGTGAAATGCGGGCAAATATCAATGCGGACCGACCTTAACGCAGGTTTAACGGCTTAACACTATTTAACAGGCTCAAAAATTTTCAGGGCATTGGCCGTTGTCACCCGCGCGATTTCTTCCAGCGGCAGGTTTTTAACCTCGGCGAGTTTTTCAGCCACATGGTATACAAAAGCGCTTTCGTTTCGTTTGCCGCGGTGCGGTACCGGAGGCAGGTAAGGCGCATCCGTTTCCAGCACAATATGCTCAAGGGGAATTTCTTTTAAAACCGCCGGCAATTCAGATTTTGAATACGTCAGCGTACCGCCAATACCCAGGTAAAAACCCAACCCGACCATACGTTTAGCCTGTTCAACAGTACCGCTAAAGCAGTGAAAAATACCGCGTAAGCGGCCGTTCTGGCCCGCCTGCACGAGCGCCAGACATTCCTCATTGCTTTCCCGGGAATGGATGATAACAGGCAAATCCAGGTCTTTCGCCCATTCGATCTGCCTGGCGAAGGCGATTTGCTGAATCGCCAGGGTGGTTTTGTCCCAATATAAATCAATCCCTGTTTCCCCTACCCCGGCCCAGCGGCGGCGGCCCAACCAATCTTCCACTACAGCCAGTTCCCGCTCATAGGTTTCCGGCTGTACATGGCTCGGGTGCAGGCCCATCATGGCAAAACAATTGTTTGGAAAATTAGCCTCCAGCGCAAGCATCCCTTCTATGGATTCGGCATCTATATTCGGCAGGTACAGGCGGGTAACGCCTGCCGCCAAGGCTCGCTCGACCATCTCCTTCCGATCCGGATCAAATTTTCTGGAATACAGATGAGCATGTGTGTCAATGAATTGATTCATGGGGCAAAGTTCTGTAAAAATGGCTGTACGGTTAAAATTTTTCTGCCGGGAAGGCTGCTTGCTGGAAAATTTACAAGTCAGAACTTTATACCCAAGTCTTGGTAAATGTGTAAATGAACTGTCGTTGAAATAGCGGGGAAGTACAATTTATTTGTCCTTTGTCGAATACAATCTTAAATTTGGACACGATTTTGAGTCAGCCATTAAGTTACATTTGTCCATTCTTTGCAGCAGCAAAATGTAATCGAAATGGATCAACACTAATCCATCTCTCTTTTTTTTTATCTAAAATGACCGAATTATGAGCCGATGTCTCACTTTCCTTTCTTTTTTGTTTTTTTTCACGCCAATAGTTTTAATCGCACAGAGCGGTAGCCAAAAATGTTTGCAAGGCTTTCCGGCAAGTGCGGCCTATTGTAACAGTACATGTATGTCGTGCGATATGCATGGACTTGAGGATGTTAACAATGTCACCCCTCCAGTGCCGCCTTCGATACCCCAAATCATCACTGCCTGTAACAACGGCGCCCCATTTACCATTGAAAACCCGCGCTGGTACTCCTTCATTGCCGGTACAAACACCATTATATTTAATATTCGACAGACGACCTGCCAAACAAATGATGGTTTGGAAGCGGCGATTGTTGAGGATTGTGGCAATGGCTTAACCGGCCAAATGCGCGCTTTCTTGTGCGAGCGGCGGCAACCCTTTGGTCCTGTTCGTGGATAACCTGATACCCGGAAGAAGGTATCAAATGGTTATAGATGGTATCAACGGCGATATTTGCAAGTATACCATCGACGTTGTATTTGGCTCGGCAGCAGCGCCGGAATTGGGCCCCATCGGTCCGATTGACGGTCCTTTGACCGTATGTCCAAAAGCCAAGGTGCAATATTCTATTCCTATTGTTGCAAATGCGCTGACCTATACCTGGATCACCCCACCTGGTTCTAAAATCAATGGAACAAACAGCAATGTAGCTGTACTTCAGGCTGTTGGTTTGTCTACCAGCATTGATGTCGAATTCGGCACCTTGGGCGGTTCGGTTTGTGTAACAGCCAATAATATATGCGATACTCCGGTAACCACCTGTATTCAGGTCATCAACCAGACCATTGCGATTACGAATTTGCCCGACATCGAGCTTTGTTTTGAAGAATTACCCTTCTTTTGGGACGAACAACCAGGCAATGTTGTCGCAGCGCCTGGCACCTACACACTGACCTCTACCCCCTACGAATCTTACCAGGGTTGCGATAGTATAGTGCGGCAAAAAATTATTGCCAAGCAACGCAAATTCAGGGTATTACCTCCCACCTGGCTCTGTAAAGACGAGTGCTTTAAAGTCGGGGATTTTGATTTTTGTAATGCCGGCACTTACACCGAAAGCATTCCTTCTCCTGATGGTTGCGACAGTATGCTGACCTTTACCCTGATTAAAATTCCGGCAAAAGCCGGCATACTAAAACCCGACACCCTGACCTGCCGTGACCCGTCAACGGTGTTGATGGCCGACAGTACCATCACAACTGGCAATACAGTTACGTACAAATGGGTCAACGGTGCTGGTACTACGCTGAGTACTACAACATCTGCTACCGTCAGCACTGCCGGGCCATTTTATTTTATCGTTACAAACACCGGGGGCGGAAAATCGTGCTCAGACACTGCTGTGGTCACTGTACCCGTCAACCAAACACCACCGATCTCTGATGCCGGGCCCAACCAGGAGATTACCTGCGGAAACACACAAGTCCAACTGCAAGGCTCCGGCTCTACCGGGCCGCAGTTCACTTACCTTTGGTTAGCATTCAACGGTGGCAATATTGTATCCGGCTCCACCACACTTACCCCGACGATTAATGCCGTGGGTAGTTACCGGCTTCGTGTGACAAACCAAATTAACGGCTGCACCGCCACAGACAATACCATTGTTACTGCCAATCAGGCATCTCCGACCCTCAGTGCAACCGGAGGCGCCCTGAATTGCCTGGAACCAATGGTCACACTCCAGTCAACAACCAACGCTGCGGGACCAAGCTATGCCTGGACCGGTCCAAATGGTTTCATGTCTAACCAGGCAAACCCTGTTGTAAACTCAGCCTACGAATACACGGTTGTGGTTACTGATGGCATCACCGGTTGTACAAACAGCGCCTTGGCCATTGTTATTGACAATACTGATCCTCCGGGCGCTATGGCCGTTGGCGGTGTGATCACCTGTGTGGAAGATACGGTCCAGTTGGCTGGCGGCTCGCCTGCCAATAACCCGACATTTTCCTGGACCGGACCTGGCGGATTCAGTTCTGCTTTGCCCAATCCGGTTGTCAACGCCCCAGGCAATTACATTCTTGCCGTAAACAACAGCAACGGCTGTACCAGTACAGCAACGGCAGTTGTGATCCTTGACACGATATCTACGGGAGCAGCTATCGCAGTTTCGTCCAATTTGAATTGCAACAACTCGTCCGTCAACCTGACGGCCAACAGCATGGCGCCTGCAGCTTCCTGAACCATGAATGGACGCTTCCTGACGGCAGCAGCATTTCTACGGGTACCAACCCGATCCTTGCAGCAACAACAGCAGGCCCGTACAACGTGGTGATCACAAACACAGCAAGCGGTTGCACCAGTAGCGCTTCAGCTGCTGTGATTCAGACGCCGGCTGTTACTGCCGCAATCACTACATCTACCAATGTGAGCTGTTTTGGTCTGCAAAACGGCAGTGCAACTGCCGGCGGCGGCGGCGGCAATGGCAGTTTTAACTATCAGTGGAACACCGGCGACAATACCCCTGTAAACAGTGGTTTGTCAATCGGCACCTACACCGTAACCATCACCGATGGCGAGCAGTGCAGCGCTACAGCAACCGTGACCATCACACAGCCACCGGTATTAGCGGCCAATGTAACTTCCATGCCGCAAATGGCGAATGGAGAACCCGACGGCAGCGCCGCTGCAACTCCATCCGGCGGCACCCCGGGCTATACCTATCTCTGGAGCAACAATGAATCCACTGCTACGATCAACAACCTTTTGCCCGGTTCGTACACGGTTACTGTGACCGACGCCAATGGCTGCACCGCAGTTTCCATTGCCACCGTCAACGCTTATGATTGTACTATTGACGCCGATGTTGATGCCGTCGATGTAAGTTGTTTTGACCTTAACGACGGCAGTGCAACAGCGATTACGACCAACGGTTTAGCGCCGTTTACTTACCTCTGGAGCACCAATGAAACAACAGTTTCAATTACGGGTCTGCAACCGGGTATTTATACTGTTACCGTTACGGATGCAGCAAATTGTCCGGAGTCTATCGCCTTCACCATCACCGAGCCGAGTCTGTTACGTGCGAATGTGACTTCCACGAACATGACCGGTCCTGGCACCGACGATGGCACTGCAAGTTCCAACCCAACCGGCGGAACAGCCCCGTACACTATTTTGTGGAGCACCGGTGAAATGACGCCGATGATCAGCGGCCTGACGGCCGGAACCTACACGATCACCGTGACGGATGCCAACGACTGCACCGTGGTACGCATGGTAGAAATACTCCCGGGTAACTGTGGAATCACGGCCAACTTTATCGCAGCGCCAGTAGTATGTAACGGACAATCCAACGGCTCCGCAACAGTGATACTGAACGGCGGCACTGGTCCTTTCAATTACATCTGGAGTTCGGGCGATACGACTGCCACAGCCGACAGCCTGACTGCCGGTACCTACACCGTAACTATCACCGATGCCAATGGCTGCGACTTAAGTGATGTTGTGACCGTCAGCGAACCACCATTGCTGACTCTTGTGCTCGATAATGTCGTCAACACCAGCTGCGCCAACCTGCCGGAAGGCTCTGCCACGGTTATTCCCGGCGGCGGCGTCAGTCCGCTGTCAATCAGTTGGGGCAATGGTCAAACAGGACCAACGGCTACCGACCTGATCGCAGGCACCTATAACGTTACGCTGACCGATGCCAACGAGTGCAAAGTTTCTTTACAAGTCGTTGTAGCAGCCGTTGACCTGGAGCCACCGGTTATTGCCAACGACCAGGTGATCGCACCCTTGGGAACCGCAGGCAACGTAACGCTTAACGCTCAAGCCCTGGGCTTAGACGTAAGCGATAACTGCGGCATCAGCGAAGTGACCTTCCAACCGGCCTCTTACAACTGCGCCCAATTGGGACCGCATAGCGTAATCGTTACTGCTGTAGATATTTCCGGAAATACCACCGTGGATACCATCACTGTAACGGTGGTAGACAACCTGCCGCCAACCCTGGTTTGTCCGCCAAGTGTGGTGCGCTGCTTCGGTGACGATGTCGTGCAATACGCCGCACCAGTAGCCACTGATAACTGCTTGGGCAATGGTGGCATGTTCGATATCATTTCCGGACTTCCGAGCGGATCAACCTTCCCTGAAGGCACTACGACCAATACCTATACCTATACAGATGCTGATGGGAACATTGGTTCCTGCACCTTTGAAGTCACTATTTTAACGCAACTGACACTGGAATTGGATACCATCCTGCCCGATAAAGGTGGCTTGGAAATTGGCGGTGTGTATATCTCCGTCGGCGGCAGCCTTTCGCCTTATTCTTTCGAGTGGTTCCGCAATGACCTGCCGTTTTCGCTGACGACTGAAGATTTGGACAGCGTAGGACATGGATCGTACACGGTGATCATTACCGATGAAGTGGGTTGCACAACTACCGGAGGCCCTTGGGTCATCGACAGTTTAGTGCCTACAAAAACACCGGAATGGGCTTCCGGCCTGATGATCGTACCGAACCCGACTCAAGGCCAACTGGCGGTTATTTTCCCGAACCAGCTGACCGAAGACGTTCAACTGACCGTCATGGATATGACTGGTCGGTTAGTACTGCAACAGGCAGCCAACGCGCCCAAACGTGTAGATTTTGATTTGAGCAACGTACCGCAGGGTATGTACACCATTTTGATCAGGATCAACCAACAGGTGCTGGCCAGAAAAATTGTGGTTAGCCGATAGGCTTTCCGTTTAAGTCAGATTACATGCGCCGCCTTTCCCGCTCAGTGGGGAGGCGGCGTTTTTTGTTGTGGGAATGTTCAAACAACTGTGCCACACCTAATTTTAAGCAGTTAATTGAGGAGTGGCACAGTTATTTGAACATTCCCTTTTTGGTGTTGAATTGCGCAATCCGGCAAACTTAACGTTAACTTAAACTACGCTTCAAACTGCGCTCACACAGCCTTTATACTTTTGCAGGCGTAAATCTGTATCTGTATTAAAAACATTTTATGAAACGCAGTTCCAACCTTTTGTTCAGCATTTCCATGCTGCTCCTTCCTATTTTTGCCTTTGCCCAAAAAGGCAGTATTTCCGGTAAAATTATTGACGCTAAAACGGCAGAAGGCCTGATCGGTTGTACCATTCGCCTTGATGACGGCGCCGGTGGTGCCGTAACCGATTATGAAGGCAATTACACTATTGCCAATGTGCCCCCCGGCGTCCACAAAGTGAGCGTATCGTACACGGGTTATCAGGAAAAAGCCATTGCAGAGATTATCGTTAAAAATAATGAATCCACTACTGTGGATATAGCGATGGAAGACGCAACGGCCCAAATGATTTCCGAAGTGGTCGTAACGGCTACCGCGCGGCGCTCCAGCATGAGCGCTTTGACTATTTTGCAAAAAAACAGTTTGATGATCGCCGACGGCATCAGCGCCGAGATCATCAAACGTACTCCTGACCGCACAACCGGCGACGTGATCCGCCGGGTGAGCGGCGCCAGTATTCAGGACAACAAATTCGCCATTATCCGCGGCCTCAACGACCGCTATAACATTGCCCTGCTCAACGGCGCGCTGCTCAGCAGCACCGAACCCGACCGCAAGGCATTTTCCTTCGACCTGTTTCCATCCTCCATGCTTGACAACCTCGTGGTGATGAAAACTGCCAGCGCCGATCTGCCGGGCGAATTTGCCGGCGGCGCCATCCTGCTCAACACCAAAGACATCCCGGAGGAAACCTATTTACAGGTAAATGTCGGCGCAGGTTATAACACCGTCAGCACTTTTAAACCCCACCAAATCGCCCAAAGCGGCGGCACGGATATTTTAGGCGTCGATGATGGCGCCCGCGCCCTGCCAAACAACTATCCGTCCTCGACCACCTTCCAACAGGCATCCAAGGAAGAAAAATTCGGTTTCTCCCGGCAGTTTGCCAACGACTGGGCTATCATGGACGCACGCAGCGCTGCGCCCAACAGCAGCCTTCAAATTGCATCCGGCCTGGTATCCGACCCTACCCGGAACGTGCAGTTTGGCAGCACCTTTGCTTTTTCATACAGCAACAACAACCGGATTCAAAACGGCGAGCGCAACGACTTTGACAATGACCGGCAATTGTTCAGCTATAACGATAAGCAGTTTAAAAACAACGTTTTGTGGGGCAGCTTGCTGAACCTGTCCATGAAAATGAATAAACGCCACAAAATCAGCCTCCAGGGCACCTATTCCACCAACACCGACAATATTGTCAGCGACCGCAGCGGCAGCGACTTTGAGCAGGAGCGTTTTGTGAGCGCTACGGCTATTGAATATACCGAAAACCACCTGCTGACCAGCCGTTTATCGGGCGAACATTCCTTCGGCGTCAACAATATTAAACTCGCCTGGGGGGGCGGTTACAACAAGATTAGCCGTGATGTACCTGCTTTGCGCCGTATGTTTTACGCTAAAAATTTTGACGCAGAAACGGAAGACCCTTTCCGTGCTTATGTTCCCTATGGCTCAGCCGACCCGTTCCGCAGCGGCCGTTTCTACTCCGACCTCTCTGAAAATGTGTACAATGGAAATATCGACCTGACACTTCCATTTTCTCTGGGCAATCAAAAACACTCGGTCAAAGTCGGCGGACTGTACCAGGGCAAATCCCGCGAATTCAACGCGCGTGTCATGGGTTTTATCCGCGCTAAAGTAGCCGGTTTTGACAATAGCCTGCTGAACCTGCCGCAAGACCAGATTTTCGCCGCCGAAAATATCCGCGACAACGGATTTATCATTGATGAAATTACCAATCTCAGCGATGCTTACACCGCCAGTTCTGACCTGAATGCCGCTTATGTGTTGTTTGACAACAACATTTTTGACCGGCTCCGTGTCTCCTGGGGCCTTCGTGTGGAAAATTTCAAGCAAGACCTTGAATCCAGTGAGTACAGTGGCAAACCCATTCAGGTCAATAACAATATCACTTCCTGGCTGCCTTCTGCCAACCTGACTTACCGCCTCAACGATCAGCACCAGGTACGGTTATCCGCTTCCAAAACGGTAAGCCGGCCGGAGTTTCGCGAGGTGGCGCCGTTCGCTTTTTATGACTTTTACCTCAATGCAGGCGTAGTCGGCAATTCGGACCTCACACCGGGCGAAATTTTTAATGCCGACCTGCGCTACGAAATTTACCCGGGCCAAAACGAACTGTTTAGCGTGAGCTTTTTTTATAAAAAATTCAACAACCCGATTGAATTCACCTTCAGCAGCTTAGGCGGTGGCACGCGCACCTTTTCTTTTCAAAATATTCCCAGTGCTGAAAACTACGGTGTCGAACTTGAACTGCGCAAAAACCTGGGCTTCCTGGTTGCCGGCCTTGAAAACATGACTTTTTTCGCCAATGGCGCGCTGATCCGCTCCAAACTCAACCTGTCGAATGTATCCAGCTTTGACGATAGCCGCGCACTGCAGGGCCAATCGCCTTACCTCCTGAACACCGGCCTGACCTACAACCACGTCAACCTTGGACTGAGCACAACCCTGGTGTACAACATCATCGGCGACCGTGTAGCGCAGGTCGGCACCGATGGTTATGCCGACATCTACGAGCGCCACCGCAACCTGCTCGACTTCCAGATCAGCAAACGACTCTGGGAACGCGGTGAACTTAAACTCACCTGGGGCGACATCCTGCGGCCTGAATTTATGTATTACCAGGATAACAACGCCAACCACAAATTCGAAGCAGATCAGGACAACGTCATGCAACGCCTCAACTACGGCAGCACGATCACCCTGGGTTTCGGATACAAGTTCTAACATGGAGTGATTGAGTGATGCTGCACACCTGAAACGGAATCATGCAACGCTTCCTGAAAGCCTAATCACCCAATCACTCACTCGCTCAATCACTCAATGAAACTAAAAAGACAGATTACAGTACGATAAGGTTAGGAATTGACCAACAAATCCGGGCGACGAAATGTCGGCCCGGATTTTTAATTTACTTAACATTCTCTTCATACAGACTTAAAACAAACTTAACCCCACGGATTCGAAGCCAGCAGGGCTTGTGGCGACCTTTGCGTTATGCAAATAGCCAACAACAATAAATTGAACTTTCTTATGCGAAAAGCACTATTACTACTTACTTTTTTCTGGGCAGCAGCCCTTCAACTTTCAGCCCAGGTCGTCAATATTTCCGGCGATATCAGTTCCAACCAAACCTGGACGGCTGATAAAACCTACCTGCTCAGCGGTTTTGTGTACGTGACAAACGGCGCCAAATTGACTATCGAACCAGGTACCGTGATCAAAGGCGACAAAGCCACCAAGGGCTCATTGATTGTTGCCCGTGGCGCTCAAATCATTGCCAACGGCACAGCCAACCAACCAATCGTATTCACCAGCAACGAAGCCTCCCCTACTTATGGTGACTGGGGCGGATTGATCATTTTGGGTTATGCACCGACCAACCAGAGCTACAACGGCACGCCCGGTCTTGGCCTTGTTGAGGGCGGTATTGACCCGGTAAAAGGTTTGTACGGCGGCGGCGACCAACCCGGCGGCGCTAAATCCAACGACAATTCCGGTATCCTGCGTTTTGTGCGCGTGGAATACGCCGGTATTGCATTTCAGCCCAACAACGAGATCAACGGCATCACTTTTGGCGGTGTGGGCAACGGCACTACGGTAGAGTGCGTGCAGGTTTCTTATGCCAACGACGACTCTTTTGAGTGGTTTGGCGGCACAGTCAATTGCAAATACCTCATCGCTTACCGCGGCCTCGACGACGATTTCGACTGTGATTTTGGCTATTCCGGCAAAGTCCAGTTTGCACTCGCAGTGCGCGACCCGGGCGTAGCCGACGTGAGCGGCTCCAACGGTTTTGAAGTGGACAACAATGGCTCCGGCTCCGACCTGACCCCGAAAACGGCCCCGACTTTTTCTAACGTCACGATCGTAGGCCCTTCTGGCGCAAATATTTCACCTGACTTTAAACGCGCCAACCACCTGCGCCGCAACTGTGAAATTGGCATTTTCAATTCCGTATTTGTCGGTGCTTACCCGGTCGGTTTGCTGATCGACGGCGCTTCTACGGTTGCGAACGCGCAATCCGGCAAATTCGTGGTTAAAAATTCTTTTTACCACGGTATGGCGACTCCGCTGAGCACCACCGAATCCGGTTTTGATATCGCCGCTTATGCAACGGCTAATGGAATCTCTACCGGCCCGAATGCTACAGACGCCGGCCTGGTAAATCCTTTCAACCTTGGTCTGCCAAACCCACGGCCAAACGCAACATCGCCAGTTTTGGGGTATGCCAAATTCAACGACGCCCGGATTCAGGACCCGTTTTTTATCCCGGTCAGCTACGCCGGTGCATTTGGTCCTTCCGGCGATTGGACTTGCCCTTGGGCAAGCTGGGAAAATGCCGGCTGTTTGCCTGCCAACTCCGAAGTGATCGTTTCCGGCGATATCACCAGCAACACGACTTGGACTGCTGACAAAACCTACCTCCTCAATGGTTTTGTGTACGTCACTAACGGCGCAAAACTGACGATCGAACCAGGAACCGTGATCAAAGGCGACAAAGCCACAAAAGGCTCGCTGATCGTTACCCGCGGCTCCCAGATTATTGCCGATGGCAAATTGGGTTTGCCCATCGTGTTTACCAGCAATGAGGCCGATCCGACCTATGGCGACTGGGGCGGCCTGATTATTTTGGGTTATGCGCCGACCAACCAAACGTACAACGGCACCCCTGGTCTCGGCCTGATTGAGGGCGGTATTGACCCGGTAAAAGGACTGTACGGTGGAGGCGACCAAACGGGTGGCGCTACCCCCAACGACAATTCCGGTATCCTGCGTTATGTTCGTGTTGAATATGCAGGTATTGCTTTCCAGCCCAATAACGAGATCAACGGCATCACCTTTGGTGGCGTAGGCAGCGGCACAACGGTGGATTACGTGCAGGTTTCTTATGCCAACGATGACTCTTTTGAATGGTTCGGCGGTACGGTCAACTGCAAACACCTGATCGCTTATCGCGGCCTTGATGATGATTTCGACTGCGATTTCGGTTTTGCCGGAAATATCCAGTACGCACTCGCTGTTCGCGACCCACAGGTAGCCGATGTGAGCGGTTCCAACGGTTTTGTGGTAGACAACAACGGCACAGGTTCCGACCTGACGCCGAAAACGGCTCCGACGTTTTCAAACGTTACCCTGCTCGGTCCTACCGCAGGCCAGGCTGCCGACTTCAAACGCGCCGCCCACCTGCGTCGCAACTGCGAAATCGGCATTTTCAACTCCCTGCTCATGGGCAGCTATCCGGTAGGCCTGTTAATCGACGGCGCTTCCACGGTAGCGAATGCGCAGGCAGGCAAACTTGAGGTGAAAAACACTTGGGTAGCCGGCGAAACAACCCTTCTGAGCACCACTGAAGCAGGTTTCGACATCGCAGCCTGGTTCAACACTGCCGGTTGGAACAATAACTCTGCCGCTGCAACTTCAGCAGTTGCTTTGCAAAACCCGTACTACCTGGACAAACCAAACGCACAGCCGGCTTACAATTCTCCAGCACTTGGCGCTGCTGCTTTTACCGCCGCGCGCATCAACACGGCCTTTTTTGACAAAGTCAGTTATGTAGGCGCTTTTGATGGTTCGAGCGACTGGACTTGCGGCTGGGGCCAATTCGTAGAGAAAAATTCGGATTGCCTGACTGAAACTGAAACTGCAGACAAGTACATCAACGAGGTCAAATTGTTCCCGACAGTAGCGAGCGATCAGGTGACTCTGCAATTTTCACTGACACAAAACACGAGCGTTAACGTGGAGATTTACGGCCTGGACGGTCAGTACTTCGGTCAGCAACTGAACGTAAATGCTTTCGCCGGCGAGCAGACTGTGAAATTAGATGTTTCACAAATTCCTGCCGGTTTTTTCTTTGTTCGTATTCAAGCAGGCGCTGCCGTCAAAACCGCAAAATTGATTGTAGTGCGCTAATAAAACTTTTTTAAAACCAATTGAAAACTGAAAAGCGGTAGGTTGCGATATGCAGCCTGCCGTTTTTCATTGAGCGATGGAGCGATTTGTCCGCCGGTTTTTGTCTTTTTCGGGACAAGTACCCTGCTTGCCGGGAAACAAAAAACGCGCTTGGCGCAAATGCGTTAATTTTCCCTTCCGTAGGCGACCCTTGCGGTCGCCCGCTTATGTTTTGAAGATACGGGCGACCGCAAGGGTCGTCCCTACGAACAACGATATGAAAATGGGCGGGCGACCGCAAGGGTCGCCCCTACGAACCCAACGATATGAAAATAGTTATTATCGGTAACGGCATTAGCGGGATCACGGCAGCGCGGTTTATTCGCAAACGCAGCGAACACGAAATACTCGTCATCTCTGACGAAAGCGACGAATTTTTCAGCCGAACTGCCCTCATGTACATTTACATGGGCCACTTGCGCGAACGCGATACCCGCCCATACGAACCCTGGTTTTGGGATAAAACCGCATCCAGCGCCAACGCGCCCGTATCGAACGTATTGATTTTGAAACCAAAACCTTGCACACCAACGACAGCCAAACGATCCGCTACGACAAATTAATTCTGGCCGTCGGCTCCATGTCCAACAAATTTGGCTGGCCCGGGCAAGACCTCGAAGGCGTGCAAGGCCTGTACCATTTGCAGGATTTGGCGGGTATGGAACGATTCAGCTTGCCCAGGCCTGAAGGCCTGGGCGGAAAACACGATGCGCTGCATCAGTCGAAACCTCAACGCGAAAAATATGCACCAATAACTTCCGGGGAAATTTTTCCGCCACGCGCAGTCATTGTCGGCGGCGGCCTCATTGGAGTGGAAATGGCGGAAATGTTTCATTCCCGCAATATTCCGGTTACGTTTTTAGTGCGCGAGCCGGCTTTTTGGAGCAATGTTTTGCCTGCCGAAGAAGCCGCTATGATTAGCCGGCATTTGCGGGAGCACCATATCGACCTGCGTTTGGAAACCGGGTTGAAGGAAATACTCGACAACGGGCAGGGCCATTGTTCGGCCGTTGTGACTCAATCCGGTGAAAAGATCGAATGTAATTTTGTAGGCCTCACCGTGGGCGTCAGTCCGAACGTTGGTTTTTTGAAAAATACGGCGCTGGAAATCAATCGCGGCATTTTGGTCAACGCATACCTGGAAACCAACCTGCCCGATGTATACGCAGCAGGCGATTGTGCCGAACTCCGCAGCCCTCAACCCGGCCGCAGGGCCATCGAAGCCGTTTGGTATACCGGCCGCATGATGGGCCAAACACTGGCCCACACCCTTACAGACAAACGGACGGCTTACAATCCGGGTATTTGGTTCAACTCCGCCAAGTTTTTTGACATTGAGTATCAGGTATACGGCGATATCAGGGCAGAACTACCGGCGGAGCAAGCCACGCTTTACTGGGAGCACCCGGATGGCAAAAAAAGTATCCGCCTGAATTACGAAAAATCATCGGGGCGCATCCTTGGTTTCAACCTCATGGGCGTTCGATACCGCCACGAGGTTTGTGAGCGCTGGTTGAAAAAAGGCGCGAACATAGAAGCCGTTTTGGAAAACCTTGGCTTAGCCAATTTTGACCCGGAATTTTATCCGCAACACGAACATGAACTCATAAAAATTTACAACCGGCAAACCGGAAAAAACCTGCGCCTTCGGCAAAAACGCGGGTTGCCAGCCGTGCTTAATTTTTTCAAAGTCAAAATGTAAAATTAAAATCAAAAGGGAGACCATCGTTGAGGAGAAACAGTGGCGTTTGAAACTACAGAGACTGTTGTCCAAAGTTTGCGGACGACAAAAAGTGCTTGTTCAGGCTTTTGGCCAGCCCCAGGCGCCTGTTACATTTTGATTTTAGATTTTACATTTTGACTTTAAAACCCATTTTATGCAAAATAACAGCCTCGCTCCTCAGCCCCTCATCCTCACCAGTTGGAAACAAAAACTTGCCCTGACCCTGGCTGGCATAGCGGTGCTTTTGCTCCTGGTGGTGGCATTTGCCCGCAATGCTTTTGCGCCGGCGCCGGTGTTGCTGACTGCTTTGGGCCTGATGGCAGCGGGTGCGGTTTTGTTTGTTCGGGAAGAATATTTGACCCGACCGGAGGGCATCAAAAACAACGGCGTGTGGTTTCGAAGCCTGAGTGCGCGCGGGGTGTGGGCCTGGCTGGCGGCTATCGTGCTGACAGGTTTTTACAGTGTGTTGTATTTCGGCCCGTCTGCCTGGTTTGCGGGGCTGACGGATTTGTTCAATCCACTCAGCCTGCTGGTCAAAGGCAAAGCTGCCGACAAGTGGTTTGTGTACGGCAGTTTGTACACTTTTTCGGTGTTGGTGATGGGTTTTAAGTTTGGTTTTAAATACCGGCACAACCGCTACCAGGTGTTTCGCACCATTTCGGTGAGTTTTTTCCGGCTGGGTTTTGCGTTTTTGATTCCGGCATTTATGCAGCAGATGAACCAACCCGAATACTATTTCACCTACTTCTGGCCTTTGAAAGACTGGTATGGCACACCGTCGGCAGCCAAGTATTTCGGCGGTTATGCGATAGGGCCTTATTTGCTGGCATTCGGAGCGCTGATGACATTTGTGGCGACGCCCGTATTGACCTATTTTTTTGGAAAACGCTGGTATTGCTCCTGGGTTTGCGGCTGCGGTGGATTGGCGGAGACTGCGGGCGATCCGTTCCGGCATTTATCGGATAAAAGTCTGAAATCCTGGAAGATCGAGCGTTGGATGATCCACTCCGTTTTGGTGGCCGTGGTGTTGGTAACGGGCTTGTTGTGGGTGAATTCGTATCAGAAAGGCGCGGTGTTGGGCGCGTATTCGCAAACGTTTTACAGCTGGTACGGCTACATTATCGGCATGGCATTCAGTGGGGTTGTGGGGGTCGGATTTTACCCGTTGATGGGTAGCAGGGTTTGGTGCCGTTTTGGTTGTCCGCAGGCGGCGATACTTGGTATTTTTCAAAAGAAAAAATCAAAGTTTCGGATTACGACCAACGGCGGGCAGTGCATCAGTTGCGGCAATTGCTCGACTTATTGTGAAATGGGCATTGATGTGCGGCACTACGCCCAACGCGGGCAGGATGTGGTGCGCGCTTCCTGCGTGGGCTGTGGCATTTGTGCAGCGGTGTGTCCGCGCGGAGTGTTGCGCCTCGAAGGCGCGGCGGCTGATGTGGACGCGCGGGCGACTGATTTACGGACGGTGCATGTGCGCCTGGAGGAGGTGGGGATACTGGAGCAATAGGCTGTTCAAATAACTGTGCCGCACCAACCTCCAGGAAGTAAGCTGCGGAAAACCTTTTCCGAATTTCCAGTCCTTGTCAGTATTTTTTGGCGCTTGGGCAAGCTTATTTGTCATTCGCCCATTTAAATCGCCATTATGCATTCAGGAAGAAACTACTCGCTCAAGGAAGCGCTCCTTTGGACCCGTCGCGACATTTATTACCACCTTTTATTGGCGACGATCGCCACGGTGCTGTACAATTGGTTTGGATGTGGCTGGATGGCCATTCCCTGGTTGCCGATTGCCTTGATTGGCACTGCCGTCGCGTTTCTCATAGGTTTTAAAAACAACGCTTCTTACGACCGTACCTGGGAAGCCCGTAAAGCCTGGGGCGCCATCGTCAACGACAGCCGCAGCTGGGGCATACAGGTGAAAGATTTTGTGAACAACAAGCACGCCGCCCAGCATCTGAGTAAAAATGAGCTCCGGGAAGAACACCGTCAATTAGTACACCGGCACTTGGCCTGGCTCGCCGCCTTGCGCTACCAGCTCCGCGAACCGCGGGCCTGGGAAGGTATGAGCCAGGTGCATAATATCGAGTACCGCGACAAGGTGTTTAAAGTGCAGGAACTCGAAACGCCCCTGGAAACCGAGCTGGCAAAATTGCTCAACCCGGATGAATTGGCTTATGTGCTCAGCAAAAAGAACCGGGCGACCCAGATCATCGGCCTGCAATCGGCGCACCTGCAAAAGCTGCTCGACCGGGGATTGATCGAAGATTTCCGTCACATGGAACTGAGTAAAATGCTCTCGGCATTTTACAACCACCAGGGCGTTTCCGAGCGCATTAAAAACTTCCCGTATCCGCGGCAGTTTGCCACGATCAACCTGTATTTCGTGCACTTGTTTGTCATTCTGGTGCCTTTTGGCATGTTGCGCGAGTTCGAGGAGTTGGGCGCCAACTTCGTGTGGCTGACCATTCCGTTCAGCGCCTTGGTTTCCTGGGTATTTACCACCATGGAACGCATCGGCGACTCCACAGAAAACCCCTTCGAGGGCAGCGCCAACGATGTGCCCATCACCGCCCTGAGCCGGACCATCGAGATCGACCTGCGGGAAATGCTGGATGAAACGGAGATTCCGGAAGCGTTGAAACCGGTGAATGATATTTTGATGTGAGGCAGTTCACTTCCGGTAAATCCGCACAACCGGCCGAAACCCGACCATCGAACTTGCCTTTTCCGGGTGCTGAATTTTCGACACGCCGATTTGCATATAAAAAGGAGAATCGGCCCAAGAGCCGCCTTTGACGATCTTGTAATCATCGTAGGTACCGGAAGGAAATACCGGGGTGAATCGTTGGAGCATTTCAGGCTTGTCTTTATATTTCTGTTGAGCATCCTCGATTGTGGTGTAATCAACTGAATAATTATCGCTGGTCCACTCGGCAACATTGCCCGACATCTGGTACAACCCGTAGCCATTTGGTTCAAAATGTTCAACCGGCAGGGTATAAAGGCCTCCGTCGGAGGCATAACTCAGCAAGGGCAAGCCTTGTGGTGTTATTGCATTTCCACTGTTGCATTGCAACTGGTATTCGCCCTTGCTCAAATGCGGGGCAAGAAAAAACACCCCCATGGAAAAAAAGCGCTGTTTGGCGCCGGGGTCCTCTTTGTCTTGCAAATCGGGGCCGCAGGCGGCGTATTGCCACTCTGCATCGGTCGGCAAAGTACATTCCACGGCATAGCCGGTATTTTCCAGGAGGGCATTTAATGCTTCAGATTTCCAGCGGCAAAACCGCATGGCCTGTTCCCAGGTAAGCCCAACGACAGGATATTTCCGGTAATGCAACAACCGGAAGTAATTTTTGGTCATCGGCTCGTTGTAAGCGTAGGGGAAATCCTTCGTCCAAACGGCAGAATCATATTTATTCCGGACATCGTCCGTTTCCTGGTAAAAACGGAGGTATTCTTCCACTGTGACTTCAAAACGACCCATGTAGAAACTATCAACAAAAACCTGCTTGGGAAACAGGAATTGCAGACTGTCGTGGCCCGTGAATAAGTTTTTAATAACCCCCTGACGGGATCAGCACATAATCATTGAGCAAAGCCCGGGCATTTTTGGGAAGCACTTTCAGGGGGAAGGGTTTGTGCATCCAGAAAAGCACTGTTACAAACAAAAAACAGGAGGGCAGAAAAGGAAGGCTTTGGCGACTTGCATGGTTTAAGTTTTAGGTTGCATTTTGAACAAAATTATGCACTTTTTTGCACCTTGGAGTTACTATTAACCACTGAAGTGATTTAAATAAAAAGCCCGATTCCATCAATAGAATCGGGCTCGGTCTGCTCTGTTGTATTATCGTGCTATTCCTCGTCCAGGATTCCTTTATTTTCCGGTCCCACTCGTCGAGTTTCGCGCGGGTTTGGCTTTGAAATCCTGCCAGGAGTCGCCGGCTTTGTCGCCAAACTGTTCCATATCTTCGGCCAATTCGCTCCGGGTTTCTTCCCAGGCATCAATCTGCATTTGAATTTCGGCCTTTGCTTTACCGGAGGCCGATTTGAGCTTGCCGTTCAATGTTTCAAGTTTTCGGTCTACTTTTTCCTGCATAGCCTTTAAGTCCATTGCAAGTGAATCCTTTTCGACTTGCATTGCATCGCCTACCGCATCGGCAGCTTCGCTAATTTCTTCTTTGGCCTGCTCCCGTTCGGGGTTTGACTGGGTGCATTGTAAAAAGCCCAGCAGCAATACTGCGAAGAACCCGGTTTTCAAAAAATAGGTATCTCATGGTTGTTGTTTTTAGAATGAGTAAAGAATAAACCGGCCTTTAGAAAAATACGCCGAGAGAAACCTGGAAGTTATAATTCCGGGCACTCGAACCGTATTCCGTATTGCCGATGGTGCGCGTTTTGTCTACGCTATGAAACCCTCTGGTATAGCGCAGGTCTAACAGGAATTTTTCGAAGCGGAGGCCGCCACCCAATACCAGTCCGATATCGATTGGCTCATAGTTATTCCGGTCCTCGTCTTTCGTAACCACTTCACCAAAAGGGCCATTCATAAAAGTGGTTTTGGCTTTTGTAAGAAAGGAGAATTGTGGTCCGATTTCAAGTGCCAGAGGGCCGCCACCCGGCCTCAGTACGGCGAGCATGGGCACCTCAATATAGTCGAGCCGCAATTCCACATCACCGTTCAGGTACTGGTATTTGGCCCCTTTTCGGATATACAATACTTCGGGTTGAACGGCAAACCAGCCTGTATGGGCATGTTAAACATCAGGCCTGTCTGCCAACCCACGATGGAGTTTTCTTCCTGAATATCGTCGACATCAGTGACGATGCTCGACACGTTGACACCGCCTTTGATACCCAACTGTGCGTACATTGCCGGAAGTAGAAATCCCGACAATAAAACGGTTAAAAAAAAGTGCTTTCTCATGGTATTATAATTTAAGTGAATGATCGGATGGAAGGGACATTTATCCCCAAGCAGTCTAATGATTGAACTGTTCTGAAATATTGGAAACTGCTTTTCGAAAGTGCCCGGCGCTTTTGGAAAACGCCGTTTTTACTTCTTCCCAGGAACCGGCCCCGGCAGCTGCGAGCTGGTCGTATCGCTCATGCAATTCATGCTGCTGCTTTCGAAGTTCGGCCAGTTGGCTTTCGATGGAAGCGCGGAGGTCTTCCCTGATGTTGTCCTTTTTGTGTTCCAGCGTATCAATTTTGCGGAACAGCGTGTCAATGGTGGCCTTTGCTTCCGACTTAAATGCTTCCTTGTTCATAGTGTTACAATTTTATGATTGAAAAAAGAGGCAAAGTCGTGGCATAGGCTTAAATTTTGAATAAAAAAACACCAAAAAGAACAATTATCATTCACTTTTATTTTTAAACGATCAAATAATCACCATATTGCCGTTTATTTATCTTTGTTTATTAAATAAACAACGTATTTGAGCCGTTTTTTATACACACGTTATGACTTTATCCAATTTTTAGCTGACAATTTGCAGTATTTGCGCAAACGAAAGCGGCTAAGCCAGGGTGAGTTGGCCAATGCGCTGGGGCTGTCTCGCAGTCAGATTGCGTCTTATGAGCACGACAAAGCCGAACCCAGTGTGAATAAACTTGCCAAAATCGCCGTTTTTTTTTCAACGTGAAGCTTAGAGCAACTCCTGGGAGAAAATATGCGCCATGAAACCGGCCATCTGCAAAAACAGTTGAAATACCGGCAGGCAAAAGCCTGAATAGCCCCCCTGGTGAAAATGCGACTGCTCTACCCGGATTCGAAAGCCGCGCAGCCCGCCTGCATAAAGTTGCCGAAGGCTTGAAGGCGATGCACGAGATCAAAAAAAGTAACCGGCAGGAATTGCCGCCCGAAGCGATATCGCTTCAGCGGGAACTGGAAAATCTCTTCGATTTTACGAACAGCCTGATGCTTTTCAATGAGGAACTCATTGAGTACCTGAAAACTACTGCCCAATAAAAACGTGTAGTAGCACCCAGCCAGACTACTCATTTGAACCACGAAACAACGGGGCTGGTTTCCATTACGGAACAAGACCTTTGGATTTGCCACACAAAATTTGAACAATGTCAAACATTAACCTTGAAATCAGTTCCCTCATCCACTGCCCCCTGGAGGTTTCATTGCATTGTTGTCAAAATGCCAGTTTCGGGTTAAAAAGCCTAAAAACCCGCTTATCCCGTTGAATTGAACACTTTGGGCGATCATTTGCGTAAAGTCAGGCTTGATCGCGGGTTGTCTCAGCCCGAAGTAGCGAAGATGCCTTGTGGTGGAGGAAGACAATGAAGTTGTTTACTTTTCCACCCCAATCATTTTAAACGTGCTGCTTCCCCAAGGCGTAGTTATTTCACAAAATAACAGACCTTGTACACCCCCAAGCGGATCGTTTCCTGTTGGTAACCGGCAGAATAGGTTTTAGCGATACGAAACAATTCGCGCCCGCCGGCATCCAATACCCGGAGCTGAACATCAGCGGCTTCCGGCAAGCGGAACATCACCTGTGTTTGGTTAACAAAAGGGTTGGGTTGAACTTGCAAACCCAACAGCAATGCTGCATCTACCTGCGTTGTATGCGTCGCCTGATCATAGCGCAAAGTAACGCCCGTTTGCTCTAAAATACTGTTGTACGCATACGCAGGCAGTGCCGATTCATCGAGACGGAGTACCTCGCTCAACATACGTCCACTTTCTAAAACCTGGAATTTCATATGAAACACTGCCCCGGTTTCGGCTACCGATACACCCGCAGGCTGCGACCAGACGGAGCGGATTTCACCTTCGGAAATATTGTAAGTGCCAAAATGGTCCGTCGTGAGCGCCGGGCTGCCCGTGCCCGGCTTAATACCCGTCAATTGCAGCGCAGCCGGATCGAAACGCAAGGCAAACTGCCAGGCGGCTAAATCGTCAAACTGGCCGGCGCGAAAACCCAGGTTCAGCGCCGCACCGGCTTGCAAAACCTGGTCGTTTAGTTGAAACACCAAGGGCCTGGGCACAGTGAGGTTGGCCGGATCGGCATAGGTATCCACCACATCGCCCGTTTTAATACCAAAGAAATCCTGCCCAGGGACATTCCCGTTTACACCAGTCAGGTTTATTTTTTCCGGAAAGCCCCAAGGCGGAAGCGGCAGGGAATAGTCCATTGGCACGAAGCGCCAGGAAGTTTTGATCTGCGCCAGGGCGGCTGGGTTGCCCAGCAGGGCCTGGTTGATGACCGTTGCATCAAAGGTGGTGATGGAATTGCTTTTGTTCACATCGGCTGCCACCTGTTTGTAGGGACTGGTGATTGGGTTACTCTGGGTAACATGTTGTTGGATGGCCATGGCATCGGCCACCGTAATGCCGTTGAGTTTGTTGATATTTTTGGTGGGCGTGACGGTGAAACTTGAACCGTTGGAAGCGCTTAGGGTGTAAGTCCCGTCTGCTGGAGTGAGGTCGGTATCCGTATTGTCGCCGCTGAGTGCAACCGAAGTGTTTTTGACGCCGCTGACGCCATCGTGCTCCCAAAGAATGATTCCGCTAATGTCGATCACCGGCAAAAAGTCGCCGGCAAATACTGCAAACGGCGACACGACAGTAACACCACTGCGGCTCAGGGTGTAGGGATCAGCCCCGACGGCGGCGCTAGTGGGTTGGGTGTCCCAACTTCCTGCCAGGAAGTGTGATACGTAGGCATTCGTACGGTCGAAGCCGGCTTGTTCCTCGCTGTCATTCCACTGAAGGCTTATATTCAGATCGGAGCCGCCCGGCGTCGCTTCTTCAACAAACCAGCCGCGGCCCACGGCATCGGTCGTTAGCGGCGAGCCGGTATCGCCACCGCTTAACACGGCGTCAGCCACGCGCAGGAAGTAGAGGTCGGAGGCGCCTGACATTGCTCAGCGTAGCGGGGTTGTAGGCAGTATTTCCCACAGGAAACACTACTGGCTCGGCATTTACCGTGCGGACGAGAAAACCCGTGCCTGTGGTGCGGACATGCCGTGTGGCATCGTAGCCACTGATGTCTACGACTTGCAGGTTGTGGTTTCCGAGGACGATGTAGTTGTCAGAAGCCTGAAAAGTGATCGTGTTGGCAACGTCCATATTATCGGCCAGCAGGAGATTACTGCCCCCTGCTTTGTTGAGCGCCAGATCGTTGAACGCTGCTCCACCGGAACTGACGGTGCTGTTCTGAGCGCCGTTGAAAGTGGCGGTGGAGGCCCCGGCATTGAGGCTCGGCCTCGTTAAACCAGTCGCCACCGATAAAATACTGGCCGTCGCCTTGCAGGGTAGCGCCGGAACTGTTGGTGAGGTCGGCCGGGGTACTTCAGCCTGCCGTCGACGGTGAAAGTGCCGCTGGTATTGACAACACCGTCGAGGGCTTTATAGACGAACCAGAGGTGATGTTGACGAAAGCGCCCTGGTTTTTGAATTGAGCCTGGGCCTGTGTGATAAGCAGAACGTTCAGGATAGCAAGTAAGAAATATTTTTTCATATCAAATTTTCATTTTAAACAGGCTCCAGATTATTTTTCACTAGTTGAATTGGGCTTTTCAGCATTAGCATTCAAGTTTTGCAGGGCTGTCTCAAGTCGCGAAAAACGTTTTTCAAAGGCCGAGTTTTGGTTCATCATTTCCTGATTTTGCGCTTTTAGCATAGCAATTTCCGCCTGCTGTGCCGCCACCCGCTTCACCAATGCCATCGTCGTAGAAGCCGCCTCCGGCAATCCGACCACGGTGTTCACGCGGGCGACTTCCTCCGTTTCCTTGTTTTCCCAGGCGCGGCCGACAATTAGCCGACCCTGCTCGGGCTGCAAATCCTGCGGCGACACCGCGATAGCCGTACCGTCGTTTTTGCCGGAGGCGATGATGAAATCGCCTTTGGAAACTTTGCCCGACACCCACACCGGTACCTGGCCGATGAAGCTGGTGATTTCGTAATGCGCTTCCGTGCCGTCGTACACCGCGTTGCCGAGCACTACCGCCTGGTCGCTGATGGTCATTACCCAGTCGGCGCCATCGGTGCGTTTGCTGATTTTGCCGCCGAATACGCCGACAACGTCGCCAGGTTTTATTTTCTCGTCGTGATCGAGCCGTTCCAGCATTTCGGCGTAATCGGAGCCGCCGGACTGGTACTGTACATCGCCGCTGTTGTTGTTTTCGATTTTACCGGCGAGGTCGGTGCTGTTTTCAAAAAACTGGATCCAGTTGCCGTTGCCGCCGTTGCCGTTGAGGTCGGCATTAAATTGCAGGGCTAACAGGCCTTGCTCGAGGCCTGCGTTGGTGTTGGTGTTGCGAATTTTGGCCACATAAGTGTTAGCATTGCCATTTCCGCCGGTCACGCTCGCCCGCACTTCCAGTTTGTTGGCCGGATCGGTGGTGCCGATGCCGAGATTACCATCGTTGTCAATGCGCATTTTTTCGCTGCCTTGGCGGGAAAAAGCCAGGTCGCTGCCATCGGGCAGCACTGGATGGCTTTCGGTGGAGATTGACCAGGCTCTTGATTGCCGGCAGCAGTATGGCCTTCGAGCGTCAATGACGCTGTTCCCATCATCGTTTGACTGATTTTAGCATTGCCGTCCTTGATGTGGAGTTTTTCAGTTGGTGTGTTGGTGCCGATGCCGACTTCGCCGTCTCCATCCACAAAAACACCCTCGTTATCGCCATCGCCAGAGAGGTAGTTGCCGTTGAGGTTTACATTTTGGGTGGCGGTGTGGTTGCCCAGGTTATCTTGCAGGCCGGCCAAATCCACTGAGTTGCCATCTTCGATGCTCAGGGTGGAGCCGCTGAGGCTAAGCGTTTGGTTGTCGGGAATGCCAGTCAACCCGGAGCCGTCGCCCGCAAAAGCGGTAGCGGTGACGGTGCCATTCACATCGAGTGCGGTAGTCGGGTTATTTTTGTTAATGCCCACACCGTTCCCGGCGCGAATGAGGAATTGCTGGACATCAGTGGAAGCAAATTCTGTGTTAGTATTGTCGGCCCAAACGAATGTACCGTTGTGATTGGCCGTGGCGTTTTGGCCTGCGGCGAGCTATTGTCGCCATCGGCCAGGTTAAATTGTCCACCCGGAATCATGGAATATTTGCCGCTGGCAGTGTTAAAGTAACCGCCCCCTATTGTGGAATATCCGCCGCTGGCAGTGTTACGTTCACCGCCCCTATTGTGGGAGATATGCCGCTGGTAGTGTTAATGGCACCGCCCCCTATTGTGGAACTTCCGCCGTTGGCAGTGTTATGTTGACCGCCTCCTATCGTGGAATTATTACTGTTGGCAGTGTTATTGGTACCGCCGCCTATTGTAGAGGCTTTATTGCTTGCTGTGTTCCAGAGACCGCCAGATATGGTACCAAAATCACCCAAGACCGTGTTAGGAAATATCGAGTAACCACCGCCGCCTATCGTAGCGCCGGCACTTTCCGGGCTCGCGGTATTGCCGGAATAGCCGCCGATTACATTTGGTGCGAAATCGCCGGAATATTTCTTATACTCCAGTCTTAGTGCGCGCTCATTATTCACCCGGAAATCCAGCGGCACATTATCCGTGGTGCCGACAAAGTTGGTACCGTCCATCATCCCTGCGTTGCCGTTGATACTCCAGTTGGGCAGGCTGGCCAGGTTCACGGAGTTACCATCTTCGATGCTCAGCGTAGTGCCGCTCAGACTCAGCATTTGGTCGTCGGGGATGCCGGTCAGCGCCGAGCCGTCGCCGGCAAAAGCCGTGGCGGTGACGGTGCCGCCATTGCTGATGTCATTTCCTCCGAGATCAAGCGTTTGGGTGGCGGTGTGGTTGCCCAGATTGTCGCCGGCAATATCGGTCAGCCCGGAACCATCGCCGGCGAAAGTCGTGGCGGTGACGGTGCCGCCATTGCTGATGTCATTTCCGCCGAGATCGAGTGTTTGGGTGGCGGTGTGGTTGCCCAGAGTGTCTGCCAGGACAGCCAGGTTTACCGCGTTGCCGTTTTCTATACTGAGTGTGGTACCACTGAGGCTAAGCATTTGATCGTCGGGAATTCCGGTCAGCGCCGAGCCGTCGCCCACAAAAGCGGTGGCGGTGGCGGTGCCATTCACATCCAGTGCAGTAGCCGGGTTGTTTTTGTTAATGCCCACACCGTTACCGGCGCGAATCAGGAATTGTTTCTCTGCTGTGGAACTGAAGTTGGCATTTGTATTGTCTGCCCAAACGAATGTACCGTGGTGATTGGCCGTGGCTCGTCGGCCTGCGGCGAAACTATAGTCGCCATAGGCCCGGTTAACCCATCCACCCGGAACCATGGAATATTCGCCGCTGGCTTCGTTACCGCTCCCGCCCCCTATCGTGGATGATACGCCGCTGGCATCGTTACTGTTCCCGCCCCTATCGTGGAATTTTCGCCGCTGGCATCGTTACTGTTCCCGCCCCTATCGTGGATGATACGCCGCTGGCGATATGGTATATTCCTCCGCTTATTGTGGACCCATCCCCGGTTGCGGTGTTGGCTCCACCGCCGGCTATGGTGGCAAAATTATTCGTGACTATATTAGGGTTTTCCGGCAAACCACCGCCGCTAATCGTAGCGCCGGCTTTTCCTGGGCTCACGGTATTGCCGGAATAGCCGCCGATTATATTTGGCGCGGGAATGCCAGGGCCATTTTGCGCATACTCCAGTCTTAGTGCGCGTTCATTATTCACCCGGAAATCCAGCGGCATATTATCGGTAGTGCCGATGAAATTGACGGTGGTATCCGTACCGGCGTTACCCTTCAGGCTCCAGCCGCGCAGCAGCTCCACCCAGCCGTTGCTGTCGTGAAACCAAAAACTTTCCGTATCGGTGTCGAACACCAACAGGCCGGTAGCCGGGCTGACGATCATGGTCCGCTGCCCGGTATTCATACGGGGCACCAACATGCCTTTGTCGCTGCTTTTCACGTCGAGCATGGCCGAGGGGTCGGGCGCAGAGTTGTCCTGGTTTATGGCAACCTGGGCGCTTAGGGGGGCGTTCAGGGCGAGAAGGCAGATGAATACTATAGAATGCGGATAGGGATATGATTTTTTATTGTTCTTTAATAATTAACTGTACCGTCAGGTAGGGTGGCATATTGTTGTGGGGGTCGCCGCCGCCTTCATAGTCGGAATAATATTGCTGACTGCTTTCGTGGCTTCCCGGAGCTGGGCTGAGGTCGGAGTAATCGTTGACGCCGCCGCTTTCTTCGCCATTGCGAAAGCGAACGGCGACAGTGTGGCGATGCCGGGGCAATTCCGACTCGGTCAACGTATGGATCTCGGCGCCGCTGGTAGTGCCAAAC
The DNA here is from genome assembly GCA_016712415.1 of Lewinellaceae bacterium. GTDB lineage: Bacteria > Bacteroidota > Bacteroidia > Chitinophagales > Saprospiraceae > M3007. The sequence continues at coordinate 101,209 of JADJRC010000002.1, read as the reverse complement.
GCATGATCGGTGGCGCCATTCGCAGCGCTGTTGCCCTCCCCAAGGGGGAAGCGGCCGCTGAAGTCCGGCAAGGTATTCCCTCCTAAAAGAGCGGCCAGCGTGGGGTATGTGGCTGCATCGAAGTTACCCCCATCGCAAAGCAGCCAATTGGCCGGAGGCGCCGCGCCGTAGTAAAACTGAATGGCGCCTACCGGCATGATATCCAGGAGGGTGATCGAATTGCCGCCCGAAATCGACAATTCGTCATTGGCAAGCACAAGTTGCTGGTTTTGCGTAGCGTTCAAATCAACGGTGTTGCCATCGGAGATAGATAGTGCACTCCCGCTGAGCTGGAGCGTCTGTGGACGGTAACTTGCTTTCTCGACCAGTCCCGCTGCCGGATTCGCCCCGATAAACTTATCGCCGTATGGCGGGCTGTCATTGGAAATCTCGACCAGGCGGTAGGGCTTAGCACTATTCCGAATTTCGATCCACTGGTCATCTTCGAAATACCAGAAACTGTTGGTGCTTTCGTCAAATACCAACAAGCCGGTGGCCGGATTGACAATACTGTGGCGGGCGAGGCTGTCCATTCGCGGAAGTAATACGCCCATGTCGGGGCTTTGCACATCCAGAAGCGCACTGTTAACCGGGGGGCTGTCATCGGACTTGATGGCTACCTGTCCGGATAATTGAGAAAGGGAGCAAGCCAGCCAGGCAAGGCTATAAATAAGTTTTCGCATATTCAAAACGTGTTTGTTTGGAAAATAAGCCGATAGAACTTCAATGGGCCTTAATGATAAATTTGACCGTCAGGAATGGCGGCATATTGTTGTGGTCATTATCGCCACCGGTCCAGTCAGTAAAATAATCCTGGCTGGCCGTGCGCTCGTTATTGGGAGCGCCGAGGTCGGAATAATTATTACCGCTGCCCTGTTCCGTCCCTTCGCGATAGGTAATCGTAACGAGGTGGCGGTGCTCCGGCATTTCCCCAATAGTCAGCTTATGCCTTTCTTCTCCACCTTTGCCACCCAGGTTGTGGTTGACCGCACCGGCCGTGCCGCTATTGCCTGTTGCCGGGAAAGCGCCCTCTGAAATCGGGTAAAGTATTGCCGCCCAGAATAGCATACAAGTCCGGATAGGTAGCCGCATCGAAGGTGGAACTGTCGCAAACAAGCCATCCTGCGGGCGCACTGTTACCATAATACATCTGAATCGTACCGGCCGGAATGAGGCGCTTCAAGTCAATGGTATTGCCGTTAGAAATAGACAGGTTTGTACCGGACAAGGAAAGTGTTTGATGGTCTAATCCGCTCAAATCCACACTGTTCCCGTCCGTAATGGACAATGTTTCGTCTGTCAAATTGAGCGTTTGAATATTGGGTTCTATATTTTTTTCCACCACCTGCCCCGTAGTAGGGTCGATGCCCAGATAAGTGTCGCAGTACGGGCTGATATCGATAATTTCGATGATGCCGGGAGAGAAATCGCCGAAACTATACGCATAGTTTCCCGCCACGGCCAGGTCTTTGTTGGGAGCAGCCGCAAATGACAGCCGCCCACTTTTAACGGAACGTCAGGAATGCTGATATCAAAACAGCCAGCAGGTCGCTGCTATTTGTCATATACAGGTAGTTGCCTTGCAGCTCGTAGTGCTTGCTAAAAAAGCCCAGGTTTATGTTGTTTACCTGAACCGGATTGAACGGATCGCTGACGTCAAATACCCGAAGCCGGTTATTTATACCCACATAAGCTATGCCGCCAGCCACCGCTAAGCCTCTGTCCGGGGTGCCGCCTGTGCCGGTTTCTCCGACCTGAACAGGATGGAGCGGATCAGTGATGTCTACAATCTTTAGTCTATTGACGCTGCGATCGCAGAGGTAGAGGTAGTTTCCGTCAATGGTGATTAGCCCTGGTGCACTGAACGCTAAGCCTCCCGTAAAAATGGGATTATAGGGATCGCTGACATCGAATATCATCAGGGAATCCGTAACTGCTTCGGAGACGTACAAATAGTTACCGGATTGGGCTAAATAACGAGGGTCACGATAACTATTGACGGCCAACTCCTTCGTCAGGACGGGACTGGCGGGATTGTTCAGATCATAAATGCTCAGAAAAGAATTGGTGCCAAGGGCACTTACATAAGCATACCCGTCTGCGACAAGCAGATCTATTTCAGTCCCGTTGTAGGGAACAGCCGCCAAAAAGTATGGATGCAGTGGATCACTTACGTCTATGATTCTCAAAGAATCGTCACCCGTGAGATCAATAATCACCAAATAGTCACCCATATCATCTATAAAATCAGTGGTAAAGCCTAGCTCCAGCGTGCTGATAGTTTCCATACAGGTAAACCTATCGGGTTCGGGATCCAGGTCGCTGAGCGATATGGTTTGCCGGGCATTTCGAATTTCAATCCACTGTTCAAGATCGTAATACCAAAAGCTGGCGGTGGTACTGTCGTACACCAGCAGTCCGTCGGCGGGATCTGCAATGGCTTGCCGCCCCAGGCTGTCCATACGGGGAATAAGTACACCCTTGTCGCTGCTCTTCACGTCGAGCATGGCGGAGGGGTCGGGCGTGGAGTTGTCCTGATTAATACTCACCTGCGCCGATAATTGGGTAGCAAAAAACAAGCTGCCAAGCAATAGCGTATACAGATAAAATAGGCCCCGTTTTTTCATTGTTGTGTTCAGATTTTAAAGATTAATTAGATGGCTTGAAGAAGCACCGGATCGGGTTGCGAGCAGCGTAAGCGTTCAGTCGTAAAACTTTGTTAAGAGGATGGGACAAAGGTGTCGGCAACAGCACCGGGCGTGCTTCCGGGCATGTTCCAATTGTTTCCGCAAATGTTCCAAATGGAGAAAAAAAGCCATTTTAGGCGCGGAGCGCCTATTTTTTCAGGCTGCTGGGCGGTTGGCCGAATGCTTCGGCGAAAGAATTGGAGAAATGCTGCAAATGGCGGAAGCCCACTTCAAAGGCGACTTCTGAAACGGTCATGTCGGTGGTAAGCAATAGTTGGCGGGCTTTCTGTAGCCGCATGGAGCGGATATAGTGGGTTGCGGATTTTCCGGTGAGCGCCGTCAGTTTGCGGTGCAGTTGGGTGCGACTCATATTCAGGGCTTTGCAAAGGCTCGGCACATCAAAATCCTAATCTTGCATGTACATTTCAAGCACAGCCTGTGCTTTTTGTATAAATGCATCTTCCAACTGGAGGTCCGATCGGTTTTCATCTGTTCCTCATGGGCTAAAGCGCCCCCGGTATAGCGCGCCTGCAATTTGCGCCGCAGTTCGAGCAGGCTGCGGAGGTAAGCCAGCAGTTCTTCCTTATCGAAAGGTTTTGCCAGGTAAGCATCGGCGCCGCGCTCCAGGCCTTTGATGCGGGAGTCGAGGTCGGCTTTGGCGGTCAGCAATATGATGGGAATGTGGCTGGTTCGCTCGTCGTTTTTCAGGGCCTGCACGACTTCAAATCCGTCTTTGAGCGGCATCATCACATCGCTGATAATAAGGTCCGGTACAGTTTTCAGCGCCTTTTCAATACCTTCCTGCCCATTCACTGCTGTTCGAATGCGGTAATTGCTGCCGACGCAGAGCCGGATATAATGCAGCACATCGGCATTGTCTTCTATGATCAATAGGTCCGGCAATATTCCGTTTGGCGCTTCAGTCGTTTCCTGTAGCGACTCGGACAAACCGACCTTAACCGGGATTTCGAGGGCTTCAACAACCGGCTCTTCCATGTTTTTTAACGCGCCAGCCGGCGAAACAGGCAGTATGACAAGAAATTCCGCCCCTTTGCCCTGTTCACTTTTGACGGCAAGCCCGCCTTGCATCAACAGTACCAATTCCTTCACCAAAGCCAATCCGATACCCGAGCCCTTGCCCTGCCGGCTTTCGGCGTTGCTGATCTGGTAAAATTGTTCGAACACCTTTGATATCAGGTCTGCCGGGATACCAATGCCGCTGTCCCGGACAGCAATCGTCGCCCAAGGCCCTTCGTGCCCGATACCCGGCACGACAGCGCGGTAATGTTCCGCATCCAGACAGTTTTGCCAATCCGTTGAACAACTGATGGTGAGGCTAATGCTGCCGTTTTCAGGGGTAAACTTGACCGCATTGACTAAGAGATTGGACAATATGGTTTGCATTTGATCCTTGTCCAGGGTCACGAGTATCGTTTCTTTCTCGGAATGCAGCCGCAATTGAATCCCTTTTACCGCAGCCAGCGACTGAAAACTGCCTGCCAGGTATTTGACAAAAGCGACCAAATCAGTCTGTACCGGATTCAGGGCAAGTGCCTTTGCTTCGGAGTTTGGCCAGGTCGAGCAACTGGTTGATCATCCGCAACAGCCGGCGCCGTTGCGCTCGATGATGTCGCCTGCCCGAATCAAGTGTTTGAGCGGTTTTGCCTGTGGTAAATTCCTTCACTTCCCGGGCCATCCCCTGGATTACGGTCAGCGGCGTGCGGAATTCGTGGGTGATATTGGTAAATACCCTCGATTTGAACACGTCCAGATCCTTAAGGCGCTCGGCCTCCCGCTGTTCCATATCCAGTTTGTACTGCAAGCGCTGGCGATGGAGGAAAAAGCGGAGGATGCCATAACCAATTGCCAAAAGCAGCAAACCGTACATGACGTATGCCCATGCCGTTCGATACCAGGGCGGCAGGATAGTAATTTCCAGTGCGGTGGGGTTTCGTTCCAGACGCCGTCGCTGTTGCTGCCCTTGATCAGGAAGGTATACTTTCCCGGGCTGGATTCAGGTAGTTTGCCTGGTTTTCCGGGGCTGGTATGGGCCCATTCCGGTTCGGCGCCTTTCAGGTAATACCTGAATTTATTTTGGAAGGAATCATGTATTCCAGCGCGGCAAAATGCAGGCCGATGCTATTTTGTGTATACGGCAGCGTCAGTTTTTTCGTAAACTCGATCGTTTGGTCCAGTATACCGGTAGAGTCGCTGTACGAAACGCTGCGGTTGTTGATTTCCAGTCCGGTAATGCGCACCCGGGGTGTGACCGGATTGTTGGAAAAATCTTTCGGGTTGAATGCCACCAAACCTTTCAGACCGCCAAATAAAAGCGTTCCGTCGGGCTTCTTCCCCATGGCTTTTTGGTTGAATTCGTCCGTAGGCAGCCCGTCTTTCACGGTAAAATTCTCGATTGCGCCGGTCGCGGGATCAAGCCGGATAAGTCCTTTGTTCGAACTCATCCACAGCAGGCCATTATTGTCGGGCAAAACGCCATAAATTACATTGTCCGGAAAGCCGGTCCGGGTATTAAAATGCCGGAATCGCATCGAACGGGTATCCAGCCGGCTCAAACCACCCCCGTTGGTGGCGATCCAAAGGAGATACGGATCTTTCGGGTCGGTTATCAATTGGGTTACATGATTGCCTTGGATACATTGAATGTTTCCGGGGCTGTTCTGCAACAGACTAAAGGTCATGGTATCGGCTGCTGGTTTTGCCCTGATCAGGCCATCTTCGGTACCGATCCAGATCTGATTTCCTGCTGTTTGGGCAATAGAATTGATTATCAGATTCCCTGGCAATGAATTCGGATACTTAAAAAGTTTCAGCCGCTGATTTTCGGGTGTGTATTCCAGCAAAGCAGCGGCGTGTGCCAGCCAGAGTCTGTCTACATCGTCGGTGATCATTGATAAACTTGAAATTACTGCAATGGGTGTAGAAAACACCAGCGTCCATTTTCCCTGGTCTGGCCCGGTATACCGAAAAACCTGTATCTGACCTTTGCCCACATGCTCCGTAGCAAACCAGAGATTGCCATTGCGATTTACGGTCAGCCGGCTGCGCTTATTTATCAAATCCCGGAGAGGATACAGCATGTGGTTGCTTAGCATATCGGCATCCATTCTCAATCCATTGAATTCCGTCAACAGGTTTCCCTTCGTATCGAGTAACAGGACGTTGTTCAGCGAATTTCCGGGAAACAAGGTGTGGAAGCGATGCAGGCTCGGACTGTATTTCTGCAAGCCATAACCATTGGAGCCTGCCCATATAATACCGGAGGAATCGCGGTACAAAACGGTAAATCTTCCGACATCCTCCATGCTCAGGAGTTTTCCCCCATAGATGCCGTCAAGGTAGGTTTGCTGAAATCCGGCGCGTTAAACCGAAGCACATACCCGTCGCTTGCAACGATCAGCTGTTGTTCGTCGGGCAGGTAAAGCAGGTCCCGGACCGGGAAATCGGTATTCAGCCAGGAGTGTTTTCCCGACGCGAATTTTCCCACAGCATTATTGCTCCCAACCCAAAGGGATCCCCCGGCGGCAAAAAGCGCATAGATAGCCCCCTGTTGTCGTTTTATCTCCTGCTGTCGCCCGGTTTTTCCGTCCATTTGGACAAGTGCACTGTCCTTGACAAACCAGATATTGCCTTCAAATACCTCCAGACACCTGCCGCCTAACTCCCATTGTTCAAGTTCGGAAGCGGTCCAGCTATCCGGGGCGCGCGCCTGGTATCGAAACCAGTTTAAACCGGAGCACAAAGTTTGAATATTTATCTGGCCTGGCTGATGCACCTGGATCTTACATTTCCATCTACAACTGTTTTTGGAAAGGATGCCGTCCGAAAGATCAGACTATCAGGTCCTGTTAATTTGGGGACGAAGAAACGTTGCGTTTTTTTGTCAAAAACATTCAATCCCTGGTCTTGCGTTCCAATCAGCAGGTAATCGCCCACATCGGTAACGGAGGCTATCCTGTTACCAGAAATGGAAAACGGGTCGGCAGGATCGTAGGTAAAATCCTGAACTTCTTGCCATCGTAGCGGTTCAGGCCATTGCGGGTGCCGATCCGGGAGGAAACCTTCCCGGTCCTGGGAAATAGCGGTTATAAAACCCTGTGAAAGTCCGTCTTCAACAGTGAGGGCTTTCAGTGTTGATGTAGACTGAGCATACAAAACCGCATTGCCAGGTGAAGTGACCGTCAGGGCAATCAGCATGCAGAAGATGACAATTCGAAAAAGCACACTTTTCAAAGATAGGCTGCAACAGAAGAATGACTGCTAAACACCGCATGTCAAAAATGATGCAATGCGGATAATAATCAATTTCATTTGCACCAAACTAAATCACAGATGCCAAACAACCCACTTCCTCTCTCACTCTCATCCGCCGCCGCGTCGGTTTTTCCAAAATTTACCTGCCGGAAAAACCATCGACCGGCCCTGATCGAACAACTTTTGGAAAACGCCAACTGGGCACCCACACACCGGCTCACCGAACCCTGGAGGTTTCAGGTTTTTCATTCCCCGGAAAGCCGGGCTGCGCTCGGCGATTATCTGGCCGGATATTATCAGCACTACACGTTGCCAGGAGAACTTTTCTGAAGAAAAATTTGAAAAACCCGAAACAACCCCCGCCGCGCTGGCGCCGTTATCGCCATCATTTTGCACCGCGACCCGGCGGAAAGCGTACCCGAGTTTGAAGAAATCGCCTCGGTAGCGATGGCTGTGCAAAATATGTGGCTGACTTGCACCGAACTCGGCCTCGGCTGCTACTGGAGCTCGCCCAAGGCCGCGCTCGAAGCGAGTGAGTTCCTGCAACTGCAAGCCAATGAATTTGCCTGGGTTTGTTTTACTTGGGGCTGGCATGAAATGCCGGAGATCGCGGGAAAAAGGAGCGGTGGGCGAAAAAATCCGTTGGCGCTGACCAGCATCTCGTTATTCAAATTCAAAGTAAAAACAAGATGATATCGTAACTTTTTCAGGGGTGTCACTCACCCTAATATCTTGGTTGACACCTCAAAAAATGCTCGAATCCAACAATCCGGGAATGGCGGATTATGCAAAGCAGAAAAAAAAATAATATTAGTGGCGTGTAATTGTGCAAACTAAACATATAAATTTGTTGCCAACCCAACATTGAAAATTTCCTAACGATTGAAAGACATCGTCACCCGTAAAGAGCAAATCCAGCTGTTAGTTGCTTCCGACAATGTACCGGAAGCAGTTAAACGATCTATGGACTACAAAAGACTTCGGGAATAACAAGGATAACATTCATGCAATCCTGCTGATTAGCAATCAATACCACCGTCTTAAACGGACCAGTATTACTGGCACCGGAAGTATTGGTGATTTAGATATACAGATGAACAAGGTTTTATTAAATATGCTTGAGTTGCTGGATCAAATCGAGGATATTTTTTTATTGTATAACAACGATAGTGAAACTAACTGATGCAAAAGGAGTCTATCAAAATTGCGGCACAAACCCTAAAGGAGCATTTGGCAACACAAACAATTGCCCCAAATGGGCTTTTTATGTTTGCCAAAAATTATGCTGTCAGCAGAGGGCTCATCAACGAAGCCTCTGTAAAACAACTACAGTATTTCTCTACATCGGATAGTGAGCGGGCAATTTTGAATAATACAATTTCAGATTTAATTGATCGAATTACCGCAGATCATGAGCAATACGTCGGTAGCGGGATCGAACTACAGGAAGAAAAACGAAGGGCCTTAGCACGAAAAGTGGCGGAACGATTACAGCCCGAAAAAGAAGTAGTGGTAGAATTAAAAGGGCTGACTAAAAAATACAAGGGCGGCAGTTTTCATTTGGCTCCGCTTGACCTTCTCAATTTAATTTGGGAGAATTACTGGTATTATTGGCGCAAATGCAACAGGAAAATCTACACTGACTAGAATGATTGTAGGTGGAGTTGTTGGAAAGTGGCGGCAATATATATTTCCCATATTTCAATAAATCCCAGAACGGACATGATTTGCCTTGGGGACAAGTTAAACACAGGATTGCCTACATTCCGGGCAAGAAATTCCACATTGGGAAGGCGCGCTCAAGGAAACGCCCTGCTTTTCGAAGCGGCAAGCCATGGTATCCGGGGGTAAGACTGTGAACAGGAAGTTGATTTATCCTGGCACGGCTGATCTGACCCAGGATGCTGAAACAAAGACCTGGAAAAAACTTTCCGGCGGGTTTTCGGGCTGCTTTTTGCCTTTGGCGCGTGCATTGGTTTAAGCCGTCGTTATTGGTCTTGGATGAACCATTGGCAAATTTAGATATTGCCTCACAGCAAATCATTTTAAGCGACCTGCGTAACCTGGCGCATAGTTTTCGACATCCAATATGCGTATTGATTACCTCGCAGCATATCCATGAAATAGAAAGTGTTGCAGATCGCTTGCTGTTGCTTGACAATGGTCACCTGCGATACGAGGGCAAACCCGGTGTTTTTGGCGCAGAAAACAACTATAACCTCTATGAGTTCTCATCAACTTTGGGCATGGACGAGCTTAAAAACATAATTCCCGGTAGCCTTTACCAACGATTGGATGAAAAAGGATTTTACTTCATCATACGCACAGATAAATCCGTTGGTGAGCATGAGTTTATGGCAGCAATGAGTAGTTCCGGTGTGCCATTATCTTACTTCCGGGATATCAGTCATTCCGTCAAACAAATTTTTTATGAAACCTGAAATGGCGCTTAAATCCCTGCTCCGCCCTCCGGCGCCACTCCGGCGCCTTGACGACTATTTATTGAAGCATTACCCACTATTGTGGCGCCTTAGGGCGCATTATGTGTTGTTTTATTGGCTATTAGCCGCTCTTGCACTTTTTCTATCCGGGTACTTCATGCTTTTAAATTTCTACTCTTGTGTCAATGACGGGTGGAGATATCGACAAAATGCAGCAATAATTGCCTTATTAATTGCCTTTATTGGTTTGTTGTCCTTAATTATTTGGCGAAATAAACTCTCCGGAATAAATCAAATTAGCGGTATTCGCTGGTATTTTGTTTTAATTGAAGTATTAGTGTATAGTACTGGAATGGCAGTAATTGCACTAAGTAGCCTTGCATTTTTATTTGGAGTGGCTTTAAAACCGAAAAATATATGGAAAGGCCAGTGCTGTTTTTCACAGCGAATTTTTTCAAAAAAATAATTATTTTTTACCCTGTTACATCCCTCATTTCGACGATACAAAAAGTGCATTACCAGACCAATACTTTCAAAACGGTGAACAATTATTTTACGCCGTTACTCAAAGGTATTTAGCATCTCTTGACAACCCCAGTCAGCTTATAGATTACAGTGTCACCGGATTCACCGAATCTCACTTTGAAGCAGAGTCCTTAACACTAGATGGGTACCGATTCAGCCCCGAACAAGTTGAATCGGCCTGGGACTCCGTGCGTCTGTGGGGATATGTGCCTTATTCGCTTAGAAATGGTAATCATCAAACCATAGAATACTACCCCTCATTAACTCAAACACGCTTAAGCCGTACTGATAGAGATACAATTACTGCAGGTCGAACATATAAATGTACATATCTCCCTTCATTTGAAAAAATGGAGTATCAATTATTATACAAATGCTATCTCACATCTCTCAACGCTGTGGAGCAACATGAATATAATAAATACTTATTGAAGTTAAAGGAATATGGCCTGCTACATTCAGAAAACGCTGTTTTTAAATATTCATTATTAAGCCCTTCTGATCGAAACGAAGCCAAAACACAGATGTTAGGCGATATGGAAACAACTGGGCTAAGGTCACAGGACCTTCGAACAGTCCGTCAAGAACCATTAAGAATTGATAATGCCATAGTTTCGCTCCAACGTTTTCAACATAATATCGATTCAATATCTTTACTCTGGTACGAAAAGTTGTTGACATCTATAGCTCCTTACCGTTGGTATACTAACAAAAGCCAAATCAGCTTAGGCGAAATGCCTTATAATAACATTATCCGAGAGTTGTATCGAGTCCCAATGCAAACGAATACTGATTCAACAAATCTCAAAAATTATAAATTGGGGGCAACATAAATACGATTTATTTAAAAACATTCGGGCAATCCACCCTAAAGATATAGACTCTCTGACGTTCTTTCAATTAGATCAAAGCAATTTATATGGAGAGAATATTTCTAATTTTTATTATGATCGTTATTTAGATTATTATTTTAAAAAACATATAAATACATCGGCGCTGGATTCACTCAATAATTACTTGGTTAATTTAGGATATAATCACCCCTTTAATGAAAAGTTATCAGTTAAGAACTCAAAAATTTGGATTTTAAATAATGCTTTTATCTTTTCTGAAAAATTTATTTATTTTGACAAGGATATAGCTCCATTCTTCAAAGATGTTTTGTTCTGGTTATACACTTCAGCAATTTCTATTTATTTGGGTTTGTTATTCTTTTCTTTGCTAACACGAACGTATTGGCGATGATGCGAAGTTTTTTATTATCATCATTCTGTTTATCGTTATATTGCTATTTCAACAATCCGGGGATTCATTGCTTGATGATATTTTACTTTATCCGTTAATGATTATATATAGCGGGATTCCGGCGATTGGAACTATAATGTTTTTAATTTTCCTCCCCTATCGAAAAGCAACAATGGGGATATTAATCCAAATACAAGTGATCTTAAGTTTTATATCGCTTATTTTAGTAGATGTGCCGAAAAGGTTCTTGGTTTAGAACAAACTCATTTCGCTTATGAACATTGCAAAGCATATTTACTTGCGTATTGGATTATACTCCTTATCATCATAGCAATCTTGTATCGCCGGCATCAAACCTTGCCGGAAATAGCATAAAGACATTTCAGTACTCCCGATGAGCGCATTTTCACCAAAGGGCACAAGAGCATTCACCAAGAACACAAAGCGTTGATCAAAAAAACTTTGTGTCCCCTGTGTAAATCTTTGTGCCCTTTGTGGTTAAACAACAACAGGATGCTAAATCACATCCGCGGCTCCAAGCGCACTTCCACTGGCGGGTTTTTGACCGCTTTAAATAGCGCCCTGATAATGAATACGCAAATGACCAAGCCCAGCAGAACTGTTCCAATAAATCCGATCATTTCGCTTAGTTTGATCAACAGGATAGCGATGATATTGACCCGGAAAGAACCGCCAACTGTATTTACATAAATGACGAAGCCCGTAGCAGCAAGCGTGACAAGCAGGGCAAGCCAGTAGGGCACGGTCGCTTTCAAGGGCGAAAGCTGCTTTTCGGTGCGGGTAAAGCCCCATTTCTTTTCAATATAACTCAGCACATCGTTCATATCCGATTCGTTATTAAATTCCAGATCACCGGGCACGCCCATTTCGAGCAATTTTTTGTAGCCGATATTCATTTTTTTCTCGCCTTGTTCAAAGACAAAGTTTTTGAATTTTTCATGCTCAATTTTGGCCCGCATATTGAGCACTCCGCCTTTTCATACACTTCCCAAAATTCGCCAATGTTGGCAACACGTTTGCCCATGAGGGTCATGCCCTCGGCAGTGAGGACCATCGATTTGAAATCTTTGGAACTTACTTCAAAAACCCGGTTCGATTTCCAATAAGTCTGTTGTTTCTTGCATATATTAAGTGATTTGGTTACGGCGGTAAATTTAGTACGCAAATGTTAAAATGGAGGAGATGATTTATCAGACCCCGCCCCAAAAAAACTCAACTACCTTTGCCCCATGGAAACCGATCAAATATTTGCCGAAACCCTGTCAAACCTGGGTATTTCTACTTTAAATGCCTTGCAGGAAGCCGCTATCCCGGCTATTCAGGCGCGGCCCAATGTTATTCTGCTGGCGCCCACGGGCTCGGGCAAAACCCTGGCTTTTCTGTTGCCTGTACTCAGTCGGCTCAATGCCGATACGCCGGGCGTTCAATGCCTGATCCTCTCCCCGACCCGGGAATTAGCGATCCAGATCGAGCGGGTGTGGCAGGCTATGTCTACCGGTTTTAAAGTAAATACCTGCTACGGCGGGCATCCGATGCAAACGGAAATCAAAAACCTGAGCCAGCCGCCGGCCCTGCTGATCGGCACGCCCGGCCGGATTTTGGAGCACCTTACTCGCAAAACCGTCGATTTGCGGCGGTGAAAATGCTGGTTTTGGATGAGTTCGACAAATCGCTTTCCATGGGTTTTCAGGAACAAATGGCGGAGATTATCAAAGAACTCGGCAGCGTAGAAAAACGCGTGCTGGCCTCGGCAACCAACAAACAGCACATCCCGCTGTTTACCGGCATCACCAACCCGAAAGTGCTGAATTTTTACAAAGCCGCCGAACAGTCGACCGATGGTCTGGAACTAAAACGGGTGCTCTCCCCTACTGCCGATAAAAGTGTCACGCTTTTCAAACTGCTTTGTTATTTAGGCGCTGAACCGACCTTGATTTTTTGCAACCAACGCGACACCACCGAAACCGTGCAAGCCGCCCTTACCGGTTTGGGTATCCAAAGCACTTTTTTTCACGGCGGTATGGCACAGCCCGAACGCGAAAAAACCCTGGTGCAATTCCGGAACGGCAGCATCCAGTTTTTGGTCGCCTCCGATCTGGCGGCCCGGGGCCTGGATATTCCGCAGGTGAAACACGTGATCCATTACGACCTGCCCCTGAAAGCAGATGATTTTGTACACCGCAACGGCCGCACCGCCCGCATGCACGCAGAAGGCACGGCTTACCTGATAAAAAGTCCGGAGGAATCGCTCCCGGAATACCTCTCCGAAACGCCCCCATTGCTCGACCTGCCCCAACAGGAACCGGTTCCGAAACACGCACCCTGGATCACGCTGTACATCAGCGGCGGCAAAAAGGACAAACTCGGCAAAACAGACATCGTGGGCTTTTTTTCCAAAAAGGCAATTTGCAAAAAGACGATATCGGAAAAATTGAAATGCTGGACTTTATGTCGTTTGTAGCGGTCAAAAAAGACGTCGTCGGGCCTTTACTGAAAGCCATTGAAGGGCAAAAAATGAAAGGGAAAAAATATAAAATTGTGGTGACGCATTGAACTTGAATCATCCCGATTTTTTTCCACTTTTTTCCACAAAAAATCGCTCGAAATCTGTGCTGTGCGCCAACGGCGATTCCGTGGCTTATGCATTTTAAAGCAGCTGATTCCAGGGACACACAGAAAAAAAGCCGATTCAGAATAGTTAAGACACGGACAACCACGGACGCGCCTTCGGCGCGCAGCACGGATTTTTAAAAATTGGAGTCCGGTTTAAAATCTGGGATGATTCAAGCAATGATGGAGACCAATTCGAAAATTCAGGACGAGAAAGTCGGACTGTTCAAATAACTGTGCCACACCTACTTCTCAAGTAGTTAATTGAGGTGTGACACAGTTGATTTTGAACAGTGCCAGAAAGCGGCTCCGCCGCGCGAAGCTAGCGCCCATTAAACACCGCCTTTTTATTCAGCCAGCAAGCGCTCCCCCGTAAACACATATTGTTCCCACTTGGGTAGTGGGTGAAACGGCGCGGCCTGCACATCGCGGAACAGGCGCTCGAGTTCGTTTTTTCTGTAAAAACTTTGTCCGCCGATGGCTTCCATCGCCTCAGAAACGGTTTGGATGCAGGCTTCTGCCACATTGGTTTTAAAACTCAGCATTTTTACCGTAGTCGCTTCGTCGGGTTTGAAATCGAGCCTGATTGGTCAGCGAATACATGGCTGCCATTGGGCTTGAGCGCTCAACAGCGCATTGTTCAGTTTGCCCATGATGTACGGCAGGTGCTTTTGGTTGCGCTGGTATTTTTTGCCGATGTTCAGCGCTATTTCCATCGATTTTTCAGCAATACCTACATAAGCTGACATGATCAGCGGCATGGCAACGGTGAGCACAACATCCCAAACCGGGTGAAAACCGCTTCTTGGCCGGTCTAATACAATGGCCGCATCGGGGACAAGCACTTTGTCAAAAACGATTGTGTTGGAGCCGGTAGCCCGCATACCGAGGGTGTTCCAATCGTCGAGCACCGATACGCCTGGCGCCCGCATCGGAACGGCAAAATGCAAAACGGACCACTGCCCCTGCGGGTTTTGGTAGGGCGCGCTGGTGACGGCTATGTCACCGGCAATGGACTGGCTGGCGAAGTGTTTTTTCGCCGAAAACAAATAGCCGTTTTCGGCTTTTTCCATTTCGCCGTTCGACTCTAACCAATCCCGCGCTCCTGTGCTCACCAATACCAATTGATGTTTTGCTACATTTTGCAACATCGCCGCAGCTTCGCCTTTGTGTTTGTATTTCCAAACGTTTGCTGCAATCAGGTGTTGGTGCATAGAAAATGCCAATGCCGTGGAGCCGCAGTAATGCGCGATAATCCGAATGATATTGCAAACCTTTGCATGACTCATTCCGCCGCCGTCGAGTTCGACGGGGATCATCGCCGAGAAATACCCGTGGGCTTTCAAAATTTCGTAATTTTTAAATACAAAGGCGCCATCGGCATCATTGCGCTTAGCATTGCCGGCAAATGTTTTACCCACTCATGGGTCAGCGCTGTCCACTCCTTTTCTCGAACAAGTACTTCTTTCATAATTATGTTTTTTGAATGAAGTACAAAATTGGGGGGCTGCGCAAACAGCGTGCTTTGCTCAGCAGCTCTGTTTTTTGACTAAGCGGTTCAAAAGGCCGGCACGGACCGGGTTGCCCGGAATTCGCTTGGGCTGAGGCCCATTTTTTGCTTAAATGCACGGCTGAAATGGGAGGCATCTTCAAAGCCGCAATCAAAGGCCAGCTGGGTAATGTTCGAATTGCTGTTCAACAGCAGTTTTGCGGCGTGTTCCAAACGTTTGTGCAGCAGCCATTTGCCCGGTGTTTCCTGGAAGAACTGCTGAAAATCGCGCTTGAAGCTGGACAGGCTCCGATGGGTCAGTTCGGCGAATTCTTCCAATTTCAGGTTATAGCAAAAATTGGCTTCCATGCTCCTGACTAAGGAAGGTTTGCTCGTCAACACCAGCGCGTTTAAATAAGCGCCGAGCATGGGGTCGCTGCTGATGATGTTCACCAAAAGTTCCTGGAGTTTGATCTTGATAATCGCCTGGGGTGGTTTGTCCGCATTTCTGAAGTACATCAGCATGGACTCGAAGTAACTTTCCAGATAACTGCTTTGGCGAACTTCGGTAGCCGTAAACTGATGCGCCTGGTCGTTGTTCCGCAATGGTATTTCGCCTTTTAGTCCGGACAGAGTTTCGGCAATCAGCGCGTCGGAGATAAAAAAGCCCAGCATACAGAATTCGTCATCAAAATATTGATTCACGATAGTAGCGCCTTTTTTCAAATACAAGGTGCTCCCGGCGGTGAGGGTCCATTGCCCATTGATGGTTTTCCAGACTTTTTTGCCGCTGAGTACGTGTACGATATAATCCGATTGGGAAAAGATGCCGGCCTGGGTGGCATCTAAAGGACAGTTGTATTCTAAACAAACGGTATCGCCTAACACAAACCGGTTAAAATGGAGGCTCTCTTTGACGATTTTGTAAAAGTTTCGCATGGCGGATTAGTCGGTAGTTGAGGGTTACAAATTTAGGGTATTTTTGGAAAAAAGCCGCTGCTTATGATGCGCACACTGCATTTGCGTTTGCACTTCAAATTTTTTCAGGCCAATAAACGGTCGGGCTTGTCCGGCAGCAGTTCCAAAAACCACTTCCTTTCCGTAAGCGGGTTAGTCGATTCAATAAAACTCCGCATTTGCTCCCGTACAATCTGGTTATTGCCCGGCAGCGACAAGAGGCGTTTCGTGACACGGATGATGTTCAGGTAGTTTTCCCGGTGATAACCGGATGACTCTTTTACGGCGCAAATAATGCTCCATAGCCTCCAGGTGGCTGCGCAAAACTTCCTGTGCACCCTGCTCGTAGTAGATTTTGAGCATCAGCGTTTTAGCAGCAAGATTGGTTAACATATCCCGGTAATTGGCCTTTTGCAGCAGGAGCAGGGCTTCGCCGTATTCGTGCCGGGCATAATGCAAGCGTGCCATATTGAAACTATAGGCACTGTCGCGGTAGCGGCGTTCCAGGCTGTTTTTGTACTGCGGGATAAACCAGGCGACCCAATCCAAATCTTTCACTTTCAAGCCTGAAACCACGATATTGAAATAAGTCAGGGGCGCTAAAACGCCATTATTGAGCAGCGTTTTACTTTCCAAACCCGCTTTGTACAGTTCATGGATTTCCTGAAAATAATACTCTTTCCCGGCATTCAATTGGCGCACACAATAGTTGATGGCCATCAAATGGAGGTCGTATAATTCTTCGGGCGGAAAGCCTGTGCTGTGGATTTCCAGGGTGTTTTTCAGGTATTGAAACCAGTGTTCTTCGCCGGTCAGGAGCATTTTACAGGCATAATAATATGCGCCCACTGCCGGTATCGAAATATGATCCCCGGTTTCTACCCAACGGAATATTTCCGGCAGGAACCAGGTATCGGAGTCCATGTTGTACACGGCTTTTTCGCTCAGCAAAAAACTGGCCTGCCGGAGCCACATCACCACAAGCGTACTGTTCAACATTTGCGTCAGTTCTTTCAGGTGGCGGGCATTTTCCTCGGGTTGTTCCCGGTTTTGCCGCAGTTGTTCGTACCGCAGGCGGTAGCGTTGTTCGTGGTAAGCTGCGCTGCGCAAATCGCTTTTTTCCAAGCGTTGGAAGGCCTTTTTTATGGCTTTGTTGCGCTCCTGGGTTAAACCGAGCCGGTGCAGCGCTTTGACCCGGAGCCAGTCTTCAAGGTCGGGATTGCGGTTGAGTTGTTCGATCTGAATAAACTGCTCGAATAACTTCACCAAATAATTCATCAGCAGGTGCTGCTCGCTATCGGCCAGTTGTTTTTCCGGAAATGCGGAGCGAAACACGTTTCCCCGTTCGGGTAAAGGTTCGCGAACCCTCAGACCAGACCGTATGGTTTGAAACAGTTCGTAGACATCGCTGCGCAAATTGAAATACGGCGATTGCAAAAACCGGTCAAATGCCCGCAATTCCACCGGACTGAGGTTAGCCAACAATTGACCGAGACGTGAATTTTCCATGCTCCTTAGAATAATATTTTCTAAAACCAACGAAAGCGCAAAGATCAATCAATAGATTTTAGGTTTTTATTTAAAAATTGAAAGTCAGTGATTTAAAGCAAAATTCGTCAAAAAACTGCTCAAGTTTGCTCAAAAATAATACTTGTAAAACCCCCTGCTTCAGGACACATTTGCAACATGAAGCCAGTAGAAATGCCGGCGCTTAGAGCATGTTGGGGATTTTCTGCCGGAGGCAAAAACGAGGGCTTTTTTTGTCAGTTTTTTTGTTTTTGAAGGAACATAGCGGGGCTACGAGACTGAAAAAAGAGGAAAAATGGCGAAAAAAGGACCGTTTTGGGCCCGGCGGGAAAATCCCCAACATGCTCTTAATCCCTCCGTTTGAACTTTTTCAAAATGAAATACAAATCATGAAGAGAACCCGACTGCGAATGTTGCGTGTTTTGATTGGGATAATGCTGCTGTCCGGGGTATACAGGAGTTTGCATGCGCAAACGCCTGTATTTTGGCTTTCCGGGAAAATATTTCTCGACACCATCGGGAACTGTGTTTATGACCCTGGAGAACCAGCCGCGCCCAAGACTTACATTGCGATGAAACTGTTTCCGTCGCGAAATCAGGTTTTTGCATCATCTGAGTCGAAGGCTTGACTATAAGCCATTGCTAATTGTTGCTAAACCGGGGGATACCCTCTTGCGGGTGTATTTAAGAGATGCCAGCAATCTCGGTTTGGGATGCATCAATGTACACGAGTTCGCTATATCGGATGTAGACGAGAATTTTGTTGTCGATTTTCCAATCCAATCAGGCGATTGCCCGCGCATGGGCGTTGACCTTTCCGGCCTGCCACCCCGCCCATGCGTCAACCAAATCTACCAGGTACGCGGCTGCAACTATGGATTTGCAGAAGTCCAGGACGCTTATGTGGATGTGCATCTTGACCCACGACTTCTTTTTCAAACGAGTTCTATTCCCGGCACGGCCTTGCCCGGTAATACCTGGCGTTTTGATCTGGGCAATATGTTCTCTAATCAATGCCGTGATTTTACCGTTACCTATCAATTGGATTGCGACGTGCCGGCCGGGCAAACGATCTGCTCAGAAGCCGTCATTTACCCGGATACTATTTGTTTGGCCGGTACACCCTGGAACGGCGCGCAACTACTGGCAAGGGCCGCTTGTGTGGGCGACAGTGTTCAGTTGATCCTGAAAAACAACGCACAGGTACCTTCACCTGTTCTCAACTATATTATTGCGGAAGATATCATCATGTACCGGCAGGATGTTTTCCAGATAGACGCCGGCGATTCGGTGAAGTTTAGTATGCTGGCCAACGGCGCTACCTGGCACCTGCGCGCTGAACAGGAGCCGGGCTATCCGGGCGACGTATTTACCAATGCTACTATCGAGGGTTGTGGTACAGATTCTTCGGGCAACAGCACGACCGGCGTTTTCCTCCAATACCCTTTTTCAGCCGGACAGTTCAATCATTCCAGAGCATGCCAGGAAGCAACGGATTCCTTTAAACCCAATGAAATACAGGGGCTTCCGATTGGCTACGGCAGTACACATCTGATTCAGGCCGGCGACGAAATTGAATACCAGATTCAATTTCAGAATACCGGAACCGATACCGTTCATACGGTGCATGTGCGCGAATTCCTGCCAGCAGGTCTCGACCCGACATCTGTCGTTCCAGGCGCTGCCTCCCATCCATATACCTTCTTGTTAACCCAGGACGGCCTCTTGCGCTTCATTATTGAATATATTGATTTGCCCGACAGCAGTTCAAATCCGGCAGGCTCCATTGGGTATGTGAGCTATCGGGCGCGGACATTTACTGACATTCCGAACGGTTCGGTTATTTCCGGAGCTGCTGAAATCCATTTTGATACACTTGCATCCATCAGTACAGATACTGTTTTTCATACGGTTGGGGAAGCGTTTATCCCTGTCGTGTGGACCAATACGCCGATCCGCCGCGATCTGAACCTCCAGATTTATCCTAACCCGGCAACACATACGGTGCAATTTATTTGTGACAACTGTGCGGGGACCAAGTGGCAGGTCGAGCTGTTTGATACCATTGGGCGGCTGCGAAAAACAGTACCGGCTTCCGGCGAACAGGTCGAACTGCATTGTGTGGATTTGCCGGCAGGCCTTTATCTGTTTCATATCCTGATAGATGGCCATGCGGCAGGCGTCGGAAAACTAATCGTGAAATAAGGATTTTTTCAAAACCCGGCAAAGCCCCGGTATCCTGTATGGAGCACAGGATACCCTGGCTGTGCTTTGCTGATTCCATCCCTAAAACAGCATGAAAAACAAACGTAAACCAAGCATAAAGAACAAGAATACCGTAGCACCACCAGGCAAATCTCCATTCGTTTCGCCTGCCCCTCCCTTGTCGGAACGGCTTGAAGCATGGCTGAGCAGGCGCCGCAAGGCAAGCCTCGGAATACTTGTGCTGTGTTGGGTGCTCATCCGCGTTTTTATGTTCGATTCGGTGGCCAACGGCCCGCTGTACCGGATGTACGAGTGGAAAGAATCCGACAGCGCTTTCTTTGATGACTGGGCGCGCAGCTTAGCCGCCGGAGACTGGCTCAACCAACAACCCTTGCACCCGTATCACGGCTGGCACCGGGAGTTTGCCGATTACTTTTTTGATCAGCATCCCGAAAAACGCAACGAAATACTGGCCGCCAATCCAAACCGGGCTTCAAACTTCGAACCTGGAAAATCCTTGTGGAACCAATGGTACGGCGGCAATACCTACCATCAGGAGCCGCTTTACGCCTACTTGCTGGCGGTATTGTACTGGCTCAGCGGCAACGGCGTTTACTGGATGCTGCTGTTGCAAAGTGCGTTCGGCGTCGGTAGCGGAGTATTGCTTTGGAGTATTGCCCGGCGGTATTTCGGCGATACCGTGGCGGTTTTGACCGGTTTGTTGTACCTGTTTTGCGGCATGATCCTTTTTCAGGAAATGCTGGTCCTGCGCACTTCATGGAGTGTATTTTTTGCTTTGTTGTTGGTTTGGACCTTAGACCGGGCATTGGATCGACGTACTACAACAGCATTCTTGTTGCACGGCATTTCGATTGGCCTGGCGGTTTTGATGCAGTCTGTTTTTTTGTTGTTTTTACCCGTCGCGCCGGTCATTTATTTTGTAAAAATGCGCAAGGTTTCAAAACCCTTGGTTCGGAATATAGCCGCTCTGGGCTTCGGGCTGCTGCTGATTATTTCACCGTTGGTGCTTCGAAACGGCATCGTCGGCGTGCCGCTTTTCAGCATTTCCAGTGTCGGCCCAATCACTTTTATAACAGCCAATGTTTACGGTACAAAAACGATCGCCAGTTGGCGGCCTGATGCCCCGAAGTGTGCTGCGATCATGGATCAAAGTCGCGGCAAACTCGGCGCCGCAGTGCTGGGCGCCATGCAGACGCATCCCGGTGCAGGCACGTATTTTTCTTTGTTGGGGAAAAATTGGGCAGCGCCCTGGATGGAACGGAATGGCCGAATAACGAAAATTATTATTTCTATAAATCAATGGTTCCGGCCCTTCAAATCGCTTTTTTAAATTCCAACTGGCTGATCTGGTGTGCTGTGACGGGCATCTTGTTTACTTTTTTTTACCGCAAAAAGTGTCCGGCTTTGTACCTGGCTGTTTTGCTTCAATTAGCCATACTGCTGGGCTTCTATGTGCTGGGCAGGTTTCGCACGCCGCTGGTGGCTTTGTTTTTACCCTTTGCCGCTTATGCCCTGGTGGAATGTTTACAATTTGCAAAGGAAAAACGCCGGATTGGCTTGGCAAAAATAGCGGTGGCAGTTTTGTGTTTTTATTTCCTGAGTTGGAGGAACTACCGGCCCGACAGCAGTATGCTGGACCCGACCGATTACGCTGTATTTTATGAAATTGTCTATAACGACCGCGTTGTAGCTTATACGGAAGCACAGGAATGGGATAGCGCCCTTGCGCTCCACACAGCATTTTTGCAAAGTGAGCCGAAGTTTATCCGGCAGCTAAAACCTGGGCAACGCCTGAAATCCCCGAACTTAGTTGAAACCGCAAATTTGTTTGCTTACCATTTTCAAATGCAAAGCGATCTGTATGCCTATTCCGGCAATACAGTGCTGGCTGAAAAGGCGAACAGGCGGTATGTTGAATTGGGACAGCTGGTGCAGGAGTCGCGGAGGTATGGGGGGCGGTAGAGCTTTTGAGCAGCACATCACCCTGAATTCGGGTAACAGCGCCCTGGTTCAACAACTCGGCAAAGCTTTCGATGCGGAGTTGGGGAAGGGTGGGTTTCAGGCGTTTTTTGGAAGGTAGTTCTTTCAAGTTGGTTCACTGATCGTCCAGCGACTTTTTAGCGACAAACAGAATCGCTTTAATGGCATTCCCGCAGGCTTTTGAAAACATTTTTTTGGGGAACACTGATACCCTAAATTGTTTTCTGGTATTTATATTTGATCCTTCAACACAACCCTGCGCTGTTGAGAATTACTACCTATCGCAAATTGCCAAATAAATGAAAACACCATTTTTTGTCCTACTTATATCGGCCACTGCCCTTGTGGCTGCAACCAGTCCGCTTTCTGCCCAGCAAAAAGGCGTCATCCCAATATCGGCTGAAGGCTCATCAAAGGTATCTACCTCCCGCGCCGTCGTCGTCGGTATCTCCGACTACCAGGACCCCGACATCCCCGATTTGCGCTTCGCTGACCGGGATGCGGAGGCATTTGCCAACTTCCTGCGCTCGCCGGCGGGCGGCTCCCTCGACGATGACCACCTCCAGGTGTTGATTAACAAGGAGGCGACCGCCGGTAAAATCGGGGCAGCCTTGTATTGGCTGATCGATGAATCTAAGGAGGGTGAGCAGGTCATCATTTATTTTAGCGGTCATGGCGATGTGGAGGCGAAATTAAGGGGGCAACCTGGATTCCTCTTGTGCTGGGACGCGCCTTCTCAAGTGTACATGACCGGAGGAACCTTGCAACTGGGAATGTTGCAAACCATCATCTCTACCCTTTCGCTTGATATAAAGGCTAAAGTCACCGTGATCACCGATGCCTGCCACTCCGGAAGATTGGCCGGGAAGTGACAACAACGGTAGTCAACTGACCAGCGCCAACCTTTCCCAACAATACGCCAATGAGATCAAAATCCTTTCTTGTCAGCCCAACGAATACAGCATCGAAGGTGAGCAATGGGGCGGCGGGCGCGGCGCATTCTCCTTTAATTTGGTAGAAGCACTTTATGGTATGGCTGATGCTAATCAGGACCTCTCCGTAACCCTGCAGGAAGTGGGGCGTTACCTGGAAGATCACGTGCCGGCCGAGGTGGCACCTGTCAGCCAGATGCCTTTTGTACTGGGCAATCGCAGCGAACGGCTGGCTCAGGTAGATACAAAACTACTGGCCGACCTGCGCGCCGGCCGAACCAACCAGATGGCCCTATTCTCCACGATTGAATCGCGCAACCTGGAAGACGAGATACTGGCTACCGTAGATTCAAACATACGGGAAACCTATTTTTTGTTCAAAAAAGCCCTCCAGAACAGGACCTTTTTCGAGCCCGAAAATGCCTGTGCGGAGGCTTATTACAAGCAGCTGATCGCAGAACCTAAATTGGAGCGCCTGCACAATGCCATGCGACGGAACTATGCGGCTGCCTTGCAGGACAATTCCCAGCGCTTTATCAAGGCCTTGCTGGATGATGCCAGGTGGGTAACACACATGGGTATAAACGGATTGCGCCTGAAATTTAAGCCGACAGCGCATGAAACTGAGCGCGCGGCTTCTCTGCTTGGTCCCGGCCATTATATGTATCCGGTATTAACAGGCAGAAAACAATTTTTGAAGGATACCTTCAATACATGGAAAACCAATTATATAAAGACAAAGACAGCCTGAAAATAAGAGACAAATTTCTGGAAAGCCTCCGTGGCAACCAAATGCGCCGGTGACCTTGTACTATTTAAGTAAGATCTACCACTACTATTTGGAATTGCCTGATTCAGCCATACATTATGCCATTAAAGCAATCGAACAGGCGCCAAACTGGAGTTCTCCCTATGTTATTCTGCGATTAGGGATAAAAGACAGCCTTCAGTTGGAGGCTGTATCGGATCTTTTGAATCAGAATCCAAATATCGACCCTGGCGCCAATGCTGCCCTCAAGTTGCAGGCATCCTGGTATTACTATCAAAAAAAATACGATACCGCTGAGCGGCTTTTTAAGAATTTACTGGTTTCAAACCCATCCTATTCAAGCTCAGCTACTTTTCTGTATTATATTTATAATTATTCAAAAAAATATTCAGAAGCTGAAACAGTGTTGCTTCAATATCCCAGTTTAAACCACTTGGATGATCTTCTCGGAGTATATATGCAATCCAATAAACCCGAAAAATGAAGTGGTGTTCGAAAAAATGATAGCGCTGGATTCCACCGATATTGTAGCGTGGCTAAACCTGGGCTGGTCATATCAATATAACAAGCAATATCCTGAATCTGAACAAGCATTCAAGAAGTCTATTTCATTCGACTCCATTTGTTATGTTTCATGGTATGGATTGGGTACTACATACCATTATGCAGGAAAATATACCGAAGGAGAAATTGCTTACAAAAAATCAATTGAATTGATGCGTTTCTATCCTAATGAATGGATAGGGCTTGGGAACCTGTATGTCTCAGCCGGGAAGTATGTCGAGGCGGAAGCCGCGTATATTAATGCCATTGAACTGGATTCGACGAATAAATGGACATGGAGGTTTTTAGGAAATTGCATGTCCTATACAAAACGATACAAGGAGGCAGAAACAGCCTATCGTAAGTCGATAGAACTGGATTCTACAAATGCTGAAACATGGCGTAATTTGGGCGAAGCGTTCCGGAATTTGAAGCTAAATGAAGAAGCAGAAAATGCATATAAAAAGGCTATCGCATTGGATTCTACCTATGCATTAGTATGGGGGCAACTTAGGATTTTATACTCAAATGAACAACGCTATTTGGAAGCGGAGCCGATATTCCGGAAGGCTATAGCGCTGGACTCCTCCCAAGCCAGCCATTGGAACAACCTGGGCCATGTATTACTCGAAACGCAGCGCTATACCGAAGCCGAATTGGTCCTGAAACGCGCTATTACGCTCGACCCAGCCTTGGCCATCAACGCAAACACCTCGCCACCATGTATTTTCGAACCGGTCGCCTGGAAGAAGCCGGCAGGGCTACCAAAAAGCAATTGACCTGAATGCCGATTATGCCGGCGCCTACCTGGGGATAGCCTACTTGCTGTCCGCCACCGAACCTGAAAATACAGCCGAAGCCTTGCAGCAAGTGGGAATAGCTATCCAAAAAGGGGCCAGCTATGCTACGCTGATCCAGGATCCAGACCTCGCCCCGCTACGGATGCAAACAGAACAGTGGAACGCTTTGATCAAAAAATACTTCCCTGAAATACAAAAAGACTAAACCCTGCCGACGATGAAATATTTATCTCGGCCCAGCCCTTCAGGGCTGGGCCGAGATGATGCGCTGAGCGGGAAGAAAACCAGGATTGAATCGGAACAGCGGGAAGAAACGCCCAGTGATGGGACTTTAACCGTCTATCTGAATCCTTATGAGCAGCACATTACCCTGAATTCGGGGAATAGCGCCCTGGTTCAACAACTCGGCAAAGCTTTCGATGCGGAGTTGGGAAAGGGTAGGTTTCAAGCGTTTTTTGGAAGGTTTGAGTGAAGGGGGATTACGCACTGCGCTCAATCCAGTGTTTGGAGCGCGGGTCGTCGTAGATGGCAATGGCGGGGTTGGGTTTGCGGAGGTAGGTGGTTTTGCCTTTTGGACTCCAATCAATAATGGGACTAAAAAAGTAGATTAGCTTAAGATAAAAGCCAAAAACTATAAAAAGCAATTGGTATATTAATTGCCATAGCCCTTAAAAATAACGAAAAGACATTGGCAAACGATGGGATCAAAATTCTCAA
Source organism: Lewinellaceae bacterium (assembly GCA_016712415.1). Lineage (GTDB taxonomy): Bacteria > Bacteroidota > Bacteroidia > Chitinophagales > Saprospiraceae > M3007. The sequence goes on along the minus strand of JADJRC010000002.1, from coordinate 75,429 downwards.
TTGTGGTCCATTTACTATCTTCTTTTAATTTGAATTTTCTCCTCGATCCAAACGATGAATCTGGCTGTATTCTCGTAATCTGCAATATCGAATAGCAATCGGAGGCTAGTTTCCTCCAACTTGATAAGTGCAAGCAATAAAGCCCAAAAACTTAATAGTCCAATCCCACCATAAAGCAAAAGCCACCACCTACTCTCTCCCGGCAACAATACTGCCTCCCATCCATAGAAACTAAACGCTATGATGAGGTAAATAGGAGGCACAACCACGGCAAACGTATTCAAAAACAGCATAAACGGGTGCCAATGCACTTTAAAAGTAAACCGCGACCGGTCCCGCTCCACCGTACGCCAGGCTTCCCGGTATTTCCTGTTTTGTTTTAAAAAAACATTCGTTTCAGAAGGTGTTACACCTAATCCTGTCTGCCCAAGCCAGCAGCGTAATCAAATTCGATTCCAGATCCTGCCCCTTTATAAAAGGATAAACCGCCTCCCGTACCGCCGGGGTAACAAAGTCCGGCGCAAATCCCGGTTGTCGTTGCAGTTCTTCCAGGCCCTCCGGCGTCATGACCAAATCAAGAAGCAGGCGAATCAAGCGGGCAGTGAGCACCCGATCCTGTTCCAGGCCCGGAATATTCAGGCACTGCCATAGCGGCGCAACAGCATCGGTTGGTTTGGACACCATTTCGCTGAGCCGCAGGCAGGTAGGCAGTACATCCAGGGAACCGGTGTTGGCGAGTTGGTTGAGTAGTTCCGGTACATCTTCCTCCTTCAAGCCGGCCAATTGGTTCGATTCTGTTTGGAACACTTCTCCCAGCACAGCCGTCAGCCGCTGCATGGCGATATTGCGGATGGGGGTCCGGTAACTTTTGGTCATGCTGACCAAGGCCGGCAGTGAAATAGCGACCGCTCCTTTCCGGATGTCCTGCACCAAGGCATCGGCCAATACTTCCGCCAATTCGGGACTGAGAATTTGTGCCGAAGGAACACAGTAGCCCGCGAGCTCCAGGTTTACCTGCATCAGTTCTTTGAGGAAAGACTCTACTTCAGCATGGTCCAGCGAAGCAAAAAACACGATGACCTGCCGCCAATGCAAATTATCCGCTTTGGCTAACAAACGCTCCTTTCCAACCTTAGGCGCACGGGCCAACTGCACGGCGATAAAATACTCGTGAATAGAGCGATGCGCGAGGATATAGACATCATCGTCGGAAATTTTGGTCAGCAAGCCCGAGTGATCGATGATCTCGCGGATAAACGCATTGTCGTCCTGCTGCGCTACATTCGTCATGCGCTGGTGCACCTCTTTGAAAAACTCCAGAATTTCCCGGTACGAAAATTCATCAAAACCCTCCTCCCGTTCCGCAACATGCATGGCTAATTCCCGGAGAAAGCGGTATTTATCGTCAGCATTGTACTTGTTGACTTTTTTGACATGCGGTTCTGTCCGAAAGTCATGGCGGTGCAGGAGGTGTTTGATGATCGTTTCGTAAAACTGCGCCACCGAATTCGGGATTTCATAATGCGGCGTATTCAGGAAAAGGCCTAAGGAAATGGTCAGGATCAGGGGATTCCGGTGCAGTTCTGCCATGTTGGATGCCTGAATTTGCTTGAAAAAAGCATCCGGGGTCCGACCTTCGCGAAACTCCGATTTTCGGTGTGTCAGAAAACTATACACCTCGTCGGTATTGAAAGGCACCAGCGTGACAACTTCGCGAAAGGTTTGCGGTACCCAATCCCTACGCAGGCGTTCAAAATTCTGCTTCCGGCAACTCATAATTACCCTGGCGTTTCTCGTTTCAAAGTCCGGCAGGTGTCCATTGCAAAAGGCGCTGATGCGGTTTTTGACACTTTCATAATACTCCTCGCTCACTTCGTCCAAGCCATCCAGCAATAGCAGGCAACGACCGTCATCGAGCAACATTTGAAGAAAGGCCGCTCCGTCCTTGACCTTCATTTGAGTTTGAAAAATATGGTCGGTGATGTATTGCACCAACGAAAAAGCCGCAAAATCATGGGAGGCAAAGTGCCGCAGGTCAACCAGGATCGGGGTTTCCTGCATTTGTTTAATATGGAAGGCATCGTGCAGTCGCAGGCCGCTGAATGGGCGCAATATCCCCGTTCCAAAAGCTTTCAGCAGGGTTGTTTTTCCGGTGCCGGGATCGCCGACAATAATCAACCGGCGTTGCCTGGAGTCGGCAAGCAGGGCTACCGCGGGCATTCGGCCGATATGGCCGGGGCGGTCAATGTGGAGCGGGATGTAAGTGGCCCGCAGGTCCAACACTTCCTCTTTGTCTAAGTAAATATTATGGAGTTTGCTGTGACGTTCCAGGAACCGCTTGCGATAGACCCACCTTGTAAAACCCAGCCAGCCCAATATTTTGTAAAAAACCCGGGAGATCAAACGCCGGATCGCCGGAATGATGGCCGAGGCCAGGGCTAGTATAAAACCCAGTATTCCAATAAGTGTATTGAAATTGGATTCGGAAAGTCCGATTGCTTTTAGGAATGTTTCCAACATTTGAGGGTCGAATTACTAATCAGAGTTTTAACACACCGGCCAATAGCAACTTCCGCCGTTCAATTACAGCATCTGGGTAATTGAAATCAAAGAATTTCAATGTTGCTTTTCCCTATCTGTTTTTGAAAGTATTTCTCCGGAAATTTCAAGAAGAATTGTTCTTCCCACTTATCCAAACGAGATTGAAAAACGTATCAATTGAGGAGGGTCGCCAACCAACGTTCCTAAGTCCGTACCTTTTTTTCGATTACAAATTGGACAGGCAAATGCAAGATTGTCTAAATCTGTTTTGCCATCGTGGCGAACACTGATAATATGATCAACTTGAAATGAGAAAAATGCTGCCTTTTCCGGCAACCGGCAATATTCGCAGCAAAATGCTGCGCGCCCCGGCACATTTCGGCGGAGGTCATCTGGAATTTTTCGACTCATTTTTTCGCAAGCCGTAAATACGCATTCGCTTTTAGCCAGACGAATTAACCGTTCCAACACAATGTAATGGTCCAATTCATCCTTTTCCTCCTTGGTCAGGCCCGATGCTTTTCCTGTTCAACAAGTTCTTCCAGCCGCTGTTGCATGGTTTCCGGCGCATGTAAACCAGTATTTTCGCCGGGCCCATGCTGGCAAGAAAATCGGCAACGGTATCATAGGTGGCTGATGCTGTCATAACAATTGAATTTTGAACAAATTTAACGGTTTTGGGAGAGTACTTTGGGTAATTGCACGCAATACTTCCCATCATACCGTTTTGCTTTCCCACCAACTACCAGTCAACCCTACCCCACCGAACACTCCAGCCCCAACTTCTCCATCTCCATCGCAAAATCCGAATCCGCGTTTACCTTGCGTTTGATGGCGGCAAAGGAGAGCGCGTTTTGGTTGGTGTAGTCGAGCAGGCGAAATTTGAGGATGTGCTTGCCCTTGTGATTTTTGCAAATCAAATCCAGCTTGTCGAGCAATTCTACTGTGAGTAGTTTCACCGGAATTTGTAGCGTAACGGAGGATATTTGCGAGCCGCCGACAGATTCCAGCAGTTCCACTTTTTCCGGACGAAACTCGTGCTCGTCGCTGTTGTACCGCGCCCGGTACGAACCGGTCAGGAACAAGCTGTTGCCTTCTTCAAATAAGTGTTTGAACTGGGCGTAGTCGTTGCTGAACAGCGCCATTTCAAGGTTGCCGGTATAATCGCTGATCGTGAACCGGCCCCAGCCCGTGCCCCGCTGACTGATCCGATGCTCGGCCTTGGTGACGAAACCGGCGAGGTGGATTTTCTGTCCCTTAAAATTTTCGATCCGTTCCAGTCCACAGGTGGTCAGGTTTTCAACTTCAAATTTGTAATCGTCCAAAGGGTGTCCGCTGAGGGTAAATCCCGATCACGTCTTTTTCGCGCTGTAGTTTGGTCAGCAGGTTCCAGGGCGCCACTTTGGGAACCGCCGGCTCGGGGATACTCACCGTGTCGGACAGGTCGCCGAACAGGAGTTGATCGACATGATTTTGTCTTCCTGGTACGCAGCGCCGTGTTTGAGCAAATGCTCGATGAAAGTTTCGTACTTGTCGGTGGGAGCGAAAAAAGTCGCCCGATGCAGTCCCAGCCCTGAAGGGCTGGGCGGAGATGACGCGCTGGCCTTTTCAGCCCGCCCATTCATGGGCGGGGCCGCGTTGACATCGTCGAACGCTCCCGCAAAAGCCAGATTTTCCATCACCCGTTTGTTGATGGTGCGCAGGTTGATGCGGCGCATGAAATCAAATACTGTTTCGAACGGGCCGTTGGCATTGCGCTCCTGAATCAGCGTTTCCACGGCCGCTTCACCCACGCCTTTCACCGCGCCCATGCCGTAGCGGATCACGCCTTTTTTGTTCACGGAAAAGTGTACGCCCGATTCGTTGATATCCGGCCCCATCACCTCCAGGCCCATGCGCTTGCACTCTTCGAGGTGGAAAGTGATTTTATCAATGTTGTTTTGCGAGTGGGTCAGCACGGCAGCCATGTACTCGGCCGGGTAGTGGGCTTTCAGGTAGGCCGTTTGGTGGGCCACGAAAGCGTAGCAGGTGGAGTGCGATTTGTTGAAGGCATAAGAGGCGAAGGCTTCCCAATCGGTCCAGACTTTTTCGAGTTTGTCCTTAAACTTGATGCCCTTTGCCGCTGCTCCTTCGATAAACTGGCCCTTCATTTTGTCCAGTACCGATTTTTGCTTTTTACCCATAGCCTTGCGCAGCATCAGCATCGCCTTTGGAAAAGCCGGCGAGTTTTTGGGACAAAAGCATGATTTGCTCCTGATAGACACAGTTGTGCAGGATGATATTATTACCTACAAAATTGTGGATGCCATCAACTGTAATATCATAAACCAATTCAGTGCCCGCAGGAGTGATCGAATCAATTTGCTCCCAACGCACATTCAAGTGGCGTTTTGTTTTTGGCAAGGTTAATTTTTCAGCAACCGTCCGAACCACCTTGGATGCGATCCGCGGCAATTGTTTGTATTTTTTATAAAATGCTGCCGGTCAACGCCGTGCGTGCGCATGAGCGAATGAATGGAACCGTCCCAAGCCGTTTCTACTTCCTGAAGAAAAATATTCCGGGAAACTTTATCGCGTAATTCCTCGCTGCACAATTCACCTTCAGGCATTTTTTTCAGCAACAGATATGGAGCAATTTTATCATTAAATGTCTTTAAATTATAGACGGTGAGCTGATAGGCTATGATTTGTTCTTGTCTGCGATTATTAAAATAGCGTGACTCATAAATGGTGGCGTAAATACCAAGCCGGAGCAAAAGTGTCTGTAAGTCTTTTGCTAAATGTTTTGAAATCGTTTTAATAAAACAAGAACGCTTACCGACATATCCGTCACAATCCCAGTAGGACGCAAGGAAAAAACTAATCTGCTCTTCATCAAGACCAAAAACAAATTCAGGAACAAATTTATCGCCCGACCAACCTCCGCCTTTCATCGTTTTGAGGCCCAAGTCGCGTAAAAACTGAACCAATGAGTTGGTTTCATGGGACGATTTTTTCTCTTTTCCAGCCACCATCACACGGGTGACGCCCCGGACTTGTTGTAGGGTTCGGGGCTCCAGGCGTTCAAACCGGGTCAGGCCTTCCTGGTAAGCATCAATAAGCACCTGATCTTTTGAAACAAAATCTGCGGTAGCGCCGTGGGCGCTCAAAGAACCATCAGCCAAAAGATAAGCCAGGACCCGTAGTTTTTGTGGGTCAGTATGTTGTGATGTATCTGCAAATAATTGCCTCGGAGTGGCGATATAATCGCCTGCTTGCAATTGCCCCAACTCACGCCATCCATTTTCGGTAAGCACCCGGTGGTTGTCGGTCATTTTTACGGTAGAACCGTTTTGAGTTTTACCTCAAAAACAGGTTTTTCTCCGTTGCAAACCCAATGCGTTACTGCGGCTCGTGCAGGTTTTAAATCCTTGTCCACGCCTTGTACATAAAACGAGCCTACCCGGTAGCGCAATTGATCTATTCGAACCCGCTTGCCTGTAATTGCATCATAAACCAAAGTATCGCCCGCCACGCAAATTCCGAACGTATCCTGCAAGTACTCTTCCATTTCCGGCAAATCATAGCTCACCTGCTGGCGGCCGTGTTTGCGGGCGATAAAGTCGGGAATATACTCCAATGGACCTGGCCGGTACAGGGCGTTCATGGCAATGAGGTCGTCAAATTTATCGGGCTTGAGCTCGCGCAGGTACTTCTGCATGCCGGTGCTTTCAAACTGAAAAGTGGCATTGGTAGCGCCGGACTGATAGAGCTCGTAGGTTTTTTTATCGTCGAGCGGAATGTCGTCGATGACGATTTTCACACCGTGGTTTTCTTCAATCAGGCGCAGGGCATCGCGGATGATGGTCAGGGTTTTGAGGCCGAGGAAGTCCATTTTGATGACCCCGGCGTCTTTGATGATGCTGCCCTCGTACTGCGTGATCAGCAGTTCAGTTTCTTTGGAAGCGCACACAGGGATGATCTCGGTGAGGTCTTTGGGTGCGATGATGATGCCGGCGGCGTGAATGCCGGTGTTGCGTACGGAGCCTTCCAGGATCATGGCTTCGCGGAGCACCTCGCTTTCGCGGGTGTCGTTGGTATTCAGGTGTTCGCGGAGTTGGCGGATGTTTTCCAGGTCGTCGGCGCCATAATTTTCTTTTTCGCGCAGCGAGCCTGCGCCGTCAAAGGGCGCTGTGAGCACGCGGTTGAGGGAAGTGCCGGGTTTGTCGGGCACCAATTTGGCTAAAGCGTTGGACTGGTCGAGCGGCAGATCGAGCACACGGGCTACGTCCTTGATCGACATTTTGGCCGCCATCGTACCGTAGGTTACGATCTGGGCGACTTGTTGTTTCCCGTATTTCTGCACCACGTAATCGAGTACTTTTTGCCGGCCTTCGTCATCGAAGTCGGTATCGATATCGGGCATGCTCTTCCGGTCGGGGTTGAGGAAACGTTCGAACAGTAGTTGGTACTTGATCGGGTCAATGTTGGTGATGCCGATGCAGTAGGCCACTGCCGAGCCTGCAGCTGAGCCGCGGCCGGGACCGATGAACACACCGAGGTCGCGCCCGGCGGCGATAAAGTCGGCCACGATAAGGAAGTAGCCGGCGAAGCCCATGGTCAGGATCGTGTGCGTCAAAGTTGAGCCGCTCTTCGATCTCGGGTGTGATGTCTTTGTACCGTTTGCGGGCGCCTTCGTAGGTGATGTGGCGCAAGTATTCGTCCTGCGAGGTAAATTCCTGCGGGATGACAAAATTGGGTAGCAGGATGTCTTTTTCAACTGGAGGTGTTCGCACTTGTCGACAATCTCCTGGGTGTTGTCCAGGGCAAATGGAACGTCTTTGAAAATCGCGCCCATTTCGGCCTGTGTTTTAAAATAAAACTGGTCATTCCAGAATGCGAAACGCCCGCCTTTCATCGAAGTGCCCTCTTCGGCAAATTCCCGGATCGGCGGGGTGGCTTGTTTTTCGCCGGTGTTGATACAGAGCAGAATATCGTGGGCGTTCCAGTCTTTCTGATCCACGTAGTGCGAGTCGTTGGTGCAAATGACCTTGACTTTGTATTCCTCTGCCCAGCGCAACAGCACTTCGTTGACCTGGTCTTGTTCGGGCATTTGGTGGCGCTGGAGTTCGATGGAGGTAGTCTTCGCCAAAGATGTCGTACCACCATTCAAATTCCTTTTGGCTTCCTCTTCTCCACGCCGCAAAATAGCCTGTGGCACCATCGCGCCGATGCAGCAGGTGGTGGCGATCAGGCCCTCGGAGTACTGCAACACGAGTTCTTTGTCGATGCGGGGGTACTTGCCGTACAGGCCATCTATGTAGCCCAGCGAGCAGAGTTTGACGAGGTTTTTGTAGCCCTCAGCATTTTTGGCTAAGAAAAGTTGGTGGTAACGTTTGTCGCGGTGTTCTTTGGTGAACGTGCGTTGGTGCCGGTCTTCCACGACGTAAAATTCGCAGCCCACAATCGGTTTGACGCCTTCGTGTTTGGCGGCTTCGGCGACGAACTGGAACACGCCGAACATATTGCCGTGGTCGGTAATCGCCAGGCCTTTCATGCCATCGGCGGCGGCTTTTTTAAAGAGCTTGGGGATGGAGGCCGCGCCGTCGAGCAGGGAGTACTGGGTGTGGCAGTGGAGGTGGGAAAACTGTGGCATAATGAATTACGGGTTGCGAATTGCGGCTGGGCGGGCAAGCGGATGAAGTGGGCAAATTTAAAAAGGGTTTCGCAAAATCCCCCGGCGCGCCTTTGGGGGGACGCGGCACGCCGCCAACCCACCAAACCCATTTTTCCCCCCCTTTTTGTTTTGCCTTCCCCTTTTTTCCAAAACCCTTTAAACCCCATTTTTGCCCCGGTTCCCCCTTTTGTTCCTTTTTTTCCCCCGTTTTTTTAAAGATTTATTCCCTCTCACAAAAACTCCCCCCTCTCCCTTTTTTTTTCCCATTTTCGGGGGTCCCTGGGGGGGGCCCCGTAATTTGGGGTTGTTTGTCTCCCATTTCCCGCTTTTTTGGGCCGGTTTTCTCTCCTCCCCGGGGGGGGGGGAGGCCGTCCCCATTTTCGCCGCAGGGGCCCCTTCCCCCCGGCCTCCCGAAAATTGGAATCCCCCTTTCCCCTTTTTTACCTGGGGCCAGTAAACCCGCGGGTTTTTTTCACCGGGCGGGTTAAACCAAAAAACTTTTCTTTTTTTTTTTTTTTTTTTTTTTTTTTTTTTTTTTTTTTTTTTTTTTTTTTTTTTTTTTTTCCCTTTTTTTTTTTCCCCCCCTTACCGACCACGGGGGGGGGTTTGGGCCTTGTTTTGTTTAATTCCCCCCGGACAGCCAAACCGCCAAAATTTTTTTCCCCTCTTTTGGGGGGGATCCCCCCCCGGGGGGGGTGGAAAAACCCCCCGGGGAAACCCCCCCCCAGAGTGGGGGGGGGGAAATTTTTTTTTTTTTTAAGTGAAGAACAAGGTTTTTTTTTTGTTGTGAGGGTTTTTGAACACAGCGAGCCCGAAAGAGTATTGACAAAAAGACTCCGACAAATTTAAAACAAAGTGTGGGGAATTAGCCCATCCCAATTATTTTACTTTTCTAAATCGATACCGATGACTACTGCGCATTCCACAACCCGGCAATATACCATCAGTGCCTTATCTGTGGTGACCCTGGCTGCATATGTTATCCATTCACCGATTTGATTGGTTACCGGGCCGTTGCCTGATCTTGATGCTGTTGGTTTCAGTTTTGGCGATGCGCCTCGGCTTATATCCGGTATTGCTTGCGGCAGTTTTAAGTGCTGCGATCTGGGATTATTTTTTATTCCGCCATTTCACCTTTCATGTCAACGACTCCGCAGATGCGATGCTGGGTATGTACTTTATCATTGCCTTACTCAATGGCGTACTTGGCCCGCATCCGGCAATTTGAAAAATCGCACGCGAAAAGGAATCTCGGGTGATTACCCTAAAACTTTTACGACTCCTTTTAACTCGCTCTCACACGAGCTGCACCCGCGATTGCCACCATATTAGGCGCCTCTGACAACCTGCTGGCACGGGATTCCAATTTGGAAGAAAATGATAAACAGACTTTAATCAACGAAAATTAATCTGCCGGAGAACGCCTCCATCGGTGACGGAAGATTTGTTGAACCTTTCGCGGCTCGATTCCGGATTTATCCGGCTTAGCGCTCGACTGGTGCGATCCTGTTGATCTGATCCATACCGTCATTCGGCATTCAGGCGCTTCGTTGAGCCAACACCAGGTACAAGTTCATGCTTCAGAAGACTTGCCACTGATCAAACTGGATTTTGTTTTAATGGAGCAGGTTTTACACAATCTACTGCTGAATGCGGCTAAACACACCCCCGAAGGCAAGCGAATCACCGTGACGCTGGCTTGTGCCGACGACCTGCTGCTGATTGAAGTTTCTGATTCGGGTCCGGGTTTCCCGGCAGAAGAATTAGCATGGGTTTTTGAAAAATTTCACCGGCTGTCCAATTCCAAAACAGGTGGCCTGGGCTTGGGTTTATCTATTGCAAAAGGGTTTGTGGAGGCGCATGGCGGAGAAATCCAGGCAGAAAACATTCCTGACCGAGGAGGTCGAATCAGCATTCGGATCCCGGTTGAAAACAAGTTGATAAATTCTGCTACCGATGAATAAGCCTGTTGTTTTAGTAATCGACGACGAACCGCCGATCCGGAAATTGCTCGAAATTACTTTGAACGCCCAACAATTCGACGTCCGCTCGGCGGGCACCGGTAAGGAAGGCCTGATTGCCGCTGCCATGCTCCCCCCCGACCTTATTTTACTTGATCTGGGTTTGCCCGATGAGGACGGACAAAACGTGCTGCTCCAATTGCGCGAATGGTACAGCCGGCCAGTAATCATTTTGTCGGCTCGCAATGCCGAGGCAGAGATTATCAAAGCATTGGACCATGGCGCCAACGATTATTTAGTCAAACCCTTTCGCACCGGCGAATTGTTGGCGCGTATTCGGTCTGCCCTGCGTTCGGTCCGGCAAGACGAAAGCACACCCGTTTATGATTTTGGCAAGCTGGTTATTGACTTGTCGTCACGCCTCGTTTGTAAAAATCAAGAAGTTGTACACCTCACCAATACCGAGTACAACTTGCTGACCCTTTTGGTCCGCTATCAGGGCAGGGTGTTGACCCATCAATTTATTTTACGTGAAATATGGGGCCCCGGCTACACAACGCAATCCCAATACCTGCGTGTGTACATCGGCCAGTTGCGCAAAAAAATTGAAGACAATCCGAATCAACCGGAGTTTATCCACACCGAATCGGGTGTGGGATACCGCTTTACGGGGCTGTAATCTGCAATTTGAGCAGGTTTTTATAAAATCTTTATACTCCGCCACAACACTTTAATATCTCCCTTATACCGGCTAACGGAACTTTGAGGCATGGTTCAGGAACTAAGATCTACCATGACATTGCAAACTCAAATCCGGCTGGGCCTGCTGTTTTTATTGGTTCTACTCGCTATTACAGGTGGCGCCGGAATTTATTTTCTGATACACAGCGGCCAGGACGCAACCGGTATGGAAGCCATCGCACTGCTTTGTTTGATTTTGGCTGGCGATTTTTTAATCAATTTCCCTTTAATCGTCGCACGCCGGCTAAGAAACTTGGCTGATGCCGCACGCGAAATCGCCGGAGGGCAATTCGACCGCCGGATCATAGAAACGCGGCACGACGAGTTCGGTGAAATAGCCAACTCCGTGAATGCACTGGCGGCCGCCATAGAGGCGCAAAAAGCGCAAAACAGCCCGCAAACCGGCACTGGGCGAACTTCAGCAACATCTATATCAATTGGAGCGGCAAAACTTTGTCCGGCTTAGCCCGGAGCAATTGGCGCTTATTGCTCAAATCATTTCGGATTGCAAGCGCTTGCTCAAATCTTCGGCTCAGCAGCCACCATCATCGAAATAACAAATGAAGTCAAACGATTTATCTACCCGCCAAAAAGTCACCGCAGGAAGCCTGCTTGTGGCTTTAGGTATCATTTACGGCGATATCGGTACCAGCCCATTGTATGTGATGAAAGCCATTGTCGGCGACCAGGAAATAACTGAAATGCTGGTATTCGGTGGCGTATCCTGCGTTTTCTGGACCCTGGTTTTTCAGACAACCTTCAAGTACATCCTCCTGACGCTGATGGCCGACAACCACGGCGAGGGCGGTGTTTTTTCACTATACGCCCTTGTTCGGCGTTACGGCAAATGGCTGGCCATCCCGACTATTTTAGGCGCCACTACCCTGCTGGCCGATGGTATTATTACGCCACCTATCTCCGTTGCTTCGGCAGTGGAAGGTCTGGAAACGCTTATTCCGGCATTGCCTACCGTGCCGATTGTAGTGGTTATCCTGTCGCTGTTGTTCTTTTTTCAACGTTTTGGCACCCAAAAAGTGGGCGGAGCCTTTGGCCCGATCATGGTCCTTTGGTTTACCATGTTGTTTGTGCTGGGTATTGCGCAGATCGCTCATTATCCTGGCATCCTCCGCGCACTCAGCCCACACTATGCCGTTGAACTTTTGTTATTTTACCCAAAAGGTTTTTGGCTGTTAGGGGCGGTGTTCCTCTGTACGACCGGGGCGGAGGCTTTATATTCCGACCTGGGGCATTGCGGGCGGCGCAATATCCGTTTGAGCTGGATTTTTGTAAAAATCTGCCTGCTGACCATCTACCTGGGGCAAGCAGCCTGGATGCTGCATCAGGCCGGACCTTCGCTGGCCAACCGGAATCCATTTTACCAAATCATGCCGGATTGGTTTTTAATTCCCGGTATTGTCATCGCTACTGCGGCGGCGATAATCGCGTCCCAGGCACTCATTAGCGGCTCTTATACCCTGATTAGCGAAGCCATGTCGCTCAATTTTTGGCCGCGTGTGGCCGTCAGGCAACCATCGGAAACCAAAGGGCAGATTTATATCCCCAGTACCAATTTAATCCTCTGGGTCGGTTGCCTGATGATGATCCCTTTATTTCCAGGATTCTACCCACATGGGAGGCCGCTTACGGGTTTTCCATTACTGTAGCGATGATTATGACGAGTATTTTGCTCGCCTATTTTTATATTTTATTAAAAATGGAACATCGTACTGGTAGGAAGCATTTTGGCGATTTTTTTAACCATTGAAGCCGCTTTTTTTATCACCAACCTGCCTAAACTGACGCACAACCCAATGGGCCTGTTACCGCTTGCCCTGATCGCGCCAACCATGTATGTTTGGTATTTCGCCCGAAAAATCAGTAACCGGCTGGTCAGTTTTGTCGATTTAAAAACCTATCTCGGTATTTTGAATGAACTGAGCCACGACGATCTTATCCCGAAGTTTTCCACGCACCTGATTTTCCTGACCAAAGCCAACTACTATACCCAGATTGAAGAAAAGGTGATTAAATCTATTTTTTCGAAAAAGCCCAAACGGGCAGACGTGTATTGGTTTCTGCATCTCAACAGGACCGACGATCCATACACCCTGAACTATGAAGTACACGAGCTCCTCAACGACAAAGTGATTCGGATCGATATCAATATCGGCTTCCGGCTCCAACCACGCGCAGAATTGTTTTTCAAAAAAATTGTACAGGACCTGATCAAAAACCGCGAACTAAACCTGCACATTCAAGCCGACGGATCAACGAAATATAATCGGAGCCCGATTTTAAATTTATTGTTATTGAAAAATTCCTGTCCGTTGAAAATGAATTCAGATTCAGGGAATACCTTTTGCTCAACGGCTATTTTTTTCTCAAACACCTTGGCCAATCTGATGAAAAGGCCTTTGGGCTTGATCGAAGCGACGTTGCTATTGAATATGTTCCATTGGTGTACCACCCGGTAGAAAAATTAAAACTAAAGCGTGTCCAATAACCCGTTTTCCCTCCACACGCAGCCCCAAAATGCCTGCGCCCCCACAGGCTCAAGCGCTGTTGCTGAAAATCATCCATGCCCCTGACCACTATTCTGGCATTTCTCATTTTTTAAGGTCAAGCTTTGTATGATAAAAACTGATTTTGTGCGAATACGCTATTCGTGCAGTATAAAAACAAAGTTATCATGCGAACAAAAACGGTAGCGCTCCTCTGCAGTGCCATGTTATTGACCCTTGGCCAGGCCTTCGCCCAAACAGACCGGGCGCTCCTGCGCGAACTCGCACAGGAAAACAAACAATCCATCGAAGCCCTGGTGCTCTATCCCGAAAATGCCCGGCTCGCCATTCTCGAAGCCGCCAAATACCCGGAAGTACTCATCAAAATGCAAAGTATCCGGACCAAAACCGGCGCTGCTTTCCGCACACTGATTGAGGATTTCCCCCGCAGCAGCCAGGAGATATTTTTCGACATCTCCCGCTTTCCGGGCCTGACCGCTGCACTGGTCAGCCATCAAAATGACCGGACTGCCCTGAGCCGTGACCTCGAACAGATGCCCGAAGACAAACGTTCGGATGCCCTTGGCCTGGTTGAACGTCAAATGGCTTCCCTGGTAAAAATCAACGACCTGAACCAAACCGCGCAAGGGGCTTTTGACCAATTGATTGCGACTTACCCGGCGCCCGCTCAACAGGCTTTTCGAACCCTGCTCGGGCTGCCGGAAGTAATCGACATCCTGAATGAAGACTTGCGCTTTACCATCCTCGTCGGCGATATTTATAAAGATGACCCCGCCTGGGTGATTCAAAAAATGGACTCCCTGAACCTCGTCGTCGCCCGTGAACATGCGGAAGAATTGGAAAACTGGCAAAAAACGGTGGAAAATGACCCGCAGGCCCGACAGGAATTTGAGGGCGCTTCCCAGGAATACGCCACGGAATATGGCTACACCGATGAAGTGTATGATACCGGCAACGACGACCTGTATGCTGCGCCCCGGGCCGTTTATCCGGAACAGTATTACCAGTACAATTATCCCTACTGGTTCGGTTACCCCTGGTGGGCGCCGCAACCCTGCTGGCGGCCCTACCCCTATTGGTGGTATTGGGGCTTTTACCCTTACCACCAGACCGTTGTGATTGTACACCTGCCCTCCTACCATTTTATGCACTGGTACTTTTACCATCCGCACCACCACCACCGGTACAACCGCTTGTCGACCTATTTTGTCAACCATTATTACGGACACCGGAAGTCGGGCTCTACCATCAGCATGGGCGTTGGCGAATGGCGCGACCAGAACCGCAACATGATCTCTGACGAATGGCTGGGCGACCGCGATCGCCTGCCTGCCCGCCTGAACGAATACGCTCAATTTGAACAACAACGGCAGAAATTCAACGACAAAAACCCGGCCCGTGTCCAAACCCGGGAGGAATTTTGGAAAAAAACACGACGCAATTCCGAACTCGCCCGCTCCCGGGTAACTGCTCAAGCTGAAATACAACGCGAACGCAGCGACGCCGAGCGCCAGCGAAGTGATTGGGCTCCCGCCAAAGCCCCCCTCAAAACCGAACCGGCTCAACCAAGCCGGGCGCCCGGCGTTGAACCGCCCAAACGTGTTCCAGCGGAAAAACCTGCTGTACCGCCCGTGTTAAACAACCGGAAAAAAACCAAGCGCCCAATCAGGCGCCAACCCGAACCGCCCCCCCGGCCCGGCAACCCGCCAAAAATCCGGATATCGACAAAGCCCGCGACTACCACCGCGACAAATGGCAGGAACCCCGGCAGCCAACGCCTAAACCGCAAATCAAACCCGGCAACGCGCCAACGCCTGCCAAGCAGGTGCCTAAAACCAGTCCGGAAAAAACTAAACAGGCGCCTAAACCGCAAAAACAACGTGGCGATGGTTAAGGACCTGAACTTGCTCGTCCTGCGACTTGGAGTCGTAGGACGAGTAAGCACGGCTATTCGTGTAAACAATTTCGAAACGGCCCTCCTGCGTCATTATTTTTGAAAAACAATCGGGCAGTAGTATTTGCCCGGCACTGCTATGTATTTCAAAACAACTAAACATGAAAACATCAAATTCCTGACAGCCGCCTTTGCGCTGTTGTCGTTTTTTGCAACTCAACTTCCTGCTGCTACAATTCTGACCGGCAAAATGGTGCGGGTCAGTACGCCCATCGACGGCAATGTATACGCCGGAGCAGGTGAAATTTACATTGATGCTTTGGTGAATGGCGACCTCACGGCCGGCGCCGGCGAGCTGACCATCCGCGATACCATTCGTTACGACCTGATAGCCGGCGGCGGCCGGGTGCGCATTGAAGGCGTCATCGGCGACGACTTGCGCTGCGGCGGCGGCGATGTAAGCCTCCTCGGTCAGGTATTGGGCGATGTGCTGGTTGGCTCCGGCCAGCTGGAAATTGGCCGGGGCGCAATCATCTACGGCGACCTGGTGGTTGGTGGCGGCGAAGTGCGGGTGTATGGCCGGGTGTTGGGCGCAATCATACTTGCCGGCGGCACGGTCACTTTTGAAGGTGAAGTGGAACAGGAGGCCAAGCTCCGGGGTGGCGAACTCAAACTCGACGGCATTTTTCGGGGCCCCTGCGAGATTGTAGCCGGCAATATAACTCTGGGCGATAAGGCCGAATTTCACCAGGGCAGTTCGTTACTGGCAAAAAGATGGCGAGCTGGATTTTTCTAAAAACCTGCGCAGCGGCGCCCGCGCTACTTTCGATTCCAGCCTTGGACAAGACATGGGTGACGCAAGCAGCACCTGGGTTTCCAAAGGTTTTTCCTTTTTTTCCATATACCGCCTGCTGGCCGGGGCTTTGCTGATTACTTTTTTGCTGTTGCTGTTTGAGGGCTTTTTCCGGCGCAGCAGCGAAGGTTTGCCCGGGCAGTGGATTCAGCGTTTCGGTACCGGCATGCTGTATCTGGTTGGTGTGCCGGTGGGCATTATTGTACTGTTCATCACGATCATCGGGATTCCGTTCGGGGTATTTGCCCTGCTGTTTTACATTTTTACTCTGCTGTTTGCGCCTGCGCTGACTGCTGTGGTCGGCGCAAATGCCCTGGAGCAAAACCGCGGGCTTTCCTGGACAAAAGGCCAGCGTATTTTAGTGGCCTTGGGTATACTGGTGGCCCTTCATTTGTTAACCTGGGTTCCGGTTGTGGGCTGGTTAGCCGGGTTTGTGCTGGTGGGGATCGCTTTTGGCTGTTTGGTGAAAGTGATTTTGGCCAGGCCGGCGGTATAAGTTCAATAAATACAGGCTGACGCTAGTGCCGCGCGACAAACTTTTTACCGCGAAGACGCAACATGAGTCGTTCCGAATTTTTTTAACTTTTTTTCCAAAAAAAAATCCGTGCTGCGAGCCGAAGGCGAGTCCGTGGTTGTCCGTGTCTTTTGCCTGCTAAAGCGGCTGATTCCAAAGACACACCGAAAAAGCCGATTCAGAAGTGTTAAGACACGGACAACCACGGACTCGCCTTCGGCTCGCAGCACGGATTTTTAGAAATTGGAGTCAGGTTCAAAATTCAGAACGACTCATATTGCGCCTTTGCGGTAAAACAGAGTACGTTCAGATCTTTCGAGATATCCCCATCACTTCAAAATCACCAATTTTTCAAAATCACTTTCCGCAGTCGCCGTATTGCCCGTCACATCGGTACCGCGAACTTTGATGCGGTAGAGGTACACGCCGCGGGCCAAAGTGTCGCCGTATTCGTCTTTTCCGTCCCAGGCAACGTCCGTTACCCGGAAACCATCGGCAGCGCTGGTGTGCAAAATTGTTTTGACCAATTTGCCGGATACCGAGAAAATACTGACCTGGATATCGAGTAACTGGCTGGCCAAGTTGTGCTCAAACTGAAAATTGGTGTTGGTCGTAAACGGGTTCGGATAATTGAGCACATGCGCCAGGGCTGCTTTTCCATCTTCAGCCACTACAAACTCCGTAACACCTTCGCCGGAGTTGTTGGCAATATCCCAACCTTTTACCCGCAGGGTATGCCGGCCTGTAGCGAGGTTGCGCAGCGGGTAAAGCGCCTGTCCTTTTTGTGCATTGTCCTGTTCGCTTTCGTAAAAATCATTCAGCACTATGGTTTCCAAAACATTGCCATCCAGCACAGCCGTCAGGTCGTGGCCCAGGCTGGTGCCGGTAACGTTCATGCCGTAGTCGTCCGAACATTTAACCAAAACCTTTGGATTTTTGTCGGTGATGCCGCCGAAGGCAAAAGCGTCGGTGTTGAGAAACACCTGGATCAGCGGCGGAGTATCGTCATTGACTAAGTTTGCGGTGCCGCCAACGATAATTTCAGTGTCGGCGCCGGCGGCGTCAAACGGTGTTCCGTCTTCGGCGTAGTAACTGATTTTGGCGTTTCCGTAGGCGTAATTGATATCCTTGGGAACTATAAAATTGACTTTAAAGCGGCCATTGGTCACTGTAGCGCTGCCTCTGAACAGGATGTTCCGCTGCACCTGAAAAGAACGCACCGGGCTTTCAGGGTCTTGTCCGAGCGTTTGCAGGGTTTGTTTTTATCAAACAAAGTAACAAACACACGGCCGTTAAAAGCAGACAACAAATTGCCCATGGTGTCGGTTACTTCACCTTCCATTTCTACCGGCATGAGGGCTTTGAGCGTATCGGGCTGTGCCGGGTTAAAATCTTTTCCATTGATCCGGGTGGTGCGCACGCGGTGTTCCGGCAGGGCTAAGTACATGGCCGGGTCGCCGAGCAGGGTAAAACGCCGGGCATTGTCTTCTGATCCTTGGGAAAGGGTATTTTTCGAGTCTTTCAAAATATCGCCAAGGGTACGGTATTGGCCATTGGGCAAGCGATCAAAAATGACCGACTGCACGGCGTCGGTCAGTTTGTTATTGCCGTCAATGTACACCGCGCGGACGGTTGTGAAAAGGCCCATTGCGCCCGATTTAACCTTGAGCAGCGCCTGTTCGCCACCGGTCATAGTGGTATAATCGTCGTAGCCGCCAAAAGAGCAGGTTGCCGTAATAATCAAGGGGTAGCGGTCGGTATTTTCCCAGCCGGCAATGTCATTATTGTCGATCACACGTTCCTGCGCCCAGCCGCGCGGACCGCCGTGGCCGATATACTGGGCGATCAAACCTCCTTTGAAAATATTGGCGTTGATGGCTGTTTTCGCATCTGGGATGCGTTTTTCACTGGAAGTGGCTACTTGCTGGTAGGCGTCAAAGTAAATTTTTTCGGTATTAAACCACTTCTCGGTTGCCTCCGCAGCATCGGAAAGTTTATCCGCCTGACGGATGTGCACATTGTAGTCTTCATCATCGCCAAAATACAACAGGCGCAGGTGCCAGTCGCCCAGGGTTGCGGGGTTTTTATCATAGTCGATAATTTTAGTGATGATGGCCTGGGCTTCGTCGGCAGTACGGGGGGTTATGCGTCCGACTGCAATATCGAGCGCGCCTTCAAGCGCGCCGCCTTCGCCATCGCTGAGCAGACCAAAATAATCGTCTGAAGGATAGGCATAGATCGGGTTGAAGGACTGGTAGGTTTCGAAGACAGGGATAAAATCGAGATTTTCATCGCTGGCTGTATTGTTGCGCGGATCAAATGAGCCGTCGCCGAAGAGCAGCAGGTAGTCAAATTTTTGCGGGCTGCGCTCCAGCAACATGCGGGCCAGGTCGCGGATAGCCGTTGGGTCCTTTTGGCCGGAGGAAAACTCGTTGTACAACTCGTCAATACGCACGGTAGCGACATCGAGGCCGCTATAGTCGCGCCGGTGTTGTGCCAGCGTTTGCACCGCCGCTTCAAAATCGGGGTGGTACACTATCACCATGTGCAGGTTGTCGAGGCCGTGTATGTTTTGGTTGGCGATTTTCCCGACGGTTTTTTCCGGTTTAGGCAGGGCTGCATTGTCGTAGTAGGCAAAGAAATTGCGGAGTACGCCTAAGGTGGGTACACCAAATTCGAGGGTATTCCCGACGGTTTGTGTCAGTTGTTTTTTGGGCGCTTGCGGGTCCGTGACATCCCAAACCGTCAATGCGCTGCTGAGGCCGCTGACCCGGAAAGTCGTGGCATCCTGGGTGATCGTTTGCAGGTCGCGGAAGCCCATGGTTTGGCCGCTCATTTGCAGGCGGCGGCGGGCGTTCACTTCGAGGTAATCGAGCCAGCCTTCACTGGTTTCAGCGGAAGGCAAATATTTTACGGTAACCGGGATACTGTTACCGGCAGCAGGTTCAAAATTGCCGGTAATCAGGCCATTGGAAGCAAAATCAGCTTCGTTGTTGCTGACCGGAACGCCAAAGATGGTACGTGAAAAATTGCCCGACCCGCTTAAAATCTGGAGCGTGGTATTCAGCCTGCAACGCCCGGCAAACTCCGAACGCAAGCGGGCGGTAGCGCCAGGTACAAGATTGGGAAAGCTAAGGGTATAGCTGCGCTCGCGGGTTTGGAAAAAATAATCGCCGAACCAACGTTTGCCGGAGCCTTGGGCTGAGTTGAAAAAATGGAGCAGGTTTTCCTTTTCGTCTTCTATGCGCTGCGCATCGTCAAAAGCTCGGTGACAAAATTGGCCGGCACGCTGGCCTGCTCGGTCATTCGCATGCCCTGTCCATCGCCAATTTTGACGAAGTAGTACGCATGGCGGTCGTAAAGGTGTGGCTGGATGGTCAGTTCCGGGTCGGTACTGCTCGGTTTGTAAAGCATCGGCGCCGGCCCGACTGCGTAAAACAGGATATAATCGCCGTTGTCAAACTTGCCATCTGCTTCACCGACAACGGTTATTGCATTTTCCAGCAAATCATCGGGGCGCGGGTCACTGGTGGTTTCCGACAGCATCGCGCCGCCGTTGCCGTACACGCGGATCGTACGCGGGTCGATGCTTTCTAAATTGGAGATCCCGAGTTCATTTTTTAAAAAATTAAAATCCAGTTTGTACACGCCGCTCTGTGCAACGCCGAATTTGTACACGCTGCCGCTGCTGAGCGCTGAGGTAAAAGTGAAGGGGCCGCCGCGCGGTTTGACCGGCTCCGGCTCAACTGTGCTGCGAACCAGGATGGTAAATTCCGTGACACGCTCGTACCCACTGCCGTTTTTTCGAATGGGAAAAAATTTGACGCGACCAAAAAAGCGGTTGCGCTCCTGCTCAACGGTTGCGCGAATATTGAGTTCCGGACCTAAAACGGCGGCGTCGGGACTGGCTTTCAGTGCAATCGGTTCGTACTTTACCGATACCAGCTCAACGCTGAGGCGCGAGCGGCCGGGCAGCGCAAAACGTTCGATGAATACCGGGATCGTCGGCGCTTCATCGCTGAAACTGCAATCGGAAAATCGCCATTGTTCCACGATTTCGCCATTGGAAAGCGTATGCCGGTAAGGCTCCACCTGCCAGTTGAGTGCGTGTTGGATCGTGAAGGTCGATTGTGAAAAAAGCGCGGTTGCGCCAAGGAGGACAAAGAGTAAAAGCCGGATTTTCATCATCAAAACAGTTTATGCAAAGTTGCAGAAATGGCGCGAGGCAGGGGCGCCGGGTTGCCCGGTTCGGCATTATTTGTCCGGGAGTAACAAAATTTGGAGGAGAAAGATGAGGGGCATGGAAACGGAGTGGCCTTTTGGCTGGGTTTGGCAAAATGGAGTGGTTTCTCCATCGGGCAATAAAATTTCATCTAAACCAATCGGTTGAATAGTGCTTCGAGCCATGACAATGGTTGACAGCTACACAGCGTACTGCCGCGTCCGGCCAATAACATCGGAATATTTGAGGATGGTTTGTCAGCAATCAAGGCGGCAAAAGCCGATTTTATCGGGAATAAATGAGGTTTTTGTCAACGCAGAATGGCAGCAAAACACGCCATAAATTCAGGTGTTATTGGCCGGACGCGGCAGTACGTTGTAGTTATTCTATTTCAAAATATTTCATTACCCGAAAAGTTCTAAGCGTGATCGATCCGCCTGATTTGCCAAATCCTGCAAACGAAATGTGCCAGGTAGCAAGGCCTGCTTCAATCGTTTGTTTCAAAAACCAATTTTGTGAAAATTTGGATCAAACATCGCACATATTGATTTCCGGCAGTCCATTTTCGCCAACGCTCAGTCCGGTACCTGACTGCCATCATTGAT
This sequence comes from Lewinellaceae bacterium, assembly GCA_016712415.1. Lineage (GTDB taxonomy): Bacteria > Bacteroidota > Bacteroidia > Chitinophagales > Saprospiraceae > M3007. The sequence continues at coordinate 53,920 of JADJRC010000002.1, read as the reverse complement.
GAATTTCAATTCCGAAAAGAACTTTGCGTTGAAATTGAAAGCACATGATCTGGTGGGTCCTTTTCGGCGTTTTTCTAATTGCCCTGGCGTGGTTTTTCTGGGCGCCTATCCGGTTAGAAATCGATAGCGAATCCGGAATATTCATCGTGCAATGGCGCGGCATCTGCCGGCTCCAATGGGTACCGGCAGAGGGGGTAGATCAGTTGCAGTTGACCTTGTTTTTTATTCAAAGGAAAATCCGCTTAGGCAGCGCCTCCGGCGCGCAAAAACCGGAAATACCGGCAAAAAAGCCAAGGTCAAAAAAGCCCGTCTCCCGGAAAAAAATTCGGATACAAACGATGTGGCGGCTCTTCCGAAACCTCCTCCGGACTTTCGAAGTAAAACGATTCCACTTGGTTTGGGACAGTGACGATTTCATCTGGAACGCCCGTTGGTATCCGCTGGCCTGGCACCTGAGTACCTTAGGTAAAGGACTGGTTGAAATCAATTTTTCAGGCCGTCGCGAGTTAGCGCTGATTGTAGAGAATCGCCTGGGGCGTATCACATGGGCAGTGTTTAAAACATTCATCACCAAAAATTGAAATATCATGAAAGCAAATTTTGATGACGTACTCACCCGGGTAACCGAGTTTCTCCGGAGTGAAGCGAAAACAGAAACCGTAATCGGGAAGGAATTCAAACTCGGCGAGTTTACCTGCGTTCCGGTGATCCGTATCGGTATGGGCTTCGGCTATGGCGGCGGAGAAGGCGGCGACGCCAAACAAGGTCGCGGTGAAGGCGCCGGGGCGGGAGCCGGCATGGGTGTTGAACCTATTGGATTTCTGGTCACCAAAGGCGCGGAGATTTCCTTTGTTCAGGCCCACCACAGCAAAGGATTAGCGATGGCCTTCGAAAAAGTGCCCGACCTGATCGAGAAGTACCTTGAAAAGCAGGCGGCAGAGGGGAAAGCAATGGTTTAGAGCATGTTGGGGATTTTCCAAATATGATTCGCATGAATCATATTTGTTAGGGGTACAGGTGGCGTAGAGCCGGCCCGACTTGGAGTCGGGCCGGCTCTACTTTCAATATTTTCCCCACCTTTGCCCCCGTATGGAACGAATCAGCGTTTTTGACATTTTTAAAATCGGCATTGGCCCTTCCAGTTCCCACACGATGGGGCCTTGGCGAGCAGCACAACGTTTTTTGCGCGAGGTAGGCCGCGATGGGGCTTTTGACCATGTGGCGTCGGTTCAGGTCGACTTGTACGGCTCATTGGCCAAAACCGGCGCGGGTCACGGCACGGACTTAGCCGTTATCCTCGGCCTCAATGGCGACGACCCGGTGACGATTCCGGTCGAGCAGGTGCAGCCGACCCTTGAGCATATTCGCCAGACAAAAACCCTGAACCTTGCCGGACAAAAAATTATTCCTTTTGACCCGGAGCAGGACGTAATCTTCCTGTACCACGAAATATTGCCTTACCATGCCAATGGGCTCACCTTCCGTGCATTTTTCCGTAATGGCGCAGGGTTTAGCCAAACGTACTACTCCGTAGGCGGTGGTTTTGTGGAAAAAGAAGGCGAGCACAACCTGTCGGCCTCCGTCACCCTGCCCTTTCCGGTCGACAACGGCGCTGACCTCGCCCGCTGGTGCCGGGAAGAAGGTAAAAGTATCGACGAGATCGTTTTTCAAAACGAGCGCACCTGGCGTTTTCCTGAAGATATCCGCCGCGGTTTGATAGACATTTGGGCCGTGATGCAGCAATGCGTGTACAAAGGTTGCCATACCGATGGTGTGCTGCCCGGCGGCCTCGATGTCAGCCGTCGCGCCAAAGCCTTGAACATCAAACTGCTCAGCGGCCAGCCTTATGAAAACCTCGAAACCTGGCAGGAATTGATCCGGCAGGGCAATTGGTCGTTTCAACTGATTTTAAAATGGGTGAGTTGTTTTGCGCTGGCAGTGAATGAAGAAAATGCTGCTTTTGGCCGCGTTGTGACGGCCTCAACCAACGGCGCTGCCGGCGTCATTCCGGCTGTGATGATGTACTACGCCTGTTTTTGTCCTGAATTTACCGGCGATGATGGTATCATCAAGTTTATGCTGACCGCCGGCGAAATCGGAAGTTTGTTCAAAAAAGGCGCTACGATCTCTGCCGCTATGGGCGGTTGCCAGGCCGAAATCGGCGTTTCCTCGGCCATGGCCGTAGGCGCGCTCACAGCCTGCCTGGGCGGTACCGCTGCCCAGGTGATGATGGCTTCTGAAATTGCGATGGAGCACCACCTCGGTATGACTTGCGACCCGATCGGCGGATTGGTACAGATACCCTGCATCGAACGCAATACGATGGGCGCTATCAAGGCTATAACCGCCGCACAAATCGCACTCGAAAGTGATCCAACAAAGGCCAAAGTCAGCCTTGATGCCGTGATCAAAACCATGAAAGAAACGGCCGAGGATATGAATCACAAGTACAAGGAAACCGCCGATGGCGGATTGGCGGTGCAAGTGACGTTGGGATTGGTGGAGTGTTAAGCAGCAATATTTCGATACATGCCGTTCTTTCTATAAACAAAACATGAAAACCCAAATCCTGCTTCTGGTTCTAATTTTCCCTGCGCTATCCTATTGCCAGGAATACGAACATCCCAAACATGCTATTGCTGTAAATTATGAAGCATTGCTTTTTTCAGGCTCACCTTATTTGGCCGGTATGAGTATTCAGGGTTTGAAATATGACTATATTTTTGGCAATTCGGATCGAAAAGCAATGCCATACATAAGTTCTGGCTTTCAAATGATGCGATATGATGGCGCAAGTTATTGGGCTATACCAGCTGAGTTGTGTATCGGGACAAGTCGGAAAATTGTTTCATTCCACATAGGCGCCGGAGGGATTTTACATACTGGCGGCAATTACTTACAACCGGCCATATTATTCACCTTACATGCTAAACTCAGGATCAAGTTTGGTAAATTGCCCATGTTTATCGACCTGGAAGCTCGTACTTTGAACTCCTATGTATATGAATATCAGAATGGGGGCAGCCAAGGCCCTGTTCAGCGCAACGGAAGTGCCTTTTCTCCAGGAGTCGGACTGAGTATAGGAGCTTATTTAGACTAAAAGGCCCTGCCGTACAATCCTCAGAGTTTGCCAATCCGCTAAAAGTTGCCATTTTTACCGCCATGGCATACGAACCAGAAATTCCGGAAACACGGAAAAGTTTACGCAAGCAAATCCACACCATTATTTTCGAAGCCGATACACCTGCGGGCAAAGCCTTTGACCTGATTGTATTGGCGGCTATTTTGTTCAGTGTGGTACTGGTGATGCTGGAGAGTGTAAACCGTCTGAGTATTGCTTATGGATACTGGTTCCGGCTGTTGGAATGGATACTGACCATTCTGTTCACCATGGAGTATATCCTGCGTATTTATTCCGTAAAACGGCCCTGGCATTACATTCGCAGCTTTTACGGCATTATCGACCTGGTAGCTATTTTGCCCTCTTACCTGAGTCTGGTTTTTTCGGGTGTACACATGCTGGTGGTCGTTCGCGCGATTCGTTTGTTGCGTATTTTCCGAATACTGAAGTTGGTGTATTTCATGCGTGAAGCGCGTCTGTTGGGGCAGGCTTTATATGCCAGCAGGGGCAAAATCTCCATTTTTTATTTTTGTTTTGCTGATGGTCACTATTATCGGGGCGGTAATGTATCTGATTGAGGGCCAGTCGAATCCCGGATTTAGCAATATACCGGTGAGCATTTATTGGGCGATTGTTACGCTTACCACAGTAGGTTTTGGCGACATCACCCCGCAAACGAACCTGGGGCAATTCTTGTCGGCGATCGTGATGATTATGGGTTATGCTGTTCTGGCAGTACCTACCGGTATTGTGACCATGGAATTAGTAAAAAAACAACCGGTCAACACGACCGCATGCCCAAGTTGCAGCAAGGAAGGCCACGACGACGACGCAGCTTTTTGCAAATATTGCGGACATTCGCTGGAATAGCAGCGTGATAAGGTTCACAGCTGTTCGTATTTTTGACCATCTGCTTCACCTAATTAACTTTGCTATGAAAACAATTTTCACCTTTTTGGGCATTGCCCTGCTCGCGCTTTGGCTGGCTGATTGCACCAGCGCACAAAAATCTGCTACCGTAAAAACAGCTCCCGCAGAAGACCCCATTGCAGCCGACCGGGCCAAATTTATTCGGCAATTACGCGTCAAAATTGCGGGTCAGGAAAACACCCCGGCCGATTCGGTGTTTCAAAATATTCAGCGGCTCAACGGCGTTACCGCTGGGCGACTGCTCAACATCATGGATATTTGGGGTAGTGTGCTGGGCGTCAGCTGCGATCATTGCCATGCAACCTATGCCTGGGCCTCGGAGATCAAACCCGAAAAAGAGATCGCCCGCCAAATGATGGACCTCACCATCCAACTCAATGAAAACCTAAAAAAAATAGAAGCCCTGGAAGGTACGCAGCCCAGTGTGAGCTGCTATACTTGCCACCGTGGCAGCACCCGGCCGGAAACAAAGCCGAAGTAAAAAATAAAGTCAAAATGTAAAATCTAAAACTCAAAATGTAAAAGGTAGTTATCATTTCGAAGGCTCTATTGCGGCGCAAACGTATCCAGATTGCACCTGCTGGAATCTCTCTTTTGAATTTTAGATTTTACATTTTGACTTTAAAAAGATCACAACCATGAAACACATAATTCTACTATTGCTCCTGTTCATTAGCGCACCATTGCTGGCCCAGCAACGTTTTGTGCAGGAATTTCGAACTGAGCGCAACGACGGCGCCGTGGGCGTCCAGCAAGTCGAAAACAACGCATTTTTAATGTTAAATCAGCGTTTTGGGCTAACAGGTGCAGATTCGTTCGGGATTAACCTGACCAAAATGAGCGACCTTGGCCGGCAGCGCTGGAGCCGCGATTACAATTTTGACTTCCCCGTGTTAGCCGGCGATTTAGCCTGGTGGCCGGAAAAAAACGCTTACCTCGTTTCGGCCAGTCCGGCTGTTGACTCGGTTCGCGACAACATCGTAGCCCGGTTCAACACACTTGGCGGTTTAGAATGGGCGCGCCGGCTCGACACGGATAGTTTGGTTCAGCCGGAGAATACCGGACGGTCAAAAATAGTCGTGTTGCCCGACAGCACTTTTGTGGTGGCTGCCGGGGCCGGTAGTGTGACAAACCTGCCCGGCGAAAACGATATTTTACTCTCTAAACTTGACGAAAACGGCGAATTACTTTGGTCGCGCCGCTACTGTTTTTCCTGTCTTGGCGACAACGATGCCCTCTTGGGCGACTTGATTCAAACTTCCGACGGCGGTTTCCTGATTAGCGGTTCTGTACGTTCCGAACTGAGTTTTGGCGCGCATTGGGATGCCCTGCTTATAAAAACGGATAGTGCCGGCCAAATCAGTTGGACACGCAGCTATGATGCCAACAGCATCGCCAATGTGTACGAACTGAAGGCCTGGAACCTGGCGGAGCCAAAGCCCGGGCAATACCTCTGGACCGGCGATTTTATCCACCCGGATAGCGCCGATACCGACGGGGTGTTTGTGCTTGTAAATGCTTCCGACACGATTCCGTTTGCGACCCGTTGGAACCTGGCCGGAAGCAAGACACAGCTATCGACCTTCGATTTGCTCTTGCAAGACACCAGTGGCAAGGGTTTGTGGTCATGGCCGGCAGCGCTGTTCAGGATACCCTGCCAACGGCAGCGCGGGAGTATAATTTTTGGCGGCTGTGCGCGCAGACAGTTTGCAAGTCGTTTGGGCTAAGGATTATTTCCCGGAGTCTGACGCCAATTTTGCCACGCCTAACCATGCGCTTACGGGCACTATTGACGGCGGTTACGCGTATTTTATTTCGATTGACACCCAAATGGTGAATTCCAATTCGGTGCTGGTCAAAACCAATGACGAGGGCATTACGAGTTGCGAACAAGACCTGACGCTTCGGCTTGACACTTTGCCTTTGAACCGCATGAACTGGGCCATTCAGGTCATTGATCTGAGCGGCATTGATACCCTCGAACTTAAAGACGAAATGGCATTCAACGATATTACGCCCACCATGGAAGGCCTCGAACTTACCGGCGGCGGCGGACAGAGCTGCGCGCCGGTTATGGAACTACTCGATGCCACGGTGCAGGAAGCGCAAAAATATCTGTGGAGTACGATGGAGTCGACCCCAACGATCATTGCTGACAAAGAAGGGCAGTTCACCGTGGAGGTAAGTTCCGATGCGCTTTGTTTTTACCTGCCTGACACGACTTCGATCAACATACTCCCGCCACCGATGGGGCAAATAACTGCGAATGCGGATTCGCTTTGTGAAGAGCGCCAAGCCCTGTTGTTTGCCGATGGCGCACCGGTGTTTACTTATCTTTGGTCAACGGGAGAGAATACGCCGGTGATTACCGTTTCTGCCACGGGCACTTATACCGTTACGATGACCAATCCATGCGGTAGCACTACCGTCAGTGTGGAAGTGCCGCGTTTGGGTTGTATTTGCGATATACAATTCCCGAATGCATTCACACCCGATAATGATTCGAACAACGACCGTTTTCAGCCGGTCAAACCCTGTTCGAATTTTACGGAGTTTCAACTGTTTGTATACAATCGCTGGGGGGAAAATGTATATGCCGGAACGGCTCAGAACGAGGGTTGGAACGGAGAAAACAATGGTTTGCCGGCGCCTTCGGATGTTTATGTCTGGTATGCAACGTTTAAAACACCGGAAGGAGAAAAAAAGACGATGCAAGGGGATGTGACTTTATTGAGGTAGGGGGTTGGGTAATCTTTGAGGCTTGTTCAAATAACTGTGCCACACCTTGTTGATCTAGTGTGGCACAGTTATTTGAACGATATATTCCAATTCCACACCAATGAACTCAGCGACTTCTCCATCGTTCCAATCCGGAAATTTTTGAATGATTTTGATCGCAAAAGTTTGGGTTGTCTCTTCCCGGCCTTTAATCTGCCCCTCTTTTATTCCCTCTTTTATTCCCTCTTTTATTCCCTCTTTGATGCCTTTTTTAATACCTTTATTAATACCTTTTTTCATCCATTTGCCACCCAAGACTTCCGGAATAGAATCAATCCAGTCACGATCCGAATCGGGCAAGCTGTTTATTGAGCGTTTTGAATTCTTTCTGTGTCATATCCATTAGGTTGACGATGTAAAAAGTAAGTGTTTGAAGCAGGATCGCTTGACGATCATCAGTGTATCGGAGCACCCCAAAAGTAAAGATTTCTTGCCAATACTCCTTGATTAACGCCCTATTTCTGGCAAATTTTAAAACCAAAAACAAGTTCCTCAGGTATTCAGTTTCAGCCTTGCCCTTGATCATTTGCGGTGGAATTTGGCTCAAATCCGTCAGCAAGTAATGAAAATTTGGAATAAATGCCTGCCAATTCTCCGGAATGCCTGGAAAATAATCGGTAAAAGGTTTTTGTTTCCAACCTTTCACTCCATGATAAACGACAATTGGAATAATGCATGACAGTGGACGCCGGTTTTTGAGGTCATCTTCCCAAAATTGCAGCAAATAATCCAGCAATTGCAAATGAATTGGTTGAGCAGGCAGATAACTCTTATGCTCAAACAAAAACAAAAGTCTCGCCTGGCCTCCTCCATTTCTTAACCGGGTTTCGTACACAACATCGCAAAAAGAAATCCCAAAACGGCCATCTACAAATGCGGTATTGCTTTTTTCAAAAAAAGCGAAGTCAATGTGTTGGTGCACAGAAGTTGGGGTATAATGCAGCAGGTAGTTTTTGGCAATTTTTGAATCACTAAAAAACACTTTAAAAAGGGCATCGTGCTGCTGTTCATTTTTTTCGGGGCTGAGATTTTTTTCTTTAGCCTTATTAGAGTGTGTCTGAAAAACATTCACCAGGCTGAAAACGCATCTTTTAGAACCTGTTCGGCCTGTCTTTTGGGGCAATAATCCCCACTATTCCCCAAAAAGTACAGTTGCCCAGAACCTAAAATCTGCTGTTTTCATCTCTGGCAATGTTTTTCAGACACACTCTAGATTTCAGGTGGGCTGTATATTTTTAGAACAAATTTGTGTATTTACCCCAAAGAATACATGCTATTTATGCAAAGCCCAACACATTTATTTAAATCTCAACAGAATCTATAAGCCTGAAAACCTGACCTTTAATCGGATTTTTATGCGATTTACACCTGATTCTAAATTCAGGAAACGGAACACAAAATACCGCTCCAACCAGATTCCAATCATTGGGATTTTAATTTTTATATCGCTATACATCTACTCGGCTTCCCTTTATCCCGGGGGCTCACAGGCAGATACAAATAGCCCTGGATTTGATTGGTTCCATAACTATTGGTGCAATCTCCTGAATCCCCAGGCGATGAATGGAATGCCAAACCCAGCCAGGCCATACGCTATTTTTGCTATGTTGATTTTATGCCTGAGCCTTGCTTTCTTTTTTAATTCATTTACTCAAAATTATCCTATCAATAAAAACTGGGATGTCACAATCAATGTCAGTGGAATAGTTTCTATGCTTTGCGCCGTTTTGATTTTTTCAGACTGGCATGATCGTATGACCAGCGTTTCCAGTGCCTTTGGGTTGGTTGTTTTGATTGGGATATTTGTTGGGCTTTATCGGCACAATAAGAAAAAACATATCTGGACTGGGCTTTTTAGCGCAATCCTATTGGCTATAAACAATTACATCTATTATTCAGGCAACTATTTGTACTATTTGCCTTTTTTGCAAAAGATAACTTTTGCAGTCGTGTTGGTTTGGATTTATTGTTTGAATACTGAGCATAATTTTAAGACGCACCTGACCGAAATCAACGCCTGCCCTGCTCCCAGACACTGCAAAAACCTGCCCGCAGGCCAATATTGCAACACACCAAACCTCCTCACCCATGTTGCGTATTCTTTTTGCTGCCATACTGCTGCTGCACGGCCTGATCCACCTGATGGGTTTTGCCAAAGCGTTTAAATATGCCGAAATCAATCAATTACAACTTCCTGTTTCCCGGCCGACCGGTAGCTTTTGGCTATTGGCTTCATTGATTTTTGTTATTTCCACTATTCTTTTTCTATTAAAAAAAGATACCTGGTGGATGTTTGCCCTGCCTGCAATCCTGATTTCCCAAGCACTCGTTTTTCGCTTCTGGCAGGATGCAAAATTTGGAAGCATCGCGAATATCATCATCCTGCTCGGCGTGGCGCTGGCCTGGGGAGGCTGGAGTTTTAACCGAATGGTGGAAAAAGAAAAACAGGCCTTTCTGCCCAGGCCAAACGAACAAATCCAAACAATCCTGACGCGGGAAATGCTGGCTGGACTACCTCCGATTGTACAAAGCTGGCTGGAGCGGTCCAACAGCATCGGGAAACCGTTTGCGCAAACCGTTCATTTACAGCAGCAAGGCGAAATGCGCACCAGTCCTGACGGTAAATGGATGACCTTCGAAGCGCAGCAAATTATTCAGGTACCCGAACCCGGTTTTATCTGGACGGTTTGTGTTCAGGCGGCTCCTTTTGTGGAATTGACCGGGCGCGACAAGTACGAAGCCGGCAAGGGATATATGCTCATCAAGGCCCTTTCACTGATAACTGTTGCCGACGCCAGCGGCCCCAAACCGACCAGGGCGCCCTGTTGCGGTATCTTGGCGGCTGATTTGGCATCCCGGCGCTGCATTGTCGGAGTACATTCAATGGGAAGCCCTGGATGATTCGCTGTCGGCCCAGGCAACCATGCATTATGGCGATGTAGTTGCTTCCGGCATGTTTCGATTCACGCCTGAAGGTGATCCGCTCGGCTTTGAGGCATTGCGTTATTATGACCGAAAAAGCGGCGCTACTTTAGAAAAATGGCTGGTTGAAACAGATCCTGATAGTTTCCGTGAGTTTGACGACATCCGCATTCCGACCCGTTCCACAGTATCCTGGCAATTGGAATCGGGCGTATTTTCTTGGTTAAAATTAGACATAGTGGCATTGAAGCACCATGTTGAATAAACGCCCTCGCTATTTCAACTTACCTTCGGTACTCACCAATTCAAGATGCGCATGCGTACCCTGGTCTTCGCTTTTTTTGCCTTTCTTTTTTCCCATACCCTGAGCGCCCAAACCCGCATCAACGGCTCCTTCGCTTTCCAAAACGATCCGGCTAAAAAATACGCCCTGTACATCCCTGCCGCGTACAACCCCGCAGTGCCGCATAAAATGGTCTTGGGCCTGCATGCCTTGAATACCGCCCGCTGGAACGCGAATTCCTGGTGCGATACCCTGGTTGATTTTGCCGCCGCCAACAACATCCTGCTCGTTTGCCCGGATGGCGGTCCAGATGGCGCTATTGATGACCCCATCGATACCGCTTTTACCAGTGTTTTGCTCGATTCCGTAGCCCATTGGTACAATATCGATACCAACCAACGCTATATTATGGGCTTTTCATGGGGGGGCCTCACTACTTACAGCTACGGCCTCAACCACGCAGATCGTTTTTGCGGCTTCCTACCCATCGGTGCAGCCAACAATGGCGCCGGTGTTTTTAACGGAATTGCCAAATACGCCACCGGCAAACCTTTCTATTTGGTGCATGGCTCCCTCGACGCCGTCAATATCAGTTACTACCCTGCACTCAATACCCTCAATGCCTGGAACGCAAATGTCAATTCCCTGCTCATGCCGGGCGTGGGGCACACCGTTGACTTTCCCAACCGCAACCAAATCCTGACCACCGCTTTTCAGTGGCTTGAATCTGAAAACAGTTGCGCACCGATTTCGGCAACCGGCGAAGCCCGACCGGGATTAGCCCTGCATCTGGCAAACAATCCGCTGAAAGCAGGCGATTTTTTGACGGTTCAGTTGTCCGTACCCGCAGCTTGTAATTTGAATTATCAGCTCTTTCAAACTGACGGCAAAATATTGCTGCAGGAAAACCGCCAATTACAAGCAGGCGCCAACAATATTTCAATACAAGTGCCACAAGGCACTACCGGGCTGTTGCAATTGCTGGGACAATGTATTTATGGAACCGGCGCTGTGCCTGTGCTCGTGCATTAGAGCATGTTGGGGATTTTCTGCCGGAGGCAAAAACGAGGTTTTTTTTGTCCGTTTTTCGTTTTTGAAGGGACATAGTGGTGCTACGTGACTGAAAAAGGTGCAAAATGGCGAAAAAAGGGCCGTTTTTAAGCCAACGGGAAAATTCCCAGCACGCTCTTAGTCACAGTACCCCAACACAAGCCAGATCAGTACAAACAGGACAATTGTACTGATACAGCCGCCGCCAAATTTTTTGGCCGTGACACCTGCGATTAATCCTTTGAATATGTTATTCATTTACTTGTATTTTATAGCATTATAAAAAAAATGAAGCGGGTACATACCCGCTTCAAGTGCTGCATTCAGTGTAACTACGCTTGCTTTAAATTTTGGGTGGAATGATATCGATTATTACGGTGCGGTTGTAAAAGCGCTCTTCCGGAAAATAATTTCCAAAAGGGGATAAAGATTCGTCTTCACCGAAGCCGCGCACGTCAAACTCGACGTCGTTTCGGCCGGCTCTCGACAAGCTGCTTTCCAGTATTTTCTTAACTTCATTAGCGCGGGCCGATGACAATTTTTGGTTGTAGTTTTCATCGCCGATCACATCCGTATAACCATGGATAATCACCTTTCCGCCTTTGGGAATTTGCGGCGTAACGATATCGGTAAGGTATTTATCATAGATATCGATGGCTTTCGACTCATCGAACCCAAAGAGTACGCTGTAGCGCATGCCCAACTCGTCTTTGGCCGGCGTCCAGAGTACCATGTTGACAGTAGCCTCCTGCTTGATCGTCTTGCCGCTTTTTGTTTGACCGATCATTGTCAATGCGAAATTGCCTGAATGACGTGTACCCAGAATAGATTTGCCGGGAATACGCACCATATCCCTGGTAAAAGGGCCAAAAGATTGCGTGACGTTATTTGCATCCCGCACTTCCAGGCGCCATGAAGAGAATGCTTTATTTGCTCCGTCCACATTAAAAGTAACATAGCTGTCAAGCGGGGCTTCTTGTATGGCATTGATTTCGACCGGCTTCAACGAAGCATTGGGGCCGCTCTGAAATTCCATCAGCAGGGCAGGCGAGCTGCTTTCGATGGAAACCCGGCGGTCGCCTTCCCGAAGCATGTTCAGGCTCGAGCGTACTGCCCGGCTGCTCAGATGGCAGTTTAGGTTTGATCCGGCCTTCCGTGTTGATTCTGGTAGCGTCAATTCCGAAGATGCTCACCCAATACTGCCGGACAGATTCGGCCATCGCTCTTCCCTCCTCAACACCTTGCGGTGAGGAACCAACCAGGTTGATTGTAGACGAAGGGTTTTTTCCCAGGCGGTCGCCAATTATATTCAGCACATTATAATAGACAACCATTCCTCGGTTCGAGCGACCTGACAAATTTTTAGGGGTAAACACTTCCAGTTGATCTTCTTTGAAATTGTTCACCTGGTCTTTCCGAAGCATCACATAGCCGTGCGGTATTTCCGTTGATCCTTCATTGAAAAACACATAGTTGAGCAGCGGGAATGTTTCCCTTACCCTGCGCTCGACCGGGATATTCCGGGGCGAGTTGACGGTAAACCGGACATCAGGGTCGCGTAATGGTGGTAAAATAGTAATTTGCGTGGGTGCTGAAATTTCTTGACCTTGCCCGAATTTAAACGCTGCGCCTACTCTCCACGTCGTTAAATTCCACGTTTCGGAGGAGCGGGGCGACTGCCCAAAATAGGGGTGAAAAGAAACGAAGGGCGAGAAGATGACTTTCGTCCGGCTGTCGCTGTATGAAAGCGGGATATCATATCCTGCTCCCAATTGCATCGAGATAAGCGTTTTATTAAAGTTGCTAAAGTCCTCGCTTACATCCGGAACGCGGGCATCCGGGAAGTTGGGGTCGATTCCTTGCCGGTATGTAAACGACGAAGTTTGGTCCAAACTGAACGCAAAGCGCGGGCCGCCATACAAGTAAAAACCAGTTTTGAACGGGGCAAAACGCAAGCTCGGCTCAGGGTAATATACCGGAGGTTGGTTTCCAATTCGGCGGAACAGTTACAAGTTTCCAGTTGTTCTTTGAAGTGTGCCCTGCGGCTATCGTAGCCGGCTTGCAGGATCATGCCCCATCGTGAATCCGGGTGGTGATACTCCAAACGAGGTGCAAGATAAAGCCCAACCTTGTCGCTCTTGCTAAAAGCATCAGGCGTGGTAACCGTTGCATTTAATTGTTGAATGGAACCGTCGTGGTAATTAAAATTTGCTGCGGCTGCGGCGCCAAACCACCAAGAAGGCATGGCAAACCGGGCTTCCTGGGCCTGAAAGGGCGTATGAATGCTTGTCATTATAAAAGCGATTAAAACTATACTTTTAATCACCATGTTGTACGGACGCCACGCCATATCTGATGTCTTTTTAAAATCAGTTATGTGCTTCAATTGTTTTGATTTAAACGGTGAAGGAATTTTCACTATTCAAAGGTCAGTACATTACAACTGCTTACCCTTACACAATTTCGAAAAAAGACTTATATAATTCACACCCTGCACCGGTATCCGTGTATTATTTTAGCAACGTGTCAGAAATAACTTTCCGGATTTGGAGTGTAGGTTTTGAGTGCTGCCACGACGTCAAAACAGGCGTGTAGTGTACTCCATAACTGTTTTGGCAACGCCGGCAGCGCTCAAAAAATGCCGCCAAATTGGAAAGTTATTTCTGACGCGTTGCTTAATAAGAGCATGTTGGGGATTTTCCCCGCACTACTGGACGACATTTTTTGAAATTAACACATAGACACAGACAACCACGGACTCGCCTCCGGCTCAAAGCACAGATTGTTCTGAGCCTATGGCCGATTCGAAAATTCCGGGACAAGCATAGAGAAAACATCTATGTGCATCTATGTGCATCTATGTAGTCAATGGCACACTACTGGACGAACTGTGTTAAAGGTCCAAGGAAAAAGCGAATAAAATTTTGTCAGTTATTTTTTTGGGAGGACTTATCAAGTTTTGGGTCGTATTCCTTTCCTGATTTAACGACAGCGAAGGCCCAACGGACGAGTTGATGCATGACGGCTACCTTGGCTACTTTGGGTGGTTTCCCGCTGGCTCTGAGTCGATCAAAAAGTTCTTTGGAACGCGGATTATAACGTATGGCTGCGGTGGCTGCCATGTACAAGATAGCTCTGACCTGTGGCACAGCCGTTCGGTTAATGCCAAGTCTTCGTTTGACGGAAGTGCCCGAATGTGCTTCCACGGGCGCCAGACCTAAAAACTTGACCACCTGTTTATCGTTGTCAAAATGCTCAAAGCATTGGGTTGAAAGCGCTAGGGCATTGGCTGTTCCTTTTCCGATGCCGGGAATGGTTTGCATTAATTCCTTAGCGTGTTCTTCTTCTGGAGTTGCGAATTGGTTCAGTCGGGTTTTTATGGCCCCCTGTTGTTCCTCTATGGCCTGAATCAATTGTTGATACCCCTGAATTAATATCGGTATGGCTATAGGCTCGTGCTCTAGCACATGGATTTGGTTTTCAAGCCAATGTTTTTGTTTTTCTAATGCCATCATTGCCTGCGCCAGGCGTTTTCGTTCCAACTCGGCAGCCTTTAACGCAAGGCTCTGATCGGGGTTGAATAACTCGCCATATTGCCTGATGCGATGAGCATCCTGTTTGTCGGACTTTTGCAGTTTTCCGCTGGCAGACATAAAACCTTTTATTTTGCTCGGGTTTACCTTGCTGAATACAAGGTTGCTTTCCGACAAGACGTATTCCAAATTCCGGGAGTAAACCCCTGTAGCCTCAAATACGCAGTGATCGGTCGCATTAAGTTGACTGGCCCAGGCGTTAATGGCGGATAAGGTGTTGGGCAGAATTGTGCTGACGGGCTGTCCATTTTGAAGAATAGACAAATCCAATTTTCTACTGCCCACGTCAATGCCAATGTAATTTTTAACCATAATTTTGTCAAAAAGTTGGTTCAACTAAATTGCGTCATGTACCAGCCTATCGTTGTAGATGCAGGTTCTAAGACCTATTGAACTGTCCAGGCTTGCATGACTTGAAAGCGGCGCAGGGGGCTATCGTCCAGTACGGTCTCAAGGACCACCATTTTCTCGGCCTACCTGTCCCGCTTCAATTTTTGATTTTTTTACGCTCTGACAAAATTTTATTTCACCAAAAAGGCATGAACTAAGATACAACATTTTTGAAATTAAAACATAGGTTTTAAATGACTGAAAATCAAAAATCTATGTGCACTATTTGACTATATGTTTAAAAACATCCAGTAGTGTGGATTTTTCACCGGGGCCCAAACGGTTCATTTTTCACTTTTTTTTCAGTCACGTAGCACCAACTATGTTCCTTCGAAAAAATAAAAACTACCGAAAAAAGCCCTCGTTTTTGCCTCCGGCAGAAACCCCAATTACATCCGGTCCATATACCAGTTTAATTGTTTTTCTATTTTTTTGTACCTAAATATATCTGTAATAATTTTTTGTAAACGCAGGAATGCCGTTTCGCTTTTCACGACGTAGTCAATAGCTGTGATGCATACAGTCTACGGCTACTTCGATTTTATCCTGTTCAGACAGCATAATAACCGGAACACCCGGATTGACGTTTTTGTTTTGTCAATACCTCTATCCCGTTCATCGCATTTTTATCAACACCATTGAGGTGATAATCCAGGATAATCACATCCGGTTTGTGTGATAAATCTGCTATACATAATTCACCTGTGGAGTATGTTTGTATAATAAAATCGCCACGTTGAAGAAATTCGATTTTCAATAATTCCAGGAACACGGCGTCGTCATCTACTAGAAAAAGTTTAATCTTGTCTTTGCCATTCATGATTTAGTATTCAAAATTCGGTTAAATTCCTCTTCAAGTTCATTGCAAGCCTGTGTGCAAACAGTTTCGATCTGCAGCACCATGTCCTGAATTTGGTCTTCCTGTTGTTGAACGCGGGCAAATTCCTGCAATTTTTTTGCGATGCTCTCAAAATCCGTACTGATCCCCATTATTGAAAACGAGGGGAGCATTTTATGTACAGCCGCGTGCAAGGTTTCCCAATCCTTATCGAGTACGCTTTGTTTCATTGCCTTGATCAGCGGCGGCGTTTGTTCCAAATAGGCCGAGATCATGTCCATGATCATGCCGGAATTATTTTTTGTACGTTGGATCAGGTACTCAAGATTCGTGTATTTTATTTTTTTACGCTGTGCATGGGCATTGCCATTTTTTGTATGATTAATTGCAGGTTTTTTTACCAACCCTACTATCTTACTGTATAATACTCTTTCATCAAGAGGTTTGGCGATGTAATCATTCATACCGACAGATTTGCATTTTGCGAGATCGACGGTGGTTACATCGGCAGTCAGCGCAATAATGGGTATTTTGGATTTCATTTTATTCCGGATATGTTCTGTCGCTTCAAATCCATTCATTTCGGGCATCTGCAAATCCATTAAAATAATATCATACGATTTTTGCTGTAGTTTTTCAACAGCTATTTTCCCGTTGGCTGCTATATCGCATTCGAATCCAAAATCATCCAAAATTGTTTTCATCAATAATTGATTAAGCGCCATATCTTCTACCACCAATACTTTAATATTTTTAATTTCGGGGCTTAATTCCAATATTACCGCTTCCAATTCGGCTTCAGCATTTGTTTTTTGAAAACATAAAGTGAAGCTAAACGTGGAACCTTTACCTATTTTACTTTTTACCCAAATGTTTCCGCCCTGTTTTTCTACTAATTGTTTAGCTATGGCAAGCCCTAATCCAGTTCCACCAAACAGCCGGGCCGTATCGCTGGTTGCTTGCTGGAAGTTTTCAAAAATTTTATCAATTTTATTTTTCGGTATCCCGATCCCGGTATCCGAAATTGCGAATTCAATGATCACGTTATTTTTATCCTCTTTTAATAAACGGACATTAACTGTGATTTCCCCTTGTGATGTAAATTTTACGGCATTGCTCACCAGGTTTAAAATAATCTGGTGCAACCGTACAGGATCGCCGACCAATACGTCCGGAATTTTGGCATCGTATTTTTTGATCAGGCCCAAATTCTTTTCCTGAATTTTAGTCTCAAACAGATGCAGCATAGCTGAAATACTTAAGGCCATTTTAAACGGCGTTTGTTCAAACTCCATTTTGCCTGCATCCACTTTTGCCAGGTCGAGTATATCGTTCAGGAGTACGATCAGGGCATCGCCGCTCATTTTTATAGCGGATAAATACTCTTTTTGCTTGGCAGACAACTCGGTTTTCAACACCACTTTTGTAAACCCGATAATCGCATTCATGGGCGTGCGAATTTCGTGGCTCATGTTCGCCAAAAATTGTTGTTTCGATTTTACGGCATCCTCTGCTACGAGTGTTGCACTTTCCGCTTTAATTTTAGCTTCTTCTGCAATGTGCGCTGCCAGCTCAGCGAACACCTTGGCCTCAGTCAATTCCTTTTCAATGCTTTTTTGCATTTTATCTGTCATGCTTTGTTCGTGTTTTCAATTTTATGATCGGGTATTTTTTTGTATTTAATTTGTTTAAAATGGGTAGGAGACAGCCCTGTGACTTTTTTAAACTGATTGGACAAATGTGCAACGCTGCTGTAATTAAATTTCCAGGCAATTTCTGTAATGTTCAGTTCACCGTAATTTATCAATTCCTTGATCCGCTCAATTTTATGTGTGATAATGAACCGTTCGATAGTAATTCCTTGTACTTCGGAAAACAAGCTGGAAAGGTAGGAGTAATCCAAATTCAATTTTCTACTTAAAAACTTCGAGAAATTTATTTTTATAGTGTCTTCCTTATAATACAGCGATTCAAGAATTATACTTTTTATTTTTTCAACCAATACACCATTTCTATCGTCCATTAGTTCCAGCCCCTACTATTCGCAAATCATCTTTTAAAATTTCCCGTTGTTTAACGGATATATTTTCCATAATCTCAACCTCGCCCAGTTCTACCATAACAAAGTGTATGTCAAGTTTTTTCAATGCTGCTTTAACGGCCAGTTTGCAGCGGCTGCTGACCATGTATTTTATATATATTTTCAATTTTTTGAATCCACGGTGTTAGAGATTAGAGTAGGATATTTTTCCATAGTTAATCGTGCCATCAGGTAACTCAGTGTGGATTCCGCGCCCTGGTTAAGATTCACGTTATTTTCTTCCAAACCATCAAAACAACCTCCGGTGCAGGGGTTATAGACGATTTGATGCAGGTGGTTGTTTCCAAGGAACCAATTAAAAGCTGTTGCCATTTTGTGTAAATAGCGCGCTTCTTTAAACACCATGTAGAACCGGCTCATGGCCAGAATGGTGTATGCGACATCGATGGGTTGTTCGCCATACTGGGTTTCTTCCTGCCCTTTGTGCAGCCAGGTTTTATTAGAAATTACTTTTATTCTGCTACCGCCGAAAGTAAGTGCCAACAAAAAATCGTACGAAATTTTGGCAATTCCCTTATAAACCGGATTTCCTGTATCCTGGCAGGCGCACAACATAGCTTCGGGCAAAATGCTGTTGGCGTAGGTCAGGTAACTTTCATACCATTGCCAATGCTGTTCTGATTCATGGCGATACATTTGAACCAACCTGTCGGCGAGTGTTTTTATAGCGATGGAGTACAGGGGCGATTTTTGTTTAAGGTTGCAGTAACACAATCCTTTTATCGCAAAAGCCATGGCGCGGGTAGAATACATCATTTCCATGCGAGGCAATACCTGCCGGATAACTGCTTCAGCTGTTGCAATGAACGGTGGCGGTAACAGAGCGCTCTTTGAAATCAGAAACCCCAATGCCCAAATTGCTCTTCCATTGGCGTCGGCCAGGTTGGTCGTATCATTTTGGCTGGTGAATTCTTGTTCGCTGTCCACATAATTTAAAAAATAGCCTTCGGGCTGTTGGCAAAACGCAATAAAATCCAGATAGATTTTTATAAAATTTAAATCCGCTTCGTCGCCAGTCAATTCATAATGCATACACATGGCAATCAATGCGCGTGCATTATCATCCAGGGTATAACCGGAATCGAGGTCAGGCTGATTGATTTTTGAGAATTGAATCATCCCAAAATCAGTTGTCATTTTTTTTAAATGATCGAGGTTAATTTCCGGAAGCCTGTAGTTCAATACAATTTTTTCGGTCGGTGCGGCGGCCGGATGCGCATCAAGTCGCGCACTCTGAAGCGGGGTACTGCCTGTTGGCGCCTGTCTGGCTATTTTCTGCAACAGATGCGCATGCGCGATGGCAGAATTTTCCCAAACGGTCGGAACAATCCGTTGCAAGATTCCCGAACCCAAGGCAGATCTTAGTTTTTCATCGCCCAATAAACGGTTAACCCCGGCTTGCCAGCTGTTGTGCATTTTGGAAATCAATGAGGATACCGCTGTCTTCGCGTAGCACCTCCTGTGCATGTGGAATAGGTGTGGAAATTATGGGGCAACCACAACTCATCGCATAGGAAAACGTACCACTTACAGCCTGGTTGCGGTCTATGGAGGTGAAGAGGTAGATATCGGTCATCTGTAAATATTCCAACAAATCCTGCAAGGGCAGGTAGCGATTCATAAACATGACATGCCCCTGGAGTTTCAGTGCACTTACTTTCGCCTCCAGCATGTTACGGTATTTTTCCCCTTCCGATTTTATAACGCCCGGATGTGTTTTGCCAATGATAAGAAACAACACATCCGGATTTTTTTGGATGATTGTCGGCAAGGCGTCCAGCGTAGTATCTATTCCTTTTCCGGAGCTGAGCAGCCCGAAAGTAGAAAGCACCTTTCTGCCGGTTAACCCGTATTTAGTTTTCAGCAATGCTTTATTTAGATGTGGTACCAAATGGGTTCCATGCGCAATAACATCTATTTTCTGTTGTTGGATGTTATAATCATCGAACAGCACCATTGCCGAGTTTTTGTCATTACCACTACGGCCGTGCAGGCGTCCACTAAATGCCGGACTTTAATTTTCAATAATTCATCCGGCCGGGGCAACACTGTATGAAAGACGAGAATAGACGGTTTGGAAATTTTATATAAAAATTGCAGGAAAGCGGCTTCGCCAGCATCCTGAAAAAACCCAAATTCATGCTGGACCAATACAAACTTGATCCGCGTATCCATATTGATGGTATGGGCTAATTCAGCGTATTTGGTTGAGTTGTCTGTATTGAGGATGTATTTCACTTCATCAGGATAATTATGAATAGTATCACCGGATTCCAAGGCGCAAACTTTGAGAGAGAAGGGTTGCTGAATTTGTTATCGAGCGCCCGCAGCAAATCCTGTGAATAAGTGGCTATGCCGCATTCTCTCGGAGGATATGAAGTAAGGAATAAAATTTCATGCAGGGTATCTGCATGAATCTGGTTTTGTATGGCATTACCTGAAGTAGTTTTTACAGATAACCCATTGACTATACTGTTCATGTTCATGTAACACGATTTTATTTTTGATTTTTATCAGCATAAAACAACAACTCTGTCAATAGTGCGGACAAGCTCGTTGATGCGCATGCAACACGCTCATCGGCAGCCCCATAATAAATGTATAAGGTATCATCAAACAAAACGGCTCCTGTTGGGAAACACACATTGTTCACTTCTCCTTTTAGTTCCCACTCATTCTCCGGTTTAAACAAGGCGTAAGGCAACCGGGCAATTTCCTTCGAGGGGTCATCCAAATCCAATAGAGCTGCACAGGCAGAATACACATATCCTTTCGGTGTATCATAAACGCCATGATAGATCAATAACCAGCCATAGGCTGTTTCGATCGGAGGGCAGCCTCCACCAATATAGCTTACCTCGTGCTTGTGCCTGGGAGCAAGTGCAATATGATCTCCTAAGTGAAGCAACCAATGCTCCCAAAATGCTTTTGTCAACTCCGTCAAATCGTTTATGGCGACTATTTGGATGTCGGGTTTTATGCGGTGAATAAAATGCAACTTGCCATTTATTCTTCTCGGGAAAAAAATTACATTTTTATCCCACATCAAAATTTTATTGTCAGTCTTATCGGGAAGGCTGTTGCGGAAATTATACCTGGAATATTTTCTATTGATCGGCCCTTGACATTCAGCCAGGTGCTTGAATTCATTGTACGCAATCTGAGGCACGATTATCCCGTGCTTTTCAAAATGCTGCAAGTCTTTTGATATAGCCAGTGCGCCCAACGCGTTTAAGCCGTCGTATGCCGTATAGGTGAGATAATACAAGTCGTCAATTTTAGTAATGCGGGGGTCTTCGACGCCATGAGATTCATAATCGAATTGGGGGAAAAGCAAAGGTGTGTCACTCCGTACTTCGACCGTAAGCGGGCCATTCAATTTACAATAACCAATGCTGGAGTAATTCCCGATACTCACCGCCCGGTAAAACAGGTGCACGACATTGCCCTCCCGTATTGCGGCAGGGTTTAATACCCTTCGTTTTCAAAACCAAACGCTGTTTTATTCAGCAGAACGCCCTCTTTTTTTTTACTGTTATCATTATTTTTATTTGTTCTGACTGGATTTTGTCAAATAGGGTGAGCATGTTAGAGTGTGTCTGAAAAACATTCACCAGGCTGAAAACGCATCTTTTAGAACCTGTTCGGCCTGTCTTTTTTGGGCAATAATCCCCACTATTCCCCCAAAAAGTACAGTTGCCCAGAACCTAAAATCTGCTGTTTTCATCTCTGGCAATGTTTTTCAGACACACTCTAAAAATTTGGCTTGTTGCAACATGCAACAGGTAGCCATGACTACCAAACTAGAGGGGTCGTTTGGAAATCAGGCCACATGGTTGTTTACCTTGTTCAGATTGTATGGATTAAAGTAGCTGCCTGTTTTTTCAATCAAGTAACCAGACCGGTTTTAACCGCCAGATGTCTTAGAGCATTTTGACGATTTTAGCGCCGGGTCCAAAACGGTACTTTTTCCGCCATTAATTACCTTTCTTCAGTCACCTGACATTACCTTGTTCCTTCAAAAGTTAAAATTTGCCGAAAAAATCTGTTGTTTTTGCCGCCGGCAGAAAATCTCCACCATGCGCTTATGGTCTAAGATTTGCGGTTTCCTCCTGATTTGAAATCGGGTTTTGGGGTGAATGGATCAAGGCCGGTTTGTGATTTCTTGTTTTCTGCCTTGTAATCAGACAACACCTTGTCTTTTTTAGCAGATTTATCAGCGGGTGCTTTTTTACTATTTTTAGTTCCTTTATTCTTGCTCATTATATTGCGTTTTGATAGTGTTTATTTTTATTTCTGACAATTGAAATTCTATTTGTACAAAAATCGGTATTTGCACTGGTTATAATGTTACACTATTCTTTTAATAAGTTACATCATTCACACATTTGGTTCGATTTTCCATTCGTATTGGGGCAAAAAAGAAGCTGGCATAAGGCCAGAAGCTTCAAGGGTGTTATCTAATCCAAAACGTATGCTATAAACCTAAATATAGAATCGGAGACCAACACCGCCACCTAAATCAAAATTAGTTCCTGGCGTTAAAGCCAGACGTGGGGTGAGTTGTCCGAAAAATTCTACGCGGCCGGCAACAAAGTTTAAACCAAAATTGCCACTGATCTCCGCTTCAACTTTGTCATACCGGCTATCACTCGATCGCCGGTCACGAATACCAACAAATCTACCCGGGCCATAAAATAAATACCATTGGCCATTTTGATCCAGGTGGGTATTTCACAAGCCGTGTATATTCACAAATAAGAAGTCTTTCAGGTTGTAAGCCAACAGTATATCGGTGCTCATCCCTTTCGCTTTGTAAAACTGGAGCGCAAGGGCGGTAGGGCTCCCGACCTGAAAGCCAATTCCGAATGCCTTGTCGGGGCGTTGGGCCAACACCATATGACTGAAAAAAAGATAGAAAAAAAGCACAATTCCGGTAGATCGAAAAAATCGACTTTAGAAAACAGGGCTGCGCATTTTCATAGGTAGAATGTGTTTGATTATTGAATACTGAGGCGTGAATTTTTATTTTGCATCGTGTCACTTACCACATAGATGTTTTCTCTACGCTTGTCCCGAATTTTCGAATCGGCCATAAGATCAGCACAATCTGTGCTGCGAGCCGGAGGCGAGTCCGTGGTTGTCTGTGTCTATGTGTTAATTTCAAAGATGTCCAGTAGTGTGATTTCTGAAACGATGCTAAGCAACGTGTCGGAAATAACTTTCAATTTGGCGGCATTTTTGAGCGCTGTAGGCGTTGCCAAAACAGTTTTGTAGTACACTACACGCCTGTTTTGACGTCTTGTCAGCACTCAAAATCTGCACCCCAAATCCAGAAAGTTATTTCTGAAACGTTGCTAAACTCTGAAATTCAGATAATGAATCCATAATCCCAAATACCCGAAGGAGCCAAAGGACAATAACAATTACCACTACTATATTGAGTATCTTTTTTATTTTTTGATCCATCGGAATATAGTTGTTTATAAGCCAGAGCACAATCCCGGCGACTATCAGTACAATCAATACAGATGTTAATGGCATTGTATTCGATTTTGAAATGAAGTTAGAACAAAAATGATAATCCAATATATGCCGCATGCGACTTGATGTGCGACCGGTCGAGAATATAAAACCTGTCAGTAGTAATATTATTGCTATTATCACTAATATCGAACATGCCGATTACACCCCGGTATCCCAAACCAAGACGAAGGGTGCGCGAAGGGTTGAGTCCGAAGTCAAGACCGGCACCGTAAGCAAAACCGATATCGCCTTTTCTTATAGAAAGCACCCCATTAGAGTTAGTCGTAATGTCACCACCGGAAACTTTGAGGCTGCTTCCGACATTTATGCCAATTTGAGGACCTGCAACAATATTTAAATTTACCGCTTTGGATTTATTTGTATTCAGCGATAGTAATAAAGGTATATTGACGTATCTTAATTGTACTTTTCGTTCAACATCCACATCCTTATATTTTTGCGAGGCGGAACTGTAAATAACTTCTCCCTGAATTCCTACGTGGTCGGAGAAATTAAATCCAAGTAAAGCGCCGAATCCCATGCCAAGGTTTGCTTCTCCACTTACCGTGCCACCGCTTGATGTTTTCACATCAAAATTTGAAAATGTCGGCATAAACCGGAGACCAAACTCAGCTTTCTGAGCATCTACCTTTATTTCGCATAATAATATTATTAGCGCAATTATTGTGATAGATAAAATGGTTCTGCTATTGAAATATTTCATAGTTATTTATTAAGAATAGGTTGAGGGACAAAGGTCAACCGCATCCGTTTGTTTAGTGTTACACAATTGCAGGAAATTGTTACATCTTTCACATATATCGCAGCCATTCTCGGTTTGTGAAATTTTTGCTGTTTTGAGGTATCATTGCCGAGGTACGAGGTGCTGTGTTGGGGATTTTTCTGCCGGAGGCAAAAACGAGGTTTTTTTTGTCCGTTTTTTCGTTTTTGAAGGAACATAGTGGTGCTACGTGACTGAAAAAAGGGCCGTTTTGACCCCGGCGGGAAAATTCCCAACATGCTCTCAGAACCTGTTGGTACTTGCACGTACCGTTGGATAAACCATACTGCCGTTGAATCAACCGATTTGGTCGTCGCCGCCTGGCGCCTGCACCTTTGTACTACAAGCGGGACTAATATCCCCTGATTGTAAAATTAAAGGTTGATTCAAAATTGATATGCAGGTAGTACGAAAATCATTTTTTAAGAGCCCGACCCGCGATTTAGCTTCGTTTGAACGCTGGGTCGCCGCGCTCGAAGCGCATAACGGCAGGCATTACGAAAGGTTTGAAATTCAAACTTCTTTAGGTAAAACACATATCTGGGGCCTGAACACTAAGGATAAGAGCCTCGAATCGTTGGTGATTTTTCCGGGCGCCCGTACCAGTGCATTGTTCTGGGATTTTGACCGCGGCCTGGATCACCTGGGACAACAACTGCGGATATTTCTGGTAGAAACCAATGGACTTCCCAATTTAAGTGATGGTGCAACACCCGACATCAAATCCCTCGATTATGGCCACTGGGCCGCAGAACTTATAGATCAATTAGGGCTTGAGCAAACATTTATCGCGGGCGCCTCGTTTGGCGGTTTGATTTGTATGAAACTGGGAATAGTAGCGCCGAATAAAATTAAAGCTCTTTTTATTAAATCCGGGATGTTTGCAAAAATTTTCACTGAAAATAAAAAACATATACTACAACCTGTTGCCTGTTATTTGGCCGACCAAAAAAACGTGCTTATTTTTTTAAATAAATCTATTTTTTAAAACCCAGTCACCAATATCGCCGGTTGCAGAAAAGCTGCTTGTTGATTACGAATTATTTGCGCTAAACCGATATCAGGACAATACACAAAAACCGTATTACATGAACAAACAACTTTCCGAAGTTGCCGTAAAAACCTATTTGCTTGTAGGCGCCGGAGACAAGTTGTTTCCCCATCGGAAAACTATAGCCAACGCACAAAAACGAATTAAAACCTTAAACCAGATAAAAATTTTCAGCGGCGTAGGACACGGTATTGAAACCTACGATAAGGCATTGAAATATATCGGACAAACAATTGCACGATACGGCGAATTCAAATATTACAAAACCTAGGACCATGCCTAAATACTTAATTATTGCAGGAAGTTTAATCTTGTTGACCCTTGGCCTCATTCATTTGCTGTACACTTTTTTTACAAATAAATTTTTAACGCACAACCCTGAAACTGCTGAAAACATGAAAAGGGATTTCCCTTTAATTACAAAAGAGACAACCATGTGGAAAGCCTGGATCGGATTCAATGCCAGCCATAGCCTTGGCGCTATATTTTTCGGAACCATCAACATATACCTTGCAGTCAATTATTTTTCTATCATACAGCACGATTTTTTCTTTTCTGTTTTCAATTTGTTCACCGTTGGGTTTTATCTGTGGTTATCTAAAAAATATTGGTTCAGGGTCCCTTTCATCGGTATTTTATTGACAACGTTTTGTTTTGTGCTTGTTTTGGTTTTAAAACTATCAAACCCTGAAATAGAATTTTACAACACTACCATTCAATCTATTGGATAGATTACAATATACCAATAGTACATTTCCAATTTAAAATCTTCTAAAACAATGACTAGTACCAACTGCCTGCAGCAGCTGCTGTGGACGATCCTGTGCATGCTGCCATTGTGCCTCAACGCACAAAAAAATACGGTGAGCGGCAACATCAAAGACGCGGCAAATGGCGAAGACCTGATCGGCGCCACTGTTTCCGTCAAAGAGCTACCCGGAACGGGTATCAGCTCCAATGTTTATGGTTTTTATGCCCTGTCATTGCCGCCTGGCAACTATACCTTACGGGTGCAATACATGGGTTTTACCGCTTTGGAGGAACGGGTTGACCTGACAACAGGCAGCCAAACCCTGAACCTGCAGATGTACTCCAGCGACGCACAATTGGCTGAAGTAGAAATCAAGGCGGTGCGGGATGATCAAAACATTTCGAAAAACGAAATGAGCGTGATCCGGCTTTCGCCCAAAGACATCAAATCGGTGCCGGTACTGTTTGGCGAACCCGACATCCTGAAAACCATCCAGCTGCTGCCCGGCGTTCAATCTGCCGGCGAAGGCTCCAGCGGCTTTTTTGTTCGCGGCGGCGCAGCCGACCACAACCTGATCCTGCTCGATGAAGCGCCCGTATACAACGCCTCCCACCTGTTGGGCTTCTTTTCGGTGTTCAATTCCGACGCACTCAAAGACGTGACGCTGTACAAAGGCAATATGCCGGCTGAGTTCGGCGGTCGCGCTTCATCCGTGCTGGATATCCGCATGAAAGAAGGCAACAATAAAAAACTGGGCGTTTCGGGCGGCCTGGGGCTGATCGCTTCCAAACTGACTATTGAAGCGCCGATTGTTCAGGACAAAGGTTCTTTTATGATCTCGGGGCGCCGTACTTACGCCGACCTGTTTCTGAAACTCTCGAAGGAAGAAAGTATTCGCAAAAGCCACCTGTATTTTTACGATTTCAACCTCAAAGCCAATTACCAACTTAGTGAACGCGACCGCTTGTTTGTATCCGGCTACTTTGGACGCGATGATTTTGGCCTCCGCGACTTGTTCGGTTTCGGCTGGGGAAATGCTACGGCCACACTCCGCTGGAACCACCTGTATGGCGAAAAATTGTTCTCAAATACCTCGGCCATTTTCAGCAACTACAAGTACGATATTTTCCTGAAAGCCGATTCTACGTCTACGCTTTCTATCAATTCAGGTATTCGCGACCTCAATTTCAAGCAGGATTTTGGCTGGTTTTTGGATGAAAACCATACCGTTAAATTTGGCGCAAACATGATTTATCACCGGTTTAAACCCGGAAAAATTGACGCCGGAGCAGGCAGCAGCTTTAACTCCACGGTGCTGGACGATCGTTTTGCACTCGAAGGCAGCGCCTACCTGCAAGATTCATGGACGATCACTCCGAAATTTAGTGCCGAAATTGGTATGCGCTATTCCTGGTTCAATTACCTGGGCGCTGGCACGGCCTACACCTTCGACGATGCCGGGGAAATCATCGAAGAAAAAACCTACGCGGACTGGGAGAGCATCCAGCAATACGGCGGTTGGGAGCCGCGCTTAGCCATGCGGTTTCAATGGAACAAAACCAGCTCCCTGAAAGCTTCGCTCAACCGCAATTATCAATACATGCACCTGTTGTCTAACTCAACGACCGGCACCCCAACGGATATCTGGATGCCGAGCACGAACAATATTGAACCGCAAATTGCCGACCAGATTGCCCTCGGGTATTTTCGAAATTTCGCCGACAATGCGTTTGAGTTTTCTATAGAAACCTATTACAAGCGGATGGATAATCTGATTGATTACCGGAACGGCGCAGATTTGTTTTTTAATAAAACCGTGGAATCCGAACTGGTATACGGAAAAGGTGAAGCATACGGCGTGGAACTACTCCTGCGGAAAAACCGGGGCCGCTTGAGGGGGCTGGGTGAGTTACACCCTTTCCCGTACCCTGCGCGATTTTGATGCGCTAACCGAGGTCGCCAGCTATTCGGCGCGGCAGGACCGTATCCATGACCTGTCGCTTGTCGGAATGTTCGCCATCACGCCGCGTTGGAATTTCTCCGCAGTTTGGTATTCAACACCGGCGATGCTGCGACATTCCCCTCGGGCAGTTACCAGTTTGAAGGCCAAAACATCCCCTATTACACGGAGCGTAATGGCTATCGTTTCCCCAATTACCATCGGCTCGACCTCGGCACTACGATTACCGTGCGCAAAAGAAAAAACTTTGAATCCAGCCTGGAATTTCTCGGTGTACAATGCCTACGGTCGTCAAAATGCCTACTCCATCAATTTTTCAGAAAAGAAGACGGCTCCGGACAAAATGAAGCCAAACAAATTGCGCTCTTCCGCTGGGTGCCTTCCGTTACCTGGAATTTCAAATTTTAAAAACACTATAAAAACATAACAATGTCTATCAAATCAATATCCCGGTTTTTCTTTTTTGCTGTACTCGGCTTGTTGTTTGCTTCCTGCGAAAAAGTCATAGATGTCGACCTGAACAGCGCCGACCCTAAAACAGTTATCGAAGCCAATTTGCAGGAAGGCGAACATTTGTTTGAGGTGCGGGTCTATCAAACCAAAGGTTATTTCAGCGATATGCCCACCGTTTTCTTTGATGATGCTACCGTCATGTTGACCGACGACAGCGGGAATCTATCAGCCTGCCCGGCTATCGGCGCCGGCAGGTATGCTGCCCAGGTAAATGCTGTGGCCGGAAAAACCTATACGCTTCAGGTCGTTCATGCAGGTGAAACATTTACTGCTTCCAGCGAGCTGCCAGAGCGCACTGAAATAGAACATTTGAGTTACCGGGAAATTAATTTGCCGGGAGAAGACGAAAAAACCCAGGAAGTATTTTTGCACTTCACGGACCGGGCTGACGAACACAATTTCTATCGCATCATGGTCAGTTCCAATGATTCCCTGGAGCAGGAATTACAGTACTTCGACGACAAGTATATCAACGGGAACCAAACAAAGTGGGACTTATTCAACCTGTATAAAAAAGGCGATCAACTGCAAATAGAACTGCGCAGCATAGACGAAGCGGCCTTCGATTTTTACAAAACCCTGGCGCCGATTTTTTCGGAGATGACAATGTGGCGCCTGGTAATCCGATCAGCAATTGGCAAGGCGGCGCTTTGGGTTATTTTATTGCTTACAACCCGAGTTGGATAGATGGCGTGGTGGAGTAAATAGCTTCTAAACACATAGGCATATAGGACACATAGGTTTTAAATACCTGAAAATCAAAAACCTATGTGGCCTATGTGACTATGTGTTTAAAAATGTCTAGTAGTGTGGGTCCCAGCACACCGTCACTTCCACCCTTGTTCCGGCCGCCAAACCCGCTGCATCGTACAAATCGGTGAATTGAACCGGTGATACTCCGTTGTCTTGCTGGTTGTGTTGCCGGATGCGGGCCTCCGTTATTTTTCAGCCCTTGCGATTGCCGTTTTCTGGATTGTTGTGTACTGCTTGCAGCGGCAGCGGCGGCCCGTCCAATGCCGTTGTCTTCGATCACACAAATGATGCCGGCGCCTTCCTGCCGGAGTTGGATGCGGGCTGGCCGGCTTCTTTTTTTGGGCATCAGGCCATGCCAGATTGCATTTTCAATAAAGGTTGAAAAATGAGCGGCGGCACCATGAGTTCATCGGGGTCGATGCCTGACGCCAGTTCGATCCGGTATTCGAAACGCTGGTCAAAACGCATCGCTTCCATGTCGAGGTAAAGTTGCAGGGCTTCCAGTTCCTGAGCCAGGGAATGAGCCGGTTTTCAGAATGTTCGAGAATACGGCGTACCAGACGCGAAAATTTGGCAATATACCGGGAGGCTTCCGTCGGCTGGTTTTTAATGATGTACCAGTTGATGGAGTTCAGGCAATTGAACAGGAAATGCGGGTTCATCTGCGCGCGCAGGGCGGTCAGTTGCGATTCGGCAAGGTTGCGGTTGAGTTCGCGCAATTGGCGTTCTTTTTCCAGTACAATTTCTTCCGTGCGGGCATGCGCAATTTTATCTGAGCAAAGCGAAGCGATGGTTTTTAAAACCTGAACATGGTAATCGCTGAAAAAACCGCGCCTGGAATGTTCGGAATCGATCACCCCGATTACCCGGCCGTCGTGCAGGATCGGTACGGCCAGTTCAGAAAGCCGGGGCGTATCGTCTACGATATAGCGTCGGTCCAACCGGGTATCAGGCACCAGTTCAACCTGGCCTTTCAATGCTGCCGAACCAACAATCCCCTGCCCGAGCGGGATGCGCAAAGGGTCTTTTAATTGGTACAATTCAGGGCCTTTCGAACCATAAGCGGCTTCCTGCACCAGAAAGTCACCCGCTTCATCCAGCATGTAAATGACACAATCTTCCAGGCCCAAACGGGCCATACACTTCAATGCGAAACATCCCATAAAATATCGCGCACGCTGGCGTTTTGGTAATCGGCATTGGCGAAATAATCCACTGCTTCCTGCGCCTGCAAAACGCGCCGCCGTTGCCGCCAGGCCTGAAAAACGAGCACACCAAGTGCGCACAAGGTCAGAAACACAAGCAACCGAAACCACCAGGTTTGCCAATAGGGCGGTTGAATCACAATCCGGATCGTTTTTTCCTGCTCCGACCAAACGCCGTGTTTGTTGGCGGCTTTTACCCGAAGGGTGTATTCGCCGGCAGGCAAATTAGTATAGCTGACGTAGTTGCGGGAATCGCTGTACACCCAGTCCTGGTCGTAACCTTCCAGTTGGTAGGCAAATTTGGTACGCGCATTTTCACCAAAATGGAGCGCGCCAAGTTCGAAGGAAAAATGGTTTTGATTATGTGCCAGGCTAATCTCCGGCATACGATCAATCTGCAAGGGCAGGGCAACATCTTTATCAAACACCTTGAAATGTTTCAGATAGGGCACGGGCGCCGCGGAGACTGTGCAGGATCGAATCCGGATGGAACACGAAAACCCTTGTGCGCACCACTGACAATGCGGCCATCCGGCAATCGGATCATCGCGCCAATTTTGGCAAACATCCCGTCCTGTGGTCGTGGTTTATAAATGCCCCGGTTGCCGTGTCCAAAACTGCCAATCCACTTTGAACGCCCAACCACAGCTGGCCCCGGTCGCAGAGCACAAACTCATACACTAAGTTTCCGCCCGGCGCCTCATTGTTGAAATAGGCATCGAACCAGGGCTGAACAGGGTCGGCATTGCGCAGCCGTAAAATGCCGCCACCCAGGGTCGATACCCACAAATGTCCCACTGAATCGAGCGCCAGACTGGTCACCACATCGTTGGTCAGGCCGGCTGGTGGAGCGGTTTGGCGGTTAAAATTCCAGATTTCCCCTGTTGTTGTTTCGAGCGCCGTCAACCTAAATCATGTCCGGCCCATAGCCGGCCGTTTGTATCGGCCAATAAACAATTGATCGTGCTGCCGGCACTTAAATTGCCTTTTTGAATACGTTGAATACGTTTGGATACCAAGTCCAGCCGAAACAAGCCCCGGCCTTTGGCGCCAATCCACACCACCTGGCCCTGCAAAGCCAGGGCAGAGATTTGTGCGTTGTTCAAACTGTCAAATTCTGGCCCGGCGCTGGTAAAACGTTGTATTTGACGGTCGCCAGGGTTGAGGTACAACAGGCCCGTATCTGAACCGATCCAACAACGGCCGGAAGGTTCAAAACAAAGCGTCCATGAATACGTCCGAGGCCTCCGGGCCTTGGGGTTTGGCGTAGGCATAGCTGCTGATTTTCCCGTTTTAAATGATAAACCAATAAACCGTTTCCACGGAGGGTACCGATGTACAGCGATTGCCGGTCGGGCGACAAGGCATACGCGCGTTGCCAGTTATTTTTATCCAATTGCGGATCGAAATCGGGAAAATACTGGAAGCCCCAACCCTCCCCTTGTTTGGCCAGGTGGACCAGGCCCAATTGATAAGCCAGCCAAAAATCACCGTTTTTTGAAGCTTGGGCGTAGAAAAAATAATAGGGTATTCCACTGGGTTGGCGGACGGCCAGGTTGAGGTCTTCCACTTCCAGTGTTTTCAATTCACTTTCCAGGCATCTTCCAACCTGGTCAGCACCAGGAGATGCTCTAGTCCAGCGCACAAATATCCTGGATGGTATTTGCCAGGAGTACCCCTGCGTTTGAATTTTCTTTTTAAAAACATTCCACTTTCCGCTGGTGGGGTCGAGGCGGCACAAACCGGTTGCGGGCTGCCACACCAAAGTGCGCCGGAAGGATCCATGAAGAGTTGCAGGTTGACCGGCTGGTACCAAAACACGACGTTTTGATCAAACGGAAAGAGGGTAAACGCGCCATTTTTTTATTAAAACGGTAAACGCCAAACCGGGAGCCTACCCACAGCAAATCGAGGGTTGTGGCGGTCGGGCACGATTTCGCCCAGAGGACCGGCTGTGGTTTTGTCAAACCTTACTCCTGCGGGCGGGCTCGGTTGAAAGCGGCGAAATTTCTGCTGCTGCCCCCTAAGGGTGTAAGTGATGCAGTGAATTTATTGGTGCCTACCCACAAACCGCCTGCGGGTGTCTTCATAAAACCCGGCGATATTATTGTCGATCAGCGCGCTGGAATCTGTTGGGTCAGCGGCATAGTTACGCGCGCGTTCGGTCCGTAAATCAAGAAAACTGATTCCGCTGGTGCTGCTGCCGATCCACAGGGCTTCTTTTTGCCGGCTTTTAAAATTTGGGTGTACGGACCTGAAACGATTGAGCTGGAGTCGTTCGGGCGGTTGGTGAAAACATCAATGGATGTGCCGTCGTATTTGTACAAACCGGATACCCCGCCGAGCCACAGGAAACCGCGTTCGTCCTCCGCGATACTGGTTATTCCGTTAAGTGGCGTTTCGGCGACTTTGGTGAGTACAATTCGCTGAAAAGGAAGCCCTTGCGCTCCAAGAAAGCAGGTACACAGCAGTACCAGCAAGCAACAGGAAGTGGTGCGAAAGGCCATATCAGTTTAGATTTTCCCCTTGCCTTGAAGGGCGGATTTCACTTCATCTTTCCGGCGGCGCGCCACTTCGATCTCGGTTTTGTCGTGCAATCGGATAAAGTCTTTGCCTAAAAAATTGTCTATAAAATCCAGGTTGACCAAATGCGATTTGTGCACGCGCAAAAAGCCTTGTCGGTGGAGCAGGGTTTCGTAGTCGCCGAGGGTTTTGGAGGAAATAAAACGGCGTTGGCCGGTGAGGTGAAATACGGTGTAGTTGCGGTCGGCCTGGCAACGGATAATTTCCAGTGTTTTGAAAAATACGTGCCATCGGAAGTTGGAATGGCCAGTTTGAATTCGTTTTCTTGCGGCGCGCGGAGGTTGTCTACGAAGTTGCGGTAAAGTTCGCGTTGTTTCGGCCGGTCTTTGCGACTTTGCTGGTGGCGGTTTACGGCAGCGCGCAGTTCATCGGGATCAATGGGTTTTAACAAATAATCGAGTGCGCTGAAGCGGATGGCTTGAATGGCAAATTGATCGTGGGCGGTGGTGAAGATCACGTCGAAATCCCAGTCATTCAGTGCATTCAGCAGATCAAAGCCATCTTGTTGGGGCATCACAATGTCGAGGAACAACAAATCCGGATGAAAGGATTTTTACACAATGCAGCGCTTCCGGCACACTGGCGGCTGTTTGAATGTGTGTGATTTCCGGAATGGAATTTTCGATATGAAAAAGCAAAATATCCCGTGCTTTTTCTTCGTCATCTACAATCAGTGCTTTGAGCATAAAAAGGCGCCTGTGCTGATTAATTTGGCAAGGCGCCTAAAATTAGGATTTTAGGCTGAAATGAGCAAGTTGCGGCTGTTTATCAAAATCCCGCAGATCGCACAGGGGTTCCAAATCCTGCTTGATCTGCGGGCATTTTCAAAAAAACAATAAACTATTTACTTAAAATTCACTTGCGTTAAAACGGTAGGATACAAAAACCTGGTAGACGCGCTGACGGGATTTGTCCCAGTCTGTAAACACTTTGACTAATCCCCAATTGACACGGGCGCCGACGCCAATACGTTTGGTGAGCAAATATTCGGCGCCAGCCAGGAGGCCAAAATCGGCCTTTTTGAAATCTTCTTTGTTATCAAAAGATTCCTTTGTGTCGCCATCCTTGCATTTCATTTTGCGCTCAGCAACATGCCGAATTGTGCGCCGGCATGAACACTCAGGCGGTTCCATACCTGGAATTTGGCGCTGAGCGGCACTTGCAGGTAAACATTCCGCTGTTTAAGATCGTCTGATTCGGAATCATCGACCCCTTGGGCAGAAAACAGGGCTTCGGCCTGTACTTGCAGGCGCTGCGCTAATGGGATTTCCAAAAAACCGCCGGCATGGTAGAGCAGGGTGTTTTACCGTCGTTCAAACGGGTGATATTGACCATTTGCGCGCCGGCTTTTACGCCAAAATTAAAGTTTTGTGCGTGGATAAAATTGCTGATAAAAAGCAGGAGCAGGGGGATCAGGACAAATCGTTTCATAGTGTTGGTACCGTTTAAATAGATTGTACAGGTTTGGTTTGGCAACGGATTGAAATATTTCTTTCCGTTTGTTGACGCAAAAGTGCCTGTGCGGAACAGCGGTATCCAAATCTATTGATTCAACGGCAGGGTTGTTTATCCTGTGGTAAATTTCGTCAGCTATTTCTATACGCGATTATTTGAATAGTCTTGCTAAAATCCGGAATAGTTCAAGCCTGTTGGGGATGTTAATTCAGCATGACCAACTGGCTTCCAGAGAGCTTGCTGCTGACCCATGCGGTTCTGTCTGATTGATATCAACAGTAAATCGATACAGCCCTTGTTTCAAACTATTACTGCCATAAACAGGAATTTCCAACCTGCCGTCCACCAGATTTTGTTTGTAGGCTACCCCGATCAATACGGTTTGGTTATCGCTCAGGGATTTGGCCATTACCTTGGCGTCAAAAGTCTGGTCTTGATCCCCGGCCGCTATTTTGGGACTAAGTTCAACTTTGCCGATACTGCCAATTTTCGCAAATCCGTCGATCTGTTTGCCCTGGTTGTTTCGCAGGATAAGTTCCAGTTCTTCCAGGGCGGGTTTCAGGGCTTGGGGAGCGGCCGCCGGCTTTGCAGGGGCTTCCGGTTTCGCAGGGGCAGGCGGGGTTGCCTGTTGTTCTGGTGGGAGTTGGGATTTCAGGAAAGTTTCGATTTGTTGGCCGTCGCAGGTTTTTAATTTTATTGATTCGTCGGAGAAATCATTTTTGAGCATCCAGACTTGCGAATCCGGGTAATAAATGATTGAAAATTTATACCTGGGCATTTTTTCGGCTTCTTCCGGCTGGGCAGGTTTTGTTTCAACGACTGCCGGGCTTTCGACCGTCTTGGAGTTTTCTTCAGGAATTTTTTCTTTTGATTCCATTGGGGAACGTGCCGCTTTTTCTTCGGGGACTTCAACCTGTGTTTCAATTTCAGGCGTATCATCCACCAATCCGTATTGCGGGACGGATTCATTTATACTTTTTAAAAGTTCCATTTGCACTTCCAGTTCTTCCAGGCGGTCAAAGGTTCGGCTCCGGCCGATTTCCTTGTGGTTGCCCGACTTCAGAATAAAAAAGTACTTCCCTTTTTTAGTTTCCTGTAAATCGTACTGCTCATCAGAACCCGCAGCGCGAATAATAGCCTGGATACCATCCGAACAGCTTTTTTCCGAGCTGTAACCTTTGCCGAAAAGCAGCGGTTCGCCCGCTGTATCATTGAACTGGAGGTAATATTTCTCGTCTTCTTTGAATATTATTTCAAAGCCAAAACGGGAAGACGAATCGCCGGAAAACGGGTTGTTGGAATTTTTCATAATCACTTGAGTTTATGCCTGATTTGAGTGCAATAAATCGAGTGATAAAGATCAGACACAGCAATAAATTCGCAATTAACTTATACCGTGCAGGCAATTAAATAGAAATTAAACCTCGATTAAGCGGCAATCTGAAAGTTTTTTACAACACCTCCGGTTCTCCTTGTGGTCAGGAAAAAATGTTTACAAGTTTTATAGAAAATTAATGTTCAATAGCCGGTTCATTAATCGGGCCTTAATTGGGTGATCGGACTTTTGTTGCAGGTTCTTGATTATTGAAATAAATAAATTTTTCTAAACCAGCAGGCTTGACATGTTATTTATTGAGAACCTATAGCATATCAGGCTTGCGAAAACTATAAATATTATGTCTTAGAAAGTAGAAAATCACCTGGGAGCAGCCATCTTCGATGTGGACCCATTAACGATGACCGGAACATTAGTAGAAGGCGTCCCATTTCAGGCAGTCGATATCATTCATGAGGGCGATGCCATTAGCCTTCAAATAGATTTCCAAGTTACTGGAAATGCTTTAATCCTGGCCCCTTTCGCGGCGGCTGGATGGGCGTTTATAGTCAAAGTCTATTTTGAGAAAATGGGACCTGGCGTGGATCCGGCAACCATAACCTCTGTTTTGCCAACAGCTCTGGTAGCAGCTGCTGCTAACGCCTACTCCATAGTGGTTCCCATAGGCGCCAATTTCGGCGTGGGTACAGAGGGCGCTTATAAGCTTACATCTTCCGTTAAGCTTGTTGACGCTCCAGCCGCACCTACTTTTACAGCCTGGCACGCCATAGAAGAGATGGGGGTTATAGAAGTATCAGCAACTTAGACTTCAAAGTTCATTTTGAACTTCGCAGTTTTTACTGTAGGGCTTCCTGCCGGGAAGCCCTACTTTTTTGATTTTTAAAAAAGTCAAAAATTTTATCAATCGATAATTGCTGGCGCTTGGCGCGGTTAATTAAAAATTAAGTGCGGTTCATGTAGCGATTAATTGTCATTTAACCGACAAAAGATTACCTTAGTGTTTTATTAGAATTAATCAAAATGCCTTCAGCTGCCAACTATGGCTTGTAATTGCCACTTTGAACCAGATGTCAGCCTGATTGCTGCAGCAGCCCAAAACCAGTTCCATCCAAATTCAGCCTTTTACCCGATTTAATCTTCAGCGATTATCTGTGTTTTTGTACACCAAGCAATTCGTCAGGGTAATTATGTCCGGCAGTCCTGAACATTTTTTAATCATGCAAATCAGGGGTTAATAGACCCGTCATTGCTGTGAAACATTTTTCAGGGAAACTGTATTTCTGTCTAATTATGTATCTATTTACCACATAGATGCACATAGATACTTTCATATAGACCACATAGGGTTGTTTACTGCTCAGGTCTTATGTGGTCTATGTGAAAACCCTATTGTGGCCTATGTGGTAAATAGTTTCCTTTTCCCTACGAAGTATTTTCCAAACAACTTCAACAACAAAATGACTTATGTAATCTGATACAACATAATTTCAACCGCCTTCCGGTGATGAAGTAAATTTTAAAAAACTACTTCGCTCCGGCTAAACTCCCAAACACAATGAAAGCCCCCACGTAATTTTTTCTATTCCCACCACGAGGAAAGACAATATGCCGAAGCTTTAAAAGACGATTTTTCAATTGTCACTTTGCTCTCCTCCAGTCAGTCCATCGAAAACAAAACCCTCGACCAGCAACCAGACCTGGTAATCATTTGCGATTCGTCAAAAGAAGAACAAGGTATTGCCCGACTGGAGGAGGTAAAAACCAGGTTTCCGAATTTGCCCTTGTTTTTGATCGTAGAAGACCCTTCAAAAGCATTTCTGATGGCCGCCCTGCGGTTTAAAGTATCCAGATTATTCACGCTACCATTAGACGTAGATGAATTCAGACATGCCATTTTGCAAGTCGTAAAAAAGAATAAAAAAATTGGCACATTCGAAAAGATTGGAAACTGGTTTTACAATTTCCAACAACATGCGCAATCCCTGATGTCTGCTTTGTCAGAACCCGACAATGAGCACGAAGAGTATGGAGCGGAGGAGGTATGGCCGAAAAATCCACACCCGTATCTGCACTTGCCAAACACAAAATTAGAGACAGATCGAAACTACGATATGAGTGTGCAGTTTTTTGGCAATTTAAACATTGAGGTTCGGGAGAAACCGAAGCCGCATATCAGGGGAACCAAAAATACCACGGTGCTCGCTTACCTGCTTTTTCATCACCACCGACTTACCCACAGGGAAATTCTCATGGAGAAATTTTGGTGTGACATTTCTCCCTCCTGCGCTAAAAACTCCCTGAACGTAGCCATTTGCAGCCTTCGGAAAAATCTGATGGAATCGTTTCCCAACCAGGACGTCATCGTGTTTGACAACCAAAGCTATGGCATTAACCCGGAAATGAAGGTCATTACCGATACCGAAAAATTCATCTACCACTGGAAAGCAGGCAATGCCATCGAATCTGAACATGGCCTGGCTGCAGCAATATCTGCCTATAACAACGCAGTAGACTATTACAAAGATGAATTCCTGTCTAATCTTCGACTCGAAAATTGGTGCGAATACGAAAGAGACAACCTGAAGGAAATTTATTTATACATCCTCAATAAATTAGGCATCCACTTTTTCGGCCTGATGGAATACGACACCTGCATCAACATCGGTAAAAAAATGCTCCGGGAAGATATCTGTCTCGAAGAAGTTCACCGCAAACTAATGCGCAGCTACTACCTCCTGGGCCAGCCTGATTTAGCACACCTGCAATATTTTAAATGCAAAAAAGCACTGCAAGAAGAATTGAACCTGAAGCCTTCCGAACCTACGGTCGAACTGTTTAACCGGATTCAAAATGGCAAACCCGTCTCATAAGACCCAACTTTCAGAAACTTTTTTTGAACGCCATTGGAAATTCCCAGACTGATTTCCTACCTTTGCGGGCCTTTTTCGCAATAGATATAAATTAGTACTGGAATACAATGGAAACCATAGCTTTAAAAGCACAGCCGAAAGCAGAATCCGGCAAACAAGCAGCAAAAAAAGTTCGCCACGAGGGTTTAACCCCGGCTATCATGTACAAAAGCGGTGGCGGCGAAGCAGTTCAATTCAGCCTGCAAGCTGCCGATTTTCGCCATTTGGTTTATACGCCAAAGTTCAAATTAGTCGAAATCGAACTCAACGGCGCCAAGCACAAGTGCATCCTGAAAGATATTCAATTTCACCCGGTTACTGAAACCGTGGTACATCTTGACTTCCTGGAATTAGTGCCGGGCGTAAAAGTCAAAGCCGCTGTACCCCTGCGTTTTCGCGGCACTGCTCCTGGTGTAAGAGCCGGCGGCAAGTTCCTGACCACACTGCGCAAAATCAACATCACCACCACTCCGGAAAAACTTGTTGATTCCGTAGTCGTTGATATTTCCAACATGAACTTAGCCGATACGATCCGGGTACGGGACATTGACCTGCAAGAAGGTGTCCTCATCACCAATAACAGCGCTATTCCTATCGCGTCTATTGAAGTTCCACGCGCGCTGAAGACTTCAAACTAAGCGTACTTTTCAATCACTCGCTTACAAACGTGAGTCAACCCACTGCAGGGTTGGCTCACGTTTTTTTATGGTATTTGCTCATTATTAGCGCCCCTACCCCGCTTTTCCAGCCATTCTTTTCCATCTTTGTTTTTTCTTTACACTAGCAGGGTATTTACTACCCAAGGAACTCGGGCACTGCCCGGCTACCGTCATAAATTTTGTTTACATCTTGAATCTGATCCTCCCGCTATGACCCGTTTTGTTTTACCGGTTGCGCTGACCGCGGCGCTCATTTCGCTTTTTTTACCCGCTGCGCATGCACAGTTTTGGTCTGAATCTTTTAACGACGAAAACCTCGCCACCAGCAACTGGTTCCACGGCGGCAGCAATAACGGCGCAGCAATTTGGACCTGGACAAACGACCCCAACGCCGGTTATCAGGACCCCGAGCTGCCAACATTCAACGCGCCCACCGCCAACGATGGCTATTTTTACTTTGACTCCGACAACAACGGGCAGGTGCCGCACGATGTGTGGCTGACCGGAACTGGCAACCCCGTCGACTGCTCTGGCAAAGCCGATGTTCGGCTGCGCTTCTTCTCGCAGTATATCTATTTTAACCCGGCAGGTACCCTTGCACAAGTTGGCATCAGCACCGATGGGGACAATTTTGTGTACAAAAACCTGTTTGCAGGGCTTCAGGCAAACCTCCCGTACAACGACTGGGTGGAAGTGGACCTTGATGAAGCCGACAATCAGCCGCAAGTGTGGCTCCGGTTCCGGTGGATTGGCAGCTACGAATACCATTGGAAAATAGACGATCTCGAACTTTCGGCGCCTTGCTCCGAGGGGCAAATCGGTACTTTTGAACTCGCGCACAACGGCGCCTTGTGCGTAGGCGAAAACCTGCTGGATATCCTGAGCATTGACAGCAGTTCGTTTGTACTGCCCAACCTTGGGCCGCTGCGTGGGATGGCCTGGTGTTTCAGCGCCGCTCCCATACCCGCCAACAGCTGGCCGGGCGCAATCCCCGGTTTGGTCAGCACACCATTTTCAACGGATATCAACCTGCCCGACTTGTTAAACGATGCCAGTGTTTTGGCCCACGGCCTGTATTTCCTGACGCCCGTTGTGTTAGGCGGAGGCAATTTGCTCAACCCGGCCGATCCGGCAACGGTTTCCAACGTGAACCCTGCCGGCGGATGTTATTTTATCGGGCCTTCAAAACAACTTGCCCTGCTGCCTGAACTTACGCCGCTTACCGCTTCGGCCACCATCACCAATGAACAGGTACCGCCGGGCGGCAATGGCGCTATCGAACTCCTTTTGGGCGGCGGCTCCGGTGCCGTCATCAACAACCCGGCCCAGTACCAATTGCTGTGGAGTACCGGCGATACAATCGAACAAACTGTGGGCAGCCCGGATATTTCCAATTTAAAACAACTTGAACTCCGCCCAAACCCAAGTACTGGCATCCTACAACTTGATCTGGAGCTGAACACCGGCGCTGCGTTGCACTACGTATTGCAAAACTCGCTCGGACAAACCTTAGAAAAATTTGACGGCGGCAAAACACAAACCCTGCACCGCAAACTCGACCTGAGCAACTACCCTGAAGGCATTTACTGGCTGCATTTGGCCTTCGGAACTGAAAACCTGCAGCGTTTGATCCTGATTCAGCGCTAATCATACAACTTCTTATGAACAAACGACACGCGAGTCGATATTCAGGCTTTTAATTCCCCTACGGTTACCGACGGATATTTTTACTTCAACTCCGATGCAAATGGAGGAAACAACCCGCATAATGTAACCCTCACCGGTGCCGGCAATCCCGTTGATTGTTCCGGCCAAAACAACGTGCGTTTGCGTTTTTATACCCAATATGCCGAGGCAAATGAAGCGGCAAAAGCATACGTGGGCGTGAGCACCGACGGAACCAACTTTACCGATCACGAGGTATTTGCAAATGTTCAAAACGGCGAAGTCGTATCCGGAAACATTGAACTGGCGATCCCGGAGGCCAACAATCAGGCCCAGGTTTGGCTCCGGTTCCGCTGGGCAGGCGACTGGGAATACCACTGGAAAGTGGACGATCTCGCGCTGTTCAATATACCCGGGCCGGTACCCTGCGACCTGAACCCAATGGCCATTACCTGTGATAATCTGGACAGCTACCTGACCTTCATAAAAGTGGGTCCGCAAGCAAATTGGTGGACTACATGGAGCGGTATCGAAGGCGGCGATGAAGACGGGATCGTCAGTACAGAACAAGCCAGCAGTATGGCAAATGCACTGAAAATCAGCAGTACCGATACCGCCGGCGGCCCGCAAAATTTACTCCTGGACCTCGGAAACAAAACCAGCGGCCATTACGAACTAAAATGGAAAATGTACATCCCCGCAGGCAAAAACGGCCATTACAACATGCAGGATAGTATTCCAATCGGAAATAACGGCGCCGGCAACCGGAATTTCTCGGTGTTTTTGAACCTGATAACAAGGGGCGTATTATGGATGGCGCAAATACAGTGCAGTTGGCAAAGCTTCAACTACAAGTATGATTCCTGGATAGAATGCCGGCATATTTTCGACCTCGACAACAACATTTCGACCTTCTACATCGCCGATACTTTTATCGCTAAAAAACCTTATTTGCGCAGCTGGGCGCTGTCAATTTCCGGGGCGCCAACGCGCTCAGCATCTTCTACGTGGATGACGTCGAATATGTTGAATTACCGCCGGTTGTGTATCAAGTTGACGATTGCGAAGGCGCTGTTGACCTGGCCTTGTATTTCGGTCAGGCCCCCGGAATTCCGCAAACAACCGGCCTTTACGACAACACCGCCGCCACCGCCGCGCCAACCGACCCCGCCGTAACCTGCTGGAACGAGGATGTCAACAACACTCCCAACGACGTGGTGAACAACTCCTTATGGTATACTTTTATCGGCGACGGCAACACTTATCATATCGAAACGGTACCCTGCAATGCCAGCAACTACATCGATGATGGCGACACCCAAATGCTGATTTTTACCGGCGATCATTGCGCTGATTTAAGCCCAATCATCTGCAATGACGACCTGCACCTCAACGGCGATCCGGACTATCGCGCCGGCCTCGACCTGGAAACCACAAACGGCCAGAATTACTATATGCTGATTGACGGATTTGCAGTCGACACTTTGATCGCTACGGGTGAATTCTGTATTCAAATAACCCTGCTGCCAACCATAACCTGTGCCAGCGCCGCTGTTGGCGCTTATTCCGTATTCAACAATGGCGTCGTTTGTTTTGGTCAAAACCTGAATCAAATCATTGAAATTGACCCGGGTTCGTTTGTTATTCCAAATTTTGGCCCGGTTTACGGCATGGTTTGGTCCATCACGACCGCCCCCATTCCTGCTAACACCTGGCCGGGCGTCATTCCGGATGTTGCGAGCAGTTTGGTCAGCCCGATTATAAATGTTGTCAGTGCTGTCAACAATGGTTCCGGCCTTCAACCCGGCCAATATTACCTCACGGCCTCAGTAGTCGCCGGCGGCGTACTCATCAACCCGGCAGCAACGGAACGTTCGACCAACGTAGACCCAGGCGGCGGATGTTTTGTCAATGGCCCGTCTTTACCAATCTCTTTTGTGCCTAACCTCGCCGCACTCTCGGCAATGCCAACAATCAGCCACCCCTCCAGCGGTAACGACGGCTCCATTAACCTGACCGTTACCGGGGGTTTAGCCGATCCACCCGGCAACCCTTCCGCCCTCAGCTATACCTGGAGCGGCCCAAATGGCTTCACTGCCAGTACCCAGCATATCACCGGGCTGGCTGCCGGCAGCTACCTGGTAACGATCACCGACCCCAGCGGCTGTGTGGCGCCGTTCACGGCCAGTTATACATTAGAAACATCAGGACTGAACGATCCATTTTTAGTGAAAACATTGGACATCAGTCCCAACCCGACATCCGGCGCCTTGCTACTGAACCTTGAGCTAATCGCCGCCGCCGATGTGCGTATTGAAATATTGAATACACTCGGCCAGGTTGTACAAACGATCAACACCGGCAAACACCAACAGTTCAACCACAGTTTTGACTTGTCTGGTCAGCCCAACGGCACCTACCTGCTCCGCCTGACAATCGGCCAGGATATTGCGTTGCGACGTATTGTGTTACATCGATGAGGTTTGAATGTTTCTGGTTAGCGGGTTAGAAGGCATAGCCATCAACTTAATACTACTTTGCCACGTTTACGGGGCAAAACAAACCTTTTCAAATATAAGGCTGTAAATCAAATTTTGATGTGCATTAGAGACGGTGGCATCCCAACTTGACTCAAAAGGCGATATTGAATTTGGTTTGATAGACATCAATTTCAATGATTGACAAAAGGCAAATTTTCCGGCATAGATGTCAAAACTATTTACCACATAGATGATATTTTCACATAGACCACATAGGGTTATTTACTGCTCAGGTTCTATGTGGTCTATGTGAAAACCCTATTGTGGTCTATGTGGTAAATAGTTACGTCAAAAGTTTGATTTGAAAAATTCAATTTGAAAAGTCTACATCCCCTCTAAATCTCTTAAGTTGATGACTATGGGGTTAGAAGGTTGCGTATAATTTCGGATGGTGGATAATATCCAATATCTAATATCCCAATATCCAATATCCCAATATCCAATATCCCAATATCCAATTTCTATCCGCCG
The DNA here is from genome assembly GCA_016712415.1 of Lewinellaceae bacterium. Taxonomy (GTDB): domain Bacteria; phylum Bacteroidota; class Bacteroidia; order Chitinophagales; family Saprospiraceae; genus M3007. Next base: position 9,756 of record JADJRC010000002.1, on the reverse strand, counting down.
CCAACTCTTTTGGCCAGTTCGACAAACTCCTCCCAGCCTAAGCGCTCCGGGCGATTTTCGAAATAGGGGTCGTCCATCAGGACTTCTGCCGGAAAAAAAGGTTTGAGGGTGTTGCGCAGCATTTTCCGACGCTGGTTAAAAGCCGTTTTGACGATTTGGCGAAACAGTTTTTCGTCACAATCCAGCTCTAATTTTTCCTTGCGGGTCAGCCGGATAACGGAAGACATCACCTTGGGCGGCGGATTGAAAGCCGAAGGTTCGACCGTAAACAGATACTCCATTTCGTAAAATGCCTGCATAAACACGCTGGTAATACCGTACACTTTACTGCCCGGCGGCGACACAACCCGATCGGCCACTTCTTTTTGGAACATGCCTACCATTTCGGGGATTTGGCGCCGGTAGTCCAGCATTTTAAAAAAAATCTGTGTGCTGATATTGTACGGGAAATTACCAATCAGGGAAAAAGACTTTCCCTCGAAATATTTTTCGGGGTTAAAATCCAAAAAATCCTGCGCGATCAGGCGTTCCTTCAATTCAGGCAGCTCTTTTTCTAAATGCGCCACCATATCCGCGTCGGCTTCCACGGCATAAAGGGCGTAGTCGGCGTTCAGTGCAAGCAACTGGCGGCTGAGCATGCCCGTGCCCGGCCCCACTTCCAGCACAATGCCAGTGGACCCGGCATGTTGCAGGCTGCAGGCAATGCGCGCGGCAATGCTGTCACTTTTTAAAAAAGGCGGCCCGCAAATACGGGGTATAAAAAGGCGAACATGCTCAGCAGTAATCCGGCTAAGCCAGTACCTGCGAGGATATAAACAAACTGGTTGTGTGGCAGTTTCGGAGTTTGAACATATTTGGGGAAATGTATCGTTACCTGGCGCTTTGTTTCCTGGCGCAGATCGCCGGCGCCGGCGCCGAGCCAGGGGTTTTCCTTCCAAATCAGCCAGCCGGTTTTTAGTGAAATCAGGCGTTCGGAATCGGAGTAATTTTCCCCTGTATTATTCAGGTATTGCTCCAAATCATATTTCGTGTAAGCAATTTTTTGTGCCAGACTCGGCAGGGTTTTTACAGCCATCCAGGGGATGAGTACCAACAGCGCCAAAGCCAGCAAAGTCAATTTCCAGCGCCGGGTATGCCATACAAAATATAACATCGAAAAAAACAAGACCACATACAAAGCCAGCAAACCGCTGCGTACCGAAAGCACATGCGCAAAAACAAACAGAAACAACACGACGCCCGGCAGCACTTTGCGCTCCCAGGCATAGCGCCAAACAAACCGCTCGTGCCACAACCAACCGCCAGCCACCCCCGCAGTGGCCAACAACAGGCTGAACCGGATATGGTTGCGAGGAACCGGCATCGGCCGGCCCTGCTGCATGGCTTCCAAAATGGCCGTATGATCTAATAAAAAATTGATGCCAACGCCCATGCACAATACCGCCATCCAGGCCACCAGAAAATATAAAACCAACTGGATCTGGCGTCTGCTGAGTGCGGGAAAATTGGCAAAAGCCCAGGGTAAAACCAAAAATGGCAGACGCACCCGCACCCGCTCCAACCAGTACCCCTGGTCTTCCGACCATAATCCACTCAGCAACGGCACCAGCAATAACAGCAGCCAAACAGTATAAATCCGCTGGCTGAACATTTTTTTGAAAGAAAAAACAACAAGCGCCCAGCCCAGGTGAAAACCCCGTTCTGTACCCTGCTGCGCTCGAAGGGCTGCCCAAAATGCCACAAATACCAACCCCCACATGCTGATCGACAGCAAAAAAGGCGCAGTCGGTAGACTTGCCACCAGCAACACTGCAAAAAAAACCGTTGTTTGCGCCGGCGCTTCCTGGCGGTGGCTCCAGCCTCGAATTTCTGTTAATGTTGTTTGAATCACAGTAAGTAACACTTTCGGTTTGAGATTGGCGCTTGGCGGCAAATATAGCCGTATGTGGCATCCAGCAAGGTATTTTTTGCCCCCGGCCGGGAAAGTTTCCGGAAAACCGGGGCTTGCATTGCAGGTACTTTGAACCTGGATCATCGAAAAGCAAACGATAAGCACTTTACAGAAATACCTGATTGGCCGAACTTCCCTACTTTTGGGACGTTTTAGTAAATATCTATGATGCGTCTTTTTATTTTTCTCTCAGCCGTAGTAGTCGGCGCAGCGCTTTGGTCCTGCAATGGCAACGGCACCGACCGGAATGCCAATACACCAATTATGACCCGCGAAACCCCGCCGCCGGTCACCACCAGCGCCGAATCGTCTATGCCACATTCCGGCGCAGGTAATTTCGAAAATTTGGTTGCTGATTATGAAAGTAAAGACCGCGTGATCTGGCAAAAACCCGGTATGGCTATTGCGATGTTGGGCGACTTGAAAGGCAAAACCGTGGCGGATATCGGCGCCGGCACAGGCTATTTCACTTTTCGCATGGTTCCATTGGCGGAAAAGGTCATCGGTGTTGATATTGATCCCCGGTTCATTTCGTTTATGGACAGCATCAAGGTGCGCTTGCCCGAACAATATCGCCCCCATTTCGAAAGCCGCTTAGCAAAACCCGACGACCCGATGCTGGGCCCGGAAGAAGCGGATGCCGTAATTATCGTAAACACCTACGGCTATATCGAAAACCGGGTGCAATACCTCCAGCGCCTGAGCAATGGCATGAAACCTCAGGCCGATCTGCTGATCATTGATTTTAAAAAAAATAACCTCTCGGTTGGCCCGCCCGACGCGTATAAAATTTCAATCAACCAAGTGGAAAAAGAACTCAACGCCGCCGGGTTTCAAGTTGAAAAAATTGACAACGAAGCCCTGGATTACCAATACATCGTTTTAGCAAAAAAAAGTAACCCGGCAGACGGTGGACAGTAGCCGATTTTAAATAAAAATGACGCCCAAAAAGGCAACAAGACATGCGCAGTTCGCTTAAAATATTTACCTGGTTTGGTATCCCCGTACATTTGCACTGGAGCTTTGGCTTCATTTTTTTGTTAGCCCTCTGGATCGGTTTTACCAATAATTTTACGCCACTCGGCACCGCCTGGCTGGTCGGCTATTTTATAGCGGTATTTGGTTGCGTGCTGTTGCATGAATACGGGCACGCGCTCATGGCACGGCATTACGGCGTTCGGACGCAGGATATTATCCTGACGCCCATTGGCGGTATTGCCCGCCTGGAACGGATGCCTGAAAAACCGGTCCAGGAATTTTTTGTAGCCATTGCCGGTCCGCTGGTGAATGTAGTCATCGCAATTTTGTTGTTCGGCCTGGCAGCGCTGATTTTTCAAGGCGAACGCTGGATGCTTTTCAACTGGTTTTTAGAACAATACCTTTCCTTTGGAGGCGAAGAAGATATGTCGGGCGTGATGGATGGCGATGGCCTCCCGACAGCCTGGTTCCTTTATTTTTTTACCCTGCTGTTGGTCACCAATATCATCCTGGTTTTGTTCAACCTGATACCTGCTTTTCCAATGGATGGCGGGCGGATTTTGCGCTCCCTGTTGTCGATTCAGATGGGCCGCGTTCGGGCCACTCAAATGGCCGCTTTATTGGGACAGGGCATTGCGGTTTTGTTTGTATTTGTGGGCGTCACCGGGCTTTGGGGATTTGGATTTACACTGGCACTGATCGGTTTTTTTGTTTTTATCACTGCCCGAACGGAGAATGCCATGGTGCGCCTGGATGCCCTGCTGCGCGGCTACAAAGCGCGCGATCTAATGCGCCCGCAATTTGCCCGCTTGTCGGCAAATGACTGGATGCAAACGCCCGTCACTATGCTCCAACAGGGTTTGGAACGCCATTTCCTGGTGTTTGACCTGGAAGATCATTTGGTGGGTATCCTGGAAGAACCGCAGATTTTAGCGGCCTTGAAAAAACGCGACCTCACGGCTGAAATCGCTCAGTACATGAGTCCGAATGTCAAAATAGTGCATCTGGAGCAAGGCCTGGAGCATATTTATCACCTTGTTCAAAGCGGGTCGGGGATCCTGGCTGTTGCCGAAGAAGGGGAGATTGTTGGCGTGATTGATCAGGCCGGCTTGCAAAATTTCCTGCGAATCAATGCGCGGTGACGCTTAGCCGTGTCACCTGGGTTCTGACAAGGCAAAACAGGCGTGTAGTGTCAAACTGTTTTGGCAACGCGCCAATAACAGGCTTTTACCGGAAGTGTTCAATGCACACAATCGTTTTGCGAATTTTTTGATCCCCCGTTGAATGACCACCCGGATTTTTTTCCTGGTTTTTTTGAAAAACTCGCTGCATATCGGCGAGACTATAAAAAATGGTAGGTAAACCGCGTAGCCGCAGGATCTGGTCGTCGCGGCGAATATCCGCTTTTTCGGCGGGTGAATTGGGCAGCACATTTTGTACAATGTAGTCATTGAACCGCCGCCCGGTAGCGATGATACTCAGGCCGCTTCGGTCATACACAAATGCTTCTTTGTAGGTCCGGCTGGGCCTGAGCCAAATCCGGGCGCTTTGGTAGTCTAAAAGCATCTGAAAATGGCTGAGCAGGGTATTTCCGAGCAGTCCGTGGCGGCCGGTGAGGTATTCGAGGTTTCGGGTGCTGTCTAAATTGTGAAAATAGGTAATCACCCCCGATTGGCCAAAACCGCCTAATTGTATGCCGTGAATACGCCCGATAAACCCCTCGATGTAACCTCCCAGGCCCATCCCGATATTACTAACGATCGCTTTGCCCGGCGGGTAAATGAGCGGGTGGGTATTGCTGAAAAGCAGGAGCGGGAGCCCTGCGCCGGTATCGATCAGGAGTTTGACCGCCGCAACCGAATCGGGCAGGACTTGCAGGCGGGTGTTGAAATAAATTTTGTTGCGGTACAGCTCCACCGGAATAGGGACGAAATCTTTTTCCCTGAGCTCAAAGTGATCCCGGTCGTAAAGGGTCATAATATGGCGGTCGTAATTGATTTTAACCACAAAATTAGAAAAAGCCATCGCCGACAAAATGCCGTGTACATCAATGCCGGCGTATTCTTCAAACCGGAAATAATCCTCCTGTAACACCAGAATGTCTTCTGCTGGTGCGAATACTTTTTCGGGTATATCCAACTCGATATTCCGGGCCAGGTAGGCCACCAATTCCGTTTTCATGTCTGAACCGGTCACCCTAAATTCCCGTTCGTATTGCACCTTGAACAGGTCGCTGATTTCCCTTTTGCTCAGGATGGTATGTTCGGCGCCGGTATCAAAAATAAACTTCAGGGGCAGCACACCATTGAACTTGAGCGTGAGTATGATAAAATCATTGACATACTCAAAAGGGATTTCCACCTGCTTCCTGTTGTTCACAGCCCGAAAACCCCCTTGCGCAGTAGCAGCGTAAAACAGGGAAACAACACAGCCTAAAGTGCATAAAAATCTGATCATGGGCAGGGGGATGTGGTGGAAGCAGGCATAGCCCGCCAATTTCGCAATTATCCGCTATTCCCAACCGTCAAAAATCGATCCCTGCGCAACTTTTACAATTGTATAGCCCAAACGGCAGTTGGTTGAGTACGGTGCAAACAGCAAAATCACGCCTTCGTATCCGGCCGCCTGCGCATAAAAAATCCCGAATTTTTCTGATCGGAAAAATTCGGGATATCGCAGTTTTCAACCAGCTTCAACCGGCCTGATGCGACTACAATTTATCAGCAATAGGTCTCGTAGGCTGCTTGCAAATTAGCGGCAATAATATCAGCCGAACGGCCTTCGATATGCCGGCGCTCCAGAAAGTGCACCAATTGCCCGTCTTTGAACAAGGCAATGGCAGGCGATGAGGGCGGGTATGGCGCCAGAAACTCCCGGGCTTTGTCGGTGGCTTCTTTGTCGACCCCCGCAAAAACAGTTACCAAACGTTCGGGACGTTTTTCAAAATCGAGCGACATTTTAGCGCCCGGACGTGCATTTGCTGCGGCGCAGCCGCAAACGCTGTTTATGACCAACAGGGTAGTTCCCTGTTTCATTTCAAGAATATTTTCTACCTCGTCAGGGGTGTTCAGCGCATCAAAACCAAAACTGGTCAGGTCCTTCGCCATTGGACTAATAAGTGCTATTGGATACATACTTCGAATATATTTTTATAAATGTGGGCAAGACCGTTGTTCAAATCAATGACTTGCTTGAAGCAACAAAGTTACAAAACAGATAACAATAACAGAGGTTCAGTTGATGTACAAAAATTGGCGGAAAACAAGTATCCAATTTCCAGGTTCAGCGGAGCCAAGCCGGGCAATTTTCTCTGTCCGAAATGTACCAAGTACAGTATTTTGCGCGCAGCCAATAAATATCCTGAATGTGCATTTTTTTTAAAAAAAACCGGCTATGAAATTATTCCTGCTACTAAGTGTAGGCATGCTTGGCTTGTTTGCCTGCGACCAACCCGATACAGCTGCTCCATTCGACCGGAAGGCGATTAAAAACGAAGTGGAAACCATGTTTGGCAATTATTTCCGCGACATCAAAAAGGACGGCCTGACGGACTGAATTTGCTTATCTCGACCACTCCGATGATTTTTTTTGGGTGCCGCCCGGCTATACTTCTGCCCTGACCTATGATTCCGTTCGAGCCATTTTAACCGCCAATGCCAAAGGTTTTCGAAGTATTGACTATCAATGGGAAAGGGTACAAATCAATCCACTTTCGCCAGACCTGGCAGCCTATACCGGCATTGTATCGGGCGCTACGGTGGATACTGCCGGAACCACAACCCGGATGGTTTTGGCGGAATCCGGTGTGGTGATCCGCCGCAAGGATGGCTGGAAATTATTGTGCGGCCAATCGGCGCATTTGCCGACGCCCGGCAGGGAATAAGCAATGTGTCAGAAACAAAATACCCAACTCAAAATCCAAAACTCAAAACTCAAAAAATGACCTATCGCGAAACGCTTGACTACCTCTACGCCCAGCTGCCGATGTTCCAGCGCATTGGCCCGGCGGCTTATAAAAAGATTTGAGCAATACCCTGGCTTTGTGCGCCCATTTGGGCGACCCGCATACCCGGTTCAAAAGCGTACACGTGGCCGGCACCAACGGCAAAGGTTCGGTGAGCCATTTTCTGGCAGCGGCTTGTCAGGCAGCCGGCTTAAAAACCGGGCTGTACATTTCGCCGCATTACAAGGATTTCCGCGAGCGGATCAAGGTGAACGGACAGTACATTTCCCGCAGCCAGGTGGTCGCATTTGTAGCAAAACACCGGGCAGCCATCGAGGACATCCAACCCTCTTTTTTCGAACTCTGCGTCGCCATGGCTTTCGATCATTTTGCCCAGGAGCAGGTTGACATTGCGATTGTGGAAACCGGTTTGGGCGGCCGGCTCGACAGCACCAACGTCATCACACCCCTGCTCAGCGTCATCACCAACATCAGTTACGACCATACCAACCTGCTCGGCGATACCCTACCCCTCATTGCCGGTGAAAAAGCCGGCATCATCAAACCAGGCGTGCCAGTTGTCATTGGCGAAACCCAGCCGGAATCGGCCCCGGTATTTGTACAAAAAGCCGCAGAAACCCACTCCGAGATTGTTTTTGCCGACCAGCATTTTGAGGTTTTGGAAAATAAAAACAGCAACTGGCAAACAACCGTTTTTCAGGTTTTTAAAAACAAAAAACCCTACCTCGAAAACCTGGAAGTAGACGCTGCAGGACCATTTCTCAAAAAAATATCGTCACAGCGCTCCAGGCCGCAACCCCCCCCCCCCCCCCCCCAACTGCTCCCAACTCCCAACTCAAACTCAAAACTCCAAACTCTCAAACTTCAAACTCTAAACCCCAACTTTAAACCCCAACTTCACCCAAACTCCCACCAAACTCAACCCCCCGTTTCATTGGCCGCTGGCAGCGGTCGGCGAGGCGCCCACGGTGCTTTGCGACAGTGCGCACAACGGGGCGGCCTTCGCATGACCCTGGAAAAGTCAACGGCATGTCATTCGGACAAATACATTTTGTGCTCGGTTTCGTCAACGATAAATCAGTGGAACCGGTATTGGCGCTGTTTCCGACTGCTGCGCGCTATTATTTTGCCAAAGCCAATATTCCGCGCGGCCTCGAAGCAACTGTTCTGCGGGAAAAAGCAGCATCTTTGGGCCTGCCCGGAAAAGCCTACCGTTCTGTAAAAAATGCACTCAAAGCCGCCAAACGCGCCGCACAACCCAATGACCTGATCTTAGTGACAGGCAGTATTTTTGTGGTCGCGGAAGTGGTGTAGGGTTAAAAATGATGAGATATTTCGCGTAGGTCAACTCCCCAACCCCATGCCATCAACAGGGGCTGAGGCAAGGGTTAAGGGTTTGGTTTACAATAAGAGTTGAATATGATTATATCGATCGTAAAAAGGAGTTGATTGAATTTTCGTAGTCGGACTTGCTTCCGCACGTTATTTCCGATGAGTTTAAAGAATAGGTTTAGGAAAGGCTAAACGGTCTCATAGGGTTGTTCCAAAGCGCTTTTGTAGGTCGTTTTCAGTTCTTGTAAGATTTTAAACCCTTTGAGTTCACTTACATCAATATGGTATGTATTCCAAAAATGGCGCTTAATCCAACTGAAGAGTTTATGATGCAGTAGTATCCAGATTAGTTTTCCATACAACAGGCACATAAAGCGATATTCATTCATAGGACGCATTTCATCGATACGATAAACCGATTTCCATACTTTGAAAATAATTTCAATCATCCAGCGAATCGTGTACAGATTCATCACTTGTTGAGGACAAAATGATTCCACAGATAAATTGGTGATGAAGGCATTTAAGTCACAAAAGTCCAAGCGGTCTTTCGAGAGGTTTTTACGCTTATTTTGTTTGTCTTCTTTCAATTTTTTGCGTTTGGCCTCCGCTACTTTGGACGGTACTTTTTGCAGCACAAGCCTTGTTCGAAAATCGTTCTACTCTACCGATGTAGCACCAAATTTGTCGAATTTCATTAACCTTCATTTTCTTGCTAATCGTCAGTAAATCAATTGGTTTTTCTGTTGAATCCGCACTTAGATAAACATTGGTGTCATACTTGAAACGTGAAACATAAAATGCCTTGCTCTTTTCAATGCTACGCAAATCATCGATTTTAAAATATCCTAAATCACGCAGCAACAGACTCCGGGCGCTAATGCTTCCCAAAGGGGATGTATTGTCGGGCGCCGTAGCGTTTCGAAAACATAATTGCCATGTGGCGCCTTTCAAGCCTAAGCGAACATTCAATTTTATGCCAGCCTGGGAAGCCCCGCCGCCAAATCCTTTGAAACGGGCCTTTAAACTCGGTGGAAGTTGCCAGTTGCTGGAATCCTCCACCAGCACCTCGGAAAACATATCCAAGGTGTTGAGTTTTAACTCCTCTTCGATATGCCAGCCTGCTATCGTGGCAAACAATTTTTCCATGAAAGACTCCGCATCGGCTGTAAAGCGCTCATTCAATCCTTCCCCACTCAAGGCCATACCCAACTTCCTTGCTTGGGCAAGCAGTTGCGTCAAGGAGGCATTCAGACCCGATTCTTCAGCGCCTTGTATGCATAATTGGGCAAAGCCCAAACCGCTCACAATGCGTTGGCGGCGGATAAATCCACTCGCACGACCAAGGTCATTGAGTTCTTCTTTGCGAAAAATTGTTTCCAAGCGCATGGAAATATCTTTAAACTTGTCCTCTAGTACGGGGAACTGCATCTGTTTAAGGTTTCGTCACCATAAAGATGCAGGGCCCCGCCTTTAAGATAAATACTACTGATAATCAACACCTTATCCTTGCCTCAGCCCCTTAAGTTGA
>JADJRC010000001.1 GCA_016712415.1 Lewinellaceae bacterium | reverse complement strand
GTCACCCGGACATCGGGCCCTGGCGGCTACCGGCAGCGACCTGTGGATCGCATCGGACGGTGGCCTGAACTATTCCACTGATTTTGCCCAGAACATCGAAGCGCGTATGAACGGCATTTCAGGTTCCGATATGTGGGGTTTCGATTCGGGCTGGAACGAGGACGTGCTCGTGGGCGGGCGTTACCACAACGGCAACATGGCCTGGCATGAGTCCTTTCCCGAAGGGAAATTCTACCGTATGGGCGGGGCTGAATCAGCCACGGGTTATGTAAACCCCGGCGATGCCCGCAAGACTTATTTCTCTGATATTGGCGGATACAGGCTCAAAGGCGGATTTGGAGATGGCGTAAGCGGGTTTCCAGTCGGACTGTTCCCCAATGAGAGTTATGCCTATTATTCCAACTCGGAAATGGCCTTCGACCCGCGCTGCTGGAATCATGTGTATATCGGTTTTGAAAACAAACTCTGGAAAAGTACCGACGGCGGCACTTCCTATACCGCCCTGCACACCTTTCCCGGCAATGTTGACAATAAAGTGTACGAAATCGAGGTCTGCCGCGCCAATCCCGATGTGCTCTATTGCTCCCAGTGGGACGGCACCGACGACGCCATGTGGCGCTCCGGCGATGGCGGAAGTACCTGGGCTCAACTAACCAAACTTCCGCTACCCAACAACAACGACCGGGTGAAAATGGCCGTCAGCGCCGAAGACGAAAACCTGCTCTGGGTAGCCGTCACGTACGGTTCCAACGGCAAAAAAATATACAAAAGCATCGACGGCGGGCAGAGTTGGATCAATCTCACCACTGCCATCCTTAACGGCATCCGCATCACTAATATCATGGCCCAGTACGGCACCGACGGCGGCATATACCTCGGCACCGATGCAGGCGTTTTTTACCGCAACAACAACCTGGCCGACTGGCAGCCATACAGCGACGGATTGCCCCTTTCGGCTGAAACCAACCGCCTCAAACCTTTTTACAAGACCGGCAAAGGTTCGCAATGGCTGCTGGGGCTTCGGCGTTTGGGAAGCCGACCTGTACGAGCCGTCGCAAACCGTCGTTCAGGCCATGTGCAGCGCCCTTGAAAGCGGCTGTGCGCGCGATACCATCTACTTCGACGACTACTCCGTAGTAGATCACAACGGCGCATCCTGGGCCTGGCAGTTTCCCGGTGCGGCCTTCGTCAGCGACGCCAATGCGCGCAACCCCAAAGTTCTGTTCGGACAGCCGGGCGATTACCAGGCCATCATGAGCCTTTCCACGCCACAGGGTGTTTTTACCGATACCCTCTCGATCCGGATAAAAAACGACTGTACTGCCGACAGTATACCGGGTATTGCTGCTCGTTTGGGTGGCAACGACAATGAAGGGTATGTAGCCCTGCCCGCACTTGGCGTGGCTACCAACCATTTGACCATCACCGCCTGGGTTAAGCCCGACGGTGAGCAGCCCGATTACAGTCCGGTTTATATGCACGACGGCGAATCGGCTGGTTTTAATTTTCTGCCCGGCAACAATCAATTGGGCTACCACTGGCCTGCAGGCGCCTGGTGGTGGGAAAGCGGCCTGTTCGTTCCATCGGGCGAATGGAGCCATGTAGCCATGGTCGTGGAACCTTCCGGTGTAACCCTGTATCTAAACGGAATTGCGTCGAAGCACAATTTTGTGGCCGCACCCGTGGATTTCAGTTCCGCCGCCCGGCTTGGCAACTACAAAGGCTGGGGCGGACGTTATATGAAAGGCGACCTCGACGAGATTTGTGTGTACAACCGAGCGCTGACGCAGGAAGAGATACGCGAAAAGATGCACCTGCGAAAAATTCCCGGCGAAGAAACCGATATGCTGGCCTATTACCAGTTCAATGAGCCCGACGGCAACAGGGTATTCGACCGCCTGGGTAGCAAGCACGGAAGCCTGACGGGCAGCGCCTCGCGTATCGCCTCAACTGTCGCCATCGGGCCAGGTGTGAGTGCCCGAAACTTTGCTGACTCGCCCGGCGCCACTATTTTCCCGGGTACAGGCATGACCATGAAATTCGCCGATCTTGCCCCCATTCCCACACAAGAGATTTGTGTGACGCGGATCAACCTGCTGCCCGATGTATCGCCGGCGGGCGATACCGTGAGCCGTTCGTACTGGGTGGCGCGTCATTTTTCAGACAACACGTGGGTGCAGGGACTCCTCGAAATCAGCCTTGACCAAATCGGGCTGGCGCCCGCCAACCAGCCGGCCGGCGCATACAAACTCTGGCATCGGGCGCCAAACGGCGAAGGGCCGGTGTGGGCACAGATCGATTCGGCAGCAACGGTGACCAGTGGCTCCGACGGCTCGGTCACATTCTTCAATACACAGTCCGATTTCGGGCAGTTTATCCTCACCCTGCCCAAAGATTCGCTGCTCACAGGCGTCGATCATCCGGATATTGTTGATGGGAAATCGCCCGAAGTGCGGGTATATCCGAATGTGGTGGCCTCCGGCGGCAAGGTGTCCGTCTACACCGAAAATCTGCCGGGGAGCCTGGTTTTCAGACTGTTCGATGCGAAAGGCAATCAGATAAAAAGGCTTCTGTTTGAGGAAAGTACGAGTTTCGACATCGGTGTGCTGTCGGCAGGCGCGTATTTTTACCGGGTAGAGTCGGAGCAATGGATGACCGTCGGCGTGTTGCTGGTGGAGCAGTGAGTGCTTGCTTGACCGGGAATAGTACCATACCCAAAGGATATTGATGTCTTTCCCGCATGGGACCAGTAATTTCGCCGCTATGAAAGTCGCCGGTTTTACCTTTATACGCAATGCCGTCCGCTACGACTACCCGGTGGCAGAGGCCATCCAATCGATCCTGCCGGTATGCGATTATTTTGTTGTTGCCGTGGGAAAATCTGACGACGGCACCCTCGAACTCGTACGCAGTATCGGCGACCCCAAAATCCATATCGTGGAAACAGAATGGAACGATTCGCTCCGGGAAGGTGGCCGGGTGTTGGCAGAAGAAACCAACAAAGCTTTCGACGCAATACCGCCTGAATACGACTGGTGTTTCTACATCCAGGCCGATGAGTGTGTGCACGAGGCCGATCTGCCTGCCATCCGTGCGGGTATGGAACGCTGGCTTCACGATCCTCAAACAGAAGGCCTGTTGTTCGATTACCGGCATTTTTACGGTTCCTACGATTATATCGGCGTCAGCCGGCGCTGGTACCGCAGGGAGGTCCGCATTGTCCGAAATGACAAGCGTATACGCTCGTACAGGGATGCGCAGGGGTTTAGGCGCAACCCCTCCCCCGACCCCTCCCCCGAGGGGAGGGGGGACGCGTGTTGTCCGTAGCGCCCCCCTCCCTCGGGGGAGGGTCGGGGAGGGCCAGCTCGCGTACGTCGCCTTCCCGCCTGCATCTACCACTACGGCTGGGTAAAAAATCCGGCCGCACAACAGCGGAAACAACAGGGATTCAACCGCCTCTGGCATTCCGACGATGTCGTCGAACAGATGGTAGGAGACAAGGCGGTATATCATTACGACGGCGCCGAGCCGCTCGAACGCTTCACCGGGAAGCACCCAGCAGTCATGCAGCCCCGCATACAGGTCATGAACTGGCAGTTCAGCGGCGACCCGACGCAGGCCACCTGGTCGTTAAAAGACCGGCTGTCGAACTGGATCGAAAAACGTAGCGGCTGGAGGCCGGGAGAATACCGGAACTATGTACTCTTGAGCGACGAGCAGTCGTGAGCAGGAGCCTACAGATTGCTTTTGTCGAGTACCTGAATGACTGATTGTGCGGTTCGCAGGGTAGGCTCCATCTGGACGGCCTGGGTTTGACCTGCAAAGAGTGCCTGTTCGCAGGTATGCCATACGGAGAGCAGGTCCTGTATCGTGCCGGAAGCGACCCCTCGCTCGCTCAGCATCTTTTGTACCGTTTGCTGGGTCATGTGGGCGGGTGTGAGGGCCAGCCTGGAAGCCAGGTATGCCTGTAGAAACTTAAACAATTCGTCATAAAAAGCGCGCGGATCGCCACCATGCACCAATTGTCTTACTTGCGCAAAACGATCGGCAGAGGTTTTTGATGAGGGACGCTGCTGACGGGCAGGTCGGGTCGGCTGCGGCGTCACTTTTTTCTTCTTTTTCAGCAGTACATAAACGCCGTACGCCAGCAAAGGTATTGCCAGGATGCCCCACAAGGCAGGCGACTGGAGCCAATCGAACATTTTTTCAAGAAAACCAGGTTCGGGCGCTACAACCGGCGGCAAAACGGCAACCGTATCCACGGGTGTGATGATGCCATAATTTTTACCAGCCGTGATGCGGACGACGGGGAGGCTGTCGGCACGGAGCAGTCGAAATTTGTTGCTGTCTGTATCAAAATAGGAAAGTTCGGGTGCAAGGCGATATTCCCCTGGTTCTTTGGGAAGGATGATGTATTCCAGCACTTTGGTATGGACCACCTCTTCGCCATTTTCGTATTCCTCCTCTTCCTTTATCTTGGGGTCGAAAGATTCGAGTCCGGGAGGCAAGGCCAGTTTGGGCGGTGCAAAACGCTTGGCATCGCCGTTGCCGCGCACCGAAAGGGTGATGGAAAAAGCGTCGTCGGTCGACAATGAATCCCGGTCAAGTTGTACCGACCAATCGTATCGGCCGACGCCGCCGGTGAATTTTTCGGGCGCCGGAGCAGGTAACGGCTTAACTTTCAAGGCTATGGGCTGGGTTTGGAAAAGCACCGGTTTCGGGATAAGAAAAGAACCGAACCGGCCGGGCTGTTCCACCCCGATGCGCACTTTGGCCGGGCCAACCGTCAATTCGCCCGCCTCCAGCGGAAACAGCGCTTCTTCGTGCAAGACCTTAACAGCATAGCGTTTCCCGCGGATGGTCTGGTACGTCACGCGGGTATCAAAACGGCGTTTTTCCTTGGAATAAAAGCCTTCAAAGTCAGGCAATTCGATGATGTCGGCGCCTTCAATAGAGAGTTGGGTATACAGTTTGATGCGCCAGGTGACCTGCTGGCCTGGACAGGCGTTTTCGCGATCCAACTCGCTGGCGATAAAAAGATTATCGGTCGCACCGGGTGGTACATTGACATTGGACCTGTCGCGCGCCGGAACAACCTTTATCGCCAGCGTATTGGTTGTCAGCGTTTTACCATTTACCGTGATGCCGGCCGCGCCAATATTGAAGTTACCTGTGCGTTTGGGCTCCAGTTCAAAGGTCCAGCTCTGACGCGTTGTGGAGCGGCCGTTGATGATGGTCATGCCCCGCATTTCCGAAGGCCCGCTGACGACCTTGAAATTGCTAAAATCAGGTGCGACAAACCTTGCGCCCTGGGCATCTTTCAGGGTAAACGACACCTCAAAAGCACTGCCCAATACCACTTCCCTGGTGTCGGTCTCTGCCTCAAACGTCTGAGCGGGCAATATCGCGGGAGCGAACTGCAGCAATATCGTGAACGCCCATGCTAAAGCACAGGTGCGATATTTCCGGCATGGTGGCAGATTGCGATCCATCAGATAGCGTCGATATGGTACTGGCGGAAAAGGCGGTTCAAAGTTACACTGCACTTTTTGAAATGCCTTTCAATTTTGTCTGGGCTTGTATTTGGCCATTTCCATAAACTGTTGGGCATCGGTAATATTTATCAATTCCTGCATGGTCGTTTTCGGGTATCGCTTCATATATGCCACAACGATCTGCCAGCCAATCCAATTGCCAATCTCGCCGGGCGCTTCCTGGAAAACCACCGGCGCATTGGGGCTGGGGCTCACCAGTTTGCGCAATTTCCGGGCATCAGTCGAGTACAGCAGGTTTTGATCAAGCAGGCGCGCCCACACCGCCTGTTCGTTGGCATAACTGCCTTCCATTTGTTCGCGGGTGTAGCCCATTTTCATGCTGTCGGGTATTTCGGGCAGCAGGCAATCGACAATATAAAGCGATTTGCCGTTCTGTACCATCTGATCGAGCAGGCGTTCGCCCATTGGCGTGTCGTTCAGGTTCTGGGCCAGCGCCTTGGCCAGGCGCACGGTGATATAATCCTTTGTGAACTGCCGGCGGATATACGCCGGTTCGGTATTCGGATTGGCGAAATAGGCGGGATAGTTTTCGCCCAAAAACATGTCCAGTCCTATCCCGCACAGACTGTCGCCCGCAGTAAATGCATCTGTAGCAAACTCCGAAACGAGCGTAATAATTTCAGGAACAGGTTTTTGTGGAAAATAATATTTATAGTACCT
Source organism: Lewinellaceae bacterium (assembly GCA_016712415.1). Classification (GTDB taxonomy): domain Bacteria; phylum Bacteroidota; class Bacteroidia; order Chitinophagales; family Saprospiraceae; genus M3007. The sequence continues at coordinate 606,064 of JADJRC010000001.1, read as the reverse complement.
GAACATCTGGGTAAGGTCGCGGTCAAGCCAGCGCAGGTCGCCGTACACCTGCTGCACTGTATCGTACACCTGCCTGATCTGGGGCGCCTGCAGAAACCCCCGGACCGCCTCCAAAGGTGTTTCCTCCGGATTCGTCTGGTCGTGGATGATATTGACCGCAAACAGCGGGAACATCTCCGGATATTCCTGTGCCAGGCGTTGAACGCCGGCTTCCAGGTTGCCGGTGTCGAGGGCAAAGAAGTCGCGGTCGAACCGCCTGACCTTTATTTCCACATCGATGCCGGAAACATCGGGCACGTCGCGGCGTCTGCCGTCGCTACAAGTGCTCAGGAAGCTGCACACGAGTATTAATAATATTAAAACCGCGACGTTATTTCTGTTTAATGTTAAACTCCTGAAAAAAACTGCGATTTTAGCCGCGGGATTTGATGGACTCATAGCTTAAAATTGCTGCACATTATGCGCCGTTTTATAAAATGCTGATTTTAGAACTGCAAAACAACTACTGATCATGAAAAAAATTGCTTCCGTTTTTTGCTTTTTATTCCTTGTATCGAACCTCGCTTCGGCACAAGACGCCCCGGGCTTCCGCTTTGGCTTTCAAGCCAGTCCCACCTGGTCGTGGATGCGTACCAACGACAAAAAACTGGAAGGGGTGGGATCCAACTGGGGTCTGAAACTCGGTGCGCTGGGTGAATATTATTTTGCACCGAATTACGCCTTCATCACCGGCCTGGGCTTTGGATTCAATCAGGGGGGTAATATTCAGGTAGGTTATGAAATGGCCTCTTTGTGGGACAACTCGAACCTGAGTGAAGAAAGGTTCAAGGTTGTGGAACGGGATGCAAAACTACACTATCGGCTCAATTATGTGGAAATTCCCTTCGGCCTCAAAATGCGCGGAGGCTCCAATGAAGACGCCCGGTTCAAGTTCTATGCGGAAGTGCCTGTGTTTACCATCGGCTTCGTGAGCCGTGCCCAGGGCGACATCCGCGGCAGCCAGGATAAAAACACTGAAGATGAAGACATCCGCGACGACGTAAAGGGTCTTTCGCTGTCCTGGGGCCTTGGCGGCGGCATAGAGTACGAATTTGCCTCCAGCGCCACCCTCGTGACCGGCATATCGTTTCAGCAGCAATTCACTGATGTAACCGGAAAAGGGATGGTGCAAAAAGCCGCAGGCGAGCCTTTTGTGACAGAAAAGGCCAAAGGCACCATCGGCCTGATCTCCATTAAAACGAGTGTGTTCTTCTGATCGACAGTATCCGGGTTTACAACCACCGCACCAGACCAAAATCCTGCCGGTGTACCAGCATCGGATGTTTGGGATAAAGCCGGAAGCCGAACTCGAACACGCCGGCCGTATGGGGCGACACGTCGCAGGTATAGGTAGCCAGCGCTTCTTTCTGTACTTTCAGTTGCATCGGGTAGGCGGTGATCAGTTCCAGTTCCGTTTCTGAAAGCCGTTTGTAGAACACGACTTCCATGCCCAGGTCTTCCGCCTTCAGGTGTTGGATATTCAGTGTGACGGAGGCTTTGAGTTGTTCGCCCAGCGGCAGGGAATGGTTGTAGGTATCGGGCACATCCATTTCCACCAGTTCAATGGCATCCCAGGCACGACGGATACGGGATTTCCACTCCACCAGTTCGCGCACGGCGCGGTAGTCGCCTTTTTTGAGTTTCTGGCTGTGGGCCCAGAGTTTGGAGTAAAAGCGGGATTCGTAGTCGTCGAGCATGCGACCCATGACAAATTCAGGCGCTATTTCGGCGATGGTTTTTTTGATATGGCTGACCCAGCGCTCGGAGATACCGTTCGCATCCTGCTCATAGTAGGTGGGCACGATATCATTTTCGAGGATATTGTAGATCGTTTCTGCGTCGAGTTCGTTTTGCAAACCGGCGTCGTGGAACGTTTCTTTTTCGGGCAGTGCCCAGCCTGCGCCGGGCTTGTAGCCCTCGCACCACCAACCGTCGAGCACAGAAAAGTTCATCACACCGTTCATCACCGCTTTCATGCCCGAAGTGCCGCTTGCTTCCTTGGGTCTGGTGGGGTTATTGAGCCAGATATCGACGCCCTGTACCAGCAGTTTGGCCATTTCCATGCTGTAGTTTTCCAGGAAAATGACTTTGCCTTTGAAAAGCGGATTCTTTGTCGTGTTGTAGATCAGGCGGATAAACTCCTGTCCGGCTTTATCGGCGGGGTGTGCCTTTCCGGCAAAAAGGAAAATGACCGGCCGGTCGGTGTTGTTTACGATTTCGGCAAGTCGCTTTTCGTTGGAAAAAAGCAGCGTCGCACGTTTGTAGGTGGCGAAACGACGCGCAAAGCCAAGCACGAGGGCATCGTCGCGAAGCGAATTGATGATCTCGAAGGTGCTGCGCGGGTTTTCACCCCGCCGGGTAAGATCGGATTGCAGGCTGTGCCGTACCCAGTCAAGCAGGCGTTTTTTCAGCATGCGCCGGATATCCATGATTTTTTCCGCCGGTACGGCGTGTATTTTCGACCACAGTTTTTTGTTGCCCTGGTCCTGCAAAATGTCTTTGCCCAGGTCTTTCTGGTACAGTTCAAGCCATTCGCGGGCCACCCAGGTGGGGAAGTGGACACTGTTGGTCACATATCCTATGTTGCTTTCCGTATAGCTGTAGTCGGGGTTGAGTTCCAGGAACATTTTCTGGCTCACTTCGCCGTGCAGGCGGCTCACGCCGTTGATTTCCTGCGAGGTACGGATGGCCAGGTGGCTGACATTGAACAGTTCCGCCGCATTGTCGCGTTCGATCCTGCCCAGTGCCACGAGGTCTTCCCACGCAATATCGAGCGCGTACGTATAATCGTACAGGTACTCGCGCAGCAGCGTTTCGGAAAAAGTATCGTGTCCTGCGGGTACGGGCGTATGGGTGGTGAACAATTGTGTGCCGCGTACCACTTCCAGGGCTTCATCGTAGCTCAGCCCCTTGTCTTTCATATAATTGCTGATCCGTTCCAGTCCGAGCAAGGAGGCGTGGCCTTCGTTCAGGTGATAGATGTCGGGATTCAGGTCCATCGCTTTCAGGGCACGCAGGCCGCCAATGCCGAGCAGTATTTCCTGGCGCAGGCGGTTTTCATTGTCGCCGCCATAGAGCTGGTGTGTGATCGAGCGATCCTCCCAGCGGTTGTCGTCGATGTCGGTATCGAGCAGGTAAAGCGACACACGGCCCACAGGCAACACCCAGACTTTAGCCCATACGGTGCGCCCGGCCAGGTTGACTTGAATTTTGATCCATTCGCCGCGTTTGTCGCGCACGGGTTGCAGCGGAAGTTGCGTGAACTTGGCCGGTTCAAAATGGTGGATCTGTTCGCCGTTGAGCGAAATACCCTGTTGGAAATACCCGTACCGGTACAAAAGTCCCACGGCGATCAGGTTAAAATTGCGGTCGCTGACCTCTTTCAGGTAGTCGCCCGCAAGCACGCCAAGACCGCCGGAATAGAGGCGAATACTTTGGTGCAAGCCGTATTCCATGCAGAAGTAGGCGATTTCAGGGCCCGTTTTGGCGGGGGCCTTGTCGATATATGCGCGGAATTCGGCGTGGACCCGTTTCATGCGCGTCATAAAATCCTTGTTATCCAGCAGTTCGCGTGCCTTTTCCACGTTCAGTTCGTCGAGTAACGCACCCGGACTGTACCCGACAGCCTCATATTTTTCCGGATCGATGCTTTTGAACAAGTCGATCGCATCGTGATTCCACGACCACCACAGATTTTGCGACAACTCGGTGAGCGGTGCAAGTCCTTCAGGCAGTTTGGGTTCTATAAATATACGTTTGAGTTTGGCGCCATTTTGCGTCAGATTCCCAACCATGATGTCAGTGAGATAAGTGAAAAGTGAGCAATATAAGGGGCCGGCAAAGGTACGGCGATTTGGGAAACTTCGTGTAAAAGGGACACTTTAAGTTAGTGTGTGGTGAGAAGGCGTCTCTTTATCTTTACCCTATGGAAACCAACACCGCCTCATGGCCGAAATTGCTCATCACAGCGGGTGCAGTGCTTATTCTTGCCGGACTGATCGCCTGGGCGTTGCAAGGCAGGCTCAACTGGCTGGGCCGCCTGCCGGGCGACATCCGTATCGAACGCGCTAATTTTCGCTTTTACTTTCCCATAGCGACCATGATCCTGATCAGCCTTTTACTCAACCTTATCATTTGGGCCGTCAGGCGGTTTTGGCCTTAAAAAGGATCTTTTTTCCCGGGAGCGCAACTACAGACAGCCGCTCCCATTCCGCCAGCGATACACTTATCAACTGGTTTTTCAACATTTTGCTGGCCGGTCTGGCGTATTCCCTGATCGGCTATTTCTCCGAAAAACGTACCTGAAAGCCGCTCAGGGAAATCTTTTGCACTTTATTTGCTCATTCAGCCGGAAAACGCTACTTTTGCAGCCGCTTTTCAAAAAAGTTCATTTATTTTTTCACAACTGACTGATAATGAGACATTACGAAGTCACCTTCATCGTAGATCCAGTGCTGTCGGGCGATGAAGTCAAATCGACAGCAGAGCAAATCCAAAAGGATATTACCAGCTCGAACGCCACCATCGTGGCCGTTGATGAAATGGGCCTCCGCCAACTGGCCTACCCTATTAACCGGCGCTCTTCGGGCGTTTATTACTGCGTGGAATTCGCTTGCGAAACAGCGGATTGGTTGGGCAAATTCGAATTGGGTTTGAAGCGTAACGAGCGTCTGCTCCGCTTTCTTACCGTTAAACTCGACAAGTACGGCATCAAGTACAACGACGACAAGCGCAACGGCCGGATCGGTGGCAAAAAACACCAGGAAAGTGCCGCACCCGCGCCTGTAGCCGACGACAACGTGCCGGCGCCTGAAGTTGTAGACCTCGACGCCGAATAATCGCCGTCGCTGCAACCTGACCGTCAACCATTCCATTCATTTACATTCAACCATACCATTATGGCTGCTTCAAGAGAAGATGTAAAATTCCTGAGCAATCCGAAAATCGGGTTGCGCCGCAAGAAATACTGCCGTTTTCGCAAATTCGGCATCAAACACATTGATTACAAAGATTCCGACTTTTTGATCCAGTTCATCAACGAACAGGGCAAACTGCTTCCGCGCCGCATCACCGGCAACAGCCTGAAATATCAGCGCCGGGTGTCTACTGCTGTGAAACGTGCCCGCCACCTGGCAATCCTGCCGTTCGTGGCCGATTTGATGAAATAACATTTTAGTCTGGCATTTGGAGTTGCGGGCCGAGGCGCCAACTCCAAATGCCAAACGCCAAACTTCAAACTTATTAATTCAACAGCAATGAATATCATTCTGCTCGAACATATCGATAAGGTGGGCGAAAGGCACGACGTCGTCAAAGTAAAAGACGGATACGGCCGCAACTACCTGCTGCCCAAGGGCCTGGCCATCGTGGCAAACAAAACGAACCTCGCCCGTCTGGAAGGCTTGAAAAAGCAGTCCGCCAAGAAAGAATCCGCCGTCATCGAAGCCTTCAAGGAGGTTGCCGCCAAAATCGCCGGCGCCACACTGAAGGTAACGGCCAAGGCCGGAGAATCCGGCCGCCTGTTCGGTTCCGTCACGGCTCAGAACCTGTCGAACGCGCTGAAAGAACTCGGCGTGGATGCAGACAAGCGCATTATCGAAATGCCGGAAGAAGTAAAAGAACTGGGCCGGTATACAGCCACGATCAAATTCCACCCCGCTGTTGTTCAGGAGGTGAATTTTGAAGTTGTGCCTGAAGGCGACGGCGAATAAGCATTACACGGCTTAACGCTGCATTTACGAGGGGCAAAACCGGACATCCGGTTTTGCCCCTTATCTTTTTTATTTGTTCCAAAAGGTAATATAAACGACACTCCCGTGTTTTCCTGTTAAAAATAACTGCCACAACCCCATTCCAATCGACGAAAAGACTATTTTTGTCACGCATTACCTTTTGTCTTCTCGCCACATTTGAATCCGCCCTCCCGCTTTTACGATTACAGGTTACGTATGTGACCCGTTTCTTTATTGACGTTTATACTAATCCCGGTCTTTCGCCAATGCCGGTTATTACTAAACCATTCTTTTATTCCCATGGGAAAATCACCTCACCATCTCCAATTCCGAGTAGACAAAACACTGTTTGTTGCCGGCATACTGGCCTTGTTCTTTATTATCCCCGTCCTGCTACCGGCTCAGGTCGTGGTTGGCATTTCAAAAACCAACGTGTCCTGTTTCGGTGGAAATAACGGAAGCGCGACCGCTACGGCATCGGGAGGGCAGTCTCCTTATACCTTTTTGTGGAACACCGGCGCCAATACGGCTACCATCTCCGGCCTTGTTGCCGGAAACTACTCGGTTACGGTTACGGATGCCAACCAGCAAACGGCAATCGGTTCGGTTTCCATCACACAGCCCAATCCGCTCGGCGTTCAGGTCTATGGCGAAAGCCAGATATGCGGTATTGCACCCGACGGCAAGGCAACAGCCGTGCCTTTCGGCGGAACCCCCGCCGTATACCTACCTGTGGAATAACGGGGGCACCACTGCACAGATTACCGGACTCGTCGCAGGCACCTATACTGTTACGGTAACCGACGCCAAGGGCTGCACCACCTCCGGAAGTGATAATGTATACTTCTGGAACGAGGGTATCTGGTTGATGGACAGTACGGTTAATGTCGCGTGTTTCGGGCAAAATAACGGTTTTGCCCACGTCAGCGCCATGTCGGGCACACAACCCTATACTTATGTCTGGAGTACCGGCGATACGCTTGCAGATGTGTACAATCTTGAGCCGGGCGACTATTCCGTCACCGTCACAGACGCCAACGGCTGCGACAATTTTATCGACATCACCATAGAAGAACCTGCGGAACTGCTTTGTCCAACAACATCGGTACCGGCCGCTTGCGGCCTGTCCGGTTCCGCTACCGTGACGCCTTCCGGCGGCACGCCACCCTATACCGTCGTCTGGAGTACCGGCTCCAACAGTTTTACCATCACTGCGCCGCCGGGCACCTACACCGTCACCGTAACAGATGCCAATGATTGTACCTGTTCCTCTGATGTGACGATTGGAAGCGACTCTGATGATTTGCTTATCAATATTGCCGTAAACAGCAATGCAGGTTGTACCATTGGCGGCAGCGCCACGGCGAGCGCAAGCGGCGGTTCCGGCAATTATGCCTATACCTGGGATAACGGCCAGATGACGGCGGCGGCAACGAATCTGACGGCAGGCAACCATATTGTCACCGTCACCGACGTGACTACCGGCTGCTCCAAAACCGCTAATGTAAATATCCCCACAGCACCACCACTGACGGCCTCTGCGGCATTGGTGGCGAACGCTACCTGCCTGGTCGGCGGTAGCGCCACCGCCACGGCAACCGGTGGCACCGCCCCGTTTACATATATTTGGGATAACGGGCAAACGACCGCTACGGCTACCAATCTGGGGGCCGGACCGCATAGCGTCACGATCACACACTCCAAAGGGTGTGTCGCTACATCGACGGTAAGCATCGGACAAGACCAGGGGCCAAATGTCACTGCCGCGGTTATTACCAATGCTACCTGTACCGGTGGCGGCAGCGCTATGGCCACAGCGACGGGCGGCGCAGGCGGTTATGTATACCTGTGGGACAATGCGCAAGTGACTGCAACGGCTACCAATCTCTCGGTCGGTTCGCACAGCGTCACTGTAACAGACGCGGCAGGTTGCTCGGCAACGGCCTCTGTCACCATTACGCAGCCCGATGCGCCGACACTGGCGGTCGCCAATATTTCCAACATAGGTTGCAACGGCGGCGGCGGCTCCGCCACAGTTGCGGCTTCCGGCGGAACGCAGCCTTATACTTACTTGTGGAGCAATATGGCCAATGGCGCTACGGCCAACAACCTTCCGGCCGGCAACTATACTGTTACGGTTAGCGATGCCGCCGGTTGTACGGCAAGCATAAGCGTTACAATCGGCTCTGTTATGCCGCCGAATGTCATCATCGCAGCCTCTGCCAACGCCAAATGCGACCAGCCCGGCAGTGCGACGGCTGCCGCCAACGGCGGCGGCGGTATGTACACCTACCTGTGGGATAATAATGAAACGACTGCTACGGCGACAAACCTGGCGACCGGCCCGCACAGTGTAACCGTTACCGACGCCAATGGCTGCACCGCAACCGCTTCCGTTACCATCGGTTTTACCAACAACGGCGTCGTGATCGGCGATTACGTTTGGTACGACGACGACCAGAACGGCGGTCAGCACCCCCTGGAAACAGGTGTGCCCAATATGACGGTAAAACTGATGAAGGCGGGCCCCGACGGCCAGTTTGGTACGACCGACGACCTGGTAATGCAGACCACCACCACCAATGCCGATGGTAATTACTCCTTTGATTGTGTAACACCCGGTTCCTATATCCTGACATTCAGCGGTCTGCCGGCCGGTTATGAATTTACCGATAAAGACAAGGTCGGCAACGACTGCGAAGACAGCGATGCAAAGCCCAACGGCCAGACCTCGCCGTTCACCGTGATACCCGGTCAGGCCGACAACCTTTGCCTTGACGCCGGTATTCATATCTTTTGTGAAAATGTGCTGAACGCCGGGGTCATTTGCTGCAACCAGACGATCTGTGAAGGAGAAACGCCCGCGCTGATCTACAACGTCCAGGCGCCATCCGGCGGGACAGGCAACATCCAGTACCAATGGCTGCAGTTCGTACAGATCGGCCCCGCACCGCCCAACTGGGTTGCTGTTCAGGGCGCCACAGGACCCACTTATCAACCGGGGCCACTCAACCAGACGGCATACTTCATGCGTTGTGCCCGCCGGGAAGGCTGCGGACCGTTCCTTGAGTCGAATATCGTTACTATCACGGTATTGCCTGCGGGGTCTTCCGGCTGCCAGAATTTTGCGATGGACCTCAGTGTAGAGGTTTCCGGCAAAACAAATGTTGCCGTATCGTGGACGACGGCACTGCCGGAAACAAGCCAGTACCTCTACACTGTCGAGCATTCAGCCGATATGCAGACCTGGGACGCGGTTCTGACGGTAATGGGCCAGCATGACGCCACGAAGCCCAACCATTACAGCCTGATGCACCAAACACCCTTCAGCGGCATAAATTATTACCGCATAAAACGCCTCGATGCTGCCGACATGACCGCGTATTCGGAAATACGCTCCATTGATCTGGCTGTCGCGCTGACCGAGTCCGTTGATATCTACCCGAACCCGGCGTACAAGTTTTTGGTGATCAAGAATGTGAAAGCATACGATGCGGATATAACGGTGCAAATCGTCAACACCGCCGGCGCCGTATTGCACACCCTGGTCATTCCACAGGGCGCCACCCACTACGAAGAGTTGCCGGTAGGAGACCTGCCTTCCGGCCTGTATATGGCGCGTGTCCGCTTCGGCAACGGCGAGGTGAAAACGTATAAGATTACGAAGATGTGAGGGTTGGGGTTAGAGGGGATTAGAAAAGTTCAACATGAGTCATCCCGAATTTTCCAGGCGAACACGACTTCCATAACGTCGGATATAGGCTGTGTGTATGTACAACGGACTTCCAAGTCCGTTGTAACGTTGTGGAGGCGCCGGACCAGGAAGTCCGGCGTACATACCCCCTCTGGTAGGTTTTTTAACGCAAATATCGCTACAGAAACCTTACCGCTACCAGATCGGATATTTTACATAACCGACTGATCTGTAAATATTTGATTTCTCCAAAATCAATTGCAAAATTCGGGATGATTCATGTTTGTTACACCCTTCCGTTCCCACAAATAAGCCCGGCTGCTTCGTAAGCCCGGGCAATTTTGCTGTAGTCCAGCAAATAATAAACATACTTCCCTTTGCGTCTGGTGTACACGAGGTTGGCCTGTCTCAAAATACGCAGATGCTGCGATGCCACAGACTGTTCAATGTTCAGGGCTACATAGATTTCATTGACACACGCGGTGCTCTTCTCATCAATAATGCTGCATATTTGTATACGCAGGGGATGTGCCAGTGCTCTGAATATCTCGGATACAGCACCAAGGTTGTGCGCAACCGGGAAGTACAGAGAGGGTGCGGAAAGTTTATTCATGCACAGGGTAATTAGGCCAAAATAGAATACGCTGTTTTCAATGGCAAATATGCAATTTACCTTTCATGTGGCCTAAAATACCAAAAAAAATGCCGCACACAACCCCGTCTGAGCGGAGCTGAGTACAGCATTGGGAACCTCAGTAAATTCTGCTAAGTGGTTCTCAGGCAGCAAGTTCTTCCACCAGCGAAGATATCTGGCCCAGACGGCCTTTATCCAGCGAGTAGAAAATGAATTTTCCCTGACGGTCGGTACGAACGACGCCCGCCCGGCGCAGGATTGCCAGGTGCTGGCTCGCTACGCTTTGTTCAAGCCGCAATTTGACATAGATATCGGTTACGGTCATCCGTTCATGTTCTTCCAGCAAGTCAATGATGCGTTGGCGCAGCTTGTGGTTTACTGCCCGCAATACAAGAGCAGCCTTGCGCAGCTCGATGTAATCCAGCGGAATGTCTTTGTTTCCCTTCTTCAAGACAACCGTTTGGGTATTCGCTTTTCTCATATAAAATGTTTTGAAAAGATAAGTTAACTCAGTTTCGACGGAGTTTAATATCCCAAAATTGTGCCAGTTCTCGTGAAAAAAAACTGACATACAAAATTAACCTAAAACGTAAACCCGCTGATTACAAGCAGAAAATATTCATCTGATTTAACAAACCTGAAAAAACCCGCCTATCGGCCCTAAAACGGGGCTTTCGAAGGTGTCGTAATGTTGGGCGGTTTCATATAAAATGGTTCAAAATATACAATGTCCTGAAAATCATTGTGTTGAAAAAAACGCTCTGTTATCGTCGAAAAATGCCTTGCAGAGCAATTTTTAACTGTCTGCACTGCCATTTTCTCATCCAGTTTCACATTACTTAATTTCAAACTACCGTTCCCTGAAAAAACAAGCCGGTCGGGCAGGGCGTCCGGAAATGCTGTACGCATGTAATTTTCAAACAATTTGTCTTCCAGGATCAGCGGTTGGGCAGGCGCCAGCATGTTCATTGACGCATCATATACAGCCAGCCAGACTTCCTGCCTGCGGGCGTCGAGCATGGGTATATAAACGGTAGCGGGCGTCGGGGGCGGGTATGCCTCCTTGCCGGCATGAGCGAGTGCAAACAGGGTATCGAGCGCTATGAGCGGCTTGTCGAGCGCGTAGCATATCCCCTTGGCTACCGAGGCTCCGACGCGCAAGGCGGTGTAGGAGCCCGGGCCGCGGCTGACGGCGACAGCATCGAGGTCGGCAAGCGCGATTCCGGATGTTTTTACGCAGGCATCTATCTGAAGTGTCAGCAATGCGGAGTGGCTCGGGGCCTGAAGTTCTTCTTCAATAGCGACAACAATGCCGTCTACGGCAATTGCCGTGGAACAGACCTCGGTTGCGGTTTCAATAAGGAGGATACGTGCCATGTATGGGTTTTTATGGGGCAAAGATGCGCTGAATGTGGCGTTTTGTCCAACAAACAGCGCGTTCCAGGCGGATTATCCGGATTTCAACAGGATACACTCCACCCGCCGGTTCTTTTGCCGCCCTTCTTCCGTCGTATTTTCGGCAACCGGCCGCGTTTCACCGAAGGCTTTCCAGTCAACCTGATGCTCCGGTATACCTTTGTTCAACAGATAATCCCGCACTGCTTTTGCCCTCTGCCCCGAGAGGTCGAGGTTGTACGCAGCAGAACCGGTATCGTCGGTGTGGCCGCTGATGCCCAGCAAGGCTTTCGGGTGTTTTTGCAGGAATAACACCAGGGAGTCGAGTTCGGAGCCTGCTTCCGGGCGAAGAACGGCCTTATCCGTGTCGAACAGCACGCCCGCGCTGAAGGTAAATTTGCGCTCCTGTATCAACTGTTTTTCAAAGGTAAGGACAGGAGCATCCGGTTCCGGTTCCGGGGTTATCGAGATGTCGTCGATACACAGGTATCCGGCGCGCTTGATGCGGTCCAGCGGAAATTTTATCGCTGCATTTTTTTCATCGATCGCCTTATGTCGTTCGACAGACAGGTCGTTGGGTGTCTGTGCGTCTTTAAAAAAGTTGCCCAGTGTGAAAAACTGGAAGGGCTGGTCGGGCACAAAAGTCGCCGAGAGTTTGATCCATGCGCCGTTGGTCACGATTGCATCGGCAAAGTTGACCTGCGGTTTGTAGCCGGTCTCCTGCCTGGGCCGCACGGAAAAACTGAATCCAAGGTTGCCTGCCCGCACCGGCTCAATAGGTGTATTTGGCGCATATACCTTCCTGAGATGGTCCCGTATAATAGCGGTGTCTTCCCTTACCCAGCATTCCAGCCGGTATCTCCGGCCCGGCCGGAGCGGGGCCGAAAGCCTTCCGGTGACCCACTCGTGGTAGTCGCTTTTCTGGCCTGTATCTTCTGAAGGCAGGTAATGCACCAGTCCGATACAATATTCGCCGCTGTGTACCTGTTGCAGCCACCGGCAGTTTTCAGCCGCCCGAAGCACGTCAGGCGTCATGCTCTCGAAAGACGTCCAGGTGTCGAGGGTCTCGGAGAAAAAAACGGAATACTGCATAAATTCGCAGGCCACGCCCACGCCTTTTGGCTTCAATTGCTCGAAAGAAGGGTTGAGAACGAGATTCTGGGCAGGGCTGCGTTTAATCCCGCACATCAGGGCCAAAACGATCAGAAAGAGTAAGCGCATGGGTCATTTATGAGTTGACAGGAGCAGGAAACATTGTGCAGGGTCACAACGCGCACAGCAACAACACCCCTGCCGCAAATATGGCTAAAAACACTTTTGCCAGTCTTCTTTCCCGCTTCATAATCAAGGTCTCCGGTTTCCCGCGTTCCAGGTCGTTACCCGAGCGTATGACCTGCAGGAGCACTATCGAGATCAGCAAATAACTCAGCAGGTAGATCTTGTCCATGAGCACCATATAGCCCGTATCGGGCAGGGCGTCGCTGTACGACTGCTGCAAAAACACAGCGGTCAGCAAACCGCCTATGGGCAGGGAGGAACGGGTATCGATATAGGTCGGGTGCAGGATCAGCGCGCCGATGCTGACAAACATGACGATCAGGAGCGGCAGCAGCATCTTCAGGATAAAGTAACTAACCGGGCGGGCCAGCGTAACGGCATAGGTCAGGTTGCTGTAACGCTGCGCATTTTCCTCGGGGTTGCCGAAATTGGTGCCGTAGTCGTGAATGCTTGTCTCAAGTGTACAGCCCCGGGTTTCCCAACCCACCAGGTTAAGGGTATTCCTGATCTCGGCCGCATCGGTGTCGGGCACATACACAAGCGAATCCGCCGGGTGTTCCGGACTTTCCAACTGAATGTCGAGCGTATGGCAGTCCAGGGGAAAACGATTGAGGGAAAAGGAATGAAAAAAACGGCCTTCTACCCGGTAAATGCGGTAATTGGTGCCATCATTCAGCATCATGTTGCTGCTGTCGCCGGATTGCGCGATGGCCATGCTCCACTTTTCGATGGAGTTGACAAATTCAATATCGGTGGGATCTATGTCGCCTTTCCATTTGAACCAGATGTAGAAATCCGCGTAGAACGAATGCTCGTCCATGTTCAGGTCGTACAGGTTCATCAGGTAAACGCCTACCTGCGCCTGTTGCGCCTGGGCTGCAACACGGCCTGGAGAAGCCATAAACAGACCGATCAGGAATATATAAAACAGGCGACGAAACATCGGGCGATCCGGATTGCTACTGCAAGGTAAACATTCCCCGGACAAGGGTTACTTTTTCCGTTTCCGGTAGTTGTTGCCGTAATTCGCGCGTTTCCGGTTGCGCCCGCCGCCGTTGTTCTGCTGTTTGCCGCGATTGCGCTGATTTTGCTGACGGCGGTCTTTGTCGTGTTTGCCGGCGCCGGCGGCGAGTTTGTCGAGCGAGTCGTGCCCTTCGTGCAGCACCAACTGGCCGTCGGAAAGGATTTCGAGGTCTTCTTTTACAATGTCGTCGCTGACGTAGTGCTCGCGGTTCCAGGTTTTATACGCCAGTTTCATATAGGAGGCGATGACCTCGACAAAACCTTCCTTTTTCGGGCCGTCGGGCATTTCGATGGCTTTCCGCATCAGTGCCTGAATGCCGTTGCCATAGTGGCGGAATCGTGTGGCCGTTGCGGGGTAACCAACAGGCTCTGCCTTGGGCCGTTCTTCCTGCCTGCGGAGTACGATACCCGGCGGCGGCGTCACATCCAGATCGTAATCGGCAATGGCAAAGGCGTGGTCCCACAATTTCTCTTTGTAGTCCTCCAGGTTGCGGTTGCCACTGGGATTGAGTGTCATCATCAATCCGATGATGGATTCAATGGTCTTTTGTCTTTTATCGCGATCTTCGATTGTTTTGGCGTATTGCAGCATCTCCTGTATGGAGCGGCCGTATTCGGGAAATTTTATGATCTCCCTTTCGGTATTATATTCGATATCTATTTTCACGATGAGCTGGTGAGTGTTAAATGAGTTGGTTCATTAATGGGGGGGCATGTTTTCGTATAGAGGAGAAAACTGCTCCGATTGTTGAATTTGACGATATAATGCGTTTATTCTACCGTCACCGATTTTGCCAGGTTGCGCGGTTGGTCGACGTTGCAGTTGCGCAAAACAGCGATGTGATAGGCAAGCAGTTGCAGCGGTATAACCGACAGCAAAGGGGTGAGCGGCTCCTCCGTTCCGGGTATTTCAATGGTGTAGTCGGCCAGTTTCTTGATGGCTTCATCGCCTTCAGTGACTACCGCGACCACCACGCCCTTGCGGGCTTTTACTTCCTGAATGTTCGAAACGACCTTTTCGTATGCGCTGCGGTTGGTGGCGATCACAAAAACGGGCATGTTTTCGTCGATCAGTGCGATCGGGCCGTGTTTCATTTCCGCCGCCGGATAGCCCTCTGCGTGCAGGTAACTGATCTCTTTAAGTTTCAATGCGCCTTCCAGCGCCACGGGGAAATTGTAGCCCCTGCCGAGATAAAGCGCATTGGTCGCATCTTTGAACTCGCCGGCGATATATTTCACCTGTTCGTGGCATTTTTGAAGCAGCGACTCCACTTTGTCCGGAATGATAGCGAGTTCCTGCACGAGCTTCTGGTACTGCGATTTGGGCAAATACCCCCGTTCGTAACCCAGAATAAGCGCCATCATGGTGAGCATCGTCACCTGACCGGTAAATGCCTTGGTGGACGCCACGCCGATTTCAGGGCCTACGTGGATATAGGATCCGCTGTGTGTGAGCCTGGAAATAGAGGAGCCCACCACGTTCACTATGCCATAGGTCAGCGCGCCGCGTTCCTTGGCCAGTTCCAGCGCGGCAAAGGTATCGGCTGTTTCGCCCGACTGGGAAATAGCCAGCACGACATCATTTTCGCGCACTACCGGGTTGCGGTAGCGGAATTCCGAGGCGTACTCCACCTCAACCGGCAGGCGGGCAAGGTCTTCAAACAGGTATTCGGCGATCATACCGGCGTGCCACGAAGTGCCGCAGCCGAGAATGATCATGCGCTGGGCGTTGACCATGCGCTTCTGGTATTCGACCATGCCGCCGAGCCGCACCCAGCCTTCCTCGGGACTCATACGTCCGCGCATACATTCTGCTATGGTAACGGGCTGCTCGAATATCTCTTTCAGCATAAAATAGTCGTAACCGCCTTTTTCCAGTTGCTCGATTTCAAGTTCGATCTGGTGAATGGTGGGGGTCATCACCTCGTTGCGCAGGGTTTTTACCACCAGCTGGCCGTCGAGGGTAACGGTTGCCACCTCTTCGTCGTTGAGGTAAACGACATTTTTCGTATGTTCTACAATAGGTGTCGCGTCGGAGGCTACCAGGAATTCATCCTTGCCGATACCGATCACCAGCGGGCTGCTTTTGCGGGCAGCAACGAGTTTGTGCGGATCCTGGCGGTCCATGACCACAATGGCGTATGCGCCGTGCACTTGCGTAAGCGCCTGGCGAACAGCCTCTTCCAGTGGAATATTTTCCCGCTGTTGCACTTCTTCCACCAGGTGCACCAGTACTTCCGTATCGGTTTCGCTGTAAAATGTGTGGCCGAGTTTCTGCAGGGTACTTTTCAGCACGGCATAATTTTCAATAATACCGTTGTGGATCAGCACCAGACGGTTGTTCCCGCTGGTATGCGGGTGCGCATTGGTGTCGTCGGGTTTCCCGTGGGTCGCCCAGCGGGTATGCCCCATGCCGATGCTGCCACTGATGTTTTTCCCACGCGTATGCTCGACCAGGTCGGCGACCTTGCCTTTTTTCTTGTATACGCTTAACGTGCCGTTTTGCAGGGCGATGCCGGCGCTGTCGTATCCGCGGTATTCAAGGCGCTGAAGGCCTTTCATGATGATCGGATAAGCCTTTTGGGTACCGATGTAGGCGACTATTCCACACATAATAAAGAAAATGCAAATGGTTCAAGGTTCAAAAATAATAAACAGTCGGAGAAGTTATGCAAATGTCGGCATGCAACAAGCAACATATCCAGTGTAAAACATTGGACTCCAGGGATTAATGATTCTAAAAACATTAAAAATTTATTGAATCACTTCACCCCGGCGCATTCCAACCCGCATCACTGCACCCTGGTATACTTCAATTCCAGTTTAGCCGGAAACGCAGCGCTTCCCGGTCCGTACAGAACAGAGCGCTGTGCAACCCTGCTTTGTGGTGTAACGTTAATATATACCGTTTTCTTTTTCAGTTCACCGGAAGTATCGTCCACCATATCCTGAAGCCGTTGCGTCAGGGTCAGGCGATATCGCTCAACAAGTGTGCCGTTTACGTTTTCCATTTCCGGATTGCCGCCAAATCTGCTGAAGCCCTGGTTGAGCGCCGGCCCGATGGCATAAAGCACGTCACTGGTGAATACTGCCGTCGTATCGCCGCGCACCTCGGTGAAAACCAACTGGTTTGCAGGGGTAAGCAAGCTGTTGTTGTCGGCATTGGTCAGCACCAGCTGGGCTTTGTTTACCGCTATATTATCGAACTTGTCGATATAGGGGAACTCCACCTTTATCCGAAGTCCCTGCATGGGTTGCAGGTACATCAGATCGTCAGACATCTGGCCGATTACCTGGCCTGCCGGGGTTCCGCTGTAGTCGTGGTCGAAGTGGACAAACTTGTTGGAGCCCGCAAAGAAAAAGTCGAAGTGCCGAAGTGTCGTATCGGCGATATCGTGATAATACAGGCGAACGCGGCTATACGCTTCATCGTTCAGGTTAAACGCCAGCATGGCGCCCGGACTGGCGCCTCCGCTCGACGCGACAATTTTCAGACCCCGAAGTGCCTTGTAAAAACTGGTGTCGGTCTCCAATGTCGTCGTGTCCAGGCGAAACAACTCCTTGCCAAAATCGTCGCTGAGCGGAATCCGGACATAAGGGGCTTTACTTGTAGTAACGATCAAACTGTCGGGAGTATTGGGCTTGGGCAGGAATGATTCCAGTCGACCGATCTCTGCGCCGGCATTGAGGGTGCTGTTGGAGTAGTAACTGTTTTCGTCGTCGAGCAGTTCATTGAGGCGGTACACACGCAAGGTTTGGGGCTGGAGCGTGTCGCCGTATACGCTTGACGGAGCATAACGCATATACAAGACAATGGAGTCGTACTGGTGTTTGAGGGAGTCAAAACCCGGCTCCGGAAAGTCCATATGCAGCAGGGTAAAAATCTCTGCGTTCGTTTTGCCAAACGCCGGATCGGCGAGTTCGCCACACAGGAACGAAGAAGCCGTGGAACTTGGGTCAGACGTCAGGACGCTGTCTTCGAGTTCTACGGTGCACCATACCGTTACAGTATCGGTAAAGGCGTAATCAGCCAGGTCGTCGCTGAGCAGGTCGGAACCGAATGGGGAGGGTTTGGTACATGCCGCCCAGAACGCCAGGGCAACCATAAGGAGCACGGCATACGCCGGCATTTTCTGTTTCATAGAATGTTGTAAATCCAAAATTGTGAGTCAGTACAAAATTATAGCGGACGGTTTGAACGCGTCCGCTATAACTGAAAAGATCGGAATTAATGGCGGGGGGCCTTATTGGGGCACCTCCGCTTCCGTCAGACTCTTAAAAAACTCGAGGTATGCCGAAAGCAACTCCTCATCGTTTTTCCAGGGCAAAACGGGTTTATCCTGAGCGACGGACAAATAATCAACGCTCGTGTCCTGTGTTTCGCTGCCGATGATGATAGCATCGGAGTATGAAGCCGCACCTTTGTGCATGGATATGCCCTCGCCCTCCTGATAGGCGGCCAGGTTGGCCTTCGTCAGATTATTGATGGCAGCCTTGCTCATAAAGCGCTCGCCACCTTCTTTTTCGTGAGGGGTGTCGTACACGCTGTACACAATGTGCGAATTGGCAAAAATCGGCTCCGTTTTGTAAGCAGTACGCAGATAAAGCGGGATAAGGCTCGTCATCCAGCCGTGGCACAGTACGATGTCGGGCGCCCAGCCGAATTTTTTTACCGTTTCAATAGCGCCCTTGCAAAAGAAAGCGGCGCGGTCGGGATTATCTTCAAAAGGCTTGTCGTCAGCGTCTTCAAACACAAATTTGCGTTTAAAAAAGTCCTCGTTATCGAGAAAATAAACCTGCAAACGGGAGCCAGGCAACGATGCAACCTTGATAATCAGCGGGTAATCGTCATCGTCAACGATAATGTTCATTCCGGAAAGACGCACCACTTCATGCAGCCGGTGACGACGTTCGTTGACCACGCCGTAACGCGGCATCAAAATCCGTAATTCATAACCGTTATCTTGTAAAAATTTGGGCAACTTACCCACTAATGCCGAGATGTCGTTGCCTTCCGTATAAGGTTCCATCTCTTGGGTAACAATGAGCAAACGCTTCTTTTCCATGTATCTAAAAACCAAACTTTTGTGTGTAAATCCCAGACAAGGGCAAGCCGGCAGGAGAAGACTGTTGCATTCGGGGAAAGACCTCCAACTTGCGCTTTGATACACGCCTCCGCCGTTGCGGCGACGAAATCAGGTGCAAAAGTATAAAAAAATGCTCGTTTTTTATGCACGATTTGGGCCAGGAAAATTTATTCCGCTCACATTTTCAGGAAAACAGCCGCTTTTCGCACCCGCAGCAGGCCGAACAGAAAGCCTCCAAACAACCCCGCCAGCAAGGCCAGTCCAAAGCGAATTTTCCAATCCGCCTGAATGCTGTTGAATACCAGATAATCTGCTGCCGGCACAAAAACAGCAAACCCCGCGGTCCTGAACATCCACGCCCGGCTGGGGTGAAAATGGAAAAAACGCTTACACAGCCACAGCATCCCAAAGGCCACAAAACTCTGCGTGGCCACCGTCGCCGCCGCCGCGCCAAAGGCCTGATAAGTCGGGATCAGAAACAGGTTGAGCGTTACATTCAGCACGATGCCGATCAGGAAAAAGCGATTCATATCGCGCAGCCGCTCCTGTGCCGTGAGCAAGGTGCTGAAAATATTCGTCATACTCACCGGCACGAAGGCCCAGATAAGCAGCCCCAGCGTATCCCAGCGATACGGTGATGCGCGGCCCGGCATCATCAGGTGCAACAGATCCTCCCGTGCAAAATACACCGCCGCCGCAAGGGTAATGCTGCCCGTCCACAGCAAACTAAAACTCAGCGACGCCAGCGACCGCACGCCTGTATGCGCGGGGTCTTTCAGCAGCCGGGCAAACATGGGCAACAGCAGCGAAGCGAACATGAATCCGAGCATATTGCAGGCGTCGAGCAGCCGGTAGGCGCCGGCATATACTTCCGCATGTGTCTTGCCGTCGGGCAGCAGTCGCTCCAGCAGTACCCCGTCAAGGCGGGTATAGGCAAACATCAGCAGGACAACCAGGGCATACGGATAACTTTTTCGCAGCAAAAACAACACCACTGGTCGCCCTGCGCGCCAGTTTTTGGCCCACGACGGCCGAATTGGAAATTCCGCCTTCCACCGAAGCAGCCTGAAAACGATCAGGACGGTCAGGAGCAAGGCCAGCGTCTGCGCCAGCGCAAATGTCTCAATGGTAAAAGGTATGGCCGGAAACGGATTGGCCCACAGCAATATACCGCAGGTTGCGAACATCAGCAATTTATCCAGGGAAGACAGGAAACTGTCGAGCCGGTAATGCCCGAGTCCGGAAACATTGGACCGCAGGAACAAAACCATCTGCACCAGTATCGAATTGAGCAGGAGGATCAGCAAAAGCGGCAGTTCGCGGCGACCGTAGCCGAGCAGCCCCCAGGCGACCAGCAGCGTAAGCGCTACATAAAGAATACCCAACAGTCCCTTTATGGCCAGCAGGTTCGGAAAATACTTGGGCAGGAGTTGCGGGTGCCTGCTGATATAGCGGTTGTTGAAGCCCTGAATGCCGAAATCATTGACGATCTGAAAAATATAGGTCAGGTTCAGCAGCGCGAAATAAAGCCCGTAATCCGCTCCAATGCGGTTTTGCACCGTCAGGTCAATCCCGAAAATGAACGCCGGTTTGATCAACAGGTTGATCAAAACCAGGAACAGGATGTTGATGATGAATTCGCGATTCAATGTTCTGGCGGCAGTAGCAGCAGGCGGTGCGCCTGCTATGGCTGGCAGGTGCAAAGGTGGTGAAATCCGGCCACCCGGCAACAGATTTGCCCGATTCTACTTTGCCTCCGACAGGGAATCGATCCTTCCACCCTTCAGCCGGAGCACGCGGCGGGTACGCCTGGCCAGCTCGGGATCATGGGTAACAAGCACGAGTGTAGTGCCTGCCGTGCGGTTCAGATCGAAGATCAGGTCGACGATACCTGCCGCGTTATCGGCGTCGAGGTTGCCCGTCGGTTCGTCGGCGAAGAGTATTTTCGGGCTGTTGGAAAACGCGCGCGCGATGCACACACGCTGCTGTTCGCCACCCGAAAGTTGTGCCGGATAGTGATCGAGCCGGTCGCCCAGGCCCACCTTTTCAAGCCACTGGCGGGCCACTGTTTCGGCGCCTGCTTCGCCGCGCAGCTCGAGCGGCACCATCACATTTTCGAGGGCGGTGAGGGTAGGGATCAGTTGAAAATTCTGAAAAACAAACCCGACATAGCGGTTGCGCACCTCGGCGCGCTCGTCTTCTGAAAGGTTGTCGAGTTGAATATCGTTCAGCGCAACCGAACCGCTGGTCGCGCGGTCGAGTCCCGCACAAAGTCCGAGCAAGGTTGTTTTGCCCGAACCGGAAGGCCCTACAATGGCGAAAGTGTCGCCCTGGGCCAGGTCAAAACTGACATCGTCGAGTACGGTGAGCGCATGGCCGGAGGCGGAGCGGTACTGTTTGGTAAGGTTGGAAGCGGATAGCATTTTTGGACAGTGGACGGTGGACGGTAGACGAGCGGGTTTTCGAGTTAGCCTTTGGAAATGATTGATTAAAAATGGGGCAAGAACGAACAGGTACATTCCGGAACGCAGCGCCCTGTAACCCGGAATGGCATTCCGGAACGCAGCGCCATGTAACCCGGAATGGCATTCCGGAACGCAGCGTCCTGTAACCCGGAATGGCATTCCGGAACGCAGCGTCCTGTAATCCGGAATGGTATTCCGGAACGCAGCGCCCTGTAATCCGGAATGGCATTCCGGAACGCAGCGTCCTGTAACCCGGAATGGCATTCCGGAACGCGGAATACCATTCCGCGATACATTTCTGCGGCTATTTTAAAATCACATAAACATAACAGTGATTTGTGCATTTTGATTAGCAGGGGGCCTGAAAAGCAGACGGAAGTGCCCGGTTTTTAGATAAACAAAACCCCCGTCGGTGGTGGCGACGAGGGTTTGTCTTCTTGGTACGAAGCATCCTTTTTTCAAAGGGATGCCTCAAAAGCCGTTTTTGTGCTGTATCGCAGGATGTTGTTCAGGGCATGCTGCGACGGGTTGAAGCGGGCTTTCGGGAGTTGCATTTTTGCGAACGCCAGATCATCAAACTCGGCGCGCACTTCGGGCGTTTCTTCCAGAAGATGTGCCATTTCGATGGCTTCATGAGCCGGCATTTCATGGTAAAGATACTGTACCAATGCGTTGTATGTGTAGGTTTCTTCCATAGGCGCTTTAAGCCGTTTAAATTTAGAATTTTAGTTTGAAAAATCGCGTATAAAACAGCGGGCCTTACCCCTTTATTGCCTCTCGTTCCAACAATAATTCCGATTTTAACATTCGGTTGAACACGCCGTAGTCAATCACGACAAATGCACACCAGAACGCATCTCTAATCAGTTCAAAATCACCACTTTCGTGATGATCGCATCGGGCGTATCGAAGGTCTGTGTACTGGTGGCGAATACCAGGTAAACGCCCGAAGCAGCCCTTCGGCCCAGGTAGTCGCGACCGTCCCATACCGCCTGTCCGCCAAGCGCCTTGCCTTCATAGACCAGATTGCCAGCTACATCGGTGATTTTTACATTGGCATCGCGGGCCAAACCGTATATCGCGATGGGGCCGTCATAGTCGGGCCGCACGGGGTTGGGATAGGCATAGGCAGCGGCGCTGTTGATGCGCCCCCCTTCAGTCGCTTCGGCACGCAGCGATACGATGCCTTTTTCGGTGCCAATCCACACTTCTCCCGTTTCCTGATTGATGGCAATATCCGTGATGGCATCATCGAACAGCGGGCTGTTGGTCGAGGTATAATGCGCTTCCTGGGTGAGGGCATCGGGCGACTGCACAAAAACGCCGTTGGTGGTGCCGAACCACTTGCGGTTGGCGCCGTCGATGGCGATGGTGCGCACCTCCTCCGTTTCGAGCAGGTAGGCGTTGAACCCTTCCACATTGACGATACGTCGCCGTCCGGTGCAGTTGCTCGCATCGAAGACATTGCTGCCGCATTCAAAACTCACCGCGCCCTGTTGGGTGCCCACCCACACATCGCCCTCCAGGTCGACGGCAATAGTCGTCACGCTGTTGGTTGGCAGTGCGCTGTT
Organism: Lewinellaceae bacterium; assembly: GCA_016712415.1. Classification (GTDB taxonomy): domain Bacteria; phylum Bacteroidota; class Bacteroidia; order Chitinophagales; family Saprospiraceae; genus M3007. The sequence continues at coordinate 583,146 of JADJRC010000001.1, read as the reverse complement.
GGCAGCATTGATGATGCGGTAGCGGTCATCGGCAGGGTTGTCGATATCGGCCCCGCTATCATATACGAGTACGCCGCCGTTGAAGCCGATGACAAACCATTTGTAGCCGCTGTTGTCGACTACGACCTGCAGCAGGTTGTTGGCCGGCGCTGCGGAAAAATTGCGGAGGGTGCCGTCTGCTTTTAATACGGCGATGGGCGATCCGGCGCTGTAGTTGCATATCCAAAGATTGTTGTCCTGATCGAAGGCCATACCGCCGATAGCCGTCCGGTCGGCTCCCGCAGCGCCTGCACTCTGCAGGATGGAGTTGCTTTTGGTGAACCGTTTGGTGGGTGCGCCCGGCGCAGTTGCTTCCACCAGTCCGCCGACAAAACTGCCGGCGTAAAATTTATCCTCCTCCGGGTGTGCAACGACGCGCCACAAGGCTGCGTATCCGAATTCGCCGGCCAGTTCGGGGTTCGATTCGCCGTAAAAACGGTCCCATTGTCCCTCGCTGAAGATATAAACCCCCCAATCCCGATACAGCGGCGTGAGGTCGGGCAGGGCGCCCGGCGTGGCAACGTATACTTTATTGTGTGCAATGGCGATCTCCGTGGAATGCTCCAGGTAGGGCGAGTTGTAGGTAAATTTTTCACATTGGCCGGTATTGTGGTCGTAATACCGGTACTGGTCGTTGCCATCGGCGATCCAGAACTTCTTTTCGCCGTCTTCTATACCATACAGCGGTATGGCAGCGCCGCAGGGGTCCTGTATTTCATACCGCGCGCCCGAAGGTTCCATATACTCCACCGAACCGACCCCCTGCTTCCAGGAGATCATGAGGCCCGGCCCTTCACTGGTGAGGTAAAATACTTCGCGGGTAGGGTTCTGGGCTACGATGGACACGTTTGTCCCGTCATAGCTGTACAAAGTATTGCCGATGCCGAGGTACAGTTGGCCATTCCAGACGGTCATCGCATTGACGGAAATACCGGCGGGAAATCCGTCGGCCGGGCCCAGCATTTGCCAGCGGCTGAAATCTTCGGGATTGACGTCGTCGGAAGCGATGCGGAACACCCCCTCGGCCGTACCGGCGTACAGGTTGCCGTTGAACACGCCGAACGACTTGACCGCCACATCCGTAAAAGACCGTGTACTCCACCTCCGCCCGTTCGAGGTTGAGTTTCAGGACGCCGAAATCGCTGGCCAGGTAGGCCGCCTTCCCTTCAAAAGCGACATCGTTGATCTGCTTGTCACCCGCTATGTTGATATTTTTCTTGATGAAAGGCAGGTTGACCACCAGCCCGTTGGCGGGGTAATACAGGTCCAGGTTGCTGTTGGTATAGGCCAGGATGAGTATATCGGCAGCCTTGCTGTAACGGATCAGGCGCATGCCCACATCGCTGAGGCCTTCCACCTTTGTAAGAAAACGCTGCGAGCGGTCGGCCTTGTCGATTTCCACTACCGCCCATTCGGAGGCAAAATAAACCTTTGAGTCGCTCTGCGTCACGTAGGTCGAGCGCTGCCAGGGCAGGTGCTGGCGCCATTCGCCTATTTTAAGCGGCGGAAACCCGGGACTAACCGCCTGGGCAAAGAGGTGCTGGCACGAAACAGACAAGATAAAAAGGGCGTAGAGCAATCGCATGGTGGTCAGATAACTGATTGTTTTAGCGGATGGATAGAGCCTTGATGCACGGCGGCGGCGGCGGGTTGCCTGTTCCTTTTTTCATTTTCCGGTTTGAGCGCGGCTGTTTATACGTATGGAAGCGCCGCTTATGCCTAATATTGCGGCACATTTGAAAAAACGACACCTTCCTTCATCCAACCGGTCGTGGTCATGCCTTCCGGTGTCAAAAATACAGAGCGTTTGAAAGCGGCAATAAAACGGCTCCTGAAATTGCTACCCATCGCGTTTACGCAGAACCAGCGTTACGACCGGCAGACGCTACAGGTCATACGCAAGGTGTGCACACCCGGCTGTAACTGCATCGATGTAGGCTGCCACAAGGGCGAGATCCTGGACCAGTTCATCAAATATGCACCGGGAGGGACGCATTTCGGCTACGAGCCGATCCCCGACCTTTACATGGACCTCGTGAAAAAATACGCAGGCGTGCCCAACTGCCATTTGTTCGACATTGCGCTGTCCGACAGGGCGGGGACTTCCAGTTTCAACTACGTGGTGAGCAACCCCTCCTACAGCGGCCTGGTAAAACGAACTTACGACCATCCGAACGAGCAGGACACCCAGATTACGGTTAAAACCGAACGGCTCGACGCATTGATCCCCGCCGACCGGAGCATCGACCTGATCAAGATTGACGTGGAAGGCGGCGAACTGCTGGTACTGAAAGGAGCGGTCCGGACGCTGGAGCGCTGCAAACCTGTCGTCATCTTCGAGCACGGCCTTGGCGCATCGGAACTGTACGGCGCCACACCCGAGCAAGTGTACGATCTGCTCGACGGCTGCGGCCTGCAGGTATCCCTGATGGGGCGTTTTATAAAAAATGAAACGGCGTTGTCGCGGGAGGAATTTTGCCGGCACTATTACGACAAACTGAACTACTACTTCATTGCCTACCCCTGACCCCGGTAGAGCGTGCCCGATTCGAGGTATTCCCATACGGCATCGGGCACCAGGTAGCGCACTGATTTTCCGGTGCGCAGGCATTCACGGATATAAGTAGCGGAAATATCGAGCATGGGCGCCTCGCACAGGCGCACGCGCGGTGCGCGGCAAGCGCTCCGGCGTCGAACGAGGGCGCTTGTACACATATATCGTAACCGGCGAGCAGCCGTTCGTAGTTTTTCCACTGGTGTAGCGACGCGAGGTTATCGCCGCCCATGATAAGGGCGAACTCCTGGTCCGGATATTTTTCCTTGAGGAAAGACAGGGTGTCGATGGTGTAGGAGGGTTTGGGCAGGTCGAACTCCACATTAGAGGCCTGCAATTTGGGGTTATCGCCGATGCCCAGTCGGACGAGATGCAGCCGGTCGTGGTCGCGTGCCAGCGTTTTTTTGGGTTTCAGGGGGTTCTGCGGACTCACGACAAGCCAGACCTTGTCCAGATCGGTCTGTGTTGCCATAAAGTTGGCGATGATCAGGTGGCCGACATGGACGGGGTTGAAAGAGCCGAAGAAGAGTCCGATTTTCATGGTCGTCATTCGTCATTCGTCATTATCGTCATTCGTCATGGTCGTCATTCGTCATTTAGCCCAATGACGATAATGACGAATGACGAATGACGATAATGACGACCATGACGATAATATCGATTATTTTCCCAAATTTTTATCCTCCTCATTGACCCGGCTGAGCAGGGCATCCACGCGGTACATTTCGTCGATGGTGTCGTCGAGGAAAAATTCGAGTTCGGGTACGCGGCGCATTTGTTTGCCGACTTTGGAAGCCAGGGCTTGGCGCAGGCGGGGGAGGTTGTCTTCGAGTTCGAGGATCACCTCCTGTTTGTTTTCGGTGCCATATACGCTGACATATATTTTGGCCACGAGCAGGTCGGGGGTCATACGGACCACCGTGACCGTCACGAGTTTATCGCGGCCATAGATATTGCTGCCTTCTTCGGTGAGCAGCATGCCGAAATAACGCCGGAGGAGCTCGCCTATCTGTTTTTGACGGATACTTTCCATACTAGTATGAGTTGAGTGGTTGAGGTTGGGGTGTGAACGGTTTTTTACGCCTGAAAGTGCCACAAAGGTACACCGATACAAAACTATTTTTTCCGGAAGCTTGTTTACAGGGCAAAATCCAAATAATTATTGGAAAAAAATTTCAGGCGGGTTGGATTTTCGGAAGGAGTCGATGTATCTTTGCCCCCCTTTTTAAGCGAGCATACCCCAATACCCTGGCTCGGTCGGTAGAGTATCCCGGTTTTATCGTGAGATTTGTTGATTCGAGTTGAAGTTATCATGGCACCGTAGCTCAGTCGGTAGAGTATCCCGATTTTATCGGGAGCGTCATTGATTCGAGTTGAAGTTATCATGATCCCGTAGCTCAGTTGGTAGAGCACTTGACTTTTAATCAAGGAGTCATGGGTTCGAGTCCCATCGGGATCACAGCAACAACAAATTAGCCCTTGTAAGTCAATCGCTTACGAGGGCTTTTTTTGTTTTTGGTTGTCGTGAGGGTTGTCGTTTTGATGGGTTTTAGAGGATAAGCCCATGTTTCAAGTGGAAAGTATGCATTGAAGTGCGGCTTTGAATCGGCTAAAAAGAGACTTGGCAAAGGCATTGTCGTAGTGGTTGTCTACTCGGGTTATACTTTTCCGGCACTTATTTTTGATTAACAATTGACGAAAGTCAGTATCCATGTATTGGCCTCAGCCATCGGAGTTAATGATCAAGCCTGGTGGCGGTTTTCGACGTTGCAGGTCTTTTCAAAATTGCGGGACGACCAATTAATTCCGCGCTTAAAGAAAGACTAATCGTCCAGCCCACAATCAGGCGACTAAACAGATCCATCCAGGTGGCCAGATAAGCCCATTTTCCGTTGGGTAAGGGCAAATGTTTATTCCGGAGCATCTGGTTCTTCGTCAATTTTGGTGATACCCTCTTTTCATTTTCAGCAAAAAGTACAAAACCATACAAAATTGTTCATTTGCCAGGGTTTGAAAGGGAAATATCACTCCGGGATAAATTGCTCTTCAACAAAATTGACGAAGAACCAGACACTCCGGAATAAACAACTTATTTCATTAGCACAACCCCGCCCATTTCTCCGGGTCATTGTCCTTTTTTTTCATCTCCAACTGCGCAGCCCTAAAAGCCGCTGGAATGTCCATTTTTTTGTCCAACCACTTGCTGTAGAACAGCTTCATCAAACTTTAGCCGCATCCGGTACTTTCTCTACAGGCCTGATGATGAGGCCGCGCCCCGGCGATTTTGAACGCCCGCTGCAGCCCGCCTTCGTTACCGGCTACGTCGCCCGCCCGTTTCGTAAGCCGACAGGAATGTCTAACTTGTGTTGGGTAGCGACATAGCACTGATTTCATAGGCCGTGAGAATACTGTCCTTCATGCCTTTTTGAACGGTTTGCCTGTCTGCTACGCATGGTTACTGCCCGCTAACACGAGGCCTGAGAGCGCAAGTACGGGTGTTCACTCGATTCTGTAGGCTGGCTTCGTCGCCAAACTTCCTTTGCTTTCTTTAGCCATACTTTTTGGGGCTGAGAAAAATAACCGTGTGTAGCCAGGTGTATCACCCTAGGTGAAGAGCCGAAGCAGATAATGAGCCCGCACGTTGCTTAAACAGTCTTTCCGATGCACCGAAACCCGTGAACGCTTGCAACGTTAAATTTTTTTGTATTAATTGTTGGCGGATAAATTTTACTTCCTCCAGAGTGCTTGTCAGCGGGGAGAGCGGCGAAATCGGTCGTACGCCGTCGTTATATTCCGGCAGTTTCTCGTCGTCGCTGCCACGCATTACTTGACACCATTGCGTGGTTCTCGTATTGACTACCTGTGTGTCCGATTCATAGCGGATACCGTTGTAAAAGAAGCGCTTCATTGCCTACAATTTTCGCCGTACCGGGCGCTACCAATTATCGCGTAGAGCTGAGCCTTACAAGTTTATACTTGTCTATCAACGTACTATCTCCTCGTGCATTCAGCGCAATGGCACTCAAGGTTGACGTTGTGAAGAGCGCAACTTCTGGTGTATAATATACTTTACTTATATCCTTTCAATAGGTGGTTTGATTGGTTTCCAGAGCAGGCTATACAACGAGTTGCCGCTGATAGTGTACTGATACCTTTTATCTGGATACTTTTCATGGAGTAGGTTATTGAGTTGCCGTTGCTCGCAGAGCGGTATTAAGTGGGGACAGGTGTCGTCAGCCAGAAGTACGAGTGCGGCATATATAGTGCTGTCGGTTTCGTCGGGGTCGTAGTAGCGATAACGGATAAACTCTACTGCAGCCTCGCCCTTGTCCAGGTGGTCGCGTACATCTTGCCAGTGCGGCACCTGACGAGTTTCCCCGAAGACGGAAAATTTTCGAGTAAGTGCTTTTTCGTAGCCCGTGGCTTCTGCTTCTAATTCGGCGACGTATCGACGTTCAGCAATGGGTTTGGCGTATTCATTGGCAAGACGGCGCGTGCAACCTCGCCAACGTTCAAATGTGTCGCGAGTGAGGCTGTCAGACTTGGCGACAGAACGGTCGAGGTTACGGCATTCCCAAGCAGGTAATCACTGAAAAAAAGCGCATTATCAAAACTTGCGCCAATGAGTTCAGAGTTGGGGTGATTTTGAAAAGGAGAGAAAATAATCGAAATCGTTCTCAAAATTTCGTAAAAGTAGGCAAGCATTTGATTTTCTTGTGAAGAGTACGTTATGGAATTCCTCGATACGATAGCGGTAGAGTTTATTCAATCTGAGTAAATAAATTGGAGGATTGGGCATTCTGTTGGTTTCTTGATAAAGCAAGGCTAGATTATTTAAGGAAATCGCGTAGTCAGGGTGTTCTTTACCTATGGTATTTTCCGACCCGTATTGGATCCTGCAACAATGGTTCTGCTTTTTGTAGTTGCTCATTTGGTGTATATAACATGGCAAGGTTGGTCAAAGAGGTAGCATATTGAGGATGTCCTTTGCCCAATATATTTGTACGAATATCTTTTGCTTCCAATAAAAGGCTCGGCCTTAGATGGAAGGTCAACGCTTCTTAAATACAACAGCAAGGTTGTTCAGAACATCGGCATAATTTCTTCGTAAGTTTTCTTTACCTAATTTTGCCCAAATATCTTTTGCTTCCAGAAAAGCGGTCTGGCTTTGAAGTAGTCTCCTATTTGTTTGTACAGCACGGCTAAATTGTTCAAGGACAGGGCATAGCGTGACTGCCCTCGCCAAGTTTTTTTTTGCCCAAATGTCTTTGCTTCTAGATAAAGAGACTGCACTGATGAAATTTAATTGTAATATATAATTGAGCCAAAGATTATTTGAAGCGTTAGCATAGTGTAAAATGATCTTTGCCTACCAATTCTGCCCAGATGCCCATGGTATTTCCAAATAAAAGTGGTTCAGATTTGGCATACCGTCCCATATCCAAATACAAATTGGCGAGTTTGAACGCGGCCATAGGGTAGTTGTGACTTTTGCCTAACACCTTGCTTATAATACCTTTTCCTTCCAGAAAAATCTCTCAGATGCTGTGTAATTCCCCATTTCCATGTGTACAAAATCTCAGCAAGATCAATCAGACATACAGCATAATTTGGGTCTGCAGTGTCTACTACACTTGACATAGCATTTACCGCACTTTAAAAGTAAAGGCTCGGCCTTAGGGAATAATTTCCTGGTTCAAAATATAAATAGCCCAAGTCATGCAATACTCTTAGCGTAAATCAAAATGCTTTGTTCCTTGTACCTTGCTCAAATGTCCATAGCTTCTATGTTAGCGGCTCGGCCTTAACATATTCCGCTTGCATACAAGTACAAATAGCCGAGGTTATTTACAGTATTGGCATAGTACGAGTTTTCTTTGCCTAATACTCTGCTCGGGTTTTATCAGCTTCTATATAAAGAGACTGCCTTAGAGTACTCGCCCATTTCATGATAAACAGCGCCAAGGCTGTTCAATAAGTGGCAAAATCCCCGTTTTCTTCTCCCCGATATCTTTCCTTAATACTCATTGTTCCCAAAATGATGACTCAAGCGTCCGGATACCGCCCCATTTGATAAACAAGTTCTGTCTTCACTGCGCAAAACACTTCGCATAGAGAAGTACCATTTTTACCAAAAGCCGCAGCAGATTTTTCGCGAACTCAACGGCTGCAAGGCTCGTCAAATTGTACTCATGTCATTTTTCGGTTCGTGTCGCTATATTATCCACCTCTTACCTCACAATGATAGAGTCCGATTCTTGAGATAATAGGAAAAAGGAATACACCCAAGGAAGGCAAAAAGATGCTTTTATGGTATAGGATCGTTTTCAAAGTGGCGGAAAATTTTGGCGTGCTGTGGCGCCGGGAGGTGGTTCAGGGGATGGTGCGCGCTGCTTGAGCGTAATGTTTCAAAAGTGTGTCTGGTCAAGGTCTTCACCACGTAGTCAAAGAATAATTTGGATCAAAAGCGTTTGAGTTTTTGTGATGCTTTTTTCCACATTTCAATACCTCGGCGGTCAAAAATCCATAAAAATTTTTGATCGGCGAAAGGGTTGTTGAAATTGTGGGAAAAGCGGATTATCAGGTGTCATTTTCGATCCAAATAAATCGTTTTTGTTCGTAGTCCAGTTTTGGAACCCTTCGATCGTAAGCAGTCCGGGTCATAGAAACTTTTCCTAACAGGAAGATGAGCGAATCGCTGTCGGGCATAACTCCCCGCATCCTCAGTGTCCGTTTGTAATCGCGGTTGAGCCGTTCTATCCAGTTGGTGGAGTAGATCATGCTCCGGGTTTTGTGGTGGTAGTTGAGGTAAGTGAAGTGAGCAAAATAATTGGATTTGTCCAGGTAGTTTTTGAGCGATGGGGTAGCGTTTTTCCAGGTATCTACAAAATCTTCCCAGCGCTTCCAGCCCTTGTCAGGGGAGTCATCCTTTTTGTCTGTAACAAATACTTCACGCAAATCTTCGCCGACGGCTTTTTTGTCAGCAGGCTTTATCCGGCTCAGCACGTTACGCTCTAAATGAACCACGCATTTTTGGAACGGCGCCCCTGGGAATACCCGCGCTGTGGCGGTCTCCAAGCCGCTCAAACCGTCTGCAACAACCAACCCCAGGCGTTTTACACCCCGTTTTCGGAGGCTGCCAAGCGCTTCTGCCCATCCACCGGCGCTTTCGGTCGGAAAGTTTATTATTGCCAATACCTCGCGTCTTCGATCACTTTTTACCCCAATATCGTGTAGTAGGCCTCCTTGCTCACCGACCCATCGCGTCTTGTGCTCCAGAATAATGCATCAATGTACACGATCGGGTAGTACTCCTCCAGTGGGCGCATCAGCCAGCCCAACACTTCTTCACGAGCGTAATCAAACATCCGGCTTACGCTCGATTTGGAATAATGACGACCGTACAACTTCTCAAACAATCCCCCCACCTGTGCCGTCGTCAAGCCGGCTCCGTACAACTCAAAGGCAATCTTGCGACATTCCTCCTCCTGATCCCGCAATACACTCATCAATATCGGGTAAAGTTGCCTCGCGCGTGCGAGAGGCACCCGCAATTCCAGCATTTTACCCCGACCATAGGCCCGTACTTGCCGAAATCCATTGCCTTGTCTTCCGCAGTTTGGAGCAAATACTCCTGACGTTCGGCTTTCATCAAAGCCTCAAAGGACATCCGTATAGCTTCGTTGAATCCGTCTTCCTGGCTTGCAACTTCCGTCAAAAGTGCCGTAATTTGTGTCTTCTTAATTGCATCGGGTCTTCTTTTTAGTGTGGTTTTGCGAATCTCCACTAAAATGAAGACCTTTTTTCTTTTTTTCAGACACTTTTTTGGAACACTATCAGCAGGGCGTTGGGAAGGCGCTATTTTCACAGTCTGCGTTAGTGGCTAGAAAAATTTCAACTTCTTGATTTCAATAGTAAAACGAATCAATTTTTTATCATATGACAAACACTTACTCAAAAACGGATACATGAACCTTATTAATTGAAGCCTCCACTTTGAACAAAATTGGTCATTAAAATAAATTAACAATGAAAAAATGTATTATTATCACATTGCTAGCTTTTTTGGGTTTAAATAACATTCTTAATTCCCAAGGCCTTAACTTTGTATGGGCAAAATCAATGGGTGGAGATACTGATGATGAGGGCAACTCCATAACTATTGACGCTTCTGGAAATATCTATTCCACTGGTTATTTTATGGGTGGCATCTATGGTAATGACTTTGACCCGGGACCAGGAGACTTCAATCTAACATCTGCTGGGGGCAAGGATATTTTATTTCTAAGTTAGATGCTTCAGGCAATTTTGTCTGGGCAAAATCAATGGGTGGAGATACTGATGATGAGGGTGGCTCTATATCTATTGATGTCTCTGGCAATATCTATACCGCAGGTTATTTTACTGGCACAGCGGACTTTGACCCAGGTCCTGGCATCTTTAATTTAACTTCGCCTGGTAATGAATATGCCCGGAACATTTTTATTTCCAAGTTAGATGCTTCGGGCAATTTTGTCTGGGCAAAAACTCTAGGGGAATAGAGTGAAATTGTTTCCTCCATGGTTCTTGATGCTTCTGGAAATGTCTATACCGCGGGTTATTATTCTGGCACAGTTGATTTTAATCCTGGAAATGGCATCTTTAATCTTACTTCAGCTGGTGGCATAAACAATGATATTTTTATTTTAAAATTAGATGCGTTGGGCAATTTTGTCTGGGCCAAATCTATGGGAGGGACAACGCATGATGAAGCCTACTCAATTGCTCTTGATGCTTCCGGAAATGTCTATTCCACTGGTTATTTCGGCGCCTCAGCGGACTTTGACCCAGGACCAAGTACTTTTAATTTGACCTCTAATGGCATAAAGGATATTTTTATTTCCAAGTTAGACGCTTTCGGCAATTTTGTTTGGGCAAAATCTATGGGGGTAGAATTCGATTGGCCATTCGCCTTAGCTATTGATGCTTCCGGAAATGTCTATTCCACAGGCTTATTTGACGGCACGGCAGACTTTGACCCGGGGCCAGGTACTTATAACCTTACATCTATTGGAGAAACAGATATTTTTATTTCCAAGATAAATGCTTCGGGCAATTTTGTCTGGGCAAAATCTATCGGTGGAATATTAGATGACAAAGGCAACAGTATAACAAGTGATGCTAGCGGAAATGTCTATATCACTGGAATATATAGGGGTACAGTGGATTTTAACCCAGGGCCGGGAGTTTACAATTTATATTCACCGGGCAATATTTTTGTTTGCAAATTAGATCATTTTGGTAATTTTATTTGGGCGGGGTCTATCGCTGGTATTTATTTTGAAGAAGGAAACGCAATATCCGTTGATGCTTATGGAGATGTTTATACGGTAGGATATTTTGAGGGTGCTGTCGATTTTGATCCTAGTGCTGGAATCTTCAATTTACAGACGTACATTGGTGGTGGTATGCCTAGTAGTAATGGCGCATCCGACATATTTGTGCAGAAGATGAGTCTAACGCCAGTAAGTATTAATGAGTTACAAAACAATATTCCAATTGCTGTTTATCCCAATCCAAGTAACAGTGTTTTTACTATAGAAACAACAAGTAAAAGCAATTTTGAGATAATTGATATCAAAGGAAGGGTGATATTAAAAGGTAAAATAAACAACCCAAAAACAGTCATTGATTTATCTGGTTTTGAAAGCGGGATATATTTTTTAGCAATAGAAAGCCAATCTATTAAATTGATAAAAATGTAAGATTAAATATTAATTCTGCTCTTTGTGCCAAGGGAATGAGTCCAAAATAACTTCCAGATAGACTCTAACATTTAAAACATAGATTTGGAGTAAAAATACAGCCACTAACAATATGCATATCGATCAGTCGGGCTAAACGCACGACCGCCGTATGCACCAACGTTCAATGCAATAATAAATGAAAAAATAAAATGCAAAAACTATTATTAATCAGTTTGCTTCTGACGCTTTGTACGGACTACGCCTTTGCTCAATGTGGCGTGAATGAAATAGAAGTCAGAGTAGAAATCACTACCGATGTTTATGGAAACGAAACTTATTGGACCTTGACCGATATCATCGGCACGGTGGTCATGCAAGGTGGCCAGGGAGGTATTTACCAAAACAGCAGCACCTATAAAGACAGCCTCTGTGTTCCTGCTGACGGTTGCTTTTTCTTTGAGATCTATGATACTTACGGAGACGGGATTTTTGCTCCTAACGGGTATAAGCTCTATGTGAACGAAATCCTTGTTTCCAGCGGCGCCGACGACATTAAAAGTTACGCCGCTGTAATTGCAAGTTGCCCGAATGCGTGCAACATGACACTTAATGCGCTGAATGACCTTAATGTACACATCAATGGAACAATCACGCTGTCCGCCAATGAACTGACACAGAACAGAAATACCTTCGTCAAATTCTCGTATTGTCTCGCCGAAAATGAGTCTATGATAGTGCTTGCTAAAAGTGTGGTTGAAAATTATGACAATCAAATTGGGGTACTTTTCACAACTCCCAACACTGAATACGGCTTTTCCAAAAACCCTGCTGCTGCTCCCGGACTAGAAGTAGAACGGGCAATGCTTGCCTTCAGCAAGGAATATTCGACTATATATTCACCCCGGAATGTTTATGCTGATTATCCGCAGCACATTAATGGTTGGAACTTCAATTCGTGCAGCGCTTTCCCCGGATATGTTGACCCACCAGCAGATTCATCCGTTAGCAATTCGGTACTGATCCGTGCAAATTTTGAAGACCCGGATGGGATGAACCCATACTACGATATTAATTTTGAAAGAATGGAGCACGCCCTTCGGCCAACCGGCTTGTATTTATCTCCGGAAGTGTAGCCAGCGTTACGGTGCCCGATAGCCTGGTGGGCCAAGACTATTGGGTTAGGTGGGCTCACACGATTGGGATCTGACCGACAGAGCCAATTTCATCGATTGGACAGGATATCGAAGAGGTTTCCCATTGATTCAACTACAATTGAGGTTTTTCAATCCGCTTGGAGGAGCGATTTCGGTTCTTGTTCCCTACGGGGCCAATGATGGTATTGTCGAAGTCAGCGTGAGCAACGGCGTGGAAGCCCCCTTCTTTTCGCTGAAGTCATTTTATGAAACACCCGATTTCAATGCAGAACTAAGCAAACCGGGACCCTGGGCTGTTTTTGAAACAGACAATGTGATGTTTACCATTCCCAAACATTCCATTGTGCCCGGTCAATATGATCTCAAACAAACCCTTACTGGACTGGGAGACAGCTTTACGGGGTGTCAATTCCATTGTAGCCAGACAGATCATTCCCGACAAACACAATATGTACATGATTGCTGATGTGGACATCAGAACCGGCGTGTATTCGATCGGTTATCCCATGTCGAACACACCGCTGAACTATACCGATGTACCCGGCCCGGCTTATTTTATTAACGGCCCGGGACCTGATGATGAAGTGAATTTTCATGAAACCGGACATGCATTGGCGATTTCCAAATTTGCGGGCGAGGAGGAGGCTTTGGTTAATTTCCCTTATATCATGGCCATGAATTATGGCCTGAATGTGGACTTGAATGAAGCGGTGAATTACAGCTTTGTCCCAAACACATTTGACATAGACAAAACCGCTACCCATAGGATGGTTTCTAATACATTTGGTTCGGAAAGAAATATTTCAAATACTGTAAATGACGAAGTACGCTACCAGCACAGGGGGTACGGGCATTATTTTGAGATAGTCAATATGCTTGGATGGTGCCCGCTCAGGAATTTCTGGAAACAGGAATCCATTGACTTTGAGAATGGCATTGACCATGGCATCAATGACCAGAACATTGACAGTAGGATAATCAGAATGTCTGTTGCCGCACAAGCAGATTTGCGCCCCTTATTCCATGTTTTTGGAATTCTTCCGCAAGATTCAATTGCGCTACAAGACACGTTGGCACAGATAGGCGTCCTTCCTTCTCTCACAATTTACAATAGGTTGCAAGACTATCTCGACCTTATTCCGGAAGATAACACGGCGTTCGTCAATTACGCCCTGTCTGTTTATCCAAATCTATACACTGATGGTCCAACAGAAGCCCCTGAATACGGAGTAGGATGGCATTACCTGAAATCATTGACTTACGACGCAGCCGAAGCCCAGAACCGGACTGCTATCCTCCAATCCATCATAGACCTCTATTTCCCCAATGGTGCGCCTGCGGGCAATGGAAACCCTGATGTTTGCTGCTTGCTGGACACGCTGAATGTAGACATGGTAAACGAAGAAGTCCTTGTAACGGGAGGCGTAAAACCCTATGAAATTTCAATTGACACAACTGGAAATGTAAAGACCGTAACAGTCGTAGATTTCGATGGATGCGAATCCACTGCGCAATACACACTCAGTGGCTTGGTTGAGGCAGACATGAAAGGGATAAAAATATACCCCAATCCTGCTTCGACAGAAATCTATATTGATTTAACAGGAAGTAGTACTCCAATAGAGGGCTTGCAAATAGTTTCGATTAATGGTCAAGTATTAAAGCACTTTCGAAATTCCGATAGCAGAATAGACATATCTACACTAAATGAAGGCGTGTATATACTGCAAATCGAAATGGCGGACGGTGTACAAATTAATAAACGAGTTTTGATTTTGAGGTAAAAATAGCCAATAAATTAAGAACTGCATTGAACAATCCACTACCTCTCAAGCCGCCTAAACGTCGCACGTCGGCAGTGGTAACGTTATCGGTCAGGCTAAAAGACGACACAAACGAATGAATAATATAGTTTACATATTGGCATTTTTAATCAACTTGTCTTTCGGACAGACAGTAAAACAGACTGCACCCGAAATTGAAAAGTATGCCAAGTCAATTGACAAGTTGAAGGCAGAGAACAAACTTGTGAAAACTTTCTATCCTAATATGTCGGGGTGTGGCGGTGGACTTTACGGATATTATTATAACAAAAATTTGGTTTTGATTGACGCGACATATGGTGCTGAACTTGGCTTTTCTTCAAGGACGATTTATATTGACCAAGACAAATTTTTGAAAATAATTTATCGAGAACATTTTGCGGAATGGGGAAAATACGAAGAAAAATATCCACAAGATAAATTTGAGTATGACCCGTCAAAAATGACTTATACAGACACTATTTATTCAATAACACTATCTAACCCGACCGTTTTTCATAAGAAGGAAGGCAATAAAATAATCAGCAATAAACTTGACCAGCCTTTGTTAGACAGACTTTTAAGTTGCGGACAACAAATGAAACTTGAACTACAAGAAGTAATAAATCAGATAGACAGTTTGAAATTTGTGAATGAAATGCCATACATATGCGAAACCGAAATTTGCGGAGATAAATTGTATTGGGAAGCAGTAAGTGTTGGTCGAAGTAATATAGAACTTCTTATTGACAAACTTGACGACACTACATCAACAACAGCAAACATAGTTTTATTCGGTGGCAATTACACGGTAGCAGACATTGCTTATTCCGCATTAAATGAAATTATTCATAACATTCCAACTTTTGACCTACTTGGTGTTCCATTTGACAAAGACGGTTGTGGTTATTGTTCATATTGGCAGCATTTAAACAAAGACTTTACTAACAGACAAAAATTTAAGGAAGCAGTTAAGAATTGGTATCACAAAAACAAAGACAATTTGGTTTGGGTAGAGAACAACAAATTTGCTACTTGTGACTTTAATGGAAAGCACCCAAACGGTGGACATTATGAACTTAAAACTGACACGAAATGACGACCGAAAAACAAGCCCGAACCGATAACGGCACCTACCCAAAAGTGGCGGTTCAGTGGTTAAATCAAGCTTTGTGCTTCTATGGAAGTTTCTGCTTGGTTGACAGTGAAGTGCTCCGAAATCGCCACCTTCGGGTAGCTGCAAAACGTTGGTGGCAACTAAAAAAAATTTAAATGGACGGCAAACGAATAATTGGATTAGAAGAATTGAGAAGAGTTGTCGATGAATTGGCAACTGAGACAAAAAACGAGTTTCCGAGACTCTACTTTGATTATGCGGGAATGATTCCAATAAATGACAAAACATTCAGATACGATAGTTCGCCAATAAATACCGAAGTTTTTGCAACAACAGGAGGGGATGGGGTCCATTATAGTATTTTGAAAATATCAGAAAAAGCACAACCAGTTGTAATGACAGTTCCAATGAATTTTGGAGATTCAATGAGAGATTACAACTGGATAATCGGCGAAAACTTAAATGAATTTCTTTCAATCGGATATTTCAACGGTTGGTTTCCAATCGAGCAATTGTGCTATGATAATGAATGGGCAATTGATTTCTATTCTAAGGAAAATATGGAGGAAGATTATCAAAACGACGCAGACATTCAATTCGTAAAGAAATTAAGAAGTAAATTTGGATATGACCATATTCCATTAAATAACGAGAGATTAAATGAATTGGCGGATAATTATTTTCAGTATCTCAGATTTAATTCAGAATTCGTGGATAAATACATAAAGAAGATGAATTAAAAAGAAATCTGCCATCAACACTGCGCCAACCCCATTAAGTTAACCCCCAAAATCCGCCATATGCATTTTTCCCAAGCCCAACAAAAACCACAGACAAATTAATTACGGGTGATAACCTCTGAAAAACAGGTGGATAGACATGACTCAACCGGGCAAGCATGTTGCCGGATAAGCCCCTGGAAAGATTAGTACAGAAAGATTAAAATGCGCGGCGATAGTTTTTTTCATGGTTATGACGTTCGGTGCCGCGCAGGATTCGTCGTCGTCGTTCTTTGTTTTTGCCGGGTCTTTCGGGTTCGAGGGTTTGCAGGATTTGGCGGTAATAGTCTGTGAGCCAACCTTTCAGTTCTTCAACGATAGTGTTCCAAAAAGTGTGTCTGAAAAAGAAATAAGGCCTTCATTCAGTGCTAAACCTGCCATACCCCTCCTCCCTTACCGCAATCATCTCCCGTGTAGGCAACCTGCTGATTCCCGCCCCTTCCACCACAAACGAAGCCGCGGCGTTGGCAAATACGGCCGCTGTCGCTATGTCGCGGGTTTGCGCGTAGCGCAGCACAAACGAGGTGGCAAACACGTCGCCGGCGCCGGTCGCGTCGACTTCCGTTACCGGAAACGCGGGAAAATGGCGCTGCTGGCCGCCATGAAACACCTTTGCTCCGTTTGCGCCTTCCGTCATCACCAGAATCTTTACGCAGGAGGCAATAAGCGGTATGGCCGTCTCAAATCCGGCGATGTCTGCATCGCTCATGACGACAATGTCGAGTCCCCTGAGCTGCTGCCAATCCATGGACTTTGGAGATACGAGCCCCTGTTGGTCCCATTTCCGGAGCCAGCCCTGTATGGTGGCTGCGGTCAGGCTGCCCGGAAAGGCGCGCAGCAGGGAGAAATCGACTTCATCTGCTATGGGGCAAAACTGAACAACGGGGGCGGAGCGCCAATGGTCGGGAACATGCTCCGGCAGCAGGGTCGACGCCCGGGCGTGCAGGTATTGCGTCCGGCTGTTTTCCCGGTAAATATTTTCAAATACGGTGGTGCGGGCCGCCGCGACTTGCTTCACTTCAATATTATTTTCCTGAAACACCTCCATGAATTCAAAATCGGGCCCCGTGCTGGTCAGCACTGCCGTCTGCTCTCCCAGTTGGCGCGCCACCAGCGCAGCATAGGAAACGGTGCCGCCGAGCGCATTCCGGTCATCGTGCCGGTCGTGGCAGCAATGGCCCACAAGCAGGTATTGCGGTGTCCCGGCCATGATCAGTGCAGTTCCAGGCTGTTCAGAAAATCAACAGTGCGGGCCGTCAGTTGATCTCCCTGCACCCGCCAGAGGTTGCTGTGGCCGCCACCCGGAACAACGATCCACTGCTTTTGCGCCGACGGTACCGCTTCAAAATTGCGCCTGCCGAATTCGATCGGTATTTTGTCGTCGTGGTCGCCGTGCATGAACAACATCGGGCGGTTTATTTCAGCCGCCGACACCACGGGTTTCACTTGCTGCGGGTCAAACCTGGCAATGTTCCCCGACTTGCCGATCACGCGGTCTGTCAGCCACTTGCTGCGGAAACCCAGCATCATGTCGGCGCCGTATTCAACCGCCACTTTTTCAAATTCGTCAAACGTGCTTTCAATGATACCGAACGCGATACGCCGGTCGGCGCCCATGGCCTGCAAGGCTACCGCGCCGCCGAGGGAAGCGCCCCAAATGCCGACCGGCTTGCCATTGGTCAGGCGTTGTATCGTATCGACGGCGACGGCGATGTCTTCTTTTTCATAAAAACCGAAGGTGCAGTATTCGCCCCCGCTTTCCCCGTGCGCGCGCAAATCGAGCGCAATGCTGTTGAAGCCGTTGCCTGCCAGGATTTTAGCCCTGGCAAACTGGGTTTCCTTGCACGAGCCGATTCCGTGCAGGACAATCACCGTGCCCCTGACCGAATCCCCTTGCGCAGGCAAGAACCAGCCACTCAATTGCAGGCTGTCCCGGGTCGTAATGCCCATTTTCCTGCCGGTCAGTCCGTAGTTTTCAGGCATGTATCCCCTCGGAAAACGCCAGGTATTTTCTGCCGCGATCATCCGGTAGGGTTTAATACCGTAATAAGGCAGTACCTTTTCGACGGTGAAAGCAGCAAGCATCGCAAACACGAATGTGAGACCGATGAAAAGTCGTAAAAGTTTGAGGCGTGTTGCTTTTGTCATGTTATTTGTTGGCAATTCTATACCGGAATTTTCACCGGAATGCTCAAAATTTAAGAATTTACAGGATTCCAGCGCAAAACCCTGTGAGGTTTGGCAAACTTTACAGAATTAGTGCTGAGACAAGGTTTTTTACGCGACAACTGACACAATCCTGGTACGTGAATCGATATGAATATGAAATTTTCAAATATCTTCTTATTGTTATACCTGTTTGCCGGTTTAACCCTGCACTGCACAACGCGGCCACCTGCCGAAGGTTTATACGTCGCCCGCGATTTTTCGGCTGAAAACCTGTTTTCCGGGAATATCGAGGGACCAGCATTCGACAGCAAAGGAAACCTCTATGTGGTAAATTACCTACGCGACGGCACGATCGGCAAGGTCAATTCGGACGGAAGCTGCGAATTATTCGTCGAATTGCCGGAAGGCAGCATTGCCAATAGCATACAGTTCGACAGCAGGGGGGATATGCTGCTCGCCGATTTTCCGAGACACAATGTCCTGCGCCTGAACCCTGCCACCAAAGAAGTGGGCATTTTCTGCCACGACGAGCGGTTCAACCAGCCCAACGATCTGTGCATCAATACAAAAGACCAGGTTTTTGCCTCCGACCCCAACTGGTCGCAAAGCAGCGGTCAACTCTGGCGTATCGACCCCGGCGGCGAAGCGGTGCTGCTCGAGACGGGCATGGGCACCACCAACGGCATTGAACTCGGTCCCGACGAGCGGCGCCTGTATGTCAACGAAAGCGTCCAGCGCCGGGTTTGGCGCTACGATGTGGATGCCCGTGGCGATGTCTCCAACAAAAAACTGCTGATCGAATTCGCCGACAACGGTCTCGACGGGATGAAATGCGACCGCGAAGGGAACCTGTATATCACCCGCTGGGGAAAGGGAACCGTGGCGGTGGTATCGCCGGAGGGCCGCCTGTTGCGGGAGGTAGTGTTGAAAGGAAAAAAATGCAGCAACCTCGTTTTCGGGGGCAAAGACGGGCGCGACGTGTTCGTAACCCTGCAAGACAGGAAAGGACTGGAAAGGTTCCGTTGTGCGGTGCCGGGTAAAAGATTCAAATGAGGGCAGCCAAATCGGTGCAAGGCTGGACAATAAAACGACTACCTGCGGGAGTTGACAGGTTTGTTAGACAGGATTTACGGGATTTACAGGTTTGTTAGACAGGATTTACAGGATTTACAGGTTTGTTAGACAGGATTTACAGGATTTACAGGTTTGTTAGACAGGATTTACAGGATTTACAGGTTTGTTAGACAGGATTTACAGGATTTACAGGTTTGTTAGACAGGATTTACAGGATAGACAGGATTTACAGTATTTACAGGATTTACAGGTTCGTTAGACAGGATTTACAGGATTTACAGGTTTGTTAGACAGGATTTACGGGCTGGGATGGACAGGAATTTGCCGTTATGGCAAGGAAACTGATGAGCCAGGCGATCTTGAACATCGGGTAGGGTCATGTCGTGGTTATTACAAAAAAATACACCTTAAAGCATCTGCAAATCCTCGTCTGACCCCAACCTGTAAATCCTGTAAATCCTGTCCAAAAAAGACCTGTATATCCTGTCTTACAAAGGCAACCCGTATTCGGCAAAGTACCGCCAGATAGCGGCCGCGTGCAGGGCTTGCGACACGCCACCTCCGCGCAGCATTTGCAACATTTCGGTGGCGGTCAGCAGGCGCACGGAAATTTCTTCGGTGGCGTCCAGGCGCTGTTCCTCTACTTTGCAGACCCCTGTGGCGAGAAAAATATGACAGGTATTGGTGTGGGTGGCGGGGTTGGGCGATAGTTGTACCCACGGCTGCCACTCCCCTCCCCCATAGCCCGTTTCTTCCAGCAACTCGCGCCGGGCGCCTTCCAGGTGCGGTTCTCCCGGATCAGCCACACCGCCGGCCAATTCGTAGTGCACCCCGGCGATGCCATGTCGGTACTGCCGGATCAGCACAAACTCCTGCTGTGCAGTAACGGCCAGGACGTTGACCCAGTCGGGATATTCGAAGATAAAGTAATCGTCGATCTGCGCGCCGGTGGGTAAAATAACAGTGTCTTCCCGAAGCGTCATATAGGGTTGCCGGTTCAGCACGTACCGGCTTTCGGTTATTTTCCAATGACCCGGATCGCCGGGGATATCATGCTCCTTTTTAGTCATATTTCCTGTGTTTTTTGCGGCGGAAAGGTCTATAAATATTTGCCTTTTGCTTGTCATACCTTGTTGTATTTTGTCGCCCTAAATTCACCTGTCCTTTCCTATGAATGCTAAAAATTCCTTCTGGCTGGCCGTGCTGAGTGCCCTGGCCGCAACAGGCCTGCATTTATTGCCCCGAACCGGCGTGTCCGTAGAACCCCTCCTGCTCCTGATCGCCCGGTGGTGGGTGGTCGCTGCGTTTAGCTACTACGGTTACAAGGCCGGGTCGCTGACAGCCTGGATACTGATCAGCATGATTATCGGCATGGCCATCGGGTATGATTTTCCCAAGGTTGGCGGCAATCTGGAGATTTTAAGTAAAATTTTCATCCAGTTGATCAAAACGGTGATTGCGCCCTTGTTGTTCGGGACACTGGTGGTCGGTATTGCAGGACAGAGCAGTTCCAGGCAGGTGGGGCGTATGAGCGCAAAGGCGTTCACCTACTTCATAGCTGCCACCACTGTCGCGCTGGTCATCGGGCTGGTGGCCATCAACATTTCAAAGGCGGGGGAAGGCATAGAGGCAAAAAGAGGCCGCGCCGATTCAAATCGCCACCAGCGACCCTGGTTTTTCCTACAAACTCGATTCCGTCAAAAACACGGCGAAACTGCTCTATAACGGCAGGGAAATGTCGACGCCGCCGACAAAGGTGACGCAGGACTGGAAGCAGATTATCCTCCATATTTTCCCTGAAAACGCCGCCAAAATGATTTACGAAGGAGCTGTGCTTCAGGTGGTGGTTTTCAGCCTGATCTTCGGGTTTGCCCTTCGCCAGGTGCAGGAACCGCACCGGGCAAAGATGCTCGAATGGTCGGAATCGCTGGTTGAAGTCATGTTCAAGTTTACGGGCATTATCATGTATACGGCGCCGATTGCTGTTGGCGGCGCTATGGCATTTACCATCGGCACCATGGGTTTAGGGGTGGTAGGAAACCTGGTACAACTGCTTGGCACCCTGTACGTTGCACTTTTCGCATTCATGCTGCTGGTCTTTTTCCCGGTGATGCTGTTTTTCAGGATTCCCATTAGAAAATTTCTTCGCGCCGTGTACGAACCGGCATCGCTGGCATTCGCCACAGCGAGTTCGGAAGCCGCGTTGCCCAAAGCGCTTTCCGCCATGGAAAAGTTCGGCGTGCCGCGCAAAATCGTGTCCTTCGTTTTGCCCACCGGCTATAGTTTTAACCTCGACGGTTCCACACTTTATCTTTCGCTTGCGGCAATCTTTTGCGCACAGGCGGCGGGCATGCATCTTTCCTGGCACACCCAGCTCGTGTTGATGGCGACCTTGCTGCTCACTTCCAAAGGCGTGGCAGGCGTACCGCGCGCCTCCCTGGTCATCCTGGCTGCAACGGTCAACCAGTTCAACATACCAGAATGGCCCATTGCGGTGATCCTTGGCGTCGATGCCCTGATGGATATGGGCCGCACGTCCGTGAACCTGGTCGGCAACTGCCTGGCCTCGGCGGTCGTGGCCCGGTGGGAGGGCGAGTTCGATGATGAAAAGGCAAACGCTTTCCAGTAGGCCATGCCCGAAGCCTGCCGGATTCGCTCATTTTGCCCCTTGGCTTACGTTTGTATATTTGCCGACCGGCAACGAACAGGCGGAATCCCCGCAAATGGCCCCACGGGGCCTTAAATCCGGAAACAAATAATTCATTATGAGAAAATTAGCGCTACACTGGCAAATAATTATCGGCATGGTACTCGGCGTCGCATTTGGCGTTATCGCTGCCACGGCCGGCTGGAATGCATTTGTAAGCGATTGGATAAAACCCTTCGGCGCCGTTTTTCTCAACCTGCTCAAACTGATTGCCGTACCGCTGATCATCAGTTCGCTGATCAAGGGCGTGACGGATTTGAAAGACATTTCCAAACTATCGTCGATGGGAGTTCGCACCCTGGGTATTTACATCCTGACGACAGCCATAGCCGTGTCGGTGGGATTGATCGCCGTGAATATTTCCCAGCCCGGCCACTTCGTGAACACCGAGACCAGGGATCGGCTCAACGCCACATATGGCGGCGATGCCACGGTCAAAATATCCGCTGCGGAAGCCCAGAAAAACAAATCGCCGTTGCAGCCGCTGGTCGACATGGTGCCGGAGAATGTGTTTGGCGCCGCGTCTACCAATGCCAACATGTTGCAAGTGATCTTCTTCGTGCTGTTTTTCGGCGTGGGACTGATCCTGATCCCGGAAGAAAAGGCAAGGCCGGTCATCGGTTTTTTTGACGGCATGAACGAAGTCGTGATGAAAATGGTCGACCTCATCATGCTGGCTGCGCCGTACGGCGTGTTTGCACTGCTGGCAGCCCTGATCGTGGAATCGCCCTCTTCCGATATATTTATCGCGCTGCTGGGGTACATGGCGACCGTACTGGTGGGCCTGGCCTTCATGATATTTATCTTTTATCCGACCCTGGTCCGCGTTTTCACGGGAAAGAAGCCGATGTTTTTTCTGAAAGGCTTCGCGCCGGCACAGTTACTGGCCTTTTCCACCAGTTCCAGCGCGGCCACGCTGCCGGTGAGCATGGAGCGGGTGGAAGAGCACCTCGGCGTCCATGAGGATGTGGCGAGTTTTGTCATGCCTATCGGCGCCACGGTGAATATGGACGGCACGGCATTGTATCAGGCGGTGGCGGCGGTATTCATCGCCCAGGCATACGGCATGGACCTCTCGCTTGGGGCTCAATTGGGGATCATCCTCACCGCCACGCTGGCGTCGATCGGTTCGGCCGCCGTGCCCGGAGCGGGCATGGTCATGCTGGTGATCGTGCTGGCCCAGGCGGGCATTCCGGAGGCCGGACTGGCGCTCATCCTCGCGGTCGACAGGCCGCTTGATATGTGCAGAACTGTCGCGAATGTGACCAGCGACGCAACCGTATCCATGATCGTCGCCAAAAGCATCGGCAAACTGGGCGACCCGAAACCCAAGAGCTGGGACGAAAACTATCACGCATCCAAACCATGACTGCACCAGCACCGACGACCCAACGCATCATGAATGCCGCTGTAATTGTAGCCGCACTCGGCTATTTTGTTGACATATACGACCTGCTGTTGTTCGGATTTGTCCGGGTAAAAAGCCTTCAGGACCTCGGTTTTCAGGGACAGGCCCTGACAGATACCGGCATCTCTTTGCTCAACTGGCAGATGGCCGGCATGCTGCTCGGCGGACTGATATGGGGAATTCTCGGCGACAAAAAAGGCCGTGTGCGGGTCCTGTATTTTTCCATATTCCTGTATTCCATCGCCAACATCCTGAACGGGTTTGCCACCTCCGCCACGGATTATGCCATTTTTCGCTTTATGGCGGGTATCGGGCTGGCCGGCGAACTCGGCGCCGGCATTACGCTCGTTTCAGAGGTGCTGCCCAGGGAAAAACGCGGATACGGCACCATGCTCGTGGCCTCGATCGGCCTGAGCGGCGCGCTGCTGGCCTGGGTGATCGACCAGTTTTTCCCATGGCGCACCTGCTACTTTGTGGGTGGCGGGCTCGGACTGATGTTGCTGCTGTTGCGGATCAGCGTAAGCGAATCGGGCATGTTCCAGCAGGTAAAAACAGCGGTCGGCGTCAGCCGGGGCAATTTTTTGTCGCTCTTCACCAGTTGGGACCGCTTTTCAAGATTTGTGCGGTGTCTGCTGATCGGTTTTCCCACCTGGTACGTGGTCGGGGTGCTGATCACGCTGGCGCCCGAATTCGGCCACGCCAAAGGCCTGAGCGGCATCACCGGCGGCAATGCTATAGCGGCCTGCTACACGGGGCTCATACTCGGCGATATCGGTTCGGGTCTGCTCAGCCAGTACCTGAAAAGCCGGTTGAAGGTCATGTGGATATTCCTGACCCTTGATGTTTTTGCTGTCATCTATTACCTCGCCGGCAACTTTTCCACCCCGGCATCTTTTTATGTCGCCCACTTCCTGCTGGGCATCTCCGTCGGGTTCTGGGTAATTTTTGTAACCATCGGCGCAGAACAGTTCGGCACCAACCTGCGCGCCACGGTGGCCACTTCGGTGCCCAACTTCGCGCGGGGGATGCTGGTCCCCATCGGCGCCTCGTTCAAGTGGCTGAAAGACCCGGCAGCCACCGGCAGCGTCATTACGGCAGCATGGATCATCGGAACCGTTTGCCTGGTAATCGCCTTTTTGGCACTCTATGGCATGAAAGAAACCTTCAGCGACGATCTGGACTATGTGGAAACGGTGTAGTAATCCGTTAAGGCGCCTTTACAGTTTCAACCGGAACAACCGGAAATCCCGCCCGTAACTGCCCACCACGACAAGCGTGCTGTTGTCGGTTATCAATACATTTGGGGTATGCAGGAAGACTTCAACCGCTTTGAAGTCAAAAACCGAATCGAAAGTCTTCGTGCCGTCGGGCCCAACGGTACACAACACAACGTGGGGTTGTTGCTTTCGGATTTTGCATTGTCGTTGTAAATAAAATAAAAGGTATCCCCCTTGTGCAGGGCTATATGAAACAGCCCCTGCACAATACCGCCACCCGATACCTTGTGCGGCACAATAACCTCTTGCGTCACTTTTCCCGACGGATCAAACTGCAAAAGAAGGATCATTTCGGACTGGTTATGCGTACTGTGCAGGGCATTCCCCTGCGTTACGGTACCCCAATCCTGTTCCATGTCCAGGAAAACCCGGCCGTCGTCGGTGACCCATGCCTTGTAATTGCGGAAATACTGAAAACCATATCCGTAAACGAGTTTGGACTTCGACTCCATGAAGGTTTTGGTTTCGGTCTTGTAAAGGTTCAATACCGGCTTTCCGGGTTCCCATGTGGCATGATCGATCCTGATCCATGCCGTTCCCAATGAGGTGGGCGGTACGCCATCCTTGAATTTTTGCCGTTTGGAAATAAGGTTGTACGGCCCGACGCCGTACAGATTGCCGTTCTTGTCGGGCAGGACAAAAAAGTGGAGCGCATAATTTTCGCCAAGATCGAGGGGTATGCGACGCGGCTCGTTTTCGCCATTCGGGAAAACGAATATTTCCTGGGCGAACTGTTTTCCATCTCTGTTTTTATCTTTTTCCCAGGAAACCAGCGCGCTGAAATCACCCTGATTGGTCAGGGTAAGACCGTTGACGTCCATTTCTTTATTGATATAGGGAAACGTTGTGCTGCCTTCGCGCACCAGATGGAATTCCCGGTCGAACACACGGAAAGTCAATTCCTCAGGTTTTTTGCCTTTTACGGCCGGGCGTGCAACAACCGCCAGCAACAGGCTGTCCGGCGAAAAGATGATATTGAACCTGCCGCCGCCTTTTCGCGACTCCATCTCCGCCACCCTGAGCGGGTCGCCGAGCTTGCCGTTTTCTTTCAGTTCATGCCGGTACAGATAACGCATATCCTGTTCGCTGTCGAAATAAGCCGAAAAAAACCAGGGCTTTTTATTCAGCACATAAACACCCTGGTAGTACACTTTCTTATCACCCATCGCTTCCGAGAACAGGGGCGTTGAATATACCTGATTCAGCGCAGCGTCGTATTTTTCGAGCAGGACTGTCGGATCGTTTTTGGCCAGAGGGCCTGCAAGCACTTCTCCGATCGTCGTTTTATCTTCCGATTTGACCAGGTAAATGTTGCCGGAACTGTCGTGAAACATATCGGTGACATAAGTGCGCTTGCGGTCATTTTCAAAGGGAGCGCTCATTTCCACTTTTAGCGTTCCTGTAGGTTGGGCGAACACGGGGACAATGCAAAACAGGAGGTAGAAGAGGCTTAGCCGTTTCATACAAAACTTGTTAGGTGTAAAATGTGTGGTTTGTGTTTTCAAATATAAGGTTCTTTTAAAAACCTGCCCTCTAATTTCGCGTTGAAATATGGTATCGCCTGCGATTTTCAAAAAAATTGTCGCCATGCGTTATCTTTGCCCCACCAAAACCAAATAATATTTTCACCGGAGCCATCCGGTGTAATTTCGATCAGTATTTCACCGACCAATAGTAAACAACCATGAATTTTGATCTTATCGTCATAGGCAGCGGCCCCGGCGGATACGTTGCCGCTATCCGCGCTTCTCAACTGGGACTAAACACTGCGATCATCGAACGCGAAAGTCTGGGGGGCATTTGCCTGAACTGGGGTTGTATTCCAACCAAAGCACTCCTGAAAAGCGCCCAGGTATTCGAATACCTGAATCATGCGGAAGACTACGGCATCAAAGCCGGCAAGTCCGGCGCCGATTTCGGGGCCGTCATCAAACGCAGCAGAGGCGTGGCCGAGGGCATGAGCAAAGGGGTCCAGTTCCTGATGAAAAAGAACAAGATCACGGTAATCATGGGCGCTGCAAAACTCGCCAAGGGTCCGAAAGTCGTGGTGACGGATGCCGAAGGCAAGGCGACAGAATATACAGCCAAACACATCATCGTGGCCACAGGCGGACGTGCCAAGGAACTGCCCAACCTGCCCATCGACGGCAAAAAAATCATTGAATACCGCAAAGCCATGAGCCTGGAAAGTCAACCCAAACGCATGGTGGTGGTCGGCGCAGGCGCAATCGGTGTGGAATTCGGTTATTTCTACCATACCCTCGGCACAGAAGTCAGCATCGTGGAGTTTCTGGAACAGGGACTGGTTCCGCGCGAAGACCCCGACATCTCCAAAGAACTCGGCAAACTCTACACCCGGAAAGGCATGAAGGTCTATGCCGGCTGGGCCGTGGAAAGTGTCGATACCAGTGGTAAGGAGATCAAGGTTCACATGAAAAACCGCAAGGACGGCGCAACGGAAACAATCCTCTGCGACGTCGTTTTGAGCGCCGCCGGCGTTACCCCCAACACTGAAAATATCGGACTTGAAGACCTGGGCATTGCCACCGATCGCGGGTTTATCAAGGTAGACGATTATTACCAGACTACCGTGCCGGGCATCTACGCCATCGGCGATGTTTTGCCCACCCAGGCGCTGGCGCACGTGGCCAGCGCAGAGGGGATCACCTGTGTGGAAAAGATCGCCGGGCATCACCCCGAACCCATCGACTACAACAACATCCCCGGATGTACTTACTGCTCGCCGGAGGTTGCTTCAGTCGGCTATACCGAACAGGGCGCCAAAGAAGCAGGATACGAAGTATTAGTGGGCAAATTCCCCTTTACGGCATCCGGCAAGGCGAAAGCCGCCGGGCACCCGGAGGGCTTTGTCAAGGTCATTTTTGACAAGAAATACGGCGAATGGCTCGGCGCGCACATGATCGGCTACAATGTGACCGAGTTGATCGCAGAGGTGGTGGTGGCCCGCAAACTGGAAACCACGGGTCACGAAATCATCAAATCCATACACCCGCACCCCACCATGAGCGAAGCCCTGATGGAAGCGGCCGCAGCGGCGTATGGTGAGGTGATACACCTTTGATCATTGTTGCATTGCTAGCAATGAACCAATCCAAATCATCCTTACTCGGCGAACTCCATTTCCTCCCAGTCAATATTCCTGATGCGGCGCATCAGAAGCCAGGTAGCTGTTGCCGATAGCAGAAGTGCCACACCGATGGCGGCCGGCGCTTTAATGAACAGGTAATGGACAGACCCGATGATGAGGCTTGCAAATACCATCATGAGCGTCTTTATCAGTTGTCCGCCCCTTTGGTTCATATTCATGGGCTGGGAGAAGGGCAGTTTTTTGAAATTGAAAACGGCGTATATATAAATGATAAGCAATTGATTGAATAGCCCTAATAACACATTGGGGAACATATCTGTGCCGCCTAACCATAGTCCCACAGCAAGTGCAAACAGGGCAACCAGGGCATAAAACTGAACCATTACGGCTTTTAATGCCCCGCTGACAATTTCCCCCGGCCGCGTCAGGGGCGAAACATAGTACACCCAGGCCGCATTGTACTGATTCGAATAAGAGACCTGGGAAAGCGCCGATATGGAAATGATGCCTCCAAAATAAGCAATCAGTACAGGGAAAAAGGTCATCAGACCGTCCTCCTGCGCCTTAAGGCTGTTTGTTCCACGAAATACCATCATGACAAACAGTACCAGGAAATAGCCGATACTCGGATACACCAAAAGTTTAAAATCGCGGCTGCGCGCCATGAGCCTCCAGGCCATCATAAAACCGGCCTGCTCCATTCTGTTTCCCGTAAGTACCTGTGAAATACGGTCTGCAAAACCACCTCCGGTCTGACGGACAGTTTGCGCAGCCTGGGTGCCGGAAGTGGCAGACCCCGATCCGGATATCATGGCCAGTTTCTGGTTGAAGGCAGGCGCCAGGTATTTCACCACCAGGTAAATGCTCAGAACGGGCATCAGCACGGCCAGGACGGCGCTGATCAACTGCAACAGGTTATCCGTTTTAAAGGTCACCAGCGTGTTAAAGGCGCAGGCAAACCAGTACGGGGGCATGGCGACCAACCAGTCGTATTGGGTCAGGTCGATGCCCGTACCACCCAGGCGGTCGAACATGCGCGGCAGTACCTGGTAAGCGGCATAGATTCCAATGGCGAAAGCGATTTGTATGTAACTGATAACGTTTTTAAACCTTTCCGGCGTAGTGATCTGCAAAATGAAGATATAGACTGCATTGATCAGGAAAATGGAAAACAGCGTCGCCAGAAACACCATAACTCCAAATGCCAAAGCCGCAACGATGCCGGTCTGGGCGGTGATATAGACAAACGCCGGCAGGCTGAGGGGTATCACCATCTTGCAAACATGGACAAAGATGTGCAGCAACCGCGCCGCGATAAAAGTGATGTCGTTGACGGGCTTGGGCAGTATGATCTGGGTGTCCCGTACATCAATCAGTACCGATGTAAAATCGCTGACCAGCGACATACACAGCATGGTAATGAACATACCGAAAAAAAAGGTAAGTTGCACGACGTAGTCGCCCGTCAGTGAAAATGCCATTAAAAACGCCAGCCCCATCAATCCGCTGACCAGCATCGTTCCAAGCGTGGCATTGCTGATGGCATCCTTGTTGCCCCGCCGCTGACGCGTCGCCTGCATGGTATTCGGCCGACGGTCGTCCATGGTCAATTTGGTGGTCAGGATAGACCGCATTTTGTTGACCTCAATGCCCCAGCGGCTGTACAGCGGTCCCGGCGCCATCACCACAGCCAGAAAAAATCTGTTGACGATATTCATGACTTTCCGGTTTCAAATGCGCTCATCAGGTCGTCGGCAGCACGCCCGAGGCCGTCCTGCAAAGTGAGTCGGGCAAAAATCTGCTCCAGACTCTGATTGCCCTGTTGTTGTTTCAGTTCTTCGAACGTGCCGTCGGCCACTACCCTTCCCTGGTCGATGAGGATAATGCGGTCGCTCACTTTTTCCACAATATCCATCATGTGGCTGCAGTAGAAAATGGTTTTGCCTTCCCTGGCCAGTTTGCCGATCAGGTCTTTTACAATGATCACGCTGTTGGCATCCAGGCCGCTGAGCGGTTCATCGAAGATGATAATATCAGGGTTATGGATGAGCCCGCTGGTCAGCAGCACCTTTTGTTTCATGCCTTTACTGAAGGTATCCATCCGCTGATGAATGTTCGGCTGGAGTCCGAATGCGCCCAACATCCTGACGATCCGGCCTTCACACAGCTGTTCATCCAGTCCGTACAGGTTACCCATAAAATGCAGGAATTCTGATGGCGTCAGCACATCGTACAGTTCCGCCATTTCGGGCACATATCCGATCAGGCGTTTTGCCTCGACGGGGTTCTCGCGTACGTCGATCCCCCGCACCCGCACGTCACCGCTGTAATCGCTGATGAGCCCGCAGAGTACCTTGACAGTGGTGCTTTTGCCGGCGCCGTTGGGCCCGATATATCCAAGCACCTGACCGGGATACACGTCGAGATCAATGCCCTGCAACACGTGTTTGCTTCCGTAGTGTTTGTGCAGGTTTCTTATGCTGATGGCCGGCTCGGTCATGGAAAGAGGTTGTTGGTCAGTGATGATAGGTAGGTCATTTCCAGTTCCTTCAGGTATATCCGGATGAATTGGTTGATTTGTTGCATAAGTCCTGTGTTATTCCACAATCGTCACATCGCCCTTGAGCAAAATTACCCGCCCGTCTATCAGTTCCACCTCGGCATACCAGACAAATACAGCAGGATTCATCACCTGTCCGCGGAAACGGCCGTCCCAGCCGAGTTTCTCGTCGTTGGGCTGTATGTCCTCGTTGTGAAACACCTGGTTGCCCCATCGGTCGTAAATCTGCAGGTTTCTGATATTTCTGACCGTATTCCCGGCAGCAAAGATCAGGAAGTGGTCATTTTTGCCGTCTTCCTTGTGCGGGCTGAATACGTTGGGCGCCCAGATAAAGGGATCGCCCACCCGCACGATGATCCGGTCCTGAGCCTGGCATCCGTTGATGTTTATCAGGGTGACCGTGTATTCCGTCGTCTTGAAAGGTTCTGCTTTCACGACATTGGGCTTGTTCGTCCGGGTGACGCTTTCCGCCGGCGCCCAAATGATGGTGTCAATTTCATAGAGTGGAATGTTCAGCGTCGCTGTCAGGGTTGCCGATTCACCGAAAGACAGTTGTATTTCCGGTCCCAGGGCGATTTCAGGCTCGACGGGTACCGGAAAAACAAGCGATTCCGTGTATTGACACCCATTGGCATCCTGTACGACCAGTTCGTATGTGCCCGGATCGAGGTTATTGAATTCTCCGGCCGTCCGGAACGTGGCGCCGTCGTCAATAGAATACAGGTATGGCCCTACCCCACCCTGCACTTCTTCAAAACTGATGGTTCCGGGCTGGTCGCCGCAGGCCGGCGGTTCGGTGAACAAGTCAATTGCCGACGGATAATTGGTATTTTCGGTCACAGATGTCTGATCCGTTGCCGTACAACCGGTCTGGGTATTCGTGACCAGCAGCGTATAAGTGCCCACTGCGTTCACGGTTGGCGAAGCAGCGCCCGCCCCGGCGATAATATTGCCGTTTGGCGTACTCCACAGGTAGGTATAATCTGTCCCTGAGGAAGACCCGGCAGCACTTAATATCCCATCAACAACCGAACAGGTCAGCTCAAATCCGGCGCCGGCTTCCGCATCGGGCAATTGAATGTTTTGCGTAACCGTAGCGTTGGAAACGGTCGTACAGCCGTTCGTTGTATTGATGATCTGAAGCGTGTACATGCCCGGCTGATTGACGACCGGCGTAAGTGAATTCGCGCCGGAAAGCAGTCCCGGACCAGACCATTGATAATTGTATTGGCTACCCGTGCTGCTCGCCTGAGCATTGAGCGGCAGGCTGCTGATGAGGCAGTTGAGCTGCCCCGGTTGCGCGATGACGGCAAGCGGAGCGTCGATATCCGGCAATACCTGCACGGCATCGCTTTGCGTACAACCGTTGTAAAGGTCGGTCGCCGTAAGAATATAGGCGCCTGTGGCATTAACAGAAGGATTCGGGGTATTGGCGCCGGAAAGAATACCCGGCCCGGACCATATATATGCCACCCCGCCCGGGCCGCCGGTTGCAGTGCCCGATAACGTCAGTTGTGTGACGGTACAGGTGAGTACATTGTCAGCCCCGGCATTTACCAAAGGCGGGGCAATATCCTGCGTGACAGTCACTTCTGCCGTTTGCGTACAGCCGTTTATGTCATTGGTTACCAGCAAATTATAAATACCCGGCTGTGCAACCGTCGGCGCAAGTGTATTTGCGCCACTGATAATTTGTCCGTTTGGCGTATCCCATTCATACTGAAAATTGCCGCCGGTGCTACTGCCGGTACCGTTCAACGGCAATGTCTGTACTGCACAGGTAAGGCTCACCGGACACGGCAGCAAAGGCGGAAGGAGGCATTATGTCCTGCAACACCTGTACAGCAGCCGATTGTGTACACCCGTTGTTTTGATTGGTCACCAGCAGCACATACAATCCCGGCGTTCCTACGTTTGGAGCCAGGGTATTGGCGCCGCCGATAATTTGCCCGTTCGCCGTCGACCAAAGGTACTGGTACTGGCTTCCGGTGCTGCTGCCGGCGCCGTTGAGTTGGGTGCTTAGCACGGTACACGTAAGGGTTGGCGATACGCCCGCATTGGCAACCGGCGGCATGATATCCTGATTGACCGTGA
Source organism: Lewinellaceae bacterium (assembly GCA_016712415.1). GTDB lineage: Bacteria > Bacteroidota > Bacteroidia > Chitinophagales > Saprospiraceae > M3007. Next base: position 550,577 of record JADJRC010000001.1, on the reverse strand, counting down.
CCTGATCCGTTGCAGTACAGCCATTTTGTGTGTCAACCACGGTCAGGTCATAATCTCCGGGTGCGGCCACTGTGGGCGCAAGTGTTGTTGCCCCGCTCACGATCTGGCCATTCGTCGTTGTCCAGGCGTAAACAAACTGTCCGCCCTGGCTGCTTGAAGAGCCGTTAAGGGGAAGCGAAAGAATTGCACAGGTAAGCACAGGCGAAGCGCCTGCCTCTGCAACCGGTGCATTTTGATCGGCCTGAACCGCTACTGCTGCAATAGCCGTACATCCGTTGCTTTGGTCCGTAACGACCAGATTGTACTGGCCCGGCTGATCGATTTGCGGCGTCAGGCTATTTGAGCCACTCACAATATGGCCATTGGCAGTATTCCACAGGTAAACAAACTGGTTTCCTGAACTGGAACCATTTGCATCAAGTCCCAGTACCGGATCATAGCAGGTCAGCACAACGGGCATCCCTGCATCTGCTACGGGTGGTATCAGGTTCAGGTTGACGGTCACAGTGGATGTTGCCGTGCAGTTATTGGAAGCATTGAACAGGTTCAGGGTGTAATCGCCAGGCGCATTTACCAAAGGCGATAAGGTGTTTGCACCTGAAACGATATTCCCGTTTGAGCTGGACCAGGTATAGGAAATGTCAGGTCCCTGGGTTGAATTCACACCACTCAACTGAAGTTGTGTGACAATACAGTTCAGTTCTCCTGAAACTGTAGCAAGGGCTGTCGGTACATTGGCATCAATATCGACGAGCACCGAACTGGATGCCGTACATCCATTTTGATTATTGATAACCAGCAAGTTATATAACCCCGGAGCATCCACTACCGGCATCAGGGTTGAATCGCCGGAGGCGATATTGCCGTCAGGGGTCGTCCAGGAATAGGTAAACTGGCTCCCGATGCTGCCCGAGCCGTCGAGCACTATGACCGGACTGCTGCACGTGATGGTGTCAGGTGTGCCTGCGCCGGCTGCCGGAATGGCGATATCCTGCGTGATATTGACTGCGTCTGTTGCAGTGCATCCGCTGTAAGTATTGGTAATAACCAGGCTGTACAAGCCCGGCTGGTCGATCACCGGATTCAGTGTATTGCCACCCGACAGAATATTTCCACCGGTAGTTGTCCACCCATAGGTGAACAGCGGACCGCTGCTGGAGGGCATACCGCCCAGGGTAAGGCTGGCGACCACGCAGTTTAATTCAGCGCCGGCGCCCGCTTCTGCAAGCGGAGATACCTGATCTGCTGCGATATTTACGGCGGAAAGTGCAGTACATCCATTGGTCGTGTTGGTGACGACCAGTTCATACAATCCGGCAAGATTGACCGCCGGCTGGAGGGTCGAAGCGCCGGCGACAATACCCGGACCATTCCATTGATAGGCGTATTGATTGCCCTGGCTTGATGCCGTCCCGTTCAGGGTAAGTTGCTGTATATTACAGGTCAGGGTATCCGGCAGGCCTGCTACAGCAGCGGGCAGGCTGGCGTCGGCGGCTACACTGGTTGTGGCACTGGCAGTGCATCCGTTGGTAGAATTGACCACCAGCAAGGTGTAGGCGCCTACCCCGTTAACCACCGGACTCAATGTATTGCTCCCCGACAGGATGTTGCCGTTTAGTGTCGTCCAGTTGTAAGCGTAGTTGTTGCCCGTAGAACTGCCGCTGCCATCCAGGGCCAATGAGGTCACCGAGCAACTGAGGACGCCCCCCGGCGCTACTACGGCCTGAGGCGCCGAGTAGTCGGTGCCGACTATAACCGAGGTCGACGCCGAACAGCCGTTTTGTGTGTTCACCACGGTAAGGTTGTAGGTACCCGGCGCATTGACTGCAGGAGTCGGGCTGTTGCTCCCGGAAAGAATATTGCCGTTGGCAGTCGACCAGGAAAAAGTATAGGCTGGTCCTTGCGACGACCCGCTGCCATCAAGCACAAGCTGGTTGACACTACAGGTCAGGTTTTGCGCCGGACCGGCATCGGCTACCGGAAATGCCTGGCTGGTTTGCACCACCACATCGGCTGTCGATTCGCAGCCGGTATCGTAGTTCTGTACCAGTAAGGAATATGTGCCCGGCTGGTCGACGGTCGGGCTGAGTGTAAACGCTCCGTTTACAATATTGCCATCCTGCGTTGACCAGTAGTAAAAAAACTGGTTGCCCAGGGAAGAGCCCTGACCGCTCAGTTGCACCTGTGGAAATTGACAGCTCAATTGCCCGGGCGCCGATGCAACAGCAGCCGGCTGTATAATATTCTGTGTTACACTGATTTGTGCTGTAGCCGTGCAGAAGTTATTGCCGTCGGTAACGGTGACGGTGTAAACGCCCGGCTCATCAATCTCCGGATTGGCGGTAAATGCGCCATTAAGGATATTTCCGTTCGGCGTGTACCATTCATAGGAAATGCTGCCCGGAGATGAACCGCTTGCGTCGAGTTGTATGCTGGTAAAAATACAATTCAGCTGGTCCGGAGGGGCAATTACCGCTGTGGGATAAGCAACGTTATTGGATACCCAAACCTCATCGGTAGCGGTGCAACCGTTGTTGGTATTGGTCAGGGTAAGTATATACAACCCTTCCTGGTTAACGTTCGGCGTCAGGGTATTTGCTCCGGAAACGATATTTCCCGGTGCGGCCACCCATTGATAAAGGTATCCCTGCCCGGTCGATGAGAAGGTGCCGTCAATCGTCACAACAGGATCGGCGCAGTTGATTTCCATGTCCGGCCCTGCATCTGCATTGGGAAAATCCTGGTCTACGGTGACCACCACATCGTCTGAAGCAGTACAGCCGTTCGCATTATTGGTAATGACAAGCGTATAGGTCCCGCCCTGGCTTACCACAGGAGCGAATGTGAATTCCCCGCTGATGATATTCCCGTCAAAGGTTTCCCAGTATACAAAGTAATTGGGTCCGCTGGAGCCGCTCCCACTGAGGGTTACAGTAGGATGCTGGCAATCAATCTCAATGCCGTTACCCGCATTCACCGCAGGCGGGGTGATGTTCTGGGTGACGGTGACCTGTGCCTGATCCGTACAGCCGCTTTCCACATTGGTTACCAACAGGGTGTAGGTGCCGGGGTCATTTACCGTGGGGTTCAGTGTACTTGCCCCGTTTACAATATACCCGTTGAGGGTGGTCCATAAATACTCCATTTCAGGCCCCATGGTAGAGTTGGAACCATCGAGTTCAATTTCAGTAAAATTACAATTCAGCACGGCAGGCGGTGCGATCTGGGCATCCGGAGCGGCAAAATTGGAGGTCACCTCCACCACATCCGAGCTGCTGCAGCCTGTCAGGTTGTTGACCACTAAAATGGTGTATGTACCGGGTTGATTGATCGTGGGGCTAAGTGAGTTTTGCCCGCTGACAAAATTGCCCGGCGATGCAGACCATTGGAAGGTAAGGCCGGGCCCGACCGAGGCGTCGCCCTGCAACTGCTGGGTCGGATCATAGCAGTTCAGTTCGATATCCGGGCCGGCATCTGCAAAAGGTACATCCTGGTCCTGGGAAACGGTAACCGAAGCCTCGTCTGTACAACCATTGGTGGTATTCGTGACAACAAGCGTATAGGTTCCCCCCTGATTCACGACAGGGTTCAGGGTATTGGCTCCGCTGAGGATATTGCCGTCGAAGGAAGTCCATTCATACGTGATATTGCCTCCAACAGTGGAACCTGCACCGTTCAGGGTTACCGTGGCATTCTGGCAATCGATACCTCCGTTGACATTGGCAACGGCATTCGGAGGGGTCAGGTTGGCCGGGACAGTTATTGTGGCAGTGGCGGTGCAGTTTGTTTCTGTATTGGTTACCACAAGCGTATAGGTTCCGCCGTTGGTGATGGTTGGATCAAGTGTGTTGGCGCCGCCCGAAATGACCCCGTTCGAGGTCGTCCACTGGTAGGTAAATTCCGGCCCCTGTGAAGAACCATTGGCGTCGATCACCAGTTCAGGGTTGTAGCAGTCGACCAGCCCCGGCGGTAAAATAGCGGCCACCGGTAAAATGGTGTTGCCGGTGATGGTGACACTTTCTTCGGCGGTACAACCCGTATTGGTGTTGGTCACCAACAGGGTGTACGTCCCCGCCTGGTTGACCACCGGATTTAGCGTTGTGCCGCCACTGACGATATTTCCGTCGGCAGTTGTCCATTGGTACACGATGCCCGGCCCCGAGCTTGAACCCGCTCCGCTGATGGTCACGGTCGGGTGATTACAGCCGATATTGAACGGTGCATTGGCAACGGCATTTGGCGGCGTATTGTTTTCCACAACATTTACGGAAACGGTTTTGGTGCAGCCGTTATCGGTATTCGTCACGGTAATCGAATACACACCACTCTGATTTACAACAGGTTGCAGGGTATTGTCACAACAAACAAACCCCGGACCCGACCACTCAAAACTGAAATTTGGCCCCTGTGAAGACCCGCTGCCATCCAGAGTAATCTCCACCACATTGCAGTTGATCTGTGCCGGCGGGACTATAACCGCAGCAGGCAGCGTTGTATTGGCCGTAATCACAACCGAGGTGGTCTTGGTGCATCCCTCGCTATCGGTTACCGTGACGGTAAAAGTTCCGCCGGCAGAAAAAACAGGGTCTTCCTGGTTGGAATTATTGCTCCAGGTATAGGTATACCCGGGGGTGCCGCCAATTACTTCGAGGTCGGCACTGCCCGTCGGGTTGTAACAATCGATGTTTTCTGAAGCGACAACCTCAATTTCCAGTAAGGGTGGTTCTGTCAGGGTGACCGATTCGACCGCTGTGCATCCCTGGTTGCTGGTTACCGTGACGGTATAGGTGCCGGGGCCAAGATTGTTGTAGTTGGGGCCGGAAAAGCCTCCCTCCCAGACATAGGTGTAAGGTGTTGCGCCGCCACTCCCCGATGCCAGAACAGACCCATTGGTGGATCCAAAGCAGGTCGGGTCGTTGGGGGTAAGCGACACCGCGACACTGATCTCCTGGATCGTGATGTTTCCGGAAACCGTACCGGTACAGCCACTCTCCGATACCACGCTGACCAGGGAGTAATTGCCTGGTTCGGTTACCGTTATGACACCAGGGCTGGTAACGAAGGTTACTGTTTCCGTACTCCCGTTGGCGTTGTATTCCACCTCCCAGGGTCCGGTACCGGTCAAGGCAACATTCAGGTTTACAGTGCCCGGCGTCCCTTCGCAGAAAAAGCCCGAGCCGCTAAGGGTGGCCGTAGGCGCCGGTTGAATGGTCACGTTGGCCGTTGCTGTTCCGGTAGATCCGCAATTGTCGGTTACCGTTACGGTATAACTGTTGGTTCCAGGGGTATTGACGTTAATGGTTGGCGACGACAACCCGTTGCTCCACAAATATGTAAGCGGGTTCTGCCCGCCGGTCACACCCGGCGAAAGGGTAACGCCTCCGTTGCCACACAAGGTCTGGTCTTCCATCTCCACCTCCAGCGGGGCCAGATCTTCGATAAAAAACTCCACTTCCTGTTGGTTGCAGGAACACGGGTTCTCCAGCAGCAGCACAATGGATTCCTGCCCCTCAATGATTAAATCCTGGTAAACTGTTATGGGAATTTGCAACATCGACTGTCCGGCCGGAATGATAACAGGACTGCTCAGCGGTGCGTAATCATCACCGGGCGTGGCTGTGCCGGCAACCGTAAAGTGAACCTCCAGCGGCTGACTCAGATCGCCGCCCCGGGTAAATTTGATAAACCCCTGCCCACAGCCTTCGTATACATACTGAAGGCCCGAAGGATAAACAGGTTCTGCATGGGCCTGTCCGCCCGCATCAAAGGAATTGGCCTTCAAAAAAACGGCAGAGGCGTAGTTGGCGTCTCCTACATCTGCAATCGCGAGTTTAATATGATAGGTACCACAGGATTGAACTGCCGCCTCGGCCGTAAGCACTACCGTCCAGCCATCGAGCTGGCATTCCGGTATGTTTGCTGCCCCCAGGCCATTGCATGAATTTCCGTTATTGTTGTTGACATAATATGCAGTGTTATCCTGGTGGTTTACATTATTGATCGAGACGGGTACAGCGCCGCCGGGGATTAGAGCGATGTTTTGGGTGCCCGAAATACCAGGGCCGCTGATAAAGAACCCGAACACATCGTTGAACTGGGAGCCCACAAACTCACAGTACTCTTCCGAACCGAATACAAACTCGAAGGTGACCATGTCAGTGGTGGGTGTAAAGTCAAATTCAATCCTGGAAACGTCGTACTGGTTTCCGTTGGTGAGCGAGGCCAGATCAGGATCATCGGCAGAGTTATTGCCAAATCCGCCGTTGGCATTCTGTATATTATTCGGCCCGGGAAGTACATTGACGTTGCCGGTACACAGCACTACTCCTGTGGAAAGTCCGATATTGGTGGCGCCATTGCTGAACGTTCCCCGGGAGGCCGCGTTTCCCGAAGATGTAATGTTGGCCACATCAAAGCAATCGCCCCCGATCAGGGTATTATTGACCAGACTGGATGCAGATATTCCGCCAACAGTAGCAAGGTTTGCAATACTGCCGACCTTTTCCAAAAACTGTTCCTTCCAGGCATTGTCCGACGGGCATTCCTCGCAACGGACAGAGAGATACATTGGCGTCGGGTATTGTGCTGCATTTACCTTTACATCAATGGTCGCACAGGCGCCAGTTGCCTTGAACCGGATAAAACCAGGCTTTTCCTTTGCGGTAATCACCTGTTCCAGGGAATTGTCTGAGGAGGTAATTTCAAAGGCAGCCGACTGCCCCTGATTCGCGCCAAGGGCTATTACGGTGTAGGTATTGCCCGGAATAAGTTCGCACAATTGAATGATTAACTGTTCCGATCCTGCATCAAGAGGCTGGCGCATTACTGCGCCTTTCATGTCTACCTGAAGGGTTTGTTGGGCAGCGAGATGGTATGCAAACAGGGTGCATACAAGGGTAAAGCAAAGGCGCATATTTGCTGTAGAATTTGGTTTGAATAAATTTGTTGTTTCGATTAAACGAAGTACAATCACCCGCAAAACCGGAAATCATCGCGCTAAAACAACCTTCATACGCAGTATTGAAATATCAAATCCTGAGATTGGTGTGGCGAATGTATTATTATTTCAAATGCTTCCTGACAGGGTTTCTTCAAAAACACGCTGAGTCCGTAAAAAAAACCACCCAAGGCGTATTCATGAATATTAATCGCAAAAAAGGCGTCCCGGCACCGTCAGGTTCCCGCTGCAGTACTAACTTTACCGCGTCCCGGAAAACCAGGATCAATACAAATGGCTAAATCCAAAAAGGGCAATAATAATGCGGGCGAAGGCAAAACGACGCCCCTCATGCAGCAATACGTCCAGGTAAAAACCAAATACCCGGACGCCGTGCTGCTTTTCCGTGTGGGCGACTTTTACGAGACCTTTGGCGAAGACGCAGTGAAAGCCAGTCGTGCGCTCGGCATCACCCTCACCAGCCGCAACAACGGCGGTTCAGATGTCGAACTGGCGGGTTTCCCCTACCACGCACTGGATATGTACCTGCCCAAACTGGTGCGGGCGGGATTTCGCGTAGCCATCTGCGAGCAGATGGAAAAACCGGTGCCCGGACGGGTGGTCCGGCGCTCCGTCACAGAAGTTGTTACGCCCGGCGTAACGACCGACGACGCCCTGCTCGACCACAATTCAAACAATTTTCTGGCAGCACTGGCATTCGGTCCGCACGAGCATCTCGGCGCGGCTTTCCTCGATATTTCAACGGGAGAGTTTTTTGTTTCCGAAGGCGACGGCGCCACTATGGATAAACTCCTGCAAAGTTTCAAGCCCGCAGAAATCATCCTCCCCAAAAGCCGGTTGAAAGAGTTTTCGGCTGTTTACGGCGACAAATTCTACACCTACACCCTCGAAGACTGGATTTTTACCCGGGATTTCGGGCGGGAAAAACTGCTCCAGCATTTCCAGACCCAAAGCATGAAAGGCTTCGGGGTGGAAGACATGGACCACGGGCAAACTGCTGCGGGCGCCATACTGCACTACCTCGGCACAACGGAAAACACCAAACTCGCGCACATCACGGGCATCAGCCGGCTGCAGACGGAAAAATACGTCTGGCTCGACCGGTTCACGATCCGCAACCTCGAACTGGTGAGCAGCAACCACGAAAACGGCATCTCGCTGCTCCAGGTACTCGACAAAACGGTGAGTCCCATGGGCGCCAGGCTCCTGAAAAAATGGGTCCTGCTGCCGCTGACCAGTCTCACCCAAATTGAAGAGCGGCAGGATGTGGTTTCTTTCTTTGTTGAAAATCAGGACTTTGTCGGCACAATCGAGCCGCATGTCCGCCATGTGGGCGATCTGGAGCGCCTGATGAGCAAAACCGCTGTAGGCAAAATCAATCCCCGGGAAGTCATGCAACTCCGGCGGGCATTGATGGCAATCGAACAACTCAAGGTGCTGTTGTCGGGCACCAACCACCCAGCCTTGCGCAAACTCGCTGAAGGGCTCAACCCCTGCCATACCCTCCGGGAGCGCATTGAACAGGATATCGCACCCGATCCTCCGGTGGATATCCGGAAAGGCGGCGCCATCGCGGATGGCTCCGACCCGGCCCTCGACGACCTGCGCAACGTGGTGCGCAACAGCCGCGAACTGCTGCTCGAAATCCAGCAGCGCGAGTCGGAACGCACCGGTATCCCAACCCTCAAGATCGCCTTCAACAACGTATTCGGCTATTATATCGAGGTCACGAGCAAATGGAAAGACCATGTGCCCGCCGAATGGACGCGCAAGCAGACGATTGCAAACGGCGAACGCTTTATCACGGAAGAACTCAAACTTCTGGAAGCCAAAATTCTGGGCGCCGAAGAAAAAATGCTGGAACTGGAAGAACATATCTTTCTCGCCCTGGTGGAGGAAATCGGCCAGTACATCCAGCCCGTACAGCACAATGCGCACCTGATCGCCCGGCTCGACTGCCTGCTCTCGTTTGCGAAAGTTGCCATGAAAGGCGGGTACGTCCGGCCTGAACTCGACGATTCGCTGGTGCTCGATATCCGCGACGGGCGGCACCCCGTCATCGAAACGCAACTGCCTGTCGGTGAGGCCTACGTGCCCAACGACGTCTACCTCGACAACGACTCCATCCAGATCATTCTCATTACCGGTCCCAATATGTCGGGCAAGTCGGCGCTGCTCCGCCAAACCGCCCTCATTACCCTGCTCGCGCAGATGGGCAGTTTTGTGCCGGCCCAAAGCGCGCGGATCGGGCTGGTAGACAAGGTGTTCACGCGCGTAGGGGCAAGCGACAACATCAGCGGCGGCGAGAGTACGTTCATGGTGGAAATGAACGAAACGGCGCTCATCATGAACAACATCAGCGCGCGTTCGCTGATCCTGCTCGACGAGATCGGCCGCGGCACCAGCACCTACGACGGTATCAGTATTGCCTGGAGCCTCGCCGAATTTTTGCACGACAACGACCGGGCTTGTCCCAAAACGCTGTTTGCCACCCATTACCACGAACTCAACGAACTGGCGGAAAACCACGAACGCATCCACAATTTTCACGTCAGCACAAGGGAAGTGGGACACAAGGTCATCTTCCTGCGCAAACTGACGCCCGGCGGCTCCAACCACTCTTTCGGCATCCATGTCGCGCGTATGGCCGGCATGCCCCAGAGCATCGTCGAACGCGCCGGTGATATCTTGAAAACCCTCGAAGAAAAAACGGTCGACAACGGACGGCAGGCGGCAGACGGCAAGGCGAAAAAGGCAGCAACGCAGGTCCAGATGCGCCAGAAAGTAAAGAATATCGCAGCGCCGTTGCAGCTCCATATCTTCGATGTGGATGACTTCACCATGAAGATAAAAGAAGAACTGCTCGCACTCGACCTGAATACCATGACGCCCATGGATGCACTGTGGAAGTTGAACGAGTTGAGGCGGATTGCGGAAAAGAAGTGATCTGCCGGAATTAAACACCGCTGTTTATTCCTTTTCCAAACCACTTTTCTGCTGATCGCATTTCGCAGCGTGGTGTTACCTTTGCCCCATGGAATACATTGGCGAACAACTTCTTCCCGGCAAATTCGGCCACCTTTTCGTAGTGCTGTCATTTGTAGCAGCCCTGCTTTCCACGGTTTCATACTATTTCGCCACACAGCGCCGTCATTTGCCGGAATCGGAAGGCTGGCGCAACCTCGGGCGTTTCGGTTTCCTCCTGCACGGTTTAGCCGTACTGGGTATCATCGGCTGCCTGTTCTATATCCTGACCGGCAAAATGTACGAGTACCAGTATGCCTGGGCCAACATCTCCGACGATCTGCCGGTACAGTATGTCTTTTCCGCTTTTTGGAAGGAACAACAGGGCAGTTTCCTGCTGTGGAGTTTTTGGCATATCGTCCTGGGACTGATCATAATGCTGCGCGGCGGGAAATGGGAGACCCCTGTCCTGACCTTCATTGCCCTGGCGGAAGTTTTCATCGCCTCCATGATCCTCGGCCTGTATTTCGGCGCATTTCGCCTCGGCGCAAGCCCCTTCGACCTGCTGCGCGATACCATGGATGCACCCATTTTCGCCCGTGCCGACTACCTGAACCAGATAAAAGGCAACGGCCTGAACCCGCTATTGCAGAACTACTGGATGACCATCCACCCCCCAACCCTTTTCCTCGGTTTTGCCTCCACCCTCGTGCCTTTTGGATTTGCCATTTCGGGTTTGTGGCTGCGCGAACACAAGGAATGGCTGAAACCTGCCCTCAAATGGTCGCTGTTTTCGGGCGCCATACTCGGAACGGGTATCCTGATGGGCGGCGCATGGGCCTATGAAGCCCTTTCCTTTGCCGGTTACTGGGCCTGGGACCCCGTGGAAAATACCTCGCTCGTCCCCTGGCTGATACTCGTGGCGGGTATCCACACCAACCTGGTGGCGCGCGCTACGGGCTATTCTATCCGAAGCACCTATGCCTTTTACCTGCTTTCCTTTATCCTGATCCTTTATTCGACATATCTGACCCGAAGCGGCATCCTGGGCGATACCTCGGCCCACGCCTTCACGGAGATGGGGCTTGGTCTGCAGCTTATCCTGTTTATCGCCGTTTTTTCGCTGCTGGGCCTGGTCGCCTGGCTGTGGCGTTACAAGGAAGTGCCGGATATCAAAGGAGAAGAAAGCGCCACAGCACGGGAATTCTGGATGTTCATCGGATCGCTGGTCCTCTTTTTTTCTGCCGTACTGATCACCGGGGCGACTTCCTTGCCCGTGATCAATAAATTATTTGGCACGGACTGGGCACTGACCGACCCCGTGGAACACCACAACCGATACCAGTTATGGATCGCTGTTTTTATCGGAATGCTAACAGCAATCGGGCAGTTTACACGGTATAATGAGCGGAACTGGTCCGTTTACGCCAAAAAATTCGGGCTGCACATGGGCATAGCCGCCCTGGCCGCCGCCGGACTTACCGCGTTGAACAGTTTGTGGATCGAGGTGCGCGCCTGGCAACTGTACGCCTTATTGTTCAGCGCCATGTTCGCCGTATCGGCCAACATGGACTACCTGATCACCGCGATGAAAGGCAACCTGAAACTGGGCAGTTCCGCCGTTTCTCACTTTGGCTTCGGCGTGCTGCTCCTGGGCATCATGAGCACCGGTCTTGGTAAATCGTGGGTATCGGTGAATAATTTTGCCATGGAAGGCCTGATCGAGGGCATGGACAAAGACGGTAAAAACAAGAACGTGCTGTTGATGAAAGACGCGCCCATGCCGATCCGCGGTTTTGAAGCGACCTATGTGAAGGACACCATTGTGCGCCAAACCAGAACTTTTGAAGTGCATTTCAAACGCCTTGATGAAAACGGGAACCCCACTGGCGAGGCGTTTACCCTGACACCCAACGTCATGTACGACCGTCAGTTTTCAAAAGTCGTCGCCAACAACCCCTCGACACAGCACTATTGGGACCGCGATATTTTTACGCTGGTACCCGCATTGCCCCGTGCAGAATCCGACCCGGAGTACGCCAAACAGCAGGATGACAGCCTGAAATTTGAGCAGTATGAGGCCATCGTGGGCGATACGATCTTCACGAAACGGCATTACCTTGTTGTGGAGAGCCTCACCAAACAGCCGGACAACCCGGACTACAAGCCGGAAAAAGGCGACCTTGCTTTCGGTCTGAAAATGCGCGCGTACTCGCTCGACAATCCGAAACCTTTTACCGCCGAGCCGATGTTCTACCTGCGTATGGGCCAGGGCGCCTTCACGCTTCCGGCAGCAGTCAACCAGTTGCAAATGAAGATTCGCCTCAGCGAAGCCTCCATGGAGCAGATGTTTAAACTGGAGAACGACCTGCAGTACACCAATTTTCCGGTAAAAAAAGGCAGCTCGTTTGTATTCCAGGGTTATACGGTCCGTTTTGCGGGACCTGAATCGGAAGTGAAACACCCGGCCTATATTGCTGCCGATGGCGATATCGCTGTCGGAGCCAAACTGGAGATCACCGCTCCGGACGGCCGCACAGCTACCGCCACGCCGGTGTACCTGATCCGGGGCAACCAGCCGTTCAGCCTGAAGGATGAAGCGCCCGAATTTGGCCTCCATTTCCGGTTTGAAAAAATCGACCCGCAGGAAGGCGTACTCACGATCGGTGTAGCGCAAGCCAGTAAGGAGATGAGCAGAATACCCGTGGAAATCGCCGAAAATGTATCGCGCTCCGACTATATAGTACTGGAAGCCATCGTTTTCCCGGGTATCAACCTGGTTTGGATAGGCTCCATTATGATGTTGATCGGCCTGGCCATCAGTTTGTGGCGCAGACTGACGAGTAAGGTATAACGGCCCATACAGGACGTTAAATTCATATCCGTATTCCTGCCGACAGCACCATGCCTCTCCCGTCGGACGACCAGATGCCCGGACCGGGGTAAAATGTCGGACGCTTGGTAAAATACTGTTTGTCGGTTATGTTATTGATACTCAGCCGGAAAGTCAGGTTGCGCACGCGGTACGAAGCGTTCAGGTCAAGCAAGCCGTACGACGGCACAAGCCCTATGGCGCCGTTTGCCGAAGGCTCCCGCGTGTTCAGGGGGTCTGAAAACGTTTCGCCTGTATAACTGTACAGCAAGGAAACACTCAGGTTGTTGTATCGAATATTCAGTCCGTTCCGGCTGATCCATTCAGGAACACTTTCCACACGTTTGCCCTTGATGCTTCTGTTTTCCGTGCTGCTCACACGCAGCGAATCGCCCAGGTACTTGCTGTTGAACCAGGCCGTGGAAGTAAAGACGCTGATGTGTACGGCATCAAAAACCCGGAAGCCGTATTCGGCAAACATTTCAAGTCCGGTCGTGCGCGAATCGCCGATATTGGTACGAAACAGCACAAACGTATCCAGTGCTCCATTATACCGGGCGAGGCTACCCAGACGCCTGTTGTATCGCAGGGAAAAAGCGCTGACATCCCATTTAAGTCGTCCTTTTGAACCGCGCCAGCCCAGTTCAAGATTATACCCGGAGGCATCCTTCAGGTTTTTATCCGATTCCTCGTAAACATTCCCCGGAACAATGTCCTTGAATATGACCGGCCGGTAAGCCTGCGACCATCCGGCGTACAGGTTTTGCTGTCCGCCGATGGCATAATCCGCGCTGATGCCCAGCAAGGCAAATTTATGGTTGATGGTGTTGGGCAGATCGACAGGATCGTAATATGAAGTCTTTCCCGACAACTTGGAGGCGCCTGATTCGATACGAATACCCGGACTCACGGAAAAGGCATCGGTCAGTTGGAACCTGTTTTCCAGGGACAAGGCGATATTCCGGCTCCGCAGGTGCAGGTCGCGGCCCCAGCCTGAAGCGTCGATCGACATGTCATAATCCGAGCCGGTAGTGCCTTTGCCTTGTTGCTGCCGGTTCAGGTCGTTGTTCATATACTGCGCCCCAACGGCCAGGGTGGAGGTCCGCCCAAACAAGGCGTATTCCTGTAACAGCCTCATCTCTGTGGTGTAACTGTTGAAATGATCGAGGTCTACCTGCCGGGGATTGTAGTCCAGTGTATTGCGGTTGATGGTATCCGGTATCGTGGCAAGCCGGTCGAACATCACGCTGCGACGCTCTCCCAGCACGGCAGAAGCGGTCCAGCTCAGGCGGGTGCGGTCGCTGATGTTCCAGTTTGCTGATAAAGACGGCACATAAATTTCCGGGTTGTAAAAATTACGGGACCGGGTCGATTGCCGCGGGTTGGCGGCAAACATGGCATCCGTCAAGGGGCCGGGGAGTTGATAGACGTAGTTGGAGCGCAACAGGGTTGCCTTGAGCACGACATTGGAAGCGGCTGCGTATTGCAATACAATGCCCTGACCGTCGTAGTCCGATCCGCTGTTGTCGCGGTAGCCCTCCGATAAACGTTTGCTGAAAAAAGTATAGTACTGAACTTTGCCAATCCTTCCGCCGATGGCATTATAGGTGCTCAACAGCCCGTAGGATCCGGCGGCGTTGATGCTTTCCAGTCCGAATTTCTTTGTCGTATCGGGCTGTTTCAGCACATAATTCAGCATGCCTCCGAATTGTGCGCCGTATTGAAGCGCTCCGGTGCCGCGCACCAGTTCGATACGGCCAACGGCCTCCATCGGCAGGCTGAAATGGCTGGCCGGATAGCCGTAAATATCGGAATTGGTCATGATCCCGTCCGCCCTGATGTTGAATTCCCAACCCCGGTGGGGGTCAAGGCCACGGGTAGATATGTTGATCTGGTTGCCTGTGCCGTCCATGTCGTACACAAATACGCCGGGCACCTTGGCAAATACCTGCCGTGCCGTTTTTTCCGAAATATTGGCGTCGGTATATTCGAGGCTGATGACCTCGCTTTTTTTTCCCGACCAGATATAGGTGCCCTGCACCTGCGGCAACCGCCGGATATTTTCCCTTTGAACAGAAATATTAACCTCCCGCAGCACGAAAGGAACAAGGGTGTCTGGTGCAACCTGTGCTTCCACACCGGTAATGGTCAGGGCCGCAAGAAAACCGGGCAAGGCGAATTTTAACATGGCAGTATGCTTTATTTTTCCGCTGCAAGAAACAGCCCAATCTCCCGGAACAACCCCAAAAAGGCATTAGAATTGCCTTAAAATTGTACAGCCAAATCCATCTGATCCTTTTATTTCCGGGTCAGGTACAGAACTCCTCTCGTCCGTCTTATCCGGGAGTGCAAATTAAAATACTTTAAACTTTTCGGGAAAGGGTTATGACAGCAGGCTGATATTGTTACCTTTGAGATAAAGGTCGTCTGTACAGTTGCCTTATAAAGTGTGATTTCAGGCGTTGCAGAAAAAAAGTGCACGAAATTTGCTGGTGCAAAGACTTCAAATGTTTTTCTTGCTGCAGCCTTTCAAAAACCCTCCCCAAGGCCATCCCGCTTGCCAATTGAATGCAATCGCTCGGTACACAAAAACAAAGCAGGATGTTTATCAAAGCCGGTTCTATTTTAATCGTCTTGTGTTGTGCGCTTCATCTGAAGGCGCAACGCGATACGCTTAATATCAAATACGAGGTATTTCAGCCAAAATGCGACTGGGATTATGGCGCGGGCGCACGGTTCAGTTTTCTGGATTTTGAGGAAATGAACCGCTCCCTGAGTGCGGCCGGTTTGCCAGAGTTGGAGTCGCCGGTGCCCTGTGTGGCCCTTGCAGCCCGCTCTTCCATTTTCTGGCGGCACCTGCAACTGGAAGCAGGACTTGAATTCACCTCCGGCTCTTCCCAGAAAACAACCGCCATCGACCGCCAATCGGTCGTTTTCCGCGATTATGCCCTGCGGTCGCGAATGTTGCTCGACGTGCTGCCCCAAAACAGGCTTTCCAAGATATTTCCTTTTGTAGGCGTCGGCGTCAGTTATCAGTCGGTACGGACCAGAATGGGTCTGAACAATCTGCTCAGCCCCGGCCAGCCTTCCCCAACAGAAGTAAAAGAACAACGGTTTACGCTCGCCCCACTGGTCTGCGAACTCGGGTTGAGCCTCGAACAGGGCGTGCCCGTTCGCAACAAAGATGTTTTTGTGGGACTGCGGGTAGGCTATGCCTTCCGTTTTATTGAAAACAACTGGATTGTAAATGACAGCGGGAATGTAAACCTGCCTAAACCCGCAGCCAGCGCTCCCTTCCTTGCGCTCATGTTGCGCATCAAATCTGCTCCCAAACAGGATGCGCATTCCCGGCTCAGGCGGGTGCTTCGTTGATCGGGGTTATTTCTAAAAGTTACGGCACATAAACAGGAGTCATCCCGAATTTTCCAGGCGAACACGACCTCCATAACGTCGGATATAGGCTGTGTGCATGTACAACGGACTTCCAAGTCCGTTGTAACGTGGTGGAGGCGCCGGACTTGGAAGTCCGGCGTACATACCCTGTCTGGCAGGTCGAATATTTTACATAACCGACTGATCGGTAAATATTTGACTTCTCCAAAATCAATTGCAAAATTCGGGATGACTCCTGTTTGTGTGCCGCTACATTACAGGCTCAGCAGGAACCCGATCGTAAAGTTCGCATCCCAGTCAAATACAAATTGCTTGCAGCCGGTTGCCTCGGCGATGGCCTGGTAAATGTTCAGACCTGATTTCTGCTTGGCGCCGTCGGGGGTGTAATCGGCCGGCGCTTTCAGCAGGGTGTACCGTTCTTTACCGTTGCGCGTCTGTTTGGCCAGATCATAAGGCACGCCACCGATGATAAAGCACGTGCCGCGCAGGTTGGCAGGCACCATGGAGGCCTTGCCCTTAACGTCCTGAAAAACCGTTTGATCGCTCATGTTATCCTGGTAATACTTTGCGCCATAGGACTCCAGCGCACCGCCTGGCAACCAGGATATCTTGGTGTTGCCGGAACCGATATCCACGACAAATCCCCTGCTCTGGTAAGCGCCGGGCAGAGCCGCACGCAGCTCGTATTTGGCTTCCTGTTGCGGCGTCACTTCATTGACAAAATAGCCCATTCCCTTTAATGCCGTGCTGATCTGCTGGGTGACGGCCTCTTTTTTGGCGCCCGAACTGATCACAAAGTGAATGTCCTTTTTCCCGACGCCAAAACTGATCATATCGTTGATAAAACGCTTGAGGCCACTTTTGATGTCATCGTCGGTTGCCAGGTTTTCCTTAACAAGGCTGACTCCGAATTCGGCTTTCTCCAGTTTCCAGTTTTTTTGAGCGTCCATCCTGATAATGAAGGAGTTGAATCCGGCGGACCCCAGTTCGACCACCCCTTTCAGTTTGCCGCCGGCCGGCAACGGCGCGGTAAAGTTGAAGGGGGTCGGGGTGTATGAAGACTGTTTTCCCCAAGTGCTGCTTGTGCCGCTGGTCCCCGTGGCGGGAGTCTGGCTGCTGCCGGCAGGCTGTTCTACCGGTGGCGGTGCACCGGCATCAGAATTACCGAGGTTGGGAAAAAAATGGCGAACGCCGAAGAAGACGGCCGCAACGATAGCAGCGGTAATCAGCAGGCGGGAAAAGGTGGTTAGTCGTGCCATAATGTGAATTCTCTTTTTGGTGAAATTGAATGTTCTGATTTGCAGGAAAGGTTTTACAAGGGCGGTACAAAATTGAAACAAATTGAAGAAAAAGCGGTCGTATTTTCCATAGAATCGGCCGGGCATTTGAAATCCCTGGATCAAACGCTCCGCCCGGGCGATTTTGCATACTTTTGCGTCCGTTATTAATGTTTCAAAAATGACAGCCACAACTCAGAACATCCTTTCTCAGCGCGTCCTGAATCTCGCGGAATCAGAAACCCTCAAAATGGCCCGTATGGCCCGTGAACTCAAGGCGCTCGGTCACGACGTGATCAGCCTTAGCCTTGGCGAACCTGATTTCGACACCCCCGATCACATAAAAGACGCTGCCTATCAGGCGCTTAAAGACGGCTATACCAAGTACACTCCTGTTGCAGGCCTCCCCGAACTGACCAAAGCCATCAGCGAAAAGTTCAGGCGGGACAACCACCTCGAATACCGCCCGGAGCAAATCGTTGTGAGCAACGGCGCCAAACAAACCGTCTACAACCTCTGCCAGGCGCTGCTTGATCCGGGCGATGAAGTCGTTGTGCTCGCACCATACTGGGTATCCTACTGGGAGATCGTAAAACTCTCCGGCGGCATACCCGTACCGGTTTACGCGGGTGTTGACCGCGATTTCAAGCCGTCTCCGGAACAGGTTGCCGCTGCCATCACGGAGCGCACAAAATTTGTCCTGTTCTCTTCACCCTGCAATCCGACCGGATCAGTGTTTGATCGCGACGAACTGGAGGCATACGCCAATGCCATCGCGCCGCACCAGCACGTCCTGATCGTGAGCGACGAGATATACGAATATATCAACTTCACCCACGAGCACGTCAGCATCGGCAGTTTTCCACAGGTGAAAGACCGCACGATCACCATCAACGGCTTTGCCAAGGGCTTTGCCATGACGGGCTGGCGCCTCGGTTATATGGGCGGCCCCAAATATATTGCCGATGCCTGCTCCAAAATTCAGGGGCAGGTAACCAGCGGCGCTTCTTCATTCGGTCAGAAAGCGGGCGCTGTGGCGCTGACGGGCGACCTTGGCCCGACAGAAACGATGCGCGAAGCATTCCGCGAACGCCGGGATATCGTCTTGTCCATGCTCGAGGAAATCCCGGGCATCAAGGCCAACCATCCTGACGGGGCTTTTTATGTTTTTCCGGATATCAGCGCCTATTTTGGCAAGTCGGATGGTCATACCATCATTCATAATGCCGACGACTTCTGCGATTACGTGATGTCGCAGGCTTATGTGGGGCTGGTTTCCGGTTCTGCTTTTGGCGATCCCAATTGCTTCCGGCTGAGTTATGCCGCTTCTGAGGAGCAACTGCGCGAAGCGATCCGCCGAATGAAAGATGTTTTGGGCCGATTGAAGTAATGCCCGGTACAGCGGAATTCCAATTCCGCCGTATCATTACGACCACACACAAGACCAATCCTGATGGAAAAAAACAGCACGGGACAACGCTTTCCATTCAAGTTGCAATGGACGGAGCAGGCCATCGCAACAATTCTGTTGCTTTGTGTGGCATTTTTCAATGCCTACCCCTGGTTTTTCTGATACGGGCACCTATGTGTCCAGCGGCTTTGAATGGAAAGTTCCCGCCGACCGGCCCATTTTGTACGGGCTGTTTATCCGGGCCACAAGTCTGGGTTTCTCCCTGTGGATGCCGGTCATGGTGCAATGCTTTACGCTGGCCTGGCTGCTGCGGCTGTTCTGGCGCTCCGTTTTTCCGCACGGCGATGCGCTCAGCGTGCCTTTCCTCCTGGTACTGACGCTGTTGTGCGCTTTTACGCCCATCGCCTGGTACAGCGGTCAGTTGATGCCGGACGTGTTTACGGAAGTGCTGTTACTGATCGTATGCGTCGTTTTGTTGCGCAAAACCCTGCCGCTGTGGCAATGGATCGCGCTGGGAATCCTGTTTGTTTTTTGTTCGGTAGCACATTTTTCCAATCTTTTCATCGGCGTGGTTGCCCTGCTGGCCGTCGCGCTGCTGCGGGTTGCCGGTCTACCGGTTTTGCGGCATATCGACCGTTTTGGACGCAAATCCGTCATCGTTTTGCTCTGGTGCGCAGCAGCCTACATCACTTTGCCCTCCGTCAACTGGCTTGTGGAGCGGCAATGGACGATGGGCAAGGGCAGTTACACCTTTCTCATCGGCCGCTTGCTCGACAACGGCGTGTTGAAGCGTTATCTCGATGAAAATTGCGGACACGAGAATTTTCGGCTGTGCCAGTATAAAGATTCGCTGCCGGCCAACAGCCGCAATTTCCACTGGGACCCGGACAGTCCGCTGGCCAAAGAAGGCGGCTGGGGAGCCCCGGAAGCAGAATACGGGAAAATCGTGTGGAATACCCTGACCACACCCAAATACCTGGCGCTCCATGTTTGGGAAAGCCTGCTTTCCACTCCCGCCCAGTTGATGCAAAATTCGGTGGGGTCGGGACTCGAACTCGGCTGGTACCGAAGTCCGGAAAGTCCTCCCTATCAGGCAGTTGCAAAGTACTTTCCCTATGAATTGAACGAATACCGTTTTTCCCGGCAATGCGGCAACCTTTGGGGACAAGGGCTGGATTTTAAATTTTACAGCAACCTGTTCTTCTGGGCTATGTTGCTGAGCCTGCTGACGATTCCTGTGTTGTTTGTCGCCCGCACAAAAGAACCGTTTGGGCCGGTTCTGGCGAACGCCGTGTGCCTGCTCCTGTGCGGTATGGTTGCAAATGCGTTTGTTACATCGAGTCTGGCGAGCATCTGCGACCGCTTTCAGTCGCGGGTGGCCTGGTTTCTGCCGCTGGCCGCTTGTATGATGCTTTGGAACTATTGGGAAAACCGTGCGATCCGTCAGGAGACGCTGTAACGGTTAACTTTGCATTTCAGGTCAACCTGTTGCCGGGAAGCGAATACAAAAGGGAGGTATTCTCGCCAAAATATTCCTTGAATGCCAGCGCAAACGTGCCCGGACTGGAGAATCCGACCAGTTCTGAAATAGCCTGCGGGGTACCGGCGCGTTTTTCGAGCAACACTTTTGCCTTTTCCAGCCGCATCTCCCGGATGAGCTGTACGGGCTCCTTTCCGGTAAGCGCTTTTAATTTCTTGACATAATGGGCTTTAGACAGTTGCAGTTTATTGGCAATGTCGTCTGCCGTGTAGTCCGGGTCGGCCAGGTGCTGTTCGATCATTTGCACGGTACGGATCAGGAACGGATCGTCGAGCGACAGCCTTGATTCAGAAAAATAGAGTTGGAGGAAACGATTGAACTGCTCGTGTTTTGTTTTGCGGGCGTCGAGCAGGCGCTGGACCGATGCATCAAATTCATCGTCGATCACCGGGCGGGTGAACCAGGCTTCAGCGCCGGCACGCAGGGCGTCGAGTTTGCCCTCGTTACCGAATTTGTCGGTGAGCAAAACGACCGGAATATGGTTGGTGCGTTGGGAAAGTTTGATCTGTCTGGCAACGTCGATACCCGTTTTCCCATTCAACAGCGCGTCGCATACGACAAGGTCGGGCAGCAGGTCGTTTGCCATTTGTATGCCTTCGGTAGCCGTGGAAGCCGTTTCGATTTGGAAGCGGTCGGACAAAAGCGATTTGAGGTACAGCACGACCTGGCGGTTCGGCTCGATCAGCAATGCGATCTGTTCAGGTTTTGGTCCGTGATAAACAGTATATGGGTCGGGCTGTACCGGAGCGCCCAGTCCATCGGACTGCGCAGCGGCTTCCATTACCTGTGCGTAGGTATTTTCCTCTACTTCCCTTCGCAGGTTGGATCGCAACATATCCCACTCCAACTCTTTCTTTTCCAGCAGTTTACGCCAACGTTCCGTGTTCCGGAAATAAGCGAACAGCAAGATCAGAAAACCCAGCAGGATGACGCCCCCCAGCCCCATTGCCTTGTCGCGTTCGAAATGCAGGTAATTGGACTGCTCGGCGATCTCTTTTTGCCGGATTGCTGCCAGGGAGTCGAGTTGATGCTGCATTTCCAGTATTGCACTGCGCCGTTTGCGGGCTGAAATGGAATCCTGCGCTATGGCCAGCAACTGCTGGCAGGTAAGCGCCTGTTCGGGCAGGTCCCAACGCCGGCATTCCTGCACCAGCGCATTCAACAAAACCGCCTTCGAAAACGGATCGGGATCCTTTCTGGCATCGAGCTCGGCCTCGGCGAGGAATCGCGTGGCACTGCGGTCGTCCGAATTGGCTTTATAGATACCCGAAATCAGCATCAGGGCTTTGGGCGACACCGGAACGGCCTGTAATTTGAGGAAATTGCGGTAAGCCTCCGCCTCTACCTGTGCCTGTTCGTAATTGCCCGACTGGCTCAGTTGCGACAACAGCGACAAGCGGCTGTTGAGTGTGTCCTGCAGTGCCTGGCTTTGCCCAAGCAGGGCGGGGCCCGCACACAGGAGCATCACAGCAAGAATGATTTGAGTCAACCGGCACATGGGACAGACTGTTTTCAGAGAAGCAATCACATGCAAATGTAGGGCTTAAAGCGGGTGGTGAAGGAAATTTTCAAAGGGTTTCTATTAAAAACCTGCGCAGATCGTGTTGTCGTGTATTTTTACGGCGGCTTTAAGAAGAAAATAACGTCTTATGTTCGACCTGAGAGGACAACTAACACAAACCCAGAGCATTGTGCTGGGGATCATCGGTGGAACCGTGCTGATCGCCTTGTGGTGGGTGCTCGCCGAAATCCTGGCCGTACCTGCGCTCGACTATCGCGCGCCGAATCTCGATGATCCGGCCCTGCAAAACCTCAACCGCGATTCGCTCCTGCGTGCCGACAGTATCCTGTTTGTCAACGCGCGACAGGTGGGCAAGATTTACAAAATACTGCCGACGCCCCTGCACGTGGTGCAGGCCTATCCGAAACTGCTGGAAGAAGACAATATGATCAAACACACCCTTCATTCCGTTTGGCTGAATCTGAAGGGCTATTTCTGGGCAATCCTGATTTCGTTTTTGATAGGCGGCCTGATCGGCTTTATACCGCTGTTTAACGGCCTGTTTGCCAAACCGGTCGATGCCATGCGCTACCTGCCCATCTCCGCACTGACCGGACTGTTTATGCTCTGGTTCGGGCTCGGCGACGGCATGAAAGTGGCTTTTCTGGCCTTCGGCATACTGGTTTATATGATTCCGGTGATTGTGCAGCGCATCCGTGAGGTGGAAGATGTACACCTGCAAACGAGTTATACGCTCGGCGCCGGCAACTGGCAAACCCTTCGCGCAGTGTACTTTCCCTCTGTTTTTTCCAAATTTATGGAAGACTTGCGCGTACTCACCGCCATTTCATGGACGTATATCATCATCGCCGAGATTTTGAACAACACCGGCGGTCTGGGATCGCTGATCTACTGGCTGGCACGGCGCGACAAGACCGACAAGGTGTTTGCCGTGCTGTTGCTCATTATCCTGATCGGTATTCTGCAGGACCGCCTGTTTGTGTACCTCGACAAGCGGCTGTTTCCGCATAAGTACTACAAAACCAGGGCCGACGGGCTGAAGGAAGTGCAAACGGGCATTTATATCGTTTTCGGCGTTTTTGCCTTGTCCATTCTGCTGCCGCTGTTTGTATCCATCCCGGGCGATTTACTCGTTCAGGGCGCCGGCCTGGTATTTCTGGCCGCTCTTGGACTGATCGTCATGGGTGAGTTGAAATTGTGGAAGAGCCTGGAGGGGGTGTGAGGTTGATCGTTATTTCGTCATTCGTCATTTCGTCATTTCGTCATTGTTTGGTTTGCGGAAGGGAATATGGGAGCGCACAATGCCAATCAATATTTATCCTATCAATTATGCTCAAGATAACAGATACCGACCTGCCGAACATCATTGAACTGAAAAACGTTACGCAGGTATACGGAAAGACCGACAATCCTATCCTGGAGAATGTAAACTTCCTGGTGGAGAATAAACCGGCGCAGGGACAGTTTGTCGTCATCCTCGGCGCATCGGGCTGCGGGAAGAGCACCCTTTTGCGCTTTATTGCCGGTTTGCAAAAACCCTCCTCCGGTGAAGTGCTTATCCTGAACAAGCCAGTGCGCCAATCAGGCATCCGGGCGGGCATGGTGTTTCAGCAATATTCCTCCCTGCCCTGGCTCACCGTCCTGGAAAACGTCGAACTGGGACTCGACTTTCAGGGTGTCGAATCGAAGGAACGCCGCCGCCGTGCTATGGAAATGATTGAACTGGTCGGACTGGCCGGACACGAGAACAAGTACGCGGTGTACCCCACGCTGTCGGGCGGACAATTGCAGCGCATCGCGATCGCCCGCAGCCTTATCGCAAGCCCGGAGATATTATTGATGGACGAACCTTTCGGTGCACTTGACATCAACACACGCCTTCAGATGCAGGACATGCTGGAAGATGTTTGGCTCAAATTTCAGCCGACCATCATTTTTGTCACCCACGACATTGAAGAAGCCGTTTATCTCGGCGACGACATCTACATTATGGCTGCCAATCCGGGACGCTTTGTGCACCATGTATCCGTAGACCTGCCGTTCAACCGCGACCGGGAGGTAAAACACTCGGCCCATTTCAACGAACTGGTGCGCAAAGTGGAGGACAAGATGATCGAAGTGGCGGAAATGAGCCGGAAAAACTGAATTTGGAGCGGTTTTAAACAATTCCCTGACCGGGATCATTAAATAAACTGACCCGAATGTAGCTTTTGGCTGTTGTTTTACGTCGTAATTTTGTCAGGGGATATTTCCCGCAGATTGACGCGGAAAAACTGCGCTGATACACGCAGATATCTTTTTTTCTGCGTCAATCTGCGGGAAACACAACACACGACTATGAAAAAATCACATATCATCGCTATCGGCATTATCGCCGTCGCCATTGCCATCCTTATTTCCGCCAGCAAGGATGTGACTACCTATGCCAGTTTTTCCCAGGCAGCCAAAAGCGGCGACCGGGTTAAACTCATCGGACAACTCGTCAAAGACCGCCCGGTGGAATACAACCCGGAAAAGGATCCGACTTTTATGGCTTTTTACCTCAAGGATGAAGCAGGCGATGTGCGCCGGGTGGAGTTACACGCTACCAAGCCGCAGGACTTCGAGCGCTCCGAATCGATCGTACTGACCGGCCAGATGGCCGGCGAGACGTTCGAGGCATCGGATATGCTGCTGAAATGCCCGTCGAAGTACAAGGACCAGGAGATATATGTGCGGTCGGAGAAAAAGAGATGATCGGCAGGTACCGATGTTTGGTACCGATATTTGGTACCGATGTTTGGTACCGACGGCTTTAGCCGTCGAAAAAAAATTCAACCCAAGGATTGAGGTATTCAGCGGCTGAAGCCGCCGGTACATGGGAGTCTTGTGCCGTCAGCGGCTGAAGACGCCGGTACATGGGAGTCTTGTGCCGTCAGCGGCTAAAGCCGCCGGTACATGGGAGACCCTGGGTATTCAGCGGCTAAAGCCGCCGGTACGAGTATATGACTTTGCGCATGACCACTTCCTGACCAGGGCCCTTTATCTGCAACCAATACATCCCGTCAGGCAATTGTCCCGTATCGATTAGCAACGGGCTTTCACCAGACTTTACCGCTATCTCCCGGCCAAGTGCATCGAATAAACGCACCGTCACCGCACGGCTGTTTTCCCAGGAAAGTATTACCTGGTCGGAGGCTGGATTGGGATAAATCTCATACTGTATATCTGTTGCCGGCTCGTGGTTGTCCAATAAAGCGCCCCAGGTATAGGCAAATACCCTGTTGGATACCTGCTGCCCCGGCCCCATGCCTCCGGCTGTTATAAAATAACCGTAGTCCGGTTGGGCGGTACCACGCAGGTCCATAACCGGCGGCAGGGCGAGGGTATCTTCATTGGTCAGGCTGTTATTTACCGGGAAGTACTGCTTCCTTCTGGAAAGCGCCGCTACACCTCCGGTGCCGTCGTAAGCGATCCCGTTGTAGTTGTAGGTAACATCGGAGCCACCCACCCACACGGGGCCGCCGAATTTTATCCCGGCAGCCATGCGATAGCCCTTTGCAGCGGCTGAGTTAAATCCGGACCAGGTGATGTCGGCGGGATTGTCGGGGTTGATCTGGCCTGTGCGGAAAAAAGAGGAAGCAGGAAAATTGATGCCTGCCGCTGCGCCGCCGCAGTAGTAAATTTTGTCGTTAATGATGACGCCCGAGGCGCCGAACACCTTGTAACTGACATTGTTGGGCACGGCAGTGCCGGCCATCCAGGTATCTGTGGAAGGATTGTATATCTGTACATCCGGCGCATTACCCGTATTGCTCCAACCGGTGATCACGTAAATGAGACTGTCGCGCCAGACTGCCTGCACGTGGTCGTCGATGGCCTTGGGCAGCGGAGCGCCGTCGGAGAGCCAGGCATTGGTTTGCGGATCGAAGCGATGAACCTTGTTGGAGGATGTCTCGCTGCCATTTTGTGCCACGTGGTAGCCGCCGATCACATATATCCGGTTTTTGACCGTGCTGGCCGCCGCAGCGATCTTGCCGCCGGCCGGGTCGGGTACCGACGGCAGGCTGCTCCACTCGCCCGTTACGGTATTCATCCGCCAGGCCTTCAGGTGAATGCCCGACCAGATTTTGGTAAAGTCGAGGCCGCAAAACGAGTACACGCAGAAAGTGTCGCCGGACATAGCGCCTGTGACGGCATTATTGGTGACAGCCTCCGGCATGGAGGGCAGTTCTTCGAACAGTTGGCCCTGGGCGATGCACGGCCCGGAACACAGCAGTATGAGCAAAAACATGATGGTTTTCATGGCACTAATTTAAGCCAGCCAGATCAACACCGGGGAATCGAAGGTAAGTTTGTCAGAAAATGGCCTAAAAGCCGCTTTCACTTGCAGCTTACTGCAGCAGCCTTCATTTTATCCAGCTGCACGGAAGCGACTTGTATATGTTTGACGGCTGCCCCCATTCGTCGGACAGCAAAGCCGCTGAACAGGCGCGCAGGCCTTCCCTGGCGGCCAAATAAACCTCGTCGCAATCGATCAGGGTTGCCGCCAGTATCTCCGTGTTGTGAAAAACACGTTCGGCGTGTTCAATTTTTTGCGAAAAGATGTGAAAGTCCTCACTGGCAAGGCCATCCGACAGGTCATGTTCAATCGTTTCGGCATTGGAACGGATAATATCAGCCAATGCAAAAGTGGTGTCGGGCGGATTTTGACGCGCGTCATGCAGGCAGGCTTCTGCGGCATTTTTCATACGTATGGCCTGGAGCCGCGCCTCCGTCGCCCGTACTATACAGGTATTCAAATCTATATCCATATCGCTCTTATTCAACCAGTTGCAAAAGGTCCTGCCTGTCTCGGCCGCCGTGCGGGCTTCGTGACAATAGAGCCCCGTAAGCGCTATGGCGTCAAATTCATCGTGCGCTTCCATGAGTTTTATAAGCAGATTAGACCAATCCGTGGTCAGAACGGCATCGCTCAAACTGTTTTCAATTTGTGTAGCAGTACGAATTACCCAGTCGAGGGTTTCCGGAGCATCGCCCGGATGGGCCTTGGAAGTCGTGAAAACGCCCAGTGCTAAAATGCATACGAAAAGAACTCTATTTAACATGACACTCATTTTTAAAAGTAAAACTATTATATCATAAACCCCGGCCACCTCAAATAGTTTGCTACACCGCCTTTGATCACTCGTCAAAAAGGGAAAAAAGTTAGCCGGACCACGCCATCTGCATTTTTTTTGATTGTTTTGCACTTTCTGCACTGCAATTATACATGAAGCAACGTTCAGCCAATTATATGATCGCCCTTTACCTGGGGCAAGTCATCCTGTCTCTCTTACCGGCACGCTGATTTTTCAGATCCGTGTCAATCCAATCGTTTTACTGGTGATATCAGCCGCTTTTCCGGTGTATTATCTTAAAACGCTGACGGAGCCTGAGGCAGAAAGCGTTGTACTTTCCCGTCCGGCCAGGCCATGGCTCGTTGCGGCACTGGCGATGCTGCCATCGCTGCTCGCCTATGAGGAATTGAGAAAAATGTGGGTCAGATGGTCTGATCCAGGCAGGGTTTCCGATGTGATACCCCAATTGCAGGCCCAGAGCGACTGGTTTTTTTCAGGCCAGTTCCCGTACCAATGGGTTCGTTTTGAATCGTATCAGGCATTTCCGGTGTATATGCCCCTGCACTGGATGCCCGCCCGGTTTTCACGTCTGTTGCAACTGGACGTACGATGGGTGGGATTTCTCCTATTGCTGGGCGCTATGGGGCTGGCGGCATACTGTATTGCCAAAAGCGCACGAATCACTGTCTCCACCCGGAATTACTTTGCCCTTATACTGTGGTCTGTACCCCTCTGGAGTTTTATTGTATGGAACCCGCTTGAGATGGCCGTCAGTCTGGAAACGATCGTTGCAGCCTGGTACCTTGTGCTTGCTGCCGGATTGCTGGCCAAAAATCACTGGCTGATCGGGATCGGGCTGGCAGGTTGTTTACTGTCCCGGTACACCGGGGTGTTCTGGGCGCCCACGTTTGCTTACCTGTTGTGGCGATACCAGCCCAAAAAATACAGTTTCTATTTGTGGGGAGGTGTCGCAGCCGCTGTTTTGGGATTATACATCGTTCCTTTTTTGATGAAGGAACCGGGAATTCTGGAGCAGGGCGTCCTGTACCACAACATGTGCGCGCTCGGCGGCTGGACCCGGCCCGACCAGTACACTTACGAACACGGCCTGACCATGGCCATCCATTTGCGCGAATGGCTGCCCGGTGTTCCGGAACACAGCCTGTTCCTCGCGCGAGCGCTTCAAGGAGCGATCATGCTCCTGCTATCTGCGGGCAGCATTTGGCTGTATGTAAAAAAATGGCATCAAAGAACGGATATCTACGCATTCAGTCTCGCCTCGCTGCAGCTGGCATTGATGCTGTTTTACATCTTCAGTCCGATGGTATTTCAATATTACATGCTGGTGCCGCTGGTGCTTGGCGGGGTGATGTGCTGGTATGCCTTATCTGCTTCAGACAGTGGAAAAGCAGCCGCAATCTAGTGCCCGCACACACATTTCGCTTCCTGGCATGTATGCGTCATCCCCGCACCACTTGTCTGGCTACCGGGTTGTTCAAACCAGAACTTGCTGCGTTTCACATCGTAATTGCCGACTTCGTTCAGCGTTTCCGCTTCATACAGTCGCCCGTTGACCATGACATAGCGGATGGATTCGGTATTTTGAATGTTTTCCAGCGGATTTTTGTCCAATACGATCAGGTCGGCGAGTTTGCCCGGCGTCAGTGAACCGATTTCCTTGTCCATACCGAGATATTTCGCGCCGTTGATGGTTGCGCATTTCAGGGCCTGCATGTTGCTCATGCCTCCCTGCTGCAACATCCAGAGTTCCCAGTGGGCGCCGAGGCCATTCAACTGTCCGTGGGCGCCGAGGTTGATATCGACGCCGGCATCCTGTAGTTTTTTGCAGGATTGGGCGACCAGGATGTGCCCGTTCTGGTATTCCTCTTCCGGCGCCATTGTGCGGTGGCGACTGCGTTCGTCCAGGATGTGTTTGGGCGTGAAGTTCAGCAGCGGTTTCTTTTTCCAAACTTCCGAATGCTGGTACCAGAAGTACTCGCCGTTCAGGCCGCCGTAGTTGACGATCAGCGTGGGAGTATTGTGGGCGCGGGTTTTGCTCCACAGGGTCAACACGTCGTTGTACAGGGGCGCCACAGGAATATTGTGTTCCACACCGGTGTGTCCGTCCACCACTTGGGTCAGGTTGTGGTGGAAAAAAGAACCGCCCTCGGGCACCACGAGCATACCCAGTTCGCGCGCAGCGGCGATGACCTGCTGGCGCTGCTCCCGGCGCGGCTGGTTGTAACTTTTTACCGAAATAGCACCCCAGGCTTTGGTGCGCCGCAGCGCAGCGCGCGCGTCGTCGAGTGAATTGATAGGCGCTTTGAAGTCGCCGTCGGCGCCGTAAAGTATAGTGCCGGTGGAGAACAGCCGCGGCCCCACCATACGCCCCGATTTGATCATCTCGGCGTTGCTGAAAGCCATTTCAGAGTTCACGGAAGGGTCGTGCTGGGTAGTCACGCCGTAGGCGAGTTGGGCGTAGTATTCCCACTGTTTTTGCGGGTTCAGGCCAAATCTGAAATTACCGGGATGCGCATGAACGTCGATGATGCCGGGCATGATGGTTTTACCGGCGCAGTCGATGTACTTGATAGGGTCGCTTGTTTTGTACCGCGGGGCATTTTCAAACGCCTTTATTGTGCCTACAAATTCGATCTCGTTGTTGATCACCCGGATCACGCCGTCTTCGATGACCTGGTCGCCTTCCATCGTGATGATACGAGCGTTTTGAAACACTACGTGGCCTTTGGGCATGTCGCTTTCCAGGGTCAGACCGATTTTCAGTCCGGCTGAATCCAGCGGAGGCAGACTGTAGGGCGCACCGGGCAGGAAGGCGAAACGCTTGTTCAGGTCAATGGTAAAGTACTCGTCGCCGAGGGTGTAGTGCAGTTGTTTCGAGTCGCCGCTCCAGTGCAGGTTGTACCCCGCGTCGCGGCTGACCTGGGTTACCGGGATGGCTTTTGTATCGGCGCCGAGATCTACGGTTTTGCCGGTTTGCGGGAAAGCGCAGATGTACGTTTTATGCAACTCGATGAATGCCAGCCACTTGCCATCAGGCGAAAGCGTAAAGGAATGGGCGTATTTTGATTTGACATGTACCTTTTCATCCTGTCCGTTGAGGTCGTATGACTTGAACGTCTTGTCCAGGGCGCCGAACAGCGTGCCGCCCGTGCTGACGTAAATGCGTTTGCCATCGGGTGAGAACTCCGGGTTATTGCCGCTGTCCGTGATGAAGCGCATGTTTTTCCCGTCAGCATCCATGATGTAAATGCCCGGTTTGTCGGTCATGCCCGGCCCGAGTTCATCGTCGCCGTTCTGGACCAGAAAAACAATTTGCCTGCCGTCGGGAGAGAAAGACGGGGTGCGGTAAATGGCTTGAACAGATTTCAGGGTTACGGGTTTCAGGGTTGGGAGGTTGAGTTTCAGGAGGGCGCCTTTTTGCTCGTCGTTCCAGTTGACACAGATCAGGGTATTTCCATCGGGTGAAAAAGATGGTTCAGAGACAAGATTCTGACTGTCGCCGGCTATTTTTTCAACCGTGCCATTGGACAGATTTTTTCGATACAGAAATCCCGCAGCATGGAAGATCAGCCATTTACCGTCCGGGCTAGTTACTGCCTGCCGTATCGCCTTGGCTGTGAATTCGGGCTCAAAAACCTTATTCTCAAAATGCAGCGTCTCGGCTACTTTGGTCTTTACATTGCAGGTGAACGGGATGTCACGAATCTTCGACGCACTTTCGCCAGTATTAAAATCATACTTACCGTTTGGACTTCGTTGCATCGGAATTTGCACAATTTTACCACCGGTCCAGATCACAATAGCCTCCCCGTCCGGCATCCATGCAAATCCGGGATAACATCCGAAAGTAGTCCAGGCCTCCTGCTGGTCTTTGTCGAGGCCCTCATAGATCGGATATTCCATACCGGTTGCCAGTTCGCGCACACACAGCACGGTTTTGGTGTAGTCGCGCCGCACAAAGGCCAACCATTTACCATCTCTGGAGATTTGCGGGCGGCACGCCCCGCCGGAGCCGCCGGTTACGTCTTCCACCTTACCCTCTTCCCGGTCGTAGCGCCGAACGGCAAAAATCTGGGTATTGGGGTTTTTGTTGTATTGAAAAAAACCGCCGCCGTACATGTCCTCGCTGAAATAGATGTACCGGCCGTCGGGCGAAACCGAAGGTTCGTTCACATCCTGCTGGTCGTTTTTGCGTTTGGTGAGTTGGAGCCCTTCCCCGCCGCTGAGGTGGTACATCCAGATTTCGCCGGCGCCGAGCGAACGGGTGCTGGTGAAGTGTTTCCGGGCTACGATATATTCATTGTCAATCCAGACGCCGTTGTTCAGCAGGCGAAAACTTTCTTTAGTCACCTGCCTGGCGTTTTTGCCGTCGCTGTCCATCACCCAGCAGTTGTCGCCGCCGCCCGCATCTGAAGTGAAGAGAATTTTTTTGCTGTCGGGCGAAAACCGCGGCTGTACTTCCCATGCCAGTCCCTGCCGCAAAGCCGTGGCATTCCCGCCGGTGACGGGCATGCTGTAAATATCTCCCAGCATATCGAACACGATCGTTTTGCCGTCGGGCGACACATCGAGGCTCATCCAGGTGCCTTCGGTGGTGGTGAATGTCACGTCTTGGTAAGGCTGTCCGGGAGGGTTGGATACGTCCCATTTGGGTTTTTCCTGGGAGAAAAGGAAGAAAGGGGCCAGCAGCAGCACAGGAAGGATTTGGTATTTCATGCGAGAATTTATTGAAAACAGGTGTTCGTCCGAAGTTTGAAGCGGCATAAGTACTGAGATTTTGTGAATTCCGGGAAATGTCAGATGTTTGAGTGCAATATGGCGCCGCCCGATATTCTCGACGACTTTGAATTTGAAGAAAAAGACTACCGAGGCCTTGCCGAGGAAGGCGAAGTCGTGGCCAAGTTTTTTTCATTGATGGAAGCCGAGGTGGCTGCTGCTCGGCTGCGCGCCGAGGGCATTCATTGTTTCCTGGCAAATACCGCTTCTACTTCCGTATTGCCACATTTACAATCGATTGTACGCCTGCATGTCCATCCAATGGATTCAGCCCGTGCGCGGGAGATATTGCAGGAAGCAGCGATAACAACTGTTAACCCCGCCACCACTACGAACGATGGAGGTATTCTGACTGTGCTTGCCATCATGATCGGAATACTGCTCGCCGCCCTCCTGGTCAGGGCGATTTGGGGTGGGTTGTGATCATTGGACCACCTCGCCGTACAGATCGAACTCTTCCGCGCCTGTGATGCGCACCTGGGCAAAATCGCCGAGCCGCACGTAGCTGTTTTTGGCGGGCACCAGCACTTCATTGTCCACTTCGGGCGAATCGGCTTCTGTGCGACCGATAAAATACTTGCCCTCCTTCCGGTCGAACAGTGTTTGGAACACCTGACCGATTTTTGCTTCATTTTTGCGGTATGATATGTCCTGCTGTAGTTCCATCAGGCGGCTGGCACGTTCGGCTTTCACTTCAGCCGGAATATCGTCCGGCAATTCGTGGGCGCGGGTATTTTCTTCGTGGGAATACTGGAAAACACCGACACGTTCGAACTCCTGCCTGCGGACAAAATCGAGCAATTGCTCAAAATCGTCTTCCGTTTCACCCGGATGGCCCACCAGAAATGTGGTACGAAGGGCGATACCGGGCACTTTTTCCCGGATACTGTCGAGCAGTTCCTCGGTTTCGGAACGGGTGATCTGTCTGCGCATCAGGTCCAGCACATGATCGGAGGCATGTTGCAGGGGAATGTCGAGGTAATTGCAAATTTCTTTTCGCTCTGCCATCGCGTCGAGGATGTCGAGCGGGAATTTGCTGGGATAGGCATAGTGCAGCCTGATCCATTCGATGCCTTCCACATCGGCAAGCGCATGGAGCAGGCGGGGCAATTCGCGGGTTTTGTACAGGTCCAGGCCGTAATAGGTGAGTTCCTGGGCAATTAACAACAGTTCTTTTACGCCTCTTTTTGCCAGATTTTTTGCCTCATGTACCAGTTCTTCCACCGGGCGACTGATGTGTTTGCCGCGCATGAGCGGGATAGCGCAAAAGGAGCAGGTGCGGTTGCAGCCTTCCGATATTTTCAGGTAAGCGTAATGCGGCAACGTCGTGATCTGGCGTTCGCCGAGCAATTCGGATTTGAAATCCGCTTCAAGGCGCGACAGCAGGGCCGGCATTTCCAGCGTGCCGAAAAAGGCATCTACTTCGGGTATGGCCTGCTCCAGATCGTCTTTATAGCGTTGCGACAGGCAACCGGTTACATAGAGTTTATCAATACCGCCGGCCTGTTTGATGCCTGCGTATTCCACTATCGTATCGATACTTTCCTGTTTGGCTACATCGATAAAGCCACAGGTATTGATGATGACCACATTTGCATCCAGTTCCGGGTTTTCGTGTGTCACCTCAAAATCGTTGCCGCGCAATTGCGTGATGAGGTTCTCGCTGTCTACCAGGTTTTTGGAGCAGCCGAGCGTGATGACGTTTATTTTGTCTTTGCGAAATGATCTTGCTTTCATACGAGTGCGCAAATGTCGGGAAAATTCGGGATTGTTGGGATGACAACAATGACAACAAAGTAACAATGACAGCAATGCAGCCATCCCAACAATGCAGCAATGACAAATTTCCTTTTACCTTTGCGGCCCCAGTTCAAAATGCACGCAAATAGATGACGCAGACCGCCCTGCTTGACCGCCTCGAATCCGACTTACGACAACTCATGGAGCAGTCCCGCTCGCAATTTTCCGCACTTTCCGAAGAAGTACTTTTGCTTCACCCGGAGCCGGGCAGATGGAATGCTTTGGAATGTTTTGCCCACCTCAATGCATTTTCGGACTATTTCTTACCGCAGATCGAGCGAGCCATCCATAAATCCAAGGCCAGAAGTTGGGCGCCTGTCGAAGAGCGCAGGCAAACCTGGCCCGGACGTATGGCCATAAACGCCGTTCGCCCGGAAAACACAAGTAAAAAAAGCCGAAAAAGTCCCAAGCGGATGGACCCCGTGCGACTTACTGTTCGACCTTTCGAGTTCAAAGCCTTCCTGATCAATGGAGAAATGTTGCTGCGGTGCATCCAGCAGGCGCGGCAAGTCAACCTGAATAAAACGAGGGTACCGCATTTCCGGTGGCCCGGGTTTCAGTTCATGCTGGGCGACCTCCTGGAATACATGGTCCTGCACTTGCAGCGGCATGTTATTCAGATTCAGGCAACAATTTCTAAAACGCGCGCCGCTTAAACATTCAAAAATGAAGGTTAGTCATCTCTATCAATTCCTGTTTTTTGCTGCAACCATATTGGTAACAGGCGCCTGCAACCTTGGCGACGATGATACCACATTGCCCGTATATGACTACTCCAAAGGTATTTTTGTCGTAAACGAGGGCACTTCCGGCAGCGGAACCATCACCTGGCACAACCCGGATACCGACGTCACCGTACAGGATGTATTCGGGCGGGAAAACAACGGTGCGCTGGGCAAATTTGTCCAGTCACTCACCTTCCACAACGGCAAAGGCTACATCTGTGTCAACGGGATCAACCTGGTTGTGGTGGTCGATCAGACAACGTTCCGGTACGTCGACACGATTGGAGGGTTGATCGGCCCACGGTATTTTATGCCCATCAACAATAATTTTGCCTATGTCAGCCAGTGGGGCAAAGACGGTCTCGACGGCAGTATAGCCAAAGTTGACCTGAATACCAATGAGGTCGTAAAGGTCATTCCTACCGGTACAGGGCCCGAGAAAATGTTCCTGAAAGATGTCAACACCCTGCTTGTCGCCAACGGCGGCGGGTTCGGGGTCGACTCCACGGTATCTGTCATCAACCTGAACACGGAAACCGAAGACGCGCGTATTGCGGTCGGAGGGCTGAACCCCTGTTGTTTTGCCGGCGCCAATTTCACCGGCGCCAACCCCTGGGTGTTGTGCAAAGGTCCGTTCGACGACCCCAATGCCGGCGGCTTCCTGGACAAATTTGATCCGCCCGGCACAGGCTTCAGCGTCCCGGCATTTGCCGACGACCTGTGCAGCAGCCCTTCGGGCAACCAGCTGTATTTCATCGCCGAAGGGAAAGTATGGTCGGCCAACCAGTTTACGGTCACCCAGTTATTTGCACAGGACGCCTACGGGCTTGCCTGCCACCCGACGACCGGCGAATTGTACTGTGCAGACCCCCGGAACTTCGTCGGTCAGGGTGAAGTGATTATTTACAATACGGCAGGCGTAATGCGGGGGTCCTTCCCCGTCGGTGTCGGACCGGGCGAAATCATCATTGTGGAATAGATCAGGTACCGGGATTTCAAATAATCTTGCTGAGGATAAGATCGAATACCTCGATACAGATCAGGATGATGATGATCCACTCCAGTTTACTGCTTTCGCGGTGGAGATAGAGTTCGCGAAACACGCTGAGGTTGTCTTCCACGACCTTGAAGGTGTACTCGACCTCCTTGAAACGGGTGGGTATTTCAAACGTTCGGGCCAGTCCCCGGTGGATGCGGTCGAGGTATTCGTCTTCCCACGTGAGGTCGGGCGCATCAAAGATGAACAGGTTCTGCACGACCCTGTTTTTGCTGTTCAGGGTACGCCCGATGAAGCGCAGCATGTTTTTCCGGCTGATCCGGATCGAACCGTCGGTTTCCATCTGATCGGTAAAGCGACGGATTTCCGACAACAGTTCATCTGCGCGAAAGGAATAAAAATCCATGGCGACCGAATGGGCGGCATTGAGCATGGCTATTTTGATCACATCGACACTCAGGAGCGGCACAACCAGCGCGTCGAATCCAAAGTCAATTTGCGCATCCGGGCGGTGAACGATCTCCAGGTCTTCCCGGATTTTTTCCGGCAACGGGTGTTCGCAAAGCGGGAGCAACAACGCCAGATTTTTGCTGATATCCGTGTCATCCAGGTTGGCAAATACCACGGCCCCGTAATCGAACGCATACATATACCGGTCCTCATCGAGGCGGTAAAAAAGTTCGGAAGGCGTTTCCTGCAGCAGGGCGCCGGCATAGGCGGCTTTGATGCCTTTGAGGCCTAATTCTTCAGCGATATAGAAAGCAGTTATCTTCATAACCCTGCAAATATCGGGGGTAAAAAGATATCGCGCCGTTAATACTGCGTGGCGACATAGTGCTATGTGGAGTTTTCCTGTAAGTTTGCGGCATTAAACTGTTCCCCTTTGGCTCCCACTGCAGTTGTAGACCTTGCCGTCAGTTCAGTATTAGGGCTGGTAATGTTTGGTGTTGGCTTGTCGCTGACGATCACCGACTTTATCCACATTTTCAGGCACCCGCGGGCGTTTTTCACCGCCCTGAGTGCCCAAATGATTGGGCTGCCCATTATTGCATTTGCAATCAGCCTGCTGATGCCGATACCCGCCGTACTGAAAGTAGGGTTTATCATTTTGTCGGCAAGTCCCGGCGGCGCCACCTCCGGGTTCCTGACCTATCTGTGGCGCGGCAATGTAGCCTTATCGCTGTCGCTGACTGCCGTGAACAGTTTTCTTACCTTGTTTTCCATCCCCATCGTGGTAAATCTCGGTCTCCGGGTATTTCTCGGAAAGGAAACGGAATTGCATCTCCCTTTTGGGAAACGGTAAGCCAGATCTTTTTATCACGATTATTCCGGCCTCGATCGGCCTGTTTGTACGTCAGAAGTTTCCTTTGTTTGCCAACAAGATCAGCAAACCGTCCAAATACGTGATGCTGGTTTTGCTGGCTATGGTATTTGCCATCAAGATGTTTGCCGGGGAAAGCCACGGCGGTGCAGGCCTGAAATGGAGCGATTTTCTGGTCATCACTCCGGTTGCCCTGATCCAAAATGCGGGTTGCCTGTTTTTCGGCTACTTTTTTATGAAATACATGGCGCTGCCGCACGCATCGCGCATTACCGCTGCCATGGAAAGCGGCGTACAAAATACGACCCTCGCTTTTTTGATCGCCAACAACCTCCTGGGCAACCAGGATATGGTCAAACCCGCCCTGGTATATTCCCTGTATTCCTTCTGGACGGCCTGCCTGTTCGCCTATTACGCCAACAAAAGCAATGGTGTGCGCACTACCCCAGTCGTCATGGACGAAGAGGAGTAGTGTACTGCTGATTGGGGATTTGTCGCAGAATAGCCGACTCCTGCTGATGAATATGGCCGACGGGTGACCCAAAGGCCGGAAGCGGGTTATACATTTGCTGCCGTTTTGCGGCCGGTCGACCCGGCTGCTTTATACCTACTGTGTTATTGTTTTAATTCTTCAACCTGTTTTCAATGAAAAACGCATTGCAATACCTGCTGTGGTCGGTGCTCGTGCTGACCACACCGCCGGCTTTTGCCCAAAACTTTAATCTCGATATCCGCGCTTCCTTACAGTACCCCGGCCAAACGCTGGCCAATATTTACGGCTACGCCCAGGACGGTAAGGAATACG
Organism: Lewinellaceae bacterium; assembly: GCA_016712415.1. Classification (GTDB taxonomy): domain Bacteria; phylum Bacteroidota; class Bacteroidia; order Chitinophagales; family Saprospiraceae; genus M3007. The sequence goes on along the minus strand of JADJRC010000001.1, from coordinate 513,096 downwards.
CCCTGGTAGGCGCCTCAAAAGGAATGGTGATTGTGGATGTAACCAATCCTGACAACCCGGTGAATATCGTTCAGTTGCCCGGCCCCGACAACCTGTGGAAAGAAATCAAAACCTACGGTCACTATGCGTATGTAACATCTGAAGGCGGCCAAGGCGTACAAATTGTCGACCTGAGCGCATTGCCCAGCCCCAACCTCACTTACCACTTTTTCACCGGCGAGGGCCAGTTTCCGGATCCGAATACCAAACTTAATAAGATCCACGCGCTGCATATCGATACCAAGAAAGGGTATATGTACCTCTATGGCGGCGGCCTGTACGCCGGTGGCGCCAAAGTGTTCGACCTGAATGCCGACCCCTACAATCCGACTTATGTGGGCAAATTTGATGCCCTGGAATATGTGCACGACGGTTATGCCGAGAACGATACGCTGTATGCCTGCCATATTTATTCCGGCCAGTTGTCGATCGTGGATATGACCGACAAGTCGAATCCCATGTTGCTCGGCACGGTCCAGACACCTGGAAAATTCACGCACAACTCCTGGCTGCTCGACGACCACAAGCACATCCTGACCACCGATGAAAATGAAAACGCGCCGTCGTTTGTCACCTGTTACGATATCAGCGATCCGGAAGACATCCGTGAACTGGACCGCGTTTCTACCAACGATGGAACCAACTCTATTGGTCACAATACCCACGTGCTCAACGATTGGGCCATTACCTCCTGGTACTCCGACGGGGTGGTCATCATTGATGCACATCGTCCCGACAACATGGTCATCACAGGCTGGTACGACACCTGGCCGGGCACGGGGGCAAACTTCGACGGTTGCTGGGGGGTGTATCCATTCCTGCCCTCTGGAACGATCGTTGCCTCCAATATCCCTAACGAAACCGGCGGCATAGGAAAGTTGTTTGTGCTGACCCCTACCTATACCCGCGCATGCTACCTGGAGGGAAATGTCATCAACGGTTGCAACGGTCAACCCATGTTCGGCGCTACCATCGAAGTGAACAGCAGCAACCCCTGGATCAATACCCGGACAAAACTTGACGGTACGTTCAAAACCGGGCAGACTCAGCCGGGCAATTTCACCGTCACAGTGAGCAAACCGGGTTTTTACAGCAAAACCGTCGATGTAACCCTGGCAACAGCAGAAGTGACGCAATTCACCGTCACACTGGAAGCCGAAAATGCCGCTGACCTCGGTGGTACGGTCCTGGAGGAAGGTACATCAATGCCTGTTGAAAATGCGAATATCGTATTGACCGGTGTAAACGAAACCTATACCATCCAGTCGGCTCCGGATGGCTCGTTTGATGTGAGTTGCGTGCCGTCGGGGACTTATGAAGCAAAAGTCGGCCCATCATGGGGCTACCTCGTCAGCAATGTCACTGTTACGGCCGGCACGCCGGTTCAAATATACCTTAAGCCGGGGTATTACGATGATTTTGAGACCGACCTGGGCTGGTCAACCGGGGCAACCGCCGGCTCCGGCCTTTGGGAGCGTGGAAAGCCGGAGGCTACCTTTAGTCAAAATACATTCGTTAACCCGGGAGCTGATGTGCAGACCGACAACAACGAGCAATGCTACGTAACCGGTAACGGCGGCGGCTCTGCCGGAAGTGACGATGTGGACGACGGTTTCGTAACACTGACCAGCCCGCCCATGCGGCTTGCTGCATATCAGGATGCCAAACTGAGTTTCTGGTACTGGTTTTACAATGGCGGCGGCCAGGGCACTCCACCCAACGACAACCTCGAAATACGAATACTCAATGGTACCGAAACGGTAACCTTGTATACGGAAACCGTTTCAATGGGCAACTGGCGCTTTTCGGGTGAGATCAGCATGAAAGACTATATTACCCTCACGGATGACGTCCGGGTGCAGTTTATCGCCAGCGACCTTGACCCCGGGCATTTTGTGGAAGCCGGAATTGATGTTTTCAGCGTTGTGCCGGGCGCGCCCGTTTCCGGCGTAAATGATATAAACACGTCCGCTTCCGTGGCGGTGCTGCCCAATCCGTCAGCAACTTCTTTTGAGGTCCGGTATGATTGGCCGGGCGCTCAGCATCTTTCGATGGAAGTACGCAACCTGTTGGGGCAGACCGTGTTGACGCAACATCTGGCTACTAATACCGGCGTACTGAACTGTGGCGAGACCTGGACAAAAGGCGTTTATGTTCTTGTTTTGCACAACGAAGGCCGGCAAAGCGCACCCGTCCGTTTGATTAAACAATAAGACTACCATGCAGCCCAATGCCACATATACCTTCGCATCCGCAGGTATCGCCGCATTGGGCTGCACTTTTATCCTGGTACAATACGGCTACAACCGGAGTTTATGGCTCGATGAGTCGCTGCTGGCCATAAACCTCATCCAAAAAGATTACCGGGCGCTGCTCCTGCCGCTCGACAACAACCAGGTGGCGCCAATCCTGTTCCTCTGGATCGAACGCTTTTTCGTGCAATTTTTTGGTCCGGGTGAAATGAGCCTCCGGGCATTTCCGGTGCTCGGCGCCCTGCTTTCCATTGTTCTGTTTTGGAGTATTTCACGAAAGATAATCCCCGACAACGCCACGCGCCTGCTCGCACAGGCACTGTTTGTTTTATCGCCCTCGCTCATCTATTTCGCTACGGAAGTAAAACAATACATGGCCGATGTGCTGGTTCTGCTGGCCGTATACCATGCGCTGCTTTCTTCTTTCCGGTACCGGATGGCGGTATTGGGCCTGCTCGGCGCAGCATCCGTTTTTTTGTCGCATGCCGGGGTTTTGATCCTGTTTACCGCAGCCATTTACCTGTTTTGGGAGCCTGCGAACAAACACAATCCGGTACAATCCAGGTTTGCCGCCATTCCTGTGATAGCAATGTGGTTTGTCTGTTTTTCAATCTGTTACGTCTTCTTTATTGACGGACACCCGCACAAAGCGGAAATGCTGGATTACTGGCAACAGGCGTTTCCGCCGGGCGACCTGCTGAGCCGTGATTTTGTAGTCTGGGTTTTAAAAAAGACCGTTATGGTGTTTACCGGCATCATGGCATTTCCGCAGGAATACCTGCTTTTTGTGCCATTTATCGGGGTTTATGTGGCCGGGGTGGCGCACCTCGCCCGCGCCAAAAGATACGCATTGTTGTATCTGCTGACTTTCCCTGCCTTACTGCATGCCGTCATTGCATATTTCAGGGTCTACCCTTTCGACCATCGCCTGATTCTGTACCAACTGCCCCTGTTTGTGCTGACCGTTTCAATCGGATTCGGCGCAGTAAAGGACGCCCTGGTTCGTGTCAAAGGCTTGAGTCGGGCGCCGTTGTTGTTCCTGTTACCGGCCGGAATCTACCTGTTCCAGGTGTTGCGCGACTTTCCGACAGAGCGGGAAGAGATCAAAAGGAGCATTCGTTTCATGAACGAAAGCATCGCGCCGGACGATGCGGTGTATGTGTACCACGGCGCTGCCGAGGCGTTCCGGTATTACCGGCAAACACGACGTGTTGACTTTGGCAATCCGGCGGTGTTTGGCCGCAGGCATGACGGACATCCGGCAGTCTTTGCGGAGGACTTAGCGCCCTTCCGGGGCCGGACCTGGGTACTGTTTTCACACCTCAACCCCTTCCAGACACAGGCCGAGGCTGCATTTATCCTGGATTGCTGCTCCGGGAGGGGTGTGCTGCTGAAGTCGTTTCAAACGAAAGGATCGGCTGTATATTTATTTGATTTACAGGAAGATAAATAGTAAGCGCAGGATTTCACCCGCCGACGTAATTGTGTGGCGTCAGTTGTTTCAGTTCGTCTTTCACCGCATCAGCGACGTCCAGGTTGTCGATAAATTCGTGCAGCACTTCCCTCGTAATGAGGGCGCGTCCCCTGGTGAGGTTTTTCAGCGCCTCATAGGGTTGCGGGTACCCTTCCCGGCGCAGGATAACCTGTATGCCCTCTGCGATGACCATCCAGTTGTCTTCCAGGTCGTCGAACAGCTGGCCTTCGTTGAGCATCAGTTTGCCCAGCCCCTTCAGGATGGATTTAAATGCTATAATGGTGTGCCCCATCGGCACACCGATATTCCTCAAAACGGTGGAGTCTGTAAGATCGCGCTGAAGCCTGCTAACCGGCAGTTTTTCCGCAAGGTGCTGAAAGTAGGCATTGGCGAGACCGAGGTTGCCCTCCGCGTTTTCAAAATCAATGGGGTTTACTTTGTGCGGCATGGCCGAGGAACCGACCTCGCCCTGCACGGTTTTCTGGCGGAAATACTCCATCGAAACGTAGGTCCACACGTCGCGGACAAAATCGATTAATATGGTATTGATGCGGCCAAGTGCCTGAAACTGAGCGGCAAGGCAATCGTAATGCTCGATTTGGGTGGTATGCTGGGAACGCTCCAGTCCGAGAAACTCGCGGACAAAGTCATCGCCGAACTGCTGCCAGTTGTAGTCCGGATATGCGGCGTAATGCGCGTTGAAATTGCCCGTTGCGCCGCCGAATTTGGCGCGATGCGGCACCTGTTTCAGGAGTTCGAGTTGAACGTCAATTCGTTCGACGAAGACCCTGAACTCCTTTCCGAGCAGTGTCGGCGATGCCGGCTGGCCGTGCGTGCGTGCGAGCATGGGCACGTGCGACCAGTCCTGCGCCAGTTGTTCGAGGTGATCGCGCAGGCGCTGGAGCAGCGGATAATACACCTGCTGCAGGGCATTTTTGAACAGCAGCGGGGTGGCCGTATTGTTGATATCCTGGGAAGTCAGCCCGAAGTGGACAAATTCGCGCAACTCCACCAGTTCAAGCGCATCAAAACGCTCCTTGAGAAAATATTCCACCGCCTTTACGTCGTGGTTGGTCGTCCGCTCAATGGCTTTGATCTGCTCGGCATCGGCCATACTGAAGTTTTCGAAAATGCCGTTCAGGTCGTCGATCTTGCCGTCTTCAAACGAGCTCAGTTGTGGCAGTCCATACTGACAAAGCGCGATAAAATATTGAATTTCAACAAAAACCCGGTACCGGATGAGCGCATATTCGCTGAAATAATCGGCAAGTTCCTTTGTCTTGTCGGCATAGCGCCCGTCGACAGGAGAGATGGCTAGAAGCATTCAAGGTAATTTTATCCGGGCCGCGACGTCGCCCGACCGTTATCAAAAATTGCACAAATCTAAACATTCCTTTCCGCCATGCCGGGATGAAATTTGGAGTCATTCCAAAAGAAAACCTGTTTTGGCATTACATCAGGCCTTCTTTCTTCGGCAACAAACGGATCGCTATCTTTGTGCTTTATTAAAAAATCTCGACTATGAAATATATCACACAGATCGTTCTCCTCAGCCTGATATTTGCTTCCTGCGGCCACAGCCACCAGGGCAAGCCCGCCGATGCAACAGCCGCTATTGATGGTTCTACGGTATATGCCTGTCCCATGGACTGCGAAAAGGGAAAAATGTACACCAAGCCGGGGCAATGCCCCGTTTGCGGCATGGACCTCGAACCGCGCGCGGTAGCTGCTCCGGAAGAGTTGCCTGCTGAAGCCGAGGCACTGTCGAAAGAAACGGAAACCATCCACGACGAGGCGATGAAGGAGATGGCCGAAATGAATCGCCACAGCCGCCGGATCAAGGAAATGATGACCAAAATGAGCATGACGAAGGAAGTGGCGGAAAAGTACAACGGGGTGCTGGCCGACATGGAGAAGGCAGAGGCCGGTATGATGAGCTGGATGGCGGAGTACAAGGAGCCGACCGGCATGGCCAAAGATGAAGCAGTGAAATACCTGCAGGAGCAAAAACAAAAGATCGAAAAAAACCGCGATGACATTCGCGCTGCCCTGGAAGCGGGCAAAAAACTGTTGCCGGAATGAAACAAACACTATTTATTTTCCTGATTGTCAGCGGCTTTGCGTCATGTATGCAATCGCCATCTGATCAAGTTCTGCCCATTTTAGGCGAACGCGACATATCACCCGCCGGCGATACCGTGTATCCGACCATCCCTGATTTCTCGTTTGTCGATCAGGATAGCCAGACGGTGACCAACGCCACCTTTGCCGGAAAGATTTATGTCGCGGATTTCTTTTTCATCCATTGCCCGACCATTTGCCCGAAGGTGAAAAAGAACGGGTTGCGGATATACGAGAAATACAAAAACGACGACCGGGTGGCGCTCCTCTCCCACTCTATCGACATACGCAACGATACGGTGGCTGCCCTGAAACGCCATGCCGAAAAACTCGGGATCGATGCCAAACACTGGCGCCTTGTCACGGGCGACCACGACGAGATTTACGGCATTGCAGATAATTATTTCAGCGTGGCCACGGAGGATCCGGATGTGCCGGGCGGCTTCGACCACTCCGGGAGGCTGATCCTGGTGGATAAAAACCGGCATGTGCGCTCTTTCTGCGACGGCACAAATGCAGCGGAAGTCGACCGGTTTATGAAAGATATGGACCTGCTGCTTGCGGAGCAATTCCCCAAATGAACCGGTTCAAACGCCATTATGACAAAAATCAAACACTTGGGGGCCGTTTCCGGCTTGTTTGCCCTTTTTCTTGTCGCGGCCTGTCAGCCCAACCCCTACAAGGAAGGCGAGCGTCTGTATAAAGTCAATTGTTCCAATTGCCACATGGACCATGGAGAAGGGTTGCATGCGCTAATTCCCCCGCTTGCCGGTGCGGACTATTTGAAAAACAACCGCGATCAGTTACCTTGCCTGGTCATACACGGAATTCACGATACGATCGTGGTAAACGGAAAAGTGTACGCCGAGCAAATGCCCGGCGTAGAATCGCTTTCCGAAATCCAGGTCGCGAACATTTTAAACTTTATCAACACCAGTTGGGGCAACCAAAACCAACCTTTTATGATCGAAGAAGTACGGACCTTGTTAAAAAAATGCTGACATTAGGTGTGTAAACGACACTTTTTCGATCACATCTGCCATTGTGCGACACAAAAGGGCCAGCAGCGATTTGGCGTTCACAAAGGTCTCTTTATTTTTTGGCTCGCCCATACGGCCGTAATCTTTGTAAAAACGCCCGGCAAATCCTGATTCTGACAACTGCTACACACAAATGAAAAAACACATTATCCTGATCGCAGCGCTTTGCACCATCTGCACGCTATCCGCGCAAACTCCGGTCAATGACGATTGCTCCGGCATCATAGATCTCGGCTTTGCACCTTCCTGCTCCCCCGATGTTTACACCAATGTGAACGCCACTCCCACGGACATAGGCAACGACAATGCCCCCACTTGTTTCAACAGCGGCATTGCCCACCGGGATGTATGGTTCATGTTTACCTGCCCGGATACCCTGTTCGATTTCCGGATTACCCTGACGGGTGTGGGCAACTCCATTGTAAACCCGGAGTTTGCCGTTTACCGGGGCGATTGCGAATTCGACGGACTGGCTGAATTGCTGTGCGCCAAGGCCGATGTCGGAGAAAACACCTTGTTTCTCGATGTGACAGGTCTGACGCCCGGGCTGCCTTACTTCATCAGGGTATCCGATTACTCCCAGACCGCGACACCCAATTGGGGTGAATTTACCTTGTGTGTAGACAAAATTCCACCGATAACGACCATCGACGAGGGCGGTTCCGGGCTGTGCGAAGGCACCTTGTACGATTCCGGCGGCCCTGATAACGATTACGGCCCCGACGAAGACTATGTATTCAATATTTGTCCCAACGACCCTTCCGGGTGTATTACGTTTACCCTGGAATATTACAACATCGAAATCGGCGTCGGCGGCATCTTCACCGGTGATGCACTGACGTTTTATGACGGGCCTGATATCAACTCGCCCATTATTTCCCAATTGAATGACGGCGGCTTTACTGCCCAGCAGGCCGCCGGCGGCGGTGTCTGTTTTACCGTCCAGGCCAGCAGCGGATGCCTGACCGTGCAGTTCACTTCTGATGCAACAAACGAACTGGAAGGCTGGAAAGGACAATGGGTGTGCAGTTCAGAACCTTGTGTAGCGCCGGAGCAGATGACGGTAAACACCAATATTACCGCCGACGACATCGTGGATGCCGTTTCCACCCCCGCCACAACCGTCACCGTGACCAGCATCAACTGTGGCGACGGCGCTTACGGTACGTTCAGTTTTCCTACCGACAACAATGACCTGGGCCTCGACAAGGGTTTGATCCTGACCTCGGGAAGCGCACAGATTGCCGTAGGCCCGAACAACCAGACGGGCGCCGGCCTGGGCGTCGCGCCGTTCTTTCCCAACGATCCCGGCGACGCGGACCTGGACTACCTCTCCGTTCAGCAAGGCAACGGCCTGGCGTCGAATGATGCCTGTATCGTGGAACTGGACGTATTCGTAGCTACCGATGAGTTGACTTTTGAATACGTGTTCGGCTCAGAGGAGTACCCGGAATACGTCAACAGCAACTTTAACGATATATTCGCCTTCCTTGTGTCTGGCCCCGGCATCGTGGGCGATCCGGGTCTCGGAGGCGCACTCAACATTGCCACACTGCCCAACTCCAACACATTTGTGCAGATCAATAGCGTAAACAACCTGCTCAACTGGCAGTATTACCGCAACAACCAGCCCTGGAGTTTTAACAACAACAAATCACTCCAGTACGACGGCCTTACCTCCGATTCCCTGGGTATCAAAAAAACCCTGACGGCCCGTACGCCGGTAATCCCCTGCAATACGTATCACCTGAAACTGGCGGTGGCCGACCGCGCGGACGAGGCGTTCGACTCCGGTGTTTTTGTATCCAAAATACAGGGCGGCACGCCCAACCTGGCCGTTCAATTTGCCAGTGGTATCGATTACTTTATTGAAGACTGCTCCGGCAACCAGGATCAACTGGTCATTTCGCTGTCGCAGCCGTTCGACCAGCCAACCAGTTTCATCGTCACCGTCGGCGGTACGGCAACACTCGGCACAGACTACACCCTCAGTATACCGCCCATTATCACTTTCCCGGCAGGGCAAACCACCTTGTCATTCCCGATTGTTCCGCTTCCCGATGCCTTAATGGAAGGCACCGAAACCATAACGATCTCGCTATCAAATAATTTCGGTTGCGGAACGGTCGTGTACAAAACACTTACAGTAGAATTGGCCGATAACGTCACGGTGGATGTGGTCGGCGGCGACACCCTGTTCGTATGTGCAGGCAGCACGCTGCAACTCCAGGCTGAAGGCGCGGCCAACTACTTCTGGGCCCCGCCGGGAGCCGTCAGCAACCCGTTCATCAGCGACCCGACCATCACACCGACACAGGACATCTGGCTTGAAGTAACGGGTACGGTATCGAGCTGCGTGGATGTCGATTCCGTATACGTCCGGATCATTGACCCGGAAATAGAAGTGGTTGCCCTGACGCCAACCGATATCTGCCAGGGAACAACCGTACTTCTCCAGGCCAATAACAATGTGAATAATTCTGGTCTGGTGTGGTCGCCCGCTGCCGGACTGGACAACCCCAACAGCCCGACGCCTGTGGCAACGCCGCTGGCTACCACGACCTATACCGCTACGGTTTCCATTGCCGGTTGCTCCGTCAGCGACCAGGTGACGATCAATGTCGACACCCTGTTCTTCCCCACGCTGACCACAACCGACACGACGGTTTGCCAGAATTACCCGGTGCAACTGGCCAATGTGCTCAGTTCGACGACTGCATACAACTGGACGCCCGCCCTTGGGCTGGACGATCCCGCCAGTTCCGGGCCAATTGCCCTGCCGGATGCGACCACCACTTATACCCTCGTGGCCACCAGCGCCAACAACTACTGTTCACAAACCGCCTCGGTCAAGATCAATGTGATCGCCGCCGACGTAGAGATTCAGGGGGATGATTATTACGAGATTTGCCTGGGCGACACCGTGGCCCTGAATGCCCTGTTCAGCCCTGTGGGAGCCGATGTAAAATGGTCGCCTTCGTTCTACCTGAGCGGCACGACCGGCCCTTCGGTCAACGCGTATCCGGATGAGTCGGTTACTGTTTTTGCCTCGTATACCATCAACGGCTGTTTCGTCAGCGACTCTGTCAGAATCCGTGTGGATTCCCTGCCCGATCAATCCCTTATCCGGGAAATGGACAAGGAAATCTATTGTCCCGGCGATACGGTTTACCTCATTTCCCCAACCTACGAGCCTGCCAATTTCCCCGACATCATGATCGAATGGTTGCCGTTTGGCGGTCAGGAAACACCGCTCGACAACTGGAATATGGTTATTACAGCCACCACTACCCATATTTTCGAGCGCATCGTAACCAACCGGGGCTGCAAGGATACTTCATCAATAGAAGTCCCCGTCGCCATACCGCCGACCATCATGGCAACAGTTAATCCCGAGGATATCTGTCCCGGCGAATCCGCGCAGATACTCGTCACAGTGGATCCGCCCGGTACTACGCTGGAATGGCAGGACATGCCAACTACGTTGTCCTGCTCCGATTGTCCCAACCCCACCGCCACCCCTATGGTGACCACTACCTATACCATTGCGGCCAAGGATGTGCCTTGCCCCTCCGGCGCAAGCGTAACGGTCAATGTGTTGCCGCTACCATTGCTCAACCTGCCGCAAAATCCGGTGCTCTGCCTCGGCCAAAGCATCCAACTCAACACCATATCAGAACCGGGTGTGACGTATGCATGGTCGCCTCCCACCGGTCTGGACAACCCCAACAGCGCAACGCCGGTTGCGACGCCGACAACCAGCACCAACTATACGCTGACCACTTCAGGCGCCGCCTGCGATATTGAAGCGGCGGTAAATGTTACCGTGGTTTCGGCTACCATCGATGTCGGCCCCGACATAACCATTTGCGCCAATGAAGGCGCTACACTGACTGCGGTAACGACCGGCACCCCCGGCACGGTGACCTGGACGCCCGGCAACCTTACCGGCAACTCGATCAATGTAAACCCGACGGTGACAACAACCTATACCGCTACGATAGCTTTCAGCGCCGATTGTTTCTTCACCGATGAGGTCACCATCACCGTGCTGCCGATACCAATGCTCGATCTTGCCGAAAACACGACCATCTGTCTCGGCGAAAGCCTGGCGCTCAACACGGTTTCGGAACCGGGCGTCACCTATTCGTGGTCGCCGGTAACGGGCCTCAACAACCCGAACAGCGCCACACCGGTGGCAACTCCGACTACCACGACCACCTATACGATCACGGCCTCCAACGCCGATTGCACCATACAGGAACCCGTCACGATCACCGTCGCAGCGGCTACCCTCGACGCCGGCCCGGACCAGACCATCTGTTTTGGCGACGGCGCTACGCTGACGGCGATTACGACAGGAACGCCGGGCAATGTTACGTGGACACCGGGCAATTTCCTGGGCAATGCTTTCAATGTAAATCCGCTGACCAGCACCACCTATACCGCAACGCTCGCTTTCGGCCCCGACTGTGTGGAATCGGATACCGTGCGGCTGACGGTCATACCCGGTGTAAGCGTGGAAAACATCACCGCAGCGCCCGATCCGACCGATACGATCTGTATCGGCGTACCCATCACGCTGAAGAGTTCGGCAACGCCGGCGTCTGCCGTATTGACCTGGACGATTGACGGCGGCACGATGCCGGGCATTACGGGTGATTCGGTCACATTTGTACCCTCCGTTCCGGAAGGTTCCGCGACCTTCACCGTGATTGCCACGGCTGCAAACGGTTGTTCGAAAGAATCTGCGCCGGTCACGTACGACTTCAAACGATGCTTGGCCGTGCCCAATGCCTTTACCCCCGGCAGCGACGGCGTAAACGACACCTTTGGTCCGTTGCTTTTCGGCAGCAATACGGAGATCACCCAATTCATTATCTTCAACCGCTGGGGCCAGAAAGTATTTGAATCGTCGCCCGGAAAAGAACGCTGGGATGGCAAGGTCGACGGAAAGGATGCACCGAGCGATGTTTACGTGTATTACATCGTATTGCAATATGCCAACGGCGATGTGGAAACGTTGAAAGGAGATATTGCGTTGTTGCGGTAAATTAACAGCGTTCGTGCTCGCCGGTCAGACGACCCGGAGTCGTCAGACCAGCGCTCTTTCGGAAATGCCATCCTGTTGCGGCGGGGTGGCATTTCACTTTTTATCTCACCACCCGGCAGGTATGTTTTACGGTGAAAACTGGCGTGCTCACACATTTAACAAATAAAGGCTTGGTGTGCATTGCAACAATGGATAACTTTGATAGACGACTGTATTCATTGCTACGTGTATAGATTGTATTTACTAAAATCCTTGCAGGATATTATAGATATTCCACCATTTTTCATCTTAAATACATTATTCATGAAAGACCGATTATCTTCACCGTCCACCGTCCACCGTCCACCGTCCACCGTCCACCGTCCACCGTCCACCGTCCACCGTCCACCAAAAGCTAAAAACACTCACGGCACTTCTTGTTTTATTCGTTGCTTATTCCAGGCCAATGGTTGCACAAAACAGGAATGAGGGAATAATACCGGAATTTGAAAGTGCTGTAATACAAAAAGAGGGCGCAAATAAAACCGCTCCCGTTTTTTCGCTTAATACACACCCTGTTCTGGAGGTAATCAAGTCCTCGAAAGGGAAATTTTCCTTGAAAATTATTATCGGCGATTTACACTTTGCCGTTGAACTTATAATAGACCCAAGCAGCACATTTCTTAATACCGGTTTGGCAAATTATGAAACACACAGATTCCGGGCTTTTGCATTAAAGGGTACACTTGTTGATGATGCCTCAAGCAAGGTTAATTTGTTCATCAGCGACAAACTTTTTTGTGGAAGCATCCGGACAACATCCGAGCGATATAACATATCGCCGGTGTTTGATTCCGGCCAATTCAAGCCCAATTTATTCACCATAAATAGATACGTTAATCCTCCTTCCGAGCCAGGCTCGGAGCCGGAAAACACCGGAGGACAGGCATTTTGTGATATCCGCGTCGATTTGGGCTTGCAGATAGACAAATTGCTTGTAGATGAATTCGGCGGGAATGTTGCCGAGGCCAAGATGTTTGCCATGAGCGCGGCATCGGTCATGGCAAACATCTGGCAGTCAGTGGGGAATGACTTCCCTGTAAATCTTAGTTTTTCATTCTCCACACACATCGTATGGTTTCCTGATCCGTACCTCGACAGCAACGACGACCTTTTCGATAGCAATGTGGCTCAGTGGTTTAACAACATCGGAAATGACTGGAGTACAAACAGACCTTGCATCAGGAAAGATGGCATCATTTATATCACCGGCCGTCAGGGTGTTCTCGGTACTCCAACCGCCAGAGGAGTAACCGATGGCAACCCTGATTTTTTCTGTGAAAACCCCGAAAATGACTTTGGCAACCGAAAATCGATCGTCAGCATACAAAAAAACGGCAACAATGAACCAGACGAAGTATTTACCGGGCAAATCATGGCGCATGAACTTGGCCATCACTTTGGCCTGCTTCACGAAGACCTGGCAGAAACGTCGGGCGGGTGCGGAATAAACTGCTCGCAGGAGCAACTGCTGATGTGCGAGTCGTCAAATGGAACAACCCTCTCGTCCTGCATGAAAAGTAAATTGATTCTGTTGCTCTCGGACCTGCCCAACGTATCCCGTTGCCCTTGTCTTACTGCTTCAATTCCAACGTATCAAACCGAAGACTGTGAAGTGTGCTATGCCAAAGCCACAACGGTGATCGCCGATAATCCCAACCCCGTAAAAGGATGCGGCGCAACACGTGAAGAAATTAATTTTACCGCCACTTTAAAAGGCGGGTGCGAAGCAGCGAATGACGTGATCGTCCGGGTCCGTTACGACAAGAATCTGTTGAAGCCCAAATTAGACCTCAACGGAATGGTGGTCAGCAATTATTTTACTCATGAGCAATCGGCAGGAGTAATTTACAATGAGTTGATCGGAAGACTTCCGGGAACGCCTCCCGGCCCGGAGAAAACCATTGACCTGGCCCTCGGCGATATGATGACCCTGACGTTTTCCATGCTTTTTGACCCGCAACCCGGGCTGGAGGTCAAAAAATACAGCGTTCAGGTTTATATCTCCTCGCCGGACGAAAATTTCAGCGAGGCTGTTATTGAACCGTTCTTCGAGATTACGGCACAATCCGGGCAATCAGTGTTCGATATTTTACCACCAAGCGGAGGGGTGCGCCATTTCCACATTATCGGCGACATGGACATTCCGCCGCTGCCCGTCCCGCTCCCCTCGACCGAGTATGTTACAAACAAACCGGAATACCTTTTTAACGGCTATCACTTCATTATGCATGACGGCAATGAAATAAACGTCGAAGGCCCCGTACAATTGATAAACGGCAGCATAGGCGGATGCACAACAATGTGGAAAGGAGTGGAACTACATTCCGGGTCACGGCTCCATATCAGAAACAGTGATATAAAGGACGCGGCCATCGCCATAAACATTGGAAAAAACTCGGTGCTGACTGCCAGAAGCTCCGGTTTTCTGGACAACAACATAGCCATCCACGCGAATGATCCGGGAACCGGGAGCTACAACATCATGCTTTCCGGCAACCACTACGGCGCCACCGCCGGCGGCCTCAAACCCGCCTATTCCGGGCAATCTCCCCTGCCTTTCGGAAAGGGTTTTGCGGGCATTTACCTCAACAATGCCGGTAGTGTTGTACTCGATGCAGACGTGGATTCGGGCGAGTCCAACGCCTTTTTCAACCTGAAATACGGGGTAATTTCCCTCAACACCAACCTGAATGTATTGCAGGCCGATTTTCAGGACATCACGCAGGTGGCCAAGGGCAGCGGCTATACCGCCTATCCTGCCGTGTCCACGGGCAAGGCCATTTACGCCGAAAAAGGATCAGTCAGCGTCATTCCCGGCGACGACCGAACCATCACCTTCAACAACTGCCATACCGGTGTGGAGACGCTCGGCGCTTCCTCCTTCGTTTGGCGTACGACCATGGACAACATGACCAACGGCATTATCACGACCAACGGCGTAGCCATTCACGATCACAACACCATCGCGGCAAGCATCCGCGGCATCGACCTGCGCTACCTGCCGCCGCTGGGTTTCGCCACGCCCGCATACCCGGTCACCACTTTCGGCGGCGTATACGGCAACACCATCGATATAAACGGCAATTCCAAAGCCAGGGCCGTCAGCGTCGCGGGCATTCTCACCCCGCTCAGCCCCTCGGGCCCGACCGGCGCCCCGCTCTTTATGGGCGGCAACATCAACGGCAACACCATCAACATGAACGACGGCCAAACAGCCATACACATCAACGACGCCTCGCTCGTAACCGCCGCGCGCAACATTGTCAGCCTCGCCAACGCGCAAAACAACCGCTTCGGCATGTACCTCGGCGCGGGCGACAAAAACACCCTCTCCTGCAACAACGTGACCGGCCCCGGCGCCACCGGCATATACGCCATACACCCGGGCAGAGCCTCCATCCTGTGCAACCTCGCCGCCAACACCGGCGAAGGCCTGCACATCGAAGGCATGCTGGTCGGCAAAGACAAGGCCTACATCGGCGGCAACCTGATGAAAAACAACGACGCCGGACTGCTTTACGGCGTGGACGCTATTACGGGGGAGCAGGTGCATCGGGGGAATCGGTGGGAAGGAGCGCGACGAGCGCGGAGCATCAGGGAGACCTGATTACTGCCAACCTTTCTAAATATACCGTTGATGCCACAGAAAACAGTGAGTTTTTGCCTGTTTTGTTCAACCCTCAGCCCTGGTTTCAAAATGAAAACACTCAGGAAGAAACCTATCAATGCGCAACGCCGGGGTATTGCATCACGCCGGGAGTAACATCGGGTGTCACATCCGAACAATACCTCGACATAAAAATTGCCCGCGGCGAATTGCCCGGTACAGATTACGCAGCCGCCAACAATTGGCTGGCACAACGCCGCCTGTATGAGCGCCTGACGGAAGAGGGCAACCCCTACCCGAACGATCCCGATATCGACGATTTCCTCGGCGAGGCGCAATCGGGCGGGCTTGCCGGCTTCGCCGACCTGCAAAAAGGCATGCGCCAGTTGTACAGCGCAAGCCAAAGCGACCGGGACTCCTTCCAGGTTTATGAAGCCGCCATCCGCGATGGCCTCGACAGCCTGGCTACAGTGGAAAGACAACTGAATGTATTCGGCATCAGCGCGCAGGACAGCACCGCGCTGAGCGCACAAAGAGAAGCGTACCTGCAAGCAATAGCCGTGGCCGCTACCGCGAAAGAAAATCTGCTGAACAGGCGCGCCTCGGCTACCTCTGCCGCAGCAAGCGGGCTATTGACCCAGAATACCGCCCTCTCTTCCACTTCCGTCTACGCCGTGACCGAAAAAACGGTCAACGACATACTGCTGCGCACGGTGGCGCAGGGGATATTTACTTTTTCGGCGCAGGATTCGGCGACTCTTGTAAATATAGCCGAACGTTGTCCGCTTTCCGACGGCGAGGCGGTGCTGCGGGCAAGGGCCTTGCTGAGCCTGATGGAAGAAGAACCGGCCTCGTACGACGACGAAGCGGCCTGCATTGTCGAACGCGGCAAAAGCGGGAAAGCCGCCGCTCAGGGATACCTGAAAATTTATCCCAATCCCGCAAGCGGGGATGTTATTTTGGAATACAACATCCCTGATGCCCAGGGGAAACAACTTCTACTTGCAAATGCCCAGGGGCAAATTGTTAAAGAAGTCAACCTGGTTGAAGAAAAAGGAACACTCAGAATTTCTCTGAATGGCTTGCCTGAAGGCATTTACTGGTACAATGTGCCCGGCACACGCTCACCTTTCGCGGCGGGAAAATAATCATCAATCGGTAAACCATCCTTTTGCAACGGGATACCCTTCGTCTCTATGGCTAAGGGTATCCCTTTTTGTTTTGGCTTATGAAAAATATCCTGTTTGCTTTTTTACTGCTGCCTCAAGTCTTTTTTGCCCAGAAACACGACTATATCTGGGTTTCGGGTGACAGCAATGATCCTGCCATTACTACACACGGAGGCATCACGATTGATTTTAATCAAAAACCGGTAAATGCTTATTACAATTACCGCAAGATGAATATGTTCATATGTAATGCCAGTATCTGCGACACGGCCGGAAATCTTGTAGCATATACCAATGGATGCGACATCGCCGGCGCCGACGATGAAATCCTGGAAAATGGAGAGGAAATCAATCCGGGTTTTACCTGGCAGATATCCTGCATCCAAAACGACGATGGTTATGCATCAGGCATACAGAGTGCTATATTCCTGATGCATCCAGAAAGCGATAGCATATACTATCTTTTTCACAAACAAATTAAATTAACAACAAATCCAACATTTGCTTACACAGAAAAACTATTGTGCAGTATTGTTGATATGCGCCAGAATAATGGTGCGGGAAAAGTGACAGCAAAAAACGTAGAATTGTTAAAAGATTCGTTGTCCTATGGCGAACTAATTGCGACAAAACATGCCAACGGCAAAGACTGGTGGTTAGTTACGCCGCGCAGAAGAAGCAATACTTTCTACATCCTTAGATTCACCAAAGACGGTATTGTAGATACCTTTCAGCAAACCATTGGTATCCTGCCAGCGCCGGCGGGTGAAGGTTACGGCCAGATCGTTTTTTCGCCTGACGGCTCCAAAATTTACCGCACCAATCCTTTCAGTCCCATCATGGTCTACACCTTCGACAGGGAAGCCGGCGTCATTACCCAGTTCGACACCATTTCCTACGATTATGGAAATCAGCCGATTATCGGCGAAATAGGCTGCGCCGTCTCACCTAACGGGCGTTACCTGTACCTCGGCTGCCGCCTTTTTTTATATCAACTTGACTTGCAGGCGCCCGACGTGAGCGCTTCACAAACCGTCGTGGCGGAATGGGACGGAGTCACAGCACCGGTAGCTACTCTATTTTGGCAGTTGCAACTAGCGCCAGATTGCAAAATTTATGGACTAGCCGGTGGCGACACCCGTTATTTTCACGTCATCCACAACCCCGACGAACCCGGCCTTGCCTGCAATGTGGAGCAGCGCGGCCTGCCTCTGCCCACGCCCAGCGGATCTTCGATGCCTAGTTTCCCCAACTACCGCCTCGGCCCCGTCGACAACCCCGGCGTACCTTGCACCGCCACCGTCGGCACACAGGCGCCGCCGACACCGCTGCCGGTGTTTTCGGTGTTTCCCAACCCGGTGAGCGCGGCGCTGAAAATAGTCCCCAACCGGCAGTTCGGCGGCCAGGCCCGCGTCCGGCTGTTCGACGTGACCGGGCGCATGGCCCTCGAAGAAATATTCGACCCGCAAAGCGCCTGCACCGAACTCGACGTGCGGGCATTGCCGGACGGGATGTATTTTTACGAGATTTGGAGCGAAGGGCGGGTCGCGCGGGCGGGAAAGGTTTTTAAGGTGGAATGAATATGAAAAACATCCTGTTTGCTCTTTTGCTGTTGCCTCAAATCCTTTTTGCCCAGAAACATGATTATGTGTGGGTTACAGGAGATGATAACAGTCTAACAGACACTACGCGAGGCGGCTCAACAATTGATTTCAATTTTACCCCTGCCTAAGGTATATTACAACTATCGTGAACAGAATATGTTCGTGTGCAATTCGAGCATTTGCGACACAGCAGGAAATTTGATGTTTTATACAAATGGCTGCGATATCGCAGGCGCTGATGACACAATCCTGGAAAATGGCGAAACAATTAACCCCGGTTATGTGCATCAATTAAAATGCGACCAGGAAAATGACGGGTATACAGCAGGGTATCAAAGCACTATAATACTCCCAGTACCTGATTCTAACAACCTTTATTATTTATTTCACAAGCGAATTATTTTTACTTCTAATCCATTTGACGTAAAAACGGATAAATTATTTTATTCAATAATTGACATGAATGCTAATTCCGGGAAAGGCAAGGTGATTGAAAAAAATACTGAACTCATGAGCGATTATCTTGCGTTCGGAGAAATGACTGCTGTTAAACACGCTAATGGAAAGGACTGGTGGCTCGTCACTCCCAAAGATCACAGCAACACATTTTATATTTTCCTTTTCACAAAAGACGGCATAGTGGATACATTGGAGCAAACCATTGGAACTGCGCCACCCACTAATGCATCCGGTGGAATCCAAATGGTTTTTTCACCGGATGGCGCGAAAGTGTTCCGCACTATTTCCCAAAGAGCCATTAAAGGTTACTTTAATCGCTCTACAGGCTCTTTTACAGCTTATGATACTATTCATGTAGACTATAAGAATTACCCTGACCCTGTGACGACTTGGTGTGCCGTGTCTCCCAACAGCCGTTATTTATATATCACAACTTCATTATATGTTTTCCAATTCGATCTTTGGGCGTCAGACATTAGTACTTCACAACAAATCGTGGCAGAGTGGGACGGTTTTCAAGATCCCATCGGGACTACTTTCGGTGCATGTCAATTGGGGCCAGACTGTAAAATCTATATTGTCACGATTGATTCTAAGTATTATCATGTTATTAATAGTCCTGATGAGCCGGGACTTTCAAGCAATGTAACGCAACATAGTTTCATCTTACCTAAACCAAGTGGTGCATCAATGCCGTTTTTCCCCAACTACCGCCTCGGCCCCATCGACAACCCCGGCGTGCCCTGCACCGCCACCGTCGGCACACAGGCGCCGCCGACACCGCTGCCGGTGTTTTCGGTGTTTCCCAACCCGGTGAGCGCGGCGCTGAAAATAGTCCCCAACCGGCAGTTCGGCGGCCAGGCCCGCGTCCGGCTGTTCGACGTGACCGGGCGCATGGCGCTCGAAGAAATATTCGACCCGCAAAGCGCCTGCACCGAACTCGACGTGCGGGCATTGCCGGACGGGATGTATTTTTACGAGATTTGGAGCGAAGGGCGGGTCGCGCGGGCGGGGAAGGTTTTTAAGGTGGAATGAATATGAAAAATATCCTGTTTGCTCTTTTGCTGTTGCCTCAAATCCTTTTTGCCCAGAAACATGATTATGTGTGGGTTTCCGGAGATGACAACAATCCTGCCATTACTACACACGGAGGCATCACGATTGATTTTAATCAAAACCAGTAAACGCCTATTACAATTATCCGCAAGATGAATCTGTTCACTACTAATTCAAGTATTTGTGATACCGCCGGAAATTTCTGTTTTTATACAAACGGCTGTGATATTGCGGGAGCAGATGATGAAATCTTGGAAAATGGAGACGAAATAAACCCGGGCATATCCTCACAATTTATGGTGCAATCAATATAATGATGGATACGCATCAGGCATTCAAAATTCATTTATCTTGCCATTCCGGAATCCGATTCTATATATTATCTATTTCACAAAAGTTTTACAATTTATAACAACCCTTTTGATGTCATTTCGGACAAGTTGATGTATTCTGTAATAGACATGAATCAAAAATAATGGGGGGAAAAGTGTTGAAAAATCAATTGTTAATGAACAGTCTTTGCGCTTTGGAGAATTAATCGCGGTACGAAACGCTAACGGAAAAGATTGGTGGCTCGTAACCCCCAAAAGAAACAGCAATACTTTCTACATCTTCAAATTTACCAAAAACGGCATTGTAGATACCTTTCAGCAAACCATTGGTATCCTGCCAGCGCCGGCGGGTGAAGGTTACGGCCAGATCGTTTTTTCGCCTGACGGCTCCAAAATTTACCGCACCAATCCTTTCAGTCCCATCATGGTCTACACCTTCGACAGGGAAGCCGGCGTCATTACCCAGTTCGACACCATTTCCTACGATTATGGAAACCAGCCGATTATCGGCGAAATAGGCTGCGCCGTCTCTCCTAATGGAAGATTTCTGTACTTAGGCGCGAGGCTGAACTTGTATCAATTAGACTTGCAAGCGCCAGACATCAGCGCTTCACAAACCGTCGTAGCGGAATGGGACGGGTTCGCCGATCCATTTCCAACCATGTTCTGGCAGTGCCAATTGGGCCCCGATTGTAAAATATATGTGAGGGCCGGTGGCGACACCCGTTATTTTCACGTCATCCACAACCCCGACGAACCCGGCCTTGCCTGCAATGTGGAGCAGCGCGGCCTGCCTCTGCCCACGCCCAGCGGATCTTCCATGCCCTCCTTCCCCAACTACCGCCTCGGCCCCATCGACAACCCCGGCGTGCCTTGCACAGCCACCGTCGGCACACAGGCGCCGCCGACGCCGCTGCCGGTGTTTTCGGTGTTTCCCAACCCGGTGAGCGCGGCGCTGAAAATAGTCCCCAACCGGCAATTCGGCGGCCAGGCCCGCGTCCGGCTGTTCGACGTGACCGGGCGCATGGCGCTCGAAGAAATATTCGACCCGCAAAGCGCCTGCACCGAACTCGACGTGCGGGCATTGCCGGACGGGATGTATTTTTACGAGATTTGGAGCGAAGGGCGGGTCGCGCGGGCGGGAAAGGTTTTAAGGTGGAATGAATATGAAAAATATCCTGTTTGCTCTTTTGCTGTTGCCTCAAATCCTTTTTGCCCAGAAACACGATTATGTGTGGGTTACAGGAGATGATAACAGTCTAACAGACACTACGCGAGGCGGCTCAACAATTGATTTCAATTTTACCCCGCCTAAGGTATATTACAACTATCGTGAACAGAATATGTTCGTGTGCAATTCGAGCATTTGCGACACAGCAGGAAATTTGATGTTTTATACAAATGGCTGCGATATCGCAGGCGCTGATGACACAATCCTGGAAAATGGCGAAACAATTAACCCCGGTTATGTGCATCAATTAAAATGCGACCAGGAAAATGACGGGTATACAGCAGGGTATCAAAGCACTATAATACTCCCAGTACCTGATTCTAACAACCTTTATTATTTATTTCATAAAAGGACGGTTATTATCAACAATCCTTTTGATATTAAAATTGATAAGCTTTTTTACTCTAAAGTAGACATGAGTAAAAATAACGGTAAAGGAAAAGTAGTTGCCAAAAATATAGAAATTATGGATGGAAATATTTCTTATGGAGAAATGACTGCTGTTAAACATGCTAATGGAAAGGACTGGTGGCTCGTCACTCCCAAAGATCACAGCAACACATTTTATATTTTCCTTTTCACAAAAGACGGCATAGTGGATACATTGGAGCAAACCATTGGAACTGCGCCACCCACTAATGCATCCGGTGGAATCCAAATGGTTTTTTCACCGGATGGCGCGAAAATGTTCCGCACTAATCCCCAAAAAGCCATTAAAGTATATGACTTTAATCGCTCTACAGGCTCTTTTACAGCTTATGATACTATTCATGTAGACTATAAGAATTACCCTGACCCTGTGACGACTTGGTGTGCCGTGTCTCCCAACAGCCGTTATTTATATATCACAACCTCATTATATGTTTTCCAATTCGATCTTTGGGCGTCAGACATTAGTACTTCACAACAAATCGTGGCAGAGTGGGACGGTTTTCAAGATCCCATCGGGACTACTTTCGGTGCATGTCAATTGACCGCGTCCGGCTGTTCGACGTGACCGGGCGCATGGCGCTCGAAGAAATATTCGACCCGCAAAGCGCCTGCACCGAACTCGACGTGCGGGCATTGCCGGACGGGATGTATTTTTACGAGATTTGGAGCGAAGGACGGGTCGCGCGGGCGGGGAAGGTTTTTAAGGTGGAATGAAGGGGCTAAATCAATTCTTATAGAAGATATGCCCGAACCTTTTTTGACAAAAACGCCCTATCCAAAGTCCAGGATTCACGGCTTGAAAAACACCATCTGGAAATCGTTCATTTCGTAGCCGTCGCCGATGGGGATGTCCAGGCATTTTTCGATGGTAAAGCCGATTTTGAAATAGAAATTGATGCTTTTATAGTTCTGCCGGTTGACGGTCAGGCGCATGGTGCGGAGGCCGGGGTAGTAGTCCAGGATGCGCTCAAAAACGGCTTTCCCGAGCCCTTTTCCCCGCTGGTCGTTGTCGAGGTAGAACTTGTTCAGGAAATAATTGCCTTCCCCTTTATCGCTGACGGAAATAAAGCCGAGCACAGAGTCGGCCTCCATGACCAGTCTGAACATTTGTCCTTCCGCCTCCATCTGGCGCTGTAGCGCTTCCAGGCTGTATATTTTATCGAGCATGTACGCCACCTGTTGCTCGCCGATGACGGAAGGATAATGCGCCAGCCATATACGCTGTGCCAGTCGCCTGATGAGTGGAATATCGCCGGGTGTTGCCTGTTGGAGTGTGATATGCCTGGACATTATTTTTTCTCCTCCTTCGCATTCAGCAGTTCCAGCACCTGGCGGGTGATGTCGAGGCTGTCGTTGGCCAGCAGGATCTGGCCGCCGCGCGAATAGGAAAGGATATAATCGTATCCGATCTGGCCGGAAAGCGTTTTGAGTTTGGCTTCAACGTTGGCATACAGGTCGTTGAATGCTTTTTTCTGGTCTTCGGCCAGCGATTTGCGCAGACGCTCCTCTTCCTCCTGCAGGCGCTGGCTCCGTTGCATCAGTGCGGCCTGTTGTTTTTCGGCGTCGGCCTGGGTCATGGTGCCCGTCTGGAATTTTTCCTGCAGGGCATTGGCGTCGCGCATGAGGGCCTCCTGTTTGGCGACCAGGTTGCTCTCTGCCGTCCGGACACGCTGCTGAATGGCATCTTTCTGCTGCTTCAGCCATTCGTATTGTGCGTCGAGCGTATCGCCGTTCACGTAGGCGATCTTCACCCCGCCCGATACAGAAGGAGCAGGCGCAATAGTTTGTTGTTCAGTGGATTGAGGCTTTTTCAGGTTCAGGTAGTATAAATGACCTACGAGTAAAAAGAGGATGATATTGAGGATGATGGGCAGATTTTTCATGCTTGAATGGTGTGATAAAACGAATATTCCGGTTGAAAAGGAGGGCAAATGTACGTAGCGAAGTGGAAATTAGATGATTTTTCACTTTCACCGCAGACCGGCCATGTCGCCTTTTTTTGTGCGTGTACCCGGGTTTGGGGTTGATTATCCGACAGATGGATGAATACGGGTCCTGCTGCAGCCGGCTACCTGCCAACCTGCCCGGGCTATTAACAGTTCATGCTACCGGAGACTTTCACTGCTGAAACATCCCTTTTTGGCCAAAACGAGCACTTGCCTCTATCTGCATTGATTACTTTTGTCAAAATAAACGACAATTGGAATCATGATTCGACTGCTCGCACTTGCACTGTTTACCCCGTTTTTGGCCACCGCCCAAATGAATATCCTGACGACCAACCCTGTAGCAGAACTGGTATTGTCGGGAAATTATGACCCCGCCGACTACGCGGCCACCACGGTCGTGACCGACCCGCTTGCCATCGCCGCCGACCTGAACGTCAGTGTTTCGGCGGACAGCCTCAAGTCGTATATTATCCGGCTGAGCGAATTCGGTACGCGCAACTCGGGCTCCGATACGGTGTCAGCCACAGAGGGTATTGGCGCCGCCAGAAGCTGGGTACATGAAAAGTTCGAGGCGTTCAGTGCCGGCAACGAAAACCGGCACGTGGTATCCTATCTGCAGTTTGACCAGGATATATGTGGTATGGGACAGCATCGCAATATCATGGCGGTGCTGCCGGGTTCGAATGCTGCCGAACACGGCATCGTGCTCATTGAAGGGCATATCGACAGCCGCTGCGATACCCTGTGCAAGGTGACCTGTCTGGCGCAGGGCGTCGAAGACAACGCTACCGGTACAGCGCTCGTGATGGAACTGGCCCGCGTCATGGCAAAATATACGTTTGAAAATACGATCGTATTCCTGGTGACGACTGCGGAAGAGCAGGGACTGCTCGGCGCCAATGCCTTCGCCGAATACATCCAGAACAACAATATGCCCCTGCGCGCCGTGCTGAACAACGACGTGATCGGCGGCATCATCTGCGGCAAAACCTCTTCGCCGCCCTCCTGTCCGGGGCTGAACGACGTTGATTCCACGGGCGTGCGGTTGTTCTCGGCGGGCGGCTACAATTCACCACACAAACAACTCGCGCGTTTTATCAAACTGGAATACCGGGAAAACCTGTTGTCGCAGGTGGCTGTGCCCATGGATGTGCGTATTATGACGCCTGAAGACCGGACGAACCGCGGTGGCGACCACATCCCTTTCCGGCAGCGGAACTACCCGGCCATGCGCTTTACCGCCGCCAACGAGCACGGCGACGCATCTGTTACTCCCGGCTACTCCGACCGCCAGCATACCTCCGACGATGTGCTTGGCGTGGATACCGACATGGATGGAGTAGTGGATTCCTTTTTTGTTGACTTCAACTACCTGGCCCGCAATGCCGTGATCAACGGCAACGCAGCCGCTATTGCAGCCCGCAATGTGCCTGTACCCACCGATTTTACCGGCGCCCGTAGCGGCGATCAACTGACCGTGAACATCATCGATCCGGCCAATGTGGGCACCTACCGCGTGGCCATCCGAAGCACGACGAACGACTGGGATACGGTGTTTACCCTCACAGGTTCAACGACAGGGGTGTTTGCCACGAATCCACTCGGACCCATCATACTGAGCGTGGCAAGTGTAGACGACCAGGATGCCGAAAGCCTGTTCACACGGGAGCGGATCATTGCCCCGGTTGTCTCGGCCGGCGAACCCGGTGCGGCGCAGGAACCAAACATCCGGTTGCTGCAGAACCGTCCCAACCCCTTCGACGAAGCGACCTGGATATCATTCTGGATCAACGAAGTGCCGGATTACGGCAAAGCAGAGATACAAATTACCGACATGCAGGGAAGGGTGATCGCGCAGTTGCCGGTGGCGCTCAAGGAAGGGCTGAATGAAACGCTTTACACGCATGGATACGGCGTGCTCGGCACGTTTGCCTATGCGCTGTTTGTGGATGGCCGCCCTGTGGATTCAAAGCAGATGGTGTTTGCTTATTAGATAGAGTTCCCGCAGAAAAGCGCAGAAAAACCGCGCAGATTCCCGCAGACTGGAAGACTTTCTGCGCTTTTCTGCGAGGTTTTTCTGCGGCAATCTACGGGAAACAAATTCGGACCGATCAGTTCGCGTAATCGCTCAAAAACTTCAGGCGCATCAACTGGATCTCTTCCCAGGTGATCTCGTCGTCTTTCAGTTCCTGATAGGCCAGTTTCACGTCGTCAGTATCTGCTTCCTTGAAGTACTCTATAACCGTTTCGCGCACATACTCGTCTACTATCTTGTTCAGGTAGTAATCGATGTTCAGTTTGGTGCCGGAATTGACGATGCCGTCGAGTTCTTCCAGGAGTTCGGCCATGCTCAGGTCGTTGGACTTGGCGATGTCTTCAAGCGGTATTTTCCGGTCGATAGAAGTGATGATGCTCACCTTCATTTTCGACTTGTTGGCCACCGTTTTGATCGTGATGTCCATGGGGCGCTCAATCTCGTTCTGCTCGCAGTATTGCCTGATGAGTTCGAGGAAGGGTTGCGCATATTTCTGTGCCTTGCCGAGTGATACGCCGACGATCTTGGACATATCTTCCATCGACATGGGGTACTGGGTCGCCATTTCCTCCAGGGAGGGGTCCTGGAAAATGATGTAGGGCGGCAGGTTGTGTTTCTTGGCGATGCTCCTGCGCAGATCCTTGAGCATATTCATCAGGGTCTCGTCGAGCACTGCCGTTCCGCCCTTTTCGTCGTCGAAGTCGTATTCGCTGTCGTCGTAGTCGTGGTTGATCGTGATGGAGATCGGATGGGGGTTCTTGAGGTAGGCGTGGCCGGCCTCCGATACTTTCAGCAGGCCGAACTGTTCGATTTCCTTGTAGATCAGGTTGTTGATCATGGCATGGCGGAAAATGGAACTCCAGAAGTTCTCATCTCTGTCTTCGCCGATGCCGAAGTTTTCCATTTCGCTGAAGCGGAAATCCTTCATCTCCTTCGTCTCGCGACCGAGCAGGAAGTCCATCACCGTTTTCATCAGGTAGTTCTCATTCAGGTTGAGAATACACTGGATGACGTTGATGACCTCCTGCTGCACCTCCATCTTTTCCTTGGGGTTTTTGCAGTTGTCGCACATCTTGTGGCAGTCGTCTTCATGGTACTGCTCGCCGAAGTAGTGGAGCAGGAAGCGGCGGCGGCAGGAAGCGGTTTCGGCGTAGGCGACAACCTCCTGCATGAGTTGTGCGCCCATCTCGCGCTCGGCGACGGGTTTGTCGCGCAGGAACTTTTCGAGCCGCAGAATATCCTGGTAGTTGTAAAACGCCACACATTTTCCCGCAAGTCCGTCGCGACCGGCGCGGCCGGTCTCCTGGTAGTAGTTCTCGATGGATTTCGGCATGTCGTAGTGGATCACGAAACGCACGTCCGGTTTGTCGATGCCCATACCGAAGGCGATGGTGGCGCAGATGACGTCGATGTCTTCCATGAGGAAGGCATCCTGCGTGGCAGAACGGGTTTTGGGGTCGAGGCCGGCGTGATACGGGGCGGCCTTGATATCGTTGACGGCGAGCATTTCGGCCAGGTCTTCCGCAGTTTTGCGATTCTGGACGTAAATGATGCCCGATTCGTTGCGGAATTCTTCCTTGATCAGTTGAATGATCTGCTTGACGGTCTGATCCTTCTTGATCTTCGGGCGAATCTCGTAGAACAGGTTGTCGCGGTTGAAGGAGGAGATAAAGGTGTTCTCCGCCGACATATCGAGGTTTTTCAGGATGTCCTGCTGCACTTTTGGAGTAGCCGTGGCGGTCAGGGCCATGATAGGCACCTCGCGGGCGACGGCGTCGAGCATAACGCGGATGCGGCGATACTCCGGGCGGAAGTCGTGGCCCCATTCGGAGATACAGTGGGCCTCGTCGACAGCCACAAACGAAATATTGGAGTTCTGGAAAAACTCGATGTTCTCTTCCTTGGTGAGCGTCTCCGGCGCGACGAACAGCAGTTTGGTCCGGCCGTCGGTGATGTCCTGCTTCACCTTTTTCATTTGTGCCTTGGTGAGCGAGGAGTTGAGAAAGTGCGCTACTTCGTCTTCGTCGGAGTAGCCGCGGATGCTGTCTACCTGGTTTTTCATCAGCGCGATGAGCGGACTGATGATGATGGCGGTGCCGGGCAGCATCAGCGCGGGGAGCTGGTAGCAGAGGCTTTTACCGCCCCCGGTAGGCATGATGACAAAAGTATCTTTTCGATCTAACAGACTTTGTATGATAGCGCGTTGTTCGGCTTTAAAAGCGTCGAAGCCAAAATGCTTGTGGAGGCTCTCCAGTAAAACGTCGTGTTCGGTGGCAATTGCTGACATCTTGTATGCGATTAATTATTACGTCGGCGGTATAAAATCCCGAGTACTAAATTGTTAAAACAGTCCCCTGCCGGCTTTCGGGCAGGGATGAAAATTATGAGCCGATGAAAGTAATCATTTCCGACGGAATCCAATAAGAAGCGGCGGAAATTTTGGACTAAAAATCCGTTTGTTCCTTTCAGCGGTGATTGTGTTGCTCCTGAGCACAACGGGGTGACTTTTAGAGTCACCCCGTTGATGCCAGGAGGCCTTTTTTCAAAAAGCCGCCAAAGATACAAAAAAAATATCGAAACTCCCGCAAGTTTTTTGCGTTAATTTTTCAAATAAAATTCAAATGTTCCGCTTATAATTTTGCGGACATCGTTTTTGAATTTGAATTTCCGAATATAA
The DNA here is from genome assembly GCA_016712415.1 of Lewinellaceae bacterium. Lineage (GTDB taxonomy): Bacteria > Bacteroidota > Bacteroidia > Chitinophagales > Saprospiraceae > M3007. The sequence goes on along the minus strand of JADJRC010000001.1, from coordinate 484,524 downwards.
ATTGGCACAATGGGGCCAGGCAACAGTTTGTGGAATTAAAGTCTGTGTTTTATTTACATGTAATCCTGAAACCGGAAACGAGCGTACTTTTTATTTTTCAACTGCCCTGAAAAGCGGGCATTCGGAATGCCGGGTTGTAGTTTTGCCCTTGCATTATATCAATGTGTACTGCCGACATCTGGATACAAACGAACAGATAGTCTGATTTCAACCGTAATACCGATATGAAACCGGAAGACAAGCCCGATATTCTTTCCATTGCCCGCCAAACCATCCGGATCGAGGCGGATACCCTGATGGCTTTGGCCGACAGCCTTGACGATACCGGCGACTTTCAGGCCTGCGTAGAGGCCGTCGCTGCCTCGCAGGGACGCCTCGTACTGACAGGTATCGGTAAAAGCGCCATCGTTGCACAAAAGATCGTTGCGACGCTCAACTCGACCGGCACACCCGCCCTGTTCCTGCACGCCGCCGATGCCATACACGGCGATATCGGCATGATTCGTCCGTACGATCTGGTGCTGTGTATTTCCAAAAGCGGCGAAACGGCGGAGATCCGGGTGCTGATTCCGCTGGTCAAAAACTTTGGCAACCCCATCATTGCCATGACCGCCAACCGCCAAAGCACCCTTGCCCGGCAGTCGGATTACCTGCTCTGGACACCTGTGGAGCAGGAGGCCGATCCCAACAACCTCGCCCCCACGTCGAGCACGGCCGCCCAGATGGCCCTCGGTGATGCACTGGCCGTGGCCTTGCTCGCCTACAAAGGGTTTTCGCCCGGCGATTTTGCCAAGTTCCACCCCGGCGGGGCGCTCGGCAAACAACTCTACCTGCGCGTGCGCGACTTGTACGTATTGCACGACCGACCGGTGGTCGGGCCGGAAACGCCGCTCAACGAGGTTATCCTGGAAATCTCTTCCAAGCGCCTCGGCGCCACGGCCGTGCTCGACGATGCCGGGCATTTGCTGGGTGTTATCACCGACGGCGACCTGCGCCGGATGCTGCAGCGCGGCGGCGACTTTAGCGGCACGACAGCCCGCGATATCCTGTCGCCTGCACCGCGCTCCATCGGCCCGGATGCCCTTGCTGTGGATGCGCTGGCCATGCTGCGCCAGTATTCGATCACGCAATTGCTGGTACTGGAGAATGATGCCTATCTTGGCATGGTACACCTGCACGACCTGGTACGGGAAGGGCTGGTGTGATGGTTTTGACCGGATTTTATTGTTTTTTGACCGGATTGACATGATCCACATGATTGCTGCGCACCGCAACATGCAGGCCCGTGAGGTGCACATGTATTTGTTTGCCTGACCCGAGCGATTACTGTCCGTCAGAACAACCCAAACAACTCAAGTTTCTCAATGCTGCAAACGCTGGCCCATGCACAGACTTCTTTACAGGTATTTGACCCGCTCGCTGCGCCGCAGGCTGGGCGACGCTTCCACGATCATCGTGACGCCCTACCGGCTCGCACGGGAATTCTGGGTACTAAAAGTCGATATTACCTACTGGATCAAGAGCGCCTTCATGATCTCGATGGGGATTTTATCGGCAGGCCTGGGTTTGAAAGGGTTTTTGCTGCCCAACCGGTTTATCGACGGCGGCGTTACGGGTATCTCCCTTATCGTCAATGCCGTGTCCGGCGTACCGCTGGCGATTTTGCTGTTGTTGATCAACCTCCCCTTTATTGCCCTCGGTTACTCACAGATCGGTCGTTCTTTTGCCATCAAAAGCATCCTGGCCATAACCGGACTGGCTATTGCCGTGGCGCTGATCCAGTACCCGATAATCACGTCTGATAAACTGCTTGTGGCCACCTTCGGCGGTTTCTTCCTTGGCGCGGGCATCGGGCTGGCCGTGCGCGGCGGGGCGGTCATCGACGGCACAGAGGTACTGGCCATCTATGTCAGCAAAAAAAGCGGGCTGACCATCGGCGACGTAATCCTGCTCTTCAACGTCTTGATATTTGCTACGGCGGCTTATGTGTTGTCGCTCGAATCTGCGTTGTACTCCATGCTGACGTACATATCCGCGTCTAAAACCGTCGATTTCATTGTAGAAGGTATTGAGGAATATGTCGGTGTGACCATCATTTCCTCCCACCATGAAGAAATACGGCAAATGATTACCGGGAAAGTAAGGCGTGGCGTAACCGTATACAGCGGCAAGCGCGGCTACGGTAAAAGCGGCGAAAAATCCAGTCCCGGCGATATTCTCTTTACGGTGGTCACCCGCCTCGAAATCGCCAAACTGCACGCTGAAATCGACAAGATCGACCCGAATGCGTTTGTTTTCATGACCAATGTGCTCGACGCGCGGGGCGGCATGATTAAAAAGCGGCCGTTGAAATAGACCCTCCGGAATCGGGGCTGTACAGTCGCACCTTCCGAATCGCGACTACCAGCATCAACGCCAGCCCCGCCACGATCGCAAACCCGGCTTCCAGTCCGTAATGCTCCCCGATAAAACCGATCGCCGGCGGCCCGGCCAGAAAACCCATAAAGCTGAAGGTAGCATAGGTGGCCAGACCCGCGCCCGGCGCCAGTCCGGGCACACGCGCCGCCGCGTTGAACAGGATCGGCGCGCCGAGGGCTACGCCCGCTCCCAGCAATAAAAACCCGGCGATGCCCGCCAGAGGGGTTGTCGAAACAATGACCGCCGACAGCGCCAGAAAAGTCAGCAATGCGCTGAAATACAGCATATTGCGTTCGCCGAAACGCGGAACCAGTACATCGCCGGTAAAACGCATGGCCATCATGGTCAGGGAAAAACAGGTAAAGCCCAGCGCTGCCACCTGCTCCGGCGCGCCCAGCCTGTCGCGCAGGTACACCGCACTCCAGTCGAAAGCGACCCCTTCGCCCAGGCTGATCACCATGCCGATGAGTATCATGAGCAGCAGGTCGCGGTTGGGCAACGTGAATTTGGAGCCGCCTCCGGCATTACCCGTTTCAGGTACGGTGTGGAGCACAGGGCGCAACGCGAGCAGCGTCAGGACAATCACCAGCGCCGCCAGTGCGGTCAGGTGCAGGCGCGGCGCCATGCCTGCTGCAATCAGGGCCGCCGCGGTACCCGACCCTGTCATGCCGCCCATACTCCACATACCGTGGCACGACGACATGATATACACCCCGTCGTTGCGTTCGATGTTGGTGGCGCAGGTATTCATTGCCACATTCATCAGGGCCACAGATGCGCCGACGCAAAAAAGCGCGGCCAGCAGCGACCAGCGTTCGGGCATCCAAACCGGCATGGCGAAGGTAAGGGCCATGGCCACCGTGGCGCCGAGGGTGGTGCGGGCGAGCCCGAACCGCGCGATAAAACCCGCCGAAAAAGGGTTCATGGCCAGCAAGCCCAGCGGCATACCGAAAAGTGCCAGGCCAAGTTCGGCGTCGTTGAGGCCGAGGGTCGTTTTGACATGCGGGATATAAGCCACCCATGAGCCAAACATCATGCTGTCGGCAGCAAATGTGAAGCCTACCGCCCGGGCTTGCCGGTGGGTAAAAAACAGGCGGAGATTGGAAAAAACTTTGGCAAGGGCACGCGAGAAAAAGGACGGGGCAGCCATAATGCGGCAAAGGGCCGGAATTTCGCTTTAATTAAAGTTGATGTAATCACTCGGGTCGACAGGTCTGCCCTTGTACCACAATTCGAAGTGCAGGTGCGGCCCGGAGGTGTTTTCCCCCGAATTGCCGATGATGGCGATAGCCTCGCCGGCTTTCACGGCGCTGCCCGTTTGTTTCAGCAGGACGGAGTTGTGCTTGTACATCGTCACCACGTTGTTCGGGTGCTGGATGGCGATGCTGTAGCCCGTTTCCACGGTGTATCCTGCGGAAATGACCACCCCGTCGGCGGCCGATTTCACAGCGGTGTTCTTGGGCGCTGCCACGTCGATTCCGAAGTGGTTCTTTTGAAGGTCAAAACCCGAAGTTTGTTCCCCCGAAACCGGCGGCATAAAGAAGAGCTGTTCCAGGGGCACGTCGCGCGGCACGATGGCCACGCCTGCGGCGGCAGTCGGAGTGGCGGTTGGGTCGCTGGTGAAGGTGCCGCGGGCGACCTCTGCGCGCAGTTGTTCGTCTTCCGGTATGCGCTCGATATCTTCGGCCGGAATGGCATTTACAGAATCGGTCGGCGCGCCCTGTTTCTGTGCGGCTTCCTTGCCCATGTCGGACAGGTCGCCCGCCAGGATTTTGCGCAGGTTGGCATTGTACTTCCGGTGTGCGCCGATCTCTTCTTCCAGGTTGGTCACTTTTGTAGTCAGCGCAGCGATTTCATCGTCGCGCCGGAAATCGCCGTACCCCGGGATATAGCGCTTGAGCGGCGTCCAGATAATCAGCATCGTGACGAGGATAGCCGTCCCGACGATCAGCGAACTGAACGCGACATAGAAGGACAGCGGGGTGAGTTTCATGGACGTAATTTCCTCGAAAGTATCGTCGTTCATGATCACGAGGCGGTACTTGTCGCGCATCTTTTCCATGAGGCTGCGGTCGTCGTCGCCGTGCCTGCGGAAGAAGTCGAAGAACTTTTTTATAAAAGCGAAATACTTTTGCATGTTTCTGGAACGAAGTGTTCGGTAAGATAGGTCAAATGCAGGTTCGCGGTGGTGTTGCCTGCAAAGTTCGCTCAAAATGCCAAGGGAACGCATTCCAAGGCCGCTATGTTGCCGTTTTTTTTGTTAAAACCTTTTTTCCGGACAACCATTTGACCCAAAACTGCGCCTTCATCATCTGTTCGTAGTCCGGCCCCGGCCGCGACCCAAACCAACTTCGTACCTGTTTGAGCATGAAAAATAGTATTCGTTTAACTCTTGTGCTGGCAGCACTGATGCTTGCCGCCGGCTGTGTCACGAAAAAGAAAAAAGGCGAAGATGTCGGCTGGTTCAAACGCGGCTATCACAACATTACGTCCAAATACAACTATTGGTTCAACGCCGATGAGTTGTTCCGGCTGACCACCGATAACTTGGCCGCGCAGCATACCGACAACTACAATCAGTTGCTCGATATCTACCCCGAGGCAGCTGTAGACCCCCAATCGGCGCGCGGCGACCTGGATAATGTCATCACCAAGGCATCGAAAGGTATCGCCATGCACCGGCCCAGCGAGTGGGTCGACGACTGCTACACGCTTATCGGGCAGTCGCAATTTTTGAAGCGGGACTACGAAACCGCGGAGAATACATTCAAATGGATCAAGGACGAATACGACCCCAAGAAAAAGTCCAAACTGAAGAGCAGTAAAAAGAAGAAAAAAGAAAGCGTCAAGAAGAAGAAAAAGAAGAAGTCTTCCAAAAAGAAGAAAAAGAAGAAATCGTCTAAAAAGAAAAAGAAAAAGTCGTCCAAAAAGAAGGCTCCCGTAACGCCTGAAAAGAAAGCGGACGAAACAACTGCATCCGATCAGCCGCCCGCTGCTGCACCGCCGGCCACCCCTGCCGAGGTAAAACCCGAAGGCAGCAACCCCTACGAAAAGGGCCTGCAACGCACCACCGCTTTTCCCCTGGCCATGATTTGGTACGGGCGCACGCTCACCGAACGGGAGAAATACGACGAGGCCGAGTTTCTGTTCCGCGACCTGTGGGAGGATGCCTGGTTTCCGCAGGACCAGCGCGACGAGCTGGCCACCGCAGAGGCTTACCTCTGGATCAAGCAGAAAAAATATGACCGGGCCATACCGCTGCTTGTACAGGCGATAGAACTGACCAAAAGGAAAAAACACCGCGCCCGCCTGGCCTATATCCTGTGCCAGCTCTACGAGCGCTCCGGCAATCCGGAAAAAGCCTATGATGCCCTCGAAACGGTGCTCAACAGCAATCCGGTGTACGAGATGGAATTCAACGCCCGCCTGCACCAGATACAAGCCGGGTGGACGAATAAAAAGATCAACAGCGCCGATGCCAATCGCTCGCTGGAGCGCATGCTCAAAGACGATAAAAACATCGAGTATCGCGACCAGATTTACTATGTCATGGCTGATATCGCTCTACAGGACGGACTGAAGCCCGACGCTATCGCCTACCTGCGCAAGTCGCTGGATTTCAACCGGGACAACACCGTGCAGCGCGCAGAATCGTACCTGAAACTCGCAGACCTTTTCTTTGAAAATGAAAATTTCGTTCAGGCTAAACTGTATTATGACAGCACACTCACCGTGTTGCCCGTTACCGACGAACGTTATAAACAGGTAACCAGTTATGCCGAAAACCTTAAGGATATTGCCAGGCTGATCCAGACCATCGCCGCCAACGACAGCATCGTGCGTATTTTCCGCATGGGCGACGACGAGCGCAAGGAACTGGCGCAGAAAATCAAGAAACAGCGCGAGGAAGAGGCTGAAGCCGCCGCGAAGGCGCAGGTAGTCGCTCCACAGCCCGGCGCCGCCAAAGCGCCGCCACCCATTGCCGGCGGCCGCCCGTCCTCTTTTTATTTCTACAACGAGGCGTTCCTGAAAAAAGGCAAACGCGACTTCACCAAAACCTGGGGCAGCCGCAAACTGGAAGACAACTGGCGCCGCAGCAACCGCCCGCTCGCAGGAGGTTTTGGCGATGAAGCCGCAGGCCGCGATACAACACGCAGGGCCGAGGTCAGCGAAGCTGAACTCAAAGACCTTTTCGCTACCATCCCGAAAAGCGAGGCCGAACTTACGGTGCTCCACCTGGCCACCTATGAGGCCATGTACCAGGCTCGGTACGCTTTTCCGCGACCGCCTGCAAAACAACAAGCGCTGCTCCGGTACACTCGAGGAAATGCAGTCGCGCTACCCCGACAACGACAAATACGAAAAAGAAACCTGGTACTATTGCTACCTGGCTTTCAACGACCTGAATAACGCACCGAAAGCCAAATATTACCTCGATAAACTGGCCGGCAAATACCCCAACAGTTCCTATGCGCGCGCGCTGACCGATCCCAACTTCATGAACGCGACCAAGGCACGCGAACGCGAACTCAATACCTACTACGAACAAACGTATAGCGCGTTCCAAAGCGGTATGTACAAGGATGCCTTCGACCGTTGCGTGGAAGCGCCGCAGAAATACGGCTCGCAGAATCCGCTTATGGCAAAATTTGCCCTGCTCAGCGCCCTTTGCGTGGGCAACCTGCAGGGCAATGAGGCCTACTGCCAGGCGCTCGCGGAAGTCATTGCGCGCTACCCGGAATCGTCCGAGTCGACACGCGCCAAGGAAATCGCCCGGCTCATGTCGTGTAAAGGGTTTGAAGTGAGCGATACCAAATCGAAAAGCGAAACCGCCATGGATGACGGATTCACACTCGAAGACGACAAACTGCACTACTTTATCGTTGCACTTACGGGCGAAGATATACGGCTCGACGAGGTTAAGGTCGCAGTATCCGACTACAACCGGGAAAACCACCGTCTGGAACAACTCCGCATTTCCAATATTTTCCTGGGAACGGATACCAATAACCCGCTTGTCGTGATACGGAAGTTCGACAACAAGAACCAGGCGATGCGGTACTACGAAGAGGTGAAGGATAAAGACGATTTCCTGGGTGAATCGGCGCGTAAAAAATACAACAAGGAGTTTTTTGCCATTACGCAGGAGAACTACCGCCGTATCCTTAAAAACAGGACGCTCGACGGGTATCGGGAGTTTTTTGGAGAGAATTATTTGAAGTAGTCGCCTCTCGTGGGGTGGTTTCCCGCAGATTGACGCAGAAAAACTACGCGGATTCTCGCAGATTTGGCAATATTCTGCGGTTATCTGCGCGATTTTTCTGCGTCAATCTGCGGGAAATAAATTTTTTATGCCCCGGACATTTCTGCTCAAAACCAGCAAGAAACATCAGGCGATGGGAAATAGATGTTGAGGTATGCCTCAACGGTTTGCTCCATCTCAAGCGGCACAAATGGCTGCTGCCGGATGGCCAGTCCCAATTGTTCCGTTAACAAGGCTGCCAGTTCGGCTATCCCTTCCGCCGTAACCCCCACTTCTGTTGCGATACCTACCGGTGTGCTGACGATCCGGCAGCCGTTTGCGGCCGCCTCGGCCAGTACAAAACCGAAGGATTCGAAATGCGCCGTGTGGAGCAATACCTTTGCCTGCCGCATGCGAGCCAGCGCTTCCTGTCGCGGCAGGTTTCCGGCAAATCGCACGTTTCCGGCAAGTCCCAGCCGCCTGGTCAGGCTTTCCAGTTTTTTCCGTTTCGGGCCGTCGCCGATCAGTTCGGCCCTCAGATCAGGTTTTTTTTGTGCGGCCAGGGCCACTACCCCAAGCCATTTTTCCCAATCTTTTACAGCTACGAGCGATCCCGCCCCCAGCAGATCAAGCGGGCGTGACGCCGGGAGCGAAGCAGGTATTTCAACTCCCGGCAGCCCCCAGGGAATGATGTGCCCTGCCTGGAAGCCCGTGTGTTGTGCCAATACCCTGTTCTGAAATGCCGAGACGGCCACCAAACGGGCGCACCGTTCTGCGTTCAGCGCGCGCTGGAACCAGCGGTTTTGCGGCAGCACATCCTGACCCATCAGTGTGGTGAAATGCCGTATGCCGTACCGCCTTGCCATTCGTTCGCCGACAAACGACGTCCAGCCGAGCCAGAAACTATGGACGGTCGTTCCTGTCCCTTCCAGTTGGAACGGAGGGGTATTTGCCCGCCACAGGGTACGCAGTTTGATGATACGCCTGTTTTGCCCGTTGCAGGGATATACCCTGGCGCCATACCAGTCGTAGGGTGTATGGCAAAACGGATACTCCAGCGCGATGATATGCAGTTCGACTCCACGTTGCAGCAGTCCCCGCGCCAGCAATTGCAGGGCGGAATGCAGTTGTGGTCGGTTTCGGAAGCGGCAAAACCGGGAGTAATCCAGAGGATACGCATCGACAAAAATAAAGAGGGCGAACGTTTATATCGTTCGCCCCGGGTATAATGACGTCCGCGCTTGTATCGGGCGGACGGAATGACGGCGGTCCCGTCGTGCGGGATGCCACCGTTCTCTTGGTGTCAACAGTCAGATTTTCTCAAAACTTCGCCATCCGCCGGGTAATTTGACCACCCGCCTCGTCGCGCACGGTGACAAAATAGAGGCCCGGCTGCCAGTCGGCCGACGACACTTCCAGGTGCTGCGGGCCCGAAGGCAAATCGCCGGTTTCGGTGCGGAATACCACCCTGCCGCTCAGGTCGCATACCACAACGTTCACACCGGCATTTTCGTCGAGCGAAAAATCGATGGCAAAAGTACTGGTAGTCGGGTTGGGATATACGTCCATGCCGCTCAGTATGCCCGCCACTTCCCGCACCGGTGTGGTATTCACGCCCGGCGGCAACGCGACGAACTGGTCGGTATAGAGGCGGTATTCGCCGGGCGCGAGGGTCAGCGCCGCCGCGGTATTGGTCACGTCGAGCGTTTGGCCGGTATAGTACTCGTACCAGGTGCCGGTATGCTGGAAATCGGGCGTGACATCGCCCGACTTAATGTCCACATTGGCCACCACATGTACGTTCATGGAGGCCGAGTTCAGGCGAACGGTGCGCCCGAGCCCCGGACCGATATTGATCTGGTAATCCGTCGTTTCGAACACATCGTAAGCCTTGCGGAGTTGGAGCAGCGAGGTAGTCACATCAGAAAGGCGGCGGCGGTAGGGATCGTTCCTGAAGTCCCAGCGAATAGGCTTGGGCGACGTGCGACAGCCGGGATCGTTGTTGCCGGTTTCGCACAGGTTGATACTGAAGTCGTAGGCCAGTTCGCCGAACTGCCACAGCATTTTCGGTCCCGGAACAGTGTACAGCAGGTTGTTCATCAGTTCGATGCGTTTGGTATATACCGGCAGCCACTTGACGTTGTAATTGCCGTCGGCATTGCCGTATGTTGCACATTCGAAGGCGATGCGCTCCTCGTCGTGGCTTTCCATGTAGCCGATCAGGTGCGGGACGTTCCAGTTGCGCTGCTGGTAAGATATCCAGCGCAGGTCGGTCGCGCCACCGCTCAGGTTGTAGCCCAGCGCGGTTTCTTTATAATTCTGGAACATATTGCCCCACAGCATCATGCCGTATTCGGCGAGTTCCTTTTCTTCCGTGTTGTCGGCAAAGTGTTCAAGAATGACATAGGCCTGCGGATCGACCGACCACATAAAGTCGGCGTAATCCTTGAGGATGGCGATACGCGAGGCGTCGTACTGTCCCCAGGCGCTTACGCTGCCTCCGGAGTTGGTTTGTGTAAAACCTTTCGACAGGTCGAAGCGGCAGCCGTCGATCCGGAACGCTTCCTGCCAGTATTTCAGGCAATTTTTGACATAGGTCCTGGTCGCCTGGCTTTCGTGGTTAAAGTCGTTGAATACACTGAAAGGGTGCGTTGCGTTGGGGTTCAGCCAGGGATTGTTTGGCGCCGGGATGTTTGCGGCGCCATTCCAGTACAACTGTGCCAGGGGGCTGTTGTTGGAGGCCTGGTTGAAGACCACGTCGAGAATAACGGCGATGCCGCGCTGGTGGCACGCGTCAACGAGCATTTTCAGGGCTTCTGCTGTGCCGTAGTATTTATCCAGGGCCTTGTGGTAAGAGGGATTGTATCCCCAACTGATATTGTCGTCGAACTCATTGACGGGCATCAGTTCGATAGCCGTCACACCCAGCCGCTCAAGATAATCGAGCGTATCGCGCAGCGTATTGAAGTCGTGCGCATCGAGGAAATCGCGCATCAGCAGTTCGTACACTACCAGGTCCGTTTTTTTCGGGCGCTGGTAACTGGTCGTCTGCCAGTTGAAGGGTTGCTGGGCTGTTTGCAGCACCGACACGGCGCCGCTGGTTTTTCCGAAGGGATAAGCCGGCAGGTTGGGATAAGTAGAGGCTGGAATGAATGGGTCGTTGCCGCCGTCGAGTACCAGGGTGCTGAGCGGGTCGGCAATCCGCAGCGTTCCATCTACAAGATACTGAAAACGGTACTGCTGCCCGGGCGTCAGTCCGCCGATCTCGATCCACCAGGTAGCGTTATCCGCCGCGCGGTTCATCTGGTACGTTTTGTCGGGCAGCCAGTTGTTGAAATCGCCCATGACATGCACCACCAGTTTGTCGGGCGCGTACAGCTCGAGGCGCACCGTCTGGTCGTCTATGTAATTGATACCCCATTCCGTGCCGGCGGGCGGATTTTGCGTTGTGATGTTGTCCGGTACGACGTACAGGAAAGAAGCGGTATCCTGTTCGGTTGCGGTTGTGGCGATGAAATCGACCTTGTGTACCCCTGCTGCGCCGGCGGTGAGGTTGGTTTCAAGCGATTTGCCGGTGGCGGAAAAGACCTGAACGCCATTGTCGAGCAGTTGGAGCGAAGCGCTGAGGGAAGCGGCGGCTTTCACCGGAATCTGGCTGCCGGGACTGGCCAGTAGAGCGCCGGTGGCGGGATTGATGAACAGGGTCAGCAAGGCCCCGTTGGTGGGATAGACATCGTAAAAAATATCGCCGCCGCCGGCAGCGCGGCCCACGACGCTGCCGCTTTGGTTGCGGAACACAAAGGCCAGTTTCAGCACCGTTTCATTGGGCAGAATGCCAAAAAAGGTATTGATTGTGAAGGTTTTCTTCCACACGTTCGGGCTTACATAGGTCATGGCGCCTACGGGATCGTTGACGGCCCAGGTTGTCGGCACATGTTTCCAGTCGGTAGAGGAAGTGCTCTGGTCTGTGATGACCCCCATATGGGCAAACACCGGGCCGGCAAAACCGGCGAGCGCTCCATTGCCCTGAGAGGCGTCGAAGTAGATGGTCACATTGTCGGTCACGGCGGGGAAGAGCGGATCGCAGGTAACCTGGGCCAAAAGTGCGGCCCACGACAATGCAAACAGGAGGGAGGCGAGGATCTGTTTTTTCATGGTTGCAGAAAAATAAAGCAGAAAAATAAAAATCCCATTCCGGCCGGCGTGGTGGCGAAATAGGACGTGGTGTTTTGCAGGGGCAAAATAGGCAAAAAAAAGACAGCAGGATGATAACACCCTGCCGTCAGAAATATAACCCCAAAAAACCTAAGCGTGAAGGTACAAACAGGTAAAGTATCATGCAAATGTTTTTTAAAAAAAAATATCAGGGTGTTATTGAAACTGTTATCAGGGGGTTGTCCAGGAATACCCGTTGCCGACCGAAAGGCGTTTTTACCAGGCTTTACAATTTGGTAACCCAAACTTAAAACCTGCTTCCCGTCGGCTGGGCAGCGCGCTGCTACTTTTGCCGCCGGATTGATGCAGGGATCAAATTGCGCCCTGCATCCAATTGCACGCTGTTATTCCCCGGCCGCTTGCTTTACCGGTTTTTTCCGGATTCCAGGCATAATCAATTTTACAACACTAAACTTTTTCCATCAATGAAGGCTTTTTTCCAAACCTTCAAGGGTACCTGCTGTGCCCTTGTACTAGTTCTTTTATGTGCCGCAGGCCTTGATGCCCAGCGGATCAGCGGTGTTGTGACGGACGCCGAAACCAGTGAGCCGCTGCCCGGTGCGACGATCGCGATCCAGGGGCAGGCGCGCGGCACGGTCACCGATGCCAACGGCCAGTTTGGCCTTGATGCTGTACCCGGCGACGTGCTATCAGTCTCGCTGGTCGGTTATACCGATCAAACGGTGACGATAGGCAGTGCCACAAACATCTCCATCCTGCTCTCGCAGGGCACTGCGCTCCAGGAGGTGATGGTCACCGCCCTCGGTATCAGCCGGGAAAAAAAATCACTGGGGTATGCCGCACAGGAGGTCAAGGGCGACGACCTGAACAAGGCCCGCGAGACGAACATCATCAACACCCTGTCGGGCAAGGTTGCCGGGGTGACGATCGTCGGCAATCCATCGGGCATCGGTTCTTCTTCGCGCATCACGATCCGCGGAGAGCGCTCGCTGAACATCAACCGCAACCAGCCGCTTTTTGTCGTGGACGGTGTGCCCATCAGCAACGAATTCCGCGGCTCTTCAGGCAATAGTTTTCAGGATGCCGACTACGGCAACGGCGCAGGGTTTGTCAATCCGGATGATGTAGAGTCCATTACGGTACTGAAAGGCGCCAGTGCGGCAGCGCTGTACGGCTCGCGGGCCAATAACGGCGTCATCCTGATCACCACCAAATCGGGTAAAAACACCCGGGGAATCGGGGTGTCTGTGAATTCCACCGTTACTTTTGAAAACGTTTTGCGCCTGCCGGACTACCAAAATGTGTACGGACAGGGATTGAACGGCGTATTTGAGTTCAAAGACGGCAACGGCGGTGGCCAGGCCGACGGGGTGGACGAGAGCTGGGGTCCGAAATTTAACGGGCAGTTGGTCAAACAGTTTGATTCGCCGACCACCAACGGTTTTAGGGGCGGCGATGTGGGCAATCTTTTCAACGCAATCGGCCCGGTAGACCTGGACGCACAACTGGCGGCACGGGGCGAGATCAACGCAACGCCGTGGGTTGCACGCCCCGACAACGTCCGGGATTTCTTTGAAACGGGTATGACCCAGACGCACAACGTTGCCGTATCGGGCAGTAATGAAAAAGGTGATTTCCGGCTGTCGTACACCTGGCTCGACCAGACGGGCGTAGTGCCGAACACCGACCTGAAACGCAACACCGTTGCATTTGCCGGCGGGCTCAACCTAAGCCCAAAACTTCGCGTGCGCACCGCGATCAACTACCTTAACGGCGCCAGCGACAACCGACCCAACCTCAGCTACGGTACCGAAAACATCATGTACCTGTTCAACTGCTGGCTGGGGCGTGGTGTAGACCTCGCTTCGATGCGCAACTACTGGATGGCCGGTCGCGAAGACCTCAACCAGTTCGGTTTCAACTACAACTACCACGACAACCCGTACTTCGGTTTGTACGAAAACACCAACAGCCAGGACATTGACCGGGTATACGGCAACCTGTCGGTGACCTATGATTTCACCCCTGAACTGAGCCTGATGGTGCGTGGCGGCAACGATGTGAACAGCGAGCTGCGTGCGCGTCGCCGCGCGTACAGCACCCAGCGCTTCCAGCGCGGCAGTTACCGCGAAGAGCGCATCAATTTTTCCGAAACAAACACCGATTTCCTGCTGAATTACAAACGCCCGCTGGGCCGCCGGTTCGACCTGAACCTCGGCCTGGGCGGCAATACCATGCGTCAGGTTGGCCGCTATTCCGATGTTATTGCCCCTGAACTGGCCGTGCCGGGTATTTTTACCCTGTCCAATTCACGCGTGGCCCTGCAGAACCTGACCAACACCCCCTACACGGAAAAGCGTATCAACTCGCTCTATGCAACGGGTCAGTTGGGCTTTAATAACTTTCTCTACCTCGACCTCTCGGCACGCAACGACTGGTCGAGTACCCTCCCTTCCGACTCCCGGAGCTACCTGTACTACGCTGCCAATGTAAGCGCTGTATTGACCGATGCGTTTAAAGTCAACACCAACGGATGGCTTTCTTTCGCAAAGGTTCGCTTCGGCGTGGCGCAGGTGGGCAATGACACCGACCCTTACCAGCTGGCGACCATTTACAACGCCCAGACGCCCGTACAAGGTGGCCCGTCTTACAGCGAATCGAGTATTCTGGTAAATCCGGAACTGAAACCGGAAATCAGTACATCCATCGAAACAGGTTTTGACGTGCGGTTTTTCCACAACCGCATCGGGCTTGATTTCACTTTTTACCATACGGAAAGTAAAAACCAGATATTGCCGATCCCGCTGTCCGGCACCTCGGGCTACAGCGCCCGCATCATCAACGCCGGCCTGATCAAAAACCAGGGCATCGAGGTGACGTTGAATGCAACGCCCGTCCGCACCCGCAATTTCTCCTGGGACATCGCGCTCAATTTATCCCGCAACCGCAGCGAAGTGAAAGAATTGTACACGGATCCCGTTTCCGGTCAGGAAGTGAACAATTACGTGCTGGCCTCGCGCTATATAACGGTGGAGGCACGTGTCGGCGAGCAAATGGGCAACATGTACGGTATTGGCTACGAACGCGTCAGCAGTGATCCGAATGATCCGTACTACGACCCGACCGGCCAGTACGTTGGCCAGATCGTATACAATTCGCAGGGAAAACCCGTGGCTACAGCCAGCCCGATCCTGCTCGGCAATTACAACCCCGATTGGCTCGGCGGTATCGGCAACACCTTTACATTCAAAGGCCTGTCGCTCGGCGTATTGTTCGATGTTCGTTCCGGCGGTGAAGTGTACTCGCATACCCAGACGGTTGGCCGCGAAGGCGGTCAGATTGCGGAGACCCTCGAAGGCCGCGCCGATGGTTACGACCTCAGCGTGGCGGGCAACGGCGTGATCGGCCAGGGCGTGGTGCTGAATGCCGACGGTACCTTCAGTCCCAATAGCGTAAAACTCAGCGCGCGTGAATGGCATACCTCCTATACCCTGGGCCGTCGACTGCTCGAAGGTGTGATTTATGATGCCTCTTTTGTAAAACTGCGTGAAGTGCGGCTCGGCTACACGCTGCCCAACAGACTCTTTGGCAATACCTCCCTGCGCGATTTCAACATCAGCCTTGTCGGTCGCAACCTCGCATTGTGGACCGATGTGCCGCATATCGACCCGGAAACCTCGTCCACCTCGGGCGGTACCGTCATCCCCGGCGTGGAGTCGGTAGCGCTTCCTTCCACCCGGAGCTGGGGGGTTAACCTCAACTTCAGGTTCTGATTCTTTTCATTTCAACCACACACACGATGAAACATATTCTGCTTCAATCATTGATTGTTTTCGGCCTGATCGCTATTGCTTCGGGTTGCACCAAAGATTTTGACGAAGTCAACAACAACCCCAACGCACCGACGGCGGTGAACACCGGCCTGCTGCTTCCTCAAATCCAGCGCGATATGATGAATGCCCTGATGGGCGAGACCTGGGGTATCGGCAATATTGTCGTGCAACACACGGCCAAGAATCAGTTTGTAAACGAAGACCGCTACCTCTGGGGCGAACTCAACAGCATCTGGAACAATGTGTACGAAAATATGCGCGATGTGAACAATATCATTATCCAAAGCGAAGCCAACGGGGAGAACAACTACAAAGGCGTCGCACTCGTGATGAAATCGTGGATGTTTTCGCTGGCTACCGACGCCTACGGCGATATCCCCTATTCGCAGGCCATACAGGCAAAAGAAGGCCAAAATTACCCGGCTTATGATGCACAGGAAGACATCTACAACGGTATTCTCGCCGACCTGAAAATGGCCAACGACCTGCTCGGCACCAGCAACGAGGTGCTGGCAGGCGACATTATCTTTGGCTCCAGTGGCAACAACGCCGAGCAACTCCTTCAATGGAAAAAACTCGCCAACTCGCTCCGTATCCGCGCATTGATGCGCATTTCACGCAAACGCGACGTCAGCGCCGATTTGCGGACGATTTTAGATAATCCCGCAGCAAACCCGGTGTTTGAAAGTATTGCCGACAACGCTGTTTACACGTACACTGCCACATCGCCCGACCAGTTTCCGCTGTACAGCACTCGTATCGGTTCGTTCAATGAGTTTCGCGCCAGCAAAACCCTGCTGGATACCCTGCAAACGCTCAGCGATCCACGCATGTTTATCTTTTTCCGGCCGACTCCCGAAACCGAAGGTTCTGCAACGCCGGAATATGTCGGTATCCCTAATGGGTTGAATGACGTAGACGCTTTGCAATACAACGGCGGACCGCAGTTCCAGTCGCGCATCGGCGCGTTGTACTTCGAACAATCTATTTCCTCCGAAGGTCTGGATATTGCAAAAGGGGTGGTCATGACGTACGCCGAATTGCAGTTTTTGCTCGCAGAAGCGGCAGAAAAAGGCATGATCCCGGGCGATGCCAAAACCTTTTATGAAAACGGCGTAAAGGCATCCTTCGATTTTTACAACCTGGATATGCCGTCGGATTATCTCAGCCGCCCGGAAATGTCTTATACCGGTACACAACAGGAAAAACTCTCGAAAATCGGTTTCCAAAAATGGGTGTCGCTCTTTTTCCAGGGACTGGAGGCGTGGTTCGACTGGCGGCGTACGGGCATCCCGGCGCTCAAGGCGGGACCTTCCAACCAGAACAATGACTTGATACCGGTGCGGTTCCGTTATCCGATCATCGAGCAATCGCTCAATTCGGACAGCTACAACGCAGCCATACAGCGCCAGGGCCCTGATGACCTGAATACCAAAATGTGGTATTTGAATTAAGCAACTTCATACGAAAACAGGTTTGATCGTGGAAAAATGGCGTAATGCCGTTTTTCCACATTTTTCGTCATACGCGCCTGCCTGGCGTATTCATACTCCTATACTATGACACAATCCAACGCAGCAGCGCCCGTCGAAACCGTACTAACCCGATACCGCGAGCGCGGGCACGAGGCTTACCATGGGGAGCCTGTGAGCCAACTTGAACACGCGGTACAAACGGCACAACTGGCACAAAGAGGTCATCCCAACGACCCCGAATTTATCCTCGCGGCTTTCCTGCACGATTACGGGCACCTCTGCGGTGCTGACGAAGGCGCAGCCGAAATGGACGGCTACGGCACGGTACAGCACGAACTGCTGGGCGCCCGCGCGCTGCGGCAGCTCGGGTTTTCCGAAAAAATCACCCACCTCGTTGCCGGCCATGTACAGGCAAAACGCTACCTTGTCAGCACCGATCCTGCGTATTCGGCAGGGCTGTCGGAAGCCAGTAAGATCACCCTGGAAAAGCAGGGAGGCCTGCTGTCGCCGGAAGAACAACGCGATTTTGAACAGGACCCATTGTTTGAACAGCACCTTGCCCTCCGCCGCCTCGATGAGCAGGCAAAGGTGAGCGGGCTTCTTCCGGGCGATTTGTCCTGGCTGGAAAATATGATGCGCGAACATCTGCGCCCGGCGCAATAATTTGAATAAAAACTGACCTATCCGTGTTTCGTTTTGCTTTTCTCCTCTCCGCGTTGCTTTGCTGCGCAACGCTTTTGGCCCAGCAACCAGGCCAACAGTCCGGCACACCATCCATGCTCCTGCCCACAGGCTGGTCGCTGACGCCGGCGGGCAAGTCTGTTCCGCTGGGCGACCTGCCGCTGAACATCGCCGTATCGCCCGATAAAAAACGCCTTGCCGTGACCAACAACGGCCAGGGCAAACAGTCGCTGCAACTGATTGATGCGCAAAGCGGCCGCCTGCTCCATTCATTTGAAATCCCTGTTGCCTGGCTGGGCCTCGCTTTTTCCGATAATTCCAGGACCTTGTATGTGTCGGGCGGCAATAGCAACGCCATTCTCCGTTACGCCGTCCGGCCCAAAAGGCTGGTGTTGCGCGACACCCTGGCTCTTGGTAATCCATGGCCCGAACGGATTTCTCCCACAGGCCTTTGCGTCGACGACAAGCGCCATTTGCTCTATGTCGTCACCAAAGAGAACAACAGTCTCTACGTGCTGGATACGCGCACTAAATCCATCGTATACCGCGACTCCATCGGCAAAGAACTGTACACCTGCGCGCTTTCGCCCGACCGGAAGCGGCTGTATATCACGCATTGGGGCGGCAATGAACTGATCGTTTGGGACACGGAACAACGAAGGATCACAGACCGAATTCCGGTAGGCGATAATCCCAATGACCTGGTTATCAATAAAGAAGGAACCCTGGCTTACATTGCCTGCGCCGATGATAACTCGGCAAGCGTAGTCGATTTGACCAAACGGATGGTAGTGGAAACGCTCGTTGCCACGTTGTACCCCAATGCTCCGACCGGCTCTACCTCCAACAGCGTCGCCCTTTCACCCGATGAAAAGACGCTGTACATAGCCAATGCCGACAACAATTGCCTGGCGCTGTTCGACGTGTCAACGCCCGGGCAAAGCCGGTCGCTGGGGTTTATCCCCACAGGCTGGTACCCAACCTGTGTGCGGACGATAGGTACACAGGTATTTGTCGCCAACGGCAAAGGCTTTTCCTCATTCCCCAATCCCGAAGGCCCAAGTCCGCTCGGTCGAAAAAAATCGGTGACCTATCAAAAAGGCGATGTGGAAGATCAGTATATCGGCGGGCTGATGAAAGGTACGATGAGCATTATTGCCGCGCCGGACGAGGCGAAACTGGCCGAATATTCCCGGCAGGTATATCGCAATTCCCCCTACTCCAAAGAACGCGAAAGGCAGGCCGAAGGCGAAGCCGGTAACCCCGTCCCGCAGCGCGTCGGCGACCCCTCGCCCATCAAATACGTTTTTTATATCATCAAGGAAAACCGCACCTACGACCAGATACTGGGCGATATGCCGGAGGGCAATGGCGATTCTTCCCTTTGCCTGTTTCCGGAAAAAATAACGCCCAACCAGCACGCCCTGGCCCGCGAATTTGTACTGCTCGACAATTTTTACGTCAACGCAGAAGTCAGCGCCGACGGCCACAACTGGAGCACGGCTGCCTATGCCAATGATTATACGGAAAAAACCTGGGTAACGAGTTACGGGGGGCGCGGCGGCGAGTATGTTTATGAAGGGCAAAGCAGGACGGCATGGCCTAAAGACGGATTTATTTGGGATCACTGCAACCGGGCAGGCATCAGTTTCCGAACCTACGGTGAATTTACGGACGATTACAAGCCCAATATACCCGTACTGGAAGGCCACTATTGTCCGTATTACACGTCCTGGGATACGGACGTTCGCGACACGACACGTGTAACCCAGTGGAAGCAGGATTTCGATTCGCTTGTTGCCATCAATGCCTTGCCCCGGCTGAGCACCCTGCGCCTCATCAACGACCATACCGAAGGGTTGCGCCGCGGCAAACCGACGCCTTACGCACAAATTGCCGACAATGACCTGGCGCTCGGCCTGTTCATCGAACACCTTTCCAACAGTCCGGTTTGGAGCCAGTCAGCCGTATTTGTACTGGAAGACGACGCCCAAAACGGGGCCGACCACGTTGATGCGCACCGCTCCATTGCGTTTGTTGCCGGTCCTTTTGTAAAAAGAAACTTCATCGATCATACGATGTATTCTACCAATTCCATGCTGCGGACCATGGAACTCATCCTTGGTATGCCGCCCATGAGCCAGCACGACGCGGCCGCTACCCCGATGTGGCGTTGTTTTACTGAAAACGCCGACTATGCTCCTTTCAGGGCAAGGCCTTCCAATGTCAACCTCGACGACCGCAATGCCGCCGTAGACAGCGAACTGCAACGCCGATCGGATGCGTTTGATTTCAGCCGGGAGGATCGCGTGCCCGACCTGGTATTCAATCAGGTGCTGTGGAAGATCATCAAGGGCGAGCAGTCAGAAATGCCGGCTCCCCGCCGCGGGGCATTTTTGCGGTACCGGGAGGAAGCCGATGGAGATGACGATTGAATGTTCAAATCCCGACCGAAATTGTTGCAAATACAGACCTTCCATACCCATTCACACCCGACCCGTGCGTGCGGTAGTCCTTGTTGAACAGGTTGAGTGCCGACAAACGGAACGATAACGAACGCCAGGTGTACCCGGTATGGAGGTTCAGAACATTCCATCCCGGTGTGCCGCCCTGCGGAATGCGATTGTCGTCCGTATCGCCTGCGGCCAGCCGGCTCTGCTTATCTGCTGCCTGCCACTCTCCTCCGAACAACCATGCACCTGGCGCATACTCAAGCGCCAGGCGACCGTATAAAGGCGGGATACGGCGCACCGGTTCGCGCTGACTCATGTTCTGGCCGTAGGTATAAGTCAGTGCGCCCTGCACCGACCAATTGGAGGCAAAGGCAAAACGCCAGGCCGTTTCAAACCCCTGGATGTAAGCCCGCCCGGCGTTTTCCTTTTGGTACAGCGGATAGCCCTGCATCGTTTGTGTATCTACCCGGACCCTGGTAATCAGGTTGCGCAGCTCGCTGCGGAATATGAAGGCTTCGCCCTGTAGTTTAGTACCCTGCCACTTGTACCCGATCTGATAATTTACGGCCTGTTCGGGTTGAAGGTCGTAGTTCGGCGTTTCAAAGCGGAAATCCACGATGCCCAGTGTGCCGAGGTCGTCGATGTTCGGTGCGCGAAAAGCACTGTTTACTGAAACAAACAGCCGGGAATGAACGCCTGTTTTGCGCATCACGGCTGCGGTACCCACCAGCGCAGCGGGTTTTATCCTGGCTTTGCCAACTGCTTCGTCGGTGGCCGTGATGACAAAGGAATTCCACCGCACTCCTGCGGAAAAATGCCAAAGGGGCAAATCCCACTCGTGCAACGAAAAAAGGGCGAGGCTGCTCATCGTCGCATCGTCGGGGTACAGGCCGCGCCTGGACGAAGCGATTCCTGTATTCAGGTCGGTATCGGTGCGGGTGCTGTTTACCCGATCGTGGTATATATCCAAGCCGGAATTGGCCGTCCAACGGCTCCCGAAGCGATTGCCGATCTGGGCGGAAAATCCCAGCGCACGCACCCGGTCGCGCTCTTCGCGCAGGACCGTCGATCCGTTTTTGCGGCTTCCGCGGCCTTCTTCTGTTTGTTGTAGTGATGCAGTAATGCTCAGTGACTCCCAGATACCGCGTTGCAGTTGCTGCTCCACCCGGGCATACGTCAGCGCGCGCGCCTGCGGATCAAATTTGTTGAGGGCGTAGTCTTCCAACTGCACTTTGTGGAATACCGGAATGTGCCCTTGCCGCATATTTTGGTGCGCTACGGTAAGAAAAGTATTCGGAGCAAGCGCAAATTTACCTTTCAGGTCGAAAGCCAGTTCTTTGTACCCACCGGGCGACTGCCGTCCCGTTGTGTCGCCACCCACCGGATCGCCGAAATCGCGCCGACTGATTCCTCCGGCAATGGCCATGCGTTTACTGCCATACTGCACTTCGCCATGCAGGCTTTGCTCCATACCCTGCGTGGCGCCGCGCCAGAGCGCTTCAGCAGTCCATAGTGGATCGTCGCGCAGCACTGCATCCCGGCTGAAGGCCTGAATTGCGCCGCCCAAAGCGTCGGAGCCATATTGCACAGAGCCGCTGCCGCGCAGTACCTCCATGCGTTGGATGCCGAAAATATCGATGGTATTGAGGTATTGATTGGGGCCATAGCGGAACGTCGCGTTACTGAGGCGTATACCGTCGATCAGCAGCAGGGTCTGGTTGCCGGTAAGGCCCCGGACGAACGGCGAACCGCCACCGTGGTTGGTTTTTTGTACCATTACACCCGGCGTGGCTGACAGAGCCTCCGGGGCTGTGCGAAACTGCCGGGATCGGATGGCGTCTTCCGTTGTCAGGTCGATGGCTTCCGGTGTGTCAAAGCGCCGGGTGGAATTACGTTGCGCCGTGACGACCAACTCGGCAAGGGTGTGCCGGTAGGCGGAATCAGCGGCAATAGTGTCGCGAACGATCTGGGCGTCAAGGCCTTGTGCCATGCAGATCAGCGCCGGGATGATGGTATGGCGAAGGGAAGGGACACACATAAGTCGGTTGTTTTGCGCGAAGTTAGAAGGAGACAGATTAAACTAAGGTTAATTCCGGTCGCTTGGCCCGGCGTTTCCGGCAGCCCGGTAATTGAACCCGGTTAAAAAACGCACCCCGACAACAATCAGCCAGATCAACCACAGGGTGCTGCCCAGAAAACCGGCAGGGTCCCACACCGAAATACCGGCCGTAACCTTTTGCCGGGAATGTCGTCTTGCTCTTATCCCGCTTGCATGCGCAGCCATAATATAAAACAACTTAAATCATTTAGCTATGAAACAATTTTTCCTTTTCCCCCTGGCATTTGTCCTCGCCACCACTATCCTTCACGCCCAAAGCGACGCGCTCTTCGGATTTATCCAGGAACACAAAAACGACAAATCCTTTACATACGCCTTTCTGAGCAAAGACCTGGTTGAGGTTGTAACGCAAAACGACATTAAAGACGAAGACTGGAACAAAATGCAACAGGTCGTGAAAAACATCGGCAGTCTGAGCATACTCGCAGCCGACAGTATTCAGGATGGCCTGTCGTTGTACCGGGAAGCCCGTGCGCTGGTGCAGGCCGGCGAATTCGAAGAATTGCTGGCCGTCCGCGACGGTCACGACAACGTCCGCATCTGGGTCAAGTCGGAAAGCAGTGTCGTTACGGACCTGGTATTGCTGGTCGGATCGCCCGACGAATTTGTGCTGGTTTGCTTTGCCGGCGCCCTGGAGTTGGGCAATATCCATGACCTGGCTGCACTTTTTGAAGCCGGAGAAGCCGAACAACTGGTTCAAAGGACGCAGGCACTGGCGATCGACTTTAGCGTAAACCCCAATCCCGGCAACGGTCAGTTTACCCTGGCCTACAGCGATGAGCAGGATCCGCCGGCCATGCTGACGGTCATTGACCAGAATGGCCGCCAGGTATCGATGCTGCAACTTTCGGGCGACAGCAGTGAAGCGGTGTCGCTGCGCGAATTGCCTTCGGGGCTCTATTGGTTTCAGTTAAAAACCGCCACCGGGAAAGTCGGCGTCAGACAGGTACAGAATGTAAAACAGTGAACATTGACGTTAAGTACTCCGGCGTTCAATTCTCTAAACTAATACCGCCGGAGTACTGACACGAATTTACATTCATTTCAACTACAAAATTGCTTTCAACTCGTTGCGGCTGCTGACCTTCGCTCCAAATCAGCATCCATGAAAGCACTTGTATTTGTTGTCCTCACGGCTACGGCTCTGCTGGCCGCATGCCAGTCGTCCAAAACCGCCATAAAGCCTGCCGGCGAATGGCTCATTCAGTCGCCGGCAGGCGAGCGGTACTGCCAGATCAATCCGAATGACGCGAGCATCATCCCCAATGGCCGGCTGCTGAAGCCAATGGGCAATACCGTCCGCATAGCCCCGCATCCGTACGGCCTGGCTCTGTCACCCGACGGCTCCGTGGCCGTGACGGCCAACTCCGGCAACCGCCCTTTTTCCATTACCATTCTGGAAAATCCCGCTTCCGGTATGCCAAAAGTGCGCCAGGTGCCGGAAGGGCCCATGAACGACCCCCGCTTGTTGGAAGACGTATTCATGGGGCTGGCCATCACGCCCGATAACCGCAGCGTATGGGTTGCCGGAGGCCAGTCGAATAAACTGTTCCGCTACGACCTGCGCAGCGGCGAAAAAATCGACTCGATCCTGTGCGCCCAGGAAGATCATCCTGACGGCTACCTGGGCGATTTAGTGCTGACGCGCGACGGCAATACGCTGTATGTGTGTGATCAAAGTAATTTTCGCCTGGTTGTGGCCGATACCCGCACCCGAAAGGTGAAGCACTATGTGCCGGTTGGTCGTTACCCCTTCGGCGTAACCCTGTCGCCCGATGAAAAAACGGCCTATGTCGCCAATGTGGGCATGTTCGAATACCAACCGTTGCAAGGGCCGGGCCGCGACGACCTGAAGGATGCGGGTCTCAATTTTCCCGCTTCCGCCTACGGCTCGGAAGCAATGCGGGAAGGCTATAAAAAAGGCGGGATGGAGGTGCCTGGCCTGGGCGATCCCAACGTCCCGGAGTCATTTTCAGTGTGGGCTGTCGATCTTGACGGGACAATTCCAAAGGTGACCCACAAAATCAAAACGGGTTTTTTGATAGGCGAAAAAATCGAAGGTATTCCGGCTGTAGGCGGCGCGAGCCCCAACTCGCTGGTGGCTACGGATCAGTTTGTATTTGCCACCAACGGCAATAACGATTGTGTATCGGTGATCGACCCGGTTCAGGGTAAAGTGGTGCAAAATATTTTTCTGAAACCCCTGCCGCAACTTGCGCGCTACCGCGGGGTAATTCCTTTCGGCATGGCCCTGTCGCCCGACAAAAAGCGACTTTACGTGGCTGAATCGGGGATCAATGCGGTGGCAGTGGTGGATGTTTCGTCATTGCACCATGCGTCATGGAACGCGCGGGTGCTCGGCCATTTGCCGGTAGGCTGGTTTCCGTCGAAACTGGCCGTTTCGCCCGACGGCAAAAAACTCTTCGTGGCCAATGCCAAAGGTTATGGCAGCGGTCCGAACGGCGGTTATACCTTCCGGGAAGGGCCCGAAGGCACCTATATCGGTCACCTGATGCACGGCTCGGTTACCATGCTCGATATCCCGGCAGATTCGGATTTGCCCAAATGGACCCGGCAGGTGCTGGACAACAACTTCAGGATCAGTCGTTTGGATGATACATTGCCGGCAGGTCGGCGCGACAACCCTGTGCCGCTTTTCCCCGGCCAAAAACGCAGCCCAATCAAACATATCGTATTCATTTCCAAAGAAAACCGCACCTACGACGAGGTGTTCGGGCAGTTGAAAAACGGCAAGGGCGACCCCGATATGGCCCGCTACGGCTACCGGCGTACGTTTTCCAACAAAGCAAAAACCGCCACCGTGGAAGATGCTACCATCATGCCCAACCACCTTTCCCTGGCGCAACGGTTTGGCATCAGCGACAACTTTTATGTCGACAGCGACCACAGCGCCGACGGGCACCGCTGGCTGGCCAATACCTATCCCAACGAGTGGATGGAAACCAATGTTTCGGCGGAATACGGCGGACATCGCAACGTAAAACAAGGCAGCAAGGCCAAAGGGCAGTATGCCTGGACGGGTGGCGCCGGCGCCATTTTTCCGGAAGACTACAACGAAGCAGGATCACTGTGGGATCACCTTGACCGCAATGGGGTTTCGTTTTACAACTTTGGGTTCGGTACGGAAATGGGCTCCAACATGTCGGACTCCACGATGAAATACTACGGACAAAAAGTACTGGTCAACTTCCCGATACCAGGCCCGCTGTACGGGCGCTCGTCGGAAAAATACGCGACGTTCAATATGGCCATCCCCGACCAGTTCCGCGCAGAGGTGTTTATGGACGAGTTCAGGGAAAAATGGCTGTCGGGTAAGGAAAAGATGCCTTCCGTGATCACGTTGATGTTGCCGCAGGATCACGGCGCCGGCGAACGCCCCCAGGCGGGCTATCCCTTCCGGGAGAGTTACATGGCCGATAACGACCTGGCTCTGGGCCGGGTCGTTGAGTTCCTGTCGCACACGCCCTACTGGAAAGAAATGGCGATCGTGGTGACGGAAGACGACGCACAGGACGGCCAGGATCACGTCGACGCGCACCGCAGCCTGCTGATGGTGCTTTCTCCCTGGGCCAGACGCAACCACGTCAGCCACACCCACACCAGTTTCGGCAGTATTTTCAAAACGTTCTGGAATATCCTTGGCGTGCCATATCTCAACCAGTACGACGCGGCGGCGACTGACCTGGGCGACTTCTTCACCGGCCAGCCCGACTTTACCCCGTATTCGGCCATGCCCGAAGATCCGCGTGTGCTTGATCCCCAAAAACTGCTCACGCCCTTCGACGCTTCGTTCGACTGGAAGTCGCTGCTGGAATCGCCCAAACTGGATAATGTCGAAGACTTTATCCGGGAAAAAAGCGGAAAAAACTAGACGTTTATTTCTTGAAAACTTCCTCCAATGGATGCCAAATGACAGAATCAGCACCCAAGTGATGAAGAATATTTGGGCGGGGCGCTTCGGGGTTGTTCACACCAGTTCCTGCGCCAACCCGAAACTCATTGTCATGCCCGCTCCGCTCAGTCCGTTGACGATCCAGACGCCCGGCTCGGCCTCCACCACAAATGCCGATTGGCCGGGCAGTTTTGGATATACGCCGTGCCAGGTTTCGTCGACAGTGGCATCCGGAAACCGGGCAAAGGTGCCCAGGTAGTCTATGATTAATTTGTTGATGGCTTCGCTGTCGAACGGCGACACGTCCCACCCATACTCGTGGCTGTCGCCGAGGATGATCTCCCCGGGGCGGTTCTGCGACACCAGTACGTGAATGCCGTAACGGGCGAAGTCGGGATTTTCTTTTTCGTAGCGTTCCCGCACGGCATTGAGACTGTCCAGATGGGCAAAAGAGCCATAGTGCAACAACGTCAACCCGGCGCAGAGAGAAGCGCCCAGGTCCCAGTCTTCGGGCTGGGCAGCTGTACGAAGCATCTGGAGTTTGCATTTCGTGATGCCACTTTCGCGAAACAGCCTGGGGTAGAGGGTTTCGAATTCTGCTCCCGAACAAATGAATATCCGCTCTGCACGCCATACGTTGTAGAAGTCGGAAAGACAATCGGCCTCCACATGCGTCACGGCAGTTCCGAAATAGAACGCGACATGCAGCGCTGTTTCTAAATACTCCGTGAGTTGCGGAATCGCCTGGCGGGGGCTTACCGTACATTCGGTGGTGCTGTGCAGGGCGCCTTTCAAACCTTCGGTCTTCACAGCCGGAGAATGGGCCGGTACTTCATCAGGCATCAACAGCCTGAGGCCATACCCCGAACTGCCGGCATCGCGGTAAAAATCGCGGAGCACAGCCATTTCATCGTCGTGGTACGCCAGGTGCAGCGAGCCGTTCTGTTTCAGCCACAAACCACAGGCTCCGGCTATTTCAAGCCAAACCTCCCGGCTTCGCAGGGCACGATCGAGCGCAGGGCCTGCGGGCTGACCGACGGGCCAGATCAGGCCGAAATTGCGCACCGAGGCGCCCACGGCCCGTGGATGGCGTTCAAAGACGGCAACTTTTTGCCCCTTTTGGGCGGCGATATACGCAATGGCAAGCCCCACAATACCTGCGCCGACGATGGCTACGTCGAATTTGTTTTCGTTCATGTTGTTTCAATTTTTACGGAAAGGGTATTACGGGGAGAAAGGCTGGTTTGTTGTTTTTGAAAAAAATACCACCACGATGCCAGCGTCAGTACGAGTATCAGTCCTGCACCCAGGTAGCAAAGGGTGGTGTAAAAAGAAAGCCAGTTCGAAGCGCCCGAGCCGAAATTTCGCCACAACAGCACCGCTACGCTGGCCAGATAACCGAATGAATCGGCTGTATACATCAGGAATCCCACGTTGCCATTCTCCCGAAAGGCGGCCAGCAGCCGGTCGAACAACACGCCGTTGAACAGGATATAGGGTAAAAACAGGCCCAGACCAGACGAGACCATCCAGAATACAGGGCCCATCGCGCCTTGCTGGAACAGAAAGGTGCTGCCCGACAGCAACACAGCGCCCAGCAAAGTATAGGCGTGGTTGAGCCAGAAGGCGCGAAAGTTGTTTTTTACCAGCATGAGGGTGCCAACCGCCAGGAGCGAAAACACGGCGACCGGTAGTTCGGCCGTCGTCAGAATAGCCGCCTGCCCTCCGAAGCCGAGATCTGCCCAGATTTCAACGGCGAAGTTGTCGCGGATGTCTCGTACAATGGTAAGAAACAGGTAAACGCATACCAATAACACCAGTCCGGGGGCATAGCGGATGAACAGTGCCTTTCGGTCGGCAGCGGTCATGCGCCGACGGGCTGCGCGCAGCATTTGGTCCCCTTTATCAGGCGGCGGCAGGTGTTCGAGTACCCACAGGCATGCCAGCAGGGCCGGCAGAAACAGCAGGGCCGCGAAAAACGGCATCCATTGTTCGTTCAGCCCGCAGGTGTCGAGCAGCCATTTCCCTGTCGTTTTGACAAATCCGGAGGAAACAATAAAATTGGCGCACAAAAACGCCGCCAGGGCCTCCGTTACCCGCCTGCCTTCGAGGTAGCTAAAGATCAGGCCCCAGGCCATACCGAGCGGGAGTCCGTTGACAAACATCCAGACCACATTCCAGGGATAGGGCGTGAGCCCGAAGCCCAGCAGCGACAGCATGCCAACACCGACCATCGCGATTAATACCCCGGGTCTGCGCTGTGCTGTCATGCCGGAAATAACCCGGATACCGATAAATTTGGACAATGCGTACCCCATTACCTGCGCCAATACCAGCACGATCTTGTACTGGATACCCCACAGTTCCAGTCCCGCATAGACGCCTGCTGTGAACGGTTTGCGAAGCGCATACACGCAACAATACGCCAGGAAAGAGGCCAATCCCGCAGTGGCAATAAAAACCGTCTGCGGGGCGACTGCCAGGCGGCGCGCAAAAGACTCGGAACGGAACATAGTAAGCGGCATTTGCCACAATCATACAACTGTTGGCGCCTGAAAATGAATGGCTTATGCAGAAGTAACCATTATTTAATCCGCTGTCCCGTATTGTTAATTCATCTTAAATTTTGTGTAAATAAATCGCGTGGGCGCTGCCGCTAAACTTAAAATACGGTTAATCCCACGCCCGCTACCTTAGCCGGCAAAAATGGACAAAATGACCAATCCTTCTGTTCGCCTCGTGATGTTTGACATGGCCGGCACGACCGTACGCGACAACGACGAAGTGCTCCACTGTTTCGCCGAAGCCTGCCGCGCGGAGGGAATTACGGCCGATCGGTCGCGGCTGAACGCGCTGATGGGCGTCTCCAAACTGGAGGTGTTCGGTATCCTGTGGCGCGAGCAGCTGGGCGCGGGCGCCGCAGCTGACGCTATTGCGCAAAAAGCGCAGGAATCGTTCCGGGTTTTTCGCGCCATCCTTGAAGATTACTACCGAAACCACGAAGTGGAGCCCGCTGAAGGTGCGCTCGACGTGTTCCGCTGGTGCCGCGAACGCGACATCAAGATCGCGCTCAATACAGGATTTTACCGCGCCGTTACCGATATCATCCTCGACAAACTGGGCTGGCTGGCCGGCCTCGACGCCGCTTACAAAGGCGGCCCAGGTTCCGTCATCGATTATTCCGTCGCCAGCGACGAAGTGCCGCAGGGGCGCCCGGCGCCATTTATGATCCAAAAAGCCATGTCCGTGTTCGGCATCGACGATCCGCAGCAGGTGGTCAAGGTCGGCGATACGCCGGTTGATCTGGCAGAAGGCAGAAACGCCGGTTGCCTGTTTTCGCTGGCCGTCGTCAACGGTACACATTCAAGGGCTGAACTGGAGTTGTTTGACCACGACGGGTTGCTGTCCTCCTTGCGCGAATTGCCGGCCATGCTTGAAAAGCACTCTGCCTAATCGAAATCAATCTCCGTATTATCCCCGATATTCAGGCTCAGGTTCATGCCCCGAACACCCGCGTCGCTGCCGATTACCGAGTGGTTCAGCACCACGTTGTCCAGCGCGGCAAAGTTGCCGATGATGCTGTCCTTAACGATAGAGTAATTGATAGTCACGTTATCGCCCACACTTACGTTCGGGCCGATGATGCTGTTGGCGATATTGCAGTTGGCGCCCACGGCTACGGGGTGAATAAAGATGGTGTTGTCGAACTCGGGCAGGTTGAAATCGTCGGTGGCATACCCCCTTCGGCTGAGCAGCATGGCGTTGGTTTCGAGCAGCACTTCCTTGCGGCCGCAGTCGAACCAGTTGTTGACCGTCAGGGTTTTAAAACGCACATTTTCCTCGATCATGAGTTGCAGGGCGTCGGTCAACTGGAACTCTCCGACCGTCCGCATATCGTTTTGAATCATGCGGTCGATCGCGCGCAACAGCACCGGTACTTCTTTTACCTTGTACAACCCGACAATGGCCATATTTGACTTCGGGATGCGCGGTTTTTCGATCATGCGTGATGCGTAGCCGTTTTCATCTATTTCCGCCACGCCGAAATCGCGCGGGTCGCTGACTTTTTTCACGCCGACACAGGAGGTGCCGCAGCCGACCATCTGGTTCAGGTCTACGTCGAAGATCGTATCGCCGAACGCAATGAATATTTCATCTTCGTCTTCAAACGTTTCCCGAGCCGTCCATATCGCGTGCGCCGAACCTTCCCGGCTTTCCTGGTACACGAATTCAGTCTTCAGATCAGGGTAAGCCGATTCGATATAATCCCGGATTTTTTCGCCCAGATAGCCTATGACGAATACAAAGTCGTCGATACCCGCTTCTACCAGTTTATCTATAATAAACCGTATGATGGGCTTGCCCGCCACGGGCATCAATGGCTTGGGCTGGGTGTAGGTGTGTGGGCGAAGGCGCGTACCTGCGCCGGCAACGGGAATTATGACTTTCATTTTTTACGCTGGACGGGAGATGGGAGACGGTGGACGGTGGACGGGAGACGGTGGTTGTGCAAAGTTATCAGTTTATTGAAAAGTCCCTGCAGGTTTGGGTGGTTTATCCGGAGTCTGTTCAAAAAACAGATGCATTACATCAAATCAGATGTTTATAAATGTTTGAAAATGAAATAAATATAAAATATCGTCTGAGTATTGACACAGAATATTGAACCTCCCCTTTCTCCAATGTTGTTCATATACCCCGTCCACCGTCCACCGTCTACCGTCCCAAAGAAAAGGTAATCATTTCCTGCTCGTCAGTATTGTTCGGTTTGCCGGCTTTTACCTGTTCATCTTCTTTAAAACCGGTTTTTTCCAGCAGTCTGATGGATGCAGTATTCTCGCGGTGGGTCCAGGCTTCAATTTTTTTCAGGTTCATCGCCTGAAAACCGAAAGCTATGACCTCCTCCAGCGCTTCCAGCATAATGCCCTGCCCCTGTACTGCGGGGCTCAGTTCGTAGCCGATTTCGGCAGTTGATGTTTCGACAACTATATTCCACAGGCAAATGGTGCCGATCAGGCGGAAATCGGTTCTCCTTGAGATGGCCCAGTACATCCATTCGCGATGTTGCACACCTGCATTGAGGTTCTGAATAAATGCCTGCACCTCCTCTATGGATGCCGGTTTGGGCCGGTTGATGTACTGATTCACCCGGTCGTCGCTGCGCAAGGCGTACAACTCGCGATCATCTTCGGGAAAAAGTTGCCGCAAGGCCAGCCTTTTGGTGGTCAGGTTGGGAAGGGCAATAAACTTGACAGGATTCATGGAAAGAGGTATGCGTTAAAATTTCGAATAAATATACAGCTCCTTTGAATTTATATCCCGTTGAGGGCACAGTGGAGGTTTCTTCGCGGAGGCAAAGGGCATAAATTGCAAGCTGCGTTAGAAAAAAGGCTACTTTTGAGGAGATTTAATTGCCGGAACCCGAAGTCAATATTCCCACCCTCAAGTTTTTACCTATGTCAGCCAACCAAATTGAAATTATTTTAAGCCGTCAGCTGGCCGACTGTCTTTCCATTCCAATCTTTCTGACCGACCCGGAAGGAAACCTGCTGTTTTATAACGAACCGGCGGAAGAACTCCTGGGGAAGCGCTATGAAGAAACCGGCAGGATGCCTGTATCTGAATGGGCGACTATTTTCAAGCCGGTAGACGAGCAGGGCAATGCCCTTGCCCCGGAGGAGTTGCCGCTTGTCAGGACGCTGATGAGCCGGCTTCCTAACCACGGTACCTTCTGGATTGAAAGCCTCGGCGGTCAAAGAAACCAGATTTCGGTGACAGCATATCCGGTAATCGGTCGCCCCGATCGCTTTTTGGGGGCGGTTGCTATTTTTTGGAAAACCAGGGAGTTATGAAAATAACCATTTGGGGCACACGCGGCTCTATCCCCGCTCCCAGCCCCGAAAACAACGATTTCGGGGGAAATACGTCCTGTGTGGAAGTACGGCAGGGCGATACGATGGTCATCCTGGATGCCGGTTCGGGCATTCGGCGGCTGGGCGACGCCTTCCCGTCCGGTATTTCCCGCATTGATATTCTGCTGACGCATTTGCACCTCGACCATATCATGGGACTGGGTTTTTTCATGCCGCTTTACAATCCGAATATGCAGGTGAACATCTGGGGGCCGACAAGCACCCGCGAAAGTTTGCTGACCCGCCTGCAGCGCTACCTCTCCCCCCCGCTTTTCCCGATCCGCCTGCAAGACCTTCCCTGCCAGCCCAATATCATCGAGATCAACCAAAGCAATTTCGAAATAGGTCCGCTCCACATCACTTCTTCATATGTCTGCCACCCCGGACCCACGGTGGGATACCGTATAGAAAGCGGAAATACGGTACTGGCCTATATTCCGGACCATGAGCCGGCCCTTGGCTCTTCGCATTTTCCGCAGGAAAAGGACTGGACTTCCGGATATGAACTTGCTCATGGCGCCGATCTGCTCCTGCACGATGCACAGTATACACCCGATGAATACCAGCCTCGTGTAGGCTGGGGGCACAGTTCGATGGGTGATGCCTTGAAGTTTGCCACCATTGCCGGGGTAAAAAAACTGCTGCTGTTCCACCACGATCCCTCGCATACAGACCAGCGCCTCCGCGAACTGCTCCAAAATGCAATGGGCGATGAGACCTTTCCTTTTGAGGTTGGCATCGCAGCGGAGGGGGATGTGTTTGATCTGCCCGACCCGGAAACGGCCTGAGGTTTTGGGCTTGGTCCGCTGTTTAAATTCTAAGGTATTACTAAGGACTTTACGCTTCCGGTATACTGAATTTTGCAGCGAACAAGTAACAAACACCTCTTTCATGACAAAATGCTATCTCTTCATTCCGATGCTCCTGCTGTCGGCTGCTTTGTCTGCCCAGACCCCGACTGATCTGCAGTTCCTTTCTTCCGGCGACGTATGTGCCGGCGTCGGTATTGGCTACGACGCCTGGAGCAAATACTGGGAAGGCGACGTGCGCCGGGAAAACGGCAACGTCGGCACCGTAAGCCGCAGGCAGTTCAGCGCCGGCTTTATGCTCGGCATCGTAAACCGGCTGAATGTCCACATCCGTGTGCCCTATATTACCACACATGCCAGCCAGGGCACCCTCAACGGGCAAAGCGGTCTGCAAGACCTGAACCTCAACCTGAAAGGCAAATTTGCCGAGATCAGACTGGGTAAAGGGAACCTCGTACTGGGTGGCAATCTCGGTTTTTCGACACCCCTCAGCAAGTACCTTGTCGATTTTGCCCCGCTCAACCTCGGTTTCGGTACCACCAACCTGTCGTACCGGCAGATGGCGGCATACCAGACGGACATGGGGCTTTACTTTGGCGCACGCGCAAACTATACCTACCGCTCGAACGTGCCGAACATTCACCGCGACTTTTACTACGACCAGGGCAATGCGTATTACCTGAATGAGATCAATGTCGACGATGTATTCGACTGGACGCTGGCGGCCGGCTATACCGATGCACATATCCTGGCAGAGATTGATTTCAACGCCGTCAACACCCTTGGCGGTTCCGACATACGGACCTGGGAGCCCGGGTTCCCGTCGAACGACATGGATGCGGCTACCCTCACAGGCCGCTTCGACTACTATTTCTCCAAATCAAAAGGACTCAATTTTTCCGTTACAGGAGGCTATACGCTTTCCGGCAGAAACGCCGGGCAGTCTGTTTTCGGTAATGTCGGCATCAATTACCTGTTTTCCCTCTGGGGAAAGGGCGGCGCCGTTCAATAGCACGTTTCATCATCAAACCGGATTATCATGAACAACAGCATAAAATACGCGATCCTTATCGCGGCAGCCGGCGCCTGCCTGCTCATGGCTATTTCGTCCTGTAACAAGGACATTACACCCGACATCAATTACGATGCGTTCGAATACGGATCCATCGACGAAGATGCCGGTACCTGGAAAACGGTTCTGCTGGCCTCGCCTGGCCAGGTGGCAGTGCCGGCGCCCGCAGACCCTGCGTCGCCGGAATACCTGGCTGAACTCGCAGCATTGAAAGCAGCCAGTGCCAGCCCGAACGCCGACCAGATGGACAAAATCAACAAATGGTCGACCAACGGATTTATCCGCTGGAACCAGGTGGCCCGGGAACTGACGGCCAAGTATTTCATTTTTTCGAAACCCAATGAGGACGGGTACTATTCGCTACCCAGCGCCGCACATCCCGATCAGTATCCGCTTTTCCCGCTTTCGACGCCTCCCTATGCCGTGCGTGCCTACGCCTACCTGAGCGCAGGAAGTTTCGACGCACTCGTCGCAGCATGGCATTATAAATTCCAGTACGACCGCATGGCGCCTTCTGCTTACGACGCATCCATCGCTACGCACCTGCCGGTGCAACCGGTTCCCTCGTACCCGTCAGAAGATGCGGTGATTGCCGGATTTTCGCGGACCCTGCTCACAGCCATGTTCCCGAATGAGGCGGCGTACCTTGCCCAGTTGGCGACGGAGCACGAGAATACCCGTCTCTGGGCCGGTATGAACGTATCGAGCGACCTTGCAGCGGGTGATTCGCTGGGCCGGAAAATCGCCGGTATTTTCCTGGCCAGGGCAAAAAGCGACGGCATGGGCGCCACCCTCGGCAATCCGGCGGTTTGGGACTCCATCACTGCTGCCCAAACGGCAACAGGTAAACCCATCTGGGAAAGCCTGGAAAACCCGGCGCGACCCATGTTGGCCCCAAATTTCGGCTACGTTAAGCCCTGGACGGTCACGACGGCTGAAGTACAGACCACCTACCGCCTGCCCGCGCCGCCCGCAGTCGGCACAGCCGAATTTCAGGATGCCCTCGATGAGGTGCTGCATTTCAGCAAAGACGCCACCCGCGACGAACAGCATATCGCGCTGCGTTGGGACGACGGTACCAGTACCTACACGCCGCCCGGCCACTGGAACTGGATCGCCGAACCTTTTGTCCACGACGCCCGTCTGAGTCCCCTGCGCGCCGCCCGCGTATATGCATACCTGAACATGGCTATGGAAGATGCCGGTATCGCCGTGTGGGACAACAAGTATTTTTACTTTTTCCCCCGGCCAACCAACATAAACCCCGATATCAAGACGATTGTACCGATTCCGAATTTCCCTTCGTATCCCTCCGGACACAGCGGGTTTTCGGCTGCCGGCGCTGCCGTACTGGGACATTTCTTTCCAGCCGATGCCGCCTATTTCAAAGCAGAGGCACAAGAAGCGGCACTCTCGCGTCTTTACGGGTGTATTCACTATCGTTTTGACTGCGATGAGGGTTTTACCCTCGGCGAGCAAATTGCACAAAAAGCGGTTGGCCTGGCGGTGCAGGACGGGGGAGAATAGCCGGTGATCCTGGTTTTGGGATGATATCCTGAAACCGGCGATTCCCTGCAAGGGGCGTCTTCCAGGCGGAGACGCCTTTTTTTATGCTCAAAGTAAATTGGTTTGAGAAAACAGACCCCAATTTGTGTTGACGCACACCAGGGCATTCAAATTTTTTCCCACGGATAAAATATTCCGCTCACTCATCCGTCATGCCTTGTATAAAAGGTTCAAAAACTTGGAACTCGACCTCGTGACACGGCAACGCGACAGTACTATAACAGGGTGGTTTGCACAATACGGCAAACGGGTGCTGGCCTTTGTGCGTTCGAAAATCGACGACCTGGAGGCTGCCGAAGACGCCGCACAGGATGTATGGCTACAGTTGACCCGGCAGGAAGATATCGACTCGATTGAGCAGGTCGGCAACTGGCTGTTTACCGCCGCACGCAACCGTGTGACAGACTATTACCGGAAAAAGAAAACGGTGCCGTTCAGCAGGATTGCGCCGGCGGGCGACTCCGGCGACGAAGGCGACGACCCTGCATCAGCCGGAGTGATGTTCGATTACTGGCTGGAAGAAAACCTGCCCGACACCCTGCTGGAAACGCAGGAATTCTGGTCGGAACTGGAACGCGTACTGGATCAACTGCCTCCCGAACAGCGGGAGGTGTTCGTTGCCCATGAACTCTACGATGTTTCGTTCCGGGAATTGGCCGGGCGAACCGGTGTGCCTGTCAATACGCTCCTGTCGCGGAAACGCTATGCGGTACTTCGGCTCCGCGAACATTTTGCCCAATGGGTCCTCTGAGAAAGCGCCTGAACCTCAAAGTTTTTCTCAACCAATCACTTAACAAATCACCTTCACTATGAAACACATAAGATGGCAATGGGTAGCCAAAGCAGTTTTTTTCGGACTGCTCCTGTTTTTTGTATTCACCGGCGTGACCATGCTGCTGTGGAATGCTTTTGCTGCGCCGCTTTTCGGACTGCCGACGCTTGACCTTATCCAAACCGCAGGCCTGATGTTCCTGGGCCGACTGCTCACAGGGGGCTTCTCCCGTGGCGGCTGGCGGGGTGGACGGGGCTGGCGGATGCGCAAGGGCATGCGCGAACGCTGGCATAATATGACACAGGAAGAGCGCGAGCAGGTGATGCAGCGCTGGGGCAAGGGCCGCTCCCGCCCGGCGGGCGAAGCGGATGCGCCTGCAGCCGAAGCCTGACGCTTTTGTTGCGGAACACTACTTCAGTTTGTCCGCCAGATACCTGGCGGTATGGCTTTCCTTCACTTTGACCAAACCTTCGGGGGCGCCTTCATACACGAGGTTGCCCCCTTCCTTTCCCCCTTCCGGGCCCAGGTCGATGACCCAGTCGGCCGATTTGATGACCTCCATATTGTGTTCCACCACCAGCACGCTGTGGCCTTTTTCCACCAGTGCGTTGATGGCGTCGAGCAATTTCTGGATGTCGTGAAAATGAAGTCCGGTAGTGGGTTCGTCGAATATAAAGAAGATGTGTCCGCCGGCATTGTCGCGAATCAGGAAAGATGCCAGTTTGACACGCTGGGCCTCGCCGCCCGACAGGGTCGACGACGACTGACCGAGTTGTACATAGCCGAGACCCACATCGTTGAGCGGCCGGATGCGGTCGATGATCTCCTTGTTGCCCTTGAAAAAATCGAGCGCCTCCTCGATGCTCATGTTCAGCACATCGAAGATGGTTTTGCCCTTGTATTCCACGTCGAGCACCTCCTGTTTGAACCGGCGCCCCTTGCACTCTTCGCATTCGAGGTGCACATCGGCCAGGAACTGCATTTCCACCACCTGTTCGCCCTCACCTTTGCAGGTCTCGCAGCGCCCACCCTCCACGTTAAAACTGAAGTGTTTGGGTTGAAAACCGCGAATTTTGGAGAGTTGCTGTCCCGCAAACAGGTCGCGGATATAATCGTACGCTTTTACGTAAGTGACGGGGTTGGAGCGACTGCTTTTCCCGATGGGGCTCTGGTTGATAAACTCCACGCGCGACACCCTTTTTACGTTTCCATCCAGTCCGTCGAACAGGCCGGGTTGCTTGCCGGGGTTGTCGGGCAGGTGTTGCATCAGCGCGGGGTACAGGATATCGCGAACCAGTGTGGTTTTGCCCGAACCCGACACGCCGCTCACCACCGTGAGGCAGTGCAGGGGTATCCGGACATCCACATTTTTCAGGTTGTGCTGCCGGGCGCCTCTCAGGGTCAGGAACTCACGGGTTGACCGCCGGCTGCCGGGTGTCCGGATCGCCATTTTGCCCGACATATATTTGGCTGTCAGGCTTTCCGGCGCTGCGGTATTGATCCTGGAAAAATCGCCGGCATACACCACATTGCCGCCATGTACACCTGCTTCGGGGCCCATGTCGACCATATAATCGGCATTTTTGATGACTTCCTCCTCGTGCTCGACCACAACAACCGTGTTGCCCAGGTCGCGCAGTTCTTTCAATACTTTCACCAGTCGACCGGTATCGCGGGGGTGCAGACCGACGGAGGGTTCGTCGAGCAGGTACATCGAGGCGGTCAGGTTGCTGCCGAGGGTACGGGTGAGGTGGATGCGCTGTGTCTCGCCGCCCGAAAGTGTATTGGATATGCGGTCGAGGGTCAGGTACCCAAGGCCGAGTTCGACCATGAATTTCAGGCGGTTGTGTACTTCGAGCAGCAGCCGTTTGGCCACCTGCCGGTCGTGTTCGCTGAGTTCGAGGGTTTCGAAGAACGACAGCACCTCATCAAGGGGTTCGCCGGTAAGTTCAGAGATATTCCTGCCGCTGATTTTTACACAAAGCGCTTCCTGCCGAAGCCGCCCGCCGTCGCAGGTAGGGCATACGGTGCGACCGCGGTAACGTGCCAGCGTGACGCGGTTTTGTATTTTGTAGGTTTTGCTTTCCAGTTCCTTAAAAAAGGCGTCGACACCCTCAAAATACTGGTTTCCGCTCCACAACAGTTTGATCTGTTCTTTGCTCAGATGCTCGAAAGGCGTGTGGACGGGGAAGTCGAAGCGGTGCGCGTTTTTGAGGAATGCGCTGAGCCATTCGCCGTATTTTTCTCCTTTCCAGGGCGCCAGCGCGCCATCGTATACCGATTTGGTCTTGTCCGGCACCACCTTATCGCGGTCGACGCCCAGGATACGCCCGTATCCTTCGCAGGTAGGGCAGGCGCCGTAGGGGTTGTTGTAGTTGAACAGCTGCGGAGTCGGTTCCGGAAACTGTATGCCGTCGAGTTCGAAACGGTTGTTGAAAACGGTAGACCGTCCACCGTCCACCGTCTGAATAACACATTCGCCTTCGCTTTCAAAAAAAGCGGTGTTGATCGAGTCGGCCAAACGCATCCAGTCGCTTTCCTCCATACCGGAGTGGACGAATCGGTCGATCAGAACGTACAAATCCCGGTCGCTGAACGTATACGCAGGTTGCCCGGTATCGAAGCGTTTTTCGGAGCCGTCGAGTACATCCTCGATGCGGAGGGTCTCCTCGCCGAATTGCAGGCGGGTATAGCCTTTTTGCAACAAAAGGTTTAATTCCTGGCCGAGCGTGCGCTCCTTGTATTTTTTACTGAATGGAATCAGCACGAGTCCGCGCGCGCCTTCCGGCAGTTGCCGGATGTGGTCGATGACGTCGGACACTTCGTGTTTTTTCACGATCTCCCCCGATACCGGCGAGTAAAATTTTCCGATTCGGGCGTACAACAGGCGCAGAAAATCGTACACCTCGGTCATGCTGCCCACGGTGGAGCGGGTGTTGCCGGTGGTGACGCGCTGTTCGATGGCGATGGCGGGACAAATGCCCCGGATATAGTCAACATCGGGTTTTTTCATGCGTCCGAGGAACTGCCGGGCATAGCTGGACAAGCTTTCCACGTAGCGTCGCTGGCCTTCAGCGTAGAGGGTATCCATCGTAATGCTCGATTTTCCGGAGCCGGAAACACCCGTTACGACCACCAGTTTATTCTTGGGGATACGCAGGTCGACGTTGCGCAGATTATTGGTTCGGGCGCCCTTAATGGTGATATGATCAAGGTCGACAAGATCGGTTTCCTCTGAAGCGCTTTGTTTTTTATCGTTCAAAATCATCTCTGACATTAGGCAAAAGCATAAGGGCGCAAATTTGCAAAAAACCGGCGACTTTTAAAACAAATTTTTGAAAATAAGGACAGGGCGCCGCCACCTAATCCCCGCAACCCAGCCAGTTCAGCAACCAGGCGCCGGCCGTCAGGGTGATGATACCTTTAACGGTAAAAAACAAGATGCCCGCCATTCCAAGATGGCGCAAACGGGACTTCCAATCCTTTTTATCCATGTTCAGCAACTGATTTTCCGGGTTCGGTAAAAAATATGGCCCCGTATCCTGTGTGGCCGGGTAGATTTGCGTTAATACGACTCATAAATTGGTTCTTCCCAACACCCGCCTTCGTTAATTTGTTCTGACTATGCAGCAATTTGCGCTCCCCATTTTACTTGCGGCCCTTATCATCGGCCTTTCCACACCTTCCTGTAAACACGAACCCCTCCTGACCGGCGACCCCAATCCGACGGATACGACCCAAAATCCGGGCGGCCCGGGTACAGGTCCCAACGGAAACAACGGTTCCGGCATTTTGTGCGATCCCGATTCCGTATATTTTCAAAACCAGATATTGCCGCTCCTGGTCTCCAATTGCACGGAATCGGGGTGCCACAATGCCGCCGACCGTCAGGAAGGGTGGTCCTCGTTTCGTACCAAACCCTGCTGTCTACGGTGGAGCACGTGACCGACAACAACTGGGGCGAAAACAAGCTGATGCGGGTTTTGCTCGACAGCGACCCCGACGACCGGATGCCATACGGCAAGCCGCCCCTGTCGCAGGATCAGATCAACCTCATTGGCAAATGGGTGCAACAAGGCGCCAAAAATAACGGTTGTAATGAAAACTACGGCGCCTGCGAAACCACCAATGTGCAGTACAGCGTATTTGTACAGCCCCTGATTCAGGCCAGGTGCCAGGGTTGCCACAGCGGCAGCAACCCACAGGGCGGCATCAACCTCGCGTCTTATGCCAATGTCAAACAACAGGTCCAAAATGGCAAGCTTCTCGACGTCGTAACGCGTACCAGCAACTGGATGCCCAAAGGCGGCGCCAAACTGGACGACTGTACCATCGCCAAATTACAGTCGTGGATCAATGCCGGTGCACAGGACAATTGACCGGTCAAATACAAGGGCGACAGTCGGATTTTGTCAAAATGGTCTTTTAGACAGTCCAGGCAGGGTATTGAAAGTCCCGGTTTTACTGCGAAGTACTACCTTTGGCGCCTTAAAAACTCAAAATTGTATTTTCTCAAAACATGAAAGAAACAATCTTAGCCTTCGGGTTGCTTGCCGGTATCCTCTTTGTTGTCTCCGTGCCTTCCTCCTGCTATTACGACAACGAGATAGACCTGTACGGTGCAGATACTACCTTGTGCGATACCGCCAACTTGCGTTACAGCGTGGAGATCAGAAAGATCATGCAGGATCACTGCGACGAATGCCACATTTCAACCTCTCCTTCGTTTTCAGGCATTCCTTTTGAGACGCACGCAGAATTCAAAGCCGTTGCGATGAGCGGTGCATTGCTCGACCGGATCAACAACGCCGGCAACCCGATGCCGCAAACCGGCCTGATGCTAATTTGCAACCGGCAAAAAATTGAAGCCTGGGTCAAAGCCGGCGCCCCGAATAA
This sequence comes from Lewinellaceae bacterium, assembly GCA_016712415.1. Classification (GTDB taxonomy): domain Bacteria; phylum Bacteroidota; class Bacteroidia; order Chitinophagales; family Saprospiraceae; genus M3007. The sequence continues at coordinate 443,187 of JADJRC010000001.1, read as the reverse complement.
CTGACGCGGCGCCTGGTATTGCCAAGGATTTTTTTGAACCACAACCAATATTACAATGAAACGTATCATTTATCTGCTCCTGGCTGTCGCCTTTGCCGGCGGCGCAATCGGTTACTATCTCTGGAACAAACCCCACGTCGATATGCAAACCGCCAAGGCCGACCTGGCGATCGATGCTGCGGCGCTGTTCAACGAGTACAGTGCCGACGAAACGGCCGCCAATGCCAAGTACCTGGACAAGATGATCGCAGTCAGCGGCAAGGTAAAAGAAACGACCAAAGCCGAAGACGGCACCGTTAAAGTCAGCCTCAACACCGGAAGCGATTTTGGTGTACTGTGCGAACTCGACCCCCTGAGCAAGCACCCGCGCTCGGAGTTTACCGAGGGTGAAACGGTTACCTTCAAAGGCAACTGCACCGGCCTCAACTTCGACGTTCAACTGACCCGCTGTGTAGAGGTAAAGTAAAAGAAAAAACTATTCGTTCATCAAATCCGGTTATCATGCAAAAACGACTCTTGCTGTTTGCTGCACTCATCGCCTTTAGCGCTCCGGCGTTTTCCCAGAAATTTTTTACCCGCGACGCCAAAGTGAAATTCTTTTCCGACGCTTCCATGGAAAAAATTGAAGCGGTGAGCAAAAGCGGAACGGCAGTGCTCGATGCTGCCTCCGGCGCCATGGAGTGGAAAGTGCTCATCAAAGGGTTTTTGTTCGAAAAGGCGCTCATGCAGGAGCACTTCAACGAGAACTATATGGAGTCGTCGAAATACCCGGATGCCACCTTTAAAGGTTCGATTACCAATTTCAGCGACCTCAACCTGAGTAAAGACGGCGCCTATCAAGCCAAGGTAAAGGGCAAGATGAAAATCCACGGCGTGGAGAAAGATATAGAAGTATCCGGTACCCTCACCGTCGGCGACGGCGCACTGAAAATATTCTCCGAGTTTACGGTGAAATGCACCGACTATAATATCAAGATCGAGGCCGCCAAAGTGGCCAATATTTCAAACGACATCAAAATCACGGTAGACGCCACACTCAACCCCATGAAGAAAGGCAACTGACCGGAAACACTGCTGCTTACATCAAAGAAAAACAATCTTTTATGAAAAAAATCTACTTACCCGTGCTCCTGACGTTGTTGTTCGGGGCAAGTGTACTGAATGCCCAGAACGACCTGCTTTCCCTGTTGGGCGAAGAGGAAACCACCGACTACACCACGGCAACCTTCAAAACCACGCGTATCGTAAACGGTCACTCCGTCGAGAACTGCGGCGCCGGCGTGCTGGATGCCAAAATATCGCACCGGTTCAACCCGATTCGCAATGGCGTGTACGACATGTTCGGTCTCGACGGCGCCAATATCCGTATCGGTCTGGACTACGGTATTACCGACCGGCTGATGGTCGGTGTGGGCCGCGGCGGCCGGGAGAAATTGATCGACGGCTTTGCAAAGTACAAGTTGCTGCGACAGAGCACCGGCAAACGCAACATGCCCATATCGCTGTCATACCTGATCGACGGGCAAATCCGGACGCTCAAATTTCAAAATACCGAGCGGGAGTACACTTTCAGTTCGCGGCTGTACTACACCCACCAGTTGCTCATCGCGCGCAAGTTCAACGAAAGCCTGTCGCTGCAACTCATGCCTACCCTGGTGCACCGCAACCTCGTGCCCACCCCCGATGATAAAAACGATGTGTTTGCCATCGGCGGCGCCGGTCGCATCAAACTTACCCGGCGCCTCACATTTAACGTGGAGTATTACTACGTGCCCGACGGCCAGATCAGCCAGGATTTTGCCAACTGCTTGTCTGTTGGCTTCGAGATCGAAACGGGCGGCCACGTGTTCTCGATGCATTTCACCAACGCGCAGGACATGACCTACAAAGGTTTTATCACGGAAACACCGGAAGACTGGTTTTTCAAGGATGCCTCCGGCAAAATGCTGAGCGGCGTCCGCTTCGGGTTTAATATCGCCCGGGTGTTTACACTGAAGAAACCTAAAGGACTTTGAACAGGCTCCTGGGATTAGAAAATGTAAAGGGTTTAGAGGAACGCTCCTCTAAACCCTTTACATTTTACTATTCCTGTCAAAAACCTTACTCCACCACAAACTGCTGCGACACTTTCCCGTACGGCGTTTCAAGCGTAGCAAAAAACGTGCCCCTCGATTTGAGTTGCTCTACGCCGAAGTTTTCGGAAAAAGTACCCAACTGGTAATGCCGGGTCTGGTTCCACAGCACCTGACCTTTTGCATTGGTAATGATCAGGGTGGCTTTGGCCGCCTTTGGCAGGTCGAATGCAATAGTGACGACCTCGCTCAGAGACGCCGGATTGGGGGCGATGGAAAGGAAGAGTTCGGTCGGGAAGGCATACGGGGACGCTTTGCCCGGCTCGGCGTTTTTCGGTGGATTGTCGTCGGCGTACGGGAAAAAAGACAGCGTTAGTCCGCGCAAATCCATGCCTTTGCCGCTGAAGCCGGTGATGATAAGGGAACGCCCGTAGCGGACCTCCTTTTGAAATTTTTCCGCAAGGTCAGGAGGAAACCCTTCGTCGGTGATGTACGCCCCAAGCGAGCCGCAGGTGACATAGAACCGCAGCCCTTTGACAGGCTTGTCGTCTTCCAGAACAAGCGGTTTCTGCAACAGCATCTTTTTCACATCTTTTACGCTGTAGGTGAGGTACGTGACCGTGTCGCCATCACCCTCCCGGTAAATGCGGTTGCGCGTAAAATTGCTGCGCATCACCTGGGAAAAATCGCCCCACTGGAAGTACAGCGGCGATGCGCTGCCTCCGGCGAGCGGAGGCTTTGGGTCTTCCGAGCGGATTTCCAGTACGATGGACGCGTTGAGCAGGTTAACCCCGTTTGATGCCTGTAAAGCAGTTATCCTGACTTTGTCGCCCGGCTTTAACCGGCTTTCCATACGCCGGACCATTTCCTCCGGCACGCCGTTTTGGTCCACGAGTACGTTGTATCCGTTGAAATCAAGGGTAAAGTTTCGCCATTCGATCGCCGTTTGGTTCTCGAACAAGCGGGGTGTCAAATACAGCGTCCTCAAAACCTGTCTGGCTGTCAGGGCGTTATTAACTACCTCCAGGGGTCTGTCGGCAGCGATGTGCTGATTTTCTGACAACCGGAAACTGCGGGCGTACTGGTGCATGAACGTAGCGGAAAAATCGCCCCACTCGAAGCGGTAATCCCGCTGCTCGCTGCGATGCAGGGCCAAACGCGGATCGCCTTCAGGCACCAGGGTAAAGGACGCCATCAGTTTACTGTTGACCCAGCTTTGACCAGGCTCGCCGGGCCTGCTCCAGTAGAACAGTACCACGGTTTCGGGCGCAATCAGGTCGCGTTTCAGTTCCAGCGACTCGCGTACCTGGTCGAATGAAAGATCGGTATCGGTCATCTTCGACAGTATGGATATTTCCTTTCCCGGTCGGACGATCATCATACGCACCCGGTTCAGCAGGACTTTCCCGCCGGGCAGAACGCCGGTCACCGTATCGCCCCTCATCTCTTCATAGGCGCCCGGGGGCAACGTCATCGTCGGCCGGGTGTCCACAATCGACCAGAATTCCCGCAGGGTATAGAACTGCCGGTCCTGATCGTATATCGCAGCACCCTCCTGCCCCCAGCTGATTTCGGGCAATGTTTCAAACAATATATCCGGATTTTCCATCCAGTTCGTGCTGCCTGCCTTTTCCCGGATCAACCAGCCTGGTACGGCAGCCCCGAAAGAAAGGCGTATGGTAGCTGTTTTGCCGTTGGGCAGACTTACCTGCTCGAGTTCGACATAGTCGTGTTGTTGAAGTGTGCCGATAAAATTGTCGAGTTCCAGGCGTTTTTTTTCATACACCGACTCGTCGTTGTAATCGCTTTTAACGGAAAAAGTATGGATTGTCAGCGACAGGTGTTGTTCGAGCGACTTTCCGTTCCAGATGCGCGGTTCGCGTTTGATCGCTTCGCGAAATTCTTCCGGCGACAGGTCGGCCTGACCGAACCAGGTGTCGTTTCCGGTGTCGTGCATAATCCTGCACTGTACGGCGCCCCAGTAAAAAATATAAGGTGTCTGCTCGGCAGGTGCAATTTTTTCCGCAATAATGGTCACTTCGCTGAGTGTGCCGGCAAATGCGTCCGCTTTTTTAACGGCTTCCATGAATGGCGCGGCAGCCGGCAGTTTTTCAATGAACCGGAACGAAAAGAGCAGCATCAGGGTGGCAAACAAGGGGATGGCAAGGAGATATTTGGCCCGGGATAAGGGCCGGGAAGGACGTTTGGCAAGCATGATAAGGCGATGTTTAATAAGTGAATGAAAAGTATTCACCAAACCGGGTCGGGCCCTTTGCCCGGTTTTCTGGTGTTGAACCAACAAGGTTGCATAGGCATACCGCTGCCGGGTGTTGCGCACCACACAGTCGTCGGCGATATATTCGTGTACGGCACAGAGGCTGCGCCGGAAAGCATGCATGAGCGGATTGAACCACTGCACGATCAGCATGATCTCCATCAACAGCACATCGAGGCTGTGCCACTGCCGGACGTGCACCAGTTCGTGTTCCAGCAATAGTTTTTGATCTTCAGATAGTTGGTTTTCATGGTTCCACAAGACAAATCCAAAGAAAGAAGCCAGGGGAAGCGTTTCCTGGTCCGACACCATCACGTCGACATTTCCGGACTGTGCCTTCCGGCAGCGGCGGATCATGCGCAGCAGGTACCAGGCATGTATCGCCAGCCGGATGAGCAGCAGTCCCGCACCGGCCAGGTATATCCACCACAAGCATTCTCCCAGCGAAACGGACCAGCCTTCCGCTACTGGCTGCGTCAGGGTATGGCGAACGGCCACAGGCGCCTGTTGCACCTGCTCGACTATGACCGGCAGGTCAATAGCCGGACCGTTAGCCTGCAAGGTATTTGCCATTGCGGGAGACTCCTTTGTCAGTTGAATCTTCAGGGCGGGCAGGCCGAGCGCCAGGATTGGCGACAGCAGCAGGTAAACCCGGTTCCATTGAAAAAAGGTCTCGCGTTGCAGCGCCAGCCAGTAAAAGCCGTATAGACAGGCGAGACAAAAAGCCGATTCGAGAATGTATTGGATAGTCATGCGAGTACGATGTAACAGGTTAGTGCATGTTAACCGACTAAGGTACCGGCGGCTTTAGCCGCCGAAAGAGGCGTGTAAAAGATAATGGTTAAGGGCTTTGTTTTCGGCGGCTAAAGCCGCCGGTACCTTGTCGGTACCTTGTCGGTACCTTAGTCGGTCTGTTCAGCCTTTTTGATCTCTTCCAGCAAGCGGTTCAGGTCGTCGGGCGCTACATTTTCTTCCCTGACGAAATAGGACAGCAGTGCCGACGGCGAGCCGCCGAAATAGTTGTCCATAAAACTCCGGAAAGCGTTGGCGCGGTAGTCTTCCTTTTTCAGGATGGGAAAATACCGGTGCGTTTTTCCAAACGACTCGTAGCCAACCAGCCCCTCGGCCACCAGTTTGCGCACAATGGACGAAACGGTGTTGTATGGCGGTTTGTCCTCCAGGTGCTCCAGAATGTCGTTTACAAAAGCGTGCTCCAGCCGCCAGAGGATGGTCATGATCTCTTCTTCCTTATGTGTGAGTCGGCGCATGATGTGGTTTTGATTTGTCCGGGACAAAGGTGAGAACTAAAATTAAGTTTTACAACTATTTTTTAGTTATAAAACGAAATTTTAGTTTAATTTATGATAATATGCTGATAATGAATAAAATAAAAAAGCCGCTTGACCTATCGTCAAACGGCTTTTTTGATGTGTACGCCGGATTTCCCAATCCGGCGAGACGGCGCACAAAGCACGGACCTGGAGGTCCGTTGTACGCCGGCTCATCGGGCATCAAAAATCAAACCTGATCCCCTGTGCCAGCGGCAGCGACTCCGAATAGTTGATCGTATTGGTCTGTCGCCGCATATACGCTTTCCAGGCGTCGGAGCCCGATTCACGGCCGCCGCCGGTTTCTTTTTCGCCGCCGAACGCCCCGCCGATTTCAGCGCCCGAGGTGCCGATATTTACGTTGGCGATGCCGCAGTCGGAGCCTGCTGCGGTCAGGAAACGCTCGGCCTCGCGCAGGTTGGTGGTCATAATAGCCGATGAAAGACCCTGCGGTACGCCGTTTTGCAGCGCGATGGCCTCTTCGAGGGTTTTGTATTTGATCAGGTACAGGATCGGCGCGAAGGTTTCGTGTTGCACAATATCCCAGTGGTTTTCCACTTCAGCAATGCAGGGCTTCACATAGCAACCGCTTTCGTAGCCGGGACCGGTGAGCACGCCGCCTTCCACAACGAATTTTCCTTTTTGCTTTTTTACTTCACTGATAGCGTGCAGGTAATGCTCCACTGCGAGTTTGTCGATCAGCGGACCCACGTGGTTGGCGGGGTCGAGCGGATCGCCGATGCGCAGTTGGGGGTACGCTTTGGCAAGGGTGTTTTTTACCTGATCATACACACTTTCGTGGATAATGAGTCGCCGCGTTGAGGTGCAGCGTTGCCCGGCGGTGCCTACGGCACCAAATACCGCACCCGTCAGCACCATTTTCATATCCGCCGAGGGCGTGATGATGATGGCGTTATTGCCACCGAGTTCGAGCAGGCTTCGACCCAGGCGCTGCGCGACGGCCTGACCCACGATCTTGCCCATACGTCGCTGCCCGTAGCGCTCACGAGCGCCACACGCGGGTCTTTGGTCATGAATTCGCCGACTTTATAGTCGCCGTTGATGATGCAACTGATGCCTTCCGGCAGGTCATTGGCTTTCAGTACTTTCTGGAAAAGGTGTTGGCAGGCGATAGAGCAGAGCGGCGTTTTTTCCGACGCTTTCCACACACACACGTCGCCGCATACCCAGGCAATACAGGCGTTCCACGACCACACGGCTACCGGAAAATTGAATGCGGAGATAATCCCTACGATGCCCAGCGGGTGCCATTGTTCGTACATGCGGTGCCCCGGGCGTTCGCTGTGCATGGTCAGTCCGTACAATTGGCGCGAGAGCCCTACGGCAAAATCGCAGATATCGATCATTTCCTGCACTTCACCCCAGCCTTCCTGAAGGCTTTTCCCCATTTCGTAACTCACCAGTCGGCCCAGCGGGTCTTTGTATTGGCGCAGCACGTCGCCGAACTGGCGCACGATTTCGCCGCGCTTGGGCGCCGGCATTTCGCGCCACACCTTGAAGGCCTGTTCGGCGGACAGGATCACCTGGTCGTACTGCTCGCGGGTCGTGATGCTGACCGAACCGATATATTGGCCGTCGACCGGTGAATACGATTCGAGGTAGCGGCGGCTTCCGGTTATATCGTTGAGACCGGTCGAGGCGCCCTGGTTGCGGGTTTTGAGACCGAGTTTTTTCAGAAATTCTTTGACTTGCATGGATATGAATGGTTGAGATGGTTGGGCGGGTTTAGGGTTTACGGGGTGGAAAAATCCGGCAATCTAACAATCCGGCAATCTAACAATGCAACAATGCAACAAGTTGAGGGTTGGTAAAATGCGGGCGCAAAGGTAGTAAAAGGCAGGGGGAACTATTTCAAGTGCCGCTCAAAAAACGCCAGCGTGCACTGCCGGGCAAGAATAGAAACGGTCGCGGCAAAACGTAAACATTATTTTTTTTCAAAGGATTGGAGGATCACTTCGATCTGAATTTTCAGATCGGGAATTTTATTTCTGGCTACATCCCATACGATAGAATAGTTGACGCCGAAATAATCATGGATCAGTTTGTCGCGCATGCCCGCGATATTTTTCCACTCTATGTGACTCCAAAGCAATTTTTGATCGGCAGGTATTTTCTTGGATGCTTCGCCAATGATTTCAATACTCCTGACAACGGCCCGTTTTAGCGTTTCATTTTCGAGTAGCTGCTCCTTTGTGGTCTCCGGTGTAATCACAGAGATTATAAATGCGCACTCGTCGAGCATATGCCTTAAGTATTCAGTTGGCGCCACCGACATATTCAACTTCTTTGAGAATGTAAGGGCCAATATGCGGACTTAGGCCGTTCAGGGTAACCACATCAACTTTGTTATGCTGAAAAAGTGTTTCCAATAAATTGCAAATATTTATAAAATTGTCAAATGTCTCCTGCCCCTCCTTAAAGTCAACCAAAATGTCAATATCGCTGTCTGCTGTCTGTTCATTGCGTACCAGCGATCCGAACAGGCCAATTCTGGAAACCCCCAATCGGGAAATATTTGCCAGATTGGCTTCGATATCTTTTTTTACAGCCTGTTTGGTAACCATAATTGGTACATTTTTCACAAAGTTAAGAGCGGGAATACAATTTTGGACTGTCTGACTGGCTCCTATTTCAAGTGCCGCTCAAAAAACGCCAGCGTGCGCTGCCAGGCAAGGGTAGCAGCGGCTTCGTTGTAGCGGGCCTCGGAGGTATCGTTGTGGAACGCGTGGTTTACACCTTCATACACGTATTGCTCATATTCAATTCCGGCTGTTTTCAACGCTTCCTCATAGGCCGCCATGCCCGCGTTGATGCGCTCGTCGAGTCCGGCGTAATGCAGTTGAACGGCGGCCTTTATCTTTGGTACATCTGCAGCATCGGGCTGCCGGCCGTAGAAAGCGACGGCTGCCTTGAGTGCGGGTACGTTCACCGCCAGACTGTTGGCCATAGCTCCGCCCCAGCAAAAACCGACGCAGCCGAAGTTGCCGTTGCAATCCTTGCGGGGCGTCAGTTGATCGAAAACAGCGATAAAATTTTGCAGGTTGTCCTCCGCTTTCAGTTCCTTGAACAGTTCGCGGGCCCTATCCTCGTCGGCGGGTGTGCCGCCAAGCGGCGCGAGTGCATTGGGCGCAACAGCGAGAAAGCCGGCCTGCGCGGCACGCCGGGCCACGTCTTCAATATGGGCGTTCAGGCCCCTGTTTTCGTGCATCACCACCACAGCTGCGTAGGGTTTTTCCGCCTCCGGTCGCGCCACGTAGGCTTTCATTTCGCCGTTAACACCCTGCCAGGAAATGTATTCGGTAAACAGACCGCTGTCATTGCCGGCAGCGACCGATTTCCTGTAATCGGACTCCAGCATGGGCAGCATGGACAGGGCAGCAGAGGTGCTGCCGACCAACAGTGCGAGCCTTTTCAAAAACTCCTGCCTGGAAAGGGGTTTGTGGGTGTACTCGTCGTACAGGTTGATGATGCGTTGGTCGAGCATGGCGTTTGTCTGTTGTGAATAAAAATTTTTGGAGTAACAAACATAACCATTTCGCGCTGCAAAAGTTATTCGTGTACCCACACGGCTTCTAAAACACCGTTGCCCGGCGTCATAAAATTGACCTTGCGCTGCACCGTATTCCCGGATGAATCCAAAATCGTGATGGTCATTTCGGATTGTGGCGGCAGGCTAAGGACACATTCATAGCAAAATTCGATTGCAGTCAAATCGCTGCACGCCGCCATCAGCCTGTCGGCCAGTATTTGCAGGTTTGCTTCGTGCCCGCCAGGATCGCCCGGAACAGGATTGGAATCCAGATCAACTGTGAGTTTGTTGATTTCGCCGGTCACCACATTGGGGTTAATGTCTGACAAGCCGGCGATAAGGTTGTCGCAATCGGGTTGCGAAATGGCTTTTTTCTCCTTTTTACATGCCGAAAAGGCTCCCAAAAGGATGATCGCGACGGCTAAAACTTGAATGTATCTCATGTCTTGAATTATAGGATGAATGTTTTTGATTCCTTTCCTCAAGACAAGAGGATTTGATGTTTAGGTTGGGGGTATGCAGGACTTTTGTCATTTTTTGAGAAACCGGTTCTCGATCATCAGGCACTGCTTGCCTTCAAAAGGCGCCCGGCTGTCGGCTATTGCCTTTGCGCCAAGTACACGCACCGGCACGCCCTGTGCGGTTTGTTGCCAGGGATCGATCTCGTCATTTTCGAAGTTGCCGTTCGGGACAGGCAGTTCTGTCCATTCTCCGGCCTCCTTTTCGATGGATAGATGCATGTCGTCGTAGAAAAATTGTCCGTTGGAATAGGCCAGCACGCCGAACCCGATCCAGGGGGCGTTCTTGTCGACCGAATATTCGAGCGTATAGGTTTTCCATGTGCTGTCGCGCACGGGCCGGTCCATCATATTGTCCATGAATGTCCATGCACGCAACCCGCCCTCTGGCACTTCGTTGCGTATGAACGCCACGGCAAAGGCTTCCTGGTTGCCGGGCAGTGCCCGTATGGCTACCGTGAGCCGGTATTTTTTACCAATATAGGCCGACAGGTCCATGCGTTGCGACCAGACTGAAAAAACGGAAGGCGTCAGGGGTGGTTCGGCATCGTTTTGCGCGCAAAGGGAACAGGCAAAAAGCAACAAGATCAGGACAGGAAGTTGTTTCATTTGATTGCTGGTTTAGGTTGAACAGTGAAAGCAAATAAAGATATGGCGTAAGTTTTTGTTATCCAACAGTAACGTTCAGGTCGCGGCCTTTAATGCGGCAACATAAAGCGCCGTAAACTCATCCACGCGTTTCCTTCGGTACTGCATGATCCAGCGCGGATGCGGGAGCGGCACGATCTCCCTGAAAAAGCCGTGTTCGGCGTTAATTTTTTTGAAACAGGCGTAGTTCTGCCCTTCGCCGAGACAAAGCGCCGTTTCCCGGCGACCGCCCAGGTCGAGTTGGGTGCGTATGTTCCACAGGATAAAAGGTGTGGACGCCTGTTGCAGGGTTCGGTCGTCGTAGTAATTGATGTTTTTCCCATCCTTCACAAAGCCCAGCGGCGACAGCGAGGTGATGTAAAAATCGCGGCAAAAGGCAACCGGCCCACCGTAGGCGTGGATAAACTGCCATACGAATGCCGACGATAGTTCCTGTTTTTTCGCGAAGTCGTTTTCAATGCCACATTCGGTCTCCAGCCGGATCGGGTCGGTAAACGGAACGCCCGTCACACCCGCGCCAAAACGCCCGGGGTTGATCCCGAAAATAAAGGTACGCGGCTGATTATCAGTGTAATATTTTCGGTAAAAAGCCGTCAGCGCCTCCATAGTACCGGGGTTGTCGTAGGGAAACAACCACCCGAAGCCCGCAGGCAAGGCAATATCCGGTACCCGCAGGGTTCGGTTAAAAGCAATGATGCGGTCGGCAAATGTCATGCTGCAAGATGCACAGATTTTGGCGTTCTTTGCAACCCGATGGAATTTCTGCGACTATCCAAACCTGACCGGTCGCTCCGGGGCGACATTGTGCTCGACGGCTCGAAAAGCATCAGCAACCGCGCGCTCATCGTGCTGGCACTTGCCGGCGCCGATCCCGCAGCGCATCTCGCCAACCTGTCTTCCTCAAAAGACACCCGCACGCTGCAACGATTGCTGACACAAACTGATGGCGCTTATGATGCCGGCGATGCAGGCACGACGTTTCGTTTTCTCACCGCCTACCTCGCCATTCAGCCCGGTGTGCAGGTGCTCGATGGCTCCGCGCGTATGCGCGAGCGACCCGTCGGCGGCCTGGTTGCGGCCTTGCGGACTATCGGCGCCAATATCGAATACCTGGAAAAGGAGGGGTACCCGCCTTTGAAGATCGGGGAAATGCAGCACGCCGGTGCTGACCGCAAAACCGTCCGGATCAGCGCCGGCACCAGCAGTCAGTTTCTGTCTGCCCTGCTGCTGATCGGTCCGCACCTGCCCGGCGGACTCGAACTGATCCCGACGGGCAGGCTGGTTTCCAGGCCCTACCTCGACATGACCCTGAAGTTGATGCGGTATTTCGGCGCGCAGGCCGACTGGAAGGGCGATAGCATCGTGGTGGAACCAGGTCAATACCATGCCCGCGCATTTACCATCGAGGCCGACTGGTCGGCGGCATCCTACTGGTACGCTATGGCGGCTTTTGCCGGCGACGTGGATTTATACCTGCATGGCCTTTTTACCGATAGTTGGCAGGGCGATTCGATGTTGATCGATATGATGCGGCAGTTTGGTGTGCATACGGCAAAGCCTTCAGAAGCGGGTACGGCGCTTCGGCTAAGCAAAACGGGTGCGGCGCCAACCCCGGAGTTTCGCCGGGACTTTACCGAGTGCCCCGACATTGCCCAAACCCTGGCCGTTGTATGCGCCGGTTTGGGGATAAATGGATTGTTCAGCGGTCTGGAAACGCTGTATGTAAAAGAAACCGACCGCATTGCGGCCTTGCAACACGAACTGGCCAAAATCGGTGTGGGGTTCGTTGAACAACCCGGCAGCACACCTGAAAAGGTCTTTTTCCGCACAGCAGGAAAAGCACAGTGGCCGAAAATGCCCCGTTTCGCAACCTATGGCGACCATCGAATGGCCATGTCTTTCGCACCGCTGGCACTTTTTCATCCCCTTGAAATCGAAAACCCGTCGGTTGTCGCCAAGTCGTACCCCGCTTTTTGGGATCATCTGCGGGCGGCGGGGTTTGAAGCAGCGGGTGTTTTTCAGTAGCCGTGAAACGGCCTTTGAAGTAATCAGTCCATTTCACCATAACACCATATCGATCATGTTAACCCGGCACAGCATTTTTGAAACCCATGCCAAGGGTAAACTCCTGCTCACCGGGGAATACTTCGTGCTTGACGGCGCCAAAGCGCTGGCCATTCCTGCCCGGTACGGACAGTCGCTGCTGGTCAGGGCCGGCGATCACTCCGACGGACTTATATGGACAAGCAAGGATCCGGACGATTCTACCTGGTTTGAAGCGGAATTCAGCCTGCCGGATACCGATATACGCACCGCTACCGATGCCCAAACGGCTCAAACCCTTTTGGATATCCTTCGGGCCTGCCAAAAACAGCAGCCGGATTTTTTGCGGGCGGCAACCGGGTGGCAGGTCAGCACGCGGGTCGACTTTCCCCGCAACTGGGGCCTCGGCACCAGCAGCACGCTGATCGCAGCCGTGGCCAAATGGGCCGGTGTCGATCCCTACCGTTTGCTTTCCGATACGCTGGGCGGCTCGGGTTATGACATCGCCTGTGCCTATGCCGGTGGTCCGTTGATCTATCAGCGGACCGGAACCGCAGCGCTTGTGCAGGAGATTTACTGGCAACCGCTTTTCAGCGACCGGATGTATTTCGTGCACCTGGGCAGAAAACAGGACAGCCGCAAAGGCATTGCCCGGTATCGCGACAGCATGCCGATCAGCCATGCACTCATCAGGGAAGTCAGCCGGTTGACGGAAAGGTTCATAAAGGCCGGCAGTCTGGAAACGCTGGATGAGATCATCACGGCGCACGAAACGCTGATCGGCAGTGCAATCGGCTTGACACGGGCCAAAGACCTGTATTTCAGTGATTTCTGGGGTGAGGTAAAAAGCCTCGGCGCCTGGGGCGGCGATTTTGTGCTGGCAACGAGCAATCGCTCCGAGGCAGATACGCGGGCCTATTTTGCCGGTAAAGGTTTTGATACATTTTTGCCCTGGCGGGATATGGCGTATTAAGAATGATCTTTTATGCCCGGTCGGGGATAAATTCAACGTTCAAAAATCTGTGCGGCCTCTGAAAAAGGGCTTTTCTTTGTTCTCTACTGAGTACTGAGAGCCTACTGAGAGCCTACTGAGAGCCTACTGAGAGTCTCACTCCAAGTGAGACTCTCAGTAGGCTCTCAGTAGGCTCTCAGTAGACCCAATAGAGAACAGCAATTCAAACCAGCAACAACATACAAAATATGAAAACGATAAAAGGTCCCGCGATTTTTCTCGCACAGTTCATGGGCGACAAAGCGCCTTTCAACTCCCTGGAAAGCGTCTGCAAATGGGCAGCCTCGCTTGGCTATGTCGGCGTTCAGATCCCGACCTGGGACAGTCGCCTCATCGACCTCGACAAGGCGGCCGAGAGCAAGACTTACTGCGACGACCTGAAAGGCCGGGTGGAAGCCTGCGGCGTTCAGATCACCGAACTCAGCACGCACCTGCAGGGCCAACTGGTGGCCGTGCACCCGGCCTACGACCTGATGTTCGACGCTTTTGCGCCTGCTCATTTGCACGGCAACCCGAAAGCGCGCACTGAATGGGCCGTCCGAACCTTGAAAAATGCCGCAAAAGCCAGCGAAAACCTCGGTCTGAACGCACACGTGACGTTTTCCGGCGCCCTGATCTGGCACACCGTTTACCCCTGGCCGCAGCGCCCTGCGGGGCTGGTGGAAGCCGCCTTTCGCGAACTGTCGAAACGCTGGTTGCCCATCCTGAACGCTTTCGACGAGGCAGGGGTCGACCTCTGTTACGAAATACATCCCGGTGAAGACCTCCACGACGGCGTCACGTTCGAGCGTTTCCTGGAAGACACGGGCAACCACCCGCGCTGCAATATCCTGTACGATCCTTCGCATTTCGTTTTACAGCAACTGGATTACCTGCAGTACATCGATTTTTACCACGAGCGCATCAAGATGTTCCATGTCAAAGACGCTGAGTTCAATCCCACCGGTAAAAGCGGCGTGTATGGCGGGTACCAGGGCTGGGTGGACCGGCCTGGGCGTTTTCGTTCGCTGGGCGACGGGCAGGTCGATTTTGCCTCTATTTTCTCCAAACTGGCGCAGTACGATTACGACGGCTGGGCTGTGCTGGAATGGGAGTGTTGTATCAAGGACTCCGGGCAGGGCGCGGCCGAGGGCGCGCCGTTTATTGCAGACCACATTATCAAGGTCACCGAACGTGCTTTCGACGACTTTGCCGGCGGCGATATGGATGAAGAACTGCTGCAGAAGATCATGGGGCTCTGATGGCTGCTGGCAACCGGGCGCTGCCGGGCGGCGTCATGGCTCCTGATATGGTCGTATTCCGCGTCACCTTTCTGCTTTGTTGTTTTATCGGCAGCATGCTTCCCGCCCAAACCAGTTTTTTTCTGCGTATCGACTCCGCGGAGCAATCGGCTTTTTATCAAAACATCGGCGACTTCAGGCTAATACCCGTCGGGGAACGGGGCGAGGTTGCGGAATTTCGCCTGCCCGACTCCTCGGCACTTCAGCCGTTTTGCCTCGACCTGCTGCGGCATTTCTACCAAAAGTCGTACCTCGCCGCTTCCATAGACAGCCTGAACGCCGCCAACGCCCTTTTCCACCTCGGTCCCGCCATGCGATGGGTGAGGCGTCCAAGCGCAAACCCGGAAAACGATGCGTGGTTGCAGTCGGCCGGATTCCGGGAAAACGTTTTGCCGAAAAGCCGCTGCGGTACGACGTTTTGCTGGCGCTGGAGCAACGCCTGCTGGAACAGGCAGAGAACAACGGCTATCCCTTCGCGCAGGTTTGGCTCGACAGTCTGCAAGTGGCGGACGACGGTGGCGTATCCGGTCTGCTGCGGCTGGAGCGAAATCGTTTTGTTGTATTTAAACAATTGAAAATCAATGGCGATGTAAAACTACCGCCCGCGTTTTTGCCCAATTACCTGGGTTTGAAATCCGGCGGCGCCTACAGCAGGGCGCTGGTGTTGCGCATCCGGGAGCAACTGCGCTCGTTGCTTTTTGTGGAAAGCACCGGCAACCCGACTGTGACTTTTTCCGATACAGAGGCGACGGTAAACCTGTTTTTGCAGAAAAAAAGAGCGAGCCGCTTCGATTTTATCATTGGGCTGTTGCCCCGGCCTGACGCGACAGACGGCAAGTTGCTGCTCACGGGTTCACTCAGTGCCGCCTTTCTGAATGCGCTGAGTCTGGGTGAGCGGTTTGCTGTGGAGTTTGAGCGCCTGCGCCCCGAGACACAGAAACTGGATGTTCAAATGGGCATCCCCTACGTATTCGGTACCCCGTTCGGGGGTGGAGGGCGGCTCCATATTTTCGCCGCGACAGCACCTGGGTGGATGCGCAAAGCGAAGCAGGGGTGCAATACCTGTTTACAGGTGGCGATTACGTCAAGTTTTTTGGGAAAACAGGAATCCGTCGCTGCAAACGATTGATACGCTCAGTGTGTTGCAACAAAGCGGTTGCCTCCCGATCTCGACCTCCGTCAAAACGGCTTTGGCCTTGAATCGGGGTTCAACCGGCTCGATTACCGCTTTAACCCGCGAAAGGGCTGGTCGGCTGTGCTCAAAATAGTGGCCGGTTTTAATACCGTGCGGCGCAACAGCCAGATCGAGAACCTGCGCGACCCCGGTGATCCGGCGTTCGAGTTTTCCAGCCTGTACGATTCGGTTGCAGGCCGGAATGCCCGCTACCGGCTGGAAACCAATGCCCAGTATTTTATCCCCGTTATGCAGCGCAGCACGGTGAAACTGGGCCTTCGCAGCGGGGCTGTTTTTCCTCCAAACCGGTTTATAACAACGAACAATACCGCCTCGGCGGCAACAAACTTTTGCGCGGTTTCGACGAGGAAAGCCTTTTCGCTACACGTTTTGTAGTGGCCACTGCCGAATGGCGCCTGCTGCTTGGCCCCAATTCCTACCTCGCGGCTTTTGCCGATTACGGGTACCTGGAAAACGTGACCAACCGGACAGCGGCATACCTTCATCCGCTGGGTATTGGCGCGGGATTGAGTTTCGAGACCCAGGCAGGTATTTTCGGCATAAGCCTGGCTGGTGGGAAAACGCGACCGGGACCAACCGTTCGATTTTCGCGCCCTGAAGTTTCACTTGGGCTATGTCAGCCTGTTTTGAGGGTAGTTTACTTCTGTTTCTTCTTTGCCGACAAGGTCAGGGCCAGCGGTACGATATCTTCGATGAGTTTGTCTTTGGCGGTGCCGAGCAGCCCTGACTGGAAGTTGATCCCCCACTGGGTGCGGTTGATGACAAAATTGGCTGATTTGGCCTCAAGTTCTGTGTCCGTAATATCCAGTTTGACCGGAATATTGACCCGGTTGGTTTTGTCCTTCAGGGTGAGCGACCCGCTGATGACCCAGTTGAAGTCGGGCATATTGCTGGGCAATACCTCGTCAATTTTGAATACGCCCGTCGGATATTTTTTTACCGCAAAAAAATCGGAATCCTTGAGGTGCGATTCCAGGTCTGCCTTTGCCCCCGCATCCTTGAGGTTGTTGGCAGAAATGGACGTCATGTCGAGTATGACAGTGCCGCCGATCAAGCGGTTTTGGCTGACCAGCAGTTCTCCTTTTCTACTTTTTATGGTTCCGGTGTGCAAGTTGCCGATAGTCCTTTTTCCCAACCAGTTGATAATGCCTTCGGTAACGACAAACGTCACGGCGCCTTCGGCGGGCACGGGATCAATTCGGATTGTATCAGGTTTGGGAGGGCCGGGGGCTTTGACTTCAGGTGCGGGATTTGAATCGTTTTGGCAGGAAATAAGGGTAAAAATGGTCAGTAAGGCCGGAAAAACTTGATGTGGTACGCGCTGCATGGTATGTTTAGAAATTGCTTTGTTGGTCGGTGCCGGAAAAAATCGGACAAAAGTAAGCGTTGCAAGGCGTGGGGTGAAATCTGCCGGAATATTTCCCCTGCAGGCAGCAATTTACGGCTTTCATCGTTCTATTCATCGAAATCTAAATCCGGCGTTATGCGTGAAAAATTACGTTCAAATATCCTTTTTTGTGTTGCCTTTCTCTTGCTGTCGCTCGCGGCTTGTCGCGTTTCGCCCGACGACAGCGATATTCTGGTGACTGCTGATCCGGAGTTCAGTGTCGATCTTTTGAACAACGCGCACCGGCCGACGGCATGCCTGCCTTCGGGCTTTGGGTAGAAAGTATGCAGGTGTATGACTGTTCCGGGTATGGCATCGATGCAACGGTATCACAAACCGGCGGGCGCATCGAGGTAAACCTCCTGGGTGTTGGACTGAACAGTCCCTGTGCCGGTACGCCGGCGCCTGCGCGACAGTTTTTGCCCATTGGCAACCTGCAGGATGGCGTCTATGCCTTTCCTTTGTCGCTGCGCGATGCGATTGTAAATGAGGGTACGCTCACCGTTGCCAACAATCGGTATGTATTGTCTGTTCCCAACCCCCAGGGCATCGATTTTCAGAATCTTGTTTTGGAACGTTTGCCCGCCGGCATCGTTTGGGGCTATGCCGCCACACCCAATGAACAGGCTGAGCCGGTGGCCGATAATTTTATTTTCGACCTGAAAACACTCACCTCGGAAAGCGGTTTGTCGCCGGGTTTTTACAGTTATTTCACCGTAGCCGGCACAGGGGATGTCTTCTTTCACAAAAGCATAGCCCCGGAGGTGACTGCTGAACAATTCGTCCGCAAACTAACCGCTGATCCCGATGCCCTCAAATCGCTTTTGCAAAACTACCGCAACGCTGCGCAACAACCCCTTCAGATCAGGTGCTGGACAACTTCGGGGGAATTCTGAGTTATGGCAGATTTGGTAAAAAACTTCCCAGGTTTACCAGTTCGAGTGCCTTCAGGAATTCCTCGTCGACCGGCGCTGTAATCCGGACCGGTAGGCGCGTTGCCGGGTGCACCAGGTCCAGTTCAGAAGCGTGCAGCAACATGCGTGTCATGTTGAACACATTTCTGAAATAGGTATTTTGTTTTACATCGCCGTGTTTTTTATCGCCAATGATCGGGTGGTTCAGGTGCGCCAGGTGTTTGCGGATCTGGTGCCGTCGCCCCGTTTCGGGTGCAGCCTGAACGAGCGAAAAACGCGCGGTTTTGTACCGCAATCCGATAGGCGCGTCGATTTCCGAAATGCCGAGCCGCCGGAAGCGGGTCACCGCCGGCAGCAGACCTTTCCCGCTATCGGGATCGGCGAGCGCATAGTCGATCACCCCTTCCTCCGGCGCCCATCCGCGCACGACAGCCAGGTATTTTTTTTCGACGGATTTATCCATAAACTGCTCCCCCAGCAGCCCGGCAGCCTCCGACGATTTGCCGAAGATCAGCACGCCCGACGTCGCGCGGTCGAGCCGGTGGACCGGGTATACACGCTGACCCAACTGGTCGCGCAGGCGTTGCACCACAAACACCGTATCCTCGCTGATGCGCGTGCGGTGCATGAGGATACCCCGGGGTTTGTTGATGGCGATATATTGCTCGTCTTCAAAAAGTACGGAAAAGGACATGGGGCGAAGGTAGGGGCTTCATATGTATTTCAAGGGCAGTGGCTGGGGAGCCATTTTCAGAAAAAAATGCCGTAATGTGCATCGACACGGGGAAATGCGGTGTCTTTTCCCCGGATTGCCGGGAAACCCTGCCGGCCTGTTTTTCGATGATTTAAATAAAAACGGATGAGAATTGCTTTGTTTATCCTGGCTACGGCGATGTTCCTGACCGCTCCGATACTGACTGCCCAGCAACCCAGCCTCCTGGGCGAATATTACAACGGTACGAATTTCCAGACGAAAGTGACGAGCAGGATGGATCGCGAGATCAATTTCAACTGGGAGAACAGGCGCCCGGCCGCCGGTATGGACGTCTCTTATTTTTCCATACGCTGGACGGGTAAACTGCTGGCCCCGGCATCGGGGAAGTATACTTTTTCTGCCAGGGTCGACGACGGCATCAGGGTCTGGGTAGGCGGTCAAAAAGTCATCGATGCCTGGGCCTTGCACGATGAAGGGCGCTTTAGCGGCACGATCGACCTGAAGGCCAACCAGTATTACGACCTGAAAGTGGAGTATTTCAACGATATGTTTGAGGGGGAAATACAACTGCGCTGGGCCGGCACGACGCCGCCCCGGAATTCGCAAAAAAACAACGCGAACTGGAACTGAAACACATCTATTTTGTGCAGAGCAAAGACGAAATACTCCCGTCATCCAAAACCACCCTCGATGATTGGGCCACCTTTTTTGAAACAGAGACCGGAGGCCGTCATCTATGTGAAAGGACATACCGACGAACTCGGCGATGCCGCCAAAAACCAGGAGTTGTCTGAAAAGAGAGCCCAGCTCGTGGCGGATTATATGGTTGGGAAAGGCATCGGTAAAGACCGGATTTTTACAAAAGGGTACGGCAGTACGAAGCCCTATTTTGTGAATCCGGCAACGGAGCGGGATCGTGCGTTGAACCGGCGGGTGGAGATTAGCGTGAAGTAAAAAATTGCGTGGTGGTAAAGGGGGAAAAGACCGTTTTACGCTCCTGAATGCGCTCATAGGTCAACCCTGCGGCTACAGTGCATACCCTGCGGTACTCTTTTGCCACACACCTGCTTGAAAAAGGCGTGGATTTGCGATACATTCAGGAACTCTTAGGCCATGAAAGCAGCAAGACCACAGAGATATACACGCATATTACCCATAAAGGTTGGGATAAGATCAAAAGCCCGATCGACGATTTGAAAACTTGAGGTGTTTTTCTTTGGCGATTTCCTGGCGCTTATTACTTTTCGGTGCGCCAAAGCAAAATCACATGAGACAAATGCTCCTGCCCGGATGATTTACACGCCCCTGCTACCGACTCTTGGTTGGTAGCAGGGGCGTCTTCATACATAGCGGGCATAAACGCACCAACGAATAATCGGAATCCGTACTTCGTCTTTTGATTATTCGTTAGGGTGCGGGAGTGCGTTAGTTGGGCTCAATCAGGTCAGAAAATACATGATCTAAATTTGACTTGATATTTGTAAGTTATCGTCAAATTAGTACCTTTGATGCGATCAAACGATGGCATCGTGATTCATAAATACTACGAAGGAACTCCTCAAATAATCAATTTGTCGACCGAGATTGGCAGGTTGTTAGGTGTTGTAGATGCTACACATCTTAGGAAGCCGCAGACTGAACTTAGGAAAAAAAATAAGGTAAAGACCATTCGTGCGTCCTTGGCGATTGAAGGGAATACTTTGAGCGAAGATCAGATTACCGCGATCATTGAGAATAAACGTGTAATCGGTCCTTCCAAGGACATCAAAGAGGTAGAGAATGCAATTCAGGCGTACGATAACCTTACAAACTTTAATGCTTTCTCGAAGGAATCTTATTTGGAGGCGCACAGATTGTTAATGTTAGGTCTGGTGGATATGCCAGGCCAGTTCAGGACCGTTCGGTCGGAGTGGTTCAAGGGGACAGAATCGCGCATTTGGCTCCACCGGGATGGAACGTCGATAATTTGATGACAAACTTGTTCAGGTATCTTAAAGAAGGAGAAGATAACCTCATCATTAAGAGTTGCGTGTTCCACTATGAAATGGAATTTATTCATCCTTTTATGGATGGGAATGGGAGGATGGGGCGATTGTGGCAAACGGTGATATTAATGAAGGGAAATCCCGTGTTTGAATATTTGCCAATTGAACAAGAAATAAAGAAGAGTCAGGAAGAATACTATAATGTGTTGAGCCAATGCGACAAGGAAGGACTATCCACAAAATTTGAAAAAGCCCCTACCCCGCTTTGCCATCCGCCGAATCGAGTTATTGTCACTAATCACCAAAAGTGTACCACCGGTAAATCATAAATTGTCCCAGACAAACCCCGGGATATTATGTACGGTATGCTGCTTAGGGTGGTTAAGTTTGGGGCGAAATGGGTGGTCAAGTTTGGGCGAAATAAACATTGTAGGTAACCAATAATAAAAAATGAAAGTTGAACCGTTAATAGCATACTTTGAAAAACTTTTGCCCTTGGACGAAGAGGAAAAGTCCTATTTGGAAAAGGTATTTAAGGAACGAAAAATTAAAAGGAGACAATATATACTACAGGAGGGGGATGTGTGTAAGTATAACTCGTTTGTTGTAGAGGGATGTTTTAGGATGTATTTTGTAGATGATAATGGGAAAGAACATAATTTGCAATTTGCGGTTGAAAATTGGTGGATTGGTGATATTGGCAGTTTTCATTCAGGGGAGCCAAGCAAATTGAATATTGAAGCGATTGAAAACGCTGTCATTCTCCAAATCAAGAAAGAAGACCAATTAAAGATGTTTGTTGATTTTCCAAAGTTCAACCGAATTTTCAGAGTCTTTACAGAGAATGCATTAGTTAAGCTTTCAAAGGAGAGTTTTACAAAACATAGTTCAACAGCAGAGGAACGATATATAGATTTTATGGAGCGGTATCCTAATTTCTTTAATCGTATATCAAACGTCCAAATTGCCTCTTATCTCGGGGTAACTCCTGAATTTCTAAGTACTATTCGAAAAAAGTTGGCAAAGTCTTAAACTATATTAAGTTTCTTTCTTAATCTACCTTATAGGCATGTCATTTTGAAACGCCTCATCTTTGTGGTGAAATTAATTAATCACCAAATCATTTAATAATGAAACAGTTATTGATGGTTGCAGTAGCCATTTTTCTTATGGTTTCTTGCAGTGAAAATCACAATCAGTCACAATCAATTAATCAATCACAAAGCAAAGATGTCATGGTAAAATTAGAAAAAGAAAAAATTGAGTCGTTATTGGGTGAATACAAAAAATCACTCAACACTTCAGATGCAAAACTTGCACAAAGCCTTTATGCCAAAGACGGAATTTTCATGCCGTCAGGAGCTCCATCCGCTATTGGTTCAGAAAACATACTTAAATCGTATGAATTCATTTTCTCTCAGATTCAATTAAATATTGAGTTTTTTATTGATGAGATTTTGGTTGAAGGAGATTTTGCATTTGCTACAACGAGTTCAAAGGGAACAACTTTGATTCATGCAAACGGTGCAACCATACCTGAAGAAAACAGAGAATTATTTGTCTTTGAAAAAGTGGAGAACGAGTGGAAGATTGCCCGTTACATGTTTAATAAAACTAAATAATTGATAGTGTTCCAAAAAGTGTGTCTGAAAAAAGAAAAAAGGTCTGTACGGACTCGAAGCGTGTACTGACGTCCTCCCTAAAAAGCGCACCCACTCAAAATTAGAGAATTTCTACCATTCAGCGGCCTTGGCGTAAAGTAAGGCTACATGGAGCGGTGGAGTTGATTTAAGATTCGCCAGCCTGTTTCAAAACCGCAACGAAAAGTTTGTCGTGTATATGAAAGCGGGCTTTTGTCCGCAAATCCTCCATTAGAGGGCGAACCTCCGCAATTAACCCAGCCGACTTTGCCCGGATAAAAATGCCAAGTACCCCAATGGTTTTTAGGCCCTCTTGTGCTGCTGCTTCGCGGCCCTCCAGTTCGTCGATCAAAAGGTAATCGGCATGTAGTTCTTTGGCCAAAACAATGGCTTCGGACTCCCCTGCATCCAAAAAACGTTGCAGGCGCCGGACTTCGGCGGTATCATTTGCTGGAGTGACCTCCAGCCAGAGCGCTGATTTTAATGCCGACAAATCGTGACCGAAATCCGATTCAAGAATCAACAGTTCCTCCCAGACTGTTTCCGGAACAATAATTTTTCCGAAAACAGCAGGCAGTAAAGACAGTTGATCAATCAAATATAGGCTGGAAAGCGGTGAGGTATCGCTGACAACAATCATTTCGAAGCGGGAAAGGATTCCAGATTTGTCAAGTCCTCTTCAAACTGTTCAATATCGTAGTGTGCCGGAATTTTCCGCTCAGCGAGAATCTCCCGGAAACGATACCAATCCAGTCCTGCCAGTTGCCGGGCTTTCCCAAACGATATTTTATTTGCAGCGTATAGCCCAATAGCCAACTCTAGCAACAAATCCTGCTCGTTCATGTCGAGCGAATTTTGAATATCGTCTGGAATGGTGAGTAACATGATGTGTTAGATTTGCTACAAAAATACGGAAATTTAACGGTTGTTCAAACTTAAAAGAGGCTGGCAGCGACGCGGGGTTGTCCTGCCGTCAAATGTCTGTGCCAAAAATAAGTAGCAGAAGTGTAAGTTTTGACCTGGCCCCGAAAGTGATCCATTTCGCCGCGGTTGGTGTTGTCACTCCCAGTACGTACACAAAAACGTTCATTGACAGACAGGTATCGTTGTAGAAATATTGGAAGCAACAATTAGAGGCTTAGGTGACAAGCGACTTGATATTGGAGTAAATTTGGCATAAAATAAGAACACCACATGGCAAAACGAATCATCACAAAAATAGGAGATGTCTTCTGCCTCAATGTCTCGGAAGGAGTACAGCGGTACTTTCAGTATGTTGCTAATGACATGACGCAACTAAACAGTTCGGTAATCAGGGTATTTAAGAAAAATTACCCGGCCGGGCAAACAATCAACTTTGATGAAATCGTCAGTGATGAAGTAGATTTTTACGCCCATTGTGTACTTGCCTGGGGCATACAATTTGGCCACTGGCAAAAAGCAGGAAAATCTCAAAACATTGGGACTGTTGAGGCCTGGTTTCGAGATACTGAGGATTATGGCAGTCCCGAAATTACAGTATCAAACCACTTTTACCCCTTCGGGTTGGACCTGGCAGGGCCGTGGATGAACGATGCGGCGCAGGACAATCTCTACAAGTACAATGGCAAGGAGTTGAATAGTGATTTTGGATTGAATTGGATGGATTATCGGGCACGGTGGTACACATGATCTTTTTATTCAATTTTAATCGCTGGAATTTGCCCCCTGGAAAGCGGGGACTATACCTTTAAGGCTGTTAAAACCGCCTGTCATGCTGCAAAAAACCATTCACCCTGACTTCCCTTCAGCCGTTCTCCCGGCTGCACGATTCCCGTTCCACAAGATATTTGCGCTGTTTTTGCCTGTTTGCTGATGACTCCGGCGGCGTCAGATTCGGGCGCCTGCTGACCCGCAGGCGCCCGCTAGTGCAAATCTCAGCTTACCAACTTACCCTTTTTCATGAAAACCACGATCTGGATACTGTGCATTTTTCTTCTTCCCCTGGTACTGGCGACCTGCCACCTGGAGCGGATAGACTCAATTGGTAACGACTGCGCCACGGTACCTCCAACGGCTCAATTCAGCGTCAGCACGGAAAACTGCGATATACCCTGTCCGGTAACCATCGTCAACACCTCCGAAAATGCCGATATTTTTAAATGGTATTTTGGAGACGGCGACAGCAGTTCGCTGGAAAATCCGCCCGCACATACCTATACAACTCCGGGTACCTATGAGATTGTGCTCATCGCTGAAAATAACCTGGGTTGCAAGGCCACGACGCGCAAGACGGTTGTGGTAGGCGGTACCGCGCGGTTCAGGGTACAACTGAATATCAGCAGCATTAACACGACGCCGTTAGGCCTGGCACAGCGCAACGACGGAATGTACCACTTGCTGTACGTCCAAAACACCGCTTTTGGCTCGCAATACGTCGGCCTGACGGGCGATAAATCCGGCGCCGCCGTTGGTATACCGACACTCTCCATTTCCTCGCCCCAGCCCGTGCCTTATTCGGGAGGCTTTTTTATCGGAGGGTTTAACAGCGCCAGCGCCAGGGTCGGAGTCGTAGACGCCAATCGCAATGTCCTTGCCCAGCCGCAATTCCAGTTCAACGGTACCAGTAACTCCATCGTCAAAGGCGTGGCATCTACGGCAGCCGGTCGCGTTGCAGCGGTTGGACGCGGCACTTCCGGCAGCACCAAAAAGGCGGGGTTTGCCATTTATGAACAAAATGGCAGTTCCGCGCTGAATACAACGATTAACCTGATCGACGGACATGAGGGGCGGGCCATTGCAGAGCGACCCAACGGCATGTTTCTGTACATCGGCGAAAGCGGCGGCGCCTACAAGGCGTTTTCCATCACCGCAACAGGATTGTATAACAGCGAGGTTGCGTTGACGCAGCTGAGCAGTGTGCTCAAGGTCGCCCGCCTCGACGGCGACAATTATGCCGTGCTGGGCTACGACGGCGCCACGCCCCGGGTGGTCGGCCTCTCCGGATCGAACAACGGTACAGCGGCAACGGTCAGCTGGAGCAGAACCATCCCCTGCGAAGAAATAAGCGACATGGTGTTTACGTCTGACTCAAAAATCGTGGTGTGCGGCAACGATAATGGTCAGTTGTACTACACGAAAATCCCCCTTTCTTCTACCGGGGCTTCCGAATGGGGCAATAAAACGGCGGGCGAACCGGGCGCCCAGATTCGCGGGGTGTCGGTCATCCAGGCCGCCGACGGCGGATTTGCTTTTCTGGCAGAAATTACCATCTCGGGTTCATCCGACCTGTACCTCGTAAAGACCGATAACCTGGGCAACTACCAATAAATCACCATTTTCTCCAATATATCACATGAAAATCACCATTCGCCATCTGCTTTTCTCCTTCCTGCGTGTTTTAATCGCCTTTGCAGCGGTACTGTGCTTGCATGCCGCTGCCAACGGTCAGGATGCCGCGCCGCCGCCCATTTTGAGCACACCCTTCGACGCTACAATAAATGTGACCGGCCCCGCCTGCCTCGACGCTTCCGTCGCAGCATCGGCAACATATGCTTTTGCGGCATCAGGCGGCACCGGAACGGATGATTACGTCTGGGATATCCAGCCCAACCCCACCTACGCCAACGGCGAACAACGGTTCACCATCGTGAGCACGGCGCCGGATAACTTGACTGTCAATATTACCTACAAGCCGAACGATGTAATCACCTGCGCCGCATCGCCCGATTATATCGTGAGGGTGACAAAGGGAGGTGTTTTGAATTCCGGCACCCTGACCATCCGGAACAATGCCGCCGGCATACCCCAGGGTTCGCCCAAACCCATCGAGATCATCATGGTCGTGGACGTATCTGGCAGTATGGGCGATCCTGCCGTATGCCAGTGTACCGCCACCTCGCCCACCGGCTGCAACGGCTCCACCGGCGACCCGTCCAGGACCAAACTGGACTACCTGCGGGAAGTGCTGCTCACTATTTTCAATACCCTCGACAACCCCATGCGCGCACAGGACCGGTTTGGCTTCGTCACTTTCGAGTCAACCGCTCAGGTCGCCATGAATTTCAAGGACTTCACAGCAGCCCAGACCGATGTCGACAACCTGTTGCAAGACGCCAGCCCCGGCAAAATTGTGCCGCTGGGCTGGACGGCGATGGGGCAGGGGCTCAAAACAGCCATGGGCATGTGTGGAAACGTCAAAACGGACAACTCCAAAAAACGGGTGATCCTGCTGCTGACAAACGGCATCCAGAATATCGATCCGCTCGTGGAAAAACTGGGCACAACGGTATTTATCGACGAGGCGCCCAGGATCAGGGACGGCTCCGGCAATATTATCGCCGGCGCCTCGGCTGGCCCGGAAGACCTGATCCTCAGCGACTTTGACGTGGAGATTATCCCGTACGCCATTTTTACCCCGGACAACAGGTATTACGAATTGTTGCAGGCGCTTGCCGTGCACGGTATCGGCGGCGTGAGCAGTTCCCCTTATATCTGCGACGTGAACGAACCGGTCACTTTCGACTGGCTGACCGCGATCCGTACCACCGGCACACCCAAACTGGTAGACTTCAGTCGCGGCAAAATGTCGGGCGCCGGCGGACAAAAGACCTTTACCGTAAAGGAAGTGATGAACGACCTGATCGTCAATGTGGGCGGCGTCGGCAACCACAACTTCACTTCGCTGAAACTGGAAAAAATTACCGGTGGCGTTGCGACGGATATTACCGGTTTTGGCACAGTTACGCCGCCGTTTAGTCAGGCCTCGCACCACCGGGTATTCAACGTGTCGTTCCCGATCGCCGTCCCGGGAGGCTTCACCGCGGAGGGCGATTACCGGCTTTCCTTTACGAGCGATCTGCCCGATGTCGCCTACGAGAGCACCGTTATTGTAGACGATAAGGGACTGAAGCAGGGCTATTTTGCCACCGAAATCGTGCCGGCAGGTGAAACCTTTAACCTGGGCGCCTTCCTGTTCCAGGATGCGACACCGGTCACGAATGCCAATGTTAAAGCCATTATTTACAAACCGAAAAAGCCGTTGGGCAACGCCTTTGCCGCAAAGCGTGTTCCGGGCAAGTTCATCAAAGTGAAAGGACCCTGGGGCCGCTTGTTTCCCAAAGACGGATTCCGGGCCAAACAGGCACAACTGGCTGCTGTAAAGGGCCGGTCGGGCAACTGGGAAGGGGCCTATATCAAACAGATTTCGATCAGCCACCCCACCCTCAACTCCTTTAAACAGGAAGGCGACCGCATGGCTATCGGCGAAAAAAAGCACCTGGTGCTGCTCAACGAAACCAATTACCGCGACATTTTCGACCTGGAACCCATCGCAACGATTCCGCTGCAACACCTGGAAAAAGGGGTTTACAGGGGTACCTATAACGGCATGAAAAGGACCGGGCTGTACCACGTACGTTTCCAGGCAGAGGGGAATACCGCCGTGGTTGGCGATTTTAAGCGGTTTGACGATAAAACGGCCCTCGTGCGTTTTGGCGCGCCCGACCGGAAAAAATCCTGCCTGTTCCTGCTTTATGAAAGCCCGTATATCATTTCCATGCGGCCGATTGATACCGAAGGCAACCTGCTTGGCCCCAACCAGGTGAACGCAATATCCGTGCGGCTCTCCGACGGCAGCGCCGAAGCGCCGGTCGACTACCTCGACGGCAGGTACCTTGTTCCGATCAGCATTGCGACCGACCCTGACCCGAATATTGTCATCTCCATCCACGACCGCCAGTTGTACAACGGACCATTGTCGGGATTGCAGCAAAAACGCGGGTTTTTCTCCCTGCACGGCGGACTGACCTTCCCCAGCGGGGATTTTGACAACTTTTTTGACCGCAGTTATTTTGTCGAAGGGAAACTCGGCATGCGGGTGTACCGGCAATTCGGGCTTCAGTTAAAAGGCGGGTACTATACCTTCAAGGATTCTACTGATTTTTCCATCTACGGTATCGGCGGCGGCGTAACCTTCCGGCAGTGGCTGGGGTACAACTTCCTGACCGGCGTTTACCTGCAGGCAGAAGCCAATGGGGGCTATTACAAACCCGAAAAAAGCGACGGCGTGTTTGGCCTCAACGGCGGAATCGGTCTGGTCAAACCACTGAGCCATTG
This sequence comes from Lewinellaceae bacterium, assembly GCA_016712415.1. Classification (GTDB taxonomy): domain Bacteria; phylum Bacteroidota; class Bacteroidia; order Chitinophagales; family Saprospiraceae; genus M3007. The sequence continues at coordinate 414,529 of JADJRC010000001.1, read as the reverse complement.
CCTGAACGCGATCATACAATCCGACTATCACAGGCTGGATACCAAGCCGCAAAAAACCGAATTCTGGACGCTTGGCCTGGGCTTACAGGTGCGTTTTTAAATAAACCCGTCATGCTGAAAAACCTGTTGATCACGATATTCTTTGTTGCCGGCCTGAGCGGCGCCCTGCAAGGTCAGGATTACCTGGAACTCAACACCGCCGTCAGGTGCATCTATTTCGGCACGGCCATGCCCGAAGAGTTGTACAGCTTTGAAACCTCCGATTCCATTGAGCAGTTGAAAGACGAAATACTCAGAAAAACGGGGCAAGTGCAGAATTTTGAATTCCTCTGTTCCAATGTGCCCTCCGTGGTGGCAGTTGTGGACAAAAACAAGCGGTATATCCTGTACAGCCGAAAGTTTTTCAGCGAACAGCCGGATCGCGCGTTGCGACTGGCCATTCTGGCGCACGAGATCGGCCATCATTCCAATACACACGCACTCCGGGGGGAATCACCCTCCGAAACGGAGGAGATGGAGGCCGATGAATTTATGGGGTACGCCCTGTGCCTGACCGGCGTGCCTGCCGTGCTGGCGGAGCAGATACCTGCCGTGCTTCAACTGGCTTCAGGCATTGATTCTGCAGACCGGCGCGTCGATATTATGCGCGGCTTCCGCCGTGCCGAAGCCAGCCTGATCAATGCCGAGCATGCAGCGTGGGTGGAGGAAAAGCCCAATGACGTGGTCCAGCAATTGCCGCATTTCCCCTTCCCGCCGCCGGAATATTCCACCGACGCCGACCTGGACGCATATTTCGGCACGTGTAAAACCATGTCGGATGTGGATAAAAAATTGCGCGGCGCACTGGAAGAGACCGGCTATCACACACGCCGGTACTTCTACGTTCCCGGCGGTTTTGCGCTGACCACCCGCATGGAGCAGTTCAACAAGGACGGCAGCTGCAAACCGGACAAGTACCGCTGGTCGTCGAAGATCGTCCGCTGTGAAAACTTCTCCGCGCTTTGTTACCTGAAATCGATCATCACCACCGAGCCGGCTTATTTCCGGGTACTCGTGTTCGTTGTCACCTCGCAGTTGATCGCGGCTGCCCCGCCCCCGATAACGCGCAGCGAGGCGGAAGGATGGCTGAACGAAGGCGCCAACCGGCTCCCGCAGGAAATCGGCAACCTGCCTTTTTCGGCCGGCAAGACAAACGTGACCGCACTGGTCTACGAGTTCAGGGTACGGGAAAGCGACCGGACGGCCATTACCAATAACCCCAGTGAAATACCCGGGTTGGTGCATCTGCGCAAATCAAGGATCATCAACTATCTGAAAAATTGATACACCCAATATCTGGAATATGAAAAACGCACAAATCGGACTGGTCCTTCTCCTTGCCACATGGGGGCGACCATGCTCTCCGCCCAGCAGGAACTGGAATTTACCAATGGCTGCAACTTCGCGTCCGACCGAACCGCCGGTAAATACACGCTGTTTGAACCAACCCAGGAAGCGGAAAAAATCGTGGATGAAATACTCGACCTGTCGGGCATCACCGGCGAACGGCCTTTACCCTGCAAGTTGCCACGGTGGATAATGCCCAGGCCAACGAACGCAAAGGCACGCGCTACCTCCTGTACAGCAACAAGTTCATGGAGGAGTTTAAAAAAGACGCCAAAACCAAATGGGCGGCCTATTTTGTTTTTGCCCACGAGATCGGTCACCTGGTACGGGGGCACAATTTTAATACGGTGGACCCGAAAGAGCGCAAAAAAATGGAACTGGAGGCCGATCGCTTTGCTGCCGTCGCCATGGCGCGTATGCGCGTACAACGAAGCGATGCGCTGGCTGCCGCCCAAAGTTTGAAAGCCAGGCTGAATATCAAGCCGGAATACTATCCCGACCCGGCTGCCCGTGAGGAGGCGATCAGCATCGAATACGATAAGGAATGGAAAAAGGTGCTCGATTCGGAACGGGGCAAGATGGGCGGCGACAAAATTTTTATCGCCATCGACCCGGTTTCCTTCAACCGATGGAATCTGATCGGAACCGCTTCCGCCGTACTTACCGACGAAAAGGTGATCGTTAGTTTTAAAATTTTGCCCCAGTACAACCGGCGTACCATTCAGGTCGTCCTTTGCTCCTACAACCCGGGTATTCGGGTCAACACGACAATCGGTACAGGCACCTTCAATGCAGTGCCGGGCGACAGGACGGTGGAATGGAATTACCAGATGGACAATGTGCCGCGGGCAATGGCCTCACAGCCCAATCAGCTGCGGATTTACGTGTACGACGTTTCCAATATGCCCACGGCCAGGGTCGGGCCTGATATCAGGAAAAAATGCTGGATACTTGTCGGTTCCGGCGCCCTGGTCGGACTAGCGGCTATCTATCCGTACACCGATGCGCTTTCCAAACACGACGACTATGCCAAATACCTGGACAAACAGGATGTGTTTTATACCTCCAAGGGGACTAACCGCGATGCTTTTTACAAAAAGGCCGACAACGAGTACGTCGGCGCCCAGGTGATGATGGTTACGGGTGGCGCGCTTGTACTAAGCGGGGTGGTATGGTCAATCGTGGAAAAAAACAGGGCCCGCAAGGAGTTGAAAAATACCATCTGCGCCACACCGCCGCGCTGGCGCCTTGACCCGGTATTAATTGCCAATACAGCGCCGGGTATAAGATTAGGTATCCGATTCTAACCGCCACTGCCAACTGCCAACCGCTACTGCCTACTGCTACTGCCTACTGCTACTGCCTACTGCTACTGCCTACTGCTACTGCCTACTGCTACTGCCTACCGCTACTGCCTACTGCCAACTGCCTGCCAACTGCTACTGCCAACTGCTACTGCCAACTGCTACTGCCAACTGCTTTACTCTTCCCGGCTCACATTCGACACCCAATCGAAGCTCTTCAGCGAGCGCATGGCGAGGTTGAGTTGGTCGGTGTTGGACACGATCAGTCCGATCCGCCCTTCGAAGTAGCCGCTTTCGCCTGAAATGGAGAAAGAGCGGATGTTGATGCCCAGGCTCGATATTTTGTCGGTCAACTGGTGGATCACACCAGGCCCGCTGTCGACGCCGGTAACGATGATATTGGTCAGAAAATCGGCCTTCACGGTGTTGCCCCATCCTGCTTTCAGGATACGGTGGTCGTAGTTGGCCAGCAGGTGGGTGGCATTGGGGCAGGTGGCGCGGTGTATTTTTACGCCGCCCTGTGCCAGGATAAAGCCGAATATCGCGTCGCCCTGCACCGGATTGCAGCAGGTGGCAAAAGAAAACTGGTAATAACTGCCGGGCTCTCCATTGATGATGACCTCCGGTTTGTTGGTGTGGCGGTGTTTGGGCGCCACTTCCGGAATAACAGGCTCGACGTCTGTTTTGGCGGATTTATCCTCGATCTCCACCAGGCGGATACCGTCGGCGCGGAAGCGCTTGAGGTCCGACAGCTCGACCTGCTCCATAAAAATAGCGCTGAGAAATTCGAGGCGGTTCGGAAAACCGAACCATTTGGCCAGCATGTCGGCGTTTTCTTCCACGGGCACCTTGAAGGCGTTGAGTTTGCGCTCCAGGATTTCCCGACCGTATTCGGCCTGACTGCGCTTCTCTTCGCGCAGGGCCGACCGGATACGATTTTTGGCTTTGCCGGTGACGACAAATTGCAGCCAGTCCTCTTTGGGTTTTTGCGATTTTTTGGTGGTCACTTCCACCTGGTCGCCGCTTTTGAGCACGTAATCGAGGCGCTCGAGCCGGTTGTTTACTTTTACCGACTGGCAGGTGCAGCCGATATCCGAGTGTATGCTGAACGCAAAGTCGAGCGCAGTGGCGCCATCGGGCAGGATACGCATTTCGCCCTTGGGCGTAAATACGTGTACTTCCTCCGCGAACAAATTGCTCTGAAAATCGGCGAGAAACTCCACGGCGCTGCCTGTGTCGCTGTTTTCCAGCGTTTCGCGCACTTGGTTGAGCCAGTTTTCAAACACGTCTTTCTTGAGTTTGCTCAGGCCCTTGACCCCCTTGTATTTCCAGTGGGCGGCAAAACCGCGTTCGGCGATGTCGTCCATGCGCACGGAGCGTATCTGCACTTCCACAAACTTGCCTTCAGGCCCGATCACCGTCGTGTGCAGCGATTCATAGCCGTTTGCCTTGGGACTGGTGATCCAGTCTTTCAGCCTTTCGGGGATGGGTTTGTAGTAATCTGTCACGAACGTGTACACCTGCCAGCAGGCCAGGCGTTCCTGTTCCGGCGGCACATCCACGATAATCCGGATGGCAAACAGGTCGTAAATATCTTCAAACGAGACGTGTTTGTGCTTGATCTTGTTCCGGATCGAATAGATGCTTTTGGGTCTGCCGGTGATACGCGCCGGAATCTCCATTTCCAGCACCGCCTCTTTTATGGGCGCTGTGAACTCGCGGATATACTGCTCGCGGGCGCGCTTGGTCTGGGCGAGTTTTTCGGCGATTTCGTGGTATTCCTCGGGGTGGGTTACCTTCAGGCACAGGTCCTGGAACTCGCTTTTGATCTTGTACAACCCGAGGCGGTGTGCCAGCGGGCCGTAAATCGTGGTGGTTTCGGCGGCAATTTTGAGCTGCTTGTGGTGGGGCATGCCCTTGATGGTGCGCAGGTTGTGCAGCCGGTCGGCCATCTTGATGAGCACCACCCGGACGTCGCCTACCATAGCGCGCAGCACCTTGCTGAGGTTCTCCGCCTGCGGGCTTTCCGAATCGTGCAGGCCGTCGAGTTTGGTGAGGCCGTCGACGATGAGCGAAACGCGGGCGCCGAATTGGTCGTGCAGGTCTTTGAGCGACACCTCGGTATCTTCCACCACGTCGTGCAACAGGGCGCACACCACGGCGGTGGGGCCCAGGCCAATCTCTTCCACGCAGATGCGCGCCACCTCGATGGGGTGCATGATGTAAGGCTCGCCGGTCTTGCGGCGTTGCTCGTGGTGCGCGCGGGCAGCCAGTTCGAAAGCCGCGCGAATGCTGACGCGATCAGCCTCGTCGAGCGGCGTTTTGATCGACTTCAGGAGGTTGCGGTAGGCCCGGCGGATGAGGGTAATATCCTCCCGCTCGCCGGGTATAGCGGCATCCTTCGCCTCAAGCGCGTAATCGCCCTGCGTGCCGACTTTGCCTTCTTCCGCAGCGCCGGATAAGTCTTGATGCTGCTCCATGGGTTCCTCCTGTTTATACATGTGTTCAGATGCCTTACAAATTTAGGACAAACTTTTCACCGGCCAAATTTGTTTGTGTCCCGTTAACGGTTTTTCTTCTGCTACAATACTTTGTTTTCCACCAAAACGATTTACTTTTGCCGTCCTTTTTAAAAGGGGGCCCGGCGCGATGTTAATTCAGGCTTTTGTAATTGAAAATATTAAAGTTACAAAAAATTTGCCAAGTGTTGAAAAGCGCCCGGAAATAACCTGTTGAAAAAAATAATGCGGGCGTGGCGAAATTGGTAGACGTACCAGACTTAGGATCTGGCGCCGTGAGGCATGGGGGTTCGAGTCCCTCCGCCCGCACAGAATTCAAATTTCTAATTTCCCATTTATGGTTGTCCGCAAAGACATAGACAACAGCTCCGCAGAATTGACCGTCACCGTCACCCGCGAGGAGCTCAAACCAAAAATTGACGCCGAACTCAAGAAGTTTCGCTCCCGCGCCGCTATCCGCGGTTTCCGGCAGGGTCAGGCGCCGATGGATTTTGTGAAAAAGATATACGGCAGTTCGATCTTCAGCGAAACGCTGAACGAAATGCTGTCGCACCGGCTTTACGACTACCTGCGCGAGAGCCGACTCGACGTGCTCGGCCAGCCCCTGCCGACAGAAAACCAGCGCAGTTTTTCCTTCAAGGTCAGCGACCCCGAACCCGAATATGCCGTCAACTATGAAGTCGGATTCGTACCGCCTTTCGAGATAAACGGGCTCGATAAGAGCGAAAAATACGAACGCCTTACGGTCTCCAACCTCGACGAACTGGCCGAAGACGACCTGAACTACGCCCGCAAACGCATGGGCGCCCGCTCCAACCCGGAGACGGATATTCAGGATAACGACATGGTACGCCTGGCCTCCAAAGAACTGGACGGCGATGCCGGCAGCCAGGTAAAAGAAGGCGGCCTGGAAACGACCATCACTGTGCTGGTGAGCAGCATGGCCGACGAAACGTTTAAAGCCCAATTACTCGCCTCCAAAAAGGGCGATACGCTGCGCTTCAACGCCCGCAACATCGAAAACCAGGAAAAGGAGGATATGTACCGCAAATACATCCTCAACCTCGAACCTGATGACGACCGGGAAGTGGGCGACTGGTTCGAAGGCGTGATCGAGGAGGTGAGCCGGGCAGAAGCCGCCGAACTGAACGAGGATTTTTTCAAGGGCTACTTCGGCGGCGACCACGTGACCAGCAAGGAAGACGCGATCGGCGAACTCAAGAAAGGCATCCTCGGATTCTACGACGTACGCTCCAACGCACTGCTCATGCGCGCCTTTCAGGAACGCCTGCTGGCGCAAAATCCCCTGGAATTGCCTGAAAAATTCCTCAAACGCTGGCTTCGGGTGAGCAATGAAGGCAAGATCGACGACGAACAGATCGAGCGGGAATACCCCGCCTTTGCAGACAACCTGCGCTGGACGCTGTTGCGCGACAAGGTCATGGAAATGGCCGCCATCGAAGTCTCCGATATGGAAGTCCGCGCCGCCTATGCCAGACGTGTGCGCAACTACTTCCAGGCCGAACTGCCCGACAACGTGATCGAAGGCAGCGTCGACCGGTTGATGCAAAACAAAGAGGACGTGGATAATACCCGCCGCGACCTCGAAACGGACAAGATATTTGAAGCCATCCGCGAGCGGGTAACGATAACGGACAAGGCTGTCCCCTCGGATGAGTTCCACAAGATTATTGACGAAATCACGAAAAAAGCGGAAGCGGAGCAGGAAGAAGGCGCAGCGCTGAGCGAGGCGGCTTCGGAATAGTTTTTCAATTTTTTCGCTGCGCGCGATCTCAGGTAAACGCCGGGGTCGCGCGCAGTGCGTTTTTAGACGTTGTGTCGCATGAGCCACCAATATTCCGGGTAAATTTCACCACGACGACACGACGAAACACGACGCAAATTCTTAATAACGGCGATTTTATACCGGAATTCCCCGAATTTAAGAATTTACAAAATTCCAGTGTGTTGAAAATCAATGCATTGCCGGGATTTATTTTCGCAAACCAATTTACTTTGAGTATATATGCCAAGTTTTTCTAGATAAAGCCTCAATTGGCTCAAAAAAAATAGCCATTGCACGGCAATAAAATAAACTCCCCTCTATATGGGCGCCTGTGCATAAAAAAACATTATTCACAGGCGCCCATTAATTTAAGGCCTGTAAAATGAAGTTGAAATTTACTTTGATAAAGCTGTTTATATACGGTTCTGTGTTTTCGCAACTGCATGATAACACATGGCTATTAGGATATCAGGGCAGTGGAGATAATTATGGCATTACGCAGTTTAACTTCTCTGAAGGGTCATTAAAGTTGAGCATTGACCCTTTATACCTTGAGTCCTTTATTATAAATAATGCAACCATATCTTCATATGGAGGAGTATATTTTGCTTCATTTAATGGTTACTGGATTTATGACGCTTCCCACAAGCGCATGTTGAACGGCGATTCGATTTGGTACACGGAAGTACCGTATCTTTTTGGATATGCCGATGAAAGCATACCGCAAGGAGGCATGTTCTTGCCTTGGCCTAATCATCCCGACAGCATCTTACTGTTTTATTGCAGTCAGGGTAATGCCGAGTGGCCAACAGGTGGCGACCTGGCAAGCTTGAACCTGTACTATGCCCTGATCCAAAAATCCGGGAACGGTGGCTTAGGAGAAGTTCTTCAACGGAGGGTATCCGTAGTAGACGACACTATACAATACGGACGCATCTCAGTTGCCCGACATGCTAATGGCCGTGACTGGTGGATGTTGATCAACGAACGCAACACCAATCGTTATTACCGGGTTCTAATCGATCCCTACGGTATGCATGTGCTGGACTCTCAAACGCTTGGCCTGCCTGTAATCGATGGTTTAGGCCAAGCTGTGTTTTCTCCGAATGGAACGTTATACGCTATAAAAAATTCCGTAAGTGCTTCAGTTGGTAATTATGTTGATGTATATTCATTTGACCGATGTTCGGGCTTGTTGAGTAATCACAGACAATTGTATCATCCAGGCTCGGCAACTGGAGGTGTAGCTATCTCACCCAACGCCCGTTACCTGTATGTAAGTTTCAACACAACCGTGTATCAATACGATCTTTACTCAGATGACTTGGAAGCCTCAAAAATATTAGTAGGTGAGTATGAGCCAGATTCAACATTTCCACCCGCTCGATTTTTCACTTTGCAATTGGCGCCTGACAATAAGATATACATTTCAGCATTAAACTTTGTCAAAGTAATTCACCTCATCCATGACCCGGATAAACCTGGACAAAATTGTAATTTCCAACAAAAAGGTGTAATACTGTCTAAATATAACAGCTCGGCCTTGAGTTACAGCCCATATTACCGCCTCGGCCCCATCGACGGATCAGATTGCGATTCACTGGGTCTGGACAATTTCCCCAAGGCTTGGTATCGCTACGAACAGGATACGCTCAATCCTTTGGCAGTAGGTTTTACCGATCTGTCCTATTACGAACCGGCCAACTGGTCGTGGGATTTTGGCGACGGCAGCACGGGGAGCAACGACCGACACCCGGAGCATCTGTTTGACTCGACAGGGGCTTATACGGTTTGTCTGACAGTGAACAATGTCAATGGCTCGGATACCCACTGTAAAACCCTGTACCTGGGTATTTCGGCACAGGACAACCCGGTTTTGCAAAATCAGATATCCCTGTTTCCCAACCCGTTCAACAACCGGCTGCATCTTGTTTTCAATACCCGCTTGTATGCACCCAGGCTTCGCCTGTACAATTGGAGTGGCGTACTGATAAGAGAAGAGCAGATCAATACGGGAATCAATGAAATCGATACGGGCACATGGCCGGCGGGGATGTATTTCTGGGAAGTGATTTCGGGAAACGAGCGTATAAGAACCGGAAAAGCCGTTAAGGGGCATTAAGAGCATGTCTCCGGGGGATTGCCGGAAGGAGAGCCTGTAACGATTTTCGTATACAACGCGCTGGGACAGTTGCAGTTGTCAGTCGAGACACTGGAAAACAGGCTCGATATGAGCGCGTTGCCGGATGGAACGTACGGGCTGCAATTTTTAGCACCCGGAGGACAAATATGGGGGCTAAAGTGTGTCCAGTTGTTCAAAGAATAAAAAGTAGCGCTACTTTTGTCCCCCCAAACCGGTCGTTTATCGACTAACCGGCGCCCTACATCCCTGATTACAGTTCCATTTTTTCAGGATACAACCCCGCAGCGGAAAAGTTGTTACACTTGCCTCAAAATTGAAGTAAATCATGTTCGACAAAAATGAATTTCAAAAGTATGCCGTCAAACACCTCGGTATGAGCGGCATGCACCTCGAAAAGTACATGGACACCAGCGTACCGGGCGTCCGTGCCTTTACGCCATACGTCATCGAAGAGCGCCAGATGAACGCCGCTGCACTCGACGTGTTCAGCCGCCTGATGATGGACCGCATCATTTTCATGGGCGTCCCGGTCACGGAGTACGTGTCCAACGTCGTCCAGGCACAGTTGCTGTTCCTCGAGAGCACCGATCCCAAGCGCGACGTGCAAATGTTCATCAACAGCCCCGGCGGTTCGGTCATCGACGGTCTCGGCATTTACGACACCATGCAGTATGTATCGCCCGACGTGGCGACGATCTGCACGGGCCTGGCAGCCTCCATGGGCGCCGTGCTGCTCGCAGCCGGTACCAAAGGCAAACGCAGCGCCCTGTTCCACAGCCATGTGATGATACACCAGCCGATGGGCGGCGCACAAGGCCAGGTTTCGGATATCGAGATTTCGTACAAACTGATCAAAAAGATGCAGAAATCGCTGTACGACATCCTCGCGCACCACACCGGTCAGCCCTACGAAAAAATCGAGGAAGATTGCGACCGCGACAACTGGATGAGCTCCGCAGAAGCCAAAGAATACGGCCTTGTGGATGAGGTGCTCGACCGGAATAATCCGAAAAAACAGTAACCGGGAGGTTTTCTTCCAAATATTAAGCCCGGAGCAGCGTTTTAAACACTGCCCCGGGCCTTTTTGCTTTACCTTTGTGATTAAGCATCAACGATTCCTCTTGTATGATAAAACGTGGCAAACCCACCCAGCACCGCTGCTCCTTTTGCGGACGCGGCGAAGAAGAAGTAATGATCCTCGTGTCTGGCATGGACGGGCAGATTTGTGAGGCCTGTGTGGAAAAGGCGCAGGAGATTATTGACCAGGAACTCCGCAAGCCCGGTGGTTCGTCCGATCAGGATGAATCTGCGTCCGGGAAAAGCAGCCGCTACAGCGGCCCCATACACCTGATCCCCCCGCGCGATATCAAAACCTTTCTCGATCAATATATTATAGGTCAGGACGACGCCAAAAAAGTGTTGGCCGTGGCTGTGTACAACCACTACAAACGCCTCCAGCAGTTTGGCAAAACGGTCGGCAGCGACGACGTGGAGATTGAAAAATCCAACGTGCTGTTTGTGGGCCAGACGGGTACCGGAAAAACCCTGCTCGCCAAAACCATCGCCAAACTGCTCAATGTGCCTTTTACTATTGTCGACGCCACCGTATTCACGGAAGCCGGCTATGTCGGGGAAGACGTGGAAAGTATCCTTTCACGCCTGCTTCAGGTGTGCGACTACGATGTGGAAGCCGCCGAACGCGGGATCGTGTATATCGACGAGATCGACAAGATCGCCCGTAAACAGGACAATCCTTCCATCACCCGCGACGTGTCGGGTGAGGGCGTGCAACAGGGTATGCTGAAAATGCTGGAAGGCGCCGAAGTGCTTGTGCCGCCACAGGGCGGACGCAAACACCCCGAGCAAAAACTGGTCAAGGTCAATACCCAGAACATCCTGTTCATCTGCGGCGGCGCTTTCGACGGCATCGACAAGATTATTGCCCGCCGGGTGAATACCCAGGTGATCGGCTACAACAAAAACCAGGAAGAACGCATCGACAAGGACAACCTGCTCCAGTATGTCGGGCACCAGGATGTGAAAAACTACGGCCTTATCCCCGAACTCGTGGGCCGTATGCCCGTGGTGGTGCACCTCGACCCGCTCGACCTGCCGACCCTGCGGCTTATTCTGACCGAACCGCGCAATGCGCTGCTGCGTCAGTACGAAAAACTCTTTGCCCTCGAAAGCGTCGAACTCGTCATGGATTCGTCGGCCGTCGACTTTATTGCCGAAAAGGCGCTGGAATATAAACTCGGCGCGCGCGGCCTGCGCTCGCTCTGCGAGGCTATCCTGACCGATGCGATGTTCGACCTGCCCACGGCGGCTAAAAGCGACAAGAAGCAACTGGTCATCGACCGGGAATATGCCCGCGAAAAACTGGAAGGCTCGCGACTCGGGCGCTTGAAGGCGGCTTGAGGACAGGGGTTTTTCAGACAGGATTTACAGGATTTACAGGTCTATCGTTGTGTATCTTTTGCAAATATTGCCCTTTACGCGACAGATTTAAACTTGTAGATCATGTAAATCCTGTCTGAAACCCCCCCTGTCCAAGCAAAAATCTGGTATGAAAACCCGGTATGGACATTTATTTTTGATCCTGTCAGCCCTTGCGCTGCCGGCTTTCTGCATGCCCAAACGGCGGTCGCCGACTCCCTTGCCCGCATACTGGCCACAACGCCCGCCGACACCCAACGCGTCATCCTGCTCACCGACTATGCCTGGGAGATCAACGAACTGCGCACCGACGAGGCGGAGGCTCGCCTTCAGGAAGCCATCGCGCTGGCACGGCGGCTGAGTTTTCCCAAAGGCGAGGCTGTTGCGTGGAACGGCCTGGGCGTCGTCGAGGAGGTCAGGGGCAACCTGGTCAAGGCGGAGCAGCACTATCGCCAGGCGCTCCGGCTGCGCCGCAGCCTGGGCGATCGGCGCGACGTCGGCTCCTCGCTCAATAACCTGGCGGTTTTACTGGAAATGCGCGGCTTGACCGACTCCTCCATTGCCATTCACCGCGAGAACCTTGCCATCCAGCGCGAACTGAAAGACACCCTGCGCGAAGCCCGCGCCTTGTTCAACATCGCCGGCGCCTACCAGGAAATGGGCCTTTACCCGGAAGCGCAACGCGAACTGCTGGATGCCCGGCTTATCCTGGAATCGCTGGGCAACCGCGACGAAATCGCCAAGGTGTACACCCAACTCGGACATATTCAATTTGAACTGGACCGGTACCCGGCTGCACTCGAATGGTATAGGAAGGCGCTCGCCCTGCGTGTCAAAAAGGCCGACCCCGGCCGTTACGCCGAGGCGCTCACCGACTATGCCAATGCCCTTGATGAAGTGGATTCGTCGGACCTGGCGATCAATTGTTACCTGCAGACACTGACCATTTGGAAAGAACTCGACGACTTGCCGGGACAGGCGAAAATATTTACCAACCTCGGCGACGCAAACAAACACGCCGGCAAATATGCCGTTGCGCTTGACTACCTGCGGCAGGCCGAACGGATCTACCTCTCGCTCGACAACAAGCAGATGCTCATGGAGGTGTACAATGTTATGGGTGATACCTACGGCCGCATGAAGCAATTCGACAAGGCATTGGAATACACCAATACATACTACAAGATTGCACTGGAAAGCAAAGACGGCAAATACCTCCAGGGCGCCTACAAGGATTTCTCCGAAGTCTATTCAGGCATGGGCGATTATGCCACGGCATACGATTGGCGGGTGAAGTACGATGAGTACCGCTATTCCAAACTGAATGAGAGAATTGGTTCCGAGTTTGCCCGAAAGGAAGTCCTTTTTGCCGATCAGAAAAAGCAGGAGCAGATCGAAGCCCAAAAACGCGAACTGCGCGTGCAGGATGCCGAACTGGCCTCCGCGCAAACCCGACAACTGGCCCTGCTGGGCGGCGCCCTCGCACTTACCCTGCTGGCCGCCCTGTTGTTCAACCGCAACCGTATACGCGCACGCGCCAACCGCGAACTCGCCGCTAAAAACGACGCGATACAGCGCGAACGCGAGCGGGCCGACAGCCTGCTCAAAAATATCCTTCCGGAAGAAACTGCCGAAGAACTGAAACGGCACAACGCCGTGCAACCCGTTCGCTACGAGTCTGTTACAGTGATGTTTACCGACTTCAAGGGCTTTACCACGATCGCCGAACACATGACACCGGAGGCGCTCATCGCCGAACTGGACCGCTGTTTTCGCCTGTTTGATACCATCGTAGAGAAATACGGACTGGAAAAAATCAAAACCATCGGCGACGCATACATGTGCGCCGGCGGACTGCCGACACCCAATGACACCCATCCGGTAGATATGGTAAATGCGGCCCTGGAAATGCAACGCGAACTGGCCGCTTTAATGGCGGAAAAGGTTGCAGCGGGAAAGCCTGTGTTCGAAATGCGCATCGGTATTCATACCGGTCCTGTAGTCGCCGGTGTGGTAGGCAGCCACAAATTCGCCTACGACATTTGGGGCGATACAGTGAATACCGCAGCCCGCCTGGAACAGGGCGGCGCAGCAGGCAAGGTCAATATTTCTGAAACGACCTACCACTGTGTAAAAACGCATTTCCACTGCACCTTCCGCGGAAACCTGCCTGCCAAAAACAAAGGCGAAATCGCGATGTATTTTGTGGACGGTAGACGGTAGACGGAGGACGGTAGACTTTACCGAATCCTGTTTTGGGGCCAGACGCAATTTTATGTGTACTTTTTCCTTTCCAAATGCGGAAAAACCGATTAATAAACAAATCCTTTCCGGACATCCGCCGTCCTCAAATCTTCGGCGGGAAAGCCGTCCACCGTCTACCGTCCACCGAAATCATAGTCGAGCAGGGCGTCGTCGAGCAGGGGGTTGGCGCCGGACTTATAGCCCTCTTTGAGGTCGTAGCCCCAGAATTTGCCCATGGTTTGCCAGTAAGTAGCCGTTGCGCCGCCGCGGGTATCCTTGATGGTGGTGTAGAAGGGCTGGTTAAGTTCGCGCTCAATCATTTTGATGAGCACCTTGCCTTCTGTTTTTGACAGATTTTTGATCTGGTCTTTGAAATCTTCTTTCAGTTCTTTGTGTTCCTTGCGGATGAACCTGCGCTTTTTCCGTTTGCTCATATCCGCCGTTTGATCCTGGATTTCTTCATACATCGCAATGGCTTGCAGGGCATAGGGGTATACCTTTCGGGCTGCCCGCACATAACGGTAATACATGCGTTGCTCGTCAAGGTCCTTAAAATTGCGTTTGGCAGCAATTTTCACCGGCCACAGCGACATCACAAAAGTCGTATCGCCGTTCTCTACTTCCATACGCGCCCACGCCCCTCCCTGTGAGAGGGTATCTGTGCGGGCAGATGTTTGCGCAAAAACAGGACTGGCCGAAAGAAGCGCAAAAAGAAACAGCAACCGGTTCTTTTTCATATTGTGTTAGGTATCTGATTTAAGGGTTGTCGTAAAACACCGAATGCCTGTGCGTATGAAAAACGACCTGGCGTTTTTTATGTTTTATGGAACGCCTGTTAAGACGTTTTGCTGCTTCAAATGTAACACCGGTATGTATTTAGTTAGACCTTTGGGGTGTGAAAGAAATGGGGTGGTATCCCGGGGGGGTATTGCGCCGGCTGAAGCCGGCGGTACCAACCGGTACCAACCGGTACCAAACCAACCCAAACCAACCCAAACCAACCCAAACCAAAGACTAACCAACCCAAACCAAAGACTAACCTGTATTTTATGCCACACTGTCTGAAGAATCAGCTTAGGTTTGTCGGACTGCGCTGTTTTTGAGGATTATCCTTCGGAAAGTTGTACAACTTTCCGAAAGTTGCAGTGCCAAACCTCCCATGCACATGTATGCCATCATACTTGGCTTTATAACTGCTTTTACGCTGACCTACACCATTATTCCTGCAATTATCAGGGTGGCAAGGGAACGGCGTATCTACGACCGACCTAATGAGCGCAGTTCGCACCTGGAGCCGACGCCTTCACTTGGCGGTATCGGGATATTCGCCGGCACTATCTGTGCTATTGTGCTCTGGACACCGCTGGAGACATTCGGGGTGTTGCAATACATTCTTGCGGCTTTCGTGCTGATCTTTCTCATCGGTGTCATGGACGACCTGCTGCCGTTGTCGCCGACGAAAAAGTTTTCAGGACAGCTGCTGGTGGCGATTATCCTGGCCTACAAGGCAAACGTCAGTATTACCAGCTTTTACGGCCTTTTCGGCATTTATGAGTTGCCCGAACTCACCAGTTTTGCCCTTTCCATCGTGGTGATTATTGCCATAATCAACTCTTTCAACCTGATCGACGGCATCGACGGGCTGGCGGGTTCGATCGGACTGCTGGCCTGCGTCAGTTGGGGCGCCTGGTTTCTGGCCGTCGACTCCGCAGGACTTGCCGTGGTGGCCTTTTCCCTGTCGGGCGCAATCACGGCATTCATGAAATACAATTTTTCGCCGGCCAAGATCTTTATGGGAGATACGGGCTCCATGCTGATCGGAACCGTATGTGCTATCCTGGCCATTAGTTTCATCGAAATGAACCACCATATCCAGACTCCCCCGGATTATATCTTCCAGGCGGCTCCGGCCATTGCCGTGGGTATTCTGATCCTGCCGCTTTACGACACGGTCAGGGTTTTTGTGCAACGGGTCGTCCGGGGGCGCTCGCCGTTTTCTCCGGACAAAACCCATATTCATCACCTGCTGCTCGACCTTGGAATGAGCCACATGAAGGCAACGTTTGTTTTGTTGGCTGTCAATGTATTTTTCATCATTGGCGTAGTGGTGTTCAATAGTTTTGGGACGGCCATGCTATTGAGTATCGAATTGGTGCTGATGTTCCTGTTTACCTATTTTTTGCAGCGTATCCTGCAAAAACGCGACCGCGACCACCTGGCGGCCTGATCTGTCGACGCCCGGCACAACCAAAGCTTATGTATTTTCGCAGGATGAATCCGAACCCGCATCCGGTTTCCGAATATCAGCGTGCCTGGCAACGCTTTCGCCGCAATCGCACTGCCGTTGCCGGCGCCGTTTTTATTGTCTTTTCGCTGCTTATCGCCCTGCTCAGCTATGCCCTTGCACCCGACCATAGTCCCGACGCCAATACACAAATTCCCGAAATTGCGTTGCAGGACCCGGGTTTTCAAATTGACCTGCTGCCGCTGCCGCTGGGCGCCGAGGCCATCCCGCAAAACGGGGTGGATTTCCTGTTGCACGGCCGGCCCTTGCGGCATCGGCTGGTACCCGTTGTGGCGGGAAGTGTCCGTACCGAACGGGATTCCGTTTTTTTTCAACGGTACGGTTCAGCCGGAAAAACGGAATCGCTGCACCTCGCGCGCATTTTTTACGCCGTGCAGGACAGTATCCGGAAGGACGCGGGCGCCTGGGTTTTTACTACTGCGGGCGCTGCGCAACAGCGCATTCAGCAGGGCGTCCTGAAGGCGCGGTACCAACAGTTGTCGCCCCTGGAACACCGGCGTTACCTGCTGGGCACGGATAAATATGGCCGTTGTATTTTCAGTCGCCTGCTGCTCGGGTTCAGGGTGTCGCTGCTGGTAGGCGGCATTGCGGTGTTTATTTCCCTGACTATCGGGCTGACCCTCGGCGCCCTGGGCGGATATTTTGGCGGCAGGCTCGACGATGCCGTCATGCTGGTCGTCAACTCCGTATGGTCGATTCCCACGCTGTTGCTGGTGTTTGCCGTGGTGCTGGCGCTCGGGCGGGGTATCGGCGTCATCTTTCTGGCGGTTGGGCTCACCATGTGGGTCGATGTGGCGCGGGTGGTGCGCGGCCAGGTACTGGTGCTGCGCGACATGCCTTTTATAGAGGCTGCGCGCAGCATGGGGCTTCGTTCCGGGCGCATCCTGTTTCGCCATATCCTGCCCAACCTGCTCGGTCCGGTGATGGTCGTGTCGGCAGGCAATTTCGCCACGGCCATTCTCCTCGAATCGGGTCTCGGCTACCTGGGATTTGGCGTGCAGCCGCCGTCGCCGTCGTGGGGCAGTATGCTCAATGAGAACTATGGCTACGCTATCAGCGGAAAACCATTGCTCGCCCTGGCCCCGGCGCTGGCGATAGCCATAACGGTGCTGGCGTTTAACCTGGTCGGCAACGGCCTGCGTGATGCCCTCGACGTAAAAAGCAGGCAATAAGGTTAAAATTTTCTCAAATGCGATATTATTCGCGCAGCCTTGTCCGGAGAAGAGCATCTTTGCCCAATTGAAAACAAAACCGTTTCCACCATGGCTGTACGTGTTCTACTTTCCTTTTTGCTTTTTTCAATCACACATTTACTGGCTGCTCAAACCCCGCTTCCCTCTGTTCAGGAAGTGTATAAAATATTTGCAGCGAAATGTATCTCCTGCCACGACCACGCTTCTCCGGAGGCCGGTCTCGACCTGGAGGGTGTCGGCCTGACGGAATACCTGCGCGCCGTGAACGTGGCTCAAAATCTGGTCAACCAAACGCCGGCAAATGCCTATGCCGCCGGAAACGGCCTGAAACGCGTGTACCCCGGGCGGGCGGATCGCAGTTTTCTGTTCCGGAAAATCAATAACGGCCTGGAGCCGACCATTGCGGCCCTGCATACCGACGAAGGCGCTTCCATGCCTGCATATCCCTCCACGGCGCTGACCGATGTGGAAAAAGAGACCATCCGCCAATGGATTTTGTACGGCGCAAAATCGACCGGCGCCCAGTTCGACAAGTCGGTAGTAGAAAGTTTTTACACCAACGGCGGCCAAAAAGCCTTTCCCGACGGTCCGCCGCCGCCGCCCGCTCCCGGAGAGGGTTTTCAAATCAAAATGGGGCCGTTTTTCCTGCCCCCCGACGGTGAAGTGGAGTATTTCCAGAAATACGAACTCGATCTTCCGGCCAATGTCGAAGTGAACCGCATGGCCCTGCAGATGTCGGGCTATTCGCACCATTTTATCGTGTACAATTTTACGGGCACGGGAGCGAACGCCGTACCCCACGGGCTGCGCCTGAACGCCAACCACGACCAGATCGACCTGGTGGCTGCAGTACAGGAACAAACCGACCTGCATCTTCCGCAGGGTACCGCATTCAAATGGACCAACGATATCGTACTTGATCTCAACTCGCACTATATCAACTACTCCCTGAGCATGCCTTACCAATGCGAGGCCTATCTGAACGTGTACACCCAGCCGCCGGGAACCGCCCAGCAGGAAATGTTCGCGACCCTGCTGGTTAATCCTTTTATCCCGATTGCCAACAACGGCAACGTGATCACCTATACCAAATCTGAGTTTCAGCCTGGCGCCGATTCTATTTATGTCTGGGGGCTGATGGGACATACCCACAAATACGGCCGCAGTTACAAGGTCTGGAAACGACTTTCCAACGGCCAGAAAGGCGATCTCATCTACGATGCCTCCTGTCCACTCGGTATCCCCGGTTGCCCGACGCAATTTTTTGATTATCAACATATTCCACTTCGATACTGGGAGCCGCTGATGCCGATTAAATGGAGCCAGGGTATCATCCACGAGGCATCCTGGGTGAACAATGGCCCGACATCGGTCAATTTTGGCCCGACTTCCGACGACGAGATGATGGTGCTGATCGCGTTTTACACCCTTTCGCCGGTGACGGTCAGCGCCCAGGAGCCTGATGCCGGGGAAGTGCAGGCAGCATTTGTCACGCCCAACCCCGCCCATGATCGCGCCGCCATTACCCTGCCGGGCCGGGCCGAAATTCGCCAGTTTCAGTTGTTCGATATGACCGGAAGGGAGGTGCTGCGCCGCAGCGATACGGCTTCCAATACGGTGGATATTTCGCTGGAGGGGCTGGCCCCCGGTATTTATCTGTTCAACGCCGACGGCCGGACGGGAAAACTGGTGGTGGAGTGATGGGGGGTACCGTGGCGGTACCGGCGGCTTTAGCCGCTGAACGTTAAGTACATGTCTAAAAGTGGATGGGTACCCCCACGGTACCCCACAACCCACACCCACACCCACATCGGGTACTAGCGCAAAGCCCGCCGCATGGCCTCCGCTTTCAACAGGCATTCTTCGTATTCCTGCTCCGGTACGGAATCGTAGACGATGGCGCCGCCGACCTGTACGGAAACGTATCGGTCGGCGGCGTTGTACAGAATACTCCGGATCACGACATTGAAGTCGAAGTCGCCACCCGGATCGAAGTAACCCACTGCTCCTGAATAGAGACCGCGGCGGGTATTTTCGTACTGTTCAATCAATTCCATGGCCATTACCTTGGGTGCGCCGGTCATGCTTCCGGGTGGAAAAGCGTCGCGCAGGAGGGCGAGGGCGGAGCCGGAGGGGCGCATTTTTCCGCTGATGGTCGAGACCATCTGGTGCACCGTTTCAAAGGAATAGATACCGAAAAGTTCTGCTACCCGGACGGAACCGGGCAGGCAGTTGCGCGCCAGGTCGTTGCGCACCAGGTCGACGATCATCACGTTTTCGGCGCGGTCTTTTTCACTGGTAGCCAGTTCCTGCCGGATCAGTTCATCCTCGCCGGGTGTTGAGCCGCGGCGGCGGGTGCCTTTTATCGGTTGCGAGATGACTTTTTGCCCTTCTTTTTTTAAAAAACGCTCCGGACTGGCCGATAACAGGTAGCGGTCGCGCCAGCGTACAAACGAAGAAAACGGCGCCTTGCCGATCCAGTTGAGGCGTTCAAATACGGCGACCGGATCGAGGCAGGCGTCTTCGGCAAAGAACTCCTGGCACAGGTTCATTTCATACACATCGCCTTCCACGATATGCCGGCGGATATGTTCGACCTTTTCGAGGTAAGCCTGTTTGCTCATCCGTTCCTGCAATACCACACCATTTCCTTCGGCGGGCATGCTTATCCGGTTGGTATTTTTTATTTCCAGAAAAACCTGTTCTGCATCCGGCTCAAAGGTTTGTATTTCAAGGTGTTGCCCAAGTATTCCCGCGACCGTGCGGGGTTGAAAAAAGCCAAGGTCGGGTAGTCCGATGCCGTCGAAACGGTCGGAGATGAGCCGCTCCGTTTCGTTTTTCAGGTCGTAGCCGAAAAAGCCGAAGGTCCAGTCGTTGTGGTGGTTTTGCTGAAAATGTTCGAGTTGCACAAATGCATTGCCGGCCTGCGCTTCGAGGGTATTCACTGCGCCGGCTGCGGCGAGGCATTCCCAATGATATTGTGCGTGGGCTGTCGCAGGCGGTAAACCCTGCCGGTTGCTATCGAAATACACCGCCAACTCATGCCCTGCCGCCCAGTGGAGCAGTTGCGTTTTCCAGAAAGGGGGATCATTAATGGGGAAAACGGCGGTTTGGCGCATATGCAAATGTACAACGGACTTCCGAGTCCGTTAACCAAGTACGCCCGGACTTCCAAGTCCGGCTACTACGCACGCCAAACGTTATGACCCGGCCGCGTGGCAACCGGACCTGGAAGTCCGGGTTACGTTTGTTCGACGGAAAGCCCGGCCGGCCAATCCAGCGTTGACGCTTCCTCGGTCGAGACCTTCCATATCAGGGCCTTCATTTTCAATAAGGCATCCGCCACTTCGCTTTGGCGGATATTGATCTCCATCAGTCCGCGATCGCTGAAATCCTGCCGGGACACGTCCAGGTCGAGTTTTTTGACAGCGTTCATGATATCGGGCATCAGGGCATAGTCAAAATCGAGGGTGAAGGTGTCTTTGACGAATTTTTCCACCACTTCAGCCGCGCGCAACGCTTCGGCGGTGGCTTCGCGGTAGGCATTGATCAGGCCGGAGGCGCCGAGCAGGGTGCCGCCGAAATAACGCACCACCACCACAAATACCTCTGTCAGCCCGAAGGAATCGATCTGTCCCAGGATGGGCCGGCCCGCAGTGCCGGAGGGCTCGCCGTCGTCGTTGGCGCGAAAGCGTGCGCCGTCGGCGCCGAGTCGCCAGGCAAAACAATGGTGCCGCGCCTTGAAGTGCTCCTTGCGCAGTGCTTCCAGGTGCGTGATGGCCTCCTCCTCGCTGCGCACGGGCCATGCGTAGGCGATAAACCTGCTCCCCCTGTCTTTGAACTCGCCGGTGGAAGCCGCCGAAATGGTGCGGTAATGATCGGTCATAGCGCGGTAAAGATACCGGGGCAACGGAGATTCCATACCTGCGCCCGACAGCTTTTGGTCGTTCATTGGGTATTTTCATACATTTACCGGCAGGCAATCCACATATGAAGCATGAGCACGCCACTAAAGATTTTTATCATCTATGCCAGGGAAGACAAGGCCTATAAAGACGACCTGTTAAAATCGCTGAAGATGCTGCAGAACCAGGGACTCATCGAACCCTGGCACGACAGCGATATCAAGCCAGGCGACGAATGGGACAAAGAGATCAGGAGCCGGCTACAGGCGGCAGATATCATCCTCCCGATCCTCAGTTTTGACTTTATTAATTCCGACTATATCAACCGGGTAGAGATCGTGGAAGCCTTCAAGCGCTACGACTGCGGCGAAGCGCTTATCGTGCCGGTTATAGCCGACTCCTGTCCGTGGACGGATCATCCGCGTTTGAAGGACTTTCAGGCGTTGCCGGCGGAGGGAAAGGCCATTAACCAGTGGCAGGACAGGAAAGAAGCGATGACCTCGATTTATGATGGGCTGAAGGGTTTGATCCAGGAACGGGAGGCACAAAACAAGGCAGCCGTTCAGGAAATCATCGAAAAAGGATTGAAAGAAAGTGATCCCCAAAAACAGATAAAACTCTATTCCAGGGCTATTGAACTTGATCCGGGTAATGCGGTGCCGTACAATAACAGGGGAAGTGTAAAGGGTACGCTGGGGCTGCATGAAGCTGCCATCGGGGATTTTGAAAAAGCCATATCCATCAATCCAAAATATGCTTCTCCCTACCAAAACCGGGGCATGGCAAAACTCAAATCAGGACAGTACACGGATGCGATAGAAGACTTCGACTACGCGGTTCGCCTCAATCCGGAATTTACGGAGGCCTATATCAACCGTGGCGTGGCGAAAAATAACCTGGGCCAAAACAGGGAAGCGCTCAAGGACTTTAACCAGGCCTTGCTGATCGACCCGGATAATGCCCTTGCCTTGCTTAACCGGGGCTATGCGAAATTTTGCCTGAATCAGTTTGAAGAAGCCGTAATAGACTATGGCCAGGCTATCCGGTTAGACCCGGGTTATTCCCTGGCCTATCACAACCGGGGGCTGGCCAAAGATAATTCCGGCAAGTATCAGGAAGCATTGGACGACTACGGAAAAGCCATTAAGCTAAACCCGAAATATGCACAGGCGTACTCCAATCGGGGGCATGTAAAAAACAAAATGGCTCAATTCCAGGACGCCATCAAGGATTTTACCCAGGCCATAAAGATCCATCCCCAATATGCTGACCCCTATAACAATCGCGGGTTCGCCTACAGGAGTCTGGGGAAATATGCCGAAGCGATCAGGGATTTTGACAGGGCCATTAAATTCAATCCCGATTATGCAAAGGCCTATTGTAACCGAGGCATAACAAAGGGCATGTCCGGTCAATATGAAGAAGCCTTGGCCGACCTCGACCGGGCCATAGCTCTTGACCCGGAATATGCCGATGCCTACAACAGTCGCGGCATTGCCAAAGGGTTTCTCCGGCAGTTCCATGAGGCTATTCAAGACTTTGACCAGGCTATCCGGCTCAACCCCGAGCATGATTCGGCTTACTACAATCGCGGTGTGGCAAAAAATGATTCGGGACAGTTTGAAGCCGCGATAAAAGATTTTAACCAGGCGATACGCCTCAGGCCGGAATTCGCAGATGCCCATAACTCCCGAGGATGGGCCAAAGAAAAACTGGGAAGAAAGGACGAGGCCGGGAAGGATTATGCATTGGCGCTTTCCATTAATCCCGGGCACAAACAGGCACAGATAAACCTGAACAATTTAGCGTCAGAATAACGGCTTAACATGGAGTCCTGGGTAGCAGGTATACAAGTTAGGCAAATGCAAATCTAAAGGTGGCTTTGTTGAAAATGCTGTTCAAAACGTTGATAACGAGACCTGTAAGATTTTAAAAATCTTACAGGTCGGGATGAATAATTCGATAAAGGTTGAAGTAACGCTAACCCGCAACCTAAAAAAAATTACGCGGTCAAAACATCTACAACCGTTTTGAGGGCAATAAATATAGGCTCCCGGCCTTCTTTGGTGACGAGAGCCTCCGGATCATTTTCGTCTTCCATGACCGCTTCCTCGGCGAAAGCAAGCAGGTCTTCCTGCCCTGTATTTTCAAAAAACGGGTTGAGGCGGTCGCGGAATTTTTGGGCCGTAGAGGCCTCCAGTGTTTCATAATTTTTTTCTTCCGCTTCGCCGATCTGTTCCTCGGATACGGCCTCAACCGGCCCGTTTACTTTTTCAATCGACAACCATGCGATCAGCGAAAGGTACTGCAGGTATCCCTGCTCATCTTCTGAAAGCAGATCGAACTGGTCGCTGAAAAGCCACGCAAAAAGCACCGGCTGTGCTTCTGCGAAGGCTTCCATGCGCTGTTCATACTGTTCGTCACCGAGGTCTTCCAGCTCTTCGATGACTGCGTCAATTATATTTTCCGATATAAATTCCATGGTCAAGTCTTTGAGAATCAAATGTTAGTTTGGCACAAAAGAAGGCAAATCTACACTTTCGGGTGGGTACTGCAAAATTAAACCTGTGCCCTCATATTCCGGTTTCCGCGCAATTTCCGACCTTCGTTCCAATTCATCCCGCCGATAGTATTTTTTCCTGTTTAATTTTTTTGGCAAACTTTTTTCGAAAGTTACGTCTTAACACCGACGTCCGGACTTTCGGAGCGGTGAACCTGCCGGAAAAATTTTCCGTCGTGTTACCCCGGTAACGCAAATATTCACCTCGTACGCCAAACTTTGCCGGACAAAAGCGCCTCACGCAACCACTCAATCTTGATCATTTACCATTCCTTACAATGCTCCTACGCGCTGCTCTTTTGGACCTGTACAACGGCGAGTCGAACCGCGGCATCCCCATGTTGAAAAACATACTGGACCGCTATTCCGATACGCTTGAATTCGATCACTTTGATGTGCGGGCCGGATGCGAGATACCCGATCTGTCGTACGACATTTTCGTTTTTTCGGGCGGGCCCGGCGACCCGCTGGAGAGCGGCGGAAAATGGCAGGAACCCTTTTTCGAACTGATCGGCAAGCTCTGGCAATGGAACCTGCGCCATGAGAACAAGAAGCACGTCTTCTTCATTTGCCACTCCTTCCAGATGGCCTGCCATCATTTCGGCGTGGGAGAAGTGTCGCATCGATACAAAATGTCGTTCGGCACCTACCCGGTGCACAAAACCCACCAGGGGAAAGAAGAGCCGCTGTTTAACCAGTTGCCCGATCCATTCTATATCGCCGATTTCCGACGATACCAGGTGACCAAACCCAACCACGACCGCTTGCAGGCGATGGGCGCCCATATCCTTTGTCTGGAGAAATTACGCCCGCACATGCACTACGAACGTGCCGTCATGGCCATCCGCTTCAGCCCTGAAATGATCGGCACACAGTTTCACCCGGAGGCTGATCCGGAGGGCTTGCTGACCTATTTCATGGAAGAAGAACGCCGCAATGCCATCGTGGAAGAACACGGCGAATCCCGTTACGACCGAATGATACGCGACCTGGCCAATCCCATGAAAATACGCCGCACTTTCGATTCAGTCATTCCCGGATTTCTTGAAAACGCGATGGAGCAACTGTCGATGGAAATGGTTTGAGCGGGTTGCGGGTTGCGGCAGAAAAAAATTATTGTATATTTATTTGTAGTACTTTTTATGTAATTATTTTATATTGATGAGATAAAGCCCTCCAAAATGACATTCCATAAATTTGAAGATATCGAAGCCTGGCAAATTGCACGGGAAATGTACAGGTCATTCCACTGAAATCAAAGGACAGCGCTATCCCGTAAAGACGCTGCATCAGGTCGTACCACCCCATCTGAATGCTGACGAAAAATTTCCTTCCGAACCACCTCCATTCCTCCAGTGATCGACTGCAAACCCGAAACCTCCGAAACCCGAAACCTCCATACCCCGCTCTAACCCGTAACCTCCCGAACCAACCGCACATATTCCTCCCATCCCAATACTTCCGGGCGTTTTTCAAAAAAGGGGTCTTCCATCAGTTTTTCCGGCGGGAAAAAAGGCTTCAGCGTGTTGCGCAGCATTTTTCTGCGTTGATTAAAAGCCGTTTTCACCACCTGCCTGAATAATTTCTCGTCGCAACCGAGTTGAAAATTGTCTTTGCGCGTAAGCCGGATCACCGCCGATAGCACTTTGGGCGGCGGGTTGAAGGAACCGCGTTCGACCGTAAACAGGTATTCCGTTTTGAAAAAGGCCTGTGCCAGTACGCTCGTAATGCCGTAGACTTTAGAGCCCGGTTCCGACACCACCCGGTCGGCCACTTCCTTCTGGAACATACCCACCATCTCGGGTATCTGATCGCGCAGGTCGAGCAGCCTGAAAAGTATCTGTGTGCTGATGTTGTATGGGAAGTTGCCGATCAGGCAAAACTCCTGGCGCCCGAATACTTCTGCGGGGTCGAAGTCCAGAAAATCTTTCAGGATTAGTCTGTCGGAGAGATCCGGATAGTTTTTTTCCAGGTAGGCCACCATGTCGCGGTCGGCTTCCACGGCGTAGGTAGTATATCCGGTATGGGCAAGCAGGTGTTTGGTCAGCATGCCCATGCCGGGCCCGATTTCGAGTACGCGACCCGTACGGTCAGCCTGTTGCAGGCTGCCGGCGATGCGCGCGGCGATACTGTCGTTTTTCAGAAAGTGCTGGCCATATGATTTTTTTGCAAACATGCGAAGTATGGATTTTCAGGATTTCTGTGCGGACATCTTCATAAACCAAAGCGTATAAAACAGGTAAAATGACACCCCGATGGCCGTTTCAATGGTATATTCTACCAGAAACGACATAAAAACCAGCATCTGAAACGCTGAAAACAGGTAAAAGCGCCGGTATTGCCCCATAATCAGCGGGGTCAGAAAGGCGACCAGGCTCAGGGTAAGCCCCAGGAGCCCCGTACCTGCCAGGATGTAGACAAACTGGTTGTGCGGCAATTTGGGTGCATCCATGTAGTCGGGGTAATGCTGCTTGACAACCCGCTGCACCTCCGCCGGGACGTCTCCCGCTCCTGCCCCGAGCAGTGGGTTTTCCCGCCATATTTGCCAGCCGGCCAGCAACGACACCCAGCGTTCCGAATCGGAATAGTGGTTACCCGCATTTTGCCGGTACTGCTGCCAGTCCCACAAGGTATAGTCAACCTTCAGGCGAAAACTGGGGATTAAGTTGATGGCCGCGACTGGTAAAAATACTGCCAGCACAAAGGCGATCAGACCGGTTTTCCAGCGGCGGGTTTGCAGGCCATACCAGGCAATTGTGAAGAAAACCAGCGCATAGACCCCCGCAATCCCGCTTCTGACGGAGAGTATATGTATGAACAGGAACAGAAAGATCACGGCGCCTGCCAACACCGGGCGCTCCCGGCGCCATTTCCAGTAAAACCCTTCTACCCAAAGCCAGGCGCCGGCCAGGATGCCCGTTGCCGTAATCAGGCTGAAACGGATATGGCTGCGCGGAACCGGTATGGAACGGCCCTCGCCGAGTCCTTTCAGGATAGTATCAAAGTGCAGCGCAAAGTTAATCGTGACACCAAGCGCAATGAGGGTGAGCGCCCAAACCAGGATGTATAAAACCAGGCTGTATTGCCGCCGGGTGAGCGCCGGAAGATTCGCAAATGCCCAGGCCATGACAAAAAACGGCAGCCTTACCCGGGTGCGTTCAAGCCAGTAATGCTGATCGGACGACCAGAAAAAACTCATGGCAGGCACTGCAAAAAGCAGCGCCATCAATACCAGCGGGGTATTGCGGAAGAAACGCCTGAATGAAACGGCAAGTATCATTAGCCATCCGGCAACCCGGCGCCGGTCGGCGGCGTGCTGCCCGCTTGCAGTATGCCAGAGTGCAACGGCCACAAAGCCCCACATACTTACCGAAAGCAGGAATGGGGAACAGATCATGCTCACCACCAGGAGGCTCGCAAAAAATACCGTGCTGACAGATGTTGCAGACAAGCCTTCCGCTTGCAACCAACTTTTATTTAAAAATTTGATTTTCAATAAATTAATTTAAATTTCGGTGCTTAACGGCACAAGATAGACAGTTTTGTCCCGTGCCGGCAAAGATAGATGGGCCGTCGATTGTAGCAAAAACAGCAGATCAGTGGCATTCAGCCTGATCATGGCAATGCTCGTCAGGTAAAATGCGCCGGACATCCAAAAAGAATGCAGGGCCGGTTGCATGGCGGCAGTGCTTTTCGCCGAACTTCCCTACTTTTGTTGCGTTTTAATACAAGAACATGAAACGCTACTTACCAAATTTACCTGCGGGGATAATTGCATTGGCGCTGTTTTCCTGCGGCCAGGCGCCCTCGAACAACAGCGATGCCCCCTCCCTTATGCCCGAAAGACCTGCGCCGGCAGCCGCAGTATCAGAACCCGTGTCGCTGCCCAAAACAGGCGCAGGCAGTTTTGAAAACCTGGTTGCCGACTTTGAAAGCAAGGACCGCGGCATCTGGCAAAAGCCGGAACTGGTGATTTCGCTGCTCGGCGATCTGGAAAACAAAACGGTAGCCGATATCGGCGCAGGTACCGGATACTTTACTTTTCGTATGGTACCCCGCGCCAAAAAGGTGATCGGCATCGATATCGACGAACGCTTTATCCGGTTCCTCGACAGCGTGAACGTACGCCTGCGGGAGCCTTACCGCAACCGCTTCGAAAGCCGCCTGGCCAAAGCCGACGATCCCCTGCTCCGGCCTGAAGAAGCCGATGCCGTCATCATTGTCAATACTTATGGCTACATACAGCAGCGCATTGCATACCTGAAAAGACTGATCAAGGGCATATCGCCGGGTGGTCAGCTGCTCATCATCGACTTCAAAAAGAACAATTTGCCCATCGGTCCGCCGGAGGAGTTTAAGGTCTCGCTCAGCCAGGTGGAAAACGAGCTGCTGTCTGCAGGTTTCAACATCGTCAAAATTGATAAAGACGCGCTGGACTACCAATACATTGTGCTGGCTGAAAAACCGGCAACTTCCAAAAACGAAAGCAGCCAATAAGCGTTATTGCTGACTGCTCATGCTAATCGCCCTACTGAAATGCGCGGCTCTCTGAAACTTTTTACGTGGTTTGGTATTCCGGTTCACCTGCACTGGACCTTCGGTCTCATCTTTTTATACGCCCTTTGGATCGGTCACGACAACAACCTTGACGCCATCAGCACCATATGGCTGATGGGCTTTTTTATCGCGCTTTTCGGTTGCGTTTTGCTCCACGAATACGGGCATTCGCTGACAGCCCGGCGGTATGGTGTGGAAACAAAAGACATCATCCTGACCCCCATCGGCGGCATTGCCCGCCTGGAAAGGATGCCCGAAAAACCGATGCAGGAGTTCCTCGTTGCTATCGCCGGCCCGATGGTCAATGTCGTCATCGCAGCCCTGCTGTTCGGGATAAGTATGCTGATCTTCGACAACGAGCGCTGGGAATTATTCAAATATTTTCTGAAAAACCAGCTTTTCCTGGGCGACGACAACG
The DNA here is from genome assembly GCA_016712415.1 of Lewinellaceae bacterium. Lineage (GTDB taxonomy): Bacteria > Bacteroidota > Bacteroidia > Chitinophagales > Saprospiraceae > M3007. The sequence continues at coordinate 385,773 of JADJRC010000001.1, read as the reverse complement.
GCGACGTGATGGAAGAGTCGGGCATTGCCATGTCGGGCATCCTGTTTTACATGCCGGTGCTGGTAGCGACGAATATCGGCCTTGTCGTTTTCAACCTTATCCCGGCCTTTCCAATGGATGGGGGGCGTATCTTCCGCTCGCTGCTCGCCATGCGCATCGGGCGCGTACGCGCAACCCGGATGGCGGCGATAGTTGGACAAGTCATCGCTGTCGGTTTTATCCTTTTCGGACTCTGGCAAGGTGCGTTTACCCTGGCCTTGATCGGGTTTTTCGTTTTCACCACCGCCCGCACGGAAAACACAATGGTCCAGCTCGACGATATGCTGCGCCGCTACAAGGCCTCCGACCTGATGCGCCGGAATTTCACCCGCCTGTCCGACAACGACTGGATGAAGACGCCGATGGAATTGCTGCAACACGGACTGGAGCGAAGCTTCCTGATCTTCGATATGTCGGATCGTCTGGTGGGCGCCCTGGAGGAGGAAGACATCGTGGCGGCGATGAAAAAAAATGATTCCAGCGCCGAAATCGCCAAATATATGCGCAAAGTGGAACTGGTGCATACCGGCCAGTCGCTTCAGTATGTATACTACCTGCTGACCCAGCAGGGACATTCCATCATAGGTGTTGTTGAAGGGTCTGACCTGGTGGGTGTGATAGACGATACCGGTCTGCAGCACTTTATGCGCCTGCAGGCTGCGGCAAAGGTTTAGATCAGGTCGCGCAGCACAATCTTCTTCTTCATCCGCTTGCCGTTGCGCTTGATGATTACCGTCACTTTTTTACCGGGTTTTTTCTGAAAAATTCGCTGTAGATCGCCCAGCGACAAAATCGCCGCAGGGGCTAACCCCACGCGTACAATCACATCGCCGCGCCGGATATCGGCTTCTTCGGCGGGCGAACCGGGCAATACACTCTGGACGTTGAAGGTCCTGAATCCTGCACCGGAAGCGATGAGATTGATACCGCTGCGGTCGTACACAAACTCCTTTTTAAAATTGCGGGACGGTTTCAGCCAGATTTTTGCATTCTGGTAGTCAATAATGACAGTGAACCGCCCCAGCAGCGTATTTCCGATCAGCCCGTTCCTCCCGTTGAGGTATTCGCTGTTTATCATGGCAGAATCGATCGTCTGGAAATACGACACGATATTGTTTTCGGAAAAACCGCCCAGATTGAGTTTCGCCACCCGTCCCGTAAAGCCTTCGAGATATCCGCCCAGTCCCATACCGATATTGGTTGGAAGGGCATTTTCAGGAGCATGCAACATCTCGTGCGTATTGCTGAACAACAACAGGGGAAGACCGGCGCCGGTATCGACCAGCAATTTTACGACTACCATCGAATCCCGCTGTACAAACATGTCTGTCCGGAGATATAGTTTGTTGCGGTAAATTTCTATCGGTAAAGCGACAAAGCCCTGCTCGCGGAGTTTGTAGGATTCACGGTCGTACAACGTGATCACTTTGCGATCGTAATTGATGCGGATCATATACCGGGAAAAGGCATTTGCGGAAAGGATACCGTGCACGTTTACCCCTGCATATTCCTCAAAGCGGAAATAGTCATCCTGAAGCACCAGAATATCCTCACGGGGCGCCGTGACCTTATCGGGTATATCGAAGCGAATCTGCCGTGCCAGGTATGCGATCAGTTCGGTTTTCAGATCGGAGCCTGTTACCCTGAATTCGCGTTCGTAGGTTACCCGCAGCAGATCGCTGACTTCCCGTTTGCTGAGTATGGTATGTTCGGCGCCTGTGTCAAAAATGAATTTGAGCGGGAAAACGCCGTTGAATAATACCGTGATGATGATAAAGTTGTTGGTATACTCAAATGGAATTTCCACCTGACGCTGCCCGTCTTTGATAAAAAAGCCGCCTTGCGCAACGGCAGGCGATACAACCAGGCTGATCAGCAGAAAAAGCAGGCAAACGGTTTTGGATAATTGGTACAAGGCATGATTCTTTGCCGGGCAATTTAGCCGTTTTATGGCATTTAAAAACCTTTTTTAGCCATACAGTATTTCCCGGCAACCAAACATTTTCCGGTATTATATCTGTATACCCCACACGACCGGCAATAACACATATAAAAATGCGAGCAACAGCAGCACAGCAACCAGGTCGAGCAAAAAGCCTGCGCGCGCCATGTCGCGTGTCGTGATCCTGCCGGAGCTGAACACGATGGTATTGGGCGCCGTAGCAACCGGCAATCCGAAACCGAAGGAAGATGCCAGGGTAGCACTCAGCAGCAACCCGAAAGGATGTGCGCCGATGCTTACGGCCAGTGCCGCAAGTACGGGCATCATCATCGACGCTGTGGCGATATTACTGGCCACCTCGCTCAGCAGCACCACAACCGTCAGCACTGTCAGCAGGATCAGGGCGTGCGACATCGTGCTGAGTCCTTTCATCAACTCGCCCAGCCAGTCCGCCAGTCCGCTCTGGTCAAATCCCTTGGCCAGCGCCAGTCCGCCGCCGAAAAGCAAAATGATTCCCCAGGGTATCTTCAGGGCATTATCCCAGTCGAGCAGCGGTGTTTTCGGTTCGCCGGAAGGGATTAGGAACAACAATATGGCGCCCGTGACTGCCACTACAGTATCGTTGCAGTTGGGTACGGCCTTGTACCACAGCAGCGAACCGGTGATCCAAGCCATGATAACGCCGCCAAACAGCCACACCAGCCGGCGTTCGGGCAGGGTGACGGGGCCGAGCAGCGCCAGGTCGGCGCGAATCGACTCGCGGCCTGCCTGTTTGGCCTCGTCGTTGTCTGCAAGCGGAAACATCTTCAGCAGGAGCAGCCAGCATGCAATCAGGAGCGTCAGCGAAAAAGGAAAACCAAAGGTGAACCACTGCCAGAAAGAGACCTCTACATTCATTTTCTGCTGCACATAGGAGATGAAAATGGCGTTGGTGGGCGTACCGATAAGGGTAGCCAGACCGCCGATGGAGCAGGCATAACCCACACCCAGCAACAACACCTTGGGAAAATTGTCGACCTGCGCCGGCGCCGCCATTTGCCGGTGTCGGGTCGCATTGGCGGCCACTGCAATAGCTACCGGCGTCATCATAACCGCCGTAGCCGTATTGGATATCCACATGGAAATAAACGCGGAAGCAACCATAAAGCCGAGTACCATGCGCGAAGGGTCGCCGCCCAGCCAGTACACCATGCGCAACGCAATACGCCGGTGCAGGTGCCAGCGTTCTATTGTTTTGCCAAAAAAGAAACCGCTCAGGAACAGAAAGATGATCTCATTGCCAAACTCGCCCGATACATTTTTCAGCGCAGCAACGCCGCAAAGCGGAAACAATACCAGCGGAAGCAGCGAGGTTACGGCCAGGTTTACCGGTTCGGTGATCCACCAAATGGCGATCCATGCGGTAATGGCAGCGGTCATTTTTGCCGGTTCGGGCATACCGCCCACTGCGGGCAGGGCTGCGATAAGGGCAAAGGCAAGCGGACCGGAAAGGAGGGCGATCATACGTCGGTTCATGGCACAAACGTAATGACCGGCCGTCAAACCGACGGTACCCCGCCGTTAAAAATCTGTTCCCAGTGCCAGGTGGAAAATGGGCTTCTGCACTACACGCGTCTCAATACCCCAGGCATAGTCGGCACGAATGTACATGCCGAAGATGAGTGCGCGTGCGCCAAAACCATATCCCGCCACCAGCGGATCGCGGAAGTAGTTGACCTTAACCGACACAATCGGCGGATTGTACAGGTACACGATATTGATGGGATTGTCGCCGCCATACGGGTCTTGGCCCTGCCAGGCGGTACCCACGTCAAAGAACCCGATGACCTGGAAGTTTCGCCAGAAATTGCCCATGACCGGTTTATTGGAAAAATACTTGAACAGGGGCACCCGCAATTCGGTATTAATCAGCGCAAAGGAGTTGCCGTTGCGGATGTTCTGATCAAAACCGCGCAAATTGGCGGCAAGCGTCTGGTAGGCGAAATCGTTGCCCTGGGGCAACGGAATATCGTTGTTGAACTTGGGGAATATCCAGTTATCCACGCCGCCCAGGAAATAAAGAATCTTTTCAGAGCCGAAGGTGGTGGCCGCCGCAAGCCTGACGGCCAGGATGGAGCGCCGGTCCAGCAACTGATAATGCCGGGCGTCAAGACCGATCACGGTCATGATACCTTTATTAAATCGCAGGCTCCAGTTTGGCTGGGTGTTAAAGTCGAACCGCTTGACCACTTCCACAAACAACCTGGCCCGCGATCCGGTTTTCAGGTTCAGGTCAACATCCACTGTATTGTCGTATACGGCGGCCAGGCGGAGGGAGGCCCGCTGCTCGGCATAATCGGGCACCTCCAGCGAGGTGCGGCTGGTGCTCAGCAGGATGGATTTATCCTGGCGAATGGTGGCTGTGCCGCGCAGGCTGAAGAAAACATCAAGCGGATAGCGCATCTCGAACTGCCCGAGCAGGGTATTGGTGCGCAGCTGCTGCGGCGGTTCGTTGAGCGGAGTGCCGGGAATGGGTTGATTGAGGGAGTTGACCACCGTTTTGCGGTACAAGGCATACCGCTTGTCGATCCGATGTTTTTATCGTCGAACCACAGGTAGTATTCCGCGCCGTTGAACGTAGTAGGCAGGCGGAATCCGGCTTCGAGCACATAGTTTTCCAGCAGGTCCTTAAAATTGGCCTTCAGCAGGATACCCGGCGGCGGCGTTTCAAAGTCCGGCGTGCCGGCATAACTGTTCAGACCCTCGAAAAGCAGGTTGTTATCGATGCTGGTGGAAATATAGTCGGTCCTGAATTTCAGTCGGTAGGGTATGATCTGAGAGGGATTAAAGCGAATCACCGCGTTGCTTTTACCCAGTTCCATAAACGGTTTGGTCGGCTTCAGCGGCCGCCGTGGAGCAGGCTGCATCAGCACGATGCCGATATCTTCATTGGTTTTCGGTTCTTCTTCTTCTTCTTCTTCTTTTTCGGGTGGAGCCTTTGCTTCCGGCGCATTTTCAGGAGGGGGCGCAGCGAGATAGTCGGGCAACTGAAACAGCCAGCCGGGTTCGATTTGGATGACCGTATCGGGTCGGGCCAAATCGGACGCATCCGGTTGCTTGTCGGGCGCCTGTCCCTGATCGCTGTCTATTGCCGGCTGGGCGGGTATCGCAAGACCTGCATTGCGGAAGGTCAGTTCCCGGTAACGGGTAAAGCGGGTCGACGCAACCGCCTGAGGGTTTATGGTTCGGGTGTAAAACAGCGTTTTGCCGTCGCGCGGAATAGCCTCTACCAGCCGGCCGGTTCGGACTGCGATATGGTGTTCGGTGATATTCCGGTCGGCATTGGTCTGGTTCCAGGTGCGCGCCCGTTTTTTATACACCGGTGAAAACCGGATGCTGTCGATCTGAGCAGAGTCCACGTTTTGCAGCACCGTATCGAGGGGAGCGAGGAAAGCGAGTACGCGTTCGAACGGCCATTCGCCGGGTTTGGCGGTGTCCAGAGCCTTCACTTCTGCGCCGTCGTGGAGGTAAACCACCGCCTGATGGTAGGCGATGTAAGGCTCCAGGTAGCCGGTTTGCCGGTTTGATATACCGTTTTCATCGCTCAGGAAGGTAAAATGCGCGCTGTCGACGCCGACCGGATGGCGCTCGTCGAACATGGGTGTATTGGTAATCCGGACAAGTTCGGCGCTACGGCTGTCGAGGTCGTAAAAGAAAACATCGAAACGGTTGAGCGGCAGGACGGTGTCGAGTTTTTCAATCGACAGGGTATCTGTTGCGCGGTTGCTGGCGAAGAGAATACCCTTGTGCCCGTCGATGGTGGCTACTGAGGCGTCGAGGTCGTCCCAGAAATCCTGGGTAATGCGTTCCGTCTGACGGGTGACGGTATGGTAAATGAAAAGGTCGGAAAAACCCTTTACGGCTGCCGACAAGACAATATCGACCGGCGTTACATAATCCATGCTAAATACCCGCTGGTATTCGGGCGACAGGTCGCTGATCTCTTTTTTGCCTTTGGCGAGATCGAGCAGTGCAATCCTTGGGATGTCGCGGCGCTCGTATAGTACGGCGAGGCGCTGGTTGTCGGGGTTCCAGGCAATTTGCGGGTAACCGTAATCTGTTGCCTGCAGGGCATTTCGGGCGCCACCCTTGAGCACGCGTTTTCGTTTGCCCGTTTCGAGGTCCATCACCCAGACGCGCCATTTGCCGATATCGTTGCTCACCCAGGCGATCCGGCGCCCGTCGGGGCTGACCCTGACCTGGTAAAGCGGGAGTTTCTTTTTGTTTTTAATGACAATCTGGCCGGCCTGATCGGGGGTTTTGGTGCTTTTGGCCTCATCGCGGTAGCGTTTGCGGTAATAATCGAGCATGGCATCCGTCGTGCGGCGGTAACCGCTGCCGAGCACATACAGGAAACCCGCATCGGTACTGCGGTTGATGCGGGTCAGGTAAAGCAGATTGCTGACGGTGCTGCGTCCGAAGTGCAGCCCGATATAGTTCCAGAAAGCGTGACCGGCCAACCGCGGATGGTCTTTCGCGAGCTTGTCGAAGTTTTTGTATTTACCCGACTGGACCAGGTCGCGGAGGTGATTGTCAAGATCGGTACTCCATTCCTCGCCGCAGTAGGCCATGAGGCCGTTGGTGTACCAGCCGGGCAGGTTGAGCAGCACGGCGTTTTGAACGATTTCCTGGAGGTTGGTGCCAAAAAGCATGGAATTAATCAGGACGCCTGCCACACCTTCCCGCATTTGTGCGCGCAGGTGGTTGTGGTCGCCGTCGAAGTAAACAAATACCTTGTTGCCCACCACCTTCGTCTCGCCTGCGCGCAGCTGGAACACCTCGTCTTCGCCGATATTGCTCTGTTTCAGGTCGGTAAGGTCGCTGAATACCAGCATTTCCACCTTTTCGGTCAACTGGTGTTCGAGCAGTTGCTGCACGTAGGGGAAGTCGTATTCTGCCGTTTGAAGGGTCGCCTGTGCGATGTTCCGCGCATCACCGTACCAATATGTAACGAAATTGCTGCTTTCGTACAGCATCCACTCGTCGATCTGACGGTTGTACTGCACGCGGTTTTTGCCAAAAGAGGTCTGTGATGTCGTCTGGGCCATCAGAACCGGCAGTCCGCAACAGGCAAAGCAGAGAAGCCCCGGAAAAAGGATAGAGAATGTCGTTTTTGTCATAGCCGCACAGTTTTTGAGTTCGCAGGGCGCCCCGGTAGATACAATTGGGGGCTCAGACGCTGTATTTTTGATCCCATCAGCATTTCATCTGGTAAAAGTGGTGCATTTACATCGAAAATCAATGCCTCCAAATGGCAAAACGTTTGACGGGCGGAAAAGATTTTAGGATTGATAAAGTCCCGAAGCTCTTCTTAAAAATTTTCCTTTTTTACACTTTGAACATTTACCTTTGCGTCTGCTTTTTTCAAAGCGCACTATTTTTGTATTTAAAATTTTGATTATCAAACAATTACAGCAAAATGGCTTTAATCGGAACGATTCGTAAGAATGGGTGGATCCTCATCGTCGCCATGGCCCTGGCCCTGGGAGGATTTATCCTGATGGATATTGTGCAGAACACCTCCAACTATGCCGCCGCAGATATAAACACCCTCGGTAAAGTAAACGGCGTCGAGATCAAGCGCTCTGAGTTCGATACCTACCAGGCGTTGATCTATTCCAAGCAAGACAACAATTACCAGGTGCGTCAGCAGACCTGGGAATATTTTGTGGAAAATGCGCTGATCAAAAAGGAAGCAGAAGCCCTCGGCCTCGGTGTCGACAGGGAAGAACTCCGCGACCTGGAATTTGGCGACAACCTCAGCCCCATTATTGTGCAGCGCTATAAAGGCGATGCCGGGCCCGACCGCAACTACCTCAACAGCGTAAAAACGGCTATTGACAACAACAGCCAGCAACTTCAGCCGGAATTTCTGGCGACCTGGGCAGAGCAGGAAAAGGAAATCATCAAGGAACGCCTGCAAGAGAAGATCACCGCCATGCTGACGAAAGCGATTTACGCGCCCAAATGGCAGGCCGAGATGGTGTTCCGCGAAAGCAACCAGCGCCTCGACTTCAGTTATGTGCGTATTCCTTACGACAAGGTGACGGCGGAAGAAGCGCCGGTGACCGATGCCGATTACCAGGCATTTCTGAAAGAGAACCCGAAGCTGTACGATCTTCCGGAAGAGACCCGCGTACTCAATTACGTGTCTTTCGACGTGATTCCCACGGCCGGCGACAGCGCTATTGCCCTCGACGGCGTGCAGAAATACTTCGAAGGACTTCGCACCGCCGAAAACGACTCTACCTATGTCGTGAGCAACAACGGCGCCTACAACGGCGGTTACCTGATCAAGGCTGAGCTGCCCGCCACCGTAGCCGATACGCTCCTTAAACTCCCGCTTAACACGGTCATCGGCCCATACCTCGACGGCAATACCTGGAATATCGCCAAGATACTCGACCGCAAGCAGGTGCCCGACTCCGTGCGCATCAGCCATATTGCCATGCAGGTAAATCCCGAAAACGACCGGCGCATCGACAGCCTGCTCAACCTGCTCAATACCGGCAAGGCGCGCTTCGACTCACTGGCCGTAAAATTCAGTCAGGATACCAAATCATCCGTTAAAGGCGGCGATCTGGGCTGGGTTGGCCGCACAGCCGAAGGCAATGAACTGGCCAATCTCGTTTTCTACAAGGCGGAAGAAAACAAAGTCTACAAACTGAAAAACACCCAGGTCATCCAGTTGATCCAGGTTACCGGCAAGAAATTCATCAACAACCACACGGGGGTTAAGGCTGTGTTCATGAGCAAAACCATCGAGCCGAGCAAGAACATGCAACTGGCGGCAAAAGACCGCGCTGTGACCCTGGTGCAGTCGGCCAAAACGATGGAAGACTTCAACACCCAGGTGCTCCAGCAGAACTTGCAGTTGCTCACCAGTGCGCCGCTTAAAGCCAACGATTTTGGGGTGGGCGTGCTTCCCACGGGCGACGATGCCCGGGAGATCGTACGCTGGGCCTTCGACGAAAAAACGAAAGTCAACTCGATCAGCCAGCAGGTGTTTGTATTCCGCGACCCGGCGGGCGGCTATTTCGACAGCAAATACGTCGTTGCGGCTCTCAAGAGCATCACGCCCAAGGGTCCGGCTACCGTCGCCTCGCTCAAAGAGAACCCCGAAGCTGACCAGAAGGTAAAAAACCGCAAAAAAGCGGAGGTTATTACCAGCAAAATGCTGGCAAATGCCGGCGATCTAGCCGGTATCGCCAGCACCTGGGGCGTTACGGTGGATACGGCACGCGGCACTTCCATGGCACAAGGCGGCTCCGAACCGCGTGTTGTCGGAACGGCCTTTTCGCTGGAAAAGGGCGCTGTCAGTTCGCCGATCGCAGGCAACAGCGGGGTGTATATCCTTTCGCCCATCACCGACAAGATTGATCCTCAACTCCCGGCCGACATTACCATGTTCCGCCGCCAGGCCAGTTCCACAGCAGCAGCCAATATCAGGATAGGCCTGATGGATTCGCTCAGGAAAATGGCTAAACTGGAAGATTTCAGGAGCAAGTTTTATTGAGGTTAGGCAAGGTTCATGAAATATGGGCGGGGTTTAGGGAGACATTCCCTAAACCCCGCTCTTTTTTTATATCGCATTCAATCCTTCACTTCCAGGTGCATCTTGTGAAAGAAGCGGTGCAGCAGGGTGATAATACCAGGAGATTTGCGCCTGCGGATCAAAAACAACGGCCGGTTCACTCGATTGGAGTGGACCGGCCGTTGCTATAGCGGGAACCTGTCGGCGACGGGTTATACCTGACTCAGGAATTTCCCATCACCTCGTTTTTCAGCGAGTTGGCTTTTTCACGGCCTTTCTGCGCCAGTACCGAGGCGGTAGTCAGTACTTCCTGAATTTTATGACCGGCTTCTTCCACTACGTCGTCCAAACTTTAGCCTTTACATCGTCGACCAAGTCTTCGCCTTTCCGGCGTATTTTCTTGCGGGTGTTGGAACCTTTATCCGGGGCAAGCAGCACGCCTAAAAGAGCGCCAATGGCTACACCGCCCAATATGCCTAACAGAACTTTTCCAGTTTTCATATAGATACTTTTTTATGATGAGTGAATATTGATTTCTATAGATAAAACGCAATTTTCGCCCAAAATGTTGCAAATAAATACAAAAAAAAAAAAAAAAAAAAAACAGGTAGTCGACGCAAATGGATTACAGACAAAATTCCCCGGCCTGGTCATTCAAAACCACCGCACCACCCCTTCGAGCATAGCCTTTACGATAGCCCCGTGTTTCCGGTAGGGCGGCATAAACGGCCTGGTGATGGGGAATATCCTGTTCTGGCGCAGTACGCCGCGGGCGTTGGAGAATTCCAGGAATCCGAATTCGCCGTGTGTTTTGCCGATACCGCTGTTGTTGACGCCGCCGAAAGGCAAGTTCGGGTTGTAGAAATGCGACCCGCAATCGTTGACGGTCACATCGCCGTTGCGCGTTTCGGCCAGGACAAATTCGATATCCCGGCTGCGGCTGCTCCAGATATACATAGCCAGCGGTTTTGGGCCGGCATTGATATAGTCGACCGCTTCCTGCAGCGTGCGGTAGGGGCGTATGAGCAATACAGGGCCAAAGGTCTCCTCCCCCCAGATCGCCGCAGCCTCGGGCACATGCGTCAGCATGGTCGGCTCGATGTAACGCGTTGCTTCGTCGGACCGGCCTCCCGCTGCGATGCGCGCGCCGTGTTGCAGGGCGTCGTCGAGCAGACCCTTCACCCGCCGGAAATGCCGCTCGTGGATGATACGGCAGAGGTCGGGCGACGCCTGCTGCGCTTCGGATGTAGCGCCGTAATGGCTTTTGAGTTGTTGGGCGATCTTCCCGACCAGGCGGTCATGCACCTTTTCCTGGACCAGGATATAATCGGTTGCGATACACGACTGGCCGGCATTCATGCCCTTGAGCCAGGCGATCTTGGCCGCCGCCTCATCGAGGTCGGCGCTTTCATCCACGATCGTGGGGTTCTTGCCGCCCAGTTCGAGCGTTACCGACGCCAGGTGCTGTGCCGCATCGCGCATGACCAGTTTGCCCACTTCCGGGCTGCCCGTAAAAAAGATATGGTTGAAAGGCAGCTGGAGCAGTTGCTGCGCCACCGACACGTCGCCTTCAAACATAGCCACCTCTTCCGGCGGAAAACACCCGGCAATAATCTGTTGCATCACGGCCGCGCTGTGCGGTGCGAATTCGGACGGCTTGACCATGACACAGTTGCCCGCAGCCACGGCTGATATCACCGGCGACAGGGTTAGGTTGAAGGGGAAATTCCAGGGCGACAGCACCAGGCAGACCCCCTTGGGCTCGTAACGGATTTCAGACGAGGTGCCGAACAGCACCAACGGCGTGCCCACACGCTTCGGCGTCATCCACGAGCGCAGGCTCCGGATCACATGCCGGATCTCGCCGTTGATCACCCCCAGTTCGGAGATATTGGTTTCGGTCGGACTCTTGCGCAGGTCGTCCCACACAGCCTGTGTCACCGCCGCGCGATGGCGCATCATGGCATCGTGCAGGCGCTGAAGTTTGGCAATGCGTTCGCGCGCTGTGGTCCGGGCCACCACGTACTGATGCTGCTGTTGCAGGTTAAAAATCCGGCGCATCTCCAAATTTTGATCTGCAGCCCTGGTCGGCATGGTTGTCGCTTCCGGCATGGCTTGTTTTTTTTGTAAAATTCTGAAAAATCTACCGTTCTTTTAAATATATATACCGTTTACGAAATATATACGCTTTTGTCGAAGCACTTTTTTCAGGTTTATTATTTTGCATAACACTAAATGCCCGGTACAAAGAATTGAAAAAATTCACCGATACTTAAAAAAATAGGGAAAAAACTTGCAGGGTTCCGAAAGAACGTCTAAAATTGGGTTGTCAAAAATAAACGAGGACTTATTCGCGTATAATACTCAGCGGAGCAGCGATAAAACCCGCGGCAACGACAATCGGGACCATGATCCAAGAAAATCGGCAGAAGCCGGTTATTTTCCAGGACGTCATTCAACGTCATCCGATTCGTTGCCGCGTTTAGATAAAAGATGTCCCGACAAGCCTTTAGCCAAATTATTCACCATTTAAAGTAGTGTTGAGTATGATGAACATTAATGTAAAGTCTGTGCATTTCCGTGCAGACGCCAAGTTGGTAACGTACGTTGAGAAAAAGATCGCCCGCCTGACCCGTTACTTTGATCGAAATGTAGAAGCAGAAATTCACCTGAAAATACAGGACAACGGAGGGAAAGTCAGGGAAAAAATTGCAGAGGTAAAACTTCATGTTCCGGGCGGCTGGATGATGGACAAAAAAACCGGAAAAACATTTGAATCAGCCATTAACGCATCATTTGTAACACTCAAGCGCCAACTACTCCGCCACAAAGAAAAAATTGGCCAACGGGGTCTTGGCATAGAAGATCACTATACTGCGGAATAATTTTCCGCTTTTCTCGGCCGAGAAGGCCGGAAGCCCGGTCACCCACGTCCGGGCTTCATTTTTTGCCGCAATGGCACATTTTAATTTCCAATCCGGCGTTTTATCCTGTAATATTGCTACTTTCGCGGTCAACGGGACAGCATTTTCCATGAAAAACACTCCTTGCAAACGCGCTTCGGCCATTTTTCTGGTCCTGGTCTTCCTGGCGACCTGGTCGCTCAAGAGCGTGCACGAGTTTTTCAGGCACCACAGCGACCACCCTGTTTGTACCGCTACCGTTAAGGGCGGCGGCGCGCACCTGCACGACGAGCGGTATATCGGCGACAATTGTTCGATGTGTGCGTTTGTGTTGTTTGTACCGGAGATACTGTCGATCACGGCACTCGTCGCACCGGCCAACAGACCTCCCGATACCCTTCTTCCGGACTTTTACCAATCGCCGTTCGACGCCAAAACGGCGTTCGACACCACCTTCCGCCGCGGCCCTCCGGTCATTTAGGTTTCCCTTTTTTTCAGGGCATTTGCAACGCAGCCTGTCGCACCGTGCGGCCGGTCGGCGTGCCGTATGCTGCCCCTCCGGCAGGCTCTGAAGCCGAAACCCGGACACTTCCCGTCCGGAATTATGTCAATCTAACCTGATTCTTATGCAGAAAAGCAAAGCCTTGCTCATTGGCTTTTGCCTCTTGCCGGTCCTGCTGCTGCATGCACAGGACTGCCACCTCGCGCTGCGCGGCCACATCTTCGAATCCGAAACAGGGGAACCGCTCGCCTTTGCCTCTGTCAGCATTCCTGAAGCGGAAAAAGGCGCGGTAGCCGACGAAAACGGCTATTTCTTTATCGCCGGACTGTGCGACAACCGGAAATACACCGTGGAGATCAGCCACGTTGAATGCGATCACTTTTCACAGGCCCTGCAAATCAGGGAAAATACGGAGATGGATTTCAGGCTGACGCACAACACCGTCCTGAAGGAGGTAGTCGTGCGTGAAAAAGCACTGGCGCCGCAGACAGCCCAGGCAGAGAGTACCGTTGGCCGGGAAGAGATGGAGGCCACACGCGGCATCAACCTCGGCGAGACGCTGAAACGCCTGCCCGGCGTCACGACCCTGAATACCGGCGCCACGATTGCAAAACCCGTCATCCAGGGGCTGCACAGCAACCGCATCGCCATTGTAAGCAACGGTGTTGCATTGGAAGGGCAACAATGGGGCAGCGAACACGCCCCGGAAATCGACCCTTTTACAGCAGATAAAATTGTTGTGGTAAAAGGCGCCGCCGGTGTGCGCTACGGTGCGGGGGCCATGGCCGGCGCTGTGGTGCTGTCGCCGGCCCCCCTGCGCAAGGAGGAAGGCTGGGGCGGCTGGCTGGCACTGGGGGGATTCACCAATGGGCTGGGCGGCGTTTTTTCCGGCTCAACAGACTGGCATTTGCCCGGCAAATCACTCACTATCCGGCTGCAAGGCACAGCAAAACGCAGCGGAAACCTGCGGGCGCCCGATTATTACCTCGGCAACACCGCCGCTTCGGAGCTCAATTTTTCCGCAATGGCCGGCTGGAAAAGCAGTCGCTGGACCCATGAGGTGGGCGCCAGCACTTTTAACCAGCGCCTCGGCATCCTGCGCGCATCGCACGTGGGCAACCTGACCGACCTGCAACTGGCCATTGAAAGCCCGACACCGCTCAACAACACCGATGCCTTTGATTATGGTATCGAACGGCCCTACCAGCACATCCTGCACCATACGTTCAAGTACAAAACCGAGTTCCAACTGACCGAAAAGTGGAAACTGACGGGTCAGTACGCGTTCCAGTTCAACAACCGCAAAGAGTACGACATCGTGCGGTTTACCGGCACCGCGTCAGACAAACCGCAACTCTCTTTCCGCCTGTGGACCAATACGCTGGATGTAGCGGTGGAGCACCGGCCATGGGCACACTGGCAGGGCGGATTGGGCGTACAAGGCGTGCAGCAGACGAACTTTGTCGGAACCGGCGGATTGATTCCGGATTATCACACGAAGGGGCTTTCCATTTGGGCGATGGAGCGCTGGCGGCGTTTTCCCAACCCCTGGGAGTTCGAGTTCGGGGCGCGATACGATTACCGCCGGACGGCAGCCACAACCGACGGTTCGTTGCAAAACATCGATACACTCGTGCATTTCGGGAATATATCGGCCACCGCGGGCGCCATATACCATTTTTCAAAAAACCTGTCCGTCACCCTGAACACGGGCCTGGCCTGGCGTCCTCCACACGTGAACGAGTTGTTTGCCAGGGGCGTACACCATGGAGCGGGCACCTATGAGCAGGGACGCGCCGACCTGATCCCGGAAAAAGCCTGGAACTCGAACCTGACCTTCCTGTGGCAAAAAGACCGTACGGAAGTTATGCTGACGGTCTACCGCAACCAGGTCCGCGATTTTATCTACCTCGATCCGCAGCGCACTTTTGTGCTGACGGTGCGCGGCGCGTTTCCGGCTTATTACTACAAGCAGGCGGATGCCGTGCTCGGCGGGTTCGACGCAAGCGTCTCGTTGCCCTTGTCGGGAGGGCTGTACCTCGAAAGCAGGGTTTCCCTGTTGCGGGGCTACCGGCTTGCTGCGGACACCGTGACGGAGGGAGAAACGAGGCACGACTGGCTTCCGCTCATGCCGGCGGACCGGTTTCAATACGGGTTGAAGTGGGCAAAGGGAAGCGGCAGCAAATCGGCGGGCGACACTTATCTACGGCTGATGGCCATGACCGCGATGCGCCAGTCGCGAATACCAGGGGAGGGACTGTTGAAAGAAGCGCCCTCCGCTTTCACTACACTCAGTCTGGATGCCGGATATAGTCTGTACCTGAACAAAATGCCGCTGGAACTCGGCCTGAGCATTCAGAACCTGGCCAACATCCGCTACCGGGAATACCTCAATTTCTTCCGCTATTTCGCCGACGAACCCGGTATAAACATCGGGCTTCGGGCCAAATTGTCATTCGGAGGCTAGCGACACGTGCAACCTGACCGTTTCACGATCACCATAAAATTTTCAATTCACCACAAATTAAACAACATGACATACACCACTTCTTCTATCCGAACCCTGCTTTCGATCGCTGTTTTTGCCCTTTTCCTATTCGCAGGTTGCAAGGACAACAATACCGATACCGAGCAGGAGAACATCACTTCGATCGAGATCGATCTTGCCGGTTTCAACATCAATCAGAAGTTTTACTGGAAAGACCTGGATGGTCCGGGTGGCAACCCTCCGGTGATTGATACCATTGTGTTGCCGGCTTCGACCCTCAATATTACCGGCCGGCTCAAGGTATACGACGAAAGTAAAAACCCGGTAGACGACATTACGGAAGAGATCGAAGCGGAAAACACGGCCCACCTTTTTGTTTACAGCGTTGCAAACGCCGATTTAATTATCGAGCCGAATGATACGGACGACAATGGCGATCCTTTTAGCCTGGTTACCGTCTGGAAAGCCGGCCAGCCGTCGACAGGCACCCTGAACATCAGGCTGTACCACGAGCCGACCGACAAGATGAATACCGCTAATCCGGGCGGAGAAGCAGACTTCGATGTGACTTTCCCGGTGAGGATTGAGTAGGCGATTCCTGTTAGGTAGCGGCACACGTGCAATATGAGTCTCCGAATTTGCAATTGATTTTGGAACAAATGCAATCGTCGGTATGACGCCGGACTTCGGCCGCGCGCTGGAATCGACTGTTGCATGTGCCATCACCGTATATGTTCAAAACCTTTGTTTTTAGGGCCTGGAAGGGGACATTTTGACACTATTTTTACAAAGTCCAAATAAAAATATACGCTATTTTATCGCCGCTCAATATCTTTGCGCCCTGAACTATCGACATACACACTACTCAATACAAAAGCTCATGAAGTACAAATTTCTTCCGCTTTTCTTCCTTTTCGCGGCGCTTTCGCTGATCTCCTGCAGTGATAAAGGGAAAAAACCGCTTGACATTCCCTCCGAATACGACGGCGCTGCTTTTGCGACCAATACCACCGTTCAGTCGGATGTTTTATTCCGCTTTACCCAAATGATCAATGAGGCCAAAAAAGGCCGCACCGCCGGCAAAACCGTGTCGCTCGATTCACTAAATTACTGGTATACTGCCGGAACACCGGCGTTGCAAAACCTTAACTCCGCCTACTATGCTGCTCTGTGCACCAACTGGCTGACCGAACTGACCGATGCAAGCGGAGGAACCTACACCCCCGGCCCGCCAAGCGGTTACGGCGGCGTTTACGGCAGCTTTCTTTTTGATGGAAACGGACTTGACCTGGAGCAAATGCTGGACAAGGGCAACTATAACGCCCTGTTATACAAACATTTCAACGACCTCGCCGCAGGCGCCATCACGCCTGCTACGGTAGACCAGATGGTTGCAATTTTCGGTACCAATCCATCGTTCCCCAATAGCTATCAGGCAGCACTGCACACAAAACCCGATAAATTCAGCGCAAATTATGCCGCGCGTCGCGACAAAAACGACGGGAAAGGCGTCTATACCAATATACGCGACCAGTTTATCAAACTGCAGGCGGCGGTGAAAGCCGGCCCGGAATACCTGGAAGAACGCGACGAGGCCATCGCCGAGATACGACTGCTGTGGGAAAAATCGAACGCCGCCACGATCATCAACTACCTGAATGAAGTCGTCAGCAAACTCAGCGCAACAAACCCGACCGACAGCGATATTGCCGCTGCGCTGCACTCCTATGGAGAAACGGTCGGTTTTACACACGGCCTGCGCACCCTGGAGCAAAAGAAAATCACGGACGCAGAGATTGACGAAATACTCACCCTGCTCCATGCGCCCGCCGGCGAAACGGCGACTTCCTACAAATTTGCAACCGATCCCCTGAATGAACTGCCCAGACTTACCCAGGCGATCGCCAAATTCAAAACCATTTACGGCTTCACCGACCAGGAAATGGAAGATTTTAAGAAAAACTGGGTGCTGGAACAAAACAGGTGAGCGGGGCAAACCCACAAATATTAAAAATATTCATGACCATGCTTAACCGGAAATCACTATCCCTTTTTCTGCCCGGACTGGCCGTATTGCTCCTCTTCCATGCCTGCAGCTCGGACAACGGCAACGGACCGTCTGACAGTTTTGACCGGCAGGCCATGCTGCGCAATTACGCGGACAACCTGATTAAACCGGCCTATGCCGATCTGCTCGGCAACACCGGGTCGCTCCGTGCATCCGTCGCCGCTTTCAATGCGTCTCCTTCCACCCTGGAACTCGGCGCGCTGCAAACCGCCTGGGCAGCAGCATATTCGTCCTGGCAATACGCCAATGCCTACAACTTCGGGCCTGCCGGCGAAGAAGGCCTGCGCAAGGGCCTGATCGAGGAGATCGGCACCTTTCCTGCCAGTAAATCGAAAATAGAGGACGCCATACTCTCCGGCCAGTGGAACCTGCAGGATTTCAACCGCGACGCGCGCGGCTTCCCGGCCATGGAGTACCTGATCTTTGGCGAAAACCAAAACGCTGCCGAGGTAGCGGGCGCTTACGTTACCGATGCCAATCGCCGCAACTACCTTGCCGCCCTTGCCGATGACCTGGTTGACCGGGTTACGGAAGTCTCCAGCGCCTGGAACGGCCCCTACTACGACGCCTTTATCCAAAACGACGGCACCGACGTGGGCAGCAGCACCTCTGCCCTCTACAACGAGTTTGTGCGCAGTTACGAAGCCATCAAAAACTTCAAACTGGGACTGCCCCTCGGCAAACGTCCCGGACAGACCCAGACGGAGCCTCAACTGGTGGAAGCATATTACAGTGACGCGTCGATACCGTCGCTGAGGATTCATTTTTCCGCCATAGAAGACATCTGGTACGGCCGCGCCAAAAACGGTCAGGATGGTATCGGTTTCCGTGAATACCTGGAAAGCGTGGAAGGCGGCACGGCGCTGATCGCCAGTACGGAAACGCAACTGGCGGCCGTGAAGGCAGCGCTGGCAGCCGTACCCAACCAGCCAGGCATGTCGGAACAGATTGCCGGCGACAAAACAGCGCTCGAAAACCTGTACACCGAATTGCAGAAAATGACCCGCTTTTTCAAAAGCGACATGTCGTCGCTGCTGGGTATTGCCATCACGTTCAGCAGTAGCGACGGCGACTGAGTATGAAGGCGGGCTGGGAGTTAAAACCACTCCGGTGGCTGGATGAACCGGTCAGCATCGCTCCCCTGGTCACGTTGCGCGTGGTCGTAGGGGCGATGCTGCTGTTCAGCACCCTGCGTTTTATGGCGCTGGGCTGGGTAGCGGATCATTATATCAGCCCGTCGTTTCATTTTAAATATTTCGGTTTTGAATGGGTAGAACCGCTGCCGGCAGCGGGGATGTACAGCGTCCACCTGCTGCTGATTGCGGCTTCGTGCTGCGTGATGCTGGGGCTGTTTTACCGCCTGGCCGCCTTTGTTCAGTTTGCGCTGTTCTCCTATACCGAACTGATCGACCTCACCTATTACCTGAACCATTACTACTTTGTCAGCATTGTTTGCGCGCTGCTGATCGCTGTACCGGCCAACCGCGCCTTTTCCCTCGACGTACTGCGCAACCCCTCCATACGCCGGGAGCAGGCGCCGCGATGGGGCATCTTCATCTTCCAACTGCAGCTGGGTATCGTGTACTTTTATGCAGGCCTCTGGAAAATCAACACCGACTGGTTGCTCCACGCCCTGCCCCTGAAGATCTGGGTACCCGCAAACGACCGGCTGCCGCTGATCGGCGTGCTCTTTCGGCAGGACTGGACGCCCTGGCTGTTTAGTTGGGCAGGCATGTTGTACGACGTTACCATCGTTTTCTGGCTGTCGTGGCGGCGCAGCAGGGTCTGGGCCTACCTGACTGTGGTTGTATTCCATACCCTCACCGGGTTGATGTTCCAGATCGGCGTTTTTCCACTGGTTATGGTTGGCGCCACGCTGGTCTTTTTTTCCAATGAATGGCACGAGCGAATATGGGCAGGGCTTGGACGGGTATCGAGCATACCTGTCCCTCGGTTGCCAATCGCTAATCGCCCGGCCTCTGTTGGAACAGGGATGGCTGCCGGTCGAACCCCGCGGTGGCTCATAGCCCTTTTGGCGCTTCACTTCATCTTTCAGGTATTGTTCCCCTGGCGCTACCTGCTTTACCCCGGCAATGTTTTCTGGACGGAAGAGGGCTACCGCTTCTCCTGGCGTGTGATGCTGATGGAAAAAGCCGGCACAGCCACTTTTTTTGTAAAAGATACCCGAAGCGGTCGTGAAGGAGAAGTGGTCAACCGTGAATTTCTGAACGACCACCAGGAGAAACAAATGGCCATGCAGCCCGATATGATCCTGCAATTCGCGCATTTCCTGAAAAACCACTACGAACAAAAAGGCCTGCACGCGCCGGAAATACGCGCGGAAGTGTACGCCACACTGAATGCCCGGCCCAGTCGCCTGCTGATCGACCCCAAAGTGGATTTGGGTAAAATCAGGGACGGCTGGGCGCACAAAACGTGGATTTTGGAATGATGAATGGGGGAATGATGAATGATGATATTTTCAATTGATAAACAATATGTTATGCGATTTTTTTTGTCTGATGGAATTTTGAGGAGTGTGTTGGCTGTGGTGTTGGTGGGTATGCTGGGGGAGGCTTGGGCACAGACGCCCGATTCGCTGCCGCGCCGGCTGCCTATTGACAGTGTGGTGCAAAACCTGAAGGAGGTCTTGATCAGCGGACAGGGCGCCGACGCGTTTGGCGCAGCACATTTGCGCGGCGTGGAAAACTTTGGCATTTACAAAGGCAAAAAAACGGAGGTGGTGGCCTTGTCGGAAGTCACAGCCAATACAGCGACCAACAACCCGCGCCAGATATATGGCCGCGTGACCGGACTGAACATCTGGGAAAGCGACGGCGCCGGGCTGCAACTTGGCATCGGAGGCCGTGGCCTGAGCCCCAACCGGACAGCCAATTTCAATACCCGGCAGAACGGTTACGACATCAGTGCCGATGCACTGGGATATCCGGAAAGTTATTACACGCCTCCGACCGAAGCCCTCGATCGCATCGAGATCGTACGCGGGGCAGCCTCCCTGCAATACGGTACGCAGTTCGGCGGGTTGCTCAACTTCCGCTTCAAACGAGGGCCTGAAGACCGAAAATTTGTCTTTACTACCCGCCAAAGCGCCGGCTCGTGGGGATTTTTCGGCACTTTCAACAGCATCGGCGGCACCGTGCTGAAAAATAAACTGAATTACTACGCCTATTTCCAATACAAACGCGGCGACGGATACCGCCCCAACAGCAGTTTTGACTACCGCTGTGCCTATGCTTCGTTCGATTACCGCGCCACATCCAAACTGGCGCTTCGGCTTGATCTCACGCGAATGGATTACCTGGCCCACCAGCCCGGCGGCCTGACGGATAAACTGTTTCAGGACAACCCGCGCCAATCCGTTCGCGCGCGCAACTGGTTTCGCGTCGACTGGAACATGGCAGCATTGTCGCTGAACTATACCGTTTCGGAAAAAACCCAGATCAATGTGCGCAATTTCGGTCTGCTCGCCACCCGTCGCTCGCTCGGCAACCTGGAGCGCATCAACGTTGCCGATTTTGGCGACAACCGTACCCTCATCGACGGCAGTTTCCGCAATTTCGGCCAGGAGACGCGCCTCCTGCACCGGTACGGCGGCGGCGCCCTGCCGCATACGCTTTTGGTCGGATACCGGCTTTACTACGGACATTCCACTGCCCGGCAAGGCGACGGCAGCGATGGCAGCGACCCCGATTTCCGGTTTCTCCACCCTGAAAACCTGGAAAATTCGGACTACGACTTCCCCAACCGCAACCAGGCCGTTTTCGTCGAGCACGTTTTTAACCTCTCTCCGAAATGGAGCCTGACGCCCGGCCTTCGATACGAACATATCACGACACGTTCTGAGGGTTACTTTACCCAAAGGATACTGGACGGAGCAGGCAATGTGATCGTGGAGAACAAAATATTCGACGATCGCAGCCGCAGCCGGGGCTTTTTGATCGGCGGGCTGGGCGCCGCGTTCAAACCACGGGAAACCCTGGAGTGCTACGCCAATATTTCGCAGAATTACCGCGCCATCAACTTCACCGACCTTCGCATCGTTAACCCCAACTTTGTTGTCGACAGCAACATTCGCGACGAGCGCGGTTTCACGGCGGATCTGGGTGTACGGGGCAATAAAGCGGGTTTGTTTCGGTACGAGATCACCGCTTTTTTCGTCTCCTACAACGGAAAGATCGGCCAGGTGCTGCGCGCCGACCAGCCCCCGCTGTACAACGATTACCGGTTCAGGGGCAATGTGTCGGACGCCCGCAACCTCGGGGTCGAGGCGTTTGCAGAAGTCGACCTGATGAAAATATTCAGCCCCCGCAACCCGCACAACCATTTGACCATTTTCCTGAACACTGCCGTTGTAGACGCCCGCTACGTCCATACCGATGATCCGGCGATCCGGAATAAAAAAGTAGAGATGGCTCCGCCACTGATGCTGCGCAGCGGGTTGACGTACCAGACAGGAGCCTTCCGCAGCGCCCTCCAGTATGCCTGGATCGCCCGGCATTTTTCCGATGCGACCAATGCCGTGCGCACCGCCACGGCTGTCGAGGGTGAAATTCCCGGTTACGGCGTGGCCGACCTGTCAGTGTCGTACACCTGGCGCCGGTTGACGCTGGAAGCCAGTTGTAACAACCTCTTCGATGCCGTTTATTTTACCCGCCGCGCGGAGAGTTATCCGGGGCCGGGTATCATTCCGGCCGATGGCAGGGGGCTGTATGTAACCCTGGCTGCGCAGTTTTAGGAGCGCCGTACCGTGGTGTTGACCGGTACGCCAACAAAAACGATTTCACGTATGTTTACCGCCGGTACTTTCATCCTAACTATCGCAAAGCATGTACACCGAAAGACGTTACGGTTACTGGACAACCATCAAGTGGTCGCGCAAGGGGCTTTTTTTCGGGGCAATTACCGGAGCAATCGCCTATCTGCTCCATGAAATTGTCGGACACGAATGGTTTTTTGTCCCCTGGCAGCCCGTGGCCCTGGTTGGCACGGCACTCGCCTTTTATCTCGGTTTTAAAAACAACGCATCCTACGACCGGCTTTGGGAGGCCCGCAAGATATGGGGCGCCATCGTGAACGGCTCCCGGTCGTTTGCCAGTGCGGTGATCGGTTTTGTAAGCAACCTGCACGCCGTTGAAAAACACAGCGAAACCGAACTGCACGCCATCAGGCGCCGCCTGATATTCCGGCACCTGGCCTGGTTGACCAGCCTGCGTTTTCAGATGCGCACCGCCCGCGTCTGGGAGCATACCGAAGAGCGCCTGAGCAAGTATTTTCCCAATTTCAATACGCCGGAATTTAACAGCCGGCTGGAGACCGAACTCGAACAATTTCTTTCAGAAGAAGAATTGATGCACCTGGAAGGCGTAAGCAACCGCGCGACCCAGATACTGCGCCTGCAAACGATTGATCTGCAACGACTTCGGGAAAAAGGGCTGATCGACGATTTTCGGCACATGGAATTGCAGGGCTTTGTGTCGGCCATGTACGACGAGCAGGGCAAGTCGGAACGCATAAAAAACTTCCCCTTTCCGCGCCAGTACGCGTCCATTCCGATGCTGCTCATCAAACTGGTGTCGATCCTGCTGCCCCTTGCGCTGATCCACGAACTGGAATCGCTCGACCCGAGCCTGATGTGGAGCGCTATCCCCTTCAATGCCATTGTCACCTGGGTATTTGTCCTGATGGAGATGATCGGAGATTATAGCGAAAACCCCTTCGAGGGCACGTATAACGACATTCCGATCTCGTCTATCAGCCGTACCATCGAAATTGACCTGAAAGAAATGTTGGGCGAAACGGATATTCCACCTGCGATCCAGGCGGTCGACGGAATGCTGATGTAACGGGATAATTTGGAAGTTCAAGTATTTTTAGTTTATCTTTGTTTTTAATTTAGACAAGACTAAAAATAAAATTGAACTATGCATAATATCGCAGCAATTTGCTTTTTGCTCTGGAGCTGTCAAACGTCTTATGCCCAGGAACATATCTACAGCGGTATAGTCAGCGATGCCTTTACCGGAGAGCGACTGCCTTTTGCCACCGTTCAAATGCTCGCACCTGAAGGCGGAGGCGTTTACAGCGATACAGCGGGGTATTTTATCCTGAAAGCGCAACAAGGCGGCGGCAAACTAAAAATCGCCGTATCGCTGGTCGGTTATATCAGGCAGACGGCAACCTTAACGGCAGGCGAAACAAACATTCCAATCCGGATGATACCGGATGAAAGCGGCCTGAAAGAAGTGGTAGTAACGGGTACGATGAAAGAAATGCGCAAGGCCGACAGTCCCGTGCCGGTGGAAGTCTATTCCCCCAAATTTTTTCTGCGCAACCCTACGCCCAGCCTTTTTGACGCCGTGCAGATGGTAAATGGCGTGCGCCCCCAACTCCAGTGCAACGTTTGCAACACCGGCGACATCCACATCAACGGCATGGAAGGGCCGTACACGATGGTGCTGATCGACGGGATGCCCATTGTGAGCGGGTTGTCGACGGTGTATGGCTGAGCGGCATCCCCAACAGCGTACTGCAGCGCATGGAGGTGGTGAAAGGCCCCGCCGCGTCGCTATACGGCTCGGAAGCGATGGGCGGCCTCATCAATATCATCACCAAAGACCCGGCAGAAAAACCTGAACTCCGCTTCGACCTGAACGGCACGACTTACGGCGAATTCAACACCGACGCGGCAGGTTCGCTCAGGCTCGGCAAAGCCCAAACCCTGCTGAGTGCCAACTATTTCCACTTCACGGAACACCGGGACATCAACCACGATAATTTTACCGACGTGACCTTGCAAAAACGGTTTTCCGTATTCAACAAGTGGCGTTTCGAGCGCAAGGACAACCGAATAGCCTCCCTTGCTTTCCGCTACCTCTGGGAAGACCGCTACGGCGGCGAAATGCTGTGGACGCCTCAATGGCGCGGCACTGACAGTATTTACGGCGAGAGCATTCTGACCAATCGTTACGAGATCATCGGCAATTATCAGTTGCCCATTGAAAACCAGAAAGTTATATTCAGTTTTTCCTACAACCGCCACCAACAGGACAGCTATTATGGCGACGTGCCCTACCTCGCCGACCAGCGTATCGGTTTCGGCCAACTGACCTGGGAACGCCACGTATGGCAGCGCCACGATTTTCTTTTCGGCACGGGGGCGCGGTACACTTTTTACGACGACAACACGCCCGTTACCGCGCAGGCAAGCGGGATGGAAAATGCCCCGCAAAGAACCTGGCTCCCCGGCGTGTTTGTGCAGGACGAATGGACCTTCGACAAACGCTGGAAACTGCTCTCGGGTCTGCGCTGGGATTACGACAAAAGACACGGCAACATCCTTTCGCCGCGCCTGAACCTGAAGTATAACCCCAACGATGACAACACATTGCGTCTTTCAGCGGGCAGCGGCTTTCGCGTTGTCAACGTGTTCAGCGAAGACCATGCGGCGCTTACCGGAGGCCGGGAGGTGGTGTTCGCTGAGGCCCTGGAACCGGAGCGCACCTGGAATACGAATTTGAATTATACACGCTTTCAAAATACCCCGTTTGGATTCATCAATTTTGACGCGACGTTTTTTTACACCCATTTTTTTAATAAAATCATCGCCGACTACGACACTGACCCGGAAAAGATCATTTACCAGAACCTGAACGGCTATGCTGAAAACACGGGGTTTTCGCTCAATTCGGACTGGAATTTCACCAATGGCCTGAAAGCAATGGCGCGTTTTACCCTGATGTATGTAACCTTCGTAGAAAACGGTCACCGCGAATGGCAAATCCACACGCCGCATTTTACGGGCAACTGGTCGCTCTCCTTCCCCGTTGCCCGGCTTAACCTGACGCTCGATTACAACGGTCACCTGACCAGCCCGATGCGGCTGCCGGTGTTCCCGAACGATTACCGCCCGGAGCAGTCGCCATGGTTCAGTATCCATAACATTCAGGTGACGTGGAGAGGGAAAAATGGCTTTGAAATTTACGGCGGCGTGAAAAATCTATTCAATTTTTACCCCCGCCAGGACGTTATCCTGCGCCCGCACGACCCGTTCGACAAAAAGACAAACGACCCTGCCGACAACCCCAACGGCTACACTTTCGACCCTTCGTACAATTACGCACCGGTACAGGGCGTGCGTGGGTTTATGGGTTTAAGGGTGGCACTCCAATGACCCCGGCCATTTTTCAAAATTGTTTCAGGAGGCGTTTGGGTTTCCGCCGGGCGCAACCTGAAAGTAACCGGGGTATTATTTTTATGTAATTTTGGAGTTTGATTCCGAAATTACATATTTTTGTCTAAAAATATTCCGATGCTGTCGCGCCAACTTGAACCCAAAGCAAGCGAACTTTTAGAAAAATTTCCACTACTTGCCATTACCGGTCCCCGGCAATCGGGCAAAACAACCCTGGCAAAAAAACTTCGCCCTGACTATGAGTATATCAACCTCGAACTTGAAGAAAACAGCGACTTTGCCCGTAACGACCCACATGGGTTTTTAACCGCCCATCAGGGGGGCGTAATTTTGGACGAGGTGCAGTATGTCCCCACTTTGTTCCCTTATCTAAAACACTACACCGATCTGCGCGGCAGGCCCGGCGAATATATCCTGACCGGTTCACAGCATTTCCTCCTGCTCGAAAAAATTACCCAATCACTGGCAGGGCGAGTTGCTTTGCTCCAATTGCTGCCCTTTTCCCTGACAGAACTGCAAAACGCCGGCCTGTCTCCTGCATCGCCGGAGGCTTTCATTCTGACGGGCGGTTATCCGCGTATTTATGACAAAAACATTGCTCCATCGGACTTTTATCCAGCCTACATACGCACCTATGTGGAGCGCGATGTACGGCAAATTGTAAACGTGACCGACCTGCGGCTGTTCCGCCAATTCCTGACGGCTTGTGCCGGCAGGGCCGGGCAAATAGTCAACTTCCTGGAGTTGGGAAACGTGTTGGGTATTGATTCCAAAACGGTAAAATCCTGGACAGGTATTTTAGAAGCCAGCTTTATTATTTTTTTACTACCATCGTTTTACCGCAATTTTGATAAGCGCATTGTTAAATCACCCAAACTCTATTTTTATGATACCGGACTGGCTTGTTCGCTCCTGAATATTCATTCGACAGATCAATTAGACGCGCATTTTGCCAAAGGCGCCTTGTTCGAAAATATGGTCATTGTAGAGTTGCTCAAACAATACCTTCACGTAGCAGCCACACCCGCTTTTTATTTCTGGAAAGACAGTAATATGCGTGAGATCGACCTGTTGATGGAAGAAGGTGCGAAACTGAAAGCCGTGGAAATCAAAGCCGGAAAAACAATCAACCCGGCCTTTTTGAAAAACCTGCACGCTTTTCAAAACACAGCCGGTGCAGAACATGTCGAACTCTTTTTGGTGTATGGCGGAGACGTCGCACAGCCACGCAGCGATTTGAAGATTTTACCCTGGAATCAAACAGGGGATATAACGAGCGCGCCAGACATGTGGTTTGGACGTTAAGTACCGAGACCGAATTATTTAGCAAAAGACGCCGGTCGCAAAAGGCGCCGAAACGGCGTGCGACGGACCTATGTATACGATACAGCGATTACCTTTGGGATGAGTGAACTATTTATTCAAAACCAAAACCAATGGGAAAAAACATCATCATCTGCTGCGACGGCACCAGCCTCGATTTTGGCGACCGACGCTCCAATGTCGTCAAATTATATGCTGTCCTTCAAAGAATCCCGCATCAACAGATTGTATACTACGATCCCGGCGTCGGCACACCCAGCACCTACAACTCGTTCAACCCGATCACCAAAAAACTGAAGAACGTCCTTGGGTTGAGCTTCGGCTATGGCCTGAGTGACAATATCGTGGATGCCTACAGGTTTCTCATGCAGTGTTATGAGGAAGGCGACCAACTCTATTTCTTTGGGTTCAGCCGTGGCGCCTATACCGTCAGGGCGCTGGCAGGGTTGATCGATACCTGCGGACTGCTGCACGCCAACAGCCAGAATTTAATCCCGGAGGCTATGCGCATTTACTCGGACCGAAGTAAAAAGATATCGCCGTCAGGTTTAAACAAACCTTCAGTCGTCCCTGTACGGTCCATTTTCTCGGCCTTTGGGATACGGTCTCTTCGGTTGGCTGGGTGTACAATCCGGTGACCCTGCAGGCGACCAGCACCAACCCGAGTGTGAAATATGTGCGGCACGCCATTTCCATCGACGAACGGCGGGCATTTTTCCGGCAGAACCTGTGGGGCAGGCTAAAACCCGAAGACGACCAGATCAAACAGGATGTGAAACAAGTCTGGTTTGCAGGCGAACATTCCGATGTAGGCGGCTCCTACCCCATGGAGGAAAGCGCCCTCAGCAATATTGCCCTGGAATGGGTATTGATCGAAGCGCGGGATAAGGGCATGCTGATCGATGAACCGAAAGCCCGGGAAGCCTTAACAGTAAAGGTCAAAGACCAGGTTATCGACAACCCGCATCTGCAACCCCACCATGAATCCCTCACCGGTTTTTGGCATGTAGCAGAAATATGGATGAAGATTGTCCGGGTCAACAAAGGAAAAGACGCCAATGGGAAATCGATATGGGTATCCCGGCCTTACTTCAATCTGGGCAGGCATCGTTTTATGTCCCGAACATACAAGAACACCCTGCACGAATCTGTTTTGCTGCGACTCCAGGGGCGCGAAGATTACAGGCCGAAGAACCTGATGGGCATTTGCAACGACATCAATGCCATACCCGAGCATTTCCAGATAGAAAAATGGGAGCGCCTGCGCTGATACCGGCCGCGCAACTGCATTGAATTACCAAAGCGCCTTCAGCCATCATCTGCTGAAAGGCAAGCCGGCTTTTTTTGCTTCATGCAACGAATTTACCAGTAATTGCAACGAATTTACAAGGGGACCAGCCGTGCTGTCACCACCTTTGTGTAACAATTCTTCCCCGGGAACCGGAGACCACATGAAAACGGTCACTCGACACCCAATGGCAGCAACCGGCGTTTCCCCGCGCCGCTTGTTGCGGGGTGCAGATGCCTTTCGGAAAGTGTAAGAAACCGTCTGAAGACCCCTGCCGGTCAACAAGATTGACGCCTTCTCTCCGTTCCACACCATCCACAACACCACGATCATTGCCATCATCATGGCCATTGCGGGATTAATCGGGCAACATGCCCAGGAAGAAAAGGAAGCGATTTACGACAGTGTAGAAGATATCCAG
The DNA here is from genome assembly GCA_016712415.1 of Lewinellaceae bacterium. Taxonomy (GTDB): domain Bacteria; phylum Bacteroidota; class Bacteroidia; order Chitinophagales; family Saprospiraceae; genus M3007. The sequence continues at coordinate 357,014 of JADJRC010000001.1, read as the reverse complement.
GACAGGATGGTCGGAACTGCGTTACATTACGAAACATTCTTTCACAAATACTTGATTTTAAGTTAATTCTGACGTAACGCGTCGTTTCGTCCTTTATGGGGAAATTAGTAAGGGAATTATTTTTTGCCCAAAACGGGAAACTCCTCATGCAAAACGAAAACCAGCCATCGTCAAACGGCCCGGAACGCCGCAGGATCAGGCATTTATGGCAAGGTTCGATCCTGCTCCTTTTGTTTCCCACTTTTCCGAGTGACTGGGCAACCGGTTATTCGCCAGAAAACGACGAGCCGGAGTCCGCCGCCGTCGCCCTTCCCAACGCACACGCGCACAACGATTATTTGCACGACCAACCGCTTCTGGACGCCTTATCCCAGGGGTTCGTCAGTGTGGAAGCAGACGTACACCTTGTCGGTGGCGAATTATACCTTGGACATTGGCTGCCGCAGTTGTTTCCAGCCCGAACGCTCCGGGAAACATACCTGGAGCCGCTGCATGGGCTGATTACCCGTCAGGGCGGCAGGGTTTATCCCGGATACAACGGCACTTTTTTCCTGATGGTCGATGTCAAAACTGACGCATCGGCCACCTACACCGAATTGCGCAGACAGTTGCTGCAATACCCAGGTTTTCAGTGTAACCCGTATTTCCGGGTTTTTATCTCCGGGAATCGCGCCATTCCAAAAATATTGAATGATCCGGAAGAGGTAATGGCAGTGGATGGTCGGTTACCGGACTTATACACCCCCATTGCATCAGACCTGATGCCGGTTATCAGCGACAATTTTAGGAAACACTTCAGGTGGCGCGGGAAGGGCTCCATGTCCGGGCGGGAAAAAGAAAAATTAAAAGGCTATGCTGAAGATGCCCACCGGCAGGGGAAAAAGCTCCGCTTTTGGGCGACGCCAGACGTTCCCGATGTCTGGGCGACCCTCCTCGATGCGGGAGTAGATTTTATAAGCATAGATGATCTGAAAGGCGCCGGGGTATTTTTTGCAACCAGAACGAACGGCAGGGTCAAGCAAGCAGGACAGGACAGCACCGCAATCTCCCGGGACCGGTTGGTTGAGCCTGCTGCCAACCTTGCATCGAAAGCCCGATAGTGGTCAGTTTGGGGATTGATCTTAATCACTGTCCCATGCATGCAAACTTAATCCTGGCTTAACAAGCCGGCAGGAGGGCCATGTTATTTTTGAGCGAAAAAAAAATGCTAAATGGCAAAAGTCCTCTGTTGGGTGTGGTTGTTTCCTTTTTGTTGGGGCTGTTACAGTAGCAGCAACGGAGTAGAGCAAATAATTATAAAAGGCTCCGACACAGAAGTAAATGTTGCGCTGGTACTTGCAGAAACCTATATGGAAAAGGAACCGAATGTATCGATCGCCGTTACTGGCGGCGGTTCGGGTACGGGTATTGCAGCGCTGCTAAGTGGTAAAACGCACATCGCTAACGCCTCCCGGCCGATGACAGCAAGCGAGCTTGCCATGGCCCGTTCATATGGCATACGGCCCCTGCCGCTGGTTTTCGCCATGGATGCCCTGGCAATTGTCGTGAATAAAAGTAACCCTACAGACAGTCTGACCATGGGCGAACTTGGGCGTATTTTCAGGGGCGACCTGAACAGTTGGGCAGCCGTAGGCGGGGATTCGGTGGCATTCTCCCTGTACGGACGTCAAAGCAATTCCGGGACCTTTCTGTTTTTCCGGGAAAAATTGCTCGGCGCCGATTACACGCCGGCCTTAAAACAAATGAATGGCACCGCCCAGATCGTTGAGGCCATTTCCACAGACCCTGCCGGTATCGGTTATGTGGGCGTCGGTTACCTCTCGACAAAAGAAGGGCAACTCCCGGCAAATATCAAGGTACTCAAGATCAGTGAAAAGAAAGGGGGGCCGGCCTACTCGCCACTTGATGAGGCCCAAATACTGAGCGGCCATTATCCTGTTATCCGCCCCCTTTACCAGTTTATTGATGGCGAGCCCAACGGGCGCCTGCTCGACTTTTTACTTTATAGCATTGGCGAAAAAGGTCAAAAGATCGTCCGGGAAAACGGCTATTACCCGATCAGTGAGCAGCAGTATGCCGAAGATATGAAATTAATGAACGTTGAAATGGTTTCAAAATGACAGGCCATGAGGATCACGCCACATCAAAGCGACCGGGTTGCCACTGTTGTCTTCAGCGCTGCCGGATGGATATCGGTGCTGGTGTTACTGGGCATATTCGCCATGCTGTTGTACAATGGCGCCAGGATATTTTCATCCGTCCGGCCCGATGCCTTTTTGTTCGGCACAGCCTGGAATCCCGCGGCATATGAAGTGCCCAGATTCGGTATTTTGCCCCTACTGGTTAGTACGCTGCTGGTCACTTTCGGCGCGATGGCGGTTGCCATACCCTTAGGTATTGGAACGGCCGCCTACCTGGCAGAATTTGCCCCGCTTGGCGTATACCGTTTTGTCAGGCCCGTCATTGAACTGTTTGCCGGTGTACCTTCGGTAGCGATCGGTTTTGCCGGCATTACCCTTGTTGCGCCTTCCATAGCGCGTATTTTTGGGCTAAACAACGGCTTAAACGCCATGAATGGCGCATTCCTGCTGGCCTTGATGGCCCTGCCAACCATCATTATCGTGGCAGAAGAATCCATCAGGGGAGTACCGCAGGCTTTTCGCGAAGCATCATATGCCCTTGGCGCTTCCCGGCAATCGACACTGTGGCGGGTGACCTTGCCGGCAGCGATGTCGGGGATATTGACAGCCGTAATGCTTGGCCTGGGACGTGCACTGGGGGAAACCATGACCGTACTTATGGCGACGGGAAACGCAGCTGCTTTCCCGGGCAGTTTTTTTGACCCGGTACGTACCATTACCGCCGCAATCGCGATCGAATTGGGAGAGACCGCGCAGGGAACAACCCACTATTTCGCCTTGTTCGCTCTGGGCGCAGTTTTGTTTATCATGAGCCTTTCTGTCAATATTGTTTCTGAAAAAGTTGCGCGCCGCTTTCGGTATAAAATCTGAGTGACCATGCGTTGGCTATTGCTATGTACCCTGTGCGTCTTAACCCTGTTCGGCTTTATTTTTTGGGATATTTATACCAAAGGAATAAGTGCGTTGTCGTGGGAGTTCCTGCTCAGCGCACCCCGCAAAGGCATGACCGAAGGGGGTATAATGCCCGCAATAGTCGGAACGGTATACGTAACGCTGATCACTGCACTTTTTGCCGTGCCGTTTGGTGTGGCTACGGCAATCTATTTGAACGAATATGCGCATGACACGAGGAGCACACGCCTTATCAGGGCTGCCATTCGGAACCTGGCCGGCATACCAAGTATTATATACGGTTTGTTTGGCCTGGCGATATTTGTAGAGGGTTTTGGCTTTGGCCCTTCCCTCCTGGCTTCAGGCCTGACGCTGGGACTACTGACGCTGCCTTACGTTGTTGCAACCAGTGAGGAGGCCCTGCGTAATGTGCCGCTCCAATATCGGGAGGGCGCCTTAGCGTTGGGGGCCACACACTGGCAATCAATCCGTTCGGTGGTATTGCCCTCGGCCATACCAGGTATTGTTACCGGATCGTTGCTTGGACTTTCACGAGCAGCCGGCGAAACAGCGCCCATTCTTTTTACTGGCGTCGCTTTTTACCAGCGCTATCTACCCGTTTCAGTTCGCGATGAATTCATGGCATTGCCCTACCATTTGTTCATCCTGTCGACCCAACATCATGCCATTCAAGAAGTAAGGCCATTGGCCTATGGCGCTGCACTTGTATTGCTGAGCCTGGTATTGGCGCTCAACCTGATGGCTTTTTTCTTGCGGGCACATTACCGCCGCCACATCATTTGACAGATAACGATTGCTACCGGCATGAAAATAAAACTCGACATACGCAGCCTGCACCTGCATTTCGGGAAAAAAGAAATCCTGAAGGGCATCTCGCTCGCCATACCCGACAATGCCGTCACAGCACTTATCGGACCTTCAGGCTGCGGAAAGAGCACCCTTCTGCGCAGCCTGAACCGCATGCACGACTTGCACCCGGATGCGCACCTGAAAGGACATATACTCTTGAACGGAAAAAACATTCTGGGCAAAAAGCAGAACGTCACCGCCATCCGGCGCAACATTGGAATGGTGTTTCAAAAACCAAATCCGTTTCCCAAATCAATATTTGACAACGTGGCTTTCGGCTTGAGGATAAACGGACATAAGCATCCCGATCAAATCCGTGAACGGGTAGAAAACGCGCTCCGGCAAAGTTTCCTCTGGGATGAGGTATGCGATCAACTCGATAAACCAGCCCTGGAACTATCCGGCGGTCAGCAACAACGCCTTTGTATTGCACGAGCCATCGCCATCGAACCGGAGGTATTGCTCATGGATGAGCCTTGCTCCGCACTCGATCCAATCAGTACAAACAAGATCGAGCAACTTATCATCCGGTTGCGCGAACAATATTGTATTATCATAGTAACACACAATATGCAGCAGGCGCTTCGGGTAGCTGATTTTACGGCTTTTATGTACCTCGGCGATCTGGTTGAGCATGGCCCCACCCGAGATATTTTTCACCACCCGAAGCAGGAATTAACCCGAAACTATGTATCCGGCAACTTCGGTTGAAAGATACTGAGCAGTCCGGCTACAAGGCGGCCTTTCGCTCCCGCGTCGCCCAAAGTATCGCCACGCCGGCCAGCAGCATAAAATAATAAGTCAGAAAACGCCAGCCTGCGAGCACTATCCCAATGATACCACCCGGGATCATTTTGCCAAAAACGAGAAAAAAAGCTGCCTCCGCGCCACCAGCCGCACCGGGGGTGGGTACAAACAGCATGGCTATGAAAACCATCCACTGCAATAAAAAAATATGCAGCAGGTCATTAGGCAGGCCCAGCGCCAACAGCACGGCGATCAATATGGAAAAGCGGGTGCTCCATTGAAGCATCAAAACAAACATACTCAGAAAAAAGGGGCGACGACCTTTGGAAAGAATCAGGCGCGCTGCTTCGCTGAATTCTGTGCCCGTTTGTCGCCACCACGGCAAGGCTTTTACCCCAATACGCTTGCAAAGGGCCGATCGCGAAAACAGATAGAGTAGCAGCGCGAGCATAGACACGATGATCGCAGCCACACCACTATTGTCGTTCCATAAAACAACTGCCCGCATCCAGATAGGATGCTCCCAAGGGCGAGTCAGCAAAAGCGAAATCGGAATAGCGATTGTAAAAAAAAGCACGTCTTCGAAGTTTCCCAGCAACGTAAGTGTCACAGCTTGCCGGGGCTGTAGCCCTGCTGAATTAGCATGGCCAATTTCACGGGAGCGCCACCTACGGCAGTCGGCGTAACCGCGCCACCCACATCCGTCGCGACAACGATACGAAGCAGATCGACACCCAGAATTCTGATGCCAAAAAACGCGACCAGACAGCCAACCGCACTGCATGCCAAAACCAGGGTAGAAGAGACAGTAGTGCCGCTACAAGTAGATATTTCCAGGAAAACGCCGGGAGGTCGAAAGCGATTTGCCTGTCCATTGCAAACCATGCAATAACAAGGTTGGCCAAAACCCCCAGGCAAACGACCGGAAGCAATTTTCCAATCAAGCGATTGATGCTGAAAAATTGGCGCAACGCCTTTAACTGATCGTCCATGGTACACCTTAGGGATCGAGCGAAAAAGCACTTGGTTATTTAAACGGACGGGCCAAAACGGTGAACACTTTAGAAGGTAGCCAAGCGCCCTCAATGGTTTCCAGCGCTGTGGCTTCTTCCGACGCATACAGACCGGCGGCCTGTAGCCGATCGACCAGATCCGGGTGTAAAGCGGCGTAGTTCAGGTCGCCGCGCAGGTGTCGGTAATAGTTAAAATGATTCCTGAAATGGTTGTTATCTACTCCATAGGCAATAAAAAAAGAGTATTTTGTCCCTTTGAAAACGCTCCCGGTATGGATGATGCGCGGATCAAAGATGATACAGTCGCCCGGCTCGGGCGCTACCCAGTCGGCACGGTCTTCAAGCGGGTCCCTTCTGCCCGCCAGCGTGAGGGCCTTGGTCAGACCTCCGGTTTTACGCTCGATAAAATCGCGCTCTGCATCGCTCATGTACAGATCAGGGCGGTGTGAACCCCTGATCAGGCCGAGCCTGAACCCTCCCCAGGGCTCCTGTAAATATACACCCACCCGAACCAGGCGGTACGGTTCTGCACGCTCGTCCCAGTCGGGCCCTTTGCCGAAACTTCGGCATACGCTGTCGCGGTGCCAGTGGAATGATGAAAAGCCTGCATGCAGATCGTTGTGCTGAAGAAATTGCACATTCTGGCCTAACAGTTGACGCACCGAAGCCAGGATATGCGGGTTGAAGATTACATCCCAAAAGAGCGGATGCTGACACACGCCGTCGGGCAGCGTCCATTTTGGGCCTCTTCCTACCGACAGTTTGGCCAACTGCGAAATATAAAAATCAATTTCATCGCGGGAAAACGGCGAGCGCAGCAAGGCGTATCCATCCTTAAAAAACTGATCGCGGACAGCGCTTTGATGGTTCATAGGTTGCTGTGTTTTCAGATACGGTAATGCAATACGGTCTAAACGGGGAATATTGCCGGCATTTTATCCGGCAGCACCAGCGGTAGTCCCGCGTGTCGCAGGGTGTACTCCACAAAAGACCACTGGTACAGGTTATCCAGGTCAACTGCGTATTCTGTTGGGACAATACAGGGTAAAATCACTTCGCCTGTCATACTGTTTTTGTGCACCAGCGTTTCATACCGAATCACTTCCACATGACCGGTTTGCCAGAACGTATCGGGCAGCGCCTGACGCGGCATATTGTATGGTTCGTGCAGGTCTGAGGTCAGCAGCGGGTCCAGTCGGTCGCCGGCAATACGCCACATTTTCCATGGATTCTGTCCGGATGGGGTAACGCAGCGAACGCTGTCGGCATCAGGGTTGCCCAGCATAATGTCGACCGCCCGGTCTATTAAATCCGGCGGTCGAAGCGGCGATGTGGGCCGGAGTTGTACGATCAAATCAGCGCGATAACCTTCCTGGTCTTTCATCCATTCAACAGCATGTGTGAATACCGGGAGATCGGTTGTGTCGTCGCCGGCAATCTCCGGAGGGCGCAAAAACGGCGCCTCGGCGCCCCATTCCAGTGCAACCGCAGCAATCGCTTCGCTGTCTGTAGAGACGACTACTCTATCCACATATTCCGAATGCAATGCTGCCGCAATACTATAGGCAATAAGAGGTGCGTCTCCAAGAAGGCGTATGTTTTTCCCGGGAATACCTTTTGAACCTCCCCGGGCGGGTATAATTGCCAATACTCTCATGCTTGTCAGATCGGATAAATTGATGGATTCATTCGCAGGTTATGCCAGTATGGGCGCCGTGAGTTCCAGTAAGGCCCTGGCCTGAAGCGCGATTTTAAGGGCGGCTATACCGTCGCTTAGCGTACAGGCGGGCGGGCAGTCTGTATAAATGGCGTTTAAAAAGTCAGCTGCCGCTGCGCTAAACATTTCATTGCGTTCGAAAAACCGGCCCGGAGAGATTGTTTCAAAAGCGCGGCCTCCCTCCCGATATACTTTTGCTCCGCCCGAATCGGCATCCCACTCGATACGGCCGTCGTCGCCGATAATCTGAAGGGTATGTTTGGGTGGGCGCGATACGTAATCAAGATAAACCGAACCAATAGCGCCTTCTGCAAAACGCAAAGCAACCAGCGCAGTATCTTCAGTATCGGTGACCATATCGGACAGGTGTCCGCCAAGGGCCTGGACCACCTCTATTTCGCCCAACATCCAGCGCAGATAATCGAAAGGGTGGCAAAGCGTCAGCACGACGCCCCCGCCGAGATCGCGGCGAGCGCTGTAACTTGTACGATAGTCTTCCCAGGGGTGCCAGCCCGGCAGGTATTCGCCCCAGTGTGCATGCGCCGAAACAACCTTGCCGATATGACCTTCCTGTATACGTTTTCTGATCTCCTGCAAAACAAAGTGGTAGCGGTATTGAAACCCGACCTGTAATTTGACGCCCTGTTGTTCCACCAGGGCGTCAAGATCAGACAGGCCATCCATTGTATGCGATACCGGTTTTTCCAGGTAGATATGGCACCCGGCCTGAACGGCCTCCAGGGCAGTGTCTAAGTGCAGGGCGGTCGGGTTGCAGACAAAAATGGCATTGGGGCGCCAATCCAGTGCGGCGTCCATGCCGGAAAACGACAAATAGGGCGGTAAGTCATCGGGCGGAAGGGTGCAATGCCCGGCAGTTAGGGCTGCAAGCCTCTTGACACCCAGCCGGGATAGATTTTTCATATGTCGGCGCCCGATAGAGCCCAGACCGACGATAAGTATTTTAAGATCAGTCATATTACGTATAATGTATGCTTACAGGAAGCCCTTGCAGATAGCTGCAATCCTGTTTGCAGAAGTACCGTTGTTCTGAACCGGGCGCAATGTTTCAGCAATTGCAGGGTCAATATCGCTATACAGTTTTTTCCCCAGCCCCAGCGCCACAAGCATAACTGAGGAATATTTCGTCACCATCGCTGCGCAATTGGCGATCATTGAATTGACTTGTCCTGATGAAAACACCAGCGCCCCGGGCGCAACATGTTCAATTTCGCGAATAGCACGAACGTGATTTTCGTTGGGATGCAATTTAAAGATCACCTGCCTGCCTGCGGCGATGGCCAACACCTTTTTAAGAAAGCCCTTGCGGTCTTCAAACTGCCAGCTTTCTCGAAGGCAGGATGTGGCACCCAGCACATAGTCCCGATATGCAAAGTCATTTTGATTATACTGTTCGAGGTTATCAAAATTCGGGATTCCGGTCACCTCAACGCGATCCGGGCAGGCGCCTTTTCGCACAAACAACTCCTTAAAGCCCTCCGAAGCCACACAAAACTTTTGGTAAGCATTTGACAAACCTGTCATAGAGGTATTGGCAAGATAACGCGGCAGATGCAAGGCCTTTACCAGATGATAGCCCAGGTTTTCCGGGGTCATCATACCTTCCTGAACGAGGACAATCGGCTTGTTCCTGATGTTTTGGGGCACAATCAGATCGGAGCAGGTAACGACGAGGTCGTAGTGGTTACGCACACCGCGAAAATCTACCTGAAGCCGATTTTCTACAAAAAAACGGTCGGTTGAGCGGGTAGCAACGCCACCCAGAATGGTAAAGTCGAGCAGCCCTTTTTCAGCCATCTTTTTTACCAGACCATCACCATAATATGAGGTAAACCAGCACTCGTGTTCGGGAATTTCCCGGGATATCTGGTACATCATGGTCGTCTGGTTGAGCGAACCACCGATAAAAAGGATTTTTTTTCCTGCCATATGTTATACCTCCAATACCGCTTCGCTCCGCACACGGCGCAATTTTTCCCTGGCGCTTTTTTCACTTGCATACACCTGTTTGATCCCATCGCCCAGGGCTTCTTCCACGGACTGGATATCCTTTACCAGCCGGTGCATCCCTGTCGGTTCGACGGATGCAGACTGGTCGCTGCCCACATGGCGCGGTCAAGCGTAAAATGGCGCTCCACAAAGCAGGCGCCAAGCACGACGGCTGCTACGGTGGTCGCCAGCCCCGTTTCGTGTCCGGAATAGCCGACCGGCGTATTGGGGAACAGGCCCTGAAGGGTGCAGATCATCTGCAAATTCAGTTGATCAAGCGGGCAGGGATAGGCGGAGGTGGAATGGGCTATAAGCAGATTATCGATGCCGATAACATCTACGGCGCCGGCAATTTCCTCCATCGTCGACATGCCTGTTGAGATCATGAGGGGCTTACCGGTGCGCTTCATTTTTATCAGCAACGGGTGGTCGGTAAGCGAGGCGGAGGCCGCTTTATAAAGAGGTGGATTAAACTGTTCGATAAAATCAACCGACGCTTCATCCCAGCATGAGGCAAACCAGTCGATGCCCCGTTCGCGACAGTAGCGGTCGATGACAGAAAATTCGGCGGCGCCGAACTCTACTTTATGGCGATACTCCATGTACGTCATACGTCCCCAAGGCGTATCCCGTTCCAGGTTCCACTGATCCTTGGGCACGCACAATTCCGGTGTTCTTTTCTGGAATTTTACCGCCGAGCAGCCAGCCGTCACCGCTTCATCGATCAATTTTTTGGCGATGTCAAGCGAACCATTATGGTTAATGCCAATCTCGGCAATGATATACACCGGAGCACCGGCGCCGATTTTCTTGTTCGTATTCGTTCGGATCATAACAGTGTGGTTGTTCGTGTTTTCCCTAAAATGCATCATATATCGCCGAAGTTTCGGACGCTGCATGTTCAGTTATGGATCGGATAATAAATTCGGCAAAATCACGGAATGCCCCGTGCCCACCCGGAAGGCGGCATATATAATCGGATATGGTTAGGATGTACTCCATAGCATCGGCGGGACAGGCAGACAAACCCGCGGCTTTCATAATGCCAATGTCGTTGAGGTCGTCGCCGATGAAGGCTACCTGTTCCGGTTCCAGGTTGCGGCGATCGAGTATTGCTTCCAGCACTTGTCGTTTGTTTTTTACCCCAAGGTGAAGTTCGGTAATACCCAGTTTAGCGGCGCGCTGTTCCACGATGGCTGATTGTTCGCCGGTAATTATGCCCGTTTCCACGCCGGCAATCAGGCGCAGGCGCTCCACCCCCATGCCATCGCGCATGGAAAACCGCTTCAGCAATTCGCCATTGGCAGAATAATAGACCCCGGCGTCGGTCAGCACGCCGTCGCAGTCGGTCAGCAACAACTGAATCCGGGCTGCCTTACCTGAAAGAATGGATATATGGTTAATATCAATCACAGGGCAAAAGTCCGCCCATCGTGTTTTGTAAAAATGAAGCCCCGGTTACGTTTAGTTAAAAAAGCAGGGCCGGACTTAACCTTAAGTTATCATATTACTCGAATGGATTGTACCGCACCTTTTTTCAGGTAGCCGTCCAGCCACCATCCACTATCAGGTTGGAGCCGGTCATATAAGCGGAAGCATCGGAGGCGAGAAAAAGCAAGGCGCCTTTATAGTCGGCAGGTCGGGCCATACGCCCCAGAGCGGTACGACGGCTGTAATTGTCGACAAACCAGTCTTCCTGGCCGTTTTCCACGCCGCCGGGCGAGAGCGCATTGACACGTACCCCGCGTTTCCCCCAATAAGCGGCGAGATAACGGGTAAAATTGAGCACAGCGCCCTTGGTAGCCGGATATGCCGGTGATTTGAAAAACACTTGCTCTCCGTCAGGTTTTTGGTACAAGGATTGGTCGGGACCTACCATACCGTACGTAGAGGCAATGTTGATAATGCTGCCTATGCCTCTCTGTGCCATCGGGGTGCCCAGTATTTGGGCGGCGAGAAATACACCCGTTACGTTAACATCGAGCGACTTGCGCCACATTTCAAGCGGATAGTGTTCAAAACGCGATTGTTCAAGTGCCAATGCCGGGTTTTCGAACATATCATTCACGGCAGCATTATTGACCAGCACATCAATCTGTCCAAAACGACCAAGCACTGCCGTGCGCGTAGCAGTCAGGGATTCCGGGTTAGTGACATCGAGGGGTAAGTATACATGTGGCCCTCCGGGCAGACTTCCCACCAGGTCTTCAAGTAGAGTGACATCCATATCCGTTGCAACCACACAAGCCCCGGCTTCTGCAAGTGCCAAACAATGGTAGCGGCCAATGAGTCCGGCTGCACCGGTAACCACGGCAATTTTTCCATGGAGTAAAAAAAGTTCAGGTGTCTTCATGGTGCGTCAATTTTATAGCGCTAAAATTCCTGCACACCGACTAACGGTTGATGGCCGTTAGAAAGACTTATCCAAAACTTAATACTCCTTCTTATATCTCCAGCAAATTCGCCCAGTCGCGCGGCGTTTTTGTTTTTTCCGTCACGTCCTCCAGGGTAAATGTGCACGATCGCGGGTCCTTGATCTCGATGCGGGAGTAGTCGTCGCCGGACAGGTGATAAAAGCGCCCTTCAATATCCCTCACAATAATATCCAGATGCCGGCCGGGTATGTAGATCATATCGTCGGCATCGGGCAGGGTAAAAAACAGTTTGGTGCTGCGTTCCATCACACTGACCGTGCTGGAGACAACCCTTTTTCCGTCCGGCGTTTTGAATAATGCCAGGATGTAAACGGGGTCCTTGCCCATGCGGAATATCTGGTCGCAGTTGTACAGGCCAAAGTTCGTGACGCGCAAGGCGTATTGCAGACCGTTGCGGCGTTTGCCCGAGTTGCTGGTTTCAAACTGATCGAATTGCATGTTGCGCAATTTTTCGCGCCAGGCTTTCCAGGCCTTCAGGGCAATTTTATCGTCACTGGCCTGACCTTTTTTTACCAGTTCTCCAAAACGGCTGCGCATCATCGGCAGGTTGGTCTCGAAATAGGAGAACCACTCGTTGGGGGTTTTCATACACCATTCATCCGGCGTTTGAAAAGCGGGTGTCATCAACATGAAGTGTTTCCAGGTTTGAAGGGTGTTTTCAAATTCCGCCTGGCGCTTGGCGCGCAGTCTGTTGTATTCCCCCATTACCTTGTCGGAATCGAAAGCGGTATTTTCCGTACTGCCGATCAGGGTGGCATAAAATTGCAACAACCCCTGTTTGCCCAGGAATGAGACATTGCAAACGGCCCCTGTTACCTGCACCACGGTGACGCGTTCCCAATAGGCCTCCAGATCGGCTTCGGTGATCGTACCTTTGGTGAGCGAGTCGCCATTGACGATAAAATAGCAGTCTTTAAAGGCTTTCAGTTCCGTAAATACATTGTTCAGGTCTTCAGGGAAAAACATATCCTGCACATCGCGGTGGCGGGCGAGCCGCACCAGTCCGCGCTCCAGGCCGTTTTGCAGTTGAAAAGCATCCCAGTCGCCGCTTCGTTTCCGGAACCATTGCGGAACGCTCGTTTTCCCGCAAGCCAGGTCGTAGCCCGTTTGAACGGCTTCTTTCATCCAGGCCGCAGCGCTTTCGTTCGACGTAATATTGGAGATCAGGGGCATGCAATAGTTTTGTGCCAGGCCCTTGTTGTTGCGTATGGCCGTAGCCTCTGATACGGCGACGGGCTGCCCGGGCTGCGATTCATCAAAGCCGAATGCAGGGTCCGGCTGATATTGCCATTCTCCCGCAGTTTCGTCGTAAAAATACAGGCTGGGCTGGGTGAGGGGGTGGGTTGACGTAAAGCGCACGTCGAATGCCTCGCCTTCCGCCATACGCAATTGTTCCCCGCGCTGGTTGACCCGCATATCGAACATACCGCCCGAATTGAAGAAAAATGTGCCCCGTTCGTCGCTGTAATGCATGGGAATACCGGATGCTGCAAATTCGGCCATACTGCGGTATTCCTGGAGTTGGAACTCTACCTCCCCGGCAACCGGACTGCCATCGGAGCGCACCAGCGCGTTGGCCGGTATGAACACCGACGTACCGGTAGCAGGGTTTTCATAACGCAGGCCCTCTTCAGCAGCAAACCGGATGCGGACCGACGGCGCCGTATTGACCCGAACCCTGCGGGCGGGCATTTCTGTTGCCGGCCCCTGGCCTGTTTGCCGGGCAGGGCCGGTCTCCGGGGAATGATCCGTTTGAAACGTTGCCGCTTCCGGCAAATGCTGAAGCACCGGCAGGTCCTTTGCCCGGCTGTTGCCGGCGCTTTTGAGCGGTGCGGTTTTATCCGCAGCAGTATAATACCAGCCTGCCGTTAGACACAACAGGAATCCGATCAAAACAGCCGCCCGCGCGCCGTAGTACCGGAAGCGAAGCCGCAAATTCGCGCCTTGCTGCAGGGCGGCAATGTTTGCCCAGGTTTCGTTGTCGGGTGTGTCGTTGGTTTTTTCCAGCGATTTCCGGACGAATTGCTCAAATGCTGTATCACGTGTTGGTTTATCTTTCATGACCGTAAGTGTTTAGGATGGATTTTGAGGGTTAGTTTTTTGAGTTAAATGGCTGTTTGCTGGTGGTTTGGAGGTTTTTTTGTTAGGGGCGGGCTGAAAATCAAAAAGGTCGGTTGTTGTTACTAAGGGCTGAAGCCGGCGGTACCGTGGCGGCCAGTACATTTTCCACCACGGAGCGCAACTGGCGGCATGCCCTGGCATACTGCGAGCGCACGCCGCTTTCGCTGATGCCCAGTTCGGCTGCGATTTCGGCATACGACCAGGATTCCATGCAATGCAGGTTGAACACTGCCCGGTAGCCGGGTGGCAATTGCTGTACCAGGTGCAGAATGGCTTCGCTGTTTAGTTCGGTATCCGGGATAAAGTCGAATGCTTCTGGGGGAAGATCGTCGTAGTTTTCAGCATTGCGCAGGGGATTTTTGCGACGCAGCATTTGGAGTGCAACCCGCACCGTGACGCGACGCAGCCAGGCATCCAGAGCGCCGTCGCCCCTGTACTGGGCGATATCCCGAAAAATGACGAGAAAAGACTCCTGGAGCATGTCTTGTGCCTCCGGGCGATCCCGGGCATATCGGAGGCAAACGGCAAACAGCATGGAGTGGTATTGCTCGAACAGGCGGTGTTGTGCCCCTGCATTGCCCCTTCGGCAAGCCGCAAGTAGTGAGTTCAGCGCTGCATCCATTCAGGTTGTTGTTTTTTATATGGTGCAGATACTTGCAGTTTTGCTGCGCGGATAACCTTTATTTTTAAAATTTACCCGCAATGACCGATTGGCCGGAGCCTGTACCCGCTCTTAACCCGTCGATGTATATCCCGTAACCCGAAACCATTAAACCCTGAAACCCTCAATTCATGGCATCCACATCCAGCACAACTTCCAGCAGCAGGCGCAGGTCGTTGTAAAATTCGACAACAGATTCGAAGCTGGTGTTGCTGGAGAACAGCGACGGTTCGAGCAGGTCTTTGTCTTGCGTGAGGGCGAGGTAGATCTTGTCGCCGATAATGGAAAAGTAGATTTCCTTGTTGCGGTTCACTTTCTGAAACTGCTGCCGGAACTTGAGGATAATGTGTTGCATATCCTTCGAAATCACATCTTTTACCCGGATATCGGGGGTGGCATAGGTATCAAAAAAGGCTTCGAACTCGGGCAGCAGGTTGTCTTTGACACGCCGCCCACCCTGCAGGTGGAAGGCGCGTTCGCTGCGACTCATGTATTTTCGGTAGGCATCGGGCAGCACCAGCACCCCGCCGTGCAGGTCCCATCGTTTGTAGTCGCCAATCAGGAAAATACCGCGAAACACATAGTTGAGTTTGTTGCGGGTACTGGAAAATTCACTTACCCGCAACTCGCATACTTCGAAGGGGGTTTCGCGCACCTGACCGCGGATAAGGTCTTCGCCGGCATAGTCGTCGGCCGTTGTGAAAATCCGGCTCTCCAGAAATTTCTGTTTGGAAATGAAGCCTTTGGCGTCGTAGCCATCAAAGGCAAAGTTAACATCATTGTCGATAAAATCGAGCAGCAGCCCGACGATGCGCGGCTTGAACTCCTGAAAGAACAACCGGACCTGAAAAGCCAGGTACGATATCCAGAGCGCCATAAAGATCAACAGCAGGAGGGTCAGTACAAAAATGCCGATATACACCTGCAGTGCCACTACGCCGGCCAGCAACAACACCGATAACCCGATCAGCCGCACCAGTCGCCGGCGCCGCTGTTCCAGGTGCAACAACTCCGGATGTATGTGCTGGTTGTAAAAAAGGCGGAGATCGTGGTAAGCGCTCAGCATAATGTAGGGTAATGATGAATGATGAATGATAAATGATAAATAATGATAAATGATAAATTTGCCGTTGGAGGCGTGACAGGTCTATCTATGAAATATATTCTTCATTTCATCATTCATCATTCATCATCATTTATCATTCATCATTCATCATCATTTATCATTCATCATTACAAATCAATTCCTTTCTGATTCGTATATTCATCGATGTAGCCATCGATCAGGCTGACCAGGAGGTCCTTCATATAGGCGTTTTCCAGGCGGGCGATGGTCTTGAATTTGTCCAGTTTGCTTTTGTCGACGGCCACGGTAAGACGCTTTTTTCCCGAATTTTCATCCGTCGTAATCTCTTGAACATCAATAGTCTGGCGGATCAGGGCATCGAGGCCGCTAACCTGGTTGCGGGATGCTGAAATCCCTGACGAAGTTTTGGATTTGCCGCTGGGTGCAGCGCTATCGGGCTGATTGGCTTCGTACTTTTCCAGACTTTCTTCCAGGGCCTCGTGGAGCAATGCATCGAGATCGGACATAAAGTTCTTGTGTGCCGGCTTGCGCTCCGGCGGACGGGCAGCAACGGTGTCGCCGCCGCCAAACAGGGCGCCGTGCCCCGAGTGGGTATCGCTGAACAGGTCGTCAAGACCTTCGGAGAATCTTTTCTTGCTCATAGGGTCACGCTTTTCAGGCTTCTTGTTCACGTTGGGTAGCGACAGAAGGGGTGGCGCCATTTTCCACCCGCGCCAGGAACTCACGGCTCAGGTCGAGGTAATCCTGCGCACCCGAGGATTTGGGGCTGTATTCAAAAATATCTTTGCGTTGTGCCGGCGCTTCCGCCAGCGCCACGTTGTCGCGGATATAGGTTTTGAACACCATGTCGCCAAAATACTTGTGAATGGTATCCACCACATCGCGGTTGAGCACCCTGCGGCTGTCGTACATGGTAGCGATCACACCGGCCATTTCCACTTGTTTATTAAGGCGGAATTTAACCTTGTCAATCACCTGTTTGATTTTTGCAAGTCCCTGAACAGCAAGAAATTCCGTTTGCAGCGGGATCAACACATATCGACTGCTGGTAAGGGCGTTGAGCGTCAGCAAACCCAGTGATGGCGGGCAGTCGATCAGGATATAGTCGTAGTCGTCGGCCACCTGCCCGATCAGTTCGCGCAGGATAAATTCCCGTCCGGCTTCATTGATCAGTTCCATTTCGGCGCCCGACAGGTCGAGGGACGACGTCACGATATCGAGATTTTGCCGGTGTGTATAAGGCGTGAGTTCACTTTCGCCCCGAAGCGCCTCGTAGATAGTCGACCGCTGCCGGGGGATACCCAGCGAGATCGTCAGGTTGGCCTGCGGATCAAGGTCGATCAGCAGTACCCGTTTGCCAAGTTCTACCAGACCCGCGCCTATATTAATTGCGCTCGTGGTTTTGCCCACACCGCCTTTGTGATTGAGAAGAGAAACGACTGTACCCATCTATTGTCTGTGGTTTAAAGGTTTCGGGGTTTAAATGTTAAACCCTAAACCCCTACAAAAGTACAAAACTTTATCAAACAACATCTTTGCCATAGTTGAAAACCCGGAGGCCGGTTGTTGCTTTGTTTTATATGATCGTTCCGCAAATGTTTATTGCAAAAACCTGATTGTCAGGATTGAAAACGCCGTTTTTGGGAAAAATTTATTTTTTCGGAAAAAAATCTTTGACATTTTTTGTTTTTAAAAACTCTTTGTTTTAAGTTTGCAACGTCAAATAAACAAAAGACGCGGAACCATCATATTCCACTTAGTAAAAAACACGCGTTATGATTAAGGAAGACCGTATTGAATTGAACAGCCGATTTATCCACGCCTTCAAGTTACTGGAAGAGCGCGGCGCCATTGTAAAGAACGACCGCAGCGGCAAAGGCGTCGGCGATGTTGCCGACAAGGTATTGGGCAATAAAGCGTATGGGCACATCGTCCGGGCATTTCTCAATCCGGACAGCAAACGTGTCATCGACTACGGGCAGGCGCAGTCCTTCTGCCGCGCCTATGATATAAACGAGGCCTGGCTGCTCCACGGTATCGGCAATCCGTTCGGCTTTGAAGCGCCGGGCGACGCGTTTGTCAACGACAAAGCCGGTTTCTCTGGCGGCGGCAATATCCTGTTCACCACGATCCGCGCCTTTGCCGGCAGTACGCTCGGCGCCGAAAACCAGGAAGACAACACTTACTTTTCTATTCCGGGGGTAAGCGGCACCGGCCTCGTTGCCTTCCAGATCGAAGGCGCCTCCATGGACCCGGTCATCCGCCACGGCGACCTGGTCGTTTGCAAATCCGTGGAAAACCTCAATGATATTCGCGACAACGAGATTTATGCAGTGCGCAGCAACGGCAGCGTCTGGGTAAAGTACGTGCAAAAAATATTCAACAACCGAGGCCGTATCACCCGGCTGAAGATGATCTCCGCCAATTACTTCGACAACGATCCCTTCGAGGAAGAAGTAAACGAAACGACACGCCTGTATAAGGTGGTCCGGAAGATCAGCAACGTTTAAAGAATTCTATCCTGCTGTTTATTGTTTTCGGAGCCTCCCGGCGCAACTGCCGGAGAGGCTTTTTTGTATACCTGCTATTTCCGGCGTACACCCTCCAGAAAGGGTACAAACCGAAAGGCATCCAGCATCTCCTCCTTGTATTCCGTTTCCGACACCCGGGTGATCTTGTACATGTACTGCACCTCCTCCCCTACCGGTATGACGAGGATACCGCCGATAGCCAGTTGTTCCCTCAACGGTTCCGGCACAACCGGCGCGCCTGCCGTGACGATGATCTTATCATAGGGCGCATATTCCGGTAATCCCTTGGATCCGTCGCGAAACAGACACCGGACACCCGAAAAGCCCATCTCTGCCAGCAAATCTTTTGCCTGAAGGTAAAGCGCTTCCTGTCGCTCCACTGTGTACACCCGCGCTTTCAGTGCCGCCAGAATGGCCGCCTGGTACCCCGAACCGGTACCAATCTCCAATACCTTGTCGCGCGGCTGAACCTCAAGCAAACTGGTCTGATAGGCCACCGTAAAGGGCTGCGATATGGTCTGCTGATTGCCAATGGGAAAGGGTTTATCCTCATAAGCATGCTCCTCAAAGGCCTTGTCCAGAAAAAAATGACGCGGTACGGCATCCATGGCGGTCAGAACGGCCTCGTCCGTAATACCCCGGCGCCGCAGGGCGTCTACCATGCGCTTGCGCAATCCCTTATGACGATAGGTGTCTTTCAATGATGAATGATGAATGATGAATGATGAATAAAAAGTAATTAGGGCGTGGGTGTGGCAAAACTACTTTCGATTTCAGATATATTTGCCGCAAAACAATTGTATTTCATCATTTATCATTCATCACTCATCATTACAAATGGCAACTCCTATCAAATTTGGCACTGATGGTTGGCGCGCTATCATCGCCGACGATTACACCGTTGACAATGTCAAGCGCGTGGCGGAAGCGACGGCCCGGTTCATGAAACAGCATAAAATGAAAAAAGCCGTTATCGGACATGACTGCCGCTTCGGAGGGTTGCTGTTCACTTCTATTACCGCGCGTGTACTGGGCGCATACGGGATCAAGTGTCATGTGGCCAAAGGCTTCGTCAGTACGCCCATGGTAAGCCTGGGTGTGGTAAAACTGAAAGCAGACCTGGGGGTCGTCATTACAGCCAGCCACAACCCGCCCTCATACAACGGGTACAAACTCAAGGCGGCCTACGGCGGCCCGATGATCCCTTCGGATATCGCAGCTGTGGAAGCGCTGATACCGGATGTCTGTACCCTGGGCGCCTTGCCCACCCTTGGCGACCTGGTCCAGAAAAAACTGTTCGTGGATGTCGACCTCGAGACCATGTACCTGCGCCACGCAAAAAAACATTTCGATCTCTCGGCGATCAAGCAGAATGCCGGCAAACTTGCCTACGATGCCATGTACGGCGCCGGCCAGCGCGCTGTACGCAAACTGCTGCCGCGCTCGGTATTCCTGCGCTGCGATGACAATCCCGGCATGCACGGCCAGGCGCCCGAACCCATCCACCGCAACCTGCTCGCCCTGAGCGAGGTCATCAAAAAGAACCCGAAAATCACGGCAGGCCTGGCCAACGACGGCGACGCCGACCGCATCGGCATGTACGACGAAGACGGCAACTTTGTAGACAGCCACCACCTGTTGCTCATCCTCTTGTTGTACCTGTATAAGTACAAAAACATGCGCGGCAAGGTTGTCTTCACCTTCTCCGTGACGGACAAGATGAAGAAGATGGCTGAAAAGTTCGGTCTGCCCTATGAAATCACCAAAGTTGGCTTCAAGTACATTGCCGAGATCATGACAAAGGAAGACGTGCTCGTCGGCGGTGAAGAATCCGGCGGCCTGGCTGTAAAGGGCCACATCCCCGAACGCGACGGTATCTGGATGGGCCTGCTTGTGCTCGAATTTATGGCCAAAACCGGAAAAACAGTGAAAGGCCTGGTACAGGAAGTGTACAAGGAAGTCGGCGCCTTCGCCTCCGACCGCGACGACCTGCACATCACCGAAGCACAGAAACAAAACGTTATTGCCAACTGTAACAACCGCACCTACAAAGCCTTCGGCGCCTACAAGATTCAGGCCGTGGAAGACCTCGACGGCTGGAAATTTATGTTCGGCGACGAAAAGTGGGTCATGATACGGGCCTCCGGTACAGAACCCGTGCTGCGCGTGTACGCCCAGGCGCCTACACTGGCCGAAACCAGGGTCATGCTGGACGCGACAAAAGAAACGATTCTTTGAAATGCGGGTTGGGAGGGGTTTGGAAGGACTTAGTATGCACGCCTCCAAACCCCTCTGAACTCCTTTAAATCACTTACAGGTTGAATTTTCCGCTCCTTGTCGCCCGACGCTACCTCTTTGCCAAACGCAGCACCAACGCGATCAACATCATCACGGGCATCTCCGTATTCGGGATCGCTATCGGTACAGCGGCCTTGCTGTTGGTCTTGTCGGTTTTCAATGGTTTTGAAGACCTGCTCTCGGGATTGTTCGGGCATTTCAACCCGCAGATCAAGGTGACGCCCGCCAAGGGCAAAACGTTTACGCCCGACAGCGTGACACTGGCGCGTCTGCGCAACCTGCCGGGGGTGCTGTTGGTAAGTGAAACGCTCGAGGAGATCGCCTTTTTTGAATACCAGGGCTCGCAGGATTTCGGCGTGCTCAAGGGAGTGGATGACTTGTTTGCCCGGGTAAACAATATCGACTCTACGATACGGGAGGGCTCGTACAAACTCCGCGCCGGCGACCGGAACGGCGCCGTGCTTGGCGCCGGCATGCGCAATAAACTCAGCGTCAATACCGAAAACGCCGTGGAGGCCATGACCATTTATATGCCTACTGAAGAGCAAAAAGGCGTGATGGACAAACCCTTCAAAACGCGCTACGTTTACCCGACTGGCGCCTTTTCCATCCAGCAGGATTTCGACAACCAGTATATCCTGACCAACCTGGAGTTCATGCGCGATATCCTCGACGCGCCGCCGGGAATGGTTTCCGCCCTGGAGATCCGGTGCAGACCGGGAGAAAGCGTTTCCGCCGTAAAAAAACAGATCGGGGCGGTACTTGGGGAGGGATTTACCATTAAAGACGAATATGAACAGAACGAGGCGTTTTTCAAGATCATGCGTCTCGAAAAATGGATGGGGTTCGCCATCACCAGCCTGATACTGGTGCTCATGGCCTTCAACACCATCGGCGCTTTGTGGATGATCGTGCTCGACAAACAAAAAGATATTTCCATCCTGAAAAGCATGGGCGCCACCGACCGCGTCGTGCATCGCATTTTTCTGTTCGAGGGCCTGCTGCTCACGATGCTGGGCATGGGCATCGGCCTGACGCTTGCTGTTCTGCTGTATGCGGCTCAAAAGACATGGGGCCTGATTACCATCCCGCAGGGCTTCCTGGTGGAGAGTTATCCCATCGCCCTGCGCATCGTCGATTTTGTGCCCGTGGTCGCTACCGTGATCGGGATCGGCCTGCTGGCCGCATTGCTGCCGGCGCAACGCGCAGTGCGGGTACCGGCATTTTTGCGGGAAGAGTAACCGGTATGCAGCTCCGGACTACTTGATATTCTTCTGCTGCCCCGCATTTACAAAAAGCACATTCCCGATCTCATCCAGGTGCTCAAAAACCGCTTTCCCTTTGTGGGCCAGCGCCTCGGCGTGGAACCCGATGATGGTCAGGTCGGCATCTTTTGATTTTCGGGAAATGACCGACTTGGTACGGGTATCAGCCTTACGTGGAATGAGTTCGATGTTGTTTGGCGAGATCGGCAGTTGTCCGGCAGAGATCAGCATGAACAGGCGGTTGCGCTCCTCTTCAATACTGTCTTCAGGATAAATGGCGAATATTTTGATCTCGGCATCACGCCAGTCTTTGTGCCCCATGATGATATAGGCCAGCAAAATCATCAGGTTGGCATTGTCGTAATCGGCAGCCGTAACCCAGATATGGATCTCCTTTTTCAACCCGAAGCCCTTTTCGGAGCCGCCGAGGATGAGCACGTCAAAATCGAGGCACTGGATCAGGTTGAAGTTTTCCACGATTTCGGCCAGTTCTTCAGGGTTGTTTTTGGCGTATTCAAAAATGAGCAGGTTGTTTTCCGTACCGGCAATTCCCGGCAACTGGATCAGTTGTGCGATGCCGGCAGTGAAGGAGGGCGTCACCATCGTATCCACATAGATGTTGCTGTGGGTTGCTTCCGCCATCTTGATGAGCCGGTCTTTGCATTTATTTGCCTCCTGGCCCGTCTGCCGGGAGAGATACCCGTTGATGTGGTGGATATAGGTGCCAAACCCATATTTCTGCGCAATCCAGCGCAACAAATGGAAGGTTCCGAGCCGCTCGAAGGAGCGCGCTGAAAAAGCAACCGCCGAAGGGCGCCAGCTCTTGGCTTGTTCTTTCTCCGCTTTTTGCAAAAACACCTGCAACTGGCGGCTCAACTGGAAAATCACCCCCTGAAAAATAAGCGCGATGCTCTTTTTGTCTTTGTTGAATGTGGCGATACCGAAATAAAGTCCAACCATGCTCAAAATCGCCATCGTCGCATATGCCCCGTTCATGAAAAACATCAGTCCGAAACACGCTACCGCGCCAAACAGCGAAATGAACCACCGCGATTTAAAGCGGGGGCGGTAGGCCGGGTCGGCAGAAAAATGGTTGAGAAAGGAGATCAGGCACAAGGAACCGTAGGTCACCATAAAGAACATGGAGATGACCTGCGCCACACTGTCGAGGGCGCCGGCGAGAATAAAGGCGCCGGCCAGCACAACGGTCAGTACCGTGGCATTGTAGGGTTCATCCGACGTTCCCTTCCCTTCCGAAAGCCACTTGTTCAGGGCCGGGGCCGGAAAAATCTGGTCACGGGCAATTGCCTGCAAGGTACGCGGCGCCACCAGGATGGAGCCGAGCGCCGAAGAAATAGTCGCCGCAGCCAGCCCGAGCGGGATCAGCCACCAACCCTGCCAGGCAATGTCGGCCATGACCAGTCTGGACGTATCTGCAAGGTCCTGCGGGCTGGCCGATACCGCCAGTTTCCAGGCAATAAATACATAAATGATCATGCCTGACACGGTGGCAACCATCGTACCCAAAGGCAGGGACCTGCCGGGATCTTTCAGATCACCCGAAAGCCCCACGCCCGCTGTCATACCCGTGAAAGCGGGAAAAATGATGGCAAATACCGTAAAAAAGCCCAATGGCGTAACAGGCGCCGTCGGTTCATGTTCCGGAGCAGGACTGATGGAGGGCCCGGAATGCAGCAGAGAGAGGCTGTCCCGCACCTGACCGGCAACCGTATCCTGAACCGATACCAATTGATTAACCGCCTCCGGCACATCGGCTACCGTAGCCAGGAGATTGATGCCATGGGTTTGCGCGTATTCCGTCGTGCCCGCGAAGAAGGCCAGCAGTGAAATGCCCAGGGTGGCCACTACAAAGTACAGCGTCTTCACCCCTATATCTGCGCCTTTGATAAGCATGATGTATGTCAGACCGAGCAGCGCCGGTATGCCGATGGTTTGTTTCTGATTGAGCAGCCACACCAGCCAGCCGGGCAGGTAAAAGGTCTGGATCAGCCAGGCAAACAGGGAGCTGAAGGCTTCCGTAAAAGCAATGATATAAAACGCTACGCTGATGGCCTGCGACAGGTACAGGGCGATGCCGATGGTGGAGCCGATGACCAATCCGAAGGAGCGCGAAATGATGTAGTACTCTCCTCCGCCTTCTACTTTCTGGTTGGTGGCAATCTCTGCAATCGCCATGGCAGTAGGAATGGTAACCATATGTCCGATAAGCACAATGGCAAGCGTGCCCAGCAGCCCGACATTTCCTACGGAAAAGCCGAATCGCAGGAACATGACTGCCCCCAGAATAGTGGAAATAGCAGTAAAGAAGACGGGCGCCGTTCCAAATTTTTTGACGTCCTGAAAGGTTTGCATATCCGGTAATTTTATTTTGCGGTATTACAGTTTAGTACCGCAGTGGTGACAAAAACAGCGCCGGTATGGTGTTCCTGTTGCCCGCATTGTTCACATTCTGAAAACTCTACTTCTTTCAGCCGCATGACCCGCCCGCTGATTTCTGCCGTCACGATACCTGTCGGTACCGCAATCACGCCGTAACCCAGTATCATCACCAGTGTTGCCAGAAACTTACCCGGAACGGTAATTGGCGTAATATCGCCGTAGCCGACAGTCGTCAAGGTAGTAATTGCCCAGTATATACCAGCCGGAATACTCGAAAAAGCACTGTTTGAACTGCCTTCCACCATATACATCATGGTACCGATCAGCATGGCCATGAGCACTACGAAGGAAACAAAGACATATATCTTGGTTCGACTTGCACGTAGTGCGCTGACCACGACGGCGCCTTCATTTACAAAGTGCCCCATCTTGAAAATCCGGAAGATCCGCAGCAGGCGGAGCACTCGGATCATGAGCAGGTGTTGCGCGCCCAGGAAGAAAAAACTCAGGTAGGTAGGCAGAATGGCCAGCAGGTCGACCAGGCCGAAAAAGGAGCGGGCATATGTCAACGGTTTTCTGGCGCTGTACAGCCTAAGGACGTATTCTGCGGTAAACAGCAGCGTAAATATCCATTCCAGCACAAAAAACGTCCACCAGTTTGCGCGGTGAAATGCAGAGACCGATTCCAGCATTACCGTCACCGAACTGGCCACAATCAGCCAGGTAAGTACCTGGTCAAAGCGCCTGCCTTCCGGGGTTTTATTCTGAAAGATTATACGGCGCAGCCATTCCCGCTGTTCGACACTGATATAGTGGTCGAGTCGGGCGCGGCCCCGTCTGCCGAGCCTGATGACAAGTCCTTTGAGGACAGCAGACAATAGAATAATATCTTTTTTCAGATACGACGACAGGCGACAGGCTTTTTCCCGGAGCCAGGCTGCCGATTTTGAAACGGAACGGATTATCATAGGGGATGGGTTTGATGCATTCGGGGAGCGCCCGCATTTGTCTCCATGTCAAAAGCAAAACCTCCCCTCGCAACAAAATAGGAAGAATTTTTCAAATAAGTGCAAGGAAACGCGCAAAATCGGCAGTAATCGTAGCAAAATATACTGGCGACGTCGGGTCGCCCGTCGCAACAATGCCGCTCAATCAGACACGCCGAATGGGGTTCGGCGTTTGCCGTGCGCACAATTTAATGAGGATACCCACAGCATGATCACGGGTGATGACCGAGCCGGTATCGGCAGCATGAAGCACTTGGGGAAGGTGGAAAATACTGCCTCGGGATTGAGGTCGGTGAGGGCATCGATGGCCGTCATGGCGCCCCATACCAAGCGGTTATTTTTGTTGTTCAGGCGTGCGACAAAGTTTTCGAGATGCGGCTGGATCAGCGCTGCGTTTTTTTCACCGATCTCGTACAACACTTTGATACAATCGCTCTGAATGGCTTTGCTTTTATTGGAAAGACCCGACCCATGTTCAGAAAGCAGAAGATTCGCCCAACTGTAAAAACTGTTTTTCGTACAACTCTCGGTATTTCCCGTCTTCAATAGCCAAAAGTTCTTCGGGAGAGCCGATTTCCATAACCTTCCCTTTCTCCAGCACCATCACATTGGTGGCATGGCGAATGGTCGACAGGCGGTGGGCGATGATAATGCTCGTACGCCGCGCGATGAGCGTTTCGATAGCGTGCTGGATGACCGATTCCGATTCGGGATCGATGGAGGAGGTGGCCTCGTCGAGGATCAGGATATCGGGGTTGAATACAAGCGCCCGAACGAAAGAGATCAGCTGCCGTTGTCCCATGGAGAGCGTGGCGCCGCGTTCACGCACCTGGTAGTGGTAGCCGCCGGGCAGTTTTTCAATAAAACGGTGCGCGCCGATCATTTTTGCCGCTTCGATCACCTGTGCTTCTGTCAATGCAGAATCGCGCAGGGTGATGTTTTCCAGCACGGTTCCGGAGAACAGAAAAACGTCCTGCAATACCACGGCAATGCGGCGGCGCAGGGCAAACACGTCGTAATCGCGCTGATCGATATCGTCAATACGAATCTGCCCCCGCTGTATTTCATAAAAACGGCTTAGCAGGCTGATGATGGTCGTTTTGCCGCTTCCCGTGCTGCCCACAATGGCCAGCGTCTCGCCGGGTTTAATATTGAAAGAAACGCCGCGCAGCACCGGCACCTCATCCGTTTCGCCGTGGTAGGAGAAATACACGTTGTCGAATTCCACCTTGCCTTTCAGCCGTTCGGGAGCCAGGGTGCCGGCATTTTGCACCTTTTCGGTGTGTTCGAGCAATTTGAACACCCGTTCGGCGGCAATCAGGCCCATTTGCAGGGTATTGAACTTGTCAGCCAGCATCCGGATGGGGCGGTACAGCATGGAAATGTACAAGGGAAACGCCACCAGCGTACCCACTGTCACCTCGCCCGACAGCACACCGCGGGCGCCGTACCAGACCATCAGGCCCAGCGATAGGGCGGAAATGATGTCGACTACCGGGAAAAAGACGGCGTAGGCATTGATGGCCCTCAGGTTGGCTCCGGTATAGTCGCGGTTGATCTGACGGAATTTTTCGGCCTCGCGCGCTTCTGCATTAAAAATCTGCACGATCCGCATACCCGTGATGCGCTCCTGCAGGAAGGTATTCATCGCCGCGATATGGTTGCGCACCTTTTCGTAACTCCTGCGAACACTTTCCTTGAACTTGTAACTCCCCCAAATGAGCAAAGGGAATACCACCAGCACTACCATCGTCAGTTTCCACGACGTGATAAACATGATGACAAGCACGGCTGTCAGCGTCATCAGGTCGGCCAGGATAGTAATGCTGCCTTCCGAAAATACGGTGTTAATCGCCTCGATATCGTTGATGGTCCGGGTAGTACTTTGTCCGATAGGTGTTTTGTCGAAATAATTGAGGTGAAGTCCGGTGACGTGGTTGAACACACGCACGCGCAGGTCGCGTATGGTCGCCTGCCCCAGCCAGTCCGAGTAGTAAAGGAAAAAATAACGCAGGGTAACCTCCAAAACCAAAGCGCCCAAAATAATGGAGGCCAGTACGGTCATGCCGTGAACGTCGCCCTTGAAAATATAGTTGTCTACCATGATCTGGAGCAACTTGGGGCGAAGGATGGCCAGCGGCGCGAGCACCACCGTCAGTGCAGCGGTGAAAATAAAGACGCGCTTGTATGGCTTAACCATCGCCATAACCCGGCGAAACAGCGAGAAGTTGAATTTTTGCGTATCAGACATGGGACGGTGGACGGTAGAAAGAAGTCTCAAACCATTTTAGTGGGGGTAAAGTTCGGGAAAAGCCGGTTGCAGAGGTTTATTTGTCGTTAAAATTGATGATATTGTAGGAATTAGTAGAGGGCATGGATGTGGCACAGTAGTTTTCGGGTCGAAAATCAATCAATCATTTATTAAAACGAAAATCATGGAAATGTCTGATAACACAGGCTCCCCGACTGCAAACCCCATCTGGAATACCGTTCTGACTTATGGCGGCTACTGCGCCGGCGCATTTGTCGTCTTTTCACTGGTGGTCTACCTGACGGGGTTCAATGTAATGAACCTCAGCGGAATTGCCGTGCTGTACGGCACTACGCTGATCATCAGCTTCATCTTTGCAACCATGGCGATCCGCCATCAGCGCGACCGGATCGACGACGGCTACATCAGCTACGGCCGTGCGCTGCTGGTCGGCCTGCTGGTTGTTATGGCCGGTGTGATCGTTTCGGGGTTCTGGAATTATATTCTGGTCAATTTTGTCGACCCGAACTATGTGGTCAACCTGAAAGAACAGTTTGTTGAGGCCTGGGGCGACAAAATGCCGGCAGAACAACTGGAAGAAGCCCTCGCAGGTTTCGACAAAACCGGCGACTTTTTGCTCAACCTGAAGAACGGCGTGGTCGGCGGACTCATTTTTGGCCTGATCACGGGCCTGATCACGGCAGCTTTCCTGAAGAAACAGCCTGAAATGCCCAATCTCTGATTTTTTGCCGGGTATGTTTGCTTTGCCGTACTTTTGTCCGGCTGAACATGGGTTATCCCGGGTGCTGTGGATGCTGTCATCACCGTTTATGTTCTGCTGATTTTCACAGAACCGGATTCCACAAAGACTTGCGGCCATATTTGCTGCAAATGCCCGCGATAACCCGTGTTTTTTTGTTGCACTCTGATACAAGATGAAAAACCCAGGCGTCCGCTACGGCATTTTAGGAGGTGTCGTTGTCGTATTTTACTTTCTGATCCTCTACTTCGCGAAAAAAGAACTCTTGCTGAGCCCCTTGCTGCAATGGGCAAGTATGGCCGCCTATATTCTGTTCATGTACCGTGCAGCGATGGAAGACTGCGCTGAAAACGGTGCTGCACGCGATTTTCGGGTAATACTGCGCACCCCTTTTGTAGCTTTTCTGCTGATCAACTTGTTTTACTGGTTGTTCTATTATTCCCTGCACCTGGCTGATCCGGCGCTGCTGCAGATGGAGACTTTGGCACAAATACAATACATGAAAAAAGAACTGGAGGCCGGCACCGGCGATCCTCAGCAGGCCAATCAACTGCGGGAACAGATCCAGTACCTCGAAAATTCGGGCATGTCGCTGCCGGCCGGGCATGTATTTCTGCGCATGGGTTTCGGTGCACTGGGCGGCTTTGCGCTTTCGGCGGGCATCGCGGCCATCATGCGTTCCAAATAAGATATCAACTGCCGCTCCCCACTGCTTATGGATGAAAATATACCTGAACAAAGCCCGGACCACAGGATGTCGCCCCCTAAATGGCTGGGGCGCATAAGTTTGTCCCGCCTGATCCGTTGGACTCTGCTGCTGCTGGCGCTCGTCTGGATCTGGCGCAACTGGTGGGATGATATTCCATTGCGGGAATTGACGGCACGTTATACCTATCCGGATT
The DNA here is from genome assembly GCA_016712415.1 of Lewinellaceae bacterium. Classification (GTDB taxonomy): domain Bacteria; phylum Bacteroidota; class Bacteroidia; order Chitinophagales; family Saprospiraceae; genus M3007. The sequence continues at coordinate 327,910 of JADJRC010000001.1, read as the reverse complement.
CGCGCTTTTTGTACGTCGACAATATGGATGTGCATTGCCGCATCAGCGGAAAGGGCACGCCCGTGCTGTTGCTCCACGACGCTCAAAGTTCGCTGCAAACCTGGGATGGCTGGACCCGGGAGTTATCCAAACGATACCAGGTCATCAGCGTCGATCTCCCCGGATTCGGGCTGACGGGGCCGCACCCGAGGGGCAGTTACAGCGCTTTTATGTACGCGAGTTTTCTCGACAGCCTGGTGGCCAAACTGGATCTGAAAAAATTCCACCTTGCCGGCAACGGGCTTGGCGCCCAGATCGCCTGGTTCTATGCCGCCGACCATCCCGAACGGCTCGACCGGCTTGTCTTGCTGGATGCGCCAGGTTTCGAGCCCAAAAACACACCCTGGATTATCTGGATGGCCCGGACACCTGTGCTCAACGAAGTCATGCTCAAGATCACGCCCCGTTCGTTTATCCAGCTGATGCTCGACGATGTCTACGCCGACGACGCCATGATACACGACTCCCTGGTACAGCAGCATTTCGACCTGTTGCTGCGCCCCGGCAACCGCAAGGCCTTCATCGACCGGGCTTCTGTGAGTGAAAACCGTCCGCCGGTCGACATCATAGGGCGGATCAGCACGCCTACCCTCATCCTCTGGGGCGCTGAAGACACCCGTATCTCGCCTGAATTTGCCTATGAGTTCCACCGGCGTATTCGCGGCTCGCTCCTCCGGATTTACCAGAATACCGGGCACTGGCCGCAGGAAGAAGACCCTGTGCGCACCCTGAAAGATGTGCAGGAGTTTCTGGAAGGCAAGTTTTGAAAACGGTGGACGGTGGACGGTGGACGAAGGGAATTTGAGGTTAGAAGAGCCATTCGGCAGCTTTGGGAAATTCTTCTCCCCAGCGCGCTTCATTGTGCCGACCGTTCTGATCGGTTTCGAGGCGAACCTGGGATTTGCCGTGGCTGCTCTTTTCTACCGATTCTTTGAACCGTTTAAGATTGGGCAACATGCCGGCGCCTTCTCTGCTGCCGCCGTACAGGTATATTTTCGTGGGGGAGTCGAACGCCGCAAAACGCATCGGCTCGCCGTATATCATGGGCGAAGCCCACAGCGAAGGAGAAAAAATCATGAATTTGGAATAGACCTCCGGGAACATAAGTCCGGCGTAAACACTGATCAGTCCGCCCATACTGCTGCCGCCGATGCCCGTATTGGCGCGGTCGGGCAGGGTGCGGAAACTCTTATCGATGTGCGGCTTGAGCGTTTCAGCCAAAAAACGCGCGTATTCCTGCCCGAGTCCTTCACCCCAGCGCACCGAATCGTAAGGGGAATATTCCTTGATCCGCTCCTTGCCGCCGTGGTCGATAGCTACGAGGATAAAGTCGCCTTTGCCTTTCTGGGCGAGTGCCGCGAGTTTTTTGTCGACGCCCCAGGTTCCGAAAGGTGCGCCGTCTTCAAACAAATTTTGCCCGTCCTGCAGGTAAAGGACAGGATAATGCCGGTCTGTTTGGTGATAATTCCAGGGAAGCAATACGGCGATCCGGCGGCGGCGGCGCAACTGTGGCAGGTTGAATCGCTTTGCTACGATCTGGATATCGGGGTAAAAGCGGGGGTCGTAGCCGCTGCCGTGCTGTTTCCATTTCGGCACGACGTCGGCAACCTTGCCGCGCGGAACTTCCATGCGCCGGTTAACGGGCGGGTGACCGTCCTGACCGAGTTCTTCGGCTTCCCAGCCGCCTTTTACGTATTTATATTCGAAAGGTTCATCGGTGAGCGGGATATCGCTGAAGACAAACTGATAGTGTCCGTCCTTGATTTTCAGCATTTTAAAACGCTCATCCTGGGTTGTCCAGCTGTTGAACGAGCCCGTCAGAAACACGGGCCGGGTATCATCGTTCGTGTAAAAACAAATCAAGGGTGAGCATATTCCGGGAATGGTGTCCGGCCGCTTTAGGCGCGGCAGACGCGGAGGCAAACATCAGCAAAAGGTTTGTTTTGATGAAATAGAATTGTTGGATTTTTCGGCCCGGGACGCAAATCGTATTAAACGCCTGTGGCGTTGGTTCAAAAAGTCAAGGCGAGGCGAATGGATTAAACCGGGACAACCAACTGCACAAAAATCATTCCAGAAACTTGTCGAGCAGGTGTGCCAGGTCCATCGCTTCAGATTCGGTGAGTTTACCACCGGGGTTGCCCTGACCGTTGACAAAACCGGCTTGTTCGATATCCATGAGTGTCTTTTTGCCTGATTCCGAGATTGTTACGATAACCATCCGCCGGTCCTGGGTATGCGGCACACGTTCGACAAACCCGGCGAGGCGAAGTTTTTCCACCAGGCGGCTGACATTGCTGCTGCGGTCGAGCATCCGGCTTTTGATATCCAGCACAGAAAGTCCCTTCGGCAGGCTGCCATTAAGGATACGCAGGATATTGTACTGCGGACCGGTCAGTCCATACGGGCGCAGGTGCCGGGTAAGGAAGCAATCGAGCCAACTGGCGGTAAAAGGATATTCAGTACAGCGCGTTGCCGGGGCGGCAACGGCTTGGAACTTTTCAATTCGGCTTCTAGTTTCATGACACAAACTTAAATGTTTTGACACTAAAACAAAAGATTATTGTTGGGGTTCAAAAGTCAGTGTCTGATTTAGCTATTTTTCTTTATCCAGCAGGATGTCCAACATAGTATCAATAGAATGTGCCTACCGGCGCTTCCCTGATAAATGACTTGTTGCCTAAGCGATCATTCGGCTACCGAAATAGGGGCTGAAGGAGTCGCGTTCCCGGCTCAGTTTGGAGGCAGCGGCGAGGAAGGTTTGGATGGTTCTTTCGCCGCGTATAATCATCGGATGACTTGGAGCCATCCGATCATCATCGTTGCATCCCCCCCGTCCATTCCGCACAACCCCGTCCGAATCCGTACATCCTCGCCGCCACTTCGCATTGGTAAAACACTGAAAATCAGCAGAAAGCGTTTCCCGGCATGGCTTATGGAATACAGACAATACATCAAAGGTCATCCGCCACCCATGCTGCAAAATTACCTTCGCATCGCTTTTCGCAACCTCTGGAAAACAAGGCTATCGCCGCCATCAATATCGCCGGACGTCCGTCGGGCTCGCCTGCTTTGCCCTGCTGTTGCTGCACGTCAACGACGGAATTTTCATTCGATCGCTTTCGCGCAATAAAGACAATATTTTCAGGGTGCTCCGGCACGCCCAGGCCATGAACGGCGATCCCGCCGAAAGCGACGCCTACATGCCCATGCCCCTGGGCCCGCGATGAAAACGGATCTCCCAAGTGCGCAACTTCGTGCGTTTTGCGACTGGGGCGAACAGTTCAGTGCTCTCCGCGCCAACTCACCAAAAGCGCCCGTATTGTACGCCGATCCGCAGATATTCGACGTCTTTTCATTCCCCCTCCCGCTATGGCGATCCCCGCACCGCGCTGCAGGAAATCAACAGCGTGGTGCTGACGGAGGAGTCGGCTCAGTTGTATTTCGAGAAGAGAACCCTACCGGTAAAACGCTGGAAATCAAAGTGGAAGACAATTTGAACCTTTCATCGTAACCGCAGTGGCGGAAAACCTGCCGCCCAACTCCAGCATCCGGTTCGGTATACTCCTGGCTTTGCCAAACACGCCGCCTCCAAATGGGGCAACCGCCAACACGAATTCCTGGAATCGCTCGAGCCATGCCACCTATGTCGAACTGCAACCCGGCTCCGGTCTGCACGCCGACTCGGCCCGTTGCAGCAGTTTCGCGACAAATACTACCCCGATCTTGCAGAAAACTGCGCAGCAAGGGCCAATGGAACGGCCCCGGCGCACCTGTTCTGTTTCGCCTGCAACCGCTTGCCGCCATACACACCGAACCGGAGGTATTCGGTGGCAGGGGGCGGCGGCGATCAACCCCAAATACGGATGGATTTTGCTCGGCCTGGGCGGACTGGTATTGCTGATCGCGTGCATCAATTTTCACAACACTGGCCATCGGCCGCTCGGCCGGGCGCGCGCGAGAGATCGGGGTGCGTAAGTCATCGACGCCTACCGGCGGCAGTTGGTGGGACAGTTTCTGGCAGAATCGCTGTTGCTGAGCATGATTTCGATGATGCTGGCCATCGGACTGGTCTTTGCTTTTTACCCGCTTTCAACGAACTGACGGACAAAAACTGCGCTTTGACCTGGGGATTGTACCCCGAACTGGGCTGGATGCTGGCGGGCGTGACGCTGCTCACCGGTGTACTGGCCGGCAGTTATCCGGCGCTGGTATTGTCCGGCTTCCGGCCCATAGAAGCCCTGAAAGCAAATTCCGTGTGTCGGGTTCCAATCTGTTCACAAAAGGACTGGTTACCTTCCCAGTTTGTCTGTCGGTGGGGCTCATCGCCTGCACGATGGTCATGGTGCGGCAACTGGATTTTCTGCGGACCAAAACCCCGGCCAACAAGGAGAATGTCCTGGTTGTAAATGCTGAAGACAGCGACACCAGGCGGATATATACCCGCTGTTCAAAACGCCCTTGCCGACCGGCCGGACATTGCCGGTGTTGCCTCCTCCGAGTTGAGCCTGGGCGCCAACAGCGGCTGGAGCCGAAGCGGCTTCGATTACAAGGGCGAGGCCAAGGACGTGTTCGAGTATTTCATTGATCCCGATTATATGCAGGTACTGGGCATTCAACTCCCTGCAGGGCGCAATTTCGACCTGTCGCTGAGTTCCGATACCGTAAGTGCGGTGATCGTCAATGAAACGATGGTGCGCGATTTCGGCTGGACGCCGGACAATGCCGTTGGGCGCAACTGACCGGCTACCACGACGGTCGGGGAAATGATCCCGTGGTAATCGGCGTGGTACACGATTTCAACTACCTGTCGCTGCACGACGAGGTGAAACCGATGATGTTTCACATGTTTGGCCAGTTATTCGCCCCACCAGTTTTTGTGCGCCTGCGACCGGGCAAACACGGCGGAAACCGTGGCGATGATAAAGTCTGCCTGGGAAGGCCTTGCGCCGGAACTGCCTTTTTCAATACAAATTCCTCGACGACAACCTCGCGCGCTTTTACGAAACCGAAGCGCTGGAGCAGTATTGTGGGATATGCCGGTATGCTGGCTGTCGCGCTGGCCTGCCTCGGCCTTTTTGGCCTCGTCGCACTGGCCGCCGTCAACCGGACCAAGGAGATCGGCATCCGCAAAGTGCTGGGCGCCACGGTGGGCAACATCACCACACTGCTGAGCCGCGACTTCCTCAAACTGATCCTGCTGGCTATCCTGATCGCTACGCCGCTGGCCTGGTATGCCATGGATAAATGACTTTGCCGATTTCGCCTACCGTATCGACCTGCAGTGGTGGATATTTGCGGCAGCCGGGGCTATTGCGATAGCCGTAGCGCTGTTCACGGTAGGGCTTCAGGGGATAAAGGCAGCGCTCGCCGATCCCGTGAAGTCGCTGCGCAGCGAATGACAAACCGGTATCAAGGATTTTGTTTGCCGGATGTAATATGCTTGACTAGACTTGATTTCCCGCAGATGTCCGCAGAAAAAACCCGCAGATGTCCGTTGATTTTAAATTTACAGAATTCCGGTGCATTGAAAATCAATGTGTTGTTGGGGGGCGCAAACCATTTTGCTTTGAGTAGAATACGCTTGACTAGACTTGATTTCCCGCAGATGTCCGCAGAAAAAACCCGCAGATGTCCGCTGATTTTAAATTTACAGAATTCCGGTGAATTGAAAATCAATGATGTTGTTGGGGGCGCAAACCATTTTGCTTTGAGTATAATACGCTTGACTAGACTTGATTTCCCGCAGATGTCCGCAGAAAAACCCGCAGATGTCCGCTGATTTTAAATTTACAGAATTCCGGTGCATTGAAAATCAATGTGTTGTTGGGGCGCAAACCATTTTGCTTTGAGTATAATACGCTTGACTAGACTTGATTTCCTGCAGATGTCCGCAGAAAAAACCCGCAGATGTCCGCTGATTTTAAATTTACAGAATTCCGGTGCATTGAAAATCAATGTGTTGTTGGGGGGCGCAAAACCATTTTGCTTTGAGTATAATACGCTTACACCCTGAAATGATTTCCCGCAGATGTCCGCAGAAAAACCCGCAGATGTCCGCTGATTTTAAATTTACAGAATTCCGGTGCATTGAAAATCAATGTGTTGTTGGAGCGCAAACCATTTTGCTTTGAGTAAATACGCTTGACTAGACTTGATTTCCGCAGATGTCCGCTGATTTTAAATTTATAGAATTCGGTGCTGAAAATCAATGTGTGTTGGGGGGCAAACCATTTTGCTTTGAGTATAATACGCTTGACTAGACTTGATTTCCCGCAGATGTCCGCTGATTTTAAATTTACAGAATTCCGGTGCATTGAAAATCAATGTGGTTGGGGGGCAAACCATTTGCTTGAGTATACATCCCTTGACTAGACTTGATTTCCCGCAGATGCCCGCTGATTTTAAATTTACAGAATTCCGGTGCATTGAAAATCAATGTGTTGTTGAGGGGGCGCAAACCATTTTGCTTTGAGTATAATACGCTTGACTAGACTTGATTTCCCGCAGATGTTCGCAGAAAAAACCCGCAGATGCCCGCTGATTTTAAATTTACAGAATTCCGGTGCATTGAAAATCAATGTATTGTTGTTGGGGGCGCAAACCATTTTGCTTTGGAGTATAATACGCTTGACTAGACTTGATTTCCCGCAGATGTCCGCAGAAAAACCCGCAGATGTCCGCTGATTTTAAATTTTACAGAATTCCGGTGCTTTGAAAATCAATGTGTTGTGGGGCGCAAACCATTTTGCTTTAGTATAATACGCTTGACTAGACTTGATTTCCCGCAGATGTCCGCAAGAAAAAAACCCGCAGATGTCCGCTGATTTTAAATTTCACAGAATTCCGGTGCTTTGAAAATCAATGTGTTGGTTGGGGGCGCAAACCATTTTGCTTTGAGTATATAATCTGCCAATCAGCGCATTTTTTTCTGCGGGCATCTGCGGGAAATCATTTCAGGGTGAAGCGTCCATCTATCTCCCTAGTAATTCAGTTTTACCAGTTTCAGACCAAGGTTTTCTCTTTCGAGTTGTATTCGGCAAGCATAATGTTGCTCCCCTGACCGGGATAAAGGGAAAGCACGGTGCGCTTGGCGGCGGTGATATCCACCTTGTCAAAGTTGAGCGAACCGTCTTTGGCCAGGAAGATATTGCCGGCGACGGTTTTCGTTTTTTCCCCTTTTTCGCGGTCATAATTGATATAAGCGATGTTAAACGTGCTTTTATCCTCGCTTTGCTGGAGAAACTGGTAGTCGAACCCGCCGATCGAACTCACGAAATATCCCAGCAGTCCGGCGCCCAACGTACCGGCTCCGGGCGGCAGGCCCACGTCGCTGCCGTCCTTTTCGTAATACTGCAGCGCTACCGGCTTGTAATCGCCGTCGAGTTCAAGCACCCACAGGTTGCCCACTTTAACTTTCACCAGAGCGGAACCGCCGCCGCCCAATACCGCGAACGCGATACCGGCGCCGTCGGCCACCTTCTTGATTGCTCGAAAACGATGTAATAGTGCCCGTTGGCGGCCTTAAACATCGTATGGGGAAGTTGGGGAGGTTTGTCCTCGATACTTCCTTACCCTTGGCATTGAACATCTTGCCGATGTCTTTCGTCCAGGAAAACAGTTTTTCGCTGATCTCCTTGCCCGTTTTCAGGTCGTATATTTTCAGGTAAAAACCCTTGCTCTTGCTGACGCCCGGCTTGTCGTCGAGGTCGTAATATTCGCCTTGCAGGACCACCTGTTCGTTGCCTTCCTGCAGGGTGATCGATGAAATGGAGAGTTGCTCCTTGGGTTGTTCGGCGGAGACGTCGATGATCTTTTTGCCGCTTTCAATATCGAATACCGTCAGGAAGTATTCCACTTTGCGCGACATCAGGCCATTCCGGCGCAGGGTAATGCCCGTGGCGTAGGATGCATTGACGTCCGACAACAGGAAAGTCTCGTACTCCTTGCTCGATTCGGGGTCTGGTACGACCACTTGACTTTGAAATTGTTGTCGTAAAAGGTGACCTTGAACTTGTCTTTGTCTTCGCCGTAACCCGCGCGTACGAATCCTTTGCCGGGTACCGGATGCAGTCCGTAAAACGAGGCTGCCGCATCGCCGTCCATTTGTGCCAACCCGGCCCGTTCGTACTTGTGGGGCTTTTCCGTGCTGAGGGAGCCTACTTGCTTGAGCGTTTTGTCGTAGGAGCGAAAGATATAGTTGCCCTTGCCCTGGTCGTAAAACATCAGGCCCAGCACTTCGCCGTTGTACGGTTGCGGCAACATGGCATTGCGCGGAAGGATTACTTTAACGGTGCTGACTTTATTCAGGTTCTCGTCCAGATCGAATCCGTAATTGTCATTTTTGGAGTCGGCTTTGTCGGTTTTGTAAAACAGGACGTAGTAGACTACTTCCTTTGTTGTTCAGGATGGCCTTAATGCCGTTGGAAGAAAAAGAGTTGATGCCTTTGAGGGCATACGTTTGGGCCTGGAGCCCGAGCGATAATTGTGCTGCAAAAAGCAACAACACGAGGGTTTTCGAACGCATAGGTGGTTGTTTGATGTGAAAAGTGGTTGTTTGATGTGTGGGAAGGAAATGCCGCTCCTTACTTCCTGGCCTGCTGGAAAACATCGGCCAAAGGTCCTTTCGGTATTTCGACAGGTGTTCTTTTTGGCAGGCATGGCGCTGCGGTCGTCCTACGCCATGGCGACAAGGTAGGCTGCCATCAGGCCGTGTTCGGTTTTTCGGTTGTCGAGGATAACGCCGCGTCAGAGACTACGGAGCTGCAGGGCCGCAGGTCTTTCAGTCGCAGGTTGTTGAGAAAATCGAAAGCGGTTGTACTTCCCGGGTTGTCGGACGCACTTTGCGACAACACATCCGCCAGGGAGTGGTCTTTTAAATGCGTGTACAGGCCATTGAGCGCCAGCGCCTCCATTTCTTTGAAATAACTGCAATCGGGATAGACCTGCTAGTATTGCACCGCATAGAAAAGCGCCTTGTCGCAGCGCTCCACGCTGAACCAGGCATCCACCGATTCCAGGATACTCAGGTAGCGGATCGGCGCATACTGGTCGCCGGAAACGGTTTTGGGCGACGCGCCGGCCGACAACTGTTGCGCCATCTCTTCGAGCCATTGCATCCGGTTGCGCCAGTCGGGGTGGGTGCGCAGGGAATCCTGCATTTGTTTTTCGGCGGCGGCGTTCAGAGCCTGGGCGTCGGCCCAGACGGAGCCTTTGGCCTTTTCCAGCCAATCCGCCTGAAAGGGATGCCGGGCGCACCCGAAGTGGGTTTCCAGATTCAGGCTCGAATCGCGCAGCGCTCGTCGATGGTTTCGAAGAGCGCGCACAGGCGCTGCGCCTGTCCCGGCGCGTAAGCCCGTTTTCAGAAACATGCGATAGGCCAGCGAATCCAGCTGCCGCTTTCCAGGTCGCGGCGGTGATACCTGGACTTGAACAGCACATTTTTGTAAATATTGGCCAACTGCTCATTCCGGTTGAACTCCTGTTTATTTGCCGCTTTCACCTTTGCCTTGAACGCCTTGTCGTGGAAAGTAGCGATCTCCCGGACCAGTCCTTTGGTGGCATGCTCCAGCAGGTAGTGCGCGATTTCGTGGCACAGGACAAAAGCCAGTTGGTCTTCGTTTTCGAGACCGGCCAGCAGGCCGCAATACACGAAAGCGTACCGTCGCCCACCGAGTAGGCATTGGGCGTGGGGTTGATGGTCAGGATGACCTTCGTGGCGGCGCCTTCGGGGTTGGCGGCGACAATGGCGGCGTGTGTCTTTTGGACAAAAGGCCACAACACATCATCAGGAGGGCAGATTCGCTGATCTCTTCGGATACGTCCAGCCCGATGCGGTCGCGGGCAGACCGGTAGGCCTCCTTTGCTTCCTTGCTGAACTGGTCCGGTTCCCGGAAAGCAGTCTGGATGGAAGCCGTTGTTTTTTCGGCCAGTTTCTGGCGGAGAGCAGCCGCGTTGGCATTGTAATACGGCGCGTTGCGTTGCGCCTGAAGCAACGGACTGCACACCAATAACGGAGCGAGTACAGACAGGTATCCAATACCCGGGTTTCTGCGGAGGGGCAGTTCTTTTCTGTAAGGGTTTCGGAATAACAAGCAGGTATCCCGGTATAATGTGACAAAGGTGTTGCAGGTTTTTGTTCCGGCAATAGGGCGGTGGAGGTTTAATTTGCCGGACAGGGAGACTTGAGTGCGGCTGGGTGCGGGGGTGTGGGATAGCGAGACGGTCGTACATTCCTCACTCCGAAAACGTTGTATAATTGCACAGCAGATACAGGCAACACGAAAAAGTTTACCCTGCCGAACAATTTAAACCCGCAGAATTGGCCTGGAGGAAGCCGTTAAAAAGGCGTGGAAAACGGCATGGTATACACAAAAAAAAAAAAAAAAAAAAAAAAAAAAAAAAAGTAAAACGGAAAAATCAATTATAAAAAAGACATGCACAAAAAGACATACGCGAACATAGACGAACACATCGCCGATTTTCCGGAACCGGTGGCGGCGCGCTTCGCCAGATCCGCGACTGCATCAGGCAGGTTGGCGCCGGCTGCTACAGAAACGATCCGGTTTAAAACATGCCGGGCATTTCAAGCCGAAAAAAAGGGGGGGGTTTGTTTCGTGGCGATTAAAAAACCATACCGGTTTTAGCGCCCGCCAAGCGCCAAGCCCCCTTTCCAACAGGAACTCTCCAAAAACAGGACAGGAAAGGTTCCACCCAGTTCCGGTGGATGAGACCTTCCGCTGGATTTGATCCGTAAAATATTGGTAGTTCGGGAATAAAAGAAGTAGAAATTAATGCCTTCTGGTTTTCAGACGGTTTCTACTAACAAGGTTCGTGAAGAATATCGGGTTTTCTGAGGCGGTCAAATATGGTTAAAAAATAAAAAGCGTGTACGTTTGGGTTGCTTACACCTAAACACGTACACGCTATGACAGGAACCCGAGAGTCCCTGGGTGCAATGATAGGCGATTTGGCTGGAATCGCAGCCGTCCGTCGTCGGATTTTGCAGACACTTTTTCCTTTGCTACTGACCCTGCCTTGGCGAGCCAACTTCAAACAAATGGCCCGCTGGTCTGGGCGCAACGAGGGAACGATTCATAATTGGTTTGGTACGAATTTGGAACTGATTGATTTTCAACGTTCATTGATCGATAAGTTTGGTAGTGGTAGTTATTGTGTGTTTTTTGATCCCAGTTACGTTCCCAAAAGCGGCAAGCACAGTCCGGGATTGAGTCGTTTTTGGTCGGGCCAGGCCGGGGCTGTCAAGCGTGGCATGGAAATCGGGGCTTTTGCGGTAGGAGATTTGGACCACCATACGGCTTTTCATTTGTCGGCTACGCTTAGTCCTTCGTCTGTGGAGTTGAAGGAACAAGGCCGAACCTTGATGGAGCACTATGTTTCGCTGGTTACGGAACGCAAGGCCGACATTGTTCATTTTGGCCGTTTTCTGGCAGCAGACGGCTATTTCGGAGTTTCCACTTTTGTCAATCCAGTCACTGATTTGGGCATTGAGGTGATCAGTTGCCTCAAATCAAACACCGCACTACACTACCCGCCACCGCCAGTGGAGCCAGGCAAAAAAAGGAAAGGACGTCCGCGTGTCAAAGGCGATAAAATCCGCTGGTCAGACCTGGACGAAGAACGCTTGCCGCTGTTTTGCCAAGACCAGGAGAAGAAAGTCCGGACGGGCAAGGTGTGGGTCAAGTGCCTCAAACGCATCGTCAAACTTGTCTCGGTGGAGTATTTGAGAGCGGATGGTTCAGTCCAGAGCCACAAACTGTATTTCTGTACCGACACCGAAAAAGACTGGACCTGGATTTTGGAGCGATATGCCCTGCGTTTCCAAATCGAGTTCATCTTCCGCGATGCCAAACAATTTGCCGGACTAACTCATTGCCAAAGCACCGACAAAAACAAACTGGAAAACCACTTCAACCTCGCGCTGGGGGCAGTATCGGTAGCCAAAGCGGCCCACTGGTTGCCTATCGACAAAGAACAACGAGGCCCTTTCTCTATGGCAGAACTAAAAACGTACTACCATAATCTGGCCTTGGTTGAACGATTTTCGATCGCCTTGAATCTCAACCCAACCGAAATTAAAAACAACCCTAAAATCAAAGAACTTTTATTCTCAACGAGTTATGTCGATTTGGCCGCTTGATTTTTTCACGAACCATTGATTGGGACTTTCATCGTTTATTGGCCAGGCTCAATCGCAGTTTGAATGCATTGCTCCAGACCCCAGTCCAGCGTTATATGCACAAATGCAAAGCGAAGTGCCTGCAATCCTCGAGTATGCACAAAGTCGCAATAGGTCGTCACTGGTGGAAATCCCTGTTTATTTTACTATTGTCAGAAACAATTCAGGCGCTATTCCTGGCTATGTAAATGGTGTTGATGCTAGTGACGTAGATGCCGCCCTAAACAGTCTAAATGATGCATATGACGGAACGGGGTTACATTTCTACCGCTTAGGTGAGATCAATTATATTGACAAGGATCTTTTATTTCAACTATCTACAGGATTGCTATATGAGAGTTATAGTTATGTAAAAACCGCGTTGAATGTATACGTTCATCCCCAACCCGGAGGATCAGCCTTTTCTTTACAGCCCGGGTCGAATATTTTGGGATTCCTGTGGAATACAACACCTCCCACGTAGATCCGTTACACATATTAAATGTAGTTGATGTATATATTCACGAAAGCGGTCATAATTTTAGTTTGCTACATACTTTTGGGCCGGCATCAACACCTCAATTACTTTATAAATATCCCGATGTATTAAGCAACCCAGATCAATCTGATCACCCATATAATGGTGATTTCCCAAGAGAATTGGTAATCCGGGATCCTGTATCGGGTAAAAACTTCCCATTGCCCAACTGTTACATAAGCGGTGATTTGTGCTGTGATACAGAGGCAGATGCTAGTTACTTATATCCTCGAGTTTTCCCAGCTTTTAATCCTAGCAATATTATGACCTGCATCCAAGCATCTACAGGTTGTGTTAGCGGTTGGGAATCCTCTGATTGTGTGTTTACAGGCGAATATAGAGATTACAATGAGGATTTGATAACAGGTTGTTTTGATAATTATATGGCACTCGGATATCACGAAACATGTACACCTTTAAAATTTACTGCAGAACAAAAAGATCGCATTTCCTGGAGTTTCAATACATATTGGAATGGGTGGTTGGAAGAGAGTTATATCAATGTAAATGATAAAGTTGAGTTAAGAGGAACAAGTGACCCCATGAAAAACGTAGTAATTCGTTGGAGGCATAATAATCCAGCCGATCGGTATACCAATTCTGTTTCAAATGCATCAGGCGATTTCCAAGGTGTCCTATTTAGTCAGACTGTAAAAGCCGAAGTTCATAAAATTGGCAATGACAAAAGCCTTGCTATCAATAATAGCAACTACTATGTTGACAAATACACTTATGATGAATGGCTTGAAGATATTTCAACCTATGATTTACTAAGAATTCAAAAGCACATCCTTAACCTGCAACCTCTTGCCGATGGATACAGAAAAATTGCAGCTGATGTAAACCATTCTAATTCTATAACTACGTTCGACATTGTGGAACTCAGAAAATTAATTTTGGGAATCTATAAAAAACTTCCACAATTCGATGCACCGTGGAGATTTGTGCCGGAATATATTCCACAGGATAATCAAGTACAATTTGATTACAATCCATTTGCAATGTCAATAAACAGCCAACTCATATCAGGCACCCCTTATACAGAACCAACATGGGAATACAGCATAATAGATGGCTCGAATGGGAAAAGTGGTTATGATGGGATCAAAATTGGTGATGCTGCCGATCCTAACAACCCAGTTATTTGTGACAATCCGCCTTCCTTGCAATTTCCCCAAGTATTGCTTTCTCCTAATGAAACATACGATATAATTTTTAAGCCACAAAGGTTTAATGATATTGCAGCATTTCAATTGGGCTTTTTTATCGATCACAATAAGTTGACTGTTATTGATGTTAGTGACAGTAATCTTCCAGAGTTCACGCAAGAAGAAAATGTAGGTATGACCAATCTGGAAGAAGATCAGCTAGCTATACTTTGGTTCAAGTCAAATACGCAAGGTCATACACTCGCTAACAATGACACCCTGTTTAAAATCACCGTTGAAGCTAAACAACCAATTATTGATCTTGGTTCTGCAATAAATTTTAACAATACTTCACTTGAAAGTATATTTTATACCGAAGACGGATGCCAAGAATCTGTATTGATGGATATTGAAGTTCAGCAAGGTACTGGTATCGGAAACCGTGGAGGTGTTAACTCAGGTCATGTATCTAATACTAGCCAAAATTTGCAAAAACAAAAAATGATCTGCCAACCTAATCCTACATCGGGGCAAGTTGGCATTTACTTTGATAGTGAAGAAATAACAAGTGGAACACTATTGGTTACCGACATGTTTGGTAAAGTAGTCTACAAGATTTCGTTGAACGTTGAGAGGGGTATAAATGTACTTACTTTGTCAGGAAATGACATCGAATCTCTTCCTACAGGCATTCTTACTATCATTCTCCAAACTCAAAATGATATGCGGAGCGTAAGATTGGTTAAATTATAAACAACTTAACCGGGGAAGGGCTGTTGCCCTTCCTTATTATTTTATGATTTTATGTCTAAGATTCTATTTTCGCTGAACATATTTATCTTTTATTGTGTGCCTGCTTTGCATGCGAAAACAATTTATGTAAATCAAAGCGCTGCTGGTTCTAACAATGGCAGCAATTGGTCTGATGGATATATTAATCTCCATACCGCATTAGCAGAGGCTCAGTACGGCGACCAGGTATGGGTGACAAAAGGGGTTTACTATGCTTATGAGCTCGGCATTTCCAACACATTTACACTCGTAAATGGCGTCAGACTTTATGGAGGATTTTCAGGAACAGAGACATCCCTGGCTCAACGTAGCATTTCAGATAACTTGACCATTCTGAGCGGCCTTGCAACACCACCTTTCAAGGTTTCAAATGTGGTATATTGCGAAAACACGGATTCCACAACGCTACTTGACGGCTTTACAATTCGAGATGGGTTGGCAGATATATTTACCGGACAGGATTGCGATGTAACGCCCAATCAAAACAGATGTCATGGCGGCGGGATATATCTTTACAGTGACACCCCTGGAACGTATACTTTTCTGACAATTTCCAATTGCCGTATTATAGATAATGGTGCACGATGGGGAGGTGGAGTTGCCGCCAATTTCGGCTATGGATCCGGCGGAATCTGGATTGAAAAATGTTACTTTGAAAATAACGGATGCAACATTAGTGGAGGGGCGCTTTATATACTAACAGGACAAGCACCACAGCATCAGGTTCGAGTAGATAGTTGCACATTTTATAGTAACTATGGATATAGTGTAAGTGGCATTTCAATTCAAAACATAAATGACTCAATTGATATCCAAATTAGCAATTCACTCTTTCAAAATAATGGTGCAACGCTCAGTTGCGCAGGGATTTATATCAGCAATGCTGGCCACAAAAAGCCTGTGATTCATAAGTGTGTTTTTATGGGCAATGAAGCAGGTGATAGCCAGTTTGAACCGGGTAGAGGTGGGGCCTTGCTAGGAAATGGCTACAAGGTCTCGGATTGTTTGTTCAAGGAGAATTCAGCATATTTGGGCGGAGCGGTTGCAGCGGGTAATATCGATATAGTCAACTGCCTGTTTGAAAATAACATGGCTACCAAAGATGGCGGTGCTTTATGGATAACGGATCGGAACCATTTGATCAATAATACATTTGTCGGTAATCAAGCGAACATGACTGGAGGTGCGTTATATGATGTTGGCAATGCGTGGGATACTATTGTCAACTGTGTTTTTGTCAGAAACAAGGCCGGGCAACTTGGAGATTGGATGGCATCTATATTTGGGAATATATATATCGACCATTCATTGATCGACGTGGAAGATTGTGCGGCATTGGAGGAAGGACTAAACATGCAGTATGCGTCACTGACTTGCGGAGAAAACAATCTTTTCAATCTTGACCCCTTGTTTCGTGATACATTAAACGGCGATTACCGTCTCAAAGGTTGTTCTCCGGCACTCAATCACGGAGATAGCAGTTGGGTGGCAAGATTTGGCCTCCTGACCGATTTATCCGGCAGCCCACGCATAATTGATGGTTTACCCGATATTGGTGCATATGAGACCGGAGCGTTTTCCGGAAACATCCAGGCAAATAACATCTCCTGCTTCGGGGAGCAGGACGGTGTTGCATTTGCAACGGCATTTGGTGGATACAGTCCATATTCCTATCAGTGGAATACAGGGTTGCAAAGTCCAATGATCGATCAGCTTTCTGCAGGTAATTACGCCTTAGTAATTACAGATACCGATGGTTGCTCTAGTATATCAAGTGTGCTCATCATAAGCCCGGATCCCTTTCAGGTCAGCACAATCATCACGGATGCTTCCGGCAGTACGAGCTCTGACGGCAGCGTATCAATTCAAGACATTAAAGGTGGTACTCCTCCTTATTCTATTCAGTGGAGCACAGGAGACAACGACACTTTTCAGTTAGACAGTTTGCAATCCGGATTTTACCAACTTTCTATCACAGATTCAAATGGTTGTGATACCATAATCTCAGTTGAAGTAAAGTCGACAAGTGCCATAAGCGAGTTGTTTGCCTCAATTTGGGATGCCAGGATTTCAACCAGTTTGTCTTCATCGCACAACAGGGGCGTTACCCTTATTGTTACCAGTACGCAACCTCGCGATTTCAAATACTTGTTATACAATTCATCAGGTCACATCCTTGGTGACGGTGTCTTTTCATCCGGAATAGGTGTAACAGA
The DNA here is from genome assembly GCA_016712415.1 of Lewinellaceae bacterium. Taxonomy (GTDB): domain Bacteria; phylum Bacteroidota; class Bacteroidia; order Chitinophagales; family Saprospiraceae; genus M3007. The sequence continues at coordinate 310,999 of JADJRC010000001.1, read as the reverse complement.
TATTGAAATTCCCTGCTTGGCTGGTAGCGGCATATACTTTATTTATATATGTGATCAAGATACAAAATTTACGATAATGACATTTATCAGGCAATAAGCCTGACAATCTGGCCCTGCTTCATTATTTACATCTTCGGGAGTGCGTCAAAGGCGTTGATTATTGCCAAAGAAATAAGCGTTGATGAACAAACCGATTATAGTGCAATGAATGGCGAAGGATTTTGAGAAGCAGATGGTTTTGCGTGTCAGTCGTTTGATTCGAGTTCGGAGTGTGAGGTGTTTGCGTTCGAGGGATTGGAGTTCGACCTTGTCCTCGGTGCGTTTTTCGTGGGTCAGGCCGTCCTGATAAGCGCCCCATTGGTCGGTCAACCACTCGTCGGGTGCGATGCCGGCGTTGGTCAGCAGTTTTTTCAGGTGTCGAAACGTGGCGTGTGTGCGTCGTCCGAAAGTGAAAGCGATGACCTCGCCGCTCAAGGCCTCCTCTACCCACCAAAGCCAGACTTGATTCTTTTTCTTGCCTACAAAAGACCACATTTCTTCGGCTTTCAGGATTAGTTCAGTCCTTCGCTCAAAGGCGTAGCTTGGATTGACCCAAATCACTCGCTTACTTTTTTTTAAAATGACTCATCACCGTGTTTTGGCTGGTCCGAAGCGTCCGCGCTGTATCCCGAACCCCACTGCCATTCATGGCCATTTGGCTGATCAGGCGTTTGACCTCCGGTTTGTGGCCTTCGTAGGTGTAGGCAGTCAGAAAACTCTTTTTGCAGGCGTAACAGCGGTAACGTTGTGTGCCGTTTTTTGCCCTGTCGTACCGTTTGACTGGCTCTGATTCGCTGCACAGTGGGCATTTTATCGTTTCGTAAACCATGCGTAAAATTACATATTCAACACTTCTGATGCACTGCCAAAAAAGTATCAAAAACCAGAGTTTTTTGAAGCTATCTTCCTCAATTTAAATGGAAAAGGAGAAGGAGATTACTGCCTATACAGCGATACCTTACCGATGAGATTTACAGACGGAACAGAAAAAGCCACCTTGATGTATTCTTTAATTTTTTCAAGTGTTTGAGGCTTCGGTTTTCTCTGATCCAACTCAATACGCCTCAAGTTTGATTCATCACAGCTAATCATATCGGCTACTTCTCTTTGAGTTTTTCCGGTAATAAGTCTGGCATAGTAGAGTTCTTTGCCTAGGCTATTGCCCTTTGCAGGGCAATAGCCTAGGAAGGCAATGATATCTTTGGCTAACCTAGCAGGAGGCTCGTGTCGATTCAATTCCCAGCCAGTTACTGTGTCCGGAGTTACATGGAGTAACCTTGCCACTTCGAGTTGAGACAACCCACGATTAAGGCGCACCTTACGAAGGTGATTACCCAAGGTATTCAAATCGGTTGGATATGCCGGATTTGAGGGTTTTATGCCCTTCAATTGAATTTGACAACTATGCAACGCAACCCTGCCCCTGTGGCTATTACAACCACCCGGAGAAGGATTGCGTGTGCGGCCCCGGCGTTGTAAAGCGCTATCTGTCAAAGATTTCCGGTCCGTTGCTCGACCGCATTGACCTGCACGTGGAGGTGACGCCGGTAAAGATCGAGGAACTCACCAACGCCGAGCGGCCAAAAGTCACCAGTACCGATATCCGCGAGCGGGTGTTGCGCGCCCGCGAGGTGCAGGCGGAGCGATTTAAAGATTTGAAGGACGTGTATTCCAATGCCCAGATGCCGAGCCGCATGGTGCGCGAAGTGTGCCAACTCGACGACACGGGTCTGACACTGCTGAAAACGGCGATGGAGCGGCTGCAACTTTCGGCCCGCGCCTTCGACCGCATCCTGAAAGTGGCGCGTACGGCGGCGGACTTAGCCGGCAGTACAGATATAAGGATCGAGGATTTGGCGGAGGCGATACATTATCGGAGTTTGGATCGGGAGGGGTGGGCAGGGTGAGATATAAGCGCGGTATTAAAGCCGCAAAGCCAATTTATTTCGTGATCCTACAAAACTTTTGCACATGGGCCCGTCCGGCCAGGAAAAAACAGGGAACGACGACGATTGATGCGTGGCGCCGAGCGGCACACCCATGAAAAAAACTACCGCCACACATTTTCGCCCCGTCAGTTCTTCCGCCCCGTCGGTTCTTCCGCCCCTTCCCGCTTAGCCAAAGCGCAACGCCGCAGCAGTGTCTCCGACCTGCTGCCAACGTACAGCACGATCCCAGGTCCATCACTTCAGTCCATATCATACCAAAAGTGTCGCAGAAAAGACCAGCGCCGGTCTCCAAAAACATACAAAGAAGCCGACGAATATACATACTCCTCTGCCTTGGCCGCCAGTCGCCATTTTTCCTGTGTCGGGTTCAGATGGATGTATTCCATTTTCTGCCCAATACTAATGGATGGTGCATTTGAAGATCAATCCTGATCTGCCCGGCCACATATTTCAACATACGTTGTTGTACGGAAGACAGGATCGTTTCCCCCTGCAACTGCCATATCCAGTGGATATGGTTGGGCATGATCACGAATGCATAAAACCAAACTTCTTGCCGTTCCGCCAGAAAAGTCATAGCATCTGTCACGATCGTTTTATACTTGTCCGGTTTCAACAGGTGCTTCCAGCCTTTGATCGTCGCTGTGGTGAAGTACAGGCCAGTGTATCCTTCGGTAGGTAGCGGTTTCATGTCGTTTTTGTTGAAAATATAATGGAGGATCGCGTCGTATGTTGGCAGCAGGTCGGAGACACTGCTGCGGCGTTGCGCCTGGGCGAAGCAGGAAGGGGCAGAAGACCTGACGAGGCGGAATTTTGACAGACCCCATTCTTCCCTCAATTACCTAACCCCGCATGCCTTCGAATCCCAAAACCAGAATCTCTACTTTAAAATGGTAGCGGCTTAAGGGGGGTAGGACAAGCAATCTTGAATTCAAATCCCATATCTTTGCAAATCCGAATTCACAATTCAGATTTGCAAAGATATGATCGCACGACAATCTTTTGAAAAAGTACAAGAACTGGCTCAGCAGTTCAAATCCGTAGCCATTTTAGGGCCTCGGCAAAGTGGGAAAACCACGCTTTCTCGTGCTGCCTTTCCTGAAAAGCCCTATGTCTCGCTCGAAAATCCTGATGCTCGCCGCTTTGCTTTGGAGGATCCCAGAGGTTTTCTACAGCAATTCCCTAACGGAGCGATTCTTGACGAAATCCAAAGGACTCCTGAAATACTGTCCTACCTCCAACAAATTCTGGATGAAGATCCGCGCCGGGGTAAGTTCGTGCTCACAGGTTCCAACAATTTTTTGTTGGTACAAAGCCTGACCCAATCACTGGCGGGTCGCGTGGCATATTTGGATTTGCTGCCTTTGTCGCTGGCCGAGTTGAAGCCCCTGGATAAGGCATTGGACGATGTTGACACCTGCATTTTTCAGGGTGGGTATCCGGCCCTTTGGGCGGAGGGTGTTCCTGCTGCCAATTGGTTTCCTGCTTACCTCCGCACTTATGTTGAGCGGGATGTGCGGACTATCCGCAACCTCGAAAATCTTGCTGCCTTCGAAAAAACAATTGCCCTCTGCGCAGGTCGCGTTGGCCAATTGCTCAATCGGCAAAATATCGCGCTCGAAGCAGGGGTGTCCGATAAAACGGTGGAGGCTTGGTTGGGCATCTTACAGGCTAGTTATATCGTGTTTCTTTTGCCGCCTTGGTTTCAGAATTTCAACAAACGGATCGTAAAATCACCCAAACTCTACTTTTACGACACGGGCTTGGCTTGTTACTCGCTTGGTATCCGCCGGCCAGAAGACTTGCGCTTGCACCCATTCCGGGGAGCGCTTTTTGAAAACCTGATGGTTGTTGAAATGCTCAAAGCACGGCTCAACCGGGGTGAACGCTCCAACCTTTTTCATTGGCGCGACAGCACAGGAAATGAAGTGGACGTAATTGTAGATAAGGGAATTCTACAAAAGGCAGTGGAAATAAAATCCAGCCAAACCATCTCTGATACTTTTTTTAAAGGCTTGCGCTATTGGGAAAAATTAAGCGAACAATCGGGCGGTACTATAGTCTATGGTGGTGACGAAACCCAAATCAGAAGCAGCGGCCTTCAGGTAATTCCATGGCGCGAAGCCGGGAAGATTTGAAAATTTTTAAAGTTGTCAAATCTCACCCCGAAGGGGCGTAAATGAACTTTGCCACAATGGCTACAAACAGTATGCTTGTGTTCAATAATATGATCCGCATGACCTACCATCTTCAGAGTACCGCCATCATGCCCCTTTTTACCTCCGACCTTTCCTCCTTTGGAACGTGGAAATGCCGGACCCTTACGATACATATCTGATGATGGTGGACGACTTGAGTTGCGGCTGTTCTGATTGATCTGTGACTCCAATTCTTTCACCCGAAGCATCAAGCGCTCCATTGAAACCACCAAATCTTTAATCATCTGATGGCAACCTTCTATGTCTTGCGGTAGGCCCATTTAGAGATGTAAAGTTAAACTTTTCTTGATTCCGTTCTAATACGGGAAATTCTTGCTAACCAGTTACTTTTTTTTATTGTCGAGAACGGTTGCATCTACGCATACCGCCGCCTGCGTTGGCTTTGCGGGTTGGGCTTTGGCGGCGGTTGGCGTTGAGTGCATTGTTAGCGGCTTTTATTATATTTATCAGAAGGCTGGCGACTGTTTCGTTCGACATATCTCATCCTTTCCTCTGCACGAAGTTCGTTTGTCTTCGATGCCCAACCGACTTCCTGATTCTTTTCTTGCAAATATTTTCCACCCGCTCGAAGGTAAAAATATTATCGTAAATTTTTTTAGTTCGGAATCCTACCTATATTTGCTTTCGATTTAAAAGTTCGGATGCCGAACTTATTCTTTTACAATTTAAAATTCAATTTCATGTCAAACCACATTCCGGGCTACACCTACGGGCAGGCAGCGACCTCGCCTGTGAGCATTGCCGACCTCGACCTCCTAAAAAAAACCGTGCTTTTCGGCGACGAAGATGTCCAAAATCTCCGACTCGCCGGGGAAGTTCTGGCTGACCAGACCGACGAAATTCTCGACCTTTGGTACGGTTTTGTGGGCGGGAACACCCATTTGGTGCATTATTTTACCCACAACGGGCAACCCAACATGGACTACCTCGGTGCGGTGCGCAAACGCTTCGGGCAATGGATTCTCGACCTCTGCCAGCGACCTTACGACCAAGACTGGCTCAACTATCAGCAAGAAATCGCCCTGCGCCACCACAGCACCAAAAAGAACCGAACCGACGGCGTGGAAGCCGTTCCCATCATCCATTTCCGCTACCTCGTGGCCTTCATTTTCCCCATCACGTTCACCATCAAAGGTTTTTTGGCGAAAAAAGGGCATTCCGCCGAACAGGTCGAGGCGATGTACGCCGCTTGGTTCAAAGCCGTTACGCTTACCGCCCTGCTGTGGTGCCAACCGTACATCAAGGAAGGTGAATTTTAAGTTTCAAAAGCAATGAAAAACAAAAGTCTCCTTCAAAAATTCGGGCTTGCAGGGTTCGCTTTTTTCCTGCTGAAAGGGTTGGTTTGGCTCGCCATTGGCGGGGCTGCCCTGCTCGGCTTCACTTCCAAAAATGATTCACCCATGCAATTGAAAGTTTCCGTTTACGACACCTACGTCCCCAAAAAACAGGGCGGCGTGATGCACTTCGACATACTCGTGGATGCCAACGAAAAGGACTTGGAAAAAATCTACGGCTATGGCAGGGAGTACCTGCACTTGAAAGGGCAGGATGGGCAACCGCTGATCTCGAAACAATGCCGGTTTTGCCATGTCGAAAATGCCAAAGGTGCGATGGAAGATTCCATCATGGCGAAAGACTACTACATTATCGAGATGGAAGGGTGCAACTGATTTTTTTGACAAAAATAATTAGGACTGCTAATTTTACGGGGCGGTAGAATTTCCCTGCCGCCCCGTTATTTTATGTCTATGAACGAAAGCGTTTTCGACCCGCAAGCCCAAATCGGCAACCCTGACCTAAAAATTATTGCCTCTCTCGAACGGTTGAGCGAGGGCTTCCGGGTATTGCTCTGGGGAAAAGCAAAGGTTTTGGGCATCAGCCCGATACAAATCCAGATTCTGATTTTTATTCAATTTCATGGTGATGAAAAATGCAAGGTCAGTTACCTCGCCCAAGAGTTTTGCCTGACGAAGCCCACCGTCAGCGAGGCGGTGAAATCGCTCGAACAAAAGGGCTTCATCGTGCGGCAGACCGAAATCACGGACACCCGAAGCCATACCATACACTTGACAGAAGCGGGCAAATCGGTGGTTGCCCAGACCGCCAGTTTTGCAAACCCGATGCTCGGTAGCATCGCCGAAATTCCTTCCGCCGAAAAGGGTATCATGCTCGAACAACTGCTCGGCGTGGTAAGTCAGTTGCAACGGGCTGGCATCATTTCCATGCAAAGGATGTGCTTCTCCTGTCGTTTTTATCAAAAAAAAGGGGATGCTCACTTTTGCCGATTCTTAAATGCATCGTTGAAAAATCGAGAATTGCGGCTGGATTGCGGAGAGTTTGAAGCGGCGGAGTGAAGGCTTTCCCTCAACTTGGTATTCTACTTTTTGCCACGCCGGGTTAGGCTTTATTTTATTATTTTTTGTTTTTTTAGTTGCCGCTAACGTTTGCACTCCCGCCCGTGCCGCCCTGCGTTGGCTTTGCGGATTGGGTTGTGGGCGGCATGGTCGAGAGTACATTGTTAACGGCATTTAATATTTTTTCATCTCCGCTTTTTTGCCTCCCCGAACCTTTTCCCTCCCCCTGTCCACCAAATAATACATCATCGGCACCAGATAAACCGTCAAAATCAGCGAAGAAAGCAAGCCCCCGATGATGACCCAAGCCAAGCCGTTTTTCCATTCGCTTGCCGTACCTTTTGCCAAGGCAATGGGCAGCATCCCGATTGCCATGGCAAGCGTGGTCATCAAAATTGGGCGCATCCTTTCCTTGCCCGCTTTTATCAGGGCATCCCGGTAGTGCAGCCCTCCGGCTTTGAGTTGGTTGGTGAAATCCACGATTAAAATGGCGTTTTTTGTCACCAAGCCCATGAGCATAATCAAGCCCAAAAGGGCGAAAAGGCTCAAATTGCTTAATGATAAATTCAAAGCCAAAAATGCCCCGATTGCCGCCACGGGAATTGAAAAAAGTGCCACAAAAGGATAGACAAAACTATCGTACAGGGCAACCATGATGAGGTAAATCAACAAAAACGAAATCGCCAAAACGCCGCCCAAAGCCCCGAAACTGTCGTTCTGCCGCTTGATATCACTGCCCCAAGCGAGGCTTATGCCTGCCGGCAAGGGATTTTTTTTCAAATATGCCACCACTTCGTCCGCAACCGTTCCCGACGGTCTGCCCAAAGCATCGGCGGTGAGGGTGACGGCGGGTTGCCGGTCTTTGCGTTCCAAAAGCGAGGGCGTGCGGTCTTTGACCACCTGTGCAAATTGCGCCACCTGCACAGGCAACCCCGCAGGGTTGATGATATTCAGGCGGCTGACGTCTTCATAATTTCGGCGGTCAAAATCAGCCAGCCAAACCCGGATGGGATATTCCGTTCCGTTTTCAGTGAGGCTGGCATCGTCATTTCCCGTAAAAGCGGTGCGCAGGTTTTGCCCTGTGAGGGAGGTGTTCAAACCGAGGCGTTGCATTCGGTCATTGTCGGGCAAAACCTGATATTCTGGGCTGCCTTCTTCTACCGACAATTGCACGTTGTCGGCCCCCGGGATGCGCCGCACAATATCTTTGAGCATCTTGCCGGACTCCATGACTTGCGCCAAATCGCTGCCGCTCAACGTCATTTCCACAGGTGCAGAGCGTGGCACCAAGCCAAGCGCAGCCATCGAAAAACGGATGCCGGGATATTCTTTTTGCAAACCCTGCCGCAGTCGCAACATGAAATCTTCGGTACGCAGGTTCTCGAGTTCCTTTTTGTCCTTCAATTGCACCGTAAATTCCGTTTTGTACGGCACGCCCACGCCCAAACTGCCGATGCCCGTACTCGGCCCGCCTACATTACTGAACAGGGTTTTTACTTCGGCCTGCGCCAAAATATGTTTTTCAATTTCCCCGGAAATGGCATCGTTGCGCTGAATTGATGTATTTTTTCAAATTCAAGGGCAAAGCGGAATTTCCCCTGGTCGCCTGTGGATATCAGTTCTTTGCCGATGATGCCTTGTCTCATTACGCCCAAAGTCATGGCAAAAAGCAAAAGCACGATGCCCGTAAAAACCAATTTATGGTTCAAAACCCAATCCAATTGCCGCCCATACCATTCGATGAAACGGTGCAATGTTTTTTCAAAACCAATCAAAAAGCGGTTTAAAATATTGGTCGGTTGCAGGTTTTCTTTTTTGCCGATGTGGGAGGCGAGCCACGGCGTGAGCGTGAAACCAACGAGCAAACTGGTCAATGTGGAAGTGATGCCCACCACAGAAAACTGTTGCAACATATCCGCCACAAATACCTGCAAAAACAAAATCGGCAAGAACACCACCACGTCCACCAGGGTAATGGACAATGCCGAAAAGCCGATTTCCATGCGCCCGTCCAATGATGCTTTGCGCTTTTCCTTGCCCATGTCCAGGTGCCGTTGGATGTTTTCCAAAACCACCACCGCATCGTCCACGAGGATGCCGATAATCAGCGACATTGCCAAAAGCGTCATCAGGTTGAGGGTGTAGCCGAGTATCCACATGACGGCAAAAGCGGTAATCAGCGAAGTCGGGATTGCCACGATAACAATAAACGAATTCCTGAAACTGCGCAAAAACAGGAGCATCACCAAAGACACGAGCATGACCGCCAAAATTAAATCCACCACTACGCTATCCACGGCGGCAATGGTGTTGTCGGTGCTGTCGTCGGCAATCCCGAATTTTACTTGATGTTGGGCGTTTTGCTTTTCTATTTTTTCAAATGCGCTGCGCACCCCTTTCGAAACATTCACCGCATTGGCGTCGCCTTGTTTTTTGAGCAAAAGTCCTATGCCGTTTTTGCCGTTGAATCGGCTCACCGAAGTCACTTCACGAATGCCGTCCGCCACTTCCGCCACGTCTTTCAGGTAAACGGGGCTGTTGGGCATGGGCATGGCAATTTGCACGTTGCGCAACTGGTCGAGCGTGTTGAACTTGCCGACCAGGCGCACCGAATTGGTTTCAGTATCGGTTTGCACGTTTCCAGCGGGCAAGTCCAGCCCCGCCCGGTTAATGGCTTCCACCACTTGCAACATCGAAACCCGATAGTATTTGAGTTTTTCCTGATTGACTTTTACCTGTATTTCCCGCTCCTCGCCGCCCAAAAGGGTGATTTCCGCCACCCCTTTCAATTGCTGGATTTGCGGCAAATACTCGTCCTTCATTTTTTGATATAAAACAGGGGCGGGCAAATCGCTCGTTGCACTCACCGACATGATCGGCAAATCATTGGGCGATACCTTGCTCATCACGGGGCTTAAAATATCGGCGGGCAAGTCCTTTCGGATATTGTCAATATACCGTTGGGCATCCTGCATGGCTTGGTCGAGGTCGGTGCCGTAATTCAGGTTGGCAATTATGACCGAGGCATTGGGCAGGGACTTTGAAACCAAATAATCCACGCCTTCCAGATTGGACAAAGCATCCTCGATTTTTCGGGAAACGGATGTTTCCACCTCGTCGGGCGTTGCGCCCGGATAGCCCGTGCGGATGACGACAACGGGCTGGTTGAAATCGGGCATCAACTCGTAACTCAAATTTTTGTACCCGATGATGCCGAGCAAGGCAAACACGGCGAACAAAACGATAATCAGCGATGGGCGATTGATTGAAATTTCCGTGATGTTCATGCCTGATTATTTTTTGGGGGTTAATTCAATTTTTCCAAACATCCCCGCCCGCAGCGCATGGTTTGAAAAGTTATTGACCGTGAATTGGACGGGAAAACTGTTGCCCAGATTGGCTTTGCTCGCTATCAAACTAACCTTGCCCACGCGTTTTTTATCGGGAAAAACGTCTGCCACGATTTCGTGGGACTGCCCGATTTTGAAATATCTCAAATCATTTTCGGGCACGTTTATGGTGAATTTCATTTGACCTATTTCGAGGATGTGCAACAGCGGAACGCCCGGCGCAGCAAAGCCGCCCACTTCGTTCAATTTGGCAAAAACAACCCCGTCAAACGGGGCTTTAATCGTCGTTTTATTGATTTGCTCCTGAATGGTCGCCCGCTGGACTTGGGCGGATTTCAACCCCAATTGGGCTTTTTCCAACTGAACGCCCTGCACCGCATCGGCTTTTGTCAAAATGGAAAAACGGTTCACCTCTGCCGTCAAACCCTCGATTTGCACGCCCACCGATTGCAATTGCAACTGCAAAAGCGCATCGTCCAATTGCACGAGGGTTTGCCCTTTCGTAACGGCGCTGCCCGCATCCACCATGATTTGGTTGATTTTGCCCTGCACCTCTGCGCTGATTTTTGTTTCCCGGTTGGGTTCAAAAATGCCCGTGAAAACGAGGTCGCCCGCCGCAGTCAGCGTGGTTTGCGGAGGCGTTTTTTCCGTCAAAACGGGCGTTTCCGCAGGGTCATTTTGAAATACCCGTGCCTCGGCGGTGGCTTTGTTCTTTTTTAATTTATAAGCAATGCCGCCAAAAATGCCAATCAAAATGACGGCTGGTATCAGGTAGGAAAATATCTTTTTCATTGTTTAATTTTTGATTGAACCGGATGCTGTTTTTAATTCCAAATCGGCTTTCAAATACTCGACAAGGACATTGAGATAATTGGTTTGCGCCTCCCGCAGCGCATTGTCCGCCAATAATATATCGGCAATGGTCGCCGTGCCTTGTTGTTGCTGCACGAGTGTTTGCCGATAGACCGAATTGGCCAATGTGATTTGTTGCTGTGTGGCCGGGATATTACCCTGTGCGGTATTTTTTTGCAAAATGGCGTTGGCGATTCGCAGGTTGTTTTGCGCCTGAACCAGTTCGGATTGTAGCCGATTACTCCCGATTTCCACTTCTTTTTGTGCGATTTTAAAACGGGTCGTTCTGTTCCAAATCGGGTACGTCGCCTGTGCGCCGATGAAACCGATGGGAAACACTTTGAAGAAAGGGTCGGGCTGTTTGAAGTACCCAAAACCCGTCAAACCATAATTGGCAACAATGGAAACGGTGGGCAATTTTGATTTTTTCAGCAAATCTAGTTCGTTCAACAAAAGGCGGTTTTGTACCTGCACCATGCGGGCATCCACCGATGGCAAAACGGGATAATCCACGCCCCCCCCTTTTTCTATTTCTTTTGGAATGGAAAGCGGCGCATTCAAATCCCTGCCCATGAAAAAATTCAATCCATTGAATACCTGCGCCAATTTGCCGCCCAATTGCGAGCGTTGGGATTGCAGTTGCGCCTGTTGCAGTTCGATTTTTCCGATGTCGGTGCCTTTCGCCAAGCCCTGCGTTTTCAGCAATTGAATGGTGGCGAGCAAACGGTTGGCGTTGACCAAATTGGTGTCCACAAACAATATTTGATGCTGCAAAATCTGGGCATTGTAATACAGGCTCGTCACCTCGAAAATGACCTGTTCCTCGCTTTTTTCGACTTGCAAATTGCCCATTTCCCCGGCAATTTCCGCCCCTTTGATACCCGCCTTGATTTGTGGATTGTAAATCGGCATTGCCAACTGCACGTTTACGCCGAGGTTGTGCGGTACGCCGAATTGCGCTTCATTGAACTGTCCTTCCGGGGCAGAGGGGTTAAAAGTGGACAAGGGCAACAATTGATAAGGCTGGTTTATGTAATACTTATAGTCTGCCGATGCCGTCACCTTCGGCAAAAGGTTCGACTCCGCCTCTTGTACCCGCAGTTTGTTAGATTGCAGGTTGCTTCTGCCGACTTGCAGGTTTTTGTTGTTGGACAAAGCCGTTTCGGTGCATTGCTGCAAGGTCATCGTTTGCGCTTGCAGGGCAATCGGGCTGAAACCTATAAGTGCAAGCCACCCCACAGGAACAACGATGTGAATATTCACTAACTTCATTGAGCAAATTTTTTTTACTTGATGAGCAAAAGTTGGCTGTCCTGCACGCCTTTCACCCAATGCGTGACCATGGGTTCGATGTTGACGTAATCGCCATTGTTGAGGGTTTGTTTGAAGCCTTTTTCGTTTTCAAAGACCACTTCGCCTGCCACGCAAACCAAGAGCGCAGGCACTTTGGTGACGTGTTTTTCGAGAAGCCCGTCCTTTTGGATTTGCAGGGCATTGACCGTGCCGTCCTGTCCTTTGAAAAGTAGTTTTGCGGAAACTGGTTTTGTGGCTTCGTGTATGGAACTGATATTGGTCATTGCTCGATTGTTTAGATGGTGAAAATTGCCGTTTGCCGGATTTTTGTGCATGGCACAACTCGCCATGAAAAGCGAGAAGGCGGATAAAACAAGTATCTTTTTCATTTTTGAAAACTAATTTTTAATAAGTGTTGAAATAACATCCAGCATGTTTTTCCCTTGTCGTTCGATGTCAAATTGAAAATTGGCGATGCGCCATTTGAACATTTGCAAGCGAAAACTGCCCATGATGATGTGTATCAATTCCTCGGTGGTGATGGCATTTGTAAAATATCTTTGCTGTTGCCCTTGCATGACGACGGGCATCAGGTGCTTCATTTTCACCTGCATAATACGCAGTATGGCGGCGTTGATATTTTGGCTTGCTTCCATCAGCCCGTCCGAAAAAACGGCGACCACGAAGTGTGGGTTTTTGGAAAAAAAAGCAAACTGGTCAATGAAAATGGCTTCGAGATTTTCCTTAGGGTTTTTCTGATTGGAAACCACCTTTCCAAGTCTTTCGTCCATGTTTTCCGCCAAATAGCCCAGCATTGCGACTACAATTGCCTCTTTGCTGTCGAAATGGCGATAAATGGCACTTTCTGCAAAGCCCATTTCCTTTGCCAAATTCTTGATGGTCAAGCCGCTCACACCCGAAGTGGACAGGATTTTGCCCGCCGCTTCGATGATTTCAAATTGGCGGTCTGAAATGGTTGTTACCGTCATAAATTATTGATTTTTTAAAAATGCAGAATACATCCAAACCTGTTTTTCCTGGAAGCGGATGTAGTCGCTCATTAGGGCGTTGGTGCCTTCGTCATTGGTGTCGGCAGAGATTTTCAGGATTTCCCGCTGTAAAATCATGACCGTTTTGAAAGATTCCAGAATCTGCCGCACGGCTTCAATGCCGTCCGAAATCTTTTTACTTTCCTTGATTGCCGAGTTTTGGGCATACTTGGAATAATTGTGTTCGGGCGCAAAACCCAATGTTAAAATCCGCTCTGCCACCTCGTCAATTTTGAGCAAAAGGTCGTTGTACAGTTCCTCGAATTTCAAGTGCAGTTCAAAGAACTTTTCCCCCTTGATGTTCCAATGAAAGCCACGGGTGTTTTGGTAAAAAATGGAATAATTCGCCAGCAGAATGTTGAGTTTTCCGGCTAATTCTGCGGTTTGGGCTGCATCCAAGCCGATTGCATTCAATTTGTTCATGGTTGAATCGTTTTTATCCGTAAAAAAGAAAACCCTAGCCACACGACCGAAGCAGTCATGGCGATGGCGCCAACCAACACAAGTGCGGGTGGCAAGCCAAAATATACTTCCGACAAAATGCCAATCGGCATCAAAAGCCCTGTGAGCGCTAGCCACGAAATGGCTTTTACATTGGACAATTGCGTCTTAAAGTGTAGCAGCAGGTAGCCAATCAGGATGTTGAGAAAAGCGAACAAGTTGCCATGCACATGCGCCAGGCGGGATTCAAAATGTTTCCCAAGCGAATAACTGTTCACCCATGCCTCTTTGTCGGGGGCAAAGTCCCGTAGGTAAATCAGCAGAAACCCGTAAGCCATGAAGAATCCCATGGTCAGGAAGCCGATTGCGATGTTGTTTTTACCGTTCATTTTTGAAAATATATATGTTTGTGAATATTCACTCTGCAAAGATGGGGGATGGAGATTTTAGCCGAGGTGATACTCGTCATTTTGAGAAGTGACTTTTGTCGGGGATGTAGAATGGCTGGTTGATGTAATTGCCGGAAGAATGGTTGTGATTTTTGGAAAGGGCAGGGTTCAGGAGACTACCTACCGCATATCTTCTCGGGATTTCGTCGGGGTTTATGCCCCTTGCGCCTCGGTCGGCGTCCCGGTTTATTTATTTCATTCGCCTCGCTGCGTCGGTTTTTTTTATCTTTCTTGTTGCCGTTAACTATGGTTGTTCGTCACCTCCCCCCATAGGCGCAATTGCGCAAAAACTCGCTTTGTCTCTCCTTCGGTTGCGGCAATCCAGCCAAATTGGCTGGATTGCCGCAACCGGCACACCCCCTCGCCTCCTCAAAAAACAATTGCGTAAAACCGCCGCCTCCGGCAGGTTTTACGCAATCAGGCGCGGCCTGGTGGCTGGCATCGGGACGGGTTATGGGTATACATTTCTTGGGTTGCGCATACCAGATGGCCCGACAGGTAATCCGCCGCCAGCCAAAAGTAACGTTCCTGTTACAACAATGAAAACACGGCAGGCCACCATGGATCATCCCGAATTTATTTCCCCGGGGAATTGTATCGTACCCTTACCCACGCTCTTCAATACAGCCCATGCACGCCACACCGCAGGTTTTCGGTGCGATTCTTGTTATTTTCGGCCGACACGAATTTACACTGTATGTTACGAACGACACTCACCCTGCTGTGCCTGTATCTGGGGCTTGCGCCGGCATGCCTGCGCGCTCAGCACCAGCCGTTTTTTTCGCTCCAGCCCGCCGACACTTTGCATAAACCGCGCCTTTGGGCAGGCGTCGGTACCGCTTCGGTGCTGTATGGCAGCGCCCTGGTGATCCTGCATCAGGACTGGGTCTCCAACGGCTCCAACGGCAGTTTTCACACCATCGACGACCTCGGCGACTGGAACCAGATGGACAAAATGGGACACGGGCTGCTGGCCTACAACCAAAGTCGCTGGATATACGCCGGAGCGCGCTGGGCGGGCATCCGGCCGCGCGCAGCGGCCTGGACCGGCTTCGCCGGCGGTCAACTCATGATGACGACACTGGAAGTGTTCGATGGGCTATCTACTTCCGGAGGCTTCTCCTGGAGCGATATGGGGTTCAACCTGCTGGGCTCCGGCCTGTTCCTGGGGCAGCAACTCGGGTGGCACGAGCAGCGCATTGCGCTCAAGGTGAGCGCCTGGCCAAAAAAATACAGCTCCGATCCGGTCTATCCCGTTTCTCCTGTGGGCAGCGAGGGCTCCACGACCCTTCAGCAGCGCGCCGAGGATATTTACGGAACGGGACCGGTCAGTCTTTTCCTGAAAAACTACAACGCGAACACCGTATGGCTATCCGTAAACCCGCGCTCGTTTTTCCCGGAACGCGCCACATGGCTGCCGGGGTGGTTTAATATAGCCCTGGGTATGGGCGCCGACAACCTGTTCGTAAAGCAGGGTTATGAATGGAAGGGCAACCTCAACTGCAACGGCCCGGATTGCGACGTGTACCAGATTGACCCGGCCGTATATCCCCGCACCCGGCAGTTCTACCTTTCCTTCGACATCGACCTGACACGAATACCGATTCGTAACCGGTTTTTACGCCTGCTGGCCGGCGCGCTGAATGTCGTAAAAATACCGGCGCCCGCGCTGGAGGTGTCGGACCAGGGTGGTGTAAAATTTCATGCCATTCACTTTTGAGCAGGACCTCCGCCTTCTGAATAACACTGCCGTGTTTTATTCCATCTGCCAACGCAGCAAAGGGAGAACACTTGTTGATGCCGGGCGATACCGCGAAGCGGAATTGACCCTGAAAAAACATGAGTCGCCCCGAATTTTGCAATTGATTTTGGAGAAGTCAAATATTTACAGATCGGTCGGTTATGTAAAATATCCGACAACGTTTCAACGGACTTGGAAGTCCGTTGTACGTACACACAGCCAATATCCGACGTTATGGAGGTCGTGTTCGCCCGGAAAATTCGGGATGACTCCTGTTTGTGGCGCGGCGGTTCGGCAATACCGGAATGGAGTGCACTACCCAATACCCAAATTGATTTTCAGACGGTTTCTCAGTGCTTTTTCAGCCATTTATCCAAATATCTCAGGCAGCCGAAATTCGGTTTTCGAGTCTTGCAGGGCGCATCGAATGCCTCGCGCAGCAACTGCATTTCTGGGCGGTAGTCCTGGCCGTTGTCCCCGAATCTTTCCAGGGTTTTTAGCACCCGTTCGGTTTCCCACATGAATTGGCCTTCGTACAAATGGTGCTCCTGGTATGCCTCGCCGATTTTTTCGCGGATGAGTTCCGCCTGCATCCGAATGCCTGCGTGGAGCGGTTCGGCAAAAAGGCTTTTGTCGTCTACCTCGTTGCCGGCCAGGAAGGTGAACACCTCGGGCGCCCAGCGTTGGCGCAGCCCTTCGGCAAGTTGTTGTTGCCAGTCGGGGCGCGATTTGATTTTGGCCAGGGCAGGCTCACGAACCCATTTTTCCTTGTTGTAATCGGTGAAAATCAGCAGGTTGCTGATATTTTTGGAGGCGTCATGGCGTTCAATTTCCCCTATCATCCGCAGGTCGTTTTGGTCGGGTTGCCCCATTGACTTTGCCACAGCGATGTAGCTTTCCGCCCTTGTTTTCAGGCTTGCCAACAAAATCAGTCCGCAAGGCACTGCGCCGATGCCCGCCGCCAGCAGCAGCGGCAGCCGGTAGGCCGTGCCGCCGTTGAGCAACATGCCGAAGCCGATAATCAACAACAGGTGAATGGTTGCGGGCAAAAAACTGCCCAGCCAGGCAAGCATCGGCCCTTCCCGAAACGCCACGAACATGGAGCCCAGCAAGGCCGTCAGCAATCCGCCCGCAACCCACATGAACCGCACGCCGCTGCCCGAAGCAGCAACCCACGCGAACCCGCCCTGCGCGCCGATAATGGCTGCCACGAGCGACAGGCAAACGAACGTTGCCAAATAGTAGATGATGATGGCCCAGGCCCAGCCCACGCCTGCGTCGCCGCCGGGAGCGGATTTACCGAAGGTTTCGAAGGTGAAAACCAGCAAAAGCAGGGCCGTGATGCCAAGCAGGATGTTGCCGAGGAGAACCATTTTCAACTATTTGTCTTTACCATAGATGGTGAGTATGTTTTCGCCGACGATGAACGAACCGCCGTAGGGGACTTCTTGCAGGACGAGTTCTTCACCGATGAAATGCAGGGTTTCCTCGTGGTGGCGAATTGTTTTTGCTGCTCGGCAACGACAGCGGCAAGGCGTTTTTCAACTTCGGCCTGGATACGGGCTTCTGTGTTATCCATTTGGGTGTCGAATTTAGTGCGCGAATGTAGGGAGATTGTAGTGCTTGTATGAAGCATGCCGCAACTTCCTTCGGAAAAGAGTACGCCACGTCAACACGTTCTTTTCCGGCCGGCTCGCTCCCGTTTATCACTTCGAAACCTGCCATCATGCCCGTCGCGTGATGTTCCAGGCGCTGGGGCGGCTTAGCCCAATCTTTTATCTTGCGGCTTAAACCTTTTTCAAAAGGCGCCGTCAGACAGGTTTTCACAAAAACATAATGCAACACTGTAACCGGAGGCCTGTTGCCGTTGCATCAATACCTTTCCACACCACTTGCCCGGAGGCATCTGTTTTCTGCAAATAAAAAACGGCGCAAAACAAACCACCGCTAAAATCCTGGTTCAACGATGAAAAAAATCCTGTTACACACACTGGTGTTCCTTGCGTGCACTTCGCAAATTATTGCCCAGCAAAACATCCTGTTGATTATCGCCGACGACCTCGGCACGGACTACTGCGGTTTTTATGAAGATGCGCAAGACACTGCCAACATGCCCCATATCCGCTCGCTGCTGGGCAAGGGCGTTCGTTTCACCAATGCCTGGTCGAATCCCACTTGCTCACCCACGCGTGCGGGTATGCTGACAGGGAGGTATTCCTTTCGCACGGGCGTCGGCACGGCTATTTCAGGCCCGGACTACCCTGAATTGGACACTGCGGAAATCACGATTGGAAAGTTGCTGAAAAACGCCGCCCCGGTAACCTATGCCACAGCGAACATTGGCAAGTGGCACCTCAATCAGCAGACGCCGCAGTCGCTGGTTTATCCGAACCTCATGGGTTACGACCATTATTCGGGCAATTTTCTGGGTGAACTGCCCAATTATTTTGACTGGAAAAAAACGGTTAACGGGGCAAGCCCTGTCACCGTCACCCATTACGCCACCACGGAAACCGTGGATGATGCCATCCAATGGCTCGACGAAGTGAACGGCAGCCAGCCTTTTTTTCTCTGGCTTGCCTTCAACGCCCCGCATACGCCCTTTCACCTGCCGCCCGATTCGCTGCACACCGTTCCGGGACTGACGGGCGCCCAAATGCACATCAATCAAAACCCGAAAAAGTATTTTCGGGCGATGACAGAAGCGATGGATACAGAAATCGGGCGCCTGTTCCAATGGCTCGACCAGCAGGGTCAACTTGACAACACGAATATTATCTTCATCGGCGACAACGGCAACCTGAAGCGCGTTTCACAAATACCCGACACCTCACGGGGCAAAGGCACGATTTACGAGTATGGGGTGCACGTCCCATTCATCATTGCAGGCCCGGCAGTAGCATCGCCGGGCCGGGTCAGCGACGCGCTCGCAAGCACGCCTGACCTCTTCGCCACCATCCTCGAACTGGCAGGCTTTGACAATTGGGCCTCCGGGATTCCGGCCGGCAAGCCCGTTGATTCCAGGAGCCTGGTTCCCATTTTGAAAAACCAGGGCGAATCTGTCAGAGACTGGAATTTTACCGAACAATTCAGTCCACAGTCCGACCCCGATGACGGCAAAACCATGCGCAACCTCGCCTACAAGCTCATCCATTTCAACGATGGGCGCCAGGAGTTTTACCATCTTGCCGCCGACCCCTCTGAACAAACCGATTTGCTACTCCAACCGCTCGATGCAGCAGCGGCAGGCAATTATGACTACCTGTGCAATGAACTCAGCCAACTCACCGGCATAAGCGCCTGCGACCCGACTATCCTCAACACAGAAACAACCGGCCATGATGGCATCATGACGCTTTTTCCCAACCCGACGAGCGGCGTATTTTTTTTGAAAATGGAAGATATCTTTGCCAGGCCTGTGGACATCACCGTATTCGATCTGCTGGGCAGGGAAGTTGCTAAATTTTACGGAAACGGCCCCGTGTTGAAAGCAGATGGCTCGAGCCTGGCGTCGGGGCATTATTTTGTAAAAATACAGCACGGGGAAGGAGTATTCTGGAGAGGAATAGTGAAAAATTGATGAAGACAAGGCAGGGGAAACAGCAAGACAACGCAACCGATGCCGTTCAGGTCGGGAGCCTCTCCAGGTCCGGCACACGACCAATTACAAGGCATCCCGCGCAATTCAAAAAACGCATCAAGACAATGGCAAACAAAAAGGAATTGTCCCCGGAACAACGCGAAGCACTGCTCAGCGCTTTAAAAGACCGTTTTGAGCAAAACATGAACCGCCACAAAGACCTTGAATGGGCTAAAGTACAGGCAAGGCTTGACGCCAGCAGGGAAAAACTGTGGTCGCTCCATGAAATGGAAAGCACCGGCGGTGAACCGGATGTTGTAGGTCAGGATAAAAAGACGGGCGAATACATTTTTTATGATTGTTCAGTGGAAAGCCCCAAAGGCCGCAGAAGTGTTTGTTACGACCGTGAAGCGCTGGAATCAAGGAAAGAACACAAACCGGAAAATAACGCCGTGGATATGGCTGCGGCCATAGGCATTGAACTTTTAACGGTAGAACAATACCGGACCCTGCAGCAACTTGGAAAGTTCGATACAAAAACTTCGAGCTGGGTGCAGACACCTCCCGAGATCAGGAAACTCGGTGGCGCCATTTTTTGTGATTGTCGCTACGACCATGTCTTTATGTACCACAACGGTGCAGAATCGTACTATGCAGCCAGGGGATTCCGCGGTTCGCTGCGGGTTTGAATTTCGCTCCTTTTCGAGGCCCGCGTTGCTTTGTTCCATGCCTCTGACTGCGTTTTTCACCACCATTTCCAGTGTGGCGGCGACCTGTTTTGCTGTTCGGCGACGTCGGCGGCCAGGCGTTTTTCAACTTCGGCCTGTATACGGGCTTCTGTGTTATCCATTTGGGACCCGGCGGAAAAGAAAACAGGTCGGTTTGAAGCAATTGCATCAGGTATTTGCGCCTGTTTTTGGACCGGCAGACTCGTTCCGCCCGGCCAAACATTTTTTTTGCCTACCTCTATCTGGCGAATAAAATCCGGATACCTTTGGGAGGAAATTCCAGCCAACGATTACCTGCACCAGCCGTATTTGCCTATTTATTTTTTACTCCCCGACAATACCTGCCAGGTACTTCCGTCATTTGTCATTAAAAGCCATTTCCGCAATGAGAATTCTCCAGCATGAGTTTTTTCGGCACCTCTCTTTTGCCCGGCGCCACCAAACCTCTGTAAGACTACTGACCTTCTGTTATCTCCTGTCCCTGGGTTTTACCCATCCCATAACGGCCCAGATCACCATCACCAATTCGGTTTTTCCTGCAGTGGGCGACACGCTCCATTATGCTTTTGGCAACCAGCCCGGCGCAATAAACCAGATTTTCACCCCGCCCGGCTTCGGCCAGCAGTGGGACCTGAGCGGCCTGCAGCCAACCCAGCTCTGGGATCAGATCATGAAAAACCCGCAAGTAGGCGTGGCTAAAGCCTCCTTCCCCGGGGCTTCTATCCTGTACAATCCGCCGAACTCCGGTAACGAGGTATATCTGCAGGTTACCGGCAATCAGGTATTTAACATGGGCTATTTTGGTCTGGACGAGCTGGGCCTGGGCCTGAATTTATTGTTTGACAATGTACCGAACCTGGAAGAAACCTGGGCCCCGATCAACTTCTTTGATCTCCGCCAAAGTTCTTCCAATGTTTTAACTGCTTTCGATGCACCGATTGCGCCGCCCGTCTTGCTGAACCTGGTACCGACGGCCGATTCTTTCCGTATCCGGGTTACGTATCAACGGATTAGCTCCATCGATGCCTCGGGCACGCTGGCCATCCCCGGCGGCACTTTTGATGTGCTGCGGAAGAAACAAACCGAGTACAAGTCGACCGCAGTGGATGTAAAGGTAGCGCCGCTCGGGTGGATAGATATCTCGACCATCGGCGGTCAACAGGTACTCCCCCTGGGGACAGATACGATAACGACCTTTCATTTTCTGAACGACGTGTCCAAGGAAGCCATTGCCATATGCACACTCAATACTGCACAAAACGCGGTAACAGGTGTTCAGTATAAATTCATCAGTAACTGTCCCACGATTACTTTCACCGCCACACCCACCAATACCTGCCCGGGCAGCAACAATGGGCAGATTGTGGTAAGCGGCGTGTCGGGCGGCACAGGGCCGTATATGTATTCGAAAGACAACGGCGCCAACTTCCAATCCGGCGCGACTTTTACCGGGCTGTCGGCAGGCAACTGGGCGATCGTAGTAAAAGACGCCAATGATTGCATCGGCGGGCCGCAAGAGGTGTTGGTGGGTACGTTTACGGCGCCATCCTGCAGCATATCGGGGTCGGATTTTGTGTGCAACAACACCTCCGGCATCACCTACACCGCGCCTCCAGGCATGAGCGCCTACAATTGGAGCATCAGCGGCAATGGCTCCATACCGGGCTCTACCACAGGGCAGTCGGTATCAGTGACGAGCGGCAATTATCTTGATAATTACACTGTTTTTGTGACGATTACTGACGCCAACGGCTGCACCAGCACTTGCTCGAAACAAAGTTTCAATTATCTTTTCACCCCTCCGGCCAACATCACCGTCAACCCCAATCCCGCCTGCTTCGGCGTGACGTTGGATCTTTCCATCGCCGCCGCAGCCAGCAGCACGGTCGCCTGGAGCGGCGAGGGCATCACCGACCCCGACGGTAATTTCGTCCCCGACGGCTTCGGCGGATTCTATAACCAAACGACTGCCCTACCCACGTCGCCGGGGTCGAAGACTTACTCTGTCAGTGTAACAGCAGACAACGGCTGCTCCAATACCAGCTCGGTCAACATAACGGTAAATGCCTGTGGACCATCAGGAGTCGAGATCAGCGGCACGATCATCTGGGAAACCAACGGCTCCAGCGGCGTCAAGGATGTCCATGTCGCCCTGAGCGGCGATGCTACCGATAACGATCTCACGCCCGTAGACGGCACCTACACCCTCACGGCCTCCAGCGGTTCGAATTTCACCGTCACGCCGACCAAGAGTATCAACAAATTCAACGGCGTCACCGCAGCAGATGTGGCTGCCATCCAGCAGCATGTGGCGAACATTAACCCGATCACCAACCCGTACAAGCAGGTAGCGGCAGATGTGAACAAGAGCAATTCGATCACCTCGCTCGACGCATCAATCGTCTACCAGGCCCTGCTGGGTAATCCCCTGGCAATCAACCAGTTCAAAACCCCCTGGCGTTTTGTGCCGGTTGCGCACACCATGAACATTCCGCCCTGGGGTTTTCCGGAAAAAATCGTGTTGACGGGCGTATCCGGCATCCTGCCGAACCAGGATTTCTTCGGCGTCAAGACGGGCGATATTGTGGCGGCCTTTGCCAATCCGGCGAATTTCGGCGCAGGCAATCCATTGGTGTTCAAGGTGCATGATCAAGTGTTACAAACAGGAGCGGAAGTGCTGGCCGAGTTCCGGGCCGACCAGTTGGAAGACCTGGCGGCTTTCCAGTTTGCATTGCATTTCGACCCGACGCAGTTGCAGTTGGCGGCAGTCACGACCGCCGATGGCGGGGCTTTGCCGCTAACTATGGACAACTTCGGTCTGTACCATGTTTCCGAAGGTGAAATCCGAGCCGTGTGGTCGCAGGCGGAAGGGCTGTTCGTAGAAGAAGCCACATCGGTTTTTAGCCTGAAGTTCAATGTATTGGAAGGTGGCGGCAAATTGAGCGAGGCCCTGAGCCTTGATGAAGATGCCCTGCCCGGCCATGCCTACAACAGTGCCTTGGCGGAGTCGGGCGTTCAGTTGAATTTTCTGGGGACGACCGGCACAGGCGGCCCGGCGAGCGCGAGCGGCTTGCAGTTGTTGCAAAACCGACCCAATCCATTTGTGGATGAAACGACGATCGGATTCGTGCTGCCTGAGGGCAGCGGCTGCGACGTACAATTACGCCTCTTCGACGCGACTAGGGGGAGTTATGGCGCAGCAACAAGTACTATCCTGCCGGCTACAATGCCGAAACGGTCCGCTTGGGTCCGCTGACCGCTTCCGGCGTGTTGTACTATGAACTGACGACGCCGTACGGTACGCTGGCAAGACGGATGGCGCGAGCCGGGCAGTAAGGCCGTAAGGCGTTTAACCCAACTGAGCAAACAGGAAAGAGTCGCCTGTTACCGCTTTTCCATGGTAATGACGCCTTCGGGTCCGCCCCGGCCTGTGCAAGCATCGCTGATACGGGTCATAGTCATGGTTGTGCCGTCGTTTTTATAGGCATATACGCCGGCTTCCGTACAGTCGCTACCCTCCGTATCCTGTATGGTCATTTTATCGCTGTCGAGGCTGTATTTCCCTCTGGCATCGACTTTGCCATCGGCGCCAAAATCGAGCGTATAGGTGCCGTCGTCCGATATGTCTACATGCAGGGGAATCATGGTGCCGTTTTCATCCGGTACATTCAGTTTCCAGGAGCCGGCCGGGCTTTGAGCGGCAAGGCCCAGGGGCATCAAAAAAAGCACTGCGAGCGAGCATTGAGCGAGTGTTTTCATCAGTCATCGTTTAAATTTGGTGAAAGAATATTACGATACAATGGGGAAACCAACCCTGTTCCAACTTCCTGAAGAATATGATTGTAGCGGAAACCAGGGCAGGAATTGTATCGCGATGGCAAACCTACTCAATTTTTTTATTCCTGCCCAGATTTGTGCGTGTATTATCGACAGGTATTCTGCTGTATTCCAGTCGCATGATCGACTGCTTCGGACGGCCTTAACCCCTCGCCGGGAAATGCATCCCCGGAAGCCTTCCGGAGGGCTAATCCGGACACACGAAATCCTCCGATTGCAGGCGCTGGATAATTAAATTGACCAGGCGCCGCAAACATTCGGCTTCATTGTCTTCGAAAGTGCGCAGTTCATCCACCGTAAAATGACCGATAATTGTGCCCACAAGCAGGTTTCGAAACCGCTGGTCGGAGCGCACGGCATCGGCGATCCATTCCAGCCGGGCGGGTTCGGACATTTGAAAATAGGCATTTTTCCGCTTGCGGATATGCGTTTGAAAAAGATGAATCAGCAACTGATGCTGCATTTTTAAAATGGGACGCAGCGTCCGGTTTTGAAATACCTCCTCCGGTCTGGATTGGTCAGTGACAAGTTCTAATTCTGGCCGTAGCCGGAGCAATTGCTGTTCGTCGCGCATGAAATGAAAGTAAAAGTTACAGCGGAAACAATGATCCGGAGTAATAGTTGCGACAAGACAACAGCGCAGGAAGCAGCTGTGGCTTCGTTTCCAGAAAGTATAATTCTGACAGGCTTTTTTATTTTTCAGACAGGATTTACAGGTTTTTCGGCGGCAAAGCCGTCTTTTTTATCCTGTAAATCTTGTAAATCCTGTCTGAACTAAGAAAGCCTGGCAACAAAGCAAACCTGGCAAATTTGTGAAACACGCTTTAAGGTTTTTGACGCCAGTTTACCGACTACCTGAACGGATTGGCATACCGCTCATCTGCAAGGATCGACTCGTCGGTCAGGGTGTTGAGGAAGGCGATAAGGTCCTTTTTATTATCCTCTGTAAAATTGAACCGCCTGGGTGTACCGTCGGTATTTTTCAGCCCAAAATGCAGGTTTGCATGCGGCTGAATACCCGTGCTGTAGTGTTCGATTACTTGCTCCAGCGTTGCAAAACGCCCGTCGTGCATATAGGGAGCGCTTTTGGCGATGTTGCGCAGCGTCGGCACTTTAAAGGTACCCATGTCCGTGTTCAGGCCGGTAGTGCCGCCGACGCCTGCATCGGACGGCTGGGCATCAAGGCCGTTGCTGGCGTGGGTCAGTTGCTCAAAAGTACCCTGAGGCGTTTGGGAGAAAGGCGTACTGATCTGGTCAAAACCGTGGCAGCTGCCGCAGTTGAGCATGTACAGGCTTTTGCCGCGGTTTTCATCCGGAGTAAAAGTGGTCAATGAAAAGTTGATCACATCAAAAATACCTTGTCTGCGGTTTTCTTCCACCGCCTGGTCGAAACGGCTGTTGAGCGAGCCGATGGAGTTGACGAATTCCGCGATAGCCTCCGTTACGCGGTCTTCGGTTACTTCTGTGTCCTTAAACGCCTTCCTGAACAACGGCTCGTAATAGGGCTGTGCCCGTACCATAGCGGCAATTTCTGCCATATCCATGTCCATTTCCTTTGGGTTGGTGATCGAGCCACGGCTTTGCGCAGCAGCCGTTTCGGCACGGTTGTCCCAGAAAAAACGCTTGGCGCCAGGGCCGTTCAGGTCAGTGCCGTAGTCGGAAGCAAAACTCGGTACCGACATCAGGGCAATGGAGTTGCGGTCGCCGGAGCGGTCGAACACGCCTTTGCTCACAGCGGTATTGTCGCCGAAAGCAAACTCCTGCTTGTGGCAATTGGCGCAGGCGACCGTCCCGTCCCTGGACAGTTTTTTATCGTAAAACAGCACCTTGCCCAGGGTAGCCTTGTCGCGGTCGATCGCCTTGGAGACAGGCCCCAGACCGCCGGCCCTTTGCGGTGAGAAATCGGGGGGCGCTTCCGGCAGGTTCAGGTATTCCGACAATAGGGCATAATCCTCTGCGCTGTAATAGTAGTAATCGAAATTCGAACCCTTATCGCAGGAAGCGAAAAACGTGGCAAGGGCAACCACCAGGGCGAGTGTCAGGAGATGTTTCATGCTGTGTGTATTTGTTTGGTGGAAAAGATGCCGTTAAAGTTAGGCTATATCAATTTGTCACAATAGCGTCAGAATGATTTTTACGAAAGATTTAACATCCTGTCATTCAACCACTTTAAAAGTTGTCCGCCGGTTGCTCTGGTGTTCCGCCTCCGTACAGCGGGAGCAGGCGCACCCTGCGGCCGGCTGCGTTTCACCATATCCTATTGCCGAAAGCCGTCCTGCGTCTATTCCCCTCGAAATCAAATAATTGACGGCGCTTTGGGCGCGTTTTTGCGACAACTCCTCGTTGTACCGGTCGTTGCCACGGCAATCGGTATGGCTGCCGAGTTGAATCCGGATATCGGGATTTTGCCGAAGCACTTCTGCCAGACGATTGAGCGTAGGTTCGGCGTCGGGTCGTATGTCCCACTTGTCGTAGTCGTAGTAGATATTTTCCAGGATGATCTCCTTGTTCCGGAATATCTTGTCCAACACGATCTCTATCTCGAATACCTGAACCGGGTTGGAGGGGTCTTTGGCGATGCCTTTTGTCGAAAATTTTGCCTTGTTGGAAAGGTAATCCGGCAGCGCAGCCACAAAATTGTAATCGCTGTTTTCTGCGAGTTCCAATCTGAAAAATCCATCATCCTTAACGGTAAAGGATTGTTTTTTGCTGCCCGACTCCGATTGCACGGATGCGCCGGCAAGGGGCTTCCGGCCCAGCACCTTGCTGTTGGGATCACTGGGGTTCGACAGGATTTTTTCAAGCACGTATCCCTCCAGCACCATTTTATACTCCAGTGCCTTTACGGGCGTCGTATCCACTTTTGGAGGTCTGGGCGGGGGGACGCGCTGTTCGAAACGATAAATATCTTCGCCGCCGCGGCCACCGGTCCGGTTGCTGGTAAAGAATCCCGACCGGATCAGGTCGCCCGGACTCGTGGGGCGTTTGCCGCCGGCAGAGGCGCGATCCACGATCAGGGCATAATCATCGGCGCCGCTGTTTACCGGCGCTTTCAGGTTGATGGGCGGCACCCAGGCGTTTCTTTCTGTTTTATAGGTTCTGAACACATCGAGCCCGCCCATGCCGGGCAGTCCATCGGAGGCGAAATACAGCGTATCGCCGTCGAGCGAAGGGAACAGTTCGTTTCCAGGTGTGTTGATATTGCGGCTGAGTAATTTCGGATAATCCCAGCCGCCGCCCTCAATGGATTTGGGGTTGCGTTGTACGGAATACAGGTCAAAACCGCCCCAGCCTTCCGGGTCATTGCAGGCGAAATAAAGCGTATTGCCGTCGGCAGAAAGCGCCGGATGGAAATAATTGATCTTCTCTTTTTGGAAAGGAAGCGGCTTGGGATCGCTCCACCCGCCGCCATTCTTTTCCGACACATATATCTTGCAAAACGCATCGTCGCCTTTGTACGCCCCAACCGCACGGATAAAAAACATCTCCGTGCCAGCGGCATTGAAGCAGGCCGTTCCCTCGTTGGCATTGGTATTGAGTTCGCTGTCGAATACCTGGGGACTGGCGCCGTCGGGCTCCACAATAAACAGGTCCATGAACTTGTGGCCGGTCCAGGCATATGCCGCCTCACTCTTGCTCATGGCGCGGTCGCTGGTAAACACGAGGCGACCGTCGTTATAAAATGCCGGTGCAAAGTCGTTCTGTGGACTATTGAGCGCAGCCGACTCCACTTTCCAGCCGTTGCCGGGCGCTTCCGAAAGCCAGCCTTCGGCCACGGTACAGGCCGTGATCTCGCGGCGGTATTCGTAGGGTGAACCGATCTCGATGCCCAGGTTTTTGAATGCCTCGCGCGCATTGCCGTACTGCTCCAGTTTTTTCAGGGTAAAGGCATAACCCTTCAGGGCATCGGGCCCAAAATTGTTGTCGTAGGCAGTTTTATACCAGTTGAGGGATTTGTCGGCAGCTCCGCTGCGGGTATACGATTCCGCAAGTTCATAAGCCAGACGGCCTTTTTCAGTCCTTGTTTTGGCGCGGGTAAATTCCTTTTCCAGCATGGGCGCCGCAACGGCAAACTGTTTGCGTTCGTACGCAGTGTGCCCATCCTTGATCTTGATCGTATAGGTACAGCAGACAAAAAGAAGAGGTAAGAGAACAGATATTACGGAAAGCGCTTTTGTGTTCATGCTTCGGCGTTAAAATTTATTTGGTAAAAATAATGGCGAAAGGAATGAATCCGAGGTTGCTTGTGATATATTTTTAAATCTGTGGCGTTGTTTGATGGATTGCCGGTTTGAACTATGTTATTTTGCTGAACGGCAAGTTGTTGACGCCTTATTGTACGATTTTCGCCGTTGATTCGTTTGATCAAAGGTCCTCCTGTCTGAAAAAAACGTCCACTATATTTTCCAGGTATGAAATTATCCAGATTGCTCCTGATAACCTTCCCGTTATTTGCACTTTCCAACACCGCCTTTTCCCAAAAAGAAAAAGATATTTTCCAGTCCAAATCAGCCCCCAACTATGTTGAAGACGTGGAAAATATGGATACCGAAGCGTTTCAACCCAAACCTGTCGACACCACCATGGGACTGGCGGTCATCGCTTTTGGATCCTGTAACAAGATGAATATGCCCCAGACGATCTGGTCGGATGTCGTAGCCAACAACCCGAATGTATGGATATGGCTCGGCGATATCATCTATGCCGATACCAGCGACATGCGCGCACTGGCAGCACATTACAAACGCCTTAAAACGAATTCGGAATACAAAAAACTGCGTGCAAAGGCACAGATCATCGGCGTTTACGACGACCATGACTACGGTATCAACGACGGTTGCAAGGATTATCCCATGAAGAAGGGCGCCAAAAAATGCCTCATGGATTTTCTGGATATCCCCCGCAACAGCCCCCTGCGCAAGCGGGAAGGCGCCTACCAGGCCTATACTTTCGGCAAAGCCGGACAACGGATCAAGGTGATTATTATGGACACGCGGTACTTTCGCGATACGCTCCAGCCCGACCCCTCCAAGACCAGGCGCTATTTCCCCAACACTACGGGCGACATGCTTGGTGAAGCCCAATGGGAATGGCTGGAAAATGAACTGAAAAACAGCAAGGCCAATCTCAATATTCTGTGTTCCAGTGTTCAGGTTATTGCCGACGACCACGGGCATGAAAAGTGGGGCAACTTCCCCAATGCCCGCAAACGGCTGCTGCAACTGATCGTAAAAACCAAGCCGCATAATTTATTCATCCTGTCCGGCGACCGCCACATGACCGAGGTATCCAAAATGGACCTCCAGGGATTGCCATATCCCTTGTACGACTTCACGTCGAGCGGACTCACGCATATCCGGAGCGGCACCAGCGAGCCGAACAAATTCCGCGTAGGCGAAATGATTGTCAAGAAAAACTTCGGCGTCCTGAAGATTTACTGGGTCAACGACAAACCCGTCGTAACCATGCAGGCCCGCGGACCGAAAAACGAGTTGTACCAGGAAATTACGGTCAAATACTGAAGATGTGCATAAAAACAGGGGCTCAGCGGAAAAGGATAGGTAAAAGCGGAACGGCAAATCTTATTTTTGCCCCATGAAGCAGCATATCGAAGCACTTGTTTTCGCATCACCGCAGGCTATCCCGCTCACAGAAATCAAATCGGTACTCGACGAGGCCCTGCAGGCTGACGTCCCGGAGGACGATATTCTGTCGGCCATAACGGATATTACCGCACAGTACAAGGCCGAGGGTTATGCGTTCGAACTGGTGGAAATTGCCGGAGGGTACCAGTTCCTCACCAAAGGCGCCTACCACAACACCATTGCCATACACCTGAAGCAAACGACCAAAAAGCGGCTTTCCCAGGCGGCACTCGAAACCCTGGCACTCGTCGCCTACAAGCAACCCGTAAGCAAACCCGAACTCGAAGAAATACGCGGCGTCAATTGCGATTACGCCCTCCAGAAACTTTTGGAAAAAGAACTTGTTACTATCGCCGGTCGCAGCGAAGGGCCGGGGCGCCCCCTGCTCTACGCTACTTCTGAAAAATTCATGGACTATCTGGGCATCAACAGCCTGACCGATCTGCCCAAACCGAAAGATTTCAGGGAAGTGGAAAATTCCGTCGGAGAAGTACCCAACATCGAAGAATTTACGCCGGCCGAACAGCCGCCGCCCACCCCGGATGAATAAACGCTGTATAACCGACAACCAAAACCGCTGCACAATATGAATACGCCAACTGAACAGCCGCTCGTCAATCGTGTCGCAAACAGCAGACTGGTTTCCATCGATCTGGAGGACCTGTATCCCGCAGAGGAGGTTGTGCCGTTCGACCTGAAGGCTTACCTTTTCATGGAGATGATCCTGAAGGAAAAGGACTTCCGGGAGGCGCTCAAGGCACACGACTGGACGCAATATACCGGCAAAAACCTCGCGGTTTTTTGCTCGGCAGATGCCGTCATTCCCATGTGGGCCTATATGCTGGTGGCGACGCAGGCCGCTCCGTTTGCCAACGATATTGCCCTGACAACGCCGGATCAATACGTCGAAATGGCTTTTCTGAAAAAACTTGCGGCAATGGACATCAGCGCCTATGAAGGGCAGCGCATCGTCGTCAAGGGTTGCAGCGACAAACCCGTGCCGGCCTCCGCATACCTCGAAATAACACGCCGCCTGCAGCCTGTGGCCTTCAGCATCATGTTCGGCGAACCCTGCTCCACGGTGCCTGTATTCAAAAAAGCCATTTCGGGCAAGGTCGTCGATACTGCCGAATAAGCGCGCCTTACTTTTTCTTCGATTGCTGCTTGGCGCGTTCTTCCTGTACACGCTGCTGCTCCCGCATAGCCTGTTCCAGGCGCTCGCGCAGGCCTCCCGACTTGCGGGGTTTGTTCTTGTTGGCTTCCAGTTCGGCCTTTATCTTTTCATTATCGATCAGGAACTGCTTGGTCACCACCGTCTGGCCGATGTTCAGGATATTGCTGAAACACAGGTAAAGCGTAAGACCGGATGCGAAGGAGTTGAAGAAGAACATGAACATGACCGGCATCAGGTACTGCATGTATTTCATGATCTTCATCTGGTCGTTCTGCATGGCAGAGGCGTCCATTTGTTTCATGGAATACCAGGTGTACCAAAGTGTGGTGACCACCCAGATCATGGTAAAGAGGCTGAGGTGGTTGCCCGCGCCGAAGGGAAGGTGGAAAGGCAACTGCATGATACTGTCGTAACTCGACAGGTCGGTCGCCCACAGAAAACTCGCCTGGCGGAACTCGATGGAAGCGGGGAAGAACCGGTACAGCGCAAACCAGATAGGCATCTGTAACACCACAGGCAAACACCCGCCAAGCGGGTTGACCCGGTATTCGCTGTACATTTTCATCGTTTCCATCGACATGGCCTGCTGGTCGTCGCCGTGCTTTTTCTTGAGCGCCTCTATCCGGGGCTTCAGCGCCGCCATTTTCGACTGGCTGAGCACCATTCGGTAAGTCAACGGATAAAGCAGCAGTTTTACCAGCAGCGTCAGCACCAGGATCACAATGCCCTGGCTACCGATAAATTTAGACAGGAAATCAAAAATCGGATGGATGATCCAGCGGTTGATGGCGCCGAATACGCTGGCTCCGAAGGGAATAATATCCTCCAGACTTACTCCAAAGGAACGCAGCTGTTCGAATTCATTTGGTCCGACGTACATGGTCATACTGGCCGAACCGTTGTCGAGCGGCAGCAATGCATTGCATTTCAGCATTTTGAGATCGGGGTCGGTGTCGGTAAGCATCCGTGTTTCGCCGACAAACTCCCGGAAGGCAAAGTTATTGGCAATCAGGGATGCGTTGAAAAACTGGCTGCTGTGCGAAAACCACTTCACCGGCTTCTCGCCCAGGTTTTCGGTATCGTCTTCCCGGCAATTGCAGTAATCCGCCGATGCATCTACCGCTTTGTAGTACACGGACGACATCGTGCGTTCATACTGCTGGTTTTTTTCCAGTTTATCGAGATAGTTGACCCAGTTGAGTCGCAGCGACGGTTTCGACAGGATGCTGTTCAACCCGTTGCCGCCAATCTGATAGTCGATGCTGTAATTGTCGGGGCTAAGCGTATATTTTTGTTCAAAATAGCGTCCTGCTCCTGCATCTGCGCGAAAAACGAGGGTATTGCCGCTTTTAGAGGCTGTAAAAAACAGGTCGCTCGTGCGCACATTTCCGGCGCCGTTCACGGCCAGTTCGTATTCAAAATGATTCTTGCTGTCTTCCAGCAACCGAACCGGGTTCCTGAAATCGGCGCCCGCAGAGTCGGCAGATATTTTGACAAAATTTTTGAGGAACACCTCTTTAATCCGTCCGCCTTTGCTGGTAAATGTCACCCGGATCAGGTCGTTTTCCAGCACCTCATACGATTCTTTGCCCTCGGCGGCCGGTGCAAATGCGCCGAAACGGGCAATCAGCACCGCACCGCGAAGCGAGTCCGGCACGATCGGATTGTTGTTATTTTGCGTTGCCGCCGGATCTGCGGCATTATTTTGGGCGCCGGATTGCGGCGTGGCAGGCGCAGTATTCTGGGTGTTTTCTTGTGCAGGCTCCTGCTTGGGGGGCGCCGAATATTGCATCCACAGGTATAGCAGCAGGAAAATAAGCCCCATACCGATAAATGTACTGATTTGACTCTGTTTTTCTTCCATGATAGTTGACCACTAAAAAATTCCGCTCCGTACAGGAGGGGTGGGGTTCAAAGCGCCGCAAAAGTATGTCAAAACCCGTCATCGTCATACGAAACGTAGAAGATTCTCCCGATTGGATCGACCGGGAACTCGTTACAGCCTATCTGCGGACAGATTATTGTATTCCCTCTCATTCGGTCAGACCCTTCCGGGTCGGCGCCATCGACCAGGGGCAACTCGATTGGCTGGAAGCGCAGGACACGCGGACTTTTGCCTTTATCACCGCCTGGAACCCGCAGTCGAAAATGTATTCCGACAAATATAACCGCCTGAAAAACAAACAACTTGCGGCTACTTTAAACCGGGTCGCCCCACTATTTCTACCCGGCGCCAACAATGCAGACGACAGCCTGTGGCCACCCGAAGAAAGTTTTTGGGCGCCCGGCATTTCAAGAACAACCGCCGTAACGCTGGGCCGCAGGTATCGTCAGAATGCCATTGTCTGGTGGGAAAAAGGCGCCCTTCCCGAACTGTTGTGGCTTTAACAGCCCTGTCTAAACTACGGGCGCTATACCTTTGTGCTGCTTCATTGTTGTTATTGCCACCATTCATCATTCACCATTCATCATTCACCATTCACCATTCCTCCCGTGGACATTTCAAAAATCCCATCCCCCTGTTTTGTACTTGAAGAAACCCGGCTGCGCCACAACCTTGAAGTGATTGCGGGCGTGCAGCGCGAAGCGGGCGTACAGATCATTCTGGCTTTCAAGGGCTTCGCCATGTGGAGCGCCTTTCCGGTCGTTCGGGAATATATCCAGGGCGCAACGGCCTCTTCGCTGCACGAAGCGCGCCTGTGTGTTGAGGAAATGAAGACCAGGGCCCATACCTATGCCGTCGCTTACCTGCCCCGCGAATTTGGCCGCATCATGGGGTATTCCAGCCATATCACGTTCAATTCCATTGCACAATACAAGCGCTACCGGGGAAAACTGAGCCGGGCTTCGGAACCGGTCAGCCCCGGCATCCGGGTCAATCCGGGCTGGTCGCCGGTAGGCACTGCGCTGTACAACCCCGCCGCTCCGGGGTCGCGACTCGGCGAACCCGCCGAAAATTTTAAGGGAAAACTACCGGAGGGGGTCGAAGGATTGCATTTCCATACCCTCTGCGAAAGCACGAGCTACGATCTGGAAAAAACGCTCGGCTATTTTGAAAGCCGGTTCGGCGCGTTTCTGCCCGGACTCAAATGGGTAAACTTTGGCGGAGGCCACCTGATGACCCGGGAAGGATACGACACCCAACACCTGATCCGGGTATTGAAAGCATTTAAAAGCCGTTACCCCAACCTGCATGTCATCCTGGAGCCCGGCAGCGCCTTTGCCTGGGAAACCGGCGTACTGGTAGCCAGCGTGCTCGACATCGTGAACAACCTGGGTGTAAAAACCGCTATTCTGGACGTTTCGTTTACCGCCCATATGCCCGACACCCTTGAAATGCCGTATCGCCCGCGTGTACGCGGCGCTTCGGCGGAGCCGGCAAAAGGCGACAAATACCTGTACCGCCTCGGTGGTGTGAGTTGCCTGAGCGGCGATTTTATGGAAGCATACGCATTTGACCGTCCACTAAAAATCGGCCAGAAGATCGTATTCGAGGATATGATCCATCACACCATGGTGAAAACTACCACCTTCAACGGCGTATCCCACCCGTCGATCGCTATACTGCGACCGGACGGGAAACTGGATATGATACGGCGATTCACCTATGCCGACTACAAACGGCATCTGTCATGAGCTTCTGCCAGATCAATTACAGCCCGTTTATCTGACAAAAAGGACGTACATCAGCACCATCAGCAACACTGTGGCAATAGCCAGTATGGTCAGAAACTTGCGGTTGTCTTCCTTATCCTGCTTCGCAATGCGTTGCTTCTTGGGCGCCTTTATTTTGTTTGACATAGTTGGTTGTATTTTAAAGACTTAATAACAAGTTTGCCGATAGAAAGCACGGACAGCCTGTCGATGCACCCGGGTTATCCGGAAAGCCGAAATATACGGAAATCATCAATTCCGGAAAAACGGCGGGGACTGTTTTCAGGTATTTTTGTCCGCTATGCCGGTCAGGTCAACCCCTTTTCCCTGAATACCCTGTTGAGCCATCGCATCATGGAAAAGAGGATCAGGGCAGCCACTGATAACAATACAAAGTTCACCCAGAAAAAATCCGCCTTGTTGTCGTAGCGGTCCCACATGGCCGCCAGGACGCCGCTCAGTTTGTTGCCGATCGAAGTGGCAAGTTGCCAGCCTCCCATCATCAACCCTGCAATACGCGGCGGCGCCATCTTCGAGACCATGGAAAGGCCCATCGGACTCAGGCAGAGTTCCCCGACGGTGATCACGGCATAGGTGCCGACGAGCCACCAGACGGAGGCCTTTTCGGCGCCATTGTGACAGACCGCCACTGCCCAAATGGTGACCAGGGTAGACAAGGCCGATATGACAAGTCCCCAGCCGATCTTGCCAGGCGTAGTAGGTTCCTTGCCCCGCCGTCGGAGCCAGGCAAAAAACAGGACGATCAAAGGGGTCAGGGCCACCACAAAAAACGGGTTGACGGACTGAAATATCTCGGTTGAAACAAGTTTTACCGATTCCCCCTCCGGCGGATGCTGTTCGGGCGGCAGGTTTTTGAAGTACGGCGGCAACGATACCGTTTCCACCAGTTTGCCATCGGCCCCTTTGGTTGTCCTGAACTGGTGATCGTACAAGAGGAACGTATCCTGCTCCACTTTGATTTCTTTCACCATGCCCATGAAGCGCGCCGGCGTCTCCATCCAGGCAGGCATCGACCGGTCGGTGTAGTTCTCCGCCCAGATCGTCAGCGCTGTGCCGTTTTGTTTGAAAATGGCCCAGAAAATAATCACCACTGCGTAGATGGCCAGCAGGACTTTTATGCGCGGCTTTTCTTCTGCATTGGCGGTCCGGAGTATCCAGAGATAAAACCCGATAATCGGTATACAGCCGAAAATAAAGGCATCGGTCATGTCAGAGCCGAATATCGTGCCCGGGATATTCCAGGCGGCCCAGCCGACCAGTGCTGCGGGCAACAGAACGGACGACAGCATCTGCGTAACCCCCGAATCGTTGGCATTGCCTTTCTGTCGCACATCCGCGTGTTTGTAGTGTCGGCTTCCGGCGACAAATATGACCACGCCGATGAGCATACCCACGCCGGCGGCTACAAAAGCCCAGCTCCAGCCGAATGTGTTGCGCAGGTAGGCCGCCACGAAATTGCAGATCAGGGCGCCCAGGTTGATGCCCATGTAAAAGATGTTGTACCCGTCGTCCTTCTTGAGGCGATATTGGTCTTCGTTGTACAGGTTGCCCAGCAGGGTGGATATATTGGGTTTAAAAAAACCGTTTCCGACTATCGTCACGCCCAACGCCACATAAAAAGTCTGGACATTGTGCGGTATCGCCATCATCAGATATCCGACACCCATCATGGTTCCTCCCAGAATGATACTCCGCCTGAACCCCAGCACCCGGTCGGCGATCAAACCGCCGATGAACGGCGTGAGGTAGGCCAGCGCAATATACGTTCCATACAACCCGATCGCTTCGGTGCGGGACATGCCAAGTCCCCCGTTGCGCCATTGATCAGAAGTGTACAGCACAAAAATGCCGATCATAAGGTAATAGCCAAAGCGTTCCCACATTTCAGTCAGAAACAGAAACGGCAGTCCGGAAGGGTGTTTTTTAAACATCTTGTATGTGCTGTTCGGTGGACGATAAAAAGGTGTACGGTGGCAAATGTAATTTCAAATTCAGTTTTTGCAAGTCCGGTCGCGAAACTTTCCGCAGGAATGGCCGCCGGGGAAATATATCTTTGCCGCCGCATGGCAAGACAAAACTTAACAAATCCAACCGTCAAAATCATGAAACGCACTTTCCTGGCTATATGCTTTTTTACCGCGCTGGTCCCGGTGATTTATGCCCAGCAACCCGAATCCCGACAAGCGGATTCCACCGTAGTGGAGGGCCCGGCCATGAAAGCGCCCAGGGCTGCTTCCGATAGTATATTGGTGACGGTAATACTGAAGCACCAGCAAAATAAAAACCTCCCCGAGATTCGCCGGGTGCTCGAAGCGCAGGGATTCTGGGAAATATTCCCGCCCCAGGATGCCCGCGTGGTCTCCTGGACCATCGCCATGGGGCTTGGCCACGTCATTTTGCTGCAAATACCGGCAGGCGCCGAACGCAGGTTGAACCTGGCGCTCGAAAACGGCGCCTGGGGTGCATTTGACACGGAAATTTACCTGACGTACGATTACAAGCCCATTTGGGACGATTATATCGAACGCAGGGAAGAGGCGAAGGAAGACCGGAACTGAAATCCTCGCCTGAGGCATTGTTTAGAAATCTTCAAAGTACACCCGCGCATTCCGGCCTGAATTGCGCTGCATGGTTGTTGCGTCGTTATAATTGCTGCCCTCATACTGTTCGCCCGCTGCCCTGGAGTACAGGGTGCGCTCCCAGCGCGGGTTGCTGATTTCTCCCCTTGCCGTGGAATGCAGCAGGATAAAATCCTCGCCCGCCAGGCTCGGGTTGTAAAACAGGAACTTGACGTTTTTCTGGTTGGTCTTAGGGAAATTATAGTACACCCATATCTCATACGGCGGCGCCCCCGGATCATCTTCGACATGGATATAATCGTCCGGCTGGCCAAACCGGAGGAAGGTGCGTCCCCTGTCGGTTTCAAATCCATACCGGAACCCGCTCTGGAACTTGTTGTGAACGGCAGTGGCGGTTTCTATAAAAGAACGGTAGGCCTGTTCGGGGTTGTTCGCATCGACGCGTACAAAATGGCGAAACAGGTAGTAACGCATGGGTTTCAGTTCGGTGCCCTGCAGGATGTTTTTCAGCGATTCGGACTCCTCTCCTACTGCCAGGGCCGATATGGCGCGCAATCCGTAGCGCAGCGCGTCTTCATCAAGTTGCTCGGTAAACTGCTGCGACAGCACTTCGTCGGTAATACTCTTTTCATCAACCTCAAACAATGGGTTGCTCCGCTGGAAACTCAGGGTGCGGGTTTGCAGCAGTTCATTGGCGGAGTTGCGGAGTTCGACCGTCAGCGAATAGTTGCCGCTGACGAGTTTGCTGATGTCCATCTGAACCAGCACCGCGTCGATAGGGGCCGCCTTCTTGCGCTGGGTCCCTACCGAGATCAGGTTTTTTATCCCGTTGCCTTTTTCTTCTTCAATAAAATAGCGGACCAGGTATTTTCCGTCAGCGAGTCCGCGGTCGGAATGGTATATTTCTGCATAAAACGCCAGCAAAGTGGCATATCGATCGTAGAAATTGAAAGGCAGGGGCTCGAGATAATATCCGTTTTTGGTAAACGGATTATCCGAATCATCGGCTCTGAAACCGCGCAACAGTTGTATATCAGAGAGGTGGATGCTTTCACCAAGAGCAACGGAAAGGGGCGATGAAAAAGCATCTTTGTTCCCGGGCTCGTAAATATCCTGAAAAGTGATCTCAAGCGTGTATTCCCCGTTGGGTACCACCATGCGTTTTACATCAAGCAGGTTCTGTGGAAACGCTACCAGGGGGCTGTTGAGGATGTATTTTTCAAAGGCAACCACCACTTCTCCCTGTTTGATAAGGATGAGGGTTTCGACGCCTGCCTGCAGGTGGGTACTGTCAACCGGTCTGAACGTGACCGTAGCGGCGGCGACTTCGATGTTTATCTCGACATATGGTTTGTCGGGAGTGGCGTAAACGGCAAAGGAAACGCCCGTATCGAGCGCATGGCCGGCCAGGGGCAAAAAAACGCCCACCAGACAGGAAATGAATGGATTCGTTTTCATAGCGACTACATTGAAAAGTGAACAACTGGATCATCCAAAAGTCAGGTTTCCGCGACTGTCCCGTTGAACAAGTTTTGGGAAAAGTCAGGTTTCCGGATACCATGCCTTGGGCTGCTCTCCTCTGCAAATTTCGGCTAAAATTTGATCTGATGCACCTTTTTTATTGTCTGAAAATCAGGAAAAACAACATCAGCACCAGGATAACGAGCAGATAGGGTACCCATATTTTTCCACCAAACCGGAGAGCCCTGCGCTTTTCGCCTTCATTTACCCGGCTGCCGTTCAGTTTTTGCCGGTCGATATAGGTGACGTAAATGAAGCAGAAGAAGTTAATGGCCAGCGTCAGCATCAGGAAAATGTAGGCCAGGTTCATCGAATCTGTCGTCGGCGATATCTGCACCAGGTTGATGGAGTATGCTACCGTAGCCAGGAAAGAGGTGATGATGAGTTCGCCCACTTCTTCAAAACTGGCCTTGTGGAAAAACAGCATGAAGATTGGCAGGGCGCTGAACATCAGGAACGGAAGCACGATCAGGATGATGGCGCCCCAGGGCCGGCGACTCACCCTGAGGTGGATGTTGAGCGTTTTGTATTTCTCCATAAACTTGGCCTTGTCGGTAGGGTCGAAAGTGACTTTGTTGGGTGAGCCGAGTGCATTGGTGATCTGGTTGTCGAGCGTGACGTAGTATTCTTCCGTATCCCAGTCGTGCAGTTGAAAATCGTTGATCTTGTCTTTGACCTGGAGTCTGCTGTAGTCGAAACTGATCTTGATCTTGTCGCTCGGGGCAAGCGCAGCGATAGGGATCAACAACTCGTGGCGGTCGAAGGGGAAGGCAAAGGAATTGAAGTTCCCCAAAAACTTGCCGCTGATGCGATGGCTGCTCACAACGTATTCGCTGGTGGTGTCGCGGGCAATATCATAGCGGTTGCCTTCTTCAGAACTGATGTTGGGAAAATCGATATAGCCTTCTTTTTCAATGTGTTTTCTGTCTACAATAACCCAGTACAGCAGGTTGCAGTCGAAGGTATTCCGCCGCACATCCACATCGCTGACACCCACGATATCGATGCCGACCCGCAGCGAGGGGATGGGCTCGCCCGCGCTGTTGATCTGGATCAGCGGACTTTGGGTGTTGCCGTTTTTTATTTCTTCAAAATTCGGTTCCGGCTTCAGGATCATCAGGGTGTCGAACACGTATAAGTCCTTGAGCAGGGCAACCTTGCGGTTCTTCAGTTTATTCCGGAAATAGGCGGCTGTTTGTTTTCGATTGGAAGCGCCGGCACGCAGGGCTGTTTCAAGGATATTGACCGCATCGTAGCAACGGTGGAGGGTAAGATCGGCCTGCCGCTCCCGTTCCCGTTGCAGTTCCTTTTCTGCGTCGCTTGTATTGTCGTTGTCCTTTTTGATAAAGGGGTTGGGATATTTGGCCTTTATGACCTTTTTTTCCTGGTAAACCTCCAGCGGCAGCAGGTTTTCATCGTTGACAAGACGGATAAAAGTATGCCCTCTTTCCAGGGTGATCTTTTCCAACTCCTTGTCGGTAAGACTGGTTTGTATGCCGACGAAGGTTTTGACAGGCAGCCGTTCATGCTCCAAAAACCGCATGATCGAATCGCCGTAGCCGGCGTGGGTATTGAGCAGGATAACCTCCGTACCGGGTTGGTTGAACAATTTGCGCAACGCCCTTTTCATGACCGCAACCGAATCGCCCGGCACTTCCCTGTTCCTGATGTAACTTCTTTGCCACAGGCATACCGAGTCGTAACGCATACCGATCTTGTTCATGCTTTCTGTAAACCGGTTGTGCAGCAGGTAGTCGCATTCCGTGACGAACCCGATATGTTTGGCACTCAGCACGGTATCGATAAACTGGACCAGAAAGTTGGGGTTTGGGTCGCTTGGATTCAGGAAGACGGCATTGTCGCCGAAGTCGAGTTTGTTTTGATCGGCGCTCAGCGCAATGACGGGCATTCCGCGCCGGATAATTGGCGCAGCAAAACGGATATACTTGCCCCAGGTATTATCGACCACCAGCGTGATGCCGGTGTCTGCCATAATCTGTTCATATATTTTGGGGATAACCGAATCGACATAATCGCACTGAAAGGTTTTAAGCCGGTATTCGACCGGATAGGGCTTGGGTTCGCTGTGGTTGTTGACACGATCGAGGAAGGTCTGCAAGGCAACGATGCGCAGGGAATCGGAATAGTTGTTGGCGCTGTCTTTAGCTACGTCTGTATAGTTAAAACCCAGGTAGGCCA
Organism: Lewinellaceae bacterium; assembly: GCA_016712415.1. Classification (GTDB taxonomy): domain Bacteria; phylum Bacteroidota; class Bacteroidia; order Chitinophagales; family Saprospiraceae; genus M3007. Next base: position 270,325 of record JADJRC010000001.1, on the reverse strand, counting down.
CATATTTTACGGGTCGGTTGGAAAAGACCGGCTTTTTACAGGCAAAATGGGCAGTCAGGAAGAAGGCGGCGAGTGCGAATATGATTTTTTGCATGGCGGATGGCAGGTTTTTCAAATGGTTATGGGTGGTTTTCGGATGTCAAAGGTAATAAATACTACCGTCCCCTCAATACCGGCAAAACAACCCCCGATGCTCCCACCGGTGTATGAAACACCTGGATCGTCGCCGGGATAAAATCCTCGTCTTTAGCCTGGTATATATTGATAAATTGCTGCGGATTCCGGTCGGCCAGCGGAAACCAGCTGCTTTGCACCTGTATCATCAACTTGTGTCCCGGCAGGAAGGCGTGCGATACGTCGGGCAGGTCGAACCGCACCTGAGACACTGTCCCCGGCACAAAAGGCTGCGGTTTCTCGAAACTGTTCCGGTAACGGCCGCGCATGATCTCGCCACGCACCAGCATCTGATATCCCCCGAGCGGCACGCCGTTCTCCTCGCCCGACAGGGTATCGGGGAAAACGTCGATCAGTTTCACCACAAAATCGGCATCCGTACTGCTGAGGTTTACCCACAGATCAGCCGTAACGGTACCCGCCAGGGTCATTGTCTTGTCCAATACTTCCGTTTGGTAGACCAGCACGTCGGGGCGGCGGGCGGCGAACCGCTGGTCGTCGCACATGTATTCGCGGGTTCTGCGCAGATGCACATCTTCGGTGTAGGGCACAGGCTTTGACGGGTCGCTCAGGTACTCGTCCATCTGCATACCCGGGGGCGCCTTGTCGACAGCCGGAGGTGGCGCTACGGACAGCAATCCGCCTTCGTGGAAGAAGAACTTGACCGGTTCTGCGCGTTTGGGCGGCCAGGAATTGTACGTCCGCCATTCATTGCTACCCGTTTCGAACACGATCGCATCCGGCAGGTCCATCGTTCCCTTGTTTTTCAGGTAATATTCAAAAAAGCGGAACTCCACCTCTTTCTGGTAGTAATCGGTCGTTTTTTTGCCAAAAACAACATTTCCGAGCCGGTCGCCGGCAGTGCGCGCCCAACCGCCGTGTACCCAGGGGCCCATCACCAGCCGGTTGCTTGCCGCCGGTGAATTTTGTTTCTCTATGGCTTCGTAAACGCGCCATGCGCCGAAGCAATCTTCCGCGTCGAACAGTCCGCCGACGGTCATCACGGCAGGCATGATATTTTTCAGATGTGGTCGCGGGTTGCGCGCCTGCCACCAGGCGTCGTAATCGGGGTGCGCCATCAGGTCGTTCCAGAAAGGGATATTTTTCATGCCGAACCTGTCGGCGTAATTACGCAGAGCGCCTGCACGCAGGTAAAAATCGTAATTGTCCGGCGTTTTCCAGTCGCTGAATCCGGCAGCGCCATCGGTAGTGGGCCGGGGGCGCGGCTTTCCGAATCCGGAATAAAACGAAAAGGCATCCATAAGCATAAAGGCGCCGTTGTGGTGGAAATCGTCGCCAATGAACCAGTCCGTCACGGGCGCCTGCGGCGATACTGCCTTGACAGCCGGATGGTTGGACAACACTGCCATTGTCGCGTAAAACCGGGATAGGAGATACCATAGATACCAACGCGGCCGTTATTGCCGGACACGTTTTAAGCAGCCAGTCCACCGTATCGTAGGTATCGCTGGCCTCGTCAATGTCTTTTGCCGTCTTTTTACCGGGGTTGAACGGCCTGACATCCACAAACTCCCCTTCGCTCATATAGCGGCCCCTGACATCCTGGGTGACGAAAATATACCCCGCACGCGCCAGATCCATATTTTGGAAACTGGTTGCATAGGCATCCACACCATAAGGCGAACAGGAATAGGGCGTCCTTTTCAGCAGGATCGGGTAAGTGTTTTTCCGGTCATTGGGGACATAAATACTGGTAAACAGCTGCACCCCGTCGCGCATCGGAATCATGACCTCCCGTTTGGTGAAGTTGTTGCGGATAAATTCGGAATCCGCCGTTTGATCTTGTGCATACAGGAAAACTGTCGAAAGCAGCAGGGCAAAAACAAGAGATATGGATCGTACAGACATGAGCAATTATCTTATTCGTTTGCCGCACAAAGTCCAAAATTTTTAAACCCTGCCTACTGTTTTTCGTTAAAAAACAATGGAACTGCCGTTCCGATGTATGGTCGTATTGGCTGCTTTAATCTGAAAACACCTTGTCCTCCATGAATTTATCGCCCGAAATCTTGTACGCCCTGCTGTATTCCGCCATTGCCATTGCCGGCGGGCTTTTTATTGGCTGGTTGCTGGAACGATACCTCCTGCGCCGGCTATTCCTCAACTTTGAACTGTTTGCCGCGCTGAAAGGCGCGGGCGTTTTTGCAGGACTCTGGATCGGCGTGCGGCTGGGGCTGCGCTACCACCAACTTCCCGAATCGTGGGACGGCAGTATCCATCTGGGCTGGCAGTCGGTATTTATCATGGCTGTAACATTTTACGTGGCCCGACTGACGGGCAGGTTCATCGGCCTGAAGATGTCGAACATGAACGGCCTCCTGCCTACCGCTACCCTGCTCCAGAATGTCGTCAGGGTGGTCATTTACATAAGCGGCATCATGGTGCTGTTGCAAACGCTGGGCATCTCCGTAGCGCCCGCGCTAACGGCTTTGGGGGTGGGCGGACTGGCCGTGGCGCTGGCCTTGCAGGACACCCTGGGCAACCTGTTTGCCGGCATGCAGATCATCGCCTCGCACAAAATCAGGCCGGGGCATTTTATCCGGCTTGAAAGCGGCGAAGAAGGCTATGTGACCGATATTACCTGGAGAGATACCACGATCAGGGCCCTGTCCAACCAGACCATTATTCTACCCAACTCCAAACTCGCCACCTCCACTGTGACCAATACCTGGGTGCCCGACCCTGAAATCTCGGTGCCGGTGCCGGTGGGCATTCACTACGACAGCGACCTGGAACAGGTGGAGCGCGTCACCCTGGAGGTTGCCCACGCCGTTCAGCAATCGCACCCCGGCGCGGCGCCCGACCACGAACCGACACTCCGGTACAATGCGTTTGCCGACTCCAGCATTAATTTCAAAGTCGTGCTTCGGGCAAAGGAGTTTTCCGAACAATTCGCCCTGCGACACGAGTTTATAAAAGCCCTGCACGCCCGTTACCGGAAGGAGCAGATTTCGATTCCATACCCGATCAGGACGGTTCATATGGTACATGCCGGGTAGTGCGTGGCGCCTGTTGCGTTGGTCGAGTAATAACAGGTCTCTATCGCCGGGAAGGCTTGTTTCGTTGAGCGGGTCGCGACTTTTTTTTGTTTAAAACATTAATAATCAATGCCTTAAATAGAAAATACTTCAGGACTACCTGTTCTTTGCCACTGCAACTGCCTACTGCAACTGCCCACTGCAACTGCCCACTCCAACTGCCTACTGCAACTGCCTACTGCAACTGCCTACTGCAACTGCCCACTGCAACTGCCCACTGCAACTGCCCACTGCAACTGCCCACTGCAACCGCCTACTGCAACTGCCTACTGCAACTGCCCATGCAACCGCTCCACTCCCCGCTGCCGCCACAACTGCCCACGCGAACTGCCCACTGCAACTGCCCACTGCAACTGCCTACTGCAACCGCCTACTGCAACTGCCCACTGCAACTGCCCACTGCAACTGCCCACTGCAACTGCCCACTGCAACTGCCTACTGCAACTGCCTACTGCAACTGCCCACTGCAACTGCCCACTGCAACTGCCTACTGCAACTGCCCACTGCAACTGCCTACTGCAACTGCCCACTGCAACTGCCTACTGCAACTGCCTACTGCAACTGCCTACTGCTTTGTGTTTTCCCAAAATTTCCCGTCTTTCGCCCGGTGATTCCGTTCAATCAAATTTTTAACGAGGATTGTGTCGCAGGCATGGCCTCCCGGATACCGGATGCATCAGTGGACCTGGTGATTACCGATCCGCCATTCGGCATCGAATTTCAGGCAAAAAAAGCCAATTACAACCGCAAAGGCAGTCGGGTGCTGGAAGGCTACAACGAAGTTAAAGGCGTCGACTATCTCGACTTTACCCGCGCGTGGCTGGGGGAGATCAGGCGGGTGCTCAAGCCCGAGGGCAGTTTGTACATATTCTCCGGATGGAACTACCTCAAGGAACTGCTCATTGCACTCGATGAACTGGATTTCACGCTGGTGAACCACCTCGTCTGGAAATATCAGTTCGGCCTCGTGACGAAGCGCAAATACGTCACCTCGCACTACCACATCCTTTTTGCCGGTATCGACGATAAAAAACGCCGCTTTTTCCCCTATGCGCGTTTTGAAAAAGACGCAAAGCACTCCGACGGCGGCAGCGCACACTATAAAGACAAGGAAGATGTGTGGAATATCCACCGCGAATACTGGACCGGCGACGTCAAAACACCCACCAAACTGCCCGCCGAGATCATCCGTAAAATACTCGCTTACAGCAGCCTGCCCGGCGACCTCGTGCTCGACCCCTTCCTCGGTTCCGGGCAGGTAGCCGTGGTCAGCAACATGGAAGGGCGGCGTTACCTGGGGTTCGAGGTGGTGCCCGAATACTTCGATTTTGCGCAAAAACGGCTGTCAGAAGGACAATACCGAATACGCTCGGACAAGTAGCCTACCCGCCCGCCTGCTTTCCATGCAGCCAGTCAATGGTGTTTTTGTAGAATATTTTTTCCAGCGTCGATGCCGGCAAACCCATTTCACCGATAAACCTGCCGATCTCCAGATCGCCAAGCGGGAAGGGATAATCGGTGCCCAGGCATACCTTCTCGTCGCCGATCACCTCCAGGATATACCGCAACAATTGCGGATCGTGCGTAGCCGAATCCACCCAGAACCGGCCCAGGTAATCGCGCGGCGGCACTGCGTTGTCGACAGCCACCAGGTCGGGCCGGCAGTCGAAACCGTGCTGCACCCGCCCGATCGTGGGAATAAACGATCCGCCTGCGTGGGCAAAGCAAAACCGCAGGTCGGGCAGTCGTTCCATGACACCTCCGAAAATGAGCGAACAAACGGCGCGACTTGTCTCGGCAGGCATGCCCACCAGCCACGGCAGCCAGTATTTGGACATGTCCGACTGGCCCATCATTTCCCAGGGATGCACCAGAATCGCCATGTCCAAATCCCGGCATGCTTCGAAGATGGGAAAAAACTGCGGCTCGCTCAGGTTCAACCGGTTGACGTTGGAGCCAATCTGAACCCCCGGAAACCCGAGTTCCTTCAGGCGCTGCAACTCCCTGACAGCCAGATCGGTATCCTGCATGGGAATAGTGCCCAAGGCCATGTAATGTTCCGGGTAATCCTCCACCACTCCCGCCAGGTGATCGTTGAGGAACATGGATAGATCGAGACAGTCGGCGGGTTTGGCCCAGTAACTGAACATGACCGGAATGGTACAAACCACCTGCACAGGCGTCTTGTATTGCGCATACTCCGGTATACGCACCGCCGGGTCCCAGCAGTTGCTTTTAATCTCGCGAAAAAAAACGTCGCCCTTCATCATGCGGGCAAACCCGGGCCGGTGATGCTGCAGGTGTATAAAATCTCCATATCCGAACTTGTCTGCGAAGTTGGGCAGCCGTTCGGGCAGGAGGTGGGTATGCATGTCAATTTTGTGCATGGTTTCCATTGTTAAGTGAGCCGCTGAAGGGGCCTGTAGATTCCAGGCGCCGGTAAAACGGTAAGCCCCTTCAGCGTCTCACTCGAATACTTGTTATTGTTTCACGATCCGCCCCGAAACCACGCCGTTCGAGGCCCGGATTTGCCAGAAATACACCCCTTCAGGCTGGTCTTTCAGGGAAACCGGCAACAGCTCGCGTTGCCGGGCTGTCCAGTTTTTGGTAAAAACAAGTTGCCCGCCGGCATTGAATATCTCAAGTACGGCCTTGCCTGCAACGTTTTTCAGGTCGAACAGCACGTCCTCCGTCACCGGGTTAGGGAATACGCCCGCTTCGGGCCTGGCCGCCTCGGTCACCGGTACGGGGGCGTAGGCCAGTGCGGCATTTACGGCAGCCACGGCATCAATGCTGCCCCAGCCGTACGCGTGGTTCGGCCGCGCCGTGCCCGGACTGTTGGGGGCACAATCAAGCGTATCAGCGAGGTAAACAGCGGATTCTTCAATGATGGTCTCGATGGCTGCTACATCGCCTGCCAGATCGGGGTTCGCCGACAGCATGAGCGCAACCATACCGGCCACATGAGGTCCGGCCATGCTCGTGCCTGAAAAATAGGCGTATTTTCCCTCGCGAATGCTGGAACGGACATTAACGCCCGGCGCGCACACGTTGGGTTTAACACGCAGGCTGTTGTCGATAAATACTGGCCCGCGGCTGCTGAAACCTGCAATGGTGTCGTTGCTGCGCGTGGCGCCCACGCTGAAACTTTCTTCAAAATATGCCGGCGGGTTGCTGGTGGTAGCGCAGGTTCCCCCGTCATTGCCATTGCTGACCACTACGACAACGCCCGCTGCCTTCAGGTTGATGACTGCGGTATGCAGCAATTCATTGACAGACAGGTCTGTACAGCCTTCAAAAGTGGCGCAATACCAGGAATTGTTGATCACGTGCGGCGATTTGTCCGTATCGGGATTCAGGCCGTTGAAATCGGTAGGCGCCAGGAACCATTCGAAACATTCGAGGTAGGAAGAGGGCTTGCCCCAGCCGCGCTCCATGTTGCGGCATCCCACCCATTTTGCACCCGGCGCGACACCGGTCTGGTTGCCCAGTCCGTCGTCGCCGACCATCGTTCCCATCGTATGGGTGCCGTGGTTATGGTCGTCGCAGGGTGCTGTGGCGTTGAGGCCGCAGGGGTTGTTAAAGGGGTTGCTGGTGGTGTCGCCGTTGAGCGGGTTGAGTTCATGTATGGCATCGTGCCAGTTGTACAGGTGAACAGTTGTGGCGGAGTCGCCCGTCCAGCCCCGGTAGTGCGTTTTCAGTACCGGATGCCACCATTCGTAGCCGGTATCGGCGCCGCCGATCGTAATGCCCTGACCGGTATAACCCAGGGCCCAAACGGCGGGCGCATTGATCTTTTCAAGTCCCCATTCCAGGACGCTGCGTTCGGCAGGCGCATCGGGTTTGCTGTCGACGGGCCCGGAGAACCTTACCCAGGGGTCGGCGCCCAGCCATGTTACCTCCGGCAGTTCGGCCAGTTGACGGGCAAGCGATGCATCCGCACCCTCCACCGCCATGGCATTGACGAGCGGCAGGCTGTTGACAGAAGCCTGACTTGCCCTGACAATCCGGGTGGCATTGGCCTGGACGCGGGCGGCAGTTTCCGTCACGCGCCGGTAAACGAAGCGGGCCTTTTCCGATTTTGTTTTCAAACGGCCGGCGCCACTGACATCGGCCTGTTCGTTGAAAACAACGATAAAGTCAGGCTTTTCGCCTTTGTCCAAAGCGATCAGAATATCGGGTGAGACCTTGGAACGCCAGCCTGCGGGCGCCTGGGCAAACAGTGTGGAGGCAGTGGTTATGAGGAATAAAACGAACAGCAGATTTTTTTTCATTATTTTGAAAATCAGTATTTTAGATCAAAAAACAACGCCAATAGCGCTGCAAAATACATCTTCATCACAAACCGGACCCGCCAGAATCAGCAAACGCCTATCTTTGCGGACCACTAAGTTGGATGCGATGAAGGGAACAATCCTGACGGTCGCATGTTTCCCTTTTCATACCAGACTTATCACTTCTATGAAAATTGCAATTGGTTGTGACCACGCCGGGTTTCCCTATAAAGACGGTATTATTGCCATGCTTCAATCGCAGGGCCATATGGTACTCGATTTTGGCACCAACTCGCTCGATTCGGTGGACTATCCCGACTTTGCGCACGAGGTTGCCAAATCGGTCGAGGCGGGCACTGCCGATCGCGGCGTACTGCTTTGTGGTAGCGGCAACGGCGTGGCCATGACAGCCAATAAGCACGAGGGCATCCGGTGCGCCCTGTGCTGGACGGAAGAGATTGCAGCCCTGGCACGCCAGCACAACGATGCCAATGTCATCGCCTTGCCGGCGCGTTACGTCCCTGAAATTCTGGCCCAGGCCATGGTGCGTATTTTCCTGACGACCGGCTTTGAAGGTGGCCGCCATGAACGGCGGGTCGACAAAATATCCTGCGCATGACGGTGCGTCAGTCCCCGGCCAGGGCAATCTCCTTTCAAACAGCAGGTGCAGGCGCCAGTTCCATTTCATATTGCTGAAGGATACATACAAACCCTTTTCGCTCCAGGAAAGCAGTTGTTTCCCGATCGGCATAGTCTACATTGGTGATCATCACTTCCACGTCCTGCATCAGCCTGCCCGCGGCGGCCAGCAGACTACTGCCGACACCTTTTGCCCGGAAGTCCTTACCCACAGCCAACTGCTTGATTTTCCCCGCTTTAGGGTTGAAAATGATATACCCGGCCAATTGCCCGCCGGGACTAAAAGCGGCCATGATCGTGTGTTCGTCAAGGCTTCGCCCGATCGCTTGCAGGCTGTTCTGCCAGGAAGGAAGGCTGTTCCAGAAATGCCCGATATCGCCCAGACTGCTGAAGTCGGTTTGCCTGATTTCAAAAGAGGATTTTGTGCCGTCAGAATTGATTTTTCCCCTGTAAACCGACAAAATCCGCGTTCTCCGGAAGCCGATTCGCTCATACGCCTTTATGGCCGGCGCATTTTGCGTCATGACTTCCAGCCGGTGCCGGCTGATGCCTTCAGCATGCAGGCCGGACAATAACTGCCTGTACATGGTTCCCGTGAGTCCCTGCCGCCGGAATGCGGGAAGCACACCCGTCCCGGCATTGTATGCAATGGTCTGTCCGGAATAGTCGTCGATGCCGGCCAGGATAAAAGCGACCAGTTTATCCTCATGGACCATCCCGACAGAATGTTCCAGCCTGACGTTTTCGGCTATTAATTTGTTTGCCACCATCTCCTCTGTCAGATGCATCCTGATGAAATAGTCGGCAAAAGCCTGGTTGAACGCATCGGCCAGTTGTTGGGGAGAAAAGGGTGTCAGGTCGTTGATGTGCATTATTTTCCCGATTGTGGATTGTTTTCGTAAAGATGAGAAGAAGGATACACAGATCGTATTTTCAGCCTGAAATGAACGTGAAATACATCAATACAGGGCCCAAAGGCAAGGCAATATGGCAGCCATTCCGGTCGGTTAACGTTTGAAAAACAAATTATACCCCGCCCAATCAAACCCTAATGAGGATATTTGCACCTCATTTTTCAAACATAGCACCGAATAAGGACATGAAAATTCGTCTCGCCATTGTACTGTTCCTGCTGCCGGCTGTCGCCCTGATGGCCCAAAGCGATACGACTACCACCACCAGAAGAAAGCACGATCCCAAAGATTTATACCTCCAATCACTCGGTCTGCCAGATCCCGCGCCTTATGCAGCCACGATCACGCCCGAGTTGCTGAAGCCCATGCTCGACAAACTCGCTTCTGCAGAAATGCAGGGCCGGGAGACGGGCAAGGAAGGCCAGCGCAGAGCGGCCGACTACATCGCATCGCGATTCAGCGCCATCGGCCTTACACCTGCGGGCGACCGCAATACCTACCTGCAGCGGGTAAGCCTCCAGAATGATTCCTGGAAGGAGATATCCCTGAAGGTTGGCGAACAGGAGTTCAAAAACCGGGCGGATTACTACATTTATCCGGCATACAATAATAATACCCCCCTGATCGAACTCAAGGAAGTTGTATTCGTGGGTTACGGCATCGAAGATCCCAAATACAACGATTACGGCAACGCCGACGTGAAAGGCAAGGCCGTGATCTTCTACGACGGCGAACCGATGGACAACGATTACAAGTCGCTCATAACAGGCGGCCAGAACCGTTCGCCGTGGTCGCTCGACTGGAAAAAGAAAGTCCGTCTCGCCAAATCAAAAGGCGCATCAATGGTGTTCATCGTCGATCCGAACATCAGTGAAAACCTGCGCAACAACCGGAAACTCATTTCCACACGCGGCTGGAAGGCCGCTGACGCCGGCTACGACAAATCGTTGGAGGAGATGACCAACAACATGTTCATTTCGCCGGCCGTAGCAGCAGCTATTCTCGGGAAAAAATCGGATAAGGCCGAAGACGCCATCTCCGCTCTGCGCAGCGGCAAAACGTTCAAGCCCGTCAAGGTAAAGTCGAAGGTGGAGGTCCGCATGGAAAAGGAAACGCGTTTTCTGGAAGGCTCCAATGTAATCGGCATTATCGAAGGCTCCGACCCGCGACTGAAAAACGAATACGTATTTGTGACCGCCCATTATGATCACCTGGGCATGCCCGACAGTTCGGTGATCTATTTCGGCGCCGACGACAACGCGTCCGGCACATCGGGCGTCATCGGTATCGCCCGGGCATTTGCCGAGGCCAGGAAAAAGGGCGTGGGTCCGAAACGCACCGTGGTCTTCATGCTGGTCAGCGGCGAGGAAAAAGGACTGCTCGGATCGAGATTCTATGTCGATTTCCCCGTTTTTCCCCTGAGCAAAACAGTGGTGGATATCAATATCGATATGATCGGCCGGGTCGACAACGCGCACGCAGGCAACCCGAATTATGTGTACGTCATTGGTTCGGACCGGCTCAGCACCGAACTGCACCAGATCAACGAGAACTCGAACAAGTTCTTTACCCAACTCGAACTCGATTACAAGTACAATGCGCCCGACGACCCCAACCACTTCTACGAGCGCAGCGACCACTACAACTTTGCCGAACGCGGTATTCCGGCCATCTTCTATTTCAACGGTACCCATGCCGACTACCACAAGCCGACCGATACGGCCGACAAAATCGATTTCAGCGCCATGGCCAAACGCGCCCAACTGGCCTTCCACACCGCCTGGGATATTTCACAGCGCACCATCCGCCTGCCGGTGAATGTGGTGGTACCAAAGGAAAGTAAGGATTGAGTTAGACAGGAATTCCGAAAAAACCATAACATTGCTACCAAAATTCTATCTGTCTTGCCATGCGTATCCTTACTATCTTCCTGACGCTTACCCTGCCCCTCTGCCTGTTGTCCCAATCACCCGTCCCCGCCCCTGCCCAGAAAGACGCCGTTCTCATCATGGGCGCAACGGCACACCTGGGCAACGGCCAGGTAATACCCAACAGCGCCATCGGTTTTGAACAGGGCAAACTGACGCTGGTAGCGGATGCCACCACCATACGCATCGACCGGTCGAAATACGCCAAAATATTCGATGCGACAGGCAAGCATGTGTACCCCGGTTTTATTGCCACCGCTTCGCGACTGGGGCTGATAGAAATCGAAGCGGCGCGCCCCACGGCAGATTTTACGGAGCCGGGCTCTTACAACCCCAATGCGCGCAGCATCGTGGCATACAATACCGACTCGCAGGTATTGCCGACGGTGCGCAGCAATGGCGTGCTGCTCGCCCAGGTCACGCCCGAAGGCGGGACCATCTCCGGCACTTCCAGTATTGTACAACTCGATGCCTGGAACTGGGAAGACGCCACTTTCCGCAACGACGACGGTATCCACCTCAACTGGCCCGTTATGCGCACCAGGGCCGGGTTTTCCGGCGGCGCCTTTCGCGAAGAACAGAAAAATGACCAGTACGGCAAGGATGTACAGGAACTGCAACGCTTCTTTGACGAGGCGCGCGCCTATGCCCAGCAGGCCGCACCCGAAGTGCAAAACCAGCGTTTTGAAGCAATGCGCGGGCTGTTCGACAAAAAACAGACCCTGTTTATCCATTGCAACAATGCCAAACCGATGCAGGAGGCCGTATTGTTCGGCGAGCGTTTCGGGTTGAACCTGGTACTGGTCGATGCCAACGACGCATGGCTGATTCCTGATTTTCTGAAGGCGCATAACATACCCGTCATCCTGGGCCGCACGCAGCGCCTGCCTGCCCGCGAAGACGAGGATGTGGACCAGCCCTTTAAAACGGCTGCACTGCTGCACGAAAAAGGCGTGTTGTTTACCTTTAGCGAGGAAGGCGCCTGGCAGCAACGCAATTTGCCGTTCGAAGCGGGTCAGGCAGCCGGGTTCGGGCTGCCCAGGGAAGCCGCCGTGGGTGCGATTACCCTGAACGCGGCAAAGATACTGGGGATCGACGACCGCTGCGGGTCATTGGAAACGGGAAAGGACGCAACCCTCTTCATCAGCGAAGGCGACGCGCTCGATATGCGCAGTTGCCAGGTTACGGCCGCCTTTATCCAGGGACGCGAGATCAACCTCGACAACAAACACAAGCAATTGCACCGGCGTTTTGAAGAGAAGTACAGGCAGTAGGGTTCGTCATTTCGTCAATTGGCGATTGGCGCACTTGGGAGTATTTTGACGTTGGCGCCGGAAAGGCGGTAAAATGAATGGATTTGTCCAGAAACTGCCGGCATGTGACTTTTTTAGGTTAATAACCATAGAAATCCAACTTTTCGTCCAAAAACCCGTTTATTTTGTCCCTCCCAAACAACCTTTGATTGTGTTTCAAGACCATAACAAGGCGACATACCCCATGACCAACAACGTGCATTGCGCAACGACGTCAATCACGAGTGATGATTATGACGAATTGAAGAAATGACGATAACATGCTGAAAGACAATTATTCCCTGCTCATCGAGAAGTTGGACGGATTTATCCGCAAGTTTTATATCAACCAGCTGCTGCGCGGTGCACTCTATACGGTTGGCGCCGTGCTTGGGCTGTTTATTCTGCTCAACGTGGCGGAGTACTATTTGTACTTTGGAACGGGGGTTCGGACGGCCATGTTCTGGGGATTTCTGGCCCTGAGCGGCGCAGCCCTGTACCGCTGGGTGGCACTTCCCCTGATGCACTATTTCCACCTCGGGAAAGTGATCAGCCATGAACAGGCCGCGCAGATCATCGGCAGCCACTTCACCGATGTAAAAGACAAGTTGCTCAATATCCTGCAGTTAAAGCAGCAGTCGAACAATGCCATCTATGCCGATCTGATCAACGCCAGTATTAATCAGAAAAGCAATGACATACGGCTTGTGTCTTTCCAGGCAGCCATAGACCTGGGTAAAAACCGGAAATACCTGCGCTATGCCCTGCCGCCGGTCATGCTCCTGTTGTTTCTTTTGCTCGGCGCCCCCAATATCCTGAAGGAAGGCACGAAGCGCCTCTGGAACAGCACCACAAAATTTGAAAAACCGGCGCCCTTTAAGTTTCTGATCAATCCCGACAGCCTGAAGGCCGTGCAGTTCTCCGATTACCTGCTGAAGGTGAAAGTAGACGGGAGCGCCCTGCCCAACGAAATATTCATCAGCCTGGGCAATGTACAGTACCGCCTCACCAAAGACGCGCCCGACGAATTTTCCTACCGTTTTGTCAACGTCCAGAAGGATACAGAGTTCAAATTATTTTCAGGCGCCATTGAAAGCACGGATTATACGCTGGAAGTGCTCAGGAAGCCCAATATCCTCTCGTTCAGCACCAAACTGAATTTCCCGGCCTATATCGGTCGCGCCACAGAAGAACTGTCCAACGTCGGCGACCTCGTCGTGCCGCAGGGCACCAATATCGGCTGGGTGTTCAACGCCCAGAATACAGACAACCTCTTCCTGCGCTTCGGCAATGATCCGAATGCGGAAAGCAAACGCTTCGACGACGAATTGTTCCAGTTCAGCCGCCGGGCGCTCCGGGATGAATCCTATAAAGTTTACCTCAGCAATGCCCTGCTGAAAGGCGCCGACTCGGTTGGATATACCATCACGGTCATTCCCGACTTGCACCCGCAGATTTCGGTGGAAGAATTCAAGGACAGCGCCAACGTGAAAATGTCCTTTTTCGCCGGCGACGCTTCCGACGACTACGGCCTGACCAACCTGACCTTCAACTACCAGGTCAAAAAAGCCAAAGGCGGCCAGATGCCGATGAATACGGTAAAAATAGAAAAGCAGGCCGGTAAACAGATCCAGTACGAATACAACTGGGACGTCCGCAACCTGAGCCTGGAGCCGGGCGATGAGGTCACGTACTATTTCGAGGTGTTCGACAACGACGGCGTCAATGGCGCCAAAAGCGCGCGTACCGGACTCATGCAATACCGCATGCCTTCGCTCGACGAATTCCGCCAGCAGCAGTCGCAAAACAGCGAAGAGATCAAAAAAGACCTGGAGAAAGCGCTGAAGGAAAGCCTCAAAGTGCAGGAAGAATTGAAGAAACTGCGCGAAAAGGTGCTGCAAAAGAAAGAGATGGACTGGCAGACCCGCAAAGAGATGGAAAAGCTGCTCGACCGCCAGAAACAGCTGCAAAAGCAGATAGAAGAGGCCAAGCAGAATTTTGACGAGAATAAACAGCAGCAGCAGGACTTCAATCAGCAAACTGAAGACCAGCAGCAAAAGCAGGAAAAACTGGAAAAACTTTTCGAGGACACCATGTCGGAAGAGATGAAGCAACTCATTGACGATATCCAGAAGTTGCTCCAGGAAATGAATAAAGAGCAAATGCTCGACCAAATGGAGCAAATGCAACTCAACACCGAGGACATGAGCAAAGAGCTCGAACGCCTGCAGGAACTGTACAAGCAACTGGAGGTGGAGAATATGCTCAATGAAACGATCGAGCAGATGGAGGAACTGGCCAAGGAACAGGAGGAACTGGCGAAGGAGACCGAAGAATCGAAAAAGAGCGACGAGCAACTCAAACAGGAACAGGATGAGTTGAACAAGAAATTTGAAGAAATTGAGAAGAAAATGGAAGAGTTGCTCAAAAAGAACGAGGAACTCAAGCGTCCGGAAAAAATCGAGGACAACAAGGAGGACATGAAGGATACGAAGAAGGATATGAAGGATGCCAAGCAGGACCTGAACCAGAGCCAGAAAAAAAGTGCCGGCAAAAAGCAGAAGTCGGCGGCCAACAAGATGAAAAATATGGCCAACAAGATGAAGCAGAACAGCCAGGCCGGCGAAATGGAGCAAATGGAAGAAGACATCAAGGCGCTGCGGCAATTGCTGGAAAACCTCGTCGGCTTGTCATTTGCACAGGAACAGAACATGAACGATGTCGATAAAACGACCGTCAATACCCCGCGTTACGTCGAACTGGCCCAGGAGCAATACAAAATCAAGGACGATTTCAAACTGGTGGAGGACAGCCTTCAGGCGCTCGCCAGCCGAAACTTCCAGATCGAAAGCATCATCACGGAAAAGGTCACTGAAATAAAGGCCTCCATCCGCAACAGCCTGGAAGAACTGGAAGAACGCCGCGTCGACATGGCCAACGAACACCAGCAGTACAGCATGAAAGGGCTCAACGACCTTGCCCTCATGCTTTCCGAAATCATGGAGCAAATGCAGCAACAGATGAGCAGCATGATGCCCGGCAACCAGGCCTGTCAGAAGCCCGGCAAAGGGCAGGGTGAAGGCAAAGGCAAGAACAAGGGAGAACCCAAAGACAAGATCAGCAAGGGCCAGGAAGACCTGAACAAGATCATGAAAGACCTCAAGGAACGGCTCGACAAGCAGGCCAAAGGCTCCAAGCCGGGACAACAGGGGGAAGGGCAGCAGGGACAGCCGGGCACCAGTGAGGAGTTCGCCAAAATGGCCGCAAAACAGGCCGCGCTCCGCAATGCCCTGCGCGAAATGCAGAAGCAAAAACAGGAACAGGGCAAAGGGGACAAGGTGCTCGACGAGATCATGGACGGCATGAACAAGATCGAAACCGACCTTGTCAACAAACGCCTCAACAACGAAATGCTCAAACGCCAGCAGGAGATACTCACGCGTCTGCTCGAACACGAAAAAGCCGAACGCGAACGCGAACAGGACGACCAGCGGCAGGCCGAAGCCGCCAAACAGCAGCCCGCCAAAATGCCGCCGGCGCTGGAAGAATACCTGAAAAAACGCCGCGCCGAAATCGAGCAGTTCCGCACCGTATCACCGGCCTTAAAGCCTTATTACAAACAACTGGTGGAGGAATATCTGAAAGGAGCAAAATAGTTGGCAGTAGGCAGTATTCAGTTGGCAGTAGCAGTTGGCAGTAGGCAGTATTCAGTTGGCAGTAGCAGTTGGCAGTAGCAGTTGGCAGTAGCAGTTGGCAGTAATGGCACAGGTGTCCGAAATCTTGAAATCATTTCAGTTTTCGCCTGATTCGTATGGAAATGATTCAGGGTGGTTGCATTTATCTTTACGCTGCGGGTCACAGGTTCTATTACATTTTCCCATGTTTCGGACCCCTGTGGCAGCAATACCAGAAAATGGTGCGCCACTGCCAACTGCCACTGCCAACTGCTACTGCCACTGCCAACTGCCACTGCCAACTGAATACTGCCTACTGAATACCGCCTACCACTACAACAATCTCTCCTTTTACTTCTTTTTTGGAAAAATGCGCTTTCAGCGCTGCAAGCGAGGCGGTTTTTACCTCTTCATGGAGTTTGCTGATCTCCCTTGCCACACAGGCGGGCCGTTCAGGGCCGCACACTGCAATCAGTTCATCGAGACATTTCAGCAACCGGAAAGGCGATTCGTATAACACGAAGGTACAGGGCAGTGCGCTCAGGTATTTGAGTCGGGTTTGCCGGCCTTTTTTGTGGGGAAGAAATCCCTCAAAATGAAAGGTATCGCAGGGGAGGCCGCTCGCCACCAGAGCCGGAACAAAAGCCGTTGCGCCGGGCAGGCACTCCACACGTACGCCCCGCTGCACGCAGGCCCGTGCGAGCAAAAAACCGGGGTCGCTGATGCCCGGCGTGCCCGCATCCGAAACCAGCGCCATATCCGCACCCGATGCCAGCTCGTCGGCCACCCGCTCCACCACGGCGTGTTCATTGTGCGCGTGGAATGCCCGCATGGGCGTCGAAATCCCGTAATGATCCAGCAGCCGCCGGCTGGTACGGGTATCTTCTGCCAGAACAAGAGACACCTCTTTCAGTATGCGCAGCGCCCGCAGCGTAATATCCTCAAGGTTGCCGATAGGTGTTGGAACGATGTAAAGCATATTCGTTGGGCGTTTGGAGGTCGATGTGGGTGTTTGGAAAATACGCTTTTGACAGGAAGTGATATGTTTAGACAGGATTTACAGGATATACAGGATGAATAAGGCAACTCCGCTGTTGAAAATCATGTAAATCCTGTCCCAAAACATAAAACCTGTCAGGAGGCTTACGCGACGCCCGCTACAGCGCTGCCAAACTAAATGTAAACGTTTCCACGATCACATTGGCCAGCAGTTTGCGGCACGCGGTATCCACCGTTTGCCGGGCCTCCTCTTCCGAAGCGGCATCGAGGCTCATTGTTACGTGCCTGCCGATGCGCACATCCGTCACGCCGGACAAGTCGAGGTGGCTGAGGTTGTTTACGACTGCCTTACCCTGGGGATCGAGCAGTTCTTTGTGGGGCATGATATCTATTTCTGCAACGAATTTCATGTGTGCTGGTTATACGAATGCTTGAGTACTGGTTATGAATGACACGGGACATCCTGGCCCCGCGAAGTGATCAGGTGGCTAAAACCTTGTCTTTCAAAAAGATAGAAATCAAAACATAAAATATGATCACGGCAGAAAAAGCCAGTTCCTTCAGGGAAAAAACCAATGCCAGAAAGACTGCCAAAAAGATCATTGAAAAAGCGTTGCTGCGCATGTCAAACGACTTGATCTTCATGCCGAACATGGGTATCTCGCTGTTCATCAGCCAGGAAAGCAGGGCAATCAGCCCGTATATCACCCACTGGTTTTCAATGGTCGTTTTCAGACCGAACCTGTCGTGATAGGCCGCCAGGGCCAATCCCAGCACAAACACGGTGCAAGCCGGCGTACTCAGCCCGATAAAGTATGTGGATTGCCGTGTGTCGATGTTAAATTTTCCCAGCCGCATGGCGGCAAACATGGCCAACACGAAGGCGGGCAGCGCGGCAGGGTTTATGTTGGCCGACCAATAGGCCGGTAAAAGGTTACTGTCGGGATTAGATTTGTCCCAATAAGCATTGTTCAGCAACATGAACAGCATGGCGCCAGGCACAACCCCGAAACTGACCACATCAGCAAGCGAGTCGAGTTGTTTGCCCAGCGGTGATGCAATACCCAATGCCCTGGCCGTCATCCCGTCGGCATAATCGAAAACAAAACACCCCAGCAAAAACCAGGCGGCCGTGACCGTGAAACCGTTCAAGGTATACATCAGGGCGCAACAGCCACAAAACAAATTACTTAACGTAAGAAGATTGGGAATATGCCGGGACATAATCTATCGTTTAAGGGTTTCGGGTTGGGGGGGGTCGGGTTTCGGGTTTCGGGTTTCGGGTTACTGGTTTCGGGTTTAAAGGTTTCAACGTTTGGGAAACCCGTAACCATCAACCCGTAACCCCCAAAGAGGCAAATGTAGAATTTTTACCGGGAACCGTAATTTGCTAATTTGCGGCGTTTTGTCGGATTATTGGGACTGTTTTAAAGTAAACAGGCCATTTGAGAGTTTTAAGAAAACTTTGACACAACAACCAACCAACAAAACAGGGGTAAATTGCGTCTTTGAAGGGACCGGTTAACCCTCCCCTCTAATACTTTAATAAATACAGCGTGCCATGAGAAAACTTGCACTCGTTTTAACCCTATCTGTTTTCCGAATAGTTATCGCCACAGCACAGCCTTCCAACGATGAATGCACCAGCCCGATCGTCATCACCGACGTGGCCAACTGGTGCAGCCAGCCGGGGGCATATACCAATGCCGGCGCAACGCCTTCCACATATGGCCCGGCCACCTGTTTCGGGGCAACAACGGGGAGCGATGTATGGTTTTCCTTCACCCCGCAAGCCACCGACGTCACCATTACGATACGCGGAGCCACGCAGCAGGCCCCAGGCGGCACCCTGCAGGATCCGCAGGTCGCGCTGTACTTCGGCAACTGCGGCGGCACCCTCAACGAACTGGAATGTCAATCGTCGACAGGCAATTTCAATATTGCGGAAGCCTATGAAGGCGGGCTCTTTGTGGGGTCCACCTACCTGATTCGAGTACAAGGCGCTGCGGGACAGACCGGTACTTTTCAGGTCTGCATCAACAACTACAACCCGCCTGTTGAACCCACTTCCGATTGCCCGCAATCATCCATCCTGTGCGACAAGTCTTCTTTTGTTGTGCAAAGCGTAGTTGGCGCCGGGCAGGACAACCTCGAAATGGAGGATGCTACCTGCTTTGACAACGGGGTGCCGGGGATAAAAGAGTCGAATTCCACCTGGTTTGTGTGGACCTGCTCGCAATCCGGAACCCTCGAATTTACCCTCACGCCGCTGAACGGCCCCGACGACCTGGACTTTGTCGTTTACCGGCTCCCCAATGGTATCGGCAACTGCCAGGGCAAACAGGTGTTGCGCTGCATGGCTTCCGGTCAATCGCAAAATATCAACTCCGCCGCCTGCCTCGGCCCTACCGGATTGCGTGCCGGCGATCCGGATATCAGCGAAGACGCAGGCTGCTCCGAACCCGGCGATGATGCCTGGCTCAAACCGCTGGATATGATAGCCGGCGAAACCTACGCCCTGGTTGTCAACAACTTCTCCCTTTCGGGAAACGGTTTCTCCGTATCCTTTGGCGGAACCGGCCAGTTTCTTGGTCCAACGGCTCAATTTACCACCGATCCGCAGGCCGTATGCCTCGGCACGCCGGTAAGCGTGATCGACGCCTCCACCTTCCCTATCGGCAGCATTACCGGCTGGAACTGGAGTTTCGGCGCCGATGCCGCACCGCAAACGGCTACCGGCCAGGGGCCGCATACCGTCGCATTCAACACGCCCGGACTGCACCCCGTGGTTCTAACCCTCGAAACTGATCTCGGGTGTAAGGTCACCCAGATACAAAACGCACTCATCTACCCCGATGTCGAAGTGGATACCGTGATCGCGGCACCCGACTGCAACGGCGCCGCCAATGGCGCCGTCACCATCGACAATATCACCAGCGGCACCCCACCCTACCTGTTCAGTTGGAATAACGGCCCTTTTATC
Organism: Lewinellaceae bacterium; assembly: GCA_016712415.1. Taxonomy (GTDB): domain Bacteria; phylum Bacteroidota; class Bacteroidia; order Chitinophagales; family Saprospiraceae; genus M3007. Next base: position 250,389 of record JADJRC010000001.1, on the reverse strand, counting down.
ACCGATAATACGCTCGACAGCCTTGGCGTAGGCGTTTATACCCTCGTCATTCAGGACGCCAATAATTGCAGAACCAACCTGTCGATAGATGTGCAGGAAAGGATACTTACCGCCGAGGCAACCGTGACCCCACCCCTTTGCTTCGGCGATGACAATGCTATTATTACCCTGAATATCACCAACGGAAAACCGCCAATCCTGTTTGACTGGGGCAGCGGGCCGGTTCCGAATAATACCCAGGGCGGGTATGGCGCAGGCGTTTATACGGTTACCGCTATGGACGATGTGTTGTGCGGCGGCGCCTTTACCGTAACCGTGACAGACAACGCTCCGCTGCAATTGGTCCTGGATACCATTGACATTTCCTGCTTTGGCGCCAACGACGGTATCGCAATTGCAGAACCATCCGGAGGTGTCGGGAATTACGGATACCAGTGGTCCAATGCACAGACGGAGCCGGAGGCTTCCGGACTGACCCAGGGACAGTACGACGTGACGGTAACCGACGGCAACGGCTGTACCATCACCGGCGGCGTATTTATCATTGAACCGCCGGATGTGGGGATCGACCTGCTGGGTGTAGTCGACCTGCTGTGCAATGGTATCCCTACCGGGGAAATCGATGTGCAAGGCACCGGCGGAAGACCCGGTTATATGTATAGTGCCGACGGCCTGACCTTTTTTACCGCCAGTCCGCTGACCGGTTTGCCCGCCGGCGACTATTGGGTTAAAGTCAAAGACTCGGCGGGTTGTCAGGATTCCGTTTTTGCCACGATTGTGCAACCGCCGCAACTCATTGTCGCCGCCGAACCGGCAGATACCCTCCTTGATCTGGGCTTTACCATCGATATCACCACGATCACGGCGCCATCAGGCCGGCCCGTCATATTTGAATGGACTCCCCCTTTGGGCATCAGCGACGTGACAGAAGCAGAACCGACGATAACAGCTGTCAACAGCCAGCTCTATATTGTCAAGATCACCGATGAGGACGGTTGTATGGCGTTCGATACGGTCAATATACGGGTCAATAATTCCCGCCCGATATATTTCCCGAATGTGTTTGCGCCCGACAAAGCATATCCCAACGATCACTTTACCGGCTTCAGCGGTCCCGCAGCCACACAGATATCCCTGCTTCGTATTTATGATCGCTGGGGAGAACTGATATTCGAGCGGGAAGATTTTCCGCTCAACGAACCCAACTTCGGCTGGGATGGCACCTACAAGGGCGATAAAGTGACCGGCGTATTTACCTGGTACGCCCTGGTGCGTTTCGTAGACCAGCAGGAACTGCCCTATGATGGCGATGTGACGGTAGTACGGTAAGGTATTTTGGCGGGGACTGCTACATTTGCAGGGTTAAACACGCTCATAGATGCCCTACCGCAACATTCACCTGCATCCTGTTCTCCGCCTTGTTTACTTTATCCTGCGCACCCTGGGATGGCTGGGCGTCAGTATTTTTTATCGCCGCCGTATTGTGCTCGGGGAAGAAAATTTTCGCTTCGACGGTCCGGCCATCGTGATCACCAACCACCCCAGCACGCTCCTGGATGTGTTCAACCCCGGCATACAGGTCAGGCAGGAAATGTTCTTTCTGGCCAATTACGGGCTGTTCCGGCACCCGGTGAGCAGGTGGCTGTTCACGAAATTGTTCTGTATTCCTGTCAAACGCCGTGAAGATGTAGCCGATGGAGAATCGCGCGACAACAACGCTGCATTTGAGCAGTCGTTCCGGCACCTGGAACAGAACGGTGTGTTGTTTATCGCGGCGGAAGGCACGAGTTGGATGAACCGCTGGGTGCGGGAGTTCAAAACCGGAGCCGCCCGCATTGCCTTTGGCGTCGAGGCGCGCAACGACTGGAAAAAGGACGTAAAAATCATACCTGTCGGGCTCTCCTATTCCGCGCCGAACCTGTTCCGCAGCGATGTGGTCGTGCATGCCGGCGAACCTGTTTACGTCCGCGAATGGTCCGGCGACTGGCAGCAGAATCCAGAAAAAGCCATTGAAACCCTGACCGCCGAACTGCAACGCAGGGTAACAGCCCTCACCGTCCACACCCGCGACGAGGCGGGCGAACTGTTCATTGGCAGGATCGAAACCATGCTGGAAAATGCGGAGCCGCTGCCCTTGCAAGAATCGTTTTTCCGGATAAAAAAGATTGCAGCAACGGAACTCGACAACAAGGTACTCCTGGAAAAAACAACCCGATACTTCGAAAACCTGCAAAAAGAAGGACTGACCGACCGGGGGTTGCGTGCTTATACGGCCTCCGGGGCAGGGGTGCAGGCACTGACTGACGCCCTGGGAATAGTGATCGGCCTCATACCGTTTGCCATCGGTTATACCTGCTGGCTCCTGCCTTGCTTTCTGCCCTGGCTGCTCAACAACCGCCTCAATCTTTATATTGGTTACAGCTCCACCGTGAAAATCCTGGCCGGCCTGATCACATTCCCGCTCGCACTCTGGATGGTATACCGGCTCGTGTCCGGACTGCCCGGTTTGGAACATTCAGGCCCGCTCGCTGTCATCCTGATGATCGCGCTTGGTTTTTTCACGGAACGCTATGCCGGGATAGTCCGGCGTTCCACGGAGCGATTTAAGGCCTGGCGCTTTGCAGCAAAGCAACACGAGGCGTTTGACCAGCTGGCGGCACTGCGCGATACCATACTGATGCACCTGAATATAAAGCAGGAGGAGGCGAGTTAACATCCTACAGTCCCGCACGTCCGTCAGGCCACCGGAACGGGGCAGAAGCTCCTCCGGAGCCGGAGGGAAACGCCGTTTTCAGCAACATTTTTGCTGTACTACGAAAATTTTCGTAGAAAAAATTTGGAACTACGAAACTTCTCGTAGATGTTTGTGGCTGAATTCACGGCTATGACAAAAACACTCACCTGCATCTGCCTTGTAGCGCTTTCACTTGTTCGCCTCCATGCCCAGGAATCCCTGACGGGTCGCCTCAACGCGTTCATGGATGAGGCTGTACAAAAAGACCTGTTTTCCGGTAACGCGCTGGTGCTTCAAGACGGCAAGGTCGTCTGGCAAAAAACAACGGGAATGGCTGACCGGGCGCAAGGCCTGCCCAACACGATGGAGACCGGATTTTCGCTCGGTTCCATCACCAAATTGTTCACCAAGGTTGTGATCTTGCAACTGGTTGCAGAAGGGAAAATCGACCTCAACAGCACGCTGGGAGCATACCTTGACGAGTTTCAGCCCGAAATAGCCGGTCGCGTAAAAATCAGCCACCTGATGAACCACCAGTCGGGATTCGGGCAATATTACGATGTGCCTGATTTTAACCCCGAAGAAACAACCGTTCAAAGCGCAAGTGATTTCCTGCCCTGGATACGCCGGGAAGCGTTGCTTTTCGAGCCCGGCACAGGCATGGAGTATTCCAACTCCGGATTCGTCCTGCTGGCTGCCGTTGCAGAAAAAGCAACCGGAAAACCCTATGCAGAACTCCTGCAATCAAGGATTTTTGACAAACTTGCCATGCGTTCAACCGGTTTTTTGTACCGACCGGCACAGGTGCCGGGCAAAGCCCTGGGCTACCTTTCCAATCAACCCGGCCCCATGCGCGACAATCTCGGATTCCCCCTGCTGGGCGGCGGCGATGGCGGCATATACAGCACCCTCGGCGATATGCTGGAATTCGACCGGTCGCTGGCCGGCGACAATCGCCTGCTTTCTGATACCGGGAAATTGCAACTCTTCAATGATCCGCTGTTCCCCGGTAAATACGCCGACTGGCCGTCGTTTCAAAACTCGGGCAACTTTGCCGTGGCCGGCGGCGGTCCGGGTGTGAGCGCTGTGTATAGCCGCAACAACCTGCGCAACCGCACCGTGGTCGTACTTTCCAACTACGATGAAGGCTCTGCAGAGACCGTTTTCCAGGGTTTGGACGCCATTCTGAACGATATGCCTGTACCGGCCCTGCAACCTTCCGCTTCAAAATTCATCTATTCCCTGTTGACGGAGAAGGGCGCGGATTATTTCACCGGAAACATCGAAACGGAACTGGAACAAAACGGCTATTCGCTCGACGACGACATGGTGCTGCTTTTCGCCGGCGCGGCCATTCTGGAAGAAGGTAAAGCGGACGAGGCCATCGCCCTGTACCGGTTCTATACCGAAAAGTTTCCGCGTATCGTAGTCGCCTGGAACGATCTGGGCGACGCATATCTGCTGAAAAACGATCGGGAAAATGCCAAAATGTGCTTTGAAAAGGCACTCGAAATCCGCCCGGGAAACCCCCGCGCCAAAGAAAACCTGGAAAAGATCAACAAAAATTAACGCCCTCCAAATCCAGAATAAAAACACTTCAGGCAATGAAACCGACAGAATCGGAACTCGAAATTTTACACGTTTTATGGGAAAACGGCGCCAGTACCGTGCGGACCGTGAATGACCTGCTCAACGAACGCCGCAAAAGCGGGCGTTCGCAGGCCGGCGGATCGGCCAAAACGAGGGAATCGGCCGGATACACCACTACCCTGAAACTCATGCAGATCATGTTCGAAAAGGGTCTGGTTACCCGTGCAGAGGAAGGCAGGACACACCTGTACACCGCTGCCGTACGGGAGGAAGACACCCAGTCGCTGCTGCTCCGGCAGTTTATGGACAATACCTTCAGGGGCAGCGCAGCCAGGTTAGTCATGCAGGCGCTCGGCAATCATGAGGCCAGCGCGGAAGAGCTCGACGAGATCAAAGCCTTTATCGCTCAAATCGAACAAAACCAACCCAAGCCATGAATATCGCTTTGTTTCCATCCGAGGCTTTTATCCGCGCGCTGGGCTGGACGCTTGTGCATAGCCTCTGGCAGGGCGCGGCATTGGCACTCCTGCTCCTGGCTTTACTCTCCCGGCTGGAGTCCGCCGACCGGCGTTACCGGGCAGCCTACGGCACACTGCTCTCCATGCTGGCAGCGGCAGGAATCACTTTCTGCAAGGTCTTTGAACCCGAGTCAGACATCCCGGTATTGCTCGCATCCGACCTTGCCGCACCTGTCCCGGCAGTCAGTTCGGCTACCGGAGCAATACAGCCTGCCGGAATACTGGAACAGGCATCCCAGTGGCTCGAAGCGCATTATTCGCTTATTGTGGCCATCTGGATATTGGGCTTTCTGTTCTTTCTCATCCGGCTGGTCAGTGGCCTGTGGTATGTGGGACAGCTGCGCAGCCGCGGGACATCCGTTCCCGATGAACAATGGATCGAAACAACACGCATGTTAAGTCGCAGGCTCGGTATGACGCGTACAGTAACCCTTCTGCAATCGGCGCTGGTGCACACGCCTATGGCGCTGGGATGGCTGAAACCCGTTGTACTGCTGCCGGTGGGCCTCGTCAACCAGCTGGCGCCCGCCGAAGTGGAGGCCATTCTGGCACACGAACTCGCCCATATCGCCCGACGGGATTGGATTTTCAACCTTACGCAAGCCTTCATTGAAGCCATCTTTTACTATCACCCCGCTGTGTGGTGGATATCGCAGACGATTCGCCGGGAACGGGAGAACTGCTGCGACGATGCCGCCCTCAAAGCCACCAGCGACCGCATTGCTTTCGCCAGGGCACTGGTACAGGTACAGGAAATGGCCAAACCTGCACCGCTGCCTGCACTGGCGCTGGGCATGAGCGGTCCGCGCCACATGCTCCTGCTGGAGCGCATCCGGCGCATTTTGGATCAACCACAACAAAAGAAATCACAGATCATGGAAAAATTCATTGCAACAGTACTATTGCTGCTGCTGCTGACATTTGTCGGCTTTCGCGCCAATAATTCGCCAACACTCAGCGCTGCATTCGCACAAATCACGGAAGTTCCCCGAACCATCCTGGGATTCAATGATCAGGATAACCGGATCGAAAACGACACCGTGCCCAGACCCGCCAGAACGCGAAAGATCATACGCGAAGACGATGAGCAGCGCGTGGAAGCAGAATACCGGGACGGCGAACTGACCCGCCTGAAAATTGACGGCGAAGATATTCCCGAATCGGAATTCGACCAGCACAGCGAACTCACTTCGGAACTGCTGCGCGAGTCGCACCCTCCGGCGCCACCCATGCCGCCTATGCCGCCCGGTGTATTCCGGGTTCATCCGCCCGGCACACCTTCAGCGCCGAATCCCCCCGGAGCGCCCCGCCTTTCCACCGAGAAAGACGGCGACGGAAATATGATCCTCCGCTTCGAACAGAACGGCCAACCCATGGAGATAATGGTGAAAGAAGGAGAAGTATGGGTTGACGGCATAAAGGTGGAAGAAGGCGAGACCATCGACCTGCCCGGTGTGTTTGGCAGCCCCTACGTCATCTGGGACGACGGACATGCCTTCGGTTACAATTTTACGCCCGAAGAAGGTTACCATTTCGAAGGATTGGAGGGCCTGGCAGAATTTCAAATTTCCGAAGAAGACCAACGCCGGTGGGAAGAAGAGGCAAAGCGCATGCAGGAGGAGGCTTTGCAGATGAACAAAGAACAACGCCTCATGATCGAGCAGCAATTGAAGGAAACACGCGAAATGCACAAGGAACAGGAAAAGGCTCTAAAAGAACAACTCCGGGAACTTTCCCTGCAACAGAAAGAAGCCCTGCGGGCGCAACGGGATGCTGTTCGCGAAATGCAGCGCAGCAGAGAACTGCAAACTAAAAGAGAAGGTACCAGTGCCGTCTTTAAAGCGGAATTGCAACGCGACGGCCTGCTGGCCGATCCTGAAAACTATTCTTTCCAGCTCTCTACCTCCAGCCTGAAAATAGACGGGAAAAAACAACCCGAAGAGGTACACCACAAATACCTCAGGCTTTACCGGGAAAAGACCGGAAACGACCTTGGGAAAAACGGCAATTTCAGCATCCGGGAAAACAATTAAACAACAGGATGTGCGGGTTTTTTCTGCGAAAATCTGCGGGAAACACACTACCCGGGGATGATTCCATGCAAAACCCGCACATCCTGTTATTTCTTCTTTCCCTGAATATCTGCCTTCGTTTTACCGGACTGCTCTATCAGCAGTCCTACAGATTCCAAACCCGGAATACTGTCGCGACGCATGAATTGCTCCAGCGTGATAACATATTCGCCCGGCCGGTTGAAGTAGGCATTATCCTGGAGCAGGCGGCGCACCTCGCAACTCCCGCCCGAGCACTTGCCCAACGTGGCGCCCCGCGCATCGTACAGATCAAATGACTTGAGTTTGCTGAGCCGTTTGCCGTCGGGGAAACGGGTGTACAGTTTTGTATAAATATTCTGGTTGGGAAAGGATGCCGCATGCCCGAACACCACATACATATTGTACAGCGCGGCCGTATCGGTCACCGTAAAGGCAAAATCAAGGGTATCGCGATAGGTCCATTCGGCGCCGGGAATTGTACGGCTTTCTTCGTACAGCACATTTTGGCCGCAGGAAACGGCGATCAATACAAGGGTAGACAAGATAACAGGACGGATCAGCATATTCAGTCGGAGGGTTCAGCCTTTGATGTAAAGCGCAAGATCGGGATACTTTTTGAGCAGGCCTACTGCTTCCGCTTTGGAAATGCGGATGCCATCGATGTAGGCGACGACCGTTGCATCTGCAAATCCCTGCTTCCTGAGTTCGGCGCGCAACTGAACGGCTTTGTCAAATTGTTTCAGCAAGCCTGCGGTGTACTGGTAGTCGCCCGAACCGGGCCGGCTTTCAATCAGGATATCGCTGAACATGGACAACGCATCACTCGTCATGATCTGTCGCGTCTGAACCACTTCTACCCGATAGGTCAGTCCCCCTGTATTTTCCTCATAATACCTGGCGCCGAAAGCAGCCATCAGTTCGGATACTGCCGGGCGCTGTATCTGAACCTCGACGGGCAGTTTTTCGGCGGTCGTCCCTGGTTTTATTTCGATGCGGCGGTTCAGTTTCTGGCCGGTAGGATTGGGGCTTGTATTCAGGATATTTCGCGCCACCGGGTAGTTGGGACCGCAACTCAGCAGTTGCACCCTGGAGACGGGTACGCCCTTGTCTGTCAGGGCTTTCCCAATCATTTCAGCGCGTTTGATGCCGTAGTAAAGGTCGAATTTTGCGGGCCCCGTTTCGTCGGTATGCACGGTTACCAGCAGGGTGATTTGCGGGTAGGTAAGCGCCAGCTTCGCCGCCTCGTCTATAGTCTTCAGGTTTTCCGGCGACAATACGTTTTTATCGTCGTCGTACATCAACACAGGCAGGACCACTTCTTTGGATACAGGCCCGGCGTCCTGCACGCCCGGTTTCCCGACATGGGTAAACAGCGCCGGGTCACTGCTGCGGGTTTGCTCCATGCACGCTTCCTTGAAATAGGCAATATAAATATCGCGCCCGCCGAAGCCGGCCAGCCTGTCGGAAGCAAAATATGCGGTACGGCCATCGGCTGAAAGGGTAAAAAAGGCATCGTCGCCGGCCGAATTGACGGGCAAACCGGCATTCATCGCGGGTTGCCAGTCCTGCAGGGTATCGTTAAAAACAGCCCTGAAAATATCAAGTCCGCCTATACTTTCGGTGCGGTTGCTGCTGAAATACAGCGTTCGGCCGTCGCGGGCCAGGAAAGGCGTCGTTTCATCGTACGGCGAATTGACGGCCGGACCGAGGTTGCGGGGTTCCGCCCAGGCGCTGTCGGTGAAAACGGTAACATACAGGTCCAGTCCGCCCTGCCCGCCCCCACGCCTGCTGGCAAACAGGATCGTCGTATCGTTAAAAAAGAACGGGCTGTCATCGCCGTCTTCCGCCTTGACCGGGCTTGAAAAGACGGGGGGTGTCACGGCATATTCGTCTTTCCTGCCGGCCGTATCGGCCAGTATGTCACCACTGTACAGGGTAAATCCCCTGAAAAAATACAACACCTGGCCATTCTTACTGAACCCCAGCGCCACTTCAAAACGAGGGGTATTGAGCGGCCCGCTGAGTTGGGCCGGAGGTTCCCATCCGCTGACACCTCTGTTGGTAAAAAACATATCGCTGCACCAGTGCCCCTTTTCCGGATCGTCGTACCCCTGGTCGTCGCGACGCCCGCCCGAGCAGCCCTCCCTGGCGCCTGCGAAATACAGCCGGTCGGGATGGTTGACAGAAAGCAGGGGCGCGAATTCGTCGCCCGGGGTATTGATCCGGTCGCCCAGGTTCTCCACCAGTGCAACATTATCGTCTGTTTTTATCCCGATACCGCTCACGCAGCGGCGGATGTTGTCGGGAATGCCTGCCCGCAAGGGGTGTTTGTCGCCGCAAACCCGGAGAAACGATTTATAGGCAACAATGGCCTTTTCAAATTCCAGCTGGCCGTGCAGCGTACGGGCAAGGTAAAGGAAGAGTTCGGCGTCGTCGCTTCCGGGGTTTTGTTTGGCTACATATTCGAGGTACTGCCGCGCTTTTTCGGCCTGGTGCAGGTGGTAATGGCTGATGCCCAGTTTGGTCAGCACGGCAGGGTCGCCGGGCTTTTCCTGCTGGTATTGACCGAGTTGTGCAACCGCTTCGGACCAGCGTCCGCCGGCAAATGCCTTTTCGCCGTTTTTCTTCAGTTCGGCGACTTTCTGTGCGGAAACTGCCGTAATCGCGCAAAAAAAGCAAGGCCAGGAGCCAAAAGCGCCGGTATCTGTTCATAGTTTTTTTCGACATAATCGGGACAAAAATACCGCTTTTGGCGGGAAAGCGATACGGCTTCCAATGCGGCAGAACGCGCGAATCTCCAGACTATTGTTTGTACACTTTTACCATCCCGCCTCGTCGGCCTTTGGCAGCCTGAAAGTACAGGCCATACATCCCCGCCGGGAGGTCGCCCGGATCGATGGTCGCAGCATCCCGGATTTCGAACGGTAAGCGGCGAAGCGCCCGGCCATCCATCGCAAAAACCGTCAACATCCAGCTTCCGGCGGCGTCCGGCGACTGCGCCTCCACGTGCAGCAGACCGGAATGTATATCCTGATATACGATCAGCGGCAAGTCGACCGGCCCTTTTACATCCTTCAATTCCCGCACCGGAGTTAACACAGCAGGCGTAACCGCATCGACATCGCAGGGCGACGCTGCCTGAAGGTTGGGGTTGTTGCCCTGGCACATCGGAAGCGGCGTGCTGCGCACGACTGCGCTGTGCTTTTCGATATTTTCTCCACACAGCACGGTTTTGATCACAAAAGCCGGCAATTGTACCAGCACAGTTTCCACCCACGGCGACTCGCCTATGTCATGCCCGAAACCTTCGCCGCTGAGCAGGTAATAGTTGCCCCCGAGTTCCTTTACCCGCTTTGCTACCGCACAGCCACCATACACGACGGCGTTGTAGGTCTGGCAGCAGGGTACCGCAACCGCAGTGCCGTAATCCACCACGCCGTCGCTGGTGCCGTGTACCAGCCCTACGGCAATATTTTCACCAATTACCTCCGACGCCTCGATCCAGTCGGTGTTGAACGATGCGCCCGACATGGATATGCAGGCCCGGATACCCGGCACAGGATCGAGCGCCTCGCCCAGGTATTTGCCGCTGATGCCGGCGGAGGGGATCAACTGCTGGATTTCGGTCTGATCCAGAAAGGCTGCATTCAGCGCGGTGAACGCGCCGGCACTGTGACCGGCCACGACCACTTTTTCCGGATCGATGTGGAATTCATCTGCGTGCGCCTGCAACCAGCGGATGCCGTCGTTCACGTCGACAGCAGACACATAGGCGGATGGCAGAAAAGAACTGCCCCAACTGATATTACAGGGGTTGGTGGTAAGTCGCGCGACCTCGCAATCGCCGCGGTGACAGAGCCGGTACTCAATCGTGGCGGCGATAAAGCCTCTTTCGGCAAATCCTTTTGCGAGGGCGTCAAAGTCGAGATAACTGCCCCAGATAAAGAAACCGCCGTGCACCAGCGCGATGAGGGGGCGCTTTTCGCCGGCTTGCAGGTCGGTGGGATAATAAACCCGAAGCGGGATGTTCTCCGGTATGGTGAAGTTCCATTCGTCAATCTGTGCGGCAGTTTTATACACGGCATCGGTATAATCCACCGGATGGACTGTTTCGGTGAAAACAACCGTATCGCCGGCGCAAAATCCCTGGGCCGAAAGTTGCTGAACAAACAGGATGCAAAACAATAAAGCCGGTTGTCGTATCATGGTACGGGTATTTTAGTACTCGGGAATGGGAGGAAGATGCCACAGGAGGGGCCGCAGTAGACCATCCCCTCCGTTTCATGGTCGCTGCAAAGATTTTCAAGTTCAGGCGCCCGGCCTAATCCATTAGCCGTGATTTTGCAAAAATCTTCCTTTACCCCGCTTTCCGGGAGGCACATGTTGTTTTCAGTCGAAAGCAACGCGGATGTTTCGCAACAATTTCCTCAAATTTGCGTCCCTTGTTCGTTATTGTCGAATGACGAATCGTCGACTAACACTATTCCATGCTAGATCTATCATTTCAATATCCCGCCTGGTTCCTGATTTTTTGCGTGCTGCTTGGACTGGGTTACGCCATGCTGTTGTATTACCGAGACACGACGTTTCGGGAACAGGCGCCGCGGCTGAGCCTGGGGCTGGGCATACTCCGCTGGCTCACCGTAACCATTCTTAGTGCGCTGCTGCTGTCGCCGCTGCTGAAAAGCCTGCTTACCGAAACCAAAAAGCCGATTGTGGTGCTGGCGCAAGACGAATCGGAAAGCGCAGCCGTCGGTTTGAAGGACAAAGCCCTTGACCAATACAGGCAAAACTGGCAGTCGCTGCGCGATGCGCTCGCCAACGACTACGAGGTGCACGAACTCTCTTTTGGCGACGCGGTACGCGAAGGCGTCGACTTCGGTTTTACAGATAAAGTCACCAACCTTTCAGAACTGATGCGCGGGGTGTACGACCTGTACGGCGGACAGAACCTCGGCGCTGTGGTGGTCGCTACAGACGGCATTTACAACGAAGGCAGCAACCCTGCCTATTCGGAAGCGCAAATCGCGGCGCCGGTATATACGGTGGCGCTGGGCGATACCACACCGAGAAAAGACCTGCTCATCAAACGCGTTTTTCACAACAAGATCGCTTACCTGGGCGATCAGTTCACCCTGCAAATCGATGTGGCCGCTACCAACCTCGGCGGTCAGCAGAGCGTTCTGAATATCAGCAAGATAGACGGCGATCAAACCAGGACGCTACAGAGCATACCGGTCAGCATCAGCGGCAACGACTTCTTCAGCACAAAAGAAATCACGCTGGAGGCCGACCAGCCCGGGGTCGTGCAATACCGAATCAGTCTGGCCAAACTGCCGGGAGAAGCATCCGAAGCAAACAACCGCAAGGAAATATTCATCGATGTGCTAGATGCCCGCCAGAAAATACTGTTGCTGGCCAACAGCCCGCATCCCGACATCACGGCTATTCGCCAGACCCTGGAAAACAACAAAAACTACCAGGTTTCGGTGGCCAATGCCGGCGAACCGGGACTCGATGTGTCCAAATACGACTTTGTCATCCTGCACAACCTGCCTTCCGGCAGCCACGACATCGCCGGCTTACTGAAAACACTCGACGACCGGCGCATCCCGCGTATGTTTATTGCAGGCATGCAAACGAGTTACAGCGCCCTTGCCCGCGTGCAGGGACTTGCCGCCGTACAAAGCGACGGCCGGCAAAGCGACGATGTGCAGGGCAAGGTATCGCCACAGTTTGCGGCGTTTACGCTCGACCCTGCCGTATTGTCCGAACTGCCCAAGTTCAATCCGGTGACTTCCGCGTTCGGCAACTTTTCTGCCACCGCACAGGCGCAGGTATTGCTTTGGAAACGCATCGGCCGGGAAGATACCGATCAGCCCCTGCTCGCCTTCGGCGAAACCAACGGTATCCGCACGGGCATTTTTTTCGGTGAAGGTCTGTGGCGCTGGCGATTGTTCGACTACCTGCAGCACCAGAACCACAACATCTTCGACGAACTGGTCGGCAAATCCGTGCAGTACCTTTCCCTGAAAGAAGACAAGCGGAAATTCCGGGTGACCCTCGACAAGAGCATTTTTAATGAAAACGAGCCCGTCACTTTCGGCGCGGAACTGTACAACGACAATTACGAACTCACCAACGACTCCGACGTAGCCATGAGCATACGCAACCGCGCCGGGAAAGAGTTCACCTATACCTTCAACAAACTGGGCAAGGCGTATTCCCTCAATGCCGGCATCCTGCCGGAAGGCAATTATACGTTCAAGGCAACGACGACCTTCAACGGACAAAATCTCGTTTTCGAGGGCCGGTTCAGCGTGCAACCCATCCAGTTGGAACTGTTTGAAACGACAGCCAATCACGGCGTGCTTCGGCAGCTGAGTGCAAAGTACGGGGGTGAAATGGTAGCCCCCGACAGCATTGCAGGAATCGCGGAAAAGATCAGGTCGAACCGAACCGTCAAACCGGTCATTTACCAAACCACCAAAACCAATCCGCTGATCAACCTGAAATGGATTTTTGCCCTGTTGGCGGGGCTTTTGGCTACCGAGTGGTTTCTGAGAAGATACTTTGGCGCCTATTAAACCGGCAGGCGCTTAAAAAACACTTTTCCGTGGCCCAACATTTTCATTTTCAGCAAATTTTGACAACCAAACCTTTGGCCTTCTGTTAGTTCAGTAAACATTTAAGTTTTACCTTTACGCACACAGCTTGCCCTAATCCTCATTCTGTTTTATGGATCAATTAAAAGAACAATTTTTAAAGAAAGCACTGGCCCTTTCTGCCGAGGTTAAAGAAATACTCCGGGAACATGGCGAAAAAAAAGTAGACGATGTGGTACTCAGCCAGGTATACGGCGGGATGCGCGACATCACCTGCATGATCTGGGAGCCCTCGCTACTCGACGCTGAAGAAGGCATTCGATTCAGGGGATACTCCATTCCCGAACTTCGTGAAAAACTGCCGCGCGCACCGGGCGGCAAGGAACCCCTGCCGGAAGGTCTGTTCTGGCTGATGCTGGTCGGCGAAATTCCCACGAAAGAACAGGTAAAATGGGTCACAGAGGCCTGGGTGCGCCGTTCGAACGTACCGGAACACGTTTTTCGCGCCATCGACGCCCTTCCCATCGACGCCCACCCGATGACGCAATTTGTCGTCGGCATTATGGCCATGCAAAATACGAGTGTGTTTGCCCAGCGCTACAATTCCGGCATGAACAAAACGGAATACTGGGATGCCACTTACGAAGATACGATGAACCTCATCGCGCGCCTGCCGCGTGTGGCGGCCTATGTCTTCCGCCGGGTATACCACAAAGGCGAACAGGTATTGCCTGATATTTCACTGGACTGGGGCGCCAATTTTGCCCATATGCTCGGTTATGAAGACGCCGGCTTCCAGGAATACATGCGCCTGTTTCTCACCATCCACGCCGACCATGAAGGCGGCAACGCTTCGGCGCACACCACCCAGCTCGTAGGCTCCACCCTCAGCGACCCCTACCTGTCGCTCAGTGCCGCCATGAATGCGCTGGCCGGTCCCCTGCACGGCCTCGCCAACCAGGAGGTGATCCGCTGGATACAAAAAATGGTCGAGACCCTGGGTACCACCAAGCCCAGCCGCGAGCAGATCGCGGAATACGTAAAAAGCACGATTGCCAGCGGCCGTGTGATACCCGGCTACGGCCATGCTGTCTTGCGCAAACCGGACCCGCGCTTTATGGCGCAGCGCCAGTTCTGTGAAGACAACGTACCCGACAGCGATCTCGTGAAAGTTGTATGGAAGATATTCGACGTGGTGCCTCCTATCCTGAGCAGTCTCGGCAAGGTTAAAAACCCATGGCCGAATGTGGACGCGCACTCCGGCGCCGTACTCATTCACTACGGACTCAAGGAATACAATTACTACACCGTACTTTTTGGCGTCAGCCGTTCTTTGGGTGTGCTGGCTGCCCAATGCTGGGCACGCGCCATGCACCTGCCGCTGGAGCGGCCAAAATCGGTCACGACCGAATGGGTGAAAGAATACCTGGCCAAGGAGTACAATGTGATCGCCAGTAACTAAATCTGGTTGTTCGATACCGGAATACATGCACCGGGCTGAAACAAATCGCTTTCAGCCCGGTGATTTTTTAGCCCCCCCCTTTGTAGGAAAGACGGGCGATCATCCTGCCTTGGGCAAATGCACATCCATTTGCGGGAACGGAATAGATACGCCCGATTTGTCGAATGCCTTCTTGATATGTTCGTGCATGTAGAAATACACGTCCCAGAAGTGCTCGCTCTTACACCAGGGGCGCACGGCAAAGTTGACGGAACTGTCGGCCAGTTCGCTGACCAGGATATCGATCGGTGGCGTTTTTAAGACCATGGGACAACCGTCGGCAACTTCCTGTATAACCTTGCGGGCGCGATCAATGTCGTCGCGGTAGCTGATCCCGAAAGTCATATCCACCCGGATAGTGCCCGGGCCGGAGATATTGATGATTACACCTCCCGTCACCACGCCGTTGGGAATGATCACCCGTTTGCCGTCAGGCGTAAGCAGCAAAGTGTTGAACACCTGTATTTCCTCCACATCGCCTATATTGCCACCAATATTTACCAGGTCGCCAACTTTATATGGTTTGAAGATCAGGATGAGCACCCCGCTGGCAAAATGCCCCAGACTGCCTTGAAGAGCCAGGCCGATGGCAAAGGCCAGGGCGCTGAATATCGCGACAAACGACGTCGTTTCGATACCAAACATGCCGGCAACGCTGAGCAAAACCATCACTTTCAGACCCACCGAAATAATGGATGCAATAAACGGCACCACATGTTCGTCAACAGCACGGGATTTCATTGCAGCCCGGATCCGGCCGGTCAGCCAGTTGGCCAGCCACATTCCCAAAACAAGGGTCAGTATCGCGCCGACAGATTTTGGAGCATAAATGGTAAAGAGCCGGATAGTTTGGAAAAATCTAATAGTGTCTCCATGGGAAATTTTTGTTTGTGTATATAAAGTTGCAAATAAACGGATTACGAAATCAAATTCAGCTGGATACAACCCTGAAACACCATTTTTCCGGTGAATTATTCCATCATCAATAAAATAAGACCACGATGAAATTAAATCTGCGGCTTCTGCTCTTTTTTCTTTTAGCCTCTTTTCTTCCGGCCTATTCCCAAAACCTCGACGCGACATTCGACAAACTCTTCGAGGAGTCCTTCAAGCCCGACGGCCCCGGTGCAGCGGTACTGGTCGCCAAAAAAGACGCGATCATTTACCATAAGGCCTTCGGCATGGCCAACCTCGAACTCGGTGTCCCGCTCCGGCCCGATCATGTGTTCCGAATCGGCTCGGTCAGCAAACAATTCACGGCGGCAGCCATCCTGCAACTCATGGAACAGGGCAAACTATCGCTGGACGACGACCTGACCAAATTCATCCCCGACTACCCCACCCTGGGCAGGAAGATCACTGTCGAGCATTTGCTGACCCACACTTCGGGCATCAAAAGCTACACCGAAATGAAAGTATGGACGCCGGAAGTGCAGCGCAAAGACTTCACGCCCGCAGCACTGATCGATTTTTTCAAAAATCAGCCGATGGATTTTGAACCCGGAACGAAATACCAATACAACAACTCCGGCTATTTCCTGCTCGGTTATATCATTGAAAAGGTATCCGGAGCATCGTATAGCGCCTACATCAGCGAACATATTTTCAAACCGCTCGGCATGCACAACTCTTACTACGGCGATGTGGAGCCCCTTATCAGGAACCGGGCGGCGGGATATTCCCGGAGCGGAGCAGGCGATGCCTATACCAATGCCGCTTTTCTCAGCATGACCCAGCCTTATGCGGCAGGCTCGCTGATGTCGACGGTAGAAGACCTGTATACCTGGACCAAAGCCCTCCACAGCGGCAAGGTAATCAGGCCGGAATCCTTCAAAAAAGCGATCACGCCATATATCCTGCCCGATGGTTCCAGCACCCACTACGGCTACGGCCTTCAAATGGGCAACCTGTTCGGCAGCCCCACCGTGGAACACGGCGGCGGCATACACGGCTTCTTAAGCGATCTCCTTTACCTGCCGAAAGAAGACGTCTGCGTCGCTATACTGACCAATTGTGACTGTGAGCCACCCCGCGATCTCAGCGCCAGGGTAGCCGCCCTGGCTATCGGCAAGCCCTTCACCCCTGCGGCGATCCAGGTAGATGGCGCCACCCTCGAACAATATACCGGCGTGTATGAAAACGACAAGAAAGAACAACGAATCATCACTGTAGAGAACGGTCAACTGTATTCCTTGCGCACCGGAGGCTCCAGGTACAAGATCATTCCGTTCGCTGCGGACCAATTTTACTTCGAAAAATCGACAGCCCGTATCACATTTGTAAAGGCGGCAACCGGGGATAAAAAAGTGATAAAAGCCGTTGTGAGCGACCGAACGGCCGACGATAACCTGTGGGTCAAAACAGACAAGCCCATTCCCGCCGCCAAACCCGAAATACGGCTGTCGGAGGCGGATCTGGACAAGTTTCTTGGGGAATACGAACTGGCCCCCGGCTTCAGTATTACCGTCACGCGCGAGGGCGCCCAACTGTTTTGTCAGGCTACCGGTCAACAGCGTTTCGAGGTATTTGCCGAGACACCCACCCGATTTTTCCTGAAAATGGTGGATGCCGCCGTCGAGTTCTACCCCGACGACAAAGGGGCTGTCGCAAAAATGGTGCTGTTCCAGTCCGGGCGTGAAATGGAGGGCAAGCGAGTGAAATAGAAAGCGTTGGGGGTTGGGGGTTGCGGGTTTAAAGCCATAAACCATATTGCCTGGCATTAAATAGTTTCTATCTTTGTCTATGCGAATTTAACCCACGCCACGCCCCGCACCTCACACCCCACACCCCACCCCCCACCCCCACACCTCACACCCCACACCCCTGAAACGATTTATAACCTTTCAACCTACCCCCTCATGCGCGAATCCTTCCTCCACTTCCTGTGGCGCTGGCGCCGCTTCGATGCCCAAAACCTCTGTACCACCACCGGACATTCCCTCGAAATACTGCATCCCGGAGAATGGAATACCCATGCAGGCCCTGATTTTTTCAATGCCCGGCTGCGCATCGCCGGCACGCTTTGGGCCGGCAATGTGGAAATACACCTCCGTTCCTCCGAATGGATGGCACACCGGCATTCCGACGATCCTTCGTACGACAATGTGGTGTTGCACGTCGTGCTGGAAGAAGACCAGCCCGTGCTGCGCAGCAGCGGAGGCGAGCCCATTCCATGTCTTGAATTAAAAGGGCGCATACCGCCCAGGGTGCTGGAGACCTATCAACGACTCGAACACGAGCGTGCCTGGATTCCCTGCCAGGGCTTCCTGCCCGCGGTGCCGGAGATCATCCGGCTCAACTGGCTCGACCGCCTGCTGGTAGAGCGTCTGGAGCAAAAAACCGGCATAATTGCCGAAATGCTTGCCACTACCGAAAACCATTGGGAAACGGCCTTCTACCGCCTGCTGGCGCGCAGTTTCGGGCTGAAAGTCAACGCCGAACCGTTTGAAGCGCTGGCACGGTCGCTGCCGCTGCTGCTTTTGGCAAAGCACAAGAACAATCCCAAACAGATTGAGGCACTGATCTTCGGACAGGCCGGACTGCTGGAAGGCCCCTTCAGCGACGACTATCCAGGTGAACTGGCCGCTGAGTACCGGTTTTTACAACACAAATACAAGCTCACCCCCCTCGCTTCCGGGCAATGGAAGTTTTTGCGCCTGCGCCCGGCCAATTTCCCCACGGTGCGGCTGGCGCAATTTTGTGCGCTGGTGAACCAATCGGTGCATTTGTTTTCAGGTGTTCTTGAAGCACGCAACCTGCGCGAACTGGAAAATCTCTTCGAGGTGCAGCCGCATGCGTATTGGAGCACCCATTTTCAGTTTGACAAGCCCTCCGTAAAAAGAGCCAAAACCGCCGGCCGGGATTTTGTGCATTTGCTGATCGTCAATACCATCGCGCCGTTCCTGTTTCATTATGGAAAAACAAAAATGCTGGAAACCTGTCAGAAACGGGCACTGAGCCTGCTGGAAGAGATTCCGGCCGAGTCCAACACCATTATAGACGGCTGGGCGGAATTGGGTATTCGCGCCGGAAATGCCTACCATACCCAGTCGCTGATTCAATTAAAAACGCGCTGGTGCGATGCCAAACGCTGCCTGGAGTGCGCAGTGGGCAATGCCGTTTTGAAACAATGACCTGCTTAATTTCCCTGTGCAGGTGTACGTTTTAAATCAACACCTACCCTGACAGAGATCATCGTTAGCCCGCCTGTAGCAGGGGACATTTGTACCATTGAATCAAAAACCATTGCAAGCCATGAAAAAAATATTGGTTCCGGTCGACTTTTCTGCTAATTCCAAAAACGCGTTACATGTGGCGGCTGAAATTGCCCGGGTTACCGGTGCTACCCTTGAGTTGCTCCATGTAAATGTGGAAGCCGCATTTGCCATGCCGCTTTCGGAATTCGCTTCTCCAACAGATTTTGCCCGCGACGAGGTGTACGATGAATCTGCAGAATTCCTGCTCAAACAATTGCAGAAAGAACTGCACGAAAACCCGGCATACAAAGATGTCAAGACAGTGACCCGCATCGGAGACGGGTTTCTGTATTCCTGCGTGCGTATAGCGGCCGAGTCGGATGGCGTTGACCTGGTGGTTATGGGTACCAAAGGCGCTTCCGGAGCAAGCGAATTTTTTATCGGCTCCAATACGGAAAAGGTCATCAGAACATCTCCCTGCCCTATATTGGCTATCCCTGAAAGCGTTCAGGCGTTTTCCCTGAAAACAGTGCTGTTGCCTTCCACATTGAAAGACGACCAGCAGCCGGTGTTCAACTACCTTGCGGAATGGCAGAAATCTTTCGACTTCCGCGTCAAGGTATTGTACCTGAACAATCCCCAGGGATATGCAACCGACGGTTCGGCTGAACTGCGGAAAAAACAACTGGCAGAAGCGGCCGGGCTTTCCAAGCCTGACGTCATCATGACGGGCCAATCCTATTTTGAAGAGTCTTCCATTCTTTCCGTGGCCGATCAGTACGAGGCCGATATGATCGTTATGGCAACGCACCAGCGGAAAGGATTATCGCACCTCCTGTTCGGCAGCACGACGGAAGATACCGTCAACCACTCCGATATTCCGGTGCTGGCGGTGCCGACAAAATGGATGAAAAACTAAATATTGCTTCAGAGGGCTTCCAGTATCACCTGACATGCCCACCGTATTTCAGATTCGGAAATAATAAGCGGCGGAGCAATACGCAGGCTCCGGTCGTTGAACAAAAACCAGTCGGTGATTAGTCCGCGGCTAATGCAATGCGCGATCACCGACTGCACTTTGGCGGCATCTCCGAGGTCTACGGCAAGCCAGAGACCTGCGCTGCGCACTTCCCGGATGGCCGGGTGTATCAGCAGTTGCCGGAAAAGCGCCTCTTTGGCGCCTGTATTTTCCATCAGATCAGTAGACAGCAATGTTTCCAGGGTGGCAAGCCCTGCCGCTGCGCATACCGGATGGCCTCCGAACGTAGTGATGTGTCCGAGCACCGGATCGTGCGTCAGGATCTGCATCAGCTCGCGCCGTGCGATAAACGCGCCGAGCGGCATGCCGCCGCCGAATCCCTTGGCCAGCAGTAAAATATCAGGCACGATACCATAGCGACTAAAGGCAAACAATTGTCCCGTTCGCCCCATGCCGGCCTGTATTTCGTCGAGGATCAACAGGGCGCCCGTTTCGTTGCAGCGCCGGCGCAGCGCCTGCAGCCACTCGGGGCGGGGCGGAATCAGCCCGGCTTCGCCCTGTACCGTCTCTACCACAACCGCCGCAGTATGGCGGTTGATCTTTTCCAGATCATGGTCGCTGTTAAAATCAATGTGCCGGATGCCGGGCAGCAAAGGCTGAAAGGCAAGGGTAAAATCTGTGGGCGACATCAGGCTGGCGGCGCCCTGTGTGCTGCCGTGGTAGGCGTTCCGGCACGCAATAAAATCAGGCCGTCCGGTAAAGCGTTTGGCGAGTTTCATAGCGCCCTCGGCTGCTTCCGCGCCGGAATTGACGAAGTAGACCGAGTCCAGTCCGGGCAGGTTTTCGGCCAGCAATTGGGCGTACTTTACCTGCGGTGTCAGGACGAATTCGCCATACACGAGGGTATGCCAATACCGGCCCAGTTGCGCTTCCACAGCCGCCTGAACCTTCGGATGGCGGTGCCCCAGCACGCTCGGGCCGATCCCGGCAATCAGGTCCAGGTATTTCTTTCCATCCCGGTCGAAAAGCCAGCACCCCTCGGCGCGCTCAATTTCCAGACCCAGCGGCGCAGGCGAGGTTTGTGCGACATGCCGTTGGAACAGCAGGCGGAGCGGGGTGTTTGTCATTTCGTCATTATCGTCATTCGTCATTTTCGTCATTCTCACCATTCGTCATTCTCACCATTCATCATTCTCACCATTCATCCTTTCACCATTCATCATTCATCATTCTCACCATTCATCATTCATCATTCTCACCATTCATCATTCAAAACGTGCCTATAGCAGCATTCCCGCGATAGTTGCCGTCATGAAGCAGGCAGCAGAGCCGCCGATCAGCGACCAGTATCCGAGTTCGGTCAGGGTTTTGCGCTGGTTTGGGGCAAGGGTTCCGATGCCGCCGATCTGAATACCTATAGAGGCAAAGTTGGAAAACCCGCACAAGGCATACAATGCGATGATGACCGATTTGGGGTCCATAGTAATCGTTTTCTGGATATCGCCCAATGCGCCATAGGCGACAAACTCGTTGATCATGGTTTTCATACCCAGCAACTGGCCAACCAACGCGCAATCTTTCCAGGATACGCCGAGCAGCCAGGCCAGCGGCGAAAATAGCTGCCCCAACAGGTAAGTAAAGGTCAGTCCGGTAAAACGGCCTTCCGTAGCGGTTTGGATATAGCCGTTCAGGCCGGTCCACGAACCCACGGTATGTTCGAGTATCCAGTTGAGCATAAAGACAAGCGAGGTGAACACGATCAGCATGGCGCCCACATTCACCGCGAGTTTGAGTCCGTCGGTGGTACCTGCTGCAATGGCGTCGAGCAGGTTGTCGCCCACATGGGTATCGGTGTGCGTCAGTTTTTCAATATCCTGTTTCTCCGTTTCCGGCATCAGGATTTTGGCGCAGACAATCGCTGCCGGCGCCGACATGATCGACGCGGCGAGTAAGTGCCGGGCAAAAAGCAGTTGCTGCTGAGGGTCACTCCCGCCCAGAAATCCCACATAAGCGGCAAAAACACCCCCTGCGATGGTGGCCATGCCTCCGGTCATCAGGCACAGCATTTCCGAACGCGACATATTAGCCAGGTAAGGCCGGATGATCAGCGGCGCTTCCGTCTGGCCGATAAAAACATTGGCTGCGGAAGCCAGGCTTTCCGGCCCGCTGAGGCCCATACTGCGCGTCAGTACCCAGGCGATGCCATAGACAATGCGCTGCAGAATGCCGAAATAAAACAAAACTGCCGATAACGCCGAGTAGAACATCACGGTAGGTAACACCCGGAACGCGAATATGTATCCAAATCCCTTGTCGCCGGTGGCCAGGTCGCCAAACAGGAACCTCGCGCCATTTTCCGACCATTGAATGATATAGGTAAAAATACTTGCAAACTGATCGAAAGCCCAGCTGACGCCGGGCGCTTTGAGCACCAGTATGGCGAAGAGTACTTGCAGCCCGATACCGGAACCAACCAGCCGCCAGTTGATGGCTTTGCGGTTTCGACTCAACAGATAACAAGTGCCCAGTAAAAAAACAAGTCCCAGCAAACCACGCATTATATTGACGAGAAAATCCATACAGTAAGTTTAAGGTTTCAGATAATGTCGCCGAAAAGTACGCAGTGCTATTGGTATGCAGAAATTTTGCCCGAAAGCCTATTTTCGCCGTACGGAAACGGAGGTGTTGTGCGCCGTGGAGCAGGTTGACCACTGCGGCCTGAAAAACACAACAGATTACCGGCATTCATTATTCACAACGCACGACATGAAACCTTACGTTATTGGCATTAGCGGCGGCAGCGGCAGCGGAAAGACCAGTTTTATCCGCCAGTTGCGCAAGCAGTTTACCGAACAGGAACTCTGTATTATTTCGCAGGATGACTATTATTTGCCCCGCGAACAGCAGCATAAAGACCCGAATGAAGAGTACAATTTCGACCTGCCCAGGTCGTTCGACAAGAAAAAATTCCGCAACGACATCAGGTCCTTGCTCTCGGGCGAGACCGTCACTATCCTCGAATATTCGTTCAATAACCCGGAAGCCGAACCCAAAATCCTGACTTTCCGCCCCGCACCGGTTATTGTCATCGAAGGGCTTTTTGTGCTGCATTTCAAAAAGATCACCCCCATGCTCGACCTGAAGATATTCATTAATGCCAAGGAAACCCTGAAGGTCATCCGCCGTATTCTGCGCGACCAGGAAGAACGCGGCTATCCGCTCAGCGATGTGCTGTACAAGTACCAGCACCATGTATTGCCCTCCTTTGAGAAATACATCCTGCCCTACAAGGAAGAGGCCGATATTGTGGTGAACAACAACAGCGACTTCAACGGCGGGCTGGAAATGCTGAGCGGATTCCTGCGCGACAAGATAAGGTCCGTAAGCGCTACTCCTCCTCGCTGAATTCCTCGACTTTCCCCTGCGACCACACGTAGTATGCCCCACGGTGTACCGCGACGGCGCCCTTCGGCAGCTCCGTTTTGGGAATAAATGCCGTGAAGCCATCCTGCGTACCCAGGGTTTTTACCTGAACAGCGCGAAAGGCTGCGGCGCCATCCGCTTCAGATTCCAGTAGCAGGATATACTCCTCCAGACCTTCCCGGACAAAGGCTTCCTGTGGCAACGCAGGCATCAGCGCCAGGGCATCAACCTGTAGTTGCGCTTCGCAATAGGCGCCGTCCGACAGGCTCAGACCCTTTGTATCCGGTATGCGGGCGTGAATGCGCAAGGCGTTTTTTTCGGGATCGACGACGCGGTCTATCCCTGATACCACGGCATCCAGTGCGACGGCGGGCGACCCTGGGAAGGAAAGTTTGACCTTTTGTCCGGGTTTTACCTTCAGCATATCTTTTTCAAAAACAAAGAGATCGGCATGCAGCGCCGAAAAATCCGCTATTTCACAGATAGATGCCCCTGCCTGCAAGGCGCTTCCCGGACTGGAATGTATAGCAGTTACAATGCCGTCGACCGGAGCGGTGATGGTCAATTCCGTCCGGATATTGTCGGCGGTAAGGCGTTCGCTATCGATGCCGTAAAGCCTGAGTTTGGCGGCGAGCAACTGCTTTGCCGTCGTTGCGGCGCGGAGGTCGGCATCTGCTTTCTGGAAGTTTTTGAGTGCCGTGGCATTTTCGCTTTTCAGCGTTTGATAACGCTCGTAATCGGCCTGCAAAAAAGCCATTCGGTCGCGGTTTTCCAGAAACTGCTGCTGGATATCTACCAGGTCATATTTGCGCAGGGTGGCGATGCGCTCGCCCTTGCGAACCGATTTGTTCAGCGTGACATGAAGGCCGGAAAGGATACCGTCAGAAAAGGCACTGACCAGGGCGCGGTGCTCGGGGTGGATGCGCAATTCGCCTGTGAGGGGCAGTTCGGCGCCGAAACTGCGCTGCTCGGGTGCGCCCCAACGCACCCCGGCGCGCTTTATCTGTGCCGCGCTGAGGTGGATCGGGCCGTCCTGTTGCGGCGTTGCAGATTCAGGTTGTTCAGCCGGGCCGGGTGCGGCCGGCCGGTTGTTGCAGGAGAAAAAGGAAAGGGCGGTTGTCAGCAAAAATATATATCGCATGGTGTTGATGTTGAGTGTTTTGTAATAATCAGGGGAGCAGGGCTTCAATTTCCAGGAAGGTGCGGTTCAGCATGTGCAGGTTGTCGAGGTAGTCCATCTCGATGCGCAAGGCCCGGTCGCCGGCCTGCACGAATTCGGTGTATTCCGTTTCTCCTGCCGCATAGCGCAGGAACGCAGAGCGTTTCAGTCCGGCAGCCAGTTCTTTTCCGTCTTTTTCGTAGTAATCGAGCAGTATTTCATATTTCTCCACCTCATGGAGCAGGTGCGCCAGTTCCATTTGCCGGGTCCTGATGGTCGCTTCGTAATGGGCACGGGTCGCCTCGGCCTGTAGTCCGGCGGCATCGCTGCGCGCGCGGAGGGTTTTTTGCGCCAGGGGTATCCTCATGCCGAGCGAATATCCGGGAAACAGTTTTCCGTTGGCCAGATACTGCACATTCAAGCCTCCGATGAATACGGGTTTCCGGCGCGACTGTTCTATCCCGATGGCGGCGTCTGACAAAGCGGCTTTGCTTTCATCCAGTTTTGCAAAGGCGCCTTCCCGGATACGCGAGGTGTCGGCGAGACTGAAAACGCCGCGCCGGAAAGGCGTAACGACAGGCACCAGCGGTTCGTTCATCCCCAGCAGTTGCCCGAGTACCTGCTGGTCGAAGGCTGTTTCATGGCCAATAGTCTCCAGTTCGAGCCGGATGCGCGCCGACTGGTCGCGGGCCGACAGCCAGTCGTCATGCGCAATATCGCCGGCGCGGAACCTGCTTTCCGCGATGCCTGCAGCCTGGCGGTACAGGCTGTCCAGCGACGCGAGTTGCCTGCGTTTTTCATCGAGATAACTCAAATGCTGGAAAATATCGCGCACTTCCCGGCTCAGTTGGTGTTGGACCAAGTCTTTTTCGGCTTCGTGAACCAGCATCTGGCGCGCATAATAATTGCGGCTGGCGCGGGTCTGTTTTCCGGACGGGAAGGCCTGGGTAATACCGAAGGTAGAGGTGCCGAACATGCCCAGATCGGGGTCGGCGGCTGTGTTGTGGTACAATTCGGCAGGCTCCCAATTTCGCGCGGCGCCGTCGCGCAGCAGCCGGGCACTTTGAATCGCGGCATTGCCCGCCAGTACGGAAGGGTGTTGTTCGCGCACGATCTGGAGCGCCTCCGGCTCGGTGATGGTTTTTTGTGCCGACAGCACGACCGGGCTAGTCAGCAGGAGCAGGATGGCCAGGGTCGGTCTGGGTGTGCGCGGTGTTTTGCCAAAAAACATGGCGTATAACACCGGCAGCACGATCAGCGTCAATAAGGTGCTGGTAATGAGCCCGCCGATTACCACCGTCGCCAGGGGGCGCTGCACCTCTGCGCCTGCGCCGCTCGAAATAGGCATGGGCAGGAATCCCAGCGAGGCAACGGCAGCCGTCATCAGTACCGGGCGCAGGCGGATCGATGCGCCGAGCAGGATACGCTCGTAAACGTTGTCCTTGCCTTCTTTTTCCAGTTCGTTGAAATAGGCGATCAGAACAATACCGTTGAGTACCGCCACACCGAACAGGGCGATAAAACCTATTCCGGCAGAAATGGAAAAGGGCATGCCGCGCAGCCAAAGCGCAAATACGCCACCGATGGCCGACATGGGTATGGCTGTAAAAATGAGCAGGCTCTCCTTGAAGGAGTTAAAGGCAAAATACAACAGGGCAAAAATGAGCCCCAGGGCCACCGGCACCGCAATGGAAAGCCGGGCTTTTGCCGCCTGAAGGTTTTCAAACTGACCGCCGTAGGTGACCATGTACCCCGACGGCAGTTTTAACCCGTCGGATAGTATCTGCTGAATATCGCCGATGGCGCTCTCGACATCGCGGCCGCGCACGTTGGCGCCGATGACGATCCTGCGCTGTGCATTGTCGCGGCTGATCTGCGCCGCGCCAATCCTGTATTCCACCCTTGCCAGCTCGCCCAGAGGGATGAGTTGACCGCCGGCGCTTGCGACGGGCAGGTTTTGCACGTCGGCCATGCTGCGTCGGCTGGCAGTATCCAGCCGGAGGACCAGGTCGAAACGGCGGCCCTGGTCAAAAATCGTACCTGCCACCGAACCGGCAAATGCAGTGCGCAGGGCGTCGTTTACATCCCTGACCTGGAGGCCATAGCGTGCCAGGCGCCCGTAATCATACACCACACCGATCTGTGGCAATCCCTCTACCTGCTCCACTTTAAGGTCGGTCACGCCAGGTACATCGCGGATCAGGCGGCTGACCTGGTCGGCGACTGCGGCGAGGGTATCCATATTGTTGCCAAATACCTTTATGGCGATGTCGGACCGTACCCCTGTCATCATCTCGTCGAAGCGCATTTTAATGGGTTGGGTGAATTCGTACGCCATACCGGGCACTTCGCGCACTTTTTCGGAGATCATGCCAACAAGGGCCTCTTTTGAAGTGGTTTTTTTCCACAATTTCTTGTCTTTCAACAGGATAATATTATCGGCGGTCTCCGGGGCCATAGGGTCGGTGGGTATTTCAGCCGTGCCAATCTTGCTGATGACCTGTTCCACTTCATCCGGAAAGTTTTCCAGGATCACTTTTTGAGCCAGGTCGTGGCTGGCGATGGTTTGGGTCAGCGAGGTACCCGGCTTGCAGAAGCCGTGCATCATGATATCGCCCTCGTCGAGAACGGGCAAAAACTCGCCGCCCAGCCGCATAAACACGAACAGGGCCACTGCAAACAGTCCCAGGGTAACGGCAGGCACCAGTCGCGGCAGTTGAAGGGCAATTTTCAGCACCGGCAGATAGCGGTGCCGGATGCCGCTGATGAGCCGGTCTGCAAAAGAATGCTTCAGGTTGATCTTCCGGCTCAGGAACAGCGCAGAGGCGACGGGCACATAGGTCAATGAAAGCAATAACGCCCCGATCAATGCATAGGAAACGGTGAGCGCCATGGGTTTGAACATCTTGCCTTCGATGCCTTCGAGCGACAAAATGGGCAGGTAAACGATCAGAATGATGAATACCCCGAAAATCGAAGACCGGATGATCCGTTGCGCTGAAACCTCGATGCCCCGGTCCATGTCTGCCCGCGACAGTTGCAGGTACGCTTCGTTGCCTGTTTTCTGCTTCAGGGCGATTTGGTGCAGGTAGTGCAGGGTCGCTTCCACGATAATGACGGCTCCGTCGACGATCAGTCCGAAGTCGATCGCGCCGAGCGACATAAGGTTGGCCGTCAGTCCCGTCATTTGCATGATGGTGATGGCAAAAAGCATGGAAAGCGGGATGACGGAAGCGATAATCAGTCCGGCCCTGAGGTTGCCGACAAGCAATACCAGTACAAATACCACGATCAGGGCGCCTTCGAGGAGGTTGTTCCGGACGGTGCTGACGGTCCGGTTCACAAAATTTTCTCGGTCGAGGAAAGTCGTGACCCGGATGCCTTCCGGCAGGCCCGGTTCTATTTCGGCCAGGCGGGCTTTCACACTGCGGATCACGCTCGCGGCATTTTCGCCGCGCAGCATCATCACAATACCCAGCACGATCTCTCCTTCACCGTTGTGCGAAACGGCGCCATACCGCAGGGCGTGGCCGAGGCGCACCTCCGCTACATCGCCGATCTTCAGCGGAAGTCCGTTTTTATTGTGGATGACGATTTGCCGGATATCGTCGAGCGAGCGGGCCAGGCCTTCGCTGCGGATGAAGTAGGCCGAAGCATTTTTTTCAATATACGCCCCGCCGGTATTTTCGTTGGCATGTTGCAACGCGGCAAACAGTTCGCCGATACCGGTGCCTGCAGCGCGCAGGCGTTCCGGCGCGACGGCCACTTCGTATTGCTGAAGGTAACCGCCGAAACTGTTTATCTCCACCACACCCGGTACGCCCGCCAGTTGTTTTTTGACGATCCAGTCCTGTATGTTGCGCAATTCCATCGGTGAATACCGCCCTTCGTAACCGGGTTTGGGTTCGATGCGGTAGTGCAGTATCTCACCAAGACCCGTCGAAATTGGCGCCAGTTCGGGTCTTCCGGCGCCCTGCGGGATCAGGTCGGAAAGGGTTTGAATCTTTTCATTGAGCAAGGTGCGCGCGCGGTACAGGTCCATGTCTTCCCGAAATACGACGGTGATGACACTCAGCCCGAACCTTGAAATCGAGCGCAGTTCGACTACCCCCGGCAGGTTGCGCACGGCGTGCTCGATCGGTGCGGTGACGTATTGCTCCACTTCCTGAGTGGCCAGGGTAGGGCAAATGGTGAGCACCTGGGCCTGATTGTTCGTGATGTCGGGCATGGCATCGATCGGCAGTCGGCTGAACGACCACAAACCGGCCAGGATGAGCGCCAGCATCAGAAGTCCTACAATAGGTTTGTTCTGAAGCGAAAGTGATATGATCTTTTGAAACATAGTTCGTTGTTGAAGAGCCATCGGTCGAGCGGTTTATTGCTATCGAACCGGAATCAATCCGTTCGGTTTGCTCAACAGCATGGCAAATAAGCGAAAGCCGCAGCGGCATACGCGGCGGTTTTGAGCAGGGAAAAAGCAAACGGAACTATGCTATGGGTGGGCGGAAGAGGCCAAACGAATAGTCGTTGTGCGGAATACGCTCTTCAAGTATCGGCAGGCCTTCCCGGACGGGTATTGCCTGGTCGGGGGAAATCTCGACGACGAGGGGCATCGGAACAACCGATTCTGCGGCGATGCCGTGTTCACAATGCAGCGGCAGGCCGGCGTGCCGGCTGTCTGACTGTTCGTGTTGCGGGTTGCAATAGTGCAGCCAGATAAATGTTGCAAAGGAAAGGTCGGGGGTTTCTTGCCGGTGTGTCTGGTAATGCTCCAGGAGGGAAGGCGTCCGCACCAGCTCGGCCAGGAGGTTGTGGCCGGTAATGAACTGAAGTATCAGAATCCAGACAAAGACGCGCTTCATGCCGTAAAGGTAGGCCGGGTTTTGATTTTTTTAAAGATACAGCCGTTAAAGCGATGGTATGCGATAAAAAGAAGCAGGCCGGACGTTACATCCGGCCCACTAAAACCCCAAAAAACCAAATGAAAACTTTTAGAATAATCTTTTCGGGAAATACGGCAGGATGGTGGCAATTGTTGTCTGTGGGAAAATTATGTTCCACTTAAATTTTGGTGAATTTCACCACATCCGTATCGCCGTTGCCGCCGCTGGTGTGCTCAAAGTGCATCAAGTTGTCGTTTACGGTAATTATTCTCCAGTCCTCCTCCAGTTCAGATAAAGCGCTGGGCACGGTTCCGATGAAGTCGATCAGAAACTTGTCGGCGCTGTCGTCAAATCCGGTTTGCCAGGTTCCGCTCCAGGTCTGGCTGCCGTTGGTGGCACTCATACTACCGTTGCTGTCGAATTCAAACGTGTAGTTGCTGTAGTTGCTGCTCTTGTCTTGCTTGTCGAAAAAATAGGTGATTTTCCACTGGCCCGCTGCAGGCGTGATGTTGCCGGATGAGTTGTCGTCGCCGGACGTGCAAGCGAAGAAGGCGAACATGAACAGCGGGAAAGCGATCAGGATACTTTTGAGATGGCGCATATAGTATAATGATGAATGATGGATGATGAATGATGGATGATGAATTGTGCTGCGAAGTAATGCTGTGAACAGGATGCGAACAATTTTCTCTTACCGAGCAGGTAAACGACTGGGCTGAACCTGGCTTATTGGAAGTTGGGTAAATTGTTTACACCAAAACAATATTGACGAAACGACGAAATGACGAATGACGAAATGACGAATTACCTTAGCGCAATGATATCGCCGCAGATCAAAGACTTTCTGCATCGGAAATTCCATTTCGCCAATCCGGACCCTGAGGTGACTGATAAGCGAATAATTGGCCTGTTTCTGGTCGGTATGATCATGCTGTCGGCTGTATTATATAATATGCTGTACGATGCGCTGGGCTATCCGTTCAGCTGGTGGACGACCCGTGTATATTGCCTGTCGACAATTGCAGGACTTGCCTGGCTCCTGTATTCCGGCAACTATTTCTTTTTCAAGCACCTGCAATTTTTACTGTTCCTGATCCTGCCGCCTGTGGCGCAAATAATGCACGGGGGGTACACTGCCGGTAGCGGGTTTGTACTGATTTCGTTCCTGGCCCCCCTCGGAGCGCTTATTTTCAACGAATGGAGGGCCGCACGCTGGTATTTTGCCGCATTTGTAGCCTTGCAGGTGATTTGCGGGACAATCGAATATTTTCTTGGGCAACCGTCAGCCGGGACGCCGCACGGGATCAGCATCCTCTTCTTTGAAGCCAATTTTATCCTGACCACATCTGTTGTTTACTACCTGATGGAGCGTTCGTTGCGTTTTCAGGCCTCGCTGAAGCAGATGTTGCTGGAAGAAAACGAAAAATCGGAAGCGCTGATCAACAACCTGCTGCCAAAGGAGGTTGCCGACGAACTGAAGTCGACCGGTTATGCGACGGCAAAGACGTACTCCTCGGCGACGGTATTGTTCACCGATTTTGCCGGCTTTTCGGCATTTGCCCGCACCCTCAGCGCCGAAGCACTGGTAAAGGAGATCGATTTCTATTTTGGCGCGTTCGACGAGATCGTCAAACGTCACGGACTGGAAAAAATCAAAACAATCGGCGACAGCTACATGTGCGCGGGCGGGCTCCCAACCCCGAAAAGCACCCATGTGCACGATACGATCAGGGCGGCGCTGGAAATACGCGATTTTGTAAGGCGGCACAGTGAAGAAAAACGCAGTGCTTTCGGGTATGCGTTCGATATGCGTATCGGTATTCACGCAGGTCAGGTGATCGCCGGTGTCGTGGGCAGCAGCAAGATCGCCTACGATATATGGGGCGAAACCGTCAACATCGCCTCCCGCATGGAGCAGCTCTGCGAACCAGGGGAGATCGGTATTTCAGAGGCCACCCATGCACTCGTAAAAGATGATTTTGACTGTTCCTATCGAGGCCGATTTCCTGCGCGGCACATCGGGGAAGTAGATGTTTTCTATGTAAATGAAAAGATGCCTAGTTCGGAAGATGGCGCAGTTTATTGATATTCAATATATTGATTGCACCGTCGTGAATGTCCACTAACCCTTCGTTTTTAAAATCCGTCAGGGTCCGGATCAGGGTTTCCTTGGCTGTTCCGGCCAGGGAGGCAAGGTCTTCGCGCAAGAGGTTGATGGAGGCGCCGCCCTGCTCATGCAGGTGTACGAGGGCCGTAGCCACACGTTTGCGTACGGAATTATAGGCGAGTTCGATGAGCTGTTGTTCGCGTTCTGCAACGTGGCTGGCCAGCATTTTAATAAACCGGGCGTTCACATCGCGGTTGCCGAACACCAGTGCGGCAAAGTCGGACTTGGGCACCAGTTTTACGGCGCAGTCTTCAAGGGCTGCTGCGCTTTCCGGGTAGGCGTCTTCCTGAAATAACGCCAGGAAACCCAGAAAATCGCCGGCCTGTGCGACTTTTACGATCAGTTCGCGGCCATCTTCGCTGGTTTTGTACACTTTAACCTTGCCGCTTTCGACGAAGTACAGCCAGCGCGGATTTTCACCTTCACGGAAAATGATATCTTTCTTTCTGTAGTGGCGCACCTCGCGGTTTTCCGACAGGTGTTTGATGGCTTCCAGTGCACGCGCTTCATCAATAAAGTGATCGAGCGACCCGGTATGGTGCGCCGAGGCCACCCGCAGGCGGTCGCTTTTTTTCAGCCGGGCTTCGATGGTTTGCAGCAGCGCCACATCGTCGAACGGTTTGATGATATAATCATCGGCGCCGAGCGACATACCTTTTCGAAAATCTTCCTTTTCCGCCTTTGCCGTCAGGAAAATAAACGGGACGTCGGCAGTTTTGGCCTGCCGGCTCAGGATATGCAGGACGCCGAATCCATCCAACTCGGGCATCATGATGTCGCAAAGAATAAGATCCGGCGGGGCTTCAAGCGCCTTTTCTACGCCGGACTTTCCATTTTCAGCGCTAAAGGCTTCATAGCCTCCCAGCGTGAGTATCTCGGTGAGATTTTCCCGAACGTCGGCATTGTCTTCGATAACCAGTATCTTTTTCATGTTATGGTGCAGAGGTGGTGTTAAAATTATGGCAGGGTGGCTGCAATGTTGCGAAAGTAACGGTCATTATTGAATTGGTCCAATTGTGTCCGAAAAATAGTCCGCATCGGAACCGGCGCAACTGATCTTTATCAGTACCGGATTTAACACAGGTCATTCTTCGCGGTACCCTGCTTCCTCATCTTTGTCTCAACAAACTCAGCATCGCTGCTGTGCGCAGCAACAAAAATCTCACATTATGAACACATTTGCGCTTGTATCCACTGTTATGACCCCCCACGATCAGTTGGTGACGGTCAACCCCGAAGAGAACCTGCTTAAGGTCAAAGATATCTTTGATGCCCACAAATTCCACCACATTCCCGTGGTGCATTTCAGGGATATTGTCGGGATCGTCAGCAAAACCGATTTTATGTTTTTCCTCGGCGGCGCTTCGCTGTACGAAGAAGATCGTTTCGACAATGACAGTCGCCTGAAGCGGGCTCAGGTAAAAGATATTATGACAAAGGGACTGGGCAAACTCGAACCCGACGACAGGATTAATGTAGCGTTGGAGGTCTTTTGCACCAACCGGTTTCACGCTTTGCCTGTGGTGAAAGACGGTGAACTGGTCGGTATCCTTACCCCGTTTGATATTATGCGGCATATGCTGGATGAAAAGCCCAAAGCGCCTCATATGGTGTACGAGCCGGAATAATGACCGCTGTTTTTATTTAAAATGATCCGCCATGACCACGATAAAAATTTTCGGCGCCCATGATGCTGACACCCGGCTTTTGAGGGATAATCTGACCCTCGCGCTGTCCACCTTCCCGATGGACAGCCGGGTGGAAGAGATATCAGAGCCGAATAAGATACGGTTCAGCGGCGTTTCCACTACTCCTGCCCTGATGCTCGACGGCGAGGTGGTTTCGGAAGGCAAGGTGCCTACCGTGCAGGAAATCACCGATATTTTTCAGAACCGTTTCCTGCTGAAAAGCAAAATTTACCGGTTGCGCACGATTACCGTGCCGGTCGACATGAGCAAGCCTGCCGAAACGGCCCTGATTTTTGCCTGGCATCTCGCAAAAAAATTCGAAGCCAAACTCGATATTATTTATGCGATGGACAGCATTTTCGAAGGGAGCCTGCCATCGGCATCCGGGTTCTTGTCCGGCTACAAAAAGACGATGGAATCGGAACTGGAAGCCTTTGTAAAGGAGTCCCTGGGTAAAATAGACGTCCATTACGATCCCCCTTCTCAAAAGCCGCCGGCGCCGAAAGACCCTTCGGAACTGTCGGACCAGTCCGTCAGCCTTAGTGTGTTGTACGGATTTCCGGAGGCAGTGATTGAGGAGCGCTCCCGCAAAACGGATATGATTATCATGGGGACAACCGGTGGCGGCGGTGTGGCGCGTGATTTGTTTGGCTCGGTCAGCACAGAGGTTTCGCGCCTGTCGCATTGCCCGGTGCTGTTCATCCCCGCCGACGTCGTGTTCAGGGGCTTCAAGGAGGTGCTTTATGCCAGTAATTTTGATTCGCTTGATGCTTTGCGCGTCAAACAGGCGGTCACTTTTGCCCGGCGCTTCGGCGGGCGTATGCACTTCGTTCATGTGGGCCCGGCAAACGAAAGGGGACTGGAACTGATTCGGAAACTGTTTGAGGTCGATTACCAGCATGCCGCCCCGGAGTATCCGTTCCTGTTTTCCAGAATGGCGGGCGACGACGTAGTCGAACAACTCAATGAATACGCCTTGTTTAACGGGATTGACCTCATGATACTGGTCACACACCAGCGCACATTTTGGGAGAATATCCTGCATAAAAGCATTACCCGGAAAGCATTGGTGGGTGCGGGCTTGCCGCTGCTCGTCATGCATTCCGACGACGATATGTTAAAATAAAACCATCAAAGTGGTCAGGTGGATGTAGACCCGTAGTACATACCATTCTTCAGACCACTATCTCAAGCTTGAGGTTTTTGTTCGCCCTGTTGGCGTGCCGTGCGCGCCGGCAGGGTTTTTTAGTGCCGTTTTATTTGAGCGGCAGTACCCATTTCAGGAAATCGGGCATGGCCTCGCCCCAGGTAACCGGCTCATGTTCTCCCTCCGGCACCTCCAGGTAGCGGATATTGTGCTCCGGAATGCCTTTCTCGCGCAGCGCGTCAATCAGCGCAAGGGTGTCGTCGATGGCATCGATCACACCGTTGCCGTTGCGGTCTTCCTGTTCGTCGAGGGTGCCGCACTGCAACCAGAAACGCTGGCGGTTGTCAGGTTGCGCGGTTTTCAGCACAATATCGTGCATGATCCGGTCGGCATCGGGGTCGGTGGGGTCGACGGGCGACCAGCGCCACCACAGCGAGCCGGAAAACACCCCGGCAGCGCCAAAAATCTGCGGATGCGCCCAGCAGATATCCAGCGCCGAGAGTCCGCCCAGCGAAAACCCTGCAAACGCAGTCTCCTCCCGCAGGCCCGACAGCCTGAAGCGCCTGTGCAGGAAGGGCAGCAACTCCTCCAGGATAAAATTGCGGTACCAAACAGCCTTGTCGCCCCTGCCTTTATAATCGGCCTGACGGGCGGTGCCGTACTCCCGCATCCGTTCGCCGGACGCGTATATGCCGACGGCGATGCATGGCGGGATTTGTTTCCCGAAATAAAGCCGCTCGAGAATACCCGGGAAGTTCATCCGGAGCAGGTCCTGCCCGTCGTTGAACAGCACGACAGGATAATACTGCCCCTTTGACAGGTGGTAATCGGGTGGCAGGTAAACATCAATATCCACCTGCCGTTCCAGTGCCTGCGATTGAAAATGCCGTACCTGCCTCAGGTGCGGCGCCTTGCGCTGGAATATCTCGTATATCGTCTCGACGGGTTTTTGCCAGAAATTCATGTGTAGTCCTCAAAATGATTGCCTGTCAAAACCGTCAGCCGGGTGTCTGGTCCATTTTTGATTTGGCCAGCGCCAGTGCTTTTTCCAATTGCTGGTCTTCAGAGAGCAGGGTATTGTCGATCACAACGGCGTCGTCGGCCT
Organism: Lewinellaceae bacterium; assembly: GCA_016712415.1. Lineage (GTDB taxonomy): Bacteria > Bacteroidota > Bacteroidia > Chitinophagales > Saprospiraceae > M3007. The sequence continues at coordinate 214,640 of JADJRC010000001.1, read as the reverse complement.
TGCGAAGCGGGCTGTCGGCACGCGACGAATCGATGCGGTCGCGCTCTGAAAGATTCCTTTTGATCTCGTCCCATTCGGCGTCGATGCCCTTGGCAGCGAGTTCGAGGTGGCGGCGACTGGTGCGCACATCGACATCGGCGGTGAGAAATATCTTGAGTTCGGCGTCGGGGAAAACGACGGTGCCTATGTCGCGGCCGTCGGCGACGATGCCCCGGCGCCTGCCCATAGACTGTTGCTGCTCCACCATGGCCCGCCGAACGACGCTGATCGCCGATACCGGACTGACATGATCGCTTACCCGCATCTCCCGGATATCGTGTTCGACATCGCGTCCGTTGAGAAACGTGCGGTTCTGGCCTTCGATCCGCTCAAAATGGATCTCGATATGCCGGAGTGCTTCCAATACGGCAGCCGGGTCGTTGTAATCAACTTGATTATCAAGGAAATACAACGTGACAGCACGATACATGGCGCCGGAGTCGAGATATGCATAATGGAGTGATTTGGCCAGGCCCTTTGCCAGTGTACTTTTGCCGCAGGACGAATAGCCATCAATAGCGATGATAATCCGTTTCATAATGTGTGGCGCAAAAGTGGCGATTTTCGCGACATTGTTGTTGTATTGTTGCCTTGTTTCATTGCTGAAATACCTATCGTTTAGTCGAAAATGAATAGCGGCGAATTACTCCGGATTATTTTTTACCTGTACCTCGGCGCGACCCTTGTGCAACTGGCAGTATGGTGGGGTGTGTTTGCACGCCTGGCATTTGCCGCCGAAAACAAGAGCGGCGTTGCAGGTCCGGACAAGCTGCCGCCAGCTTCTGTGGTGATTTGTGCCCGCAACGAGGCAGACAATCTGAAAAGAAATGTACCGGCTATACTGGCGCAGGCATATCCTGCCCCCTGGGAGCTGGTGGTGGTAGACGATGCATCGGACGATGACACGCCCACCGTCCTGCAAGCCTTCGCCGAACAAAATGCCCGCCTCCGGGTGATCCGGATCGATGAAAAAGTATGGCCCGGCAAAAAACATGCCCTGGCGCGCGGCGTCGATGCCGCCCGGTACGACCATATTTTTCTTACCGATGCGGATTGCCGCCCGGCATCCGGCAACTGGCTTACCCATCTTGCCGGCCATTTTTCGGTACGGCCCGATGTTGAGATTGTGCTGGGCTATGCTCCCATGCAGCCTGTCCCCGGCGCTTTCAACCGCTGGGTTCGTTTCGAAACCGCATATACGGCGGTGCAATACCTGTCTTTTGCCCTGGCAGGAATGCCCTACATGGGGGTGGGGCGCAATATGGCCTGGAAAAGGAGCCTGTACAAACGCGCCGGCGGCTTTGCAGCGCACATGGATATGCCGTCGGGCGACGACGATCTGCTGGTAAACGCGGCAGCCGGCAGGGGCAATGTAGCCGTTTGCCTGCACCCCGAATCGTTTGTGTATTCGCCGGGCAAAAGCGACTGGCGCGACTGGTCGAGGCAAAAACACCGGCACCTGTCTGCCGGAAAGCGGTACCGTCCTGGGCACCAGATGGTACTGACAATGTTAAGTTTGTCGCATATCTTACATTATTTCCTGCTGCTGGTGCTATTGATTGCGGGATTTGGCATGGTAACTGTTGCATTATGCTGTTTGCTGCGCAGTTTTTCTTTGCTTTTCCTCTACGGAAAAATACTTACCAGACTGCGCGAATTTCATTTGCTTTCCCAGGTTCCGATTTACGACGCGCTGCTTGCAGTGCACTATGGAGCATTTGTACCTATATCTTTAATCAATAATCAACACGCTCATACATGGAAGTAATCGGACACCACATCCGGGGCAACGTAATCCGCGCCCAGGATGACTACCGTCTTGTTCAGATCGCGGTTGCGGGCAATCAGCACGCATATTCCGCCTTACTCGGACGGTACAGAAAATCAATTTATCAGTTCATGCTCCAGCGGGTGAAAAACCCCGCAGAAGCAGAAGACCTCACCATGGAAGCCTTTGAAAAGGCATTCCACAAACTGTCATCGTACACACCTACGCACGCGTTCAGCACCTGGTTGTTCAGGATTGCCCTCAACAATTGTATCGACTACAGCCGCAAAAAGCAGGTTCCGATCGTGTGGACCGATACCTCAACGGCGGCGTACGGGTTCGAGAGCAGCGGACTGCGGAACAAACCTTCCGACATGCTGTCGCCGGAGGATGTGATGATCAGGCAACAGCGCATTGCGCTGATGCAAAGCCTGCTGGGTCATCTCAACAAGCGATACCGCCGGCTGATCGAATTGCGCTACTATGAAGATATGAGCTATGAAGAGATCGCTGCGCAGCTCGACATTCCGTTGGGTACTGTAAAGGCGCAGCTGTTCCGCGCCAAGGAGCGCCTGTACAAATTGCTGCAGCAGCCCCGGGCGCAGGATTACCTGGACCGCAAGAGGCGACACTGAACGGCAGAAACGGGTTTTAACGGGTGAAGCTGCGTTCCAGCACCGCTTCGTTTCCCCTGTCGTCTTTTACGCTGAGCCGCAGCTGGTGTGTGCCGGCGCCGATCCTGCCGTCGAAGGTATGGGTGAGCCGGTTGCGTTTGCTGTCGTATTCAAACAGTACCCATTGCCCGTCTACCGTGCCCCGGTACGACATGCCATCGGCGCTGCCGTTGATGGCGAAGTTGTCGCGTATGCGAAACGACATGGTACTTTTTTTCCGCATGTCGCTGTCGAAAACAACGGGGGTGATGGCCGGCGCCTGGGTGTCGGCCATGACGCAATAGTCGCCCAGCGCCCGTACTTTGGTCACCAGGTATTCGCCGCGCCAGCTGCCCCCGCAGTTGTCGGGACGTCCTTCGCCGCAGTAGGCGATCACCGCCTTGGTGCGCAGTTCTTCGGGCAGGTTGCGGGGCTTGATCCCTACTTCAAAATAGCGCTGTACGGGCGTGCGGTTGTCGTGCAGGTGGTACATGGACGAGTACATGCCGTTGCTTTCATCGGGTGTGGTTTTGTATTGAAAATGAAGCGACTCGTATAATGCGCCTTTGGGCATAGTCATGAAGAAATCTTCCATGTCGATGCGGTTATCGACATCGTAGGGCATGTCGAACTGATAGGGCGCTCCGGCGATCGTTTCCATGGACTCGTCGCGCTGCACCCTGAACGACAGGGTTGAGGTATTGCCCAGTGCATCCAGCACCTTGAGGGTTATTTTCACCGGTTTGTCCTTGAACAATTCCACAGCGCCCAGCATATCGGTGCGGGAATAGTTGTTGAGCCGGTCGCCGGGAAGCACAAAGCAGCGGTGGAACCAGGCGCCGTAGCGCATGCGCGCGCTGTAGTCGATATGGGCATTCAGGTAGCGCGTTTCGTCAAAATCCAGTTCGTCCATGCGCCATTGGTACGCCAGTTGGTCGTCGGCATAAAGCGATATGGCGTAAATGCCGTTGTCGTTGCGGTATCCGCTCTGCCGGTCGTAGGTTTTCACGCCGAAGCCCACGCGCCAGGCGCCGATGGTAGCCACATCGCCCGGAATGCCGATACTGCCGTCTTTGCGCTTTTGAATGGGGAAGGGTTTGCTTTGCAATACTTCGCGCCGGTCGTTGAGAAAATAGACCTTCATGTCGCGGATATCGGGCGGGGTCTTGTCTGTGACGGGGAGGCCGAAGAGCAGCGGGTTAAGCGCTTTTCCCGTGCCGGAATGGCGTATTTCAAAATGGAGGTGCGGGCCTGTCGATCCGCCGCTGTTGCCGAGTTTGCCGATTTCCTGCCCCTGTTTCACCTTAAAACTGCCGTCTGTGGGGTGCAGGTCAACATCGAAGCGTTCGCGTTTGTACTGAAAGTCCCGCACGTATTTCTGGATTTCCGGCGAAAAGCGGTCGAGGTGGGCATATACGGTGGTATAGCCATTGGGATGTTTGAGGTACAACACATTGCCGTAGCCGCCGGGCTGCACCTTGATGCGGTCGATAAAACCGTCGGCGGCAGCGAATACGGGTTGCCCCACGCCGCCGGTTTTGCTGTCGATGTCGATGCCTGTATGGAAGTGGTTGGAGCGCAGTTCGCCAAAAGTGCCGGTCAGTTTGATGGAATTATCGTCGACCGGCGGGCGAAAATAGTCTTTCGGGTAGGCCGCCAGCACAACTTCGGGATCGGGCATGGGCACAGGGCCATGGTTTTCAAATGACAATATCGGGAAAAGGGAAAGGCTGCAAAGCAGCATTCGTAGCCAGGTATTCCGCATCGGTTCAAAGATTAAAATGGTTCACTTTTCAACTGCAAGATAATATGCATCGGGTAAAGAATCAAATGGAACCCGGCTTTGTCGCTTCAACAATGATGCCTTTTTCAGGGTCGAGGTTCCATTTGCCCATCAGGGTTTTCTCATAAATATTTCTGTCCAGGTGTTCGAGAAACAGCTCCCGGGTGATGCCGCGCGCACCGAGGCTTTCGAGGTGGGCAGTCTCCTGCTGACAGTCGATGAGCCGGAATCCGGCGCGTTGGAGTGCCTGGGCCAGGGTAATAAAGCCCGCTTTTGAGGCATTCGGAACACGGGTGAACATGCTTTCGCCATAGAATATCCGGCCCAGAGCAAGACCGTAGAGTCCGCCTGCAAGCTGTTCACCCTGCCACACCTCAACAGAATGGGCAATACCCTGCTCATGCAGGCTGGTATAGGCATCGATAAAAGCCTCCGATATCCACGAACCATGCTGGCCCTGGCGAGGTGTTGCAGCGCAGGCGCGCATGACCGCTGCGAATGACTGATCGGTGGTGAAGCGAAATTTCTCCTTGTTGAAGACAGAGCGCATGCTTTTGTGAATCCGCAGTTCCCCGGGAAAAAGTACCCAGCGCGGGTCGGGCGAATACCAGTAGAAATGGCCGTCGTCTTCAAACCAGGGGAAAATACCGTTTCGGTAGGCCACTACCAGCCGCTCAGGCTCCAGGTCGCCGCCAACGGCCAAGAGACCGCCGGGTTCTGCCAGAGAAGGGTGGGGAAAGCTGAGTTCCTCGTCGCTGAGCCAAAAAACGGGCATTGTGTTCCGGGCAATTTTTGTTTAGAAACCGTCTGAAAACCCTTGCAAGACGGTTTCTTATCGAGTATTCGCGGCATTGGGCTTTGATTCGCCCGGTCGTATATCCGCTAATCTTCGCTGATGACTTCTGCGGAAAGGCCGCGGTCGAGCAGTGCCTCGCACAGCGGAATAAGTTCTTCCTTCACGCCGGATTTTACGGTTGCTTTTCCTTTGAAGTGTATGAGTACGGCCAACTGCTCCGCCTGTTCGTGGCTGTGCTGCAGCACGGCCATAAAGCATTCGATCACCCATTCGAAGGTGTTGAAGTCGTCGTTGTACACTACAATATATGCCGGCAGGTCGGAGCTGATATCATCTTCGACCAGTACCTCTTCCTCTTCTTCCCAGAGTGGCTTCTCATAATTCAGTATATTGTATTCCGGCAGCATGCGATTCAGTTGAGTGATTGGAGCGTTTTTTTAACGGCTTCGAAATCTGGGAGTTCACCGGCATTTTCCAGCACCTCGGCGTAGCGGACAATACCCTGTTTGTCAACTACAAAAGCGGAGCGTTTGGACACACCTTTCAATTCCGGTCCGAACGTCTTGTACAGCGTATCGTATTTTTTGCTGACGGTCTTGTTAAAGTCTGACAGCATCTGGAAATTGAAACCCTGTTCATGCTTCCATTGGGCCAGTGTGTAGGGGCTGTCGACGGAAATGGCCAGGATTTGTGCATCGAGTTTTTCATAATCGGCCAGGCTGTCGCGCATATAACACATCTCTTTGGTGCAAACCCCCGTAAAAGCAAACGGAAAAAACAACAGGACCGTGTTTTTTTCGCGTTGTTCTGACAAGCGTACCAGCGATTTATCGCTGGCGCGAAGCGCGAAATCGGGGGCTTTGTCGCCTGGAACAAGCATGGTTTGTGGTAAAGGGTTGCTGTGCCTTTGCGGCAGGTAAACAGATTAATGGATGACAAAAATTCGGAGCAGTATTTTGCGGGGGCAAAAATAGTGAACTCTTGCGGGGTTTTTCTCCCCAATGTACTGGAAAAGGTAATTCAGGAAGGCTTATCCGCCGGCACGTCCAGGTGTTTCAGCAGCCATTCCCGTTCGGTCAGTACAGGCGCCTCTTCGATTTCCTGTCGCAGTTTTTCTTTTTCCGCAGCGCTGTTGGGGTTGATGGCCAGTAGTTTGCGCAGGTAGCGAACAATAGCCGTATAGTTGTCTTTATGGTAGCCCAATACCTTTTTCCGGCGCAGGTAAATTTGTATACTGTCGAGCTGGTTTTCCAGTGCGTCGTTTTCATCCAGCTCGTAGTATATCTTGCAGAGCATGGTTTTGGCTACCAGATTTTGCAAAACATCGTCGTATTCCATGCGCAACAGGTGCTGCATCGACCGGGGGTAATCGCCCGTATCATAATAGAAACGCGCCATATTGAAGTTGTAGGCGCCTTCGCGGTGGCTTTCCGGCAGAAAGGCGGCAAAGTCGTTCAGAAACCGCTCTACCCATTCAAACTCCCGGAGCCGAATGGCCGTAACGGCAATGTTGTTGTAGGTCCAGCGCGAAAGTGTGCCGTTCTCCAGCAGGGCGCCGTGTTGCAGTCCCGACCGGTACAATTCAAACACCTCGCGGAAATAATGCTCATCGGCCTGGTTGATGCGGCGAATGCAAAAATTGATCGCCATGAGGTACAGGTCGTGCGTTTCGGCCAGCGAAAACCGCCCGGCATACTGCTGAATCAGCGTTTTCATTTTCATAAAATGGGACTCGCTGTCTGTACCCGACTGTGCATAATAGCCGTGATAATAGGCCGCCACAATGGGTATGTCGAGGTATCGGTGCCCTTTCAGGAACTGCAGCACGTTTTCCAGTAAACCGGTGTTGTATTCGCGCTTTGTAACGGCCTGATGGCTGAGCAGCAGACACCCGGTACGCAGCTTTTCACAGATAAAAGCAATGTCTTCTGCGTCGGTAAGTTCCTGCACATTGGCCGTACGCGCCCGGCCTTCCTGTTGGGAAAGGTAATACGACTCCAGGTGTAAAAGGTAAACGCTCCGGTGATAATGGCGTCCGCGCTGAGGGTCGGCCTCCAGGCGTTTCTGCGTGTAGCGCAGCATGGATGCACCTGCATTGTCGAGGTGCAGGCGGCGCAAATGCTCTACGGTTGCCAGATTTCGATCGTGCGGACGTTGTTCCCATATTTCAAGTGCCAGAAATCGCTCTACAGCCTCCAGCAGGTAATTGTTGAGGTGATACATCCGCCGCCCGTCTGCCGCAAAAGTGCGGGCAAGCGCTGCTGTCGACACATCATCCAGCTTGTTTGCTTTAAGATGCCGGAACAGCCGAAGTACTTCCGAATGGGTCACGTGGTAAGGCGATTGGACAAACTTTTCCAGTGCCCGCATGGACGATGCCGGCAGTGCGCGTAATATTTGAAGCAACGGGATTGATTTCATTAATTAAAAATTGAAAAAAGAATGTAAAAATATACTATAATATATTGATAATCAATTTTAAAATAAAAAAATAGACATAAAAAATTCTGAAAAAGAATAAATTTTGTCCTTGTCAGCGTGAATTGCGCCTGCCACTTTTGTACCATGAATATTTGGTCCAACTAATCTGTTTATCTAAAAATAGTGGAAAGTGGGAAGTGGGAAGTGGGAAGTGGGAAGTGGTAAGTGTTTAGTGGTAAGTGGTATGCCGGAATTCTCCGAATTTGAGAATTTACAGAATTCCAGTGCATTGAAAATCAGTGTGTTGTTGGGGTTTGTTTTTGAAAACCAATTTACTTTGAGTATAAGTGTTAATCTACACTTTTTGACACGGAATATTGAACACTCCCTTTGCCACTAATCACTTATCACTAAACACTTACCACTAACCACTTACCACTAAACACTTACCACTAACCACTAATCACTTCCCACTTACCACTAATCACTTAACACTTAACACTTAATGAACATGAACGTCTTCCGTATCCTGACGCGCTTTCTCAGCACCGCACCGCTGCTCCTGCTGGCCGGTATAAACTTTGGGCAGGGCTTTATCCAGACCTATTCGCCGGCCACTGCTGCATGCCGCGACCTTGTGCAAACCGCCGACGGCGGCTATTTCATGGTTGGTGAAATCGCCTCCACAGATCAGTTGTTTCTACAGAAAACCGACCTGCAGGGCAACATCGTGTGGACCAATCACATGAGCCTGAACGGCGCCCGGGCTATTGCCACCTGCCTTGCACCGGACGGCGCCTTTCTGGTACTGGCAGAAAACTATTCTGACGGCGGCGCCCTCAAAAATATGGTACTGAAACTCGACCCGACAGGCACGGTGGCCTGGCAAACGGTTGTCGGCAACTCTTTTTTGCCGAATGGCCTGAAGGATATCATCTGTACCTCCGACGGCAATATCCTGGCTGCCGGTGAAACGCGCAACGCTGCTCTTCAGCAGGACATACGACTGGTAAAACTCGACCAAAGCGGTAACGTCCTTTGGTCGCAATCTTTTGGCGACCCTGAATTCAACGAGCAAGTATCACAACTGATCGAAGTGGCAAACGGCGATATTGTCATCAGCGGCTTCGGTCTGCACGGCGCCGACCGCGATGTATTCCTGGTTCGCACAAACGGTTCCGGTACGCTGCTCTGGCAAAACTGGTACGCCAAACCCGCCTCCCAGCATGCGCAAGACCTGCTGCAGATGTCGGACGGAGGGTTTATGGTACTGGGCGAAACCTACGGCGCTAACCCTACCTGGATTGCGCTGCTGAAAACAGACGCCAGTGGCAATGAACAGCTGTACAAGCAGATTTACCCCTGGCCCCAGTCGCCTGTTAATCAGATCATCGAAATCTACAGCTTCGCCAGGGACGCCGCAGATAACGTGTATATCCCGGGCCACTACGGCCTTGGCGGCACGACAGACAATAGTTTTTTGCTCAAAGTAGACGCCGTCGGTGAAGTTGTCTGGAAAAATACGATTCCCGGCACAAACGACCTGCTGTGGAAGATCATCAACACCACCGATAACAGGTTCGCAATCGGCGGCGGCTTCGAGTCGCTTACCGGCGCTGTGTTGGTCAAGACCAATACCGAGGGAGAAATTTACACCAACAAAATATCGGGCAGTATATACTACGATGCCGACGAAAATTGCGTGAAAGACTCCGGTGAGCCTGCGCTGACCAATTTTATCGTCAAAGCGCAAAATCAATCCGGGGAGTTGTTCTACAAAAATGTATCTGCCGGCGGTAATTTCCTGATGCCGGTCTCGGAAGGTGATTTTACCCTCTCTGTGACGCCGGCATATGGTACACAATATTTCTGGCAGCCTTGTGGAAACCAGGTGGTTTCGGTATCGGGTCAATACCAGACGGTACAGGCGCAACCGCTTGGATTGCGTTCTTTGGCCGATTGCCCGCAGATGTACGTGGAGATCGCTGCGCCTTTCCTGCGCCGGTGTGCTACCAACAAGTATGACCTTGTTTATTGCAACAACGGCAACACGACCGCCACGGCAGTACTGGTCGAACTCAGCCTTTCCGGACCGGAACTGATTTACGACATGAGTTCGATACCACTTGCCGGCCAGAATGGCAATATCCTGACATTCAACCTGCCGGATGTTGATCCGGGCGAATGTGCCAACTTCAGCGTTAACCTGATCGTTGACTGCTCGGCTGATCTCGGCGATCTGTTCTGCGTGGAAGCCCATATTTTCCCCGATACGATCTGCCCGGAAGCCAGTGCGTTCTGGGATGGCTCGCACCTCGAAGTGGAAGGCGATTGCAACGGCGATGTTACTTTCCTGGTGTCGAATACAGGCACAGGCGACATGGAAGGCACGGTGGATTATGTCATTGTCGAAGACCAGATTATGTACATGCAGGGCTATGTACAACTCGCCGCCGGGGAGGATACCACCATTTCGGTGCTCAATCCGACAGGCGGGCCATATTTCCTGCAAACGCAGCAGCGCCCCGGTCATCCCGGACTAAATGTGCCTTCGGCCATCGTGTCGCCGTGCGGCGGAGCGGCGGCGGCCAGCGCACTCCAGTTTCCCAATAACGAAGCCGATCCGTTTATTTCCGTACACTGCGACGAGGTAATCGGTTCGTACGATCCCAACGACAAGCGCGGCTTTCCTTTGGGCTGGCAGGATGCGCACTATATCGAACCCAATCAGGAACTGGAATACATGATCCGTTTTCAGAATACAGGCACGGACACGGCGTTTCTGGTGGTCATCCGCGATACCATTTCTGCCCTGCTTGATGTCGCCACCGTGCGGCCCGGCCCGGCCAGTCACCCCTACACCTTTGAGGTAAACAGCACAGGTGTTCTGACTTTCCGCTTCCCGGATATCCTGCTGGCAGACAGCATGGTCAATGAGCCCGCGTCGCACGGCTATGTCATGTTCAGTATTTCCCAGCAACCGAACCTCCCCATGGGCACTGTGCTCGAAAACAACGCCGCCATCTATTTTGATTACAACGACCCGGTCATCACCAACACCACTATCCATACCGTCGGCCATCCCTTTACCACGATTATTAAAGACCCGTCGCCCGGCAGTATTGACCTGCAAGTGTACCCCAATCCCTTTGCCGAAGTGGTGAATTTCCACCTTTCCGGGGTCGCAGCCACCGCATCGACACGGCTTACCGTGGTCAACACACAGGGAAAAATGGAATACGATACTCATTTTACCGGTCCCGATTATGTGTTGCGGAAAAATAACCTGCAGCAGGGGGTTTACTTTTTTCGCCTGGAAAACGCAGGCAAAACCATCGCCTCGGGTCGGCTCATCGTCGGAAAATAATAGCCTCGTTCACCCTGTCAATCATTTCAACACTGATTTCCCATGAAAAATATCATTTGCATTTTTGTTCTCTTCCTTGCGGCCCGGGCCGGTGCGCATGCACAATCTTTTCAGTTGAAAGTATGCGCTGAAGTAGCCTGCAATTCGGCACCACTGGCTAATATCGACTTCCCCGGCATCGAACTTTCGACAGACACTGTTTTCCCCGGCATCACGGCCAATTGTGCGACCTATGATGGAATTCCCTTTGGAGGCCCTTATGCTATTGCGCCGGTAAAGACGGATGACCCCTTGAACGGGGTAAATGCGCTTGACCTTACCCGCATTTCCAGGCATATTCTGGGCATCCACCCCCTGGGGTCACCCTATGCCATGATCGCAGCAGACGTCAATAAATCCAATACCATTACCACGTTCGATATTGTGGAATCCAGAAAACTGATCCAGGGACTTATCATAGCGTTTCCATCCAGCGATTCCTGGCGCTTTATCGATGCGGACTTTGTTTTTCCCGATCCTGACAATCCGTTCCAGTCCATTATCCCGTCCATAACCACAATAACCAACAATACGGACACGCTGATCGAGGTCAATTATAAGGCTGTCAAGGTCGGCGATGTGGACTGCTCGGCGATCGCCAATTTCAGCGCCGGGCCCGACGACCGGCGACTTGCGGCGCTTTCGCTGCCCGATGTGGCGCTGCGCTCCGGCGAATATGTTGACCTCCCGCTTTTACTCGACGATGCCGGCCAATGGGTGGCCCTGCAATTCGGGCTGTCTTACGACCCGTCGCTGCTGGAAATAGTGGCTGTGGTACCGGGCGATCTCCTGAAAGAAGATGCACTCGCCATTGCGCAACCACGAGCCGGTGTGCTGAACGTCGTATGGTTCGATGCCATACCCGGCAATACGGGTTCTTCTGAAAGGCTGCTGACCCTGCGCATCCGCGCGCTGGCGCCTGTGCAACTGAGCGCGGCAATTTCCCTGGATGTAAAATCCATACTGCCGGCAATATTTACGGCAAATGAAGAAGCGGTACGCCTGCAATTGCATTTTGCATCCGACCAGGCTGCGCCTGGAGCGGGCGCCGGCATACAGGCGCCGTTGCCCAACCCCACAGCCGGGGGAGTATCCATCCCTGTTCGCATATCCGACCTGGAAACCGTATCGGTCGAGATAGTCGACATCTCGGGTAAAACACTGTGGGTCAAACAAATAGCGCTTGAGTCGGGAACGCACGAAATTGGTGTTCCGGCGCAGGCTTTTCCGGAGGCGGGCCTTTATCTCTGGCGTGCCACGGCAGGGGAAATGCATGCCAGTGGCAAAATCATAAGGTATTGATTATGGATAGGCTACCGCAATCACGCCCGTACCGCTGAAATCGCGGCTTTCGCCATCGTCGTTGAACAGTTTGCATTGAAATGAAACACGCATTTTCCGGGTTTTACGGCCGTTTTCATTCGGATCGTAAGGCATGGACTCCAGTACCTGAAACGCACTGCCCGGAGGTTGCAGGTTTCGGTCAGAACGCCAGATGATACCCTGGTCATCAACCCATTGGATGCTGACTGCGCCATTGGCGCCGGGCAACAGAACAGGTGTGGTGAAGTATATAAAGTTCACCGTCCGCAACGGTAAGTCATCGGTAGAGGGTTGCTCCAGCGTCGCGCTGGCAGTGCTCTGAAAATCATCGGTAACGGTCACGCGGTATTCGTCGGACAACAAATCCGTCATGAATGCGGCGGTCGTGTCTCCTGTGTTCCACATAGTACTGATGACCTGAGTGCCGCTGGACAGGGCCGTCAGGATGTAAATGAGGGAGTCGTTGTCTACTTGTATATCAACAGATGGGTATAACTCGCCCGGACTGGTCAGGGAAATTGTTCGCTCCACGATGCTGGTCAGGCCTTGTCCGTTTTGCGCCCTGAGTTCTACCGTCAGCGGGCTCAGGCTCGGGGAGTCATAAACAAAGGTATCGCCCTGTGCAGTCGACTGGCCGTTCACGTTCCATACAAAAGCGTTGAAGCCGGCCGGGTTGACAGGGGTAAAAGTGGTGCGAAAAAAGGTATCGGAAGGTGGATCTATAATTTTGTAGTTCAGGATTCCGGGGGCGAAAACACTGTCCGGGCTAAAGGCCGTCCCTGCCGGTACCGTGCTGAACTCAAAACCAAGACTGCCGGGACAATTACCGGCAGGGCAGGTTGTCGCGGCAAACGTACCCGAGCAGACAATGATGTTCTGGTTATCGGTATGGAAATCGGTGAACAGGTAAGCGTCGCTGACCCCTGCGGTTACGGAGTTGTTGACGGCGCCCGGCGTAGTATACTGTACTTTAAAGACAGGGGTACCTGTTCCTCCGGGGGGCAGGTCCTCCTTTTTGCAGGCGGCCCACAGCATCAAAAAGAAAACCAGGCACAGGGCATTTTTCATGGTATGCATATCATATCTGTTATGCGGTTAAAAATGGAGTCGCATGCCGAAATCGACCGATAATTGGCGCCCGGGCGCTTCGGCATCGGGCATTTTCAACAGGTTGCCCGGTCGGTAAAAGCCGCGTGCAGAAAACTCCAGCCTGCGGTTCAGGTACCACGATGCGCCGATAAATCCGGCGGTATACACGCGACGGTAAGGCGCATCGTCGGTCCACACACCTCGTCGGCTGATGCTGACGCCGTCTTGCAGGGAAGCCTCGCGTTCGCGTATCAGGCGGCCGCGGGCGCCCAGCAGGACGCCCGGAACGATGCCCCCTTCCACACCGAATGCCCGCCGGCGCCACTGCACACTCAGAGGCGCCTCGACAAAACAAAGCCCCCTGCGCTCCAGTGTCCAGGTATCCTCCTGATACCCGAAACTATACTGAAGTACATGACTGGACAGCGAGTCGCCCGGTAAGGATTTGTCGCCCGGCTGAAAACGGCCCTGAAGCCCGAGCGAGGCTGACCATGCCGGGTTGAACCTGAACGCAGCGAACACGCCTCCCGACCATCCGATCCGGCGCCCGTCTGCCGTGGGTTCATAAAGCGATGCGCCGGCCGACAAACCAAAATGAAGGCGGTGCTCGCGGTGGGGTTTGATCAGCGGGGCTGCAACCTGAACCGTAACCGTGTCGAAAGGCCGTGGCGGCCAGGCGAGCGCCTGCAATGGGACGGGGAAGGGCTGGAGTGCAGCCTCTTTCTCTGCCCCGGCGTCATCGGATATATTTACCTGCCCCGCTGCGGTATCGGCTAGCGCCACTTCCCCGTCGCTTTTAGCGTCCTTTTCCACTGCTCCGGTGATCCGGCGGTTGTTCGTTTCGCCATCGGAAGCGGAGATATCGTCACTGATCCCGGCGTTTTTCCCTGATTCAGGTTGTAATCCTTGCGCCGCAGGGGTTATTTGATGATCCGCTTTTTTCAACAGTCCGCCTTTTACCAAAGCGTTTTTTGTCCCTTTGCTACCTGTCGCCGCTGCCCTGCCTCCTGTCTGCTGCTCCCTGTCCACTGCCACCTGCCCGCTGCCCCCTGCTCCTTGCCCGCTGCCAACTGCCTCCTGCTCCCTGCCAACTACATCCTGCCCACCGCCAACTATATCCTGCCCACTGCCCACTGCCCACTGCCCACTGCCAACTGCCCACTGCCAACTGCCAACTGCCAACTGCCAACTGCCAACCGCCAACTGCCAACTGCCCGCCGCCACCAGCAGACCGGCAAAAAACCACCAAAACAACCAGCGCCTGCGCTTGCGCCGCTTCGCCTCATCGGCTTCTATCAGCGCTTGCGCCTGCTCCCAGAATTCCTCCCGGAACTCAAAGCGACCTGCCGGATCGTCGGAGTCAAATTTTTGCCGCATGAAATCATCAATATTTTCCATAATCGTCTTGAATCAGGTGGTGGGGTTAAGTTCTGTTTTGATCCAGGATTGCAGGTGTTTCCGGGCATTGTTGACATGCCATTTAGATGTGCCTTCACTCATGCCGAGCATTTCGCTGATTTCCCGGTGGCTGAACCCGTCGAGGGCGAACAGATTGAAAACCTGTTGCGTCACCGGTGGTAACCGGCGCAGCAGGCTTTCGATATGCTGTACAGAGATGCGCTGCTCCGCTTCATTCCAGTCCAGAGGCTCTTCCGGGTATTCCCGTTCGATGGTATCCGTAAAAACGGTCAGATCGCGCCATTTCTTTTCCCGCCTGAATTCGTCGATGGCTGTATTGATCATGATTCGCCTGATCCAGGCTTCAAAGGGTACTTCATCGCGGCGGTACCGGTCGAGGTGTTGCAGGATTTTGAGGAAACCGCTGTTCAGGGCCGACACCGCTTCCTGCTGGTCGCGCCGGTATCGAACGCATACGGCCATCAGTACGGGGAAACAAACCCGGTACAGGGCGTATTGCGCTTTTCGATCGCCCCGGTGGGCGGCTTGCAACAATTGCGGGTCAATGTTCATGTTATGGAGTGGCCGGGGCTAAAAGTCGGATAATTTGCAAACTTCAACCGGTACACGCAGTCGCCGGGTCCTTGGTTGGGTCGGGATGCAGGTTTTTTTTCAAAAAAGCCAAAAAAAATTGCCCCGGGAAGAATTCCCGGAGCAATTTAAAAACTGTGTTAAATGGGCTAGAGTTATTGGGAGCCAGGTTTATGTGTCAAATTCCGCACTTGTTTTCGGTGAGATACAGAGCGATCAATCGTATGCAGGATTGAATGAGGCAAAAGAACTGCGGCTTTTGTCGTTGCACAAGGGCTAACTGATAACCGTGTCGTTTGGTCTAATAACCGTGCAATAAGCAGGGGCTGCACGGTTATCGGCCAAAATGCACAGCTGTTAGTTTGAATGCATTACTTTCGATGCAACGCGTATCTTTTCACCCGAATATGCCAACAGTCGCCCGGTTTACGGTTCTGGTCTTTTTCCAAATGTGGGCAGGAACAGTATTGCTTGCCCAGAAACCCGCATACCTGCACTACCGGGTTCAGGACGGCCTGCCCGGCAACCTGGTTTATTGCGGTATTCAGGACGACAAAAAACTGCTCTGGTTTGGTACGGATAAGGGCCTGGCCTGTTTCGACGGCACACATTTTCGCACTTTTGGTATAAAGGACGGTTTGCCCGACCCCGATGTTTTTAACCTGATGAACGACAGCCGGGGCCGTTTGTGGATATCCAATTTTAAAAAGAAACCCTGTTACCGGCAAAACGGGCGGTTTGTTACGGGCCAGCAGGATTCGTTGCTGGCCGAAATGAGCGACCCCAATGTACTGTGGGAGTTTTACGAAGATACGGATGGCAGTATCTGGCTGGGTGGACAATCGTCCACATTTTACCGCTATAAGGGACAAAAAATCGAAAAAAAGCGGATGGTCAATCCCGCTGTTATGCCTTTCCGGGTTGGCAATGAATTGTTTTATGCCGGTGTCGGCGCTATCATGCGTCCCGGCTCCGATACCGTTGCGCGGATTGTCTTTGACCTGAATTATCCTTTAAAGATTAAGTTCAACCCTTTTGTCGGCGTCTGCTTTTCCGGCAACAGGATACTGTATGCGTTTGTCGACATGCTCCTGTTACTGGAATACCGGAACGGAGAATTTGTCCGGGTGGCCAGTCAGCCAGGACCGGTGGGCAGGGTTTTTTCGGATCGATCCGGTCGCTTTTGGGTCTGTTCACTGGCCGGCGGCGCCTATTGTTTTGAAAATAACCGGCGCGACTTGTCCAACCCGGTGCTCTATTTGCCCGGACAGAAAGTAACCTCCGTGTTTGAAGATGTACAGGGGACACACTGGTTCTGTACTGCCGGCAACGGCATCTTTGCGTTGCCCAGGAACGTTGCGGTGGGCTTCGACCAGACAAATGGTCTTTTATCGAATAATATCAACGCCGTAGCCCTGAACAAGGACGGGCTTGTGATGGCCGGCGATGATGAGGCCAACCTGTACGTCTTCAACAGGGATGGCTCCATTCGCATCGACAATTTCGGATCACTCGACGGTTATAACCGCTGCCGGCAAATCATCTGCACGCCCGGCGGCGTTGCAACCTGGATTATCTCGGATGAGGCCGTAATTCTCCGTAGTGGAAACCGGCAACGCCAGATCAGGATCAGTGCAAGCCCCAAATACGCAACCCTGCTGCACGATACCTTGTGGTACACCTCCTCGGGGAGTCTTGGCACTATCAATCCCAAAACCTTCGAACGACACCATTTGGTACGGCGTCGTTTCACCTCTATTGCCTGCGATTCGGATGGCAATATCTGGGCCGGTGGAATAGAAGGCGTGTATTCCCGGTCCGATAGTTTTTTATCCAATTGGGGAGATCGTTTTCCACAACTTAAAAGCCGGATTATTGCGATGCAACAAGCCGGAGCCGGGCGTTTGTGGATCGTTACAGCAGACTATGGCCTGTTGTCTGTGCAGACCCGCAACGGAGCCGTTCGGACGGTTGAAATAGTCAATGAGCGGCTGAAATCGCCCATCGACAACATTCAGTCCATTTTTTATCAGCCAGGGGCCTACCTGTGGCTGGCTACCAATAAAGGGGTGTTCGGCATTACCGACAACTGGAGCGTTATCCATTTTGACCGGCACGACGGTCTCGCCGACGACGATGTTAACGCCGTTATGGCACACGGCGATACCCTCTGGGCAGCCACTGTCGGCGGATTAAGCCGGATCATTCTGAGATCGCAGGACGCCACAGGCAATTTTCCCACCCTGATTACCAATGCCAGGTATCGCCTCGGCGACCAGATCATTGAATTTCACCTGCTCGACTCCATTTCTGCCGCCAGGAAACTGGTGTTGCCACCGGATGCCACTCTGTTTGAACTCGGATTTTCCGGTCTCGATTACCGGAGCAGGGGCAACCTGCGCTATGAGTGCCGGACCGAAACCTCCTTGCTGCCGGTGGCATGGTGGACCCTCGATAATCTTTTTGACTGGGTGGCCAAGGGCTTCAAAGCGGGTGTCAATATTACGCAGGTCGACAACGGCAGCCTGAGTTATGGCGTCACCCTGCCGCCCGGTTGCTATCAAATCTCCATTACTGCTGTTACTACAGCCAACCTGCGCAGCCGCCAACCCGATTACCTGTTTGTCGTTATGCGCCCCCATTGGTATAGCACCCTCTGGTTTGGGCTGCTGGTATGGGGGCTGCTGGCCTATATCGGATGGCGGAGTGTACGCGCCCGCATCGCATACCGCCGGCTGGATGCCGCAGTATCGGAATTGCAGTTGCAGGCGCTACAGGCTCAAATGAACCCGCATTTTATCGGCAACAGCATCAACGCGATACAACAATTTTTCTATCCGCCCGATCCGGTGCTGGCGAGTGAATATATTTCTTTGTTTACCAGGCTTTTACGGCGAACGCTGCTGTACTCGGAACAGACTTTTATCACTTTTGAAGACGAACTGGCCTACGACAACGATTACTTGTCCATGGTAAAACTGCGTTTCGGTGACCGGTTCCGATTTGATATATCCGGCACGGCATCCATCCCTCCTTCAACGGGCTTCCCTTCCATGTTGCTCCAGCCCCTGCTGGAAAATGCCACCCTGCACGGGCTGGCGCCCGATGGCGATTCCGTCCTGCATCTGGATTTTTGCCTGGAAGGGGAACAACTTGTCTGCACCATCACCGACAATGGCGTCGGTTTGAAAGAAGTTCGCGAACGTCAAAAAGCCGGGGGCATCGACCGTGTGTCAAAAGGCCTCGAATTGCTGCTCCAAAAAGTTCAAACCCTCAACCGCCGGTATGATCTCGGGCTGCAACTTGGGTTGCACGACTTATCCGACGACAACATTCCGGGAAGGGGCACCCGTGTCACGGTCCGCTTTCGCCCGGATAAAATTCCAAGCAGAACCTGAATGAAAAAGATACACGCCCTGATCGTCGACGATGAAATCAGCGCAGTAAATACACTGCGCGGCATGATCGGTGAATTCTGCCCTTCTGTCAGAGTAATCGCCATTGCGCGTACCATCGAAGAAGCGGTCGCTGCCGCCACACAGCACCTGCCCGACCTGGTTTTTCTGGATATTGAAATGCCTCCCTTCGGCAATGGCTTTGATTTTCTGAATCGTATGCGCAAGCAGCATGGATTCGGCGTGATTTTCACCACTGCCTACCCCAAATACGCCGTGCAGGCCATAAAGGCCACACAGCCCTGGGGTTACCTGATCAAACCGTTTAGTGTGAACGAACTACTGGAGGCGATTAAAGTCGCCACCGATAAGTTGCAGGATTCAGACAGCCAGGGAATTGTGATTCCCGACAGCCGGAAAGGCAACCAGGTATTGCGGGTCCGGGAAATATTGTATTGCAAAGCCGACGGCGCTACTACCGATATTTTTATGCTTCGACACAACCGCCTGGAAAAAATAACCGCATCCCGAACCCTCAAAGACCTGGAAACAGAACTTCCGGAATCGTATTTTTGCCGCACGCACCACAGCTTTATGGTTAATATGCAGCTCATCGAGCGCTATGAACGCACCGGACGAAACGGCCGTATTTACCTGCCTCAAAATGCTACTGTCGGGATTTCCGTGCTGAAAATGGATTATTTTGAAAAGCGGTTTGCTGCGTTTCTGGAACGTTGAGTGCGGTCAATTTTTTGCTATGAAAACATTTCGAATAAGCCTGCTGCTTGTTCTTGCACTGGCATCGTCGTGCGGCTCCAACCGCGTGTTCAAAAACGCTTACCGGCATTTTGAAAACAAGAATTTCGACACGGCAAGAGGCCTGTTTCAAAGCCTCAGCAATGATCCCCGCTATGCTCCGGGCGCGCGGTTTTTTCTCGCCAGGATGGACCTTTCGGACAATACCGCTTTTGATGACTTCCTGCGCATCGACCGCAACCTGGCCGGCGCCGACAGCCTCTTCCGTCGCCTGCCCCGCAAGGTGGCGCAGCGCCAAAGCCGTCGATATGCCCTGGATACTGCCGCTTTTGCCGATCTGCGCGACCTCACCCAGCGGCGCCTGATCGTATATGTCCGGGTGCGCAATACCATACAGGCGCTCGACTCCCTGGTCGACGGATTGCCCGAGCCGCTCCCGCAACTACAGGCCGGTTACGACGAAACCCGTACCGGTATTGTCAATGCCTTCCTGAACAGCGATGATTACGATGTGATCACCCCGATCGTCCGTCGACACCTGGCCTTTGTCCGGCCGGAAAACTATTCCCGATCGCGCAGCCTGTACGACCGGCTTTGGCCTGCATTCCTGAAAAAGTACCCTGTTTGCAGGCTCGACAAGTTTGCCGGAGACCACCCGCAGTCGTTTGTTGCCCGCGACTGCTGGCGGGAGGAGGTGCGCGAACTGCTTTGTCGCAACGATGTGACGGAACTGCTCGATTTTCACGCCCGGAACCGCTGGACGGCCATGGAAAGTGTCTTGCTCAACGCTATTTCCGACCAGACGGCGGGTTTCTCGGACGGCAGTTTGTTGCCCGACAGCCTGCAGCAGCATCTTGCCGACCTGAAAACGCGCAGCCTGCTGCTCGCACATGCCCGGGCAGGGGCCATGCCGGATACCACCCTGATGTTGAATCTCGCGCAAGACTATATCAACGGTTACGCGCCGCGGTACTCCGCTTTCCGGCTCATGGAAGAAATGCTCCAGTTTTTCCTTGAAAAAAAACTGTACCACAGCGGTATTGACCTGCTCACGGCAGCGCGCCCATATTTTCCCGACACCTTGCCCGAAGGTTGTGCTACCAACTTCGACTACCAGCGGCGCGTACAGCCCTGGATCGACGCCAAACTGCCCATTTTGAGCAGGCCTGTGGAAAATCTTCAAAAAACACCCCTGGATGCCGTCAATACACCCGAAGGTGACGAGTTCAGTCCGGTGCTGGCGGCCAACGGCTCCATTTTGTTTTTTGGCGCATCCGGGCGACCCGACAATCTGGAAGGGCAGGATATATTCATGAGCCGTTATCTGGATGGAGCATGGACGCCGCCGGCGCCGGTGCCCGCGCTCTCCGGGAAAGGCAATCAGTTCCCTTTGTCTGTCACAGCCGACGGGCGCCAGATGTTGCTGTCCGTCGATGGCCGCCTGCACATTAGCCGCCGTACCGGCAGCGACTGGAGTCGCCCCGACACCCTGCGGCTTTCCGGGATACCGCTCATGGGCAAGGGGGTGTTTGCGCCCGACGGCAATGCCATCTTTCTGGAAGGCGCCTATTCCACCGGGAATGTGCTGATGGGGCCCGACGTGGATATTTTCGTCACATTCAGGGAACCCGGTGGCGAGTGGTCGAGGCCAATAGCCCTCGGCGCCGATGTCAACACCGAAGGGCAGGAAGGCAACCCGTTCCTGGCGCCCGACGGTCGCACGCTCTATTACACCAGCACGGGCTATCCCGGTCTCGGCAGTTCCGATATATTCATGACACGCCATACCGGGCCGCATTGGGCCAACGACTGGACACGCGCACTCAATCTTGGAAAAGAAGTGAACGACACTTATGCGCACCGGGGCTTCGGAGCCCTGACACCGGATGCTGCTGCGGCATTTTATACCCGGTACGATGAAAACGGGGACAAGGGCGATATCTGGATATTGACGCTTCCGGAAGCCGGTAAGGCAAAACAATAAAACAGCAACGGCCACCCCTCAGTCGGAGCAGCCGTTTGTCGCTGTCTATGATAATCTCGCGTTAAGATTCGAGGTATGGCAGGCCGGGGTGGTATAAAAAACGATCGCGCGGCAGTAACCAGCCGGACTGAGTGTGGGAAAAGCGTTTCAGTGAAGGGAAAGTAGGAAATCCCGACTGTTGAGCGCCACCACCGGCGATCGTTTATTCTTTAAACCCCGGAGCCCTGATATTATGCCGAGCATGCTTCGCATGTCGGGTCATCCAGGCTGCACACCTTGCCCGTTGCAACCGGCTCCGGCACCGACATCTCCACGGGGGCTGCCGGCGTTTCCCTGGCGGAAACGGAGGCGCTGACCACCGGGTCGGAAGTTTTGGCATTGGCCACAAACTTCTGCTGGTGCTTCTTGCCGAGCGTAAACTTGATCGGGTCGGTCGCCGCTTTGGAACGGAGGTAGTACATGCCCGTTTTCAGGCCTTTCTGCCAGGCGTAGAAGTGCATAGACGAAAGTTTGGAAAACGTTGCCGATTCCATGAACACGTTGAGCGACTGGCTTTGGCAGATATAGGCGCCGCGGTCGGCGCTCATGTCGATGATGACTTTCTGGCTGATCTCGTAGGCCGTTTTGTACACATTTCTGATGTGCTCCGGAATGACTTCGATGCCCTGAATGGAGCCGTTGGCCGCCATGATGGCTTCGCGCATTTCTTCATCCCACATGCCCAGGCGCACGAGGTCGCGCATGAGGTATTTGTTCACCACAATGTGGTCGCCGGCGAGTGTGCGGCGAGTGTAGAGGTTCGAGGAATAAGGCTCGAAGCACTCGTTGTTGCCGAGTATCTGGCTGGTGCTGGCCGTCGGCATGGGCGCTACCAGCAGCGAATTGCGGACGCCGGTTTTCATCACGCGCTCGCGCAGGGCATCCCAGTCCCAGCGTTTGGAGGGTTTGACATTCCACATGTCGAACTGGAAAATGCCCTGGCTCATCGGCGATCCCTTGAAGGTTTCGTAGGCGCCGTGTTTTTCGGCCTGGTCGCAGCTCTCCGTCACTGCTGCGAAATAGATGGTTTCAAAAATATCCTTGTTCAACTGTTTGGCGCCGTCGCTGTCGAAGGGCAGCCCCATCAGGATGAACGTATCCGCGAGACCCTGCACGCCCAGCCCGATAGGGCGGTGGCGCATGTTGGAATTGCGGGCTTCCGGGATGGGATAGTAGTTGATGTCGATCACCTTGTTCAGGTTGCGTGTCACGACGCGGGTGATGTTGAACAGGTTGTCGAAATCGAACTGGCCGTCTTTCACAAATTTGGGCAATGCCAGCGAGGCGAGGTTGCACACGGCCACCTCATCGGCCGAGGTGTATTCGATGATCTCGGTGCAGAGGTTGGAGGAACGAATGGTACCCAGGTTTTTCTGGTTGCTCTTTTTGTTTGCGGCGTCTTTGTAGAGGATATAGGGTGTGCCTGTTTCCACCTGGCTTTCGAGCACGGCGTTCCACAGGTCGCGGGCCTTTACCACCCTGCGGGCGCGGCCTTCTTTTTCGTACTGGTGGTACATCGCTTCGAATTCGCCGCCGTATACGTCGAACAGTCCGGGCGCTTCGTTCGGGTCGAACAGCGACCAGTCTTTATCGTCTTTGACGCGCTCCATGAACAGGTCGCATATCCAAAGGGCATAGAAGAGGTCGCGGGCGCGCATTTCTTCCTTGCCGTGGTTTTTCTTGAGTTCGAGGAACTCGAAAATATCGGCGTGCCAGGGCTCCATGTACACGGCGAATGCGCCCTTGCGCTTGCCGCCGCCCTGATCCACATAGCGCGCCGCGTCGTTGAACACGCGCAGCATCGGGATAATGCCGTTGGAGGTGCCGCCGGTGCCCTTGATGTAGGAACCTGTGGCGCGTATATTGTGGATGCTCAGACCGATGCCGCCTGCCGACTGGCTGATCAGGGCACAGCGTTGCAGCGTCTCGAAAATACCCTTGATGCTGTCTTCCGTCATGGTGAGCAGGAAGCACGACGAGAGCTGCGGCTTGGGTGAGCCGGCGTTGAACAGCGTTGGTGTGGCGTGTTTAAACCAGCGCTCCGACATGAGGTTGTAGGTTTCGATAGCCGCTGCGATGTCTTCGCCGTGGATCCCGACTGCGACGCGCATGAAAAGGTGTTGCGGGCGTTCCACCACTTTGCCGTTCATGCGCATGAGGTAGGAGCGTTCGAGTGTTTTGAAGCCGAAATAGTCAAACTCAAAATCGCGGTCGTAGATGATGGCCGAGTCGAGTTTGGTTTTGTGCTTCATCACGATCTTGTGCGTCTCTTCGCCGATAAGCCCCGCGCGTTCGCCGGTTTTGGGGTCTACGTAGCGGAAGAGGTCGTCGATCACCTTGGAGAAGGTCTTTTCCGTCTCTTTGTGCAGGTTGCTCACCGCGATGCGTGCTGCCAGCAGGGCGTAGTCGGGGTGGATGGTGGCCATGGTGGCGGCTGTTTCTGCTGCCAGGTTGTCGAGCTCCACGGTCGTCACACTGTCGTAAAGGCCCATGATAACCTTCTTGGACACTTCGATCAGGTTGACGTAGTTGGTGTCGAGGTTGTAGGTGAGCTTGCGAAGCCGCGCGGTGATCTTGTCGAAAGATACTTCTTCACGGCGTCCGGAACGTTTGATTACTTGCATGGTAATGGTTTGGTTTTCTTTATTTTATGCTTTGATCGGAATTTTCAGAATTTATTGTTGTGTGTTGATTCCCGGTAAATTGTCCGCATCAGAATTTTCAGAATTTCAGAAAAAGCAGAATTCCGGTAATTTTATAATTCAGAAAATTCTGATGCGGACAGTTTTTTGTGTCGCCAGGCATGAGTGTTTCAGATCAACCTCAAGACTTCCTTTCTCCCATCCACCTCTGAAATTCCCGGAATTACAGAATAAACAGCATTCTGCTCATCCTATAATTCCGAAAATTCTGATCCTGGCAAAGGAGTTACGCCGTCTGGTCGTCAACCGTAGCGCCCGGTGCGTTGCGTTTTACAGAATCGATACCGTTGTCGCGTCCGGCTTCCGATTCGTACATTTCGCTGGTGCCGATAATCTGGCCGTTGCTGGCCTTCAGGTTGAAGTAGAATTTGCCGTTCTTGGCCGTGAGGCGCTCGAAGCGGGCGTCGTCGGCGCCATTTTTGCGCACGGACTCGACGCCGTTGGTACAGCTGCTTTTGGATTTGTATCCTTCGCTGGCGAGGATAACCTGTCCGTTGTCGGCTTTCAGGTTAAACTGAAATTCGCCGTTTTTGCGGGTGGAAATAACAAATTTACCCATAATCGTAAAGTTTTAATTAGGTGATGGAATCGAGTTAACAGGGTTCAGGGTTTTCTACTCTTTCACAATGCGTTGCACCCACATGGTCTTTTCGCCGACAAGGCGCACGACATACTGTCCGGCGGCCAGGTCAGCGATGTTCCAGGCTTCACGGTTCCATTGCCGGCGCAGTGCGGTGCGGCCCATGAAATCGACGAGTTCAACGACCAGATCGTCATTCGACGTAACGGTGTTGCTGTTCAGGCTGATGTTCAGCAGGTCGGTAGCCGGGTTGGGCGACACCTGAAGTTCATCGGCCGGCTGCAGATCGTGTACCGAAGCTGCTTGCAGGGGCAGGATGATATCCTGTGTTTTGGCTTCGCCGGAGCAAACACCGGCCTGGCCGCCATTGTCGCGTTTGAGCAGGAAAGCCAGTCCGCTGGATAGCGCCTGTTGCGGGGTAACGTTGTAGAACGCCGCCAGCGAAGGGGAAAAAGTGAAGCTCCATATGTTGCTGCCCTGGGCAGTCATCTTGTGTGCTTCGTTGGAATTGTCCCACTGTCCGTTGCCACCGGAAGCCAGGTTTTCCGAAGGCAGCCAGGTCCAGATATACACATCCGGGGTCGGGTTGCCGATGCCGATGTTCGGGCAGTTCGTTTGCCCAAGGTCGACATATAGTGTGACGGGCTGGTTCGGGTTAACCTGAATAGGATCCGTCCAGGCAATCTGCGCCTGTGCGGTGAGTGTGGTAACGGCGATGGTAAAGCAGGTTGACAAAAAGCGGTTCATAATTGATGAATTTTGTGCTGTGAAGCAGTTAAGGTGGACAAAATCATCGGTATTACAATAGTTAGGTCCAGTTTAGAAATCCGCGTCGGTAGTAAATACCTGTTCTTCACGTTTTGACATCACGCCCGCTTTCTGGTAGTCGCCCACGCGTTTTTCAAAAAAGTTGGTTTTCCCTTGTATGGAGATCATATCCATCCAGGGGAATGGGTTGGAGGTGCCGTAAACCTTTTCATTGCCCAGCGACATGAGGAGGCGGTCGGCTACAAATTCGATATACTGTCCCATCATTTCAGCGTTCATGCCGATGAGCGACACGGGCAGGGCATCGGTTACGAATTCTTTTTCAAATGTAACTGCCTCGGTAATGATGGCCTCTATTTCTTTCGGATCAAGTTTTTCGTGCAACATGGAATAGAGGAGGCAGGCGAAATCGCAGTGCATGCCTTCGTCGCGGCTGATGAGTTCGTTGGAGAACGAGAGGCCCGGCATGAGGCCGCGTTTTTTCAGCCAGAAGATCGAGCAAAAGGAGCCGGAGAAGAAAATGCCCTCTACAGCGGCGAAGGCGACCAGCCGGTGTGCAAAAGTTGGCGCGTTGTCGATCCAGCGGAGTGCCCAGTTGCCCTTTTTCGATACACATTCGAGGTTGCGCAGGGCGTTGAACAGAAAGTCCTTTTCCTTGGGGTCCTTAATATAGGTGTCGATCAGCAGCGAATACATCTCGGAGTGGATGTTTTCGATGGCGACCTGGAATCCGTAAAAACAACGGGCTTCAGGCACTTGTACCTCACGCATAAAGTTGAGCACCAGGTTTTCGTTCACGATACCGTCGGATGCAGCAAAGAAAGCCAGTACGTGTTTGATAAAATGGCGTTCGTCGTCGCTGAGTTTATTTTCCCAGTCGATCAGGTCGGGCGTAAGATCAACCTCTTCTACGGTCCAGAAAGAAGCCACCGATTTTTTGTACCATTCCCATATGGTGGCATGTCTGATCGGGAAAAGCACAAAACGGTCGGGATTCTCTGCAAGGATCGGTTCGGTATTGTCTGTGGTCTGTGTCATGGTATGCGTCAGGCTGTAAGGACTTTTTATTGCGTTAACACTGATTTTCAGGCGGCGACTCCTCTACCCCGGAGGATATCTGCGAGAGATGAATTCCGGAAATGGTAACTCCTGCGCGATCGTTAAAACCGTGTTGGAGTCTTCTATAGTAGAGAAGGGACGTACTCTGGAAAGGCGGAGTAAACACAGCGCCGTATTTACATACAGACGCGATAGCGAAAGTACGGGTTTTTCAGGCGTACCCAAAGATAATTTTCCACAAAATGTTGATAACTTTTGCAATTAACTGATAACCAATACCTATTAAAAAAGCCCTGTTTTGTTAAAAATGTTGATAACTCTTGTTGGTAATTTTCCGGAAAAATTCAGACATACAACGGATTAATAAAACATCAATATTTAAGCACCTATTTTTGAGAAAAAAAGAGGCTCAAGCGCCCGGTTTGTGCAGTGCGGATGCATGTGGAAAATTTTTCCGCCGGCAGCGTAGATGTAGTGCCCGGGCAGCGTCGCTGTTACCTGCGCAGAAAACCCGGCTTGTCCTCGTAAAAACATCTCCTGTCTCCCCCAGGGCAAACGTATCAAAATCACGGACGACCTTTTTGAGGTCATTCAAGCCCTGCCTGCCGCAGCAACCTGTTCCCGGAATACCATTCCGGGGTACAACCTGTTCCCGACCCCTGCCGCCAACCTGTTCCAATACCATTCCGGGGTACACTGCCTGCCGCGCCAACCTGTTCCCGGAATACCATTCCGGGGTACGTACCTGCCTGCCGCACTAACCTGTTCCCGGAATACCATTCCGGGGTACGTACCTGCCTGCCGCAGCAACCTGTTCCCGGAATGCCATTCCGGGGTACGAACCTGCCTGACCCTCCAAACTATTCCCGGAAAACGGCCTTTACCATTTTTAACCGTTACGCCCAGAAACCGGCGACATTCGAACGCGGCGCGCGACAAAGCCAAACCCCGTGCCGCGTTCGCGGGCCAGCGGATTTTCTACCCTGCCGACCAGCCGGATGTCGGCAAACAACCGCTGCACATCCTCGCCGGGATTCTCGTCGTTGATATAAATAAGGGTCTGCACCGCCGGGTCGATGTGGTCGGGCGCCCAGAGCCGGTAGGCGTCTGAAAAACCGGCCACTTCCATGCCTTCCGGGAGGCGCTCCGAAAGGTGTTCGACTGCTCCTGCCTGGCCGTAATTGTCGCCGTACACAAGATAGGGGTCATTCCCGGCCATCTCTATTGCCCTGTCTGCGAGCCCGGCCAGTTCGTCCCAGCCAAGCATGTCGGCAAAATCCTGCGGCAAGGCGTGCAGGGCGCCGTCTTCCCAACGCACCGCCCCCTCAACGCCCGCATCGTAGGTCAGCCAGTGGAAATACGAAACGGCTCTTTCGCCTGAATACAGCGGCATACCCACCGGAACAAGCGGCAACGCCAGGAGCACAACGCCCCCGCCGAGGGCGATTTTCTGCCACGGTCTTTTCAGTAGCTTGTCCCAAAAAACGGCCCCGGCAGCAAACAGCACCGGGTATGCGCCTAAAGTATAATAACTTTTACCGCTCAGCAAGAGAAAGACCAGCAAGAGTGCCAGGTAAAACCAGCCGAATAAGCGGTAGGGCTGCATGCTTTTTGAAAACAATAAAAAGACTAGCCCCGCCAACCATAACACGAACCCTGGTCCGTGCATCAGGAACTGGTCGAGCAAAAATTGACCGGCTGCACGTTGTTCAACTGGTTCCGGGCGAGTTCCTCCATGTGGCGGATCACGGGAAAATGATATTGCCACTGCCACAGCAGGTTGGGCAGTATGAGGAGCACCGCCAGACCTGCCGCCTGCCATAACGGTTTCGATACCAGCACTTTCCGTTCCGGCGTAAGCAGCAAGGCGACCAGCAGCGCCGCTGCCCAGAAAACGAGGGTGTATTTGTTCAAAAAACCGATACCTGCCACAATACCGGCAAACCACCACCAACGCGCGTCACGGGTATTGATCCAGCGCAACAACCCGAACGACAACAGGGCCCAGAACAGGATATCAAAAGGTACGGGCTGCAACATGGTATTGACGCGCAGCCAGGCTACCGAGACAAGCATGGCCATGCCGCAAATGACCTGCGCCCAATTGCCGCCGCCCAGCTCGCGCACCATACGCAGGGTGATCCACATCAGTGCGCCGCCCGCCAGGATGGAAGGAAGCCGTGTCGCCCACAAAGAATCGCCGAGGAAAGTCTGCGAGGTCCAGGTCACAGCGCCGATAAAGGGCGGGTTCGACCAGTAACCCCAGTCGGGGTGGCGGCCCAGGGCGAGGTACAGGAATTCGTCGCGGTGGTAGCCGAAAGCAGCCACGGTGGCGAGGTGGAGCAGTATTTTGAAGGCGGTGAAAAAAAGGGCAATGGCAGGGTTTGTTTTCATGGCAGCAATTTGAAATGTTATGCGCGTTCACCGTACAGTCAAGCTCCGGCCTTTCACATCGATCGTCACCTGGCGATTTTTAAAAAATTCAGCGCTGATCAGGGCGTTGTAGATCAGTTCATCTTTTATGCTCACCTGGAAATCAGTCGTTCCGGCCGATGGAATACTGTCGCAGGCGACGACGTTCAGGATCAGAAAACCATTATCGGTAATGGTAAACGGAATAGGTTGGGCCGCGGAAAAATGCCCGCAACAGACGAGGGCAAGCAGCCGGAAGATTGTTTTCATAGCGATAATATTGAATGGGAAAGATAATGCCGGCCACGGATTGCGAAAGTGTATAACGCGGAATTTTTACCGCTGCTATTTCGTCGGCAAAAGGACAAAGATGGACTTTGGTGCGTCCCAAATGGCGAATAAAGATATTTTTGTCTGCATTTTTAATCAAATCTCTTTTCCCATGAACAGATGTACTTTCCCGCTTTTCGCTTTCCTTTTCCTATTTCAAAGCCTTGGCGCCCAGGTGGATACGGTGCCGCCGGTGGTGGTGTGTAGTCCAGCCATCAATCTTCCCGTAAATATTCCGTGTTTCGCCACCGTTTGGCCTTCAGACCTGATCCTTACCGCAACAGACGATTCTTCCCTGCCTGTTCAAACGAGTATCCGTAAATCGTGTACGGGGGATGGCTTTCCCGAAAATGGTAATTACCTGACTTTCACCGCAGCCGAATGGGGCATGGCAAGGGTAGATTGCTGGGCGCGCGATGCTGCCGGAAACACCAGTTCCTGCACGATATCGGTAATGGTTTATGATGCCGCCGGGAGCTGCGACCCGACTTATACGATCAGGACTGAAATGCCGTCGGGATTGGGAATCCAAAACGCGATGATCGATATTGCCGGCGCAAACTGTTGGGGCGACTCGCTTAAAATGCTTTACGAGACCATACTCGACGGGACATCAATGGGTTATGGCGGCATTTCCCTGCCCGGATACAACACCGATGTCACGCCTGCGAAAAAGATCAATCCCCTGAACGGCGTAACGACGAATGACTTACTGCTGATCCAGAAGCACATCCTTGGTATTCAGCCCCTTGACTCGCCCTACAAACGCATTGCAGCCGACGCGAATCAGGACGGCAAGGTGACTTCCTTTGACATACTGACGCTGCGAAAATTAATTCTGGGCATTACGAATGAATTGCCCAACGGGAAGTCCTGGCGTTTTACCCCAGCGGATTATGCCTTCCCCGATCCGGCAAACCCGTTCCAGCCGCCCTTTCCCGAAAGGATTGATATTCCCAATACGGCGGATCCCGTGCCGAATGACTTCAAATTTACCGGCGTAAAAATCGGCGACGTCGACTACTCCGCCGACCCCAACCAATAAACGTGTCCACCCGCCTTCGGTAAACCTACGGCGGGCAAGCCATCTCAAAGCATCCTTCTTCGCTGCATGACCCAGTACAACCCGCCGGTGATGATCCCGGTGAGGACGATGGTAGCGTAAAAAGCCGTCGGGCTTTCGGGAATGCCGTTCGGGATGTTCATGCCGAAGAAGGAAGAGATCAGCGTGGGCACCATAAGCACGACCGTGATGATGGTGAGCCGGTGGATCACCACGTTGAGGTTATTCGAGATGATGCTCGAATAGGCATCCATTGTGCCGTTAAGGATGTTGGTGTACACGTTGGCCATGGAAAGCGCCTGCGAGTTGTCGATGATGATATCCTCGAAGAGTTCGGTCATGTCCTCGTCGCCGTTGATGTGCAGGAAATCGGTTCGTTTCATTTTCATTTTGAGCAACTCATTGGCATTGAGGGAGTTGACAAAATAAACGAGACTTTTTTCGATGGCCAGCAACTGTCTCAGGTCGGAGTTGCGGCTGGAGTGCATCAGTTCCTTTTCGATGCGGTTGCGCCGCAGGTTGAGCGTTTTCAGGCAGGAAAGAAAATGGTAGACGTTCTGTTCGAGTATTTGCAGGACGAAGTTTTTTTCATCAACCGGGTTGAAATTGCGCACGTTGTTTTCCAGAAACTTGTCGAGCACCGGCGTTTCAAACGCCGAGATGGTGATGACGTGTTCTATGGTAAGAATAATGCCGATCGGTACGGTGATGAAATACGCCTCGTTCTCTTCCTGTGCGTTATGGTTTTTAACGGGTGTGTTGATCAGGATAAAACGGATATCCTCGTCGCGTTCGTAACGCGCGCGTTCGTCGAGGTCAAGCGAATCGGTCAGGAATACGTGGTCAAATTCGAACCGGCGGGCAAAGTCCTCCAGTTCGTCAGGCGCAAAGGGTGGCGTAAGGTGCACCCAGCAGCCGGGATCCGGCTCTGTCAGTTCGACGAGCTTTCGTTTTTCGCGTGTGTAATAACGGATCACTGTCCATCGAGGGTGCAAATGGGTGAAAAAAACGGCATTTTGGGTAAAAAAACAACCTGTATGTATAAAAGTGCTGCAAACTTACGTCACCTGTTTGTGGGAAACAACCATATGCCCGCCTTTTACTGAAAAATTCCGCAGGGCCGAAAAATTTAATTTGGATAATAGTTATTTTTCGGTTTTTTGTAAATTTATATTTGGCGTAAAGGTTGTTATGAATATTAAATTTTACAATTTTCCGGATTAGGCCACTTTTAATAAAATTCATGGCTACAGGAGAAAAATAATCCCTATAATTGCGTGGTTTTTTGCACCAAAATGCAAAGCCGTTTTAATCGCTCACGGCGCAGAACGTATCAAATTTTTCGATTAGATAATCCTCCCCTCTCTTTAAATAACTGGAATTTTCTTCCTGTGCGCTCGTGAAAAGTTGCCCCCTGTCTTCCGGTTGGGCGTCCTTTTTTGCTTGTTCAACTACATGCGGGCT
This sequence comes from Lewinellaceae bacterium, assembly GCA_016712415.1. Lineage (GTDB taxonomy): Bacteria > Bacteroidota > Bacteroidia > Chitinophagales > Saprospiraceae > M3007. The sequence continues at coordinate 182,821 of JADJRC010000001.1, read as the reverse complement.
TTCAAATCAAATGATTTTGTGAATTTTCGGGCATCCGACGATGCAGCATTTTATCGAATCGTTGTATCTTCATCTGATATCCGCATTTTGCGGATCGGGTTTTAATCCAGCTTATTACCGTGAACGACGACCTCCAAACCTTACACACATTAACGAATCAAATCCTTGTTGCTCATGCGCGTCTTTACACCCCGTCGTTTATTCTGTTTTACCTGGTGCCTGACTATTGCCGCCGTTTCAGAGGTGAAGGGTCAGGTTTCGGACGTTTCGCCAATCCTGCTTGACGGCCACCTGCAGCGCCACGTGATCTCGGCGCAATCTGCCAGCCAGGTTATTACGTTCAGTAACCTTATAAAGGGAGAGACTTATTCCCTTATCGTCCCTGATGATCCAACGCTCAACGGCTGCATGCCTTCGATCAGCGCCGGCGACCAGGCGACCAAGGTGCTTGACTATGACGTTTCGGTGCATCAACTGAAATTTGTTGCCGGCGAGACCGAGCTGTCGTTCCGCCTGGATTATCCCTGCACCTGGGATGCCTCCAATCCGCCCAGACACTATGTTTCCGTCGTCTGCGAAACCTGTCTCAAAAAAGACCTCAACGAGTACCTTAAGGCGCTGGCAGTACTGGAAGTGGTTTCCGGTGTCAGCGCGGAAGAATTGGTCCGCGAGGTCATGATCGGAGGCGACTGCTTTGACGTAACCAATGTGACTTATAACGGTAACCCCGGTCAGTTGGGTACCTTTTCCAATGGTCAGACCAATATCGGTTTTGCCAATGGTATGATTATGGCCACGGGCGATGCTACGGTTGCTGTCGGTCCCAACGGTTCAGATAATGCCAGTGCCGGCTACGGCGCATCAACGCCCGACGGCGACCTTTCCGCCCTGTCCGGCAGCGGCAGCCTGTTCGACCTCGCCAATATAGAGTTCGACTTTACCCCGACACAGTCGCCCCTTACCTTTGAATACGTGTTCGCCTCTGAAGAGTACTGCGAATACGTAGGCTCACAATTCAATGACGCTTTCGGCTTCTTTATTTCCGGCCCCGGCATCTCCGGCCCCTTCGGCGGGGCAGCGAATATTGCGTCTATCGGCCCCGGCAACTATGTGGCCATCAACAACATCAACCACCTTTCCAATGCCGGGCTGTATGTAAATAACCAGGGGGCATCCAGCGGTAACCTTTGCGGCCAGACTCCATCTGCCTCGCCGGCGGTGAATGAGGTGCAGTTCGACGGTTTTACCCGGAAACTGACCGCCGTGGCGGCCGTCATTCCATGCCAGACCTATCACATCAAACTGAAAATATGCGACGTAGGCGACGGTATTTTTGATTCCGGCGTATTCCTCAAAGCCGGTTCTTTCGACGCAGGCGGTAATGCTTCCGTGGAATGGCTGGTCAACGGCGAATCCGATGTCAACGCCGTGTACGAAGGTTGTGGAACGGTGCAACTGGTCTTCGACCGCATCGGCGCCAATACTTCCTCTCCATTGCCCGTGCAGTTTACCGTAACCGGAACGGCAACCCCCGGTCTCGATTACACCCCGATCCCGCAAACCGTGGTGATCCCGGCGGGTCAGGACAAGTTATTCATCACGGTTCCCATCGTTGCCGACCTTCTGGTAGAGGGGCCTGAAACGGTTATCATTACCCTGCTTAGTCCCTGCTCTTGCGTCAACCCGCAAATTGAACTGGTTATCAACGATTTGTTGCCACTAACGGCTATACCGGATACCACAACTATTTGTGGCCCGGGTGTCGGTACGGTAAGCGTTACCCCCGAAGGCGGCGCAGAACCTTACACCTTTCACTGGAGCAATGGCAACACCGACCAGACGCTCTCGCAATTTGTCGCAGTATCCACCAACTTTAATGTCACCGTTACGGATGCCTGCGGTAAAACGTACGTCACAACCGCACGTATTAAAGTAAAAGCGCCTCCAACGGCAAAATTACTGCCTCCGGCGCCGCAATTGTGCCCCGGACAGGTTTCCCAGATTCAGGTCACCTTTACCGGAACGGGGCCGTTTGACCTGGTATATATGCTCAACGGCGACCCGCAGTCGCCCATAACCGGCATTACCGACAACCCCTATTTCCTGCAGATTGACCAGCCGGGACTCTACCAGATACAAAGTGTGACCGACATCGACGGCTGTGTGGGGCCGGGACAGGTAGCGCTCCTCGTGACCACATCCACCCTGAATCTGGCGGGTGTTGTCACCAATACAACCTGCGCCGTGGGCAACAACGGCTCGATCAATACTACGGTGACGGGTGGACAGGGGCCATTCAATTATGTCTGGAACGGTCCGCAAAACTTACCCAACTTCCCCGACCCCACCGGACTTCAGCCCGGAACATACAACGTCACCGTGACGGATGGATTCGGCTGTACGAATGCGCAGGTGTTTGACGTCGCCGCGCCACCTGTAATTGTACCTTCCTTCGATAATATTATAGGTGCAAACTGCTCCCAGCCAACCGGCGGCAGTATTAACATGACCGTATCGGGCGGAACACCGGCATACACCTATAAGTGGAGCAACAACTTTACCGGTCAGGATCCTGCGGGACTGGGTCCGGGGGACTATATCGTCACGATAACCGACATGCTCGGTTGTTCTACTACCGCCACGGCCACCGTGCCGGGCGATTTCAACGCGCCCACAGCAGATGCCATCGCTCCGGACGAACTGACCTGTCTGGTGACTTCGGTTATTGTCGACGGCTCCGGCTCAAGTATCGGCCCTAACTATACCTACAACTGGACTGCTTCCGGCGGCGGCAACATCGTCAGCGGCAACGGCACCCTCTATCCGGTTGTCAACAAACTGGGTTCCTATACCATCCTGGTGACCGACCTGAACAACGGTTGCACGGCCACTCACACGGTTCCGGTGACGGGCGATTACACCCCGCCGACCGCGAATGCAGGTACGCCTCAATCGCTGACCTGCGTGGTAGATACGCTGACATTGAATGGCTCGGGGTCTTCATCGGGTTCCAATTTCGTATACAACTGGACTACAGGCAACGGCAACATTGTCAGTGGCAATGGTACCCTCAACCCGGTTGTTACCCTGCAAGGGACATACAATCTGCTCGTGACCAACAACCTGAACGGTTGCACCAGCACCGCTTCTGTTGTGGTAAACCTGAACGTCACGCCTCCGGTGGCAGTAGTCGCCCCGGGAGGTCAGATCACCTGTACCACGCCAACCGTACAACTCAGCGGCTCCGGTTCAAGTATCGGCTCGATCATGTCCTATAACTGGGTTCCGACCAATGGCGGCGCGATCAGCAACGGCATTAACACCTTGAATCCAACGGCGAATGCGACAGGTACCTATACACTTATTGTTACAAACAATACCAACGGTTGTACCGCGTCAGCATCAACTACAGTTACCAGCAATGCCAGCCTGCCCACCGCAGTGGCCACCGCTTCGGGCATCATTACCTGCTCGGTAGCACAGGTTACACTCAATGCAAACGGCTCTTCGTCTGGTCCGAACTTCAGTTACCAGTGGAATACAGCCAACGGACAGATTCAGAGCGGTCAAAACGCCAGTGTGGCAACAGTAACATCATCCGGGTTGTACACATTGGTGGTGACCAATACTACCAACAACTGTACCGCTACATTCAATATTGATATTCTGGACGACCTCGCCCTGCCCACCGCAAGTGCCGGTAGCCCGCAGACGCTGCTGTGCTCCCAGCCTTCGCAGACGCTTGATGGCAGCGGCTCCAGCAGCGGTCCGAATTTTACCTACCAGTGGTCGGCTTTGTCCGGCGGTAATTTCACTACGCCAACCGATATCCTGAATCCGCAGGTCAACGAGCCGGGTACGTACCAGATACTGGTCACCAATACCCAAAACGGCTGTACTGCTACGGCACAGGTACAAATACTTCAGGATGCCGACGAGCCGGTTGTGCAGATCGCCCAACCCGGTATCCTGAACTGCAATACCCCCCAGATTACCATTAACGCCGGTGGTTCCAGCAACGGCCCGAATTTCACATACCAGTGGACCGGTCAGGGAATCGTTTCCGGCGGCAATACGCTTAATCCTGTGGTGAATCAGGTAGATACCTTTACATGTATTATCGTCAACGTCGATAACGGATGTATTGCCCAGGCCTCCGTTGTCGTAAGCCAGGACGTTGCGCCCCCGCCTGTCGACCCGGGCCCCGACCAGGTGCTGAACTGCTACAACCCGCAGTTGCAACTCGGCGGACCGGGTAATCCGAGTGGCAATAATTTCAGTTTCCAGTGGAGCGGGCCAGGATTTCTCACGGGGCAAAACACCCCGTCGCCAACGGTGCAGCAACCCGGTACCTATGACCTGCTGGTGACCAATACCACCAATGGTTGCACGGCACAGGAAAGCGTCACGCTGGTATCTGATTTTGCCGCGCCGACAGTCAACGCAGGCCCAACTTTTGAACTGACCTGCCAACAGGAGACCTACACCATTCAGGCCTCCGGCAGCACAGGCCCGAACTTCAGCTATGAGTGGACATCCCCCACGGGCAGCTTCACCACGCCGATCAATATACTTAACCCCACGGTAGATGCCCCGGGCATCTATAACCTGCTGGTCACCAACAATACAAACGGCTGTACGGAAACTGCCAGTTTACAGATCACGCAGGCGGCGGATATACCGACCGTACTGATTGCAACGCCCTCCATCCTGACCTGTACAACGGGCGCCATAAATCTTAACGGAAACGGCTCCAGCACAGGCCCGGAATTTTCCTATCAATGGACGGCTTCCAACGGTGGCAATGTATCGCTCGGTGGTAATACCCTGAGCCCGACAGTGGACCAACCCGGCACCTACCAGTTGGTCGTGACCAACAATTCCAACAACTGTACTTCAGACGCTACCATCCAGGTTACCCAGGATATTGCAGCGCCACAAATGGATGCAGGTTTGTCGCCCACGATCACTTGTACAGATCTGACGGTGAGCCTGAACGGTACTGTCTCCTCTGCGGGCAGTTTTGCCTATCAGTGGACAGCCTCCAATGGCGGCAATATTTCCGGCGCCCCGAACGCCCTGAGTACCACGGTCGACGCAGGCGGAACCTATACCCTGGTCGTGACAAACACCCAGAACGGTTGTACCAGTTCAGATATCGTCAGCGTACAGGTCGACCAGGTTGATCCCGTTTCTGCCATCGCGGCGCCGGCAATCCTGACTTGCGCCACCGATCAACTCGTGCTCGACGGAACAGCATCCAGTACAGGGTCTAACATGACCTACCAATGGACGACAATCGGGGGCAATTATATCAACACCTCCAACCCGTTGCAACCCGTGATTGATGCGCCCGGAAATTACTTCCTCCTGGTAACCAACACCGACAACGGTTGTACACAGTCGTATGCTGTCGAAGTAACGCAGGACATTCAAAGCCCGACGGCCAACGCCGGCACAAACGGCCTGCTCACCTGCGCCATTACCTCGCTTCAACTCAATGGATTGGGGTCCAGTCAGAACGGCAACTTCAGTTATCAGTGGACGGCAGCCAGTGGACAACCGGTCACCAATCCGCTCAGCCTGACGCCAACCATTGCCACCGGCGGCGCCTATACCCTTGTCGTCACCAATGAAGACAATGGCTGTACGGCTGTCGATGATGTGCTGGTGAACGTGGATACCCAGCAACCGGCTGCGGTCATCGCAACGCCCGCACAGATTACCTGCGTACAACCACAGGTAATCCTCAATGGTACCGGCTCACAGGGCGGTGCAAATATCACGTACGTCTGGACGACGCCCAACGGCTCTATCCTGGCCGGCCAGGGCACCACACAATTGACCGTCAATGCAACGGGCAACTACATCCTGACGGTAATAAACAATGCCAACGGATGCTCCAACACCGCTGCCGCCGCGGTGACGGACAATATTGCGTTGCCTGCTGCCGATGCAGGCGAGCCGTTTACACTGACCTGCTCCGTGCTTAACGTTACGCTGCAAGGCTCCGGTTCGTCAGGCGCCAACTTCGGCTATGCCTGGAGTACGCAGGGCGGCAATATTGTTTCGGGCGGCAACACCCCCACTCCGATTGTGAATCAGCAGGGTACCTATACCCTTACGGTCACCAACCTGGGCACGGGCTGTACGCAGACCGACGAAGTGGCCGTTTCAGTGGAAACAAACATACCCACCGACTTCCTCGTATCGCTCGAGCCGCCTTCCTGCAAGGACAACGACGGCGTCATTACGTTTGGCCAGGTGACCGGCGGTTTTGGCCCATACCTGTATTCCATAAACAATGGTCAGACGTTTGTTTCCAAACTCGACTTCACCAAGATCACACCGGGTACCTACGACCTTTGGATACAGGACGCCAACGGCTGTGAATTCCACAAGACGCTTACCGTGCCGAAAGCACCGGATCCTGCCGTGACGCTGGCGCCGGAATTCAGCATCGACTTTGGCGATTCGCTCCGCCTGGAGGCTATACTGCCACCGGGGTATCCGCTTGCACTGATCGATACGGTGATCTGGACGCCGCTCTATGGGCTTACGTTCGACAGTTACACCATTCCCGATCTGCTCACGCCGACTGCCAAGCCGTTCAAACCGACCGAATACAAGGTAACGGTCATCAGCGGCGACGGCTGTGAAGCCAGCGACAGGGTACTGGTCAGGGTCGACAACGAGCCGCATATCTACATACCCAACGCATTCTCACCCTGGAAAGAAGACGGTGACAACGATGTGGTATATATTTTCGCCGACGAGGGACAGGTACGCCAAATTCAATCTTTCCAGATATTTGACCGCTGGGGCGAACAGGTATTCCTGCAACAAAATTTCCAGCCCAACGATCCTTCGTATGGCTGGAATGGCCGCCTGCGCGGCAAACTCCAGACCCCGGCAGTATTTGTGTATTATGCTGAAATTGAATTAGTTGACGGACGCGTATTGCTGTTCAAAGGCGATGTTACGCTTGTCCGCTAACACCTCGAACCGCATCACAACGAAGCCGCAGACCCGACACCGGGTTTGCGGCTTTGTGTTTTACCCTCGAAAATAATTCGCTGCGTGGCGCCGAATCTCTATTTTCGCACAGGAATTTTCAAAACAAACCTCCAACTCAACTTTTCAAACTATGACGGACATACGCAAATTTCTCCCTTTGATCCTGCTTGGCCTGGCGGCCATCCTCGTCTTTAGCATGTGCGGTTCCTATAACAACGCAGTAAGCAAGGATGAAAATGTGAAAAAAGCATGGTCGCAGGTGGAAAACCAATACCAGCGACGCGCTGACCTCATCCCCAACCTTGTGAATACGGTAAAAGGTTACGCCAACTTCGAGCAACAAACCCTGCAACAAGTGGTACAGGCCCGGGCTTCTGCCACCCAGGTGAAAATTGATGCCAACAACCTGACCCCGGAAGCCATCCAGCGTTTTGAACAGGCACAACAAGGTCTGTCGGGCGCTTTGGGACGACTGCTGGCAGTTTCCGAGAACTATCCCGACCTGAAGGCCAACCAGAATTTTCTCGATCTGCAAAAACAACTGGAAGGCACGGAAAACAGGATATCGGTCGAACGAAAAAATTTCAATGAATCCGTTCAGGACTTTAACGCCTATATCCGCCGTTTTCCAACCAATATTCTTGCCGGCATGTTCGGCTTTTCACCCAAAGGCTATTTCCAGTCTGCTGCAGGCTCGGAAAAGGCGCCGAATGTCCAGTTTTAGTGATAAGTAAGTGGTAAGTGGTAAGTGTTGAGTGATAAGTGGTAAGTGTTGAGTGATAAGTGGTAAGTGTTTAGTGATAAGTGGTAAGTGTTGAGTGGTATGCCGGAATTCTCCGGATTTTAGCATTTACAGAATTTCAGTGCATTGAAAATCAATGTGTTGTTTGGCCTTATTATCACAAACCAATTTACTTTGAGCATAAGTGTTACTACACATTTTGACACAGAATATTGAACACTCCCCTTGCCCACTTACCACTAAAAACCCAACACTTACCACTCAACACTTACCACTTACCACTTACCACTTATCACTAAACACTTACCACTTACCCTTATCACTAAACACTTACCACTTACCACTTATCACTAAACACTTACCACTTATCACTAAACACTTACCACTAAAACTATGCTTTTCACCAAAGAAGAAGAAGCCGGCATCGTGCAATCCATCCGGGCGGCAGAGCGCCGGACCTCGGGTGAAATTCGGGTGTTCGTGGAAGATTATTGTATGCGCGACCATCCGGTGGAGCGGGCGGCAGAGGTGTTTCACCTGTTCGGAATGTTCAATACCCAGGCACACAACGGTGTGCTGGTGTACCTCGCAGAGAAATCGCACCAGTTTGCCATCTGGGGCGATACGGGCATACACGAGCGGGTAGGGTTCCAGTTTTGGGACGAAGAAAAACACCTGCTGCGCGAATACCTCCAACGCGACGAGGCTGCTGACGGCGTACGCGCTGTTGTGGCGCAAATTGGCGAGCGACTCAGGGAACACTTCCCGGTAGACGAAGACAAAGACGAAAATGAACTACCCGATGAGATCATTTATGGTTAACGGTGGACGGTGGACGGTGGACGGTAGACGGCGGAAGATCGCAGAACCCAGGCTCAAACACCCGGCACTGCTGCCCACTGCCGCTGCCTATGTTTACTGCGTACTGTTCCTGTTTTTGCCCCTGTTCGCTTTGGCTCAGCAGGACGACGATCTGTTTCCTCCAAAGCCGGACCCTGCCGTTTATGTACACGACTATGCAGGCTGGCTGTCGTCGGGCGAACGTATGGCCCTCGAACAAAAACTGGTCCGGTACTACGATTCCACATCCACACAGATCGTGGTGATGATCCGTCCGGATATTGGGGACTATGATAAGTCTTCGTATGCTTTCGAACTCGGCAATCGCTGGGGTATCGGGCGAAAAGACAAGAATAATGGTATTGTTTTGCTGGTCAAAACCGAGCAGCCGGGAAGGGGAGCGTTTATTGCAACCGGCTACGGGACAGAAGGCGCTCTGCCGGATATAACAGCCGGACGCATCATCCGCAACACCATGATCCCTTATTTTAAGCAGGAGCAATACGCCCAGGGGATTGACGCGGGGACAGACGAAATCATCAGGGCATTGTCGGGAGAGTTCACAAATGAAGGAGAAAAGGGAAAAGGCGGGGGCATACTGATACTGATAGCCATTTTGATCATCATCCTGCTGGTTATTATCAGCATGGTTCGCGCCGCCAAAGGAACCTGGTATACGCACGACGGCACAGGGCTTCCGCGCCGTTCCATTCGCCGCGGCAACGATAATTGGGGCGGCTGGGGTGGCGGCGGTTTTGGCGGCGGCGGCGGCAGCGGTTGGGGTGGCGGCGGTGGTGGTTCCTTTGGCGGCGGCTCCTTCGGCGGCGGCGGCGCAGGAGGAGACTGGTAGTCAGTTGGCAGGGGCAGTTGGCAGGGGCAGTGGCAGTTGGCAGTTGGCAGGGGCAGTTGGCAGTGGCAGTTGGCAGTGGCAGTTGGCAGTGGCAGTTGGCAGGTATCCCTGTTAGTTCCACCGTCCGTCTACCGTAATAAAAAAATGAGTGTACAACAAGGACCCATATACGTAGCATACTCGGAAATCCACGGTAAAGGCGTATTTGCCGCCCGCGATATTGAGGCGGGAGAGGTGATCGAAGTTTGCCCGATCATTTTATTCCCGAAATCGCAGTTGGCTGATATCCGGAAAACCGTGCTGGACGACTATTATTTCGACTGGGGCGAAGAGGGTGAATGGTACGCCCTTTGCCTGGGCAATGGCTCATTGTACAACCACTCGTATGAGCCAAATGCGGAATACGGCATGGATTTCGAGGCCCAGACCATCGATTTTTACTGCCTGAAAGACATACCGGCAGGCGATGAAATATTGATCAACTACAACGGCGATGCCGACAACCGCTCAAAAGTGTGGTTTGAGAAATAAGTATGAAAAAACAGGCTGAACCCACCACCTATGAATCGGCGTACGCCGAATTGCAACAGATCGTACATGCGTTGCAGGAAGAAACGGTCGGTATCGATCAGTTGGCTGAAAAGATTGCGCGCGCCACTGAACTCATCCGTTTTTGCCGGGAGCAACTGCGGGCAACCGGCGAGGATATCGAGCGTCTGACGGGAAAATAAAAAGCCCCGCGCCGCTTTGGCGCAGGACTTGCCGGATTACAATATCTGATGAGCGTTTATTTCTTTTTCTTTCCGAATGCATCCCAAACACCACAGTCCTTGATTTTTTTCCTTTCCCGTTTGGCCAGAATGTACCGTACCGATACGCTGGCTCCCGTCCATTCGAAGGGGTGCACCTGGTCGCCGGAGAGGTGCAGTTCAGGTTTCCAGTCGAATGCGAAGTTCAGCCGGCCCAGGGTTACCTCCAGTCCGCCGATGCCCGTCAGACCGAACACATTGTTTGCCAAGGCATCATTTTCCAGGCCGTTGGCTGCGCTGCGCCAGTAGTAATGGGCGCCGCCGCCGGCATAAAGATTCAATCCGCGGAACAGTATCTTCCTGTGGTGTTCTGCAAGCAGGGTCACACCGATCTCTTCCGAGCGCAAGGGCGTGTGCAGGATTCCTTCCACCGTCCAGTTATCGACGATGTGCTGCTGTGCGGTCAGGTTGACGCCGTTGTCCAGCCGGATACCCACGGCAGTTTTGTAGGATTGACCGAAGGCGAGGTTGTTCATCAGGGCCAGGGTGAGGATGAGCAGAAAGCGGGCGTTTGTCATAATGAGCGGTTGGTTTGCCAATTTTGCAATGAATTTGAATTAAAAACGCACCCTGATATGCCCCCTATTACCGATGAAATGCTGCTTTAAAGTTTTTTTAACCGGAAGGGCGCTATTTTCGCCCGACAGTAAAAATATTCGTTAAAAAAACTGCACTTTGAAGGCTTTCTGGTTTCGCATTCGACAATGGCTGCATTTCTATAGCCGTGCTGTAACCAAATATCAACTCCACTCGCCGTTTGTATTCGACCTGGCCAATGCGGTGCTGGAGGATGACCGCTGGTACTATGCATTCCGCGATGTGGAGGCGGTGCGCAACCAAATGCTCACCAGTGATGCCCAACTGGAGGTTGTGGACTATGGCGCCGGGCATTCGGGCTCCCGGACCGGTAAGGTTACGGTGCGCAAGGTTGCGCGTGATGCCGCCAGTTCCCGCCGGCAGGGACAGATGTTGTTTCGGTTGGCAGACTGGGCGCGGCCCCGCAAGGTGCTCGAACTGGGCGGCTCGCTTGGCATCGGCACGATGTACCTCGCCGCAGCGGTGCGTTCTGCCCGGGTTGTTTCACTGGAGGGGTGCCCCGATTATGCAAAGGTGGCCCGGATAAACCTGGATTTGCTGGATTTAAAAAACGTATCTGTCCTTATTGGCGAATTTGACCATACCCTTCCCAAGGCGCTGGAAACATTACAAAAACCCGGTCTCGTATTCATCGACGGGAACCACCGCCCCGAACCAACCCTGCAATACTTTGAGGCCTGCCTGGCCAGTGCCGGCCCGGATACGGTGTTTGTGTTCGACGATATCTACTGGTCGCCCGGCATGCTTCAAGCCTGGAAGAAAATTCAGGAACACCCGCGCGTCACACTTACTGTGGATATGTTCGATCTGTCTCTGGCGTTTATCAACCCTGATCTTCGTGAAAAACAGCATTTCAGCGTTGTGCCTGTCAGTTGGAAACCCTGGAAGGTATGGTAGGCAGTAGCAGTAAGCAGTATCCAATGGCAGGGCGAACCCGCAATCCGCAATCCGTAACCTCCATAACCCGCAACCCGGCATGCAACTCGACATAACGTACCGTCAGATATGGAAAATTTCTGCTCCAATTATGCTTGGGTCGGCGGCACAGAATGTTATTGCCCTGAGCGATGCGGTGCTGTTGTATCATCTGGGCGAGATGGAGTTTGGGGCGATCGGCTTTGTGGGCGTTTTCTACATCACGATTGCAGCGATCGGGTATTCTTTTTCGCGGGGCGGGCAGATCATGATTGCCAGGCGGATGGGTGAAAAAAAGCCCGGCTCGGTAGGCCACGTTTTTCACACGATGCTGCTTTTTGAAATGGCTCTGGCGGTATTGATGTGGGCTTTTATGAAGTTCGCGACGCCCTGGTTTTTTCATATATTTCTCGACCACTCGCCGGAGATATACCAAAAATCGCTCGAATACATACACTATCGCGCCTATGGTATTTTCTTCAGTTACGGAGGCATCGCCCTGATCTCCCTTTACAGCGGCATCGCACGACCTGGTATTATTTTTATCGATACCGTTATTCTCGCAATTGTAAACCTGGTGCTCAACTACGGACTGATTTTCGGCAAGTTCGGACTACCGGCCATGGGTATCGGTGGCTCGGGACTGGCCAGCAGCATTGCAGAAGGCGTAGCCTTTGTTGTGTTTGTCGCCTATATGGCGTACGACAGGCAGAACAGGCCGCTTCGTATTTTCACGGTGCCGGAGCCAGACTGGCCCCTCACCCGGCAGCAACTCAACCTCTCGCTGCCGGTAGTTGCCAATGCGGCAGTCGGTCAGGGCAGCTGGGTGTTTTTTTTCGGTATGGTGGAAAACCTGGGGCCGCGGGCGCTGGCTGTTTCCAACCTTGCCCGCACCGTTTACCTGCTGCTGTCTATTCCCATGTGGGGTTTTTCTTCCGGAGCCAATACCCTCATTAGCAACCTTATCGGCCAGAGCCGGCATCGCGAGGTGTTGCCGGCTGCCTGGAAAATAGCCCGGTTTTGCTGGGGCATTTCGATGATCCTGGCCGTTCCCATATTGTTGTTTCCGGGGAAGATACTTTACCCCCTGCTCGGAAAATCGGATATGAGCCTTATCGGTGAAACACAGCCGGTGTTTTATCTGCTGTTGCTGATACTGTCGCTCGCAACAGTCGGCGTCGTATTTATGAATACCCTGGCCGGAACAGGCGCCACCTGGTTCGGACTGAAACTTCAGGCTATTACCGTATTCATTTACCTGGGGTACCTGTTTGTCATCACCAATTTTACCACGCTTGGATTGTTGTGGGTTTGGGCTGCAGCGGTGTTGTACTGGCTTGTGGTGATCGCCATGGTATTGTTCTACCTGCGTACCGAGCGCTGGCATGCCATGGATTTTTAAATTTTCGCAGCATAATGTTACCCAGGTAAATATCTCTTCCACACAGGTGATGGAAATTTGTGCCGTATTCAACCTTAATATTGCAACATGAAATACTGGCTGAAAAAATGGACGGCATGGGAATACCTCCCCTGGTGGATTGCCAATGTTCCGGTATACGGCATCTGGCTTTGGTTTGCTGCCCGGGCCCGGCACCTGGTGTTTTTCTCCAATGTCAACCCCGATATTCCCCTCGGAGGGGCTATGGGCGAGTCAAAATACAATATCCTGAAATTGCTTTCGCCCGATATTCTGCCGAAAACCGTTTACGTAGACGGCGGAACGCAGTTTGCCGATATTAAGCGCGCGTTACAAGATGCGGGCATCGGGTATCCGCTGATCGCCAAACCGGATGTAGGCGAACGGGGTTTTCTTGTAAAAAAGATCCGGGACGAGGGCGAACTGAAGGAGCATCTGGCCCGCTACCCGGTCGGTTTTATCATCCAGGAGTTTCTGGTGATGCCGATCGAGATGACCGTATTGTACCACCGTTATCCCGATGGAAAACGCTTTGGCATCACCTCGGTATGCATCAAGGAATTTCTCTCGGTAAAAGGCGACGGCGCGGCTCCCGTGCGCGAATTGATGGCCCGCGATATACGGGCAGCCTTCCAGCTCGCGCGTTTTGAACGGGAGTTGCCGGAATTGCTCGACGATGTCCTCATGGATGGCGAAGTGCGGCTGCTCGAACCCATCGGAAACCATTGCCGGGGGACCAAATTCCTCAACGGCAACCACCTGATTGACGATGCCCTGCTTGCCGCTTTTGAGCCGGTATGCGCCAGGCTCGAAGGGGTGTTGTACGGGCGTTTCGACCTGAAGTGCGACAGCATCGACGACCTCCGCAAGGGTGCGTTCAAGGTGATGGAACTCAACGGCGTATTCGGCGAGCCTGCCCATGTGTACGATCCTGCCTTCGGCATGTGGCGGGCATACCGCGACTTTTACCGCCATTGGCGCATCCTGTTCGAGTTGTCGAATGTACAGCGCCGCCGGGGTATCCGGCCCACCCGGCACCAGGAGGCGCTGCGCCTCGTCAGGAGTTATTTTCAGTATAAAAAACAGTTGGAAGCCCGACTACCCGCCTGACAAGCCTTATATTTGCGCCTCACCAATTATTTTTTTGATGACTATTGCAGAAAAAAAAGTAGTGTCCGTGCACTACACCCTGACCGAAGGTACTGCCGAAGGTCAACTCGTGGAGACTACCAACGGCGGCGAGCCGCTCGCTTTTATTTTCGGGGTCGGTATGATGATCCCCGATTTTGAAAAAAACCTGACCGGCCTTAAAGCCGGAGATCAGTTTTCTTTCGGCATAAAGGCAGCCAACGCCTATGGCGAATACGATGAGACCGCACTGGTCGAGGTACCCAAAAACATGTTTGAAGTAGATGGTAAAATTCCCGACGGCCTCCTGGAAGTCGGCAATATGCTACCCCTGACCGATCAGGATGGCAACCGTTTCAACGGCATGGTCGCCTGGGTTGGCCTCGATAAGGTAAAACTCGATTTCAACCACCCCATGGCCGGTGTCGATCTGTTTTTCACCGGGCATGTTGAAGGCGTACGCGATGCAGAGGCTGCTGAACTGGAACACGGTCACGTTCACGGGGCCGGCGGACACCACCACTAAGCCATTGGCAGACACCTGCAAGAACCGGGCATCGAACCCTTTCGGATATTGTTTTCTTCCGGACGAGTTCGATGCCTTTCTTTTTTAACCAGACTTTGTAAACGTTCAGGTATGTACAAAGGAACCGTCAAATTCTTCGATGAATCGAAAGGGTACGGCTTTATCACAGAAGAGGCTACCCAAAAACAGGTTTTTGTGCATCAGTCAGGGTTGCTGGAGAAGGTGCGCGAAGGCGATCTCGTAATTTTCGAGACCCGGCGGGGAAAGAAGGGAATAACCGCTGTATCGGTGAAGCGCCGGTGACTTATGCCCGGAAAGTAAAAGTATAGTTTGCCCAGAAATTCCAGAGCGTTACCACACCCGTAGCGATGAGTTTGGCAGTGTAAAACTTCACCCCGCGGCGTTCGTTGAGGAAATAAATGATACCGTTGTTCAGACCGAGGCCGATTAGCGAAGCCAGCAGGAACTTGGAAAACTGCATGGCGATGGAGGGATCCTGACTATGGAACGTCCAAACCCTGTTCAGCAGGTAGTTGCTCACTACGGCGCAAAGAAAGCCGGTGCTGTTGGCGATGTATTTGTTGAGATGCAGTTTTTCCTTGCAAATCCAGGTAATGCCAAAATCAACGCCTACCCCGGAAGCGCCGACGATGCCGAATTTCAGAAACTTCAGGATTAATTCGCTCATGTGTTGTCCTTAGAGGCGGCGAAAATATCGAATTCGCAGAATCTGCAGCCAATTTTCTAGTTTCTATCCTTCACCGGCATATTGGCTTGTACTTCCAGTACCCCATCCGTCCCTTTAAGCAGGTCGATCAACGCTTTTTCCTTGATTTGAGCGCTGTCGTAGGCGACAACCCAGATGTTTTCTGCCGACTGGCGCTGCATGAGCTGGAGTTTGACGTCTTTGAACTGGGTAATCCAGTTGCCGGCATTGATCTCGGGCCTGAGTTGTACGATCACTTCCTTTTTTGTTTTTTGGGGAACATCGTTCGGGTTGACGCCTCTTTTGACCTGGAATCCGTGCGCTTCTGCAAGGCCGGTCATCAGCGCTTCCAGTTCAAGCAGCGGCGCCGGCCGGTCGATCGACCCACGCACACTCTTGCTTTTTTCGCCTTCATAGGCAGTCAGCGTGGCATACGGCGCGTCCATGACCTCTGATTTGATCAGGTCGGGATATTGCCACAGGTTGGTCTCCCTCACTTTGGTTTGCAGACTTTTCAATTCTTCCTGCGTCAGCCGGAAAGAGTCTTTGCCCATTTTTTCCGCATAGCGAAGGCCTTCATATCGCACCAGACCATTGTTCAGCGCGCTGAGTTTGAACACCGGGCAAAAGCCGAAGCAGCCGCTGGTTTGCAGGTCGACCAGGTTGGTCATGTCTTCTGTTTTATTGCATTTGCCAGCGGCAAGCAGAACAATTGATACGAGGGTAATGAGTATGGTTTTCATGCTAAGCAGTTTTGCTTTTTATACGCAATAGTAGGTTTTTTTCAGGGATTATCGCTGAATTGCGCCCTCCATATCCCCCACAATATCTTCAATCGCCTCAATCCCCACCGATACCCGCACCATCCCGTCCGTGATCCCGTTCTGTTCCCTGATCTCTTTCGCCACGTTCAGGTGCGACGACGAAGCGGGGTGCAGGATGAGGGTGTCCACATCGCCGAGCGTAGGCGCCAGCGTGCAGAATTTGATGCGGTTCATACATTTTATGCCTGCGTCCAGACCGCCTTTCAACTCAAAACTGAGCATACCGCCGAATCCGTTGCGCATCTGTTGTTTGGCCAGCGCATGATCGGGGTGTGAAGGGAGTCCGGGGTAATTGACGCGCCCTACTGCGGGGTGTTTTTCCAGGTATTCTGCCAGCGCCAGGGCATTGGAGCAGTGGCGCTCCATGCGCAGGGCCAGTGTTTTCATGCCGTTGTGGGTGAGCCATGCCTCGAAAGGAGAGCAATTGGTGCCGGCGAGTTTCATGGCGTGCCACACGTGTTTGCGCATGGCATCCTTATCCCGGCCCACAATAACGCCGGCGGTGGAGTTGCCGTGGCCGTTGAGGTATTTGGTGGTGGAGTGGATGATGAAATCGACGCCGTGGGCAAAAGGTTGCTGTAGAAGCGGCGTGCTGAAGGTATTGTCGATGGCCGACCAGGCGCCGTACCGGCGGGCCAGACCGGCCAACAGTTTAATATCCACACAGGCCAGGGTGGGGTTGGCCGGTGTCTCGCAATACAGCATGCGAATCTTGCCGTCGCGCTGCAAGGCCGCCTCCACAGCCGCCGGATCGCGCAGGTCAGTTAGCACCGTTTCCACACCAAACCGGCCGAATACCGCTGTCAGCAACTCTGTGGTGCCGCCATACAGGTTGCCCTGAGTCAGCACCTTGTCGCCGGCTTTCAACAGACCCATCAACAGGGTTGATATGGCCGACATGCCGCTCGAAGTCATAATCGCCCAGGCCTCCATGTCCAGGCCGTGTGTCTCCAGATCGGCGATCTTTGCGGCCACGGTATCCACCGTCGGGTTGGCATAGCGGCTGTACACGTGCCCGCTTTCGATGTTTTTGAATATTTCTATTCCCTGGTCGATATCGTCGAAGGCGAATGACGAGGTGGCGTAAATAGGCAGCACATGCGGTGCGGTGGTACGGTTGTCGGGGCGCTCCTTTACGGTCAAAGAATTGATATGCATTGTTCCTGATTTTCGTCAATTTGTAGTTGCAGGCGCAGGGTACAGCGCAGCCTGCATTTTGTTGCAGCGGGGAATGGTCCAGGTCAAAATCTGTAAGTTGTTTCCCTATTCCGGGCAAAGATCAGCAAATGCTGATTAAGGTGTGCCGGGGAATCATACGAATCACTTTGCCGGGGAATGGCCGGGCGCTTTTTTTGAAAACAGGTCAATGAAACGCATCAGAGAGATATGGAAGGTACGTAATTGATGTATGAATACCACTTCCAATCCGGCGTTATTTTAGGGCGATACATCCGACATAGATAATTAATTTGCATTAACTTTCCGGTCCATATAACCCTGTTCGACCCAAACCCACCGCAACAAGTCTAAGTATTTGTGGCGAATAAGTTTCTGTTTGTTCGCCCGGGTACGCATATAAAAACAAGTGAAAACATGCCGGAAAAATCAGAACGCACCACGCTGGAAGGGCTTGTCTGTCAGAACAACATGAAGGAAGCCATCGAGCAACTTAAAGCCCTCATCGAACACCTTGCCAAAGACCCGCTGAACGAGCTGATTGGCCTTTCAGGCCGATACTCCGCCAATAATAAGGCAGATGACGATGGCATGGTTCAGCGGGAGGTATCGGAGATTGAAAACAACCGCATCCGTACTACCTTTCTGCGCATATTATCCGATGTCAGGGAGGAAATCCAGACCAAGATCAATTTTTTCAAACCCATACCCCGCGCCGCCAATGAAAGGGATACCCTTCGTGATTTCATCGACACGGTACTTTCCAGGAAGTATGTCAACATTACTCCGTTCAGCGAAGGCAATTCTTTTATTTATTTCCAGGCAAAAGAGCGGCATTCCGACCAGGAAGTGATGATCATGGTGCTGAAAAGCAGCGATATTGAAGACATCAAACGAAGCAGTCAACTGAAGCGCATTTCGAGATTGAAACACCGAAACCTGATACAGTTGCTGGACGTCAATTTCCAGACCTACCCGTACTACATGATTACGGAAATGGTGTCTGGGATCAGTTTAAAGTCGGTCATGTCCACGACGGGGGCATTTCAATTGCACAATGCCATACGATTGTTGCTGATTATTGGCGATGTCATGAACTATCTGCGCCAGAAAAAATTCACGCATTCCGGATTCCGGCCATCCAAAATCCTGATCGATCAGGAGCTGGAACCTGAAATATCGCCGTTTGACATCCTGAAGGTGAGCGAAAAAAAACTCCTCGCCTCCACACTGCTGGAAGACAGTTATTATTTTGCACCTGAACGGCTGCATGGCGTAAAAGACAACTCCAACGAGGCAACTGACAAAGCAAACCAGTTTTGTCTGGCAGCACTTGCCTACCAGATGATCACGGGAGAAAAACTGTTCAAGGGCTCCAATTTGTCACAAGTATTGCTTTCGCGTCATCGCTTCTTCAATGACCGGGAGTTCCGTAAAGAAAAACTGTCGCACCCTAAGCTGCCCGCCCGCGTGGCGTCCGTTATCAAAAAAATGTTGGAGGAGAAACCGTCCAGGCGCTATGATGACCTGAATTCGGCACTGAGCAAGTTATCAAAAGTGAAGGTTGTGCTGGATGCAAATGAAGAGCGGGTATTTCAGAGTTACCG
The DNA here is from genome assembly GCA_016712415.1 of Lewinellaceae bacterium. GTDB lineage: Bacteria > Bacteroidota > Bacteroidia > Chitinophagales > Saprospiraceae > M3007. Next base: position 163,664 of record JADJRC010000001.1, on the reverse strand, counting down.
CCGGTGTCTGGTTCATTCAGACAATTTTATTGAAGAGGTTTACAAAAATCTTTTTGCCAAACCGCCGAAAGGAAAAAAACAGCCTGCCGGGGAAAAAGGACAAAACGATAAACAATCGGCCGAGGAGCAGCATAAGCTACTCCATCAGAATTTCCACTTGATCGTGCACCTGCTTTTCGATACGGAAAATGCCGTTTCCTTTATGGCAAGGATCATCAGGCTGGCCCCGGGCAGGGCTAATATTGTTGCGGAATACACTCACTTCGTAGAGGCATTCATCAAATCAGTTTCGGAGTGCGATCCCCGTTGGAATTATAGATCCGATGTAAGGCAGGCCTGGAGCATACTCAAGGAACGTATTATCAATTCCCTGAAGAACGCCGTTGCCGATGTTCCTTTTGACGTATCAACACCCGAAGATGAGGATGCTCAAATTGCCGACCCGATGGAGGAGGAGCCGGATATCGCTATTCAGGACGTACTGCCTGCGTCCGAAGAATTAAAAGACGACGAGGAAGAAGACGAGGATGACATGGAAGACACTGAATCTGACGACATTCCCTTTGACGGTGAAAAGGCATAGCGCATTTGGGATATCCCGAAAGCGCCAGCCTGATGGCCCGGCAGTCCTGTTTAAGGAACAAGACGTGCCTGCCATCATAACAACAATAACAGCAATCTCCTGCTTCAGTCCCCCGGCCAGAAATGCTCGCATACTTTCCTCAAATACTCCCCGGGTTTTGCTTTTGAGGAGAGGAACAGCGCATCGCGGCAGCCCATCTCATAGGGACAGTCGTTGAGGATGGCGTCGGGTTTGCCATCCATGTCGATATCGCCGTACCAGCTGATGCTGACGACGGGGTTGATCTCCTCCGATTCGGTTCGTACCCAAGGTGTGAGGTCTTGCAGTACGGGCGGCTGGGTGGTGTAATCGAGCAGGGTCAGCTGGTAGTCGGTGACCCGGACATACATGTACTCATTGCTTTCCATACGGGCGCAGCCGGTTGCGGTGAGCAGGTAACTGGGCTTGAGGGTGGTATCATTGAGTATATTCATATCGCCGCCGGGATGAATGGATACGGTGGCGCCGGGCGACAGTTCGCCGGACAGATACATGTCCCGGACATCGTAAATGCCCAGCGGGCCGGCATAGCCCGTTTTCATGGGTTCGAGGCTGCCGATGATGAACTTGCTTTCGTCGGACTGGTTGGTTTTGAGCACCTTGATCTTTTCGCCGTACATCTCGTTCATTTCTTCCACCAGGCGTACGGTGATTGGACGCAGTTCGTCGGCGAAAGAGTCCCGGCGGTATAAGCCGTACCAGTTCAGTTGGGGCAGGGGCATGTCATTGAAGTAAAAATCGCCCTCGTGGTACAAACCGATGGTGCCGGTCACATAGGCGCCGAAGACATACCCCGTTTTGCCCTTGTAGCGCACTTTGAGCCAGGGGGCGTAAGGCGATTCGGTGTCGAGTGTATCGGCCTGCACCCATTGGCCGTTGTTCCATGCCTCTACGAATTGTACGACAGCCCCCTTTTGCAGGGAGGCGACCTTTGGGGAATTGATGTCGGGTGCATCGCGCATATTGAGCGTGGTCGCGTTAACGACGAGTTCTTCCGGGAAAAAAGGCGTGTTTTGTGCGAGAGATAGCCCGCTCAAGGCGATTACTGCAATCAGGGTACAAAATGATTTTCTCATAAAACGCAGATTTGAGTACGTGTGGGTTAAGGTAAATGCAGCGGCGGCTGCCGGGGCAATGCAAAAGTATCGCTAAGAAACTGTTTTAAAACCCCTGCCGGAGTGGGGGCGGATTTCACCGGCGAAGCAGGCAATTTTTTGAAATATAGCCCGATACAGCGGTTTTCAATAAAGCAAAACCAGCTGAAAGCCTAACAACCCCGTTTGTACAGGCAATAAAATAGTTTCGCCCGGTTTGGTCAGGGGGTAATACGCCTGTTGTTTGTATCTGAACCGGTAGCCGCGACCGCCGTCCCTGACCGCGAGAAAATAGCCGGTCGGCCGGATCTTCTCACCTTTCAACAAGCCGTAATTGGAAGAAAAGAAGGGTGTTTCGGCAATGAACTCAAATTTCATGTAGGTCGTCGCGCCGGCGCTTCGGTTGAGCAAACTGGCGAGCAACGGGGCAAACAGCGGGCAAAAGAGCAGGATGAACAATACCTGGGGCAGGTGGCGTTCCCATGGTTTGAAATGCGCTTTCCAAAACCATAAAATGCCCCCGCCGAGCAACAACGCTGCCGCCAGCGACACCCCCACCAGTTTGCCGATGCCGATCGTATTGGAAAAATACGGGAACTCGCGCACGTACAACCATACCAAGGCGACGAGCACCAACACAGCCAGAAAGGCATATAAACGCGGCGTTAGGTCGGCTTTATTCATGGACAGAGGACTTAATTACCCAGGCGTTCTACCGCCGATTCCCATTCGGCATACACTTGTGCCAGTTCCGATTTCAGGTCCCCGTATTTTTTCAATTCGGTCTGCGAATCGGGACGGGTGTAGAATTCCGGGTCGGCCATTTTATCTTCATACTTGACGATGGCGGCTTCTATTTCTCCGATACGCCGCTCGGCTTTTTGAATGTTGCGCTGCAAAACCTTCTTTTCTTCCGCGCCCAATACCTCCACGCCGGTGTCTGATATCCGGTTGCCGCCATCGGCAGGCCGCTTGCCGTCGATCGTTCTTTTTTCCACATCGCGCATGTTGTCCAGCCGCCGTTTCTCGAGGAAGTAGTTGACATCGCCGAGGTGTTCGTACAGGTGTCCGTCGCGGAATTCCATGGTGCGTGTGGTGAGATCGCTCAGGAATTCCCGGTCGTGGCTGACGACCAGCAGGGTGCCTTTGAAGTCGAGCAGGGCCTGCTTCAGCACGTCTTTGGAAAGCATGTCAAGGTGGTTGGTCGGCTCGTCGAGCAGCAGGAAGTTGAAGGGGCGCAGCAGCATGCAGGCCAGTGCAAGGCGCGCGCGTTCGCCGCCGGAAAGGGCGGAGACCTTTTTGTCCACATCCTGTCCGCTGAACAGGAAGGCGCCGAGGATGCCGCGGAGCTTCGTGCGCATCTCTTCCGGCGAGTTGCGCTCCATCGTCTGCAACAGGGTAATTTTCGGATCGAGGGTTTCGGCCTGGTTCTGGGCGTAATAACCGATGCTCACGTTGTGCCCAAGGGTGGCCTTGCCGGAAGATGTCGGTTCCTGGCCGATCAGTATTTTGGCGAGGGTGGTTTTGCCCTGTCCGTTTTGTCCGACAAAAGCTACCCGTTCGCCGCGCAGTATCTCCAGGTCGACGTTTTCCAGGACTTTAATATGACCGTAACGCTTGCTGAGGTGTTCCGCTTTGGCAACGACCTCGCCCGAGCGCGGCGCATCGGGGAAGCGGATGCGCATGGTGGCCGTATCCACGTCGTCAATTTCGATGCGTTCCATTTTGTCCAGTTGCTTCTGCATGGACTGCGCCATTTTGGTCTTGGTGGCCTTGGCCATGAACCGGTTAATGGTGCGTTCGCGGTCGGCGATCACGCGTTGCTGGTTTTCGTACGCATTTTGCATCTGCTCCCGCCGGTCGGCGCTGAGTTCGACGTATTTGGAATAGGCCGCCTTGTAGTCGTTGATCTTGCCGAGCGTGATCTCAGCGGTGCGGTTGGTGACGTCGTCGAGAAAGCGCCGGTCGTGGCTGATGACGATGACCATACCCGGATAGGCGGAAAGCCAGTCTTCGAGCCAGAGTATGCTTTCGATATCGAGGTGGTTGGTTGGTTCGTCGAGCAGCAGCAGGTCGGGGCGGCGCAAGAGCATTTTTGCCAGTTCGATACGCATTTGCCAGCCACCGCTGAACTCATCGGTGAGTCGCTGCATATCAGAGGCCTGGAAACCGAGTCCCGCCAGCACCTTTTCGGCGTCGGCCTGACTGGTGGCGCTGCCCATGTGGTGCAGGTGCTCGGTCACGTCGCTCATCCGTTCGATGAGTTTGTGATAGGCGTCGGATTCGTAGTCTTCACGTACGGTGAGTTCCTGTTCGATCTGGTGCAGTTCTTTTTCCAGTTCAAGGATAGCGGAAAACGCCGTCATGGTCTCAGCGATTACCGTTTTGCCCTTGGGCAGGAGCATATCCTGGTGCAGGTAACCGAGCGTAAAATGGGTCGGGAAAACGACATTGCCGTCGTGCGGCGACATCTCGCCCGCGATGATTTTCAGCAGGGTCGATTTGCCCGCTCCGTTTCGGCCCACCAGGCCCACACGGTCGCCGGGCTTGAGCACAAAATTGATGTAATCGAGCAGTACCCGATCACCGTATTTAACAAAGATATTACCAAGGGTTAGCATAACGGGCGCAAAGGTAGTTTGAAGTTGTGAGTTTAAAGTTCAGAGTTTGAAGTTTGGCGTTTGAAATAAGTTGTACTGCCGATGCAGGAGTCGTCAAAACCGAAATCATCAATAATTTGAGCATTATCGACAATGACGAATGACGACAATGACGAATGACGATAATGACGAATGACGATACCCTCCCCAAGCGCTTTGTATAACCACTTCTCTATATTACTTTGGCTCCCAAAAAACAGCATGAAGTACGGATACCTTCTCTTATTGTTTGCCCTTTGCGCTCCCGGGTTACGGGCTCAGCAAGCACTCAAACCCCAGGCCGACCGCCTCACCGATGCCGTAGAGCCCAATGTCATCGCCTGGCGCCGCGATTTTCACGAACACCCCGAACTCAGCAACCGCGAATTCAAAACGGCGGAAAAAGTAGCGGCTCATCTGCGCGCACTTGGTCTGGAAGTGCGCACCGGCGTGGCCAAAACGGGTGTCGTCGGCATCCTGCGCGGCGGCAAACCCGGCCCCGTCATCGGTCTGCGTGCCGATATGGACGCCCTGCCGGTTGTCGAACGGGTGGACCTGCCGTTCAAATCGATCGCCAAATCGACCTATAACGGCGCGGAGGTCGGCGTGATGCACGCCTGCGGCCACGATACGCACGTCGCTATCCTGATGGGTACGGCAGAGGTGCTCTCCAATATGAAAAAAGACCTGGCGGGTACGGTCGTATTCGTATTTCAGCCTGCCGAAGAGGGTGCGCCGGAAGGCGAAGAGGGTGGCGCCGAACTCATGGTTAAGGAAGGCGTGCTCGACAATCCCAAAATTGAGGCCATGTTCGGCCTGCACATCAACTCACAGACGGAAGTGGGCCAGATCAAATACCGCCCCGGCGGCACCATGGCGGCATCCGACTGGTTTTACATTTCCGTGCATGGCAAACAGTCGCACGGCTCACAGCCCTGGAGCGGGGTAGACCCCATTGTGGTGTCGGCACAGATCATTGAAGGTTTACAGACCATCGTAAGCCGCCAGGTGAACCTCACCGAACAGCCGGCAGTGGTGACGGTCGGCAAGATCGAAAGCGGCGTGCGTGCCAACATTATCCCGGAATCGGCGGAAATGGTGGGCACGATCCGCACGCTTGATACCGCCATGCAGCGCATCATTCACGAGAAGGTAGTACTCACTGCGCAGAAAATCGCCGAGAGCGCCGGCGCTACTGCGGAAGTGCGCATCGAGAACAAAACGCCTATCACCTACAACGATCCGGCCCTGACGGAACGAGTGCTGCCCTCCCTGCATGAAGCAGCAGGAACGGCAAATGTGATCGAGCGTAAAGCCGTGACCGGCGCGGAAGACTTTGCCTTTTTCGGACAAAAAGTGCCGTCGTTCTACTTTTTCCTGGGCGGCATGCCCAAGGGGAAAAAGGCAACGGATGTGGCCGCACACCACACGCCCGATTTTTACATCGACGAAAGCGGATTGAAACTCGGGGTGCGGGCGTTTTGCTATCTGGTATTGGACTATTTCGGAAAAAAGTAGCTAGCCAGTGAATTGACAGAAGACAACGTAATTGTCCGTTACGGGCAGGGTGAAATTATCGGTTTGACCATTTTGGATGCCAGCAAGCGGGCTCAGGAAGTTGTTTAATTATCGCACCACCGTCACATCCCCTTCCTTGCTGTACTTTTTCGGTACGCCGAATAGTTCACCCGTCCATTCCAGGCGCCAAACGTACACGCCCTGCAGCGGTTCACGACCCTGCGTCCGCCCGTCCCAGCCTTTTTCCGGATCGTCGGAAGCAAAAACGAGGCTGCCCCAGCGGTCATATATTTCCAGCTTGAACTGTTGCCAGGCACAGGGCAGGAACACCTGCCAGAGATCGTTCACCCCGTCGTCGTTGGGAGAAAAGACGTTGGGCGTGTAAAATGCGCAGGCTTTGCAGGTGTAAAAGTCGACCCGTACGCTGTCGGCAAAACTACAGGCGCCGATATTTCCGCTCAGACCATAGGTGCCGGGTGTTGCGACCCGGAGATCAGGCCGGTTACTGCCGTCGCTCCAATGCCAATCCGTGAGTCCGGGTGGAACCGTCAGCGTCAGCAGATCATCGTAACAGATCGTCGTGTCGTTGCCCAGATGAAAGGGCTGAATGACCTTTACCTCGACAATTGTCGTATCGCCCGGGCAATCGCCGGCGGCAGGCACCATGTAGGCATATGTACCGGACGGGTCTTTTTGAGGATTGAACAGACCGCCGGTACCCGGCAACTGAGGTTGCCAGTAGCCATCGGGTTCGGGCGTCCCGCCGAGCAGGCCAAACAGGTCGAAGGGCGGACTGTCCGCACAAACGGTAGTATCCCCCGGCAATCCTGCGTTGGGTGGCGGGTAGATCGGCAGGTAGGCGTACCGTATGGCTACCTCACCACACACGGTATATACCCGAAACTCAATGAGCCGTTCGCCGCGGACGGGATTGGGTGACAGGTCGCTGTAATGCATCAGTTGTATCGCCTGGAGAAAGTCGGATGCATCTGCGCCGCCGCCGTTGACCAGTTTCAGTTGCTGCGGGTTGGGCGCCATAACGTCGAGCGCGCCGGGTATGGCATCCAGTTCCAGCACCTCGTCCGAAGTGGCGTACAGGATACGTATAATAACAGAGTCGATGGGTTTTCCTGAAAACAGGTCGGCATCCAGGTCGGCGATTACACTGTAGGGGATACAACTCGTATCTGCCAGAAAATCACCGTCGTAGGCGCCCGAGCTGTCGTCGCCGTCAAGATCAAAACCGAAATTGCTTTCCAGGACAAAATTATCCAGTCCGCCGAAATCGGCCTGTGCGCGGTACTCCCCGCGGATGCGAATACCGGCAATATTCGCCAGGGCCGCCCGGAACTCCGCCTGGGTCGGTACCGGTCCGTTCAGAGTGGTTTTGTGCCAGCCTGCGTCTTCGCGCAGGAGGATGTCGTAATGCGTCCAGGTAAGTCCCGGCGTAACGGCGTTGTCGAATACCAGTTGCAATCCGCCGCCGAAAAGGATCACGTCGGGGTCGCCGCCGAAGAGTTGCTGGTTGTTGGTATCACTTACAAACTGGTCGTAGCGCAGGTAGGTGTCGTAGGCGTCGCATTTGGCGCCGTGGTATTTGGAAGGCGCCTGAAAGTACCAGGTACCGCCTACCGACTGGTCGGTGACCCGGATATAGCCGCCTGGATTGCCGCCGTTGGCGAGCCATGCGGCCGTAGGGCTGGTGGCGTCGCCCGAGGTTCCCCAGCCTTCGTTGCCGATGTCGAAAGTGCTGGTTTGTGCAAACGCGGCGGTGGAAAAGAGCAGCAATAATAACGCGGGAAATCGCATGGTCGCTATCGATTTTGAGGGCAGAAAGGTAAGGCCGGCAGCTGTTCCGGGCATGTGTTTGCGTGGAAATCAGCGCCAGATTGCGACGAGCAGAGCACTTTCTGGCCTTGTTTTTAAAAAAATATCACATTGAAGGGACAGGTTATCAACATTTTGCGGATAAATGCGGGAAATAGCTGTTAGTTAAAATACTTGCCACAATTGATAGAAAACCAAAATGCAATTCTATTTTTGCCGCAGCCCCGGATAACGCAGAACCGTTCAAAGCGGTTTGCGGAGCACTCTTAATCTTACTTACACACCGTGAAATCAGACAGTAACCAGTCGCAGCAGTGGCTGCGGCGCCTTAAGCAGGTCGGCATTCGCAAGATTCTTGTAATCGCCGCCGGCGCTGCATTTTCCACCTGTGTTATCGCAGCAACACTCCATCTCTCCAAAAACCGCCAGGCTGCCGCTTTGGCCTTTGCTGCACCCACACTCGACGCGTTGCCCGTTGTACCGGAACACATGCGCTGGGGTTTTGCAACAGACGAATTTCACCTGTTTGACATCGAATTGAAATCCGGAGACGTGCTGGGTGAAATTCTGATGAAACAGGGGCTTACCTATCCCCAGGTCAATACGATTGTCGAGCATTGCAAGGGCAAATTCAACATCACCTCCATGCGCAGGGGCCGCAAACTGAATTTCCTGTCTTTCGTGCAGGGACAGTCGCCCGACTACCTGGTGTACGAACCCTCGCCGTATGAATACGTCCTGTTTCAACTAAAAGAGCCCTTCCAGGTAAATCTGGTGAAACGCGATGTGAAGACGGTGATAGCCTCCGCGTCAGGCGTGCTCGAAACAAATTTCTGGCAGGCGCTCATGGACAATGGCCTGAGTGACGAACTCGCCGACGGCATGATCGACGTGTTGTCTACCTCTGTCGATTTCTACCACCAGAAACAGGGCGATCGCTTCAAGGTGGTATACGAGCAGCATTACGTAGAGGGCGAACCTGTCGGTACAGGCAAGATCATTGCAGCGGTGTACGAGCGCGACGGCAAGGAATCCTATGCCTTCAATTTTGAAAAAGAAGGCGAAAAAACGACCTATTTTGACTTCGATGGCCGGCCTGCGCGCAAGGCTTTCCTGAAGTCGCCGCTCAAATATTCGCGCATCAGCAGCCGCTACAACCTGCACCGCCTGCACCCGGTACTCGGCTACCACAAGGCACATCTCGGCACCGACTACGCCGCACCACGGGGCACACCCATCATGGCTGTAGCAGAAGGAACCGTACTGGAAGCCACGCGAAGGGGCGGCAACGGCAATTTCGTGAAGATACGGCACGATGGCACCTATCAAACGCAGTACCTGCACATGAGCGGTTTTGCAAAAGGCATCCGTCCCGGTACACGGGTGGCGCAGGGCCAGACGATCGGCTATGTCGGTTCCACAGGACTTGCGACCGGCCCGCACGTGTGTTTCCGCTTCTGGAAAAACGGCCGCGAGGTGGACCACCTGCGCCTGAATCTCCCGCAGCCTGAACCCATTAAGGGTGCTGTGCTGGAAGAGTTTAAGGTCGTGCGCGACCAACTGATCCAACAATTGAACGCGGTACCGTACCGTACGCACGAAGAGATCGAGCAGGCAAAAACGGAAGCTTTACAGAAGGCGTGATGCCGCAGCGGCAAAATGTCGCTTACCTGTCAGTTCTGTTTAAAAACGGCTGTTTTCCACCGGGAAGACAGCCGTTTTTAATTTTACTGGAAATATGTGTTGCCTGCGGGCGTTTTGGGGGAGGTGCTAACACTGCCCGTTTTTCTCTCGCTTCCTGTTTGTTGAAAAAAATGTGTACCATTTCTAACCAAAAAAGATCAACAATACATTGATTTTCAATACACTGGTGTTCTGTAAATTCTTAAATCCGGAGAATTCCGGTATAATACCTGCCCAATCCGATTTTTAACTACAAACTGTCTTCAACATGAAAAATGTACTCGTAATCCTGCTGGCTGCCGGCGCAATCACCTTCTTCTCTTGCAACAAAGACAACAATAGCGACGATGTTACCCTTAATATCCGCCTGACCGACGGCCCCGGCGACTACCAGCAGGTCAACGTCGATATCCAGGAAATCCGGATCAAAACCGCCAACGATACCGCCCAGTGGATCACCCTGGCCACGAATGCCGGTGTATACAACCTGCTTGATTTTCAGAATGGCGTGGATACCCTGCTGGCGACAGGCGTCATGTCGACTGATACCCTAAAGGAGGTGCGTTTTATTCTCGGTGACAATAACTCTGTGATGGTCGATAGCGTACTGTACGACATGGATACCCCCAGCGCACAGGAATCGGGGCTGAAGGTCAAGGTGAACAAACACCTCAACCTCGATATCAATACGCTGGTACTGGATTTTGACGCCGAGCAGTCGGTATTGCAAACCGGCAACGGAGGCTATAAGCTGAAGCCGGTGATCAAGGTTAAGTAGGGTTTAGAAGGATTCATATTTCAATCTTTAATCGGACCGGTTGATCCAACGTCATTTGGCTGCTCCATTACTTCGCCCCGATTAACTCCTTGTCCTGGCCGTCTTTCAAGCGCTGAAAAGCGTCGTAGCCGCAGTCGAGGAATGCCTTGTAGACGGCGGGATCGTGGCCGTTGGGATAGTCGGTGGGTTTGTTGAGCAGCGTTTTGCCGTCGTTGTGCATAAGCACGTAGTAGGGCTGGGCGCTTACGTCAAAGTTATTGACCTGGAAAGCGCTCCATTTGCTGCCGATAGTGCGCAGTTTTTGTCCCGTTTTCGGGTCGAGCAGGTAAGCAAAGGGATTTTCGGGGAATAGGCGCACCTTTTCATCTACATATAGCGACACTACCACGTAGTTGTTGCGCAGGTGATCGATGATGCCCGGCAAGGGCCATACATTTTCTTCCATTTTGCGGCAGTTCACACAGCCGTGACCCGTAAAGTCCACAAAAAGTGGCTTGTTCTGGCGCTTTGCTTCGGCAAGCGCCTCGTCGAAATCGTGGTAGCAGTCGAGGTCGTGCGGACAGCCGGGGCCTTCGTGTTTGTGTTTTTCGCCGGCGTATTTGTAACTGTAGTGTACCGGCGGCGCCAGACCGCTCAGCAGCGACAGCGACTGGTAGTTCAACAGGCCCCAGCCGACATACACGGCAAAAGCCAGCGAACTGAGACCCAGCGCCAGGCGGCCGATGCCCGGGCGCCCTTTGTTGCCTTTCCAGGGAATGATGCCGAGCTGATACAGCGCCAAAGCCAGTGCAAACAGGCACCACAGCGCCAGGAAGGTCTCGAAACGCAGGATGCCCCATTGCTCCACCATGTCGGCGGTGCTCAGGAATTTGAAGGCCAATGCCAGCTCCACGAGACCGAGCGTGATCTTCAGGTTGTCCATCCAGCCGCCCGATTTGGGCAGTGAGTTGAGCCAGCCGGGGAACATCGCAAACAGGCCGAAGGGAAGCGCCAGACCCAGGCCGAAGCCGAGCATCCCGATCGCGGGTTTCTCCGGGATAAAGCCGAGCACCGCAGCGCCCGCATTGGATCGCGCCGCTTCCACAAGCAGCGTACCGACGATGGGGCCTGTGCAGGAAAACGACACCAGCACCAGCGTAAATGCCATGAAGAAAGTGCCGACCAGCCCGCCTTTATCGGCCATTTTATCGCTCTTGTTCACCCATGAAGAGGGCAGGGTGATCTCGTAAAAGCCGAAAAAGGAAAAGGCGAATACCACCAGCAACACAAATACCGACAAGTTGAAGTACTTGTTGGTGCTCATGTCGTTGAGGGCGGTAGGGCCCAGTGCAGCCGTGACGGCTGTGCCCAGCGCCAGAAAGATCAGTACGATACTGGCAGCGTAGATGAAGGCATTGCGCAGGCCTGTTTTGCGGTCTTTCGAGCGTTTTACGAAGAAACTGACCGTCATGGGGATCATCGGGAACACACAGGGTGTGAGCAGGGCGATGAGTCCGCCGAGAAAACAGAACAGGAACAGCGATACCAGCGACGCGCCGTCGCTACTGCTGCCCGACATATCGCCGCAGGCGCCGACAAATTTAGCCGCGTTAATCTCCGAGCGTTTGGAAATGAAAAAACCCTTGAAATTAGGGTCGTCGGGTGCAACCAACTTATCCTCGGCCTGTGGAGCGGTGTTCTCCACCGTTATTTGTGTTTCCGATGCATCCGGTGTTACTGCGCCCTGGTCGCCGCCCGAATCGGGTGCAGGCGTTTCATTCTTCGGAGCGTCGCCTTTTGCCGGGGCGGTGCCGCAATTGCTCAGGGCGCCTACGGTGAATTTGAAATCCACATCCCGGGGCGGGAGGCACATTTCATCGTTGCAGACCATGTAGGTGATATAGCCCTCGATGGGTTGCGACGGGTCGCTGACCTCCACACGCTGGGTGAATACGGCCTTGTGCTTGAACTTGGTGAGTTCCATGTCGAACACCTTGTCGTGCACTTTGATAATGTCGCCGCTTTCCTTTGCCTTTCCGAGCAGTTTGAAATGCGCTTTCTGATCAAAAGTCAGCTGCGTCGCAACCGGTCCCTCATCGCTTTCGAGAAATTGCGAATAGGAGTACCACCCGTCGTCGATGGTACCGGTCAGGATCAGGTCAACCTGGCAGTTGCCGGCATCTTTGGTGGTGAACGACCATTTCACGGGGTTCTGGCCGATGGCCGTGTTGACCAAAAGCAGCAGAAAGGCTGCAGGCAGGAGTGTGCGAAAGACTTTATACATAGGACTATAAATGTCGGGAATCACAATTTGGTTTGCAAAGAAACAATGTTTTCGGCGTTCGCTGCCCATGCCGGGGGGTGTTAAAAGAACTTTAACCCAAAATGGTATATGGCGGACAAATGACAGATTTTTGGAGGGATGCTGTTCCTGCGCATTTTTGGGGTTGCCGAAAGGCAACCGGTTGCGCATATTTGTGCCGATAAAGGGTGTGTGAACGGGTTTAAGGGGTATTGATTTTCGAAGTGCCGAATATTGCAGCCAGGTGGTATTCCGGTTTAAGTACCGGAATGCTCCGAATTTAAGAACTCACGAAAATACAGTGCGTTGAAAATCAATGTGTTGATGTTTTTTTCGTAAACCAATTTACTTTGAGTATACCTAAACCCTATGATGAAATACAAGGCTTTTATTTCCTACCGACATACTGAGCATGGACGCCGGCATGCCGTTGCTTTGGAAACTGCGCTAAAACGCTATGCCAAACCTACGCTTGCCAGGCCAATATCCATTTTTCGGGACGAAAAACACATGAAGCCGGATGTCAGTCTGCCGAAACTGATCCGCGAGGGTCTGGAAAACTCGGAATACCTGATCTTTCTGGCTGAAAAGCCGTCCGCCGAATCTCAGTGGTGTAGTGAGGAACTGGAATACTGGTGCAGCCCTGCAAATCTCAAAACCTTGCTCCTGAACGGCAACAAGATAAAAGGGCTTCCGGATCAGTTGTTTCATTTGCAGCAGTTGACCGTTCTGGATTTGAGCGGGAATGAATTAGTCAACCTTTCACCGGAAATAGCCCGGCTGCAAAACCTGCAAATGCTCAACCTGAGTGGAAATGAATTTGTCACCCTTCCTGTGGAGGCCTTTAAGCAAATGTCGAATTTAAGGAAACTGGTACTGAAAGAGCACTGGGATGATTCCAACCTGACAAAGGAAATTGTCGCCGCGTTGGGAAAAGCCATGCCCTGGTGTGAAATCGCATTCTATGAATAAACCATTAAATACATATGACACTGCAGAAAGCGGACAAAGCGGGCGAAATGGTTGTCGATCAGTTAATTGCCACGATGGAAGATATCCGAATAATTGGCGATATGGCTGTTTAGACCAACTTTTATGACACCAAAGGTAGAATGTTGGGTAACCCGATCGAAGGGAGATTTAAGTATATCAGGGTTTGGAAAAGTTCGATGAAGGGCTGAAAGTGATTGCGGCGAGTTGCATTAAAATCTGAAATTCGGTTTTTCCCATGAAGCATGGTTGCCCGGAAATGGCAGGCATGTGCGGGGTATACTTTAAATCTATATATGAATGATACCGGAAAGTTGCGCGCCATCAAGATTGCCCACACCCTGATCTGGGCCTTTTTTGTTGCGGTCATATTCTATGTAGTGTACAGCGGCATTACCGGCGATGTCAATGTTTTTACCTGGATATCCATCGCCCTGGTATTCCTGGAGGGCATTGTGCTGCTGCTGTTCAGGATGTTCTGCCCGCTTACCCTTTGGGCCAGAAAATATTCGGACTCCGAAAAAGATAACTTTGATATCTATCTGCCCAATTGGCTGGCCCGGTACAACAAACAGATTTTTACGATTATTTTCATCCTGGGGCTGATCCTGGTTTTGATTCGGGTGTTGTAGCAGGCGGCGCGTGGTTTTATTCACGCGGCGCCTCCTTTCCAGCGCAAATCCCGCCAGGCTTTCTGTTGCTCCTTCGTCAGGAAGGTCCAGGCCAGAACACGGCTTGTTTTGTTGCCTTGCCCCATCGGGATTGTTTTTATGGTAACGGCAGCGGCCTTTGCCAGCGCGTCGCAGGCGCCCTTGAGGTGGGATTGTTTTGAGACCAGGGTGGAAAACCAGAATACGGAGGTGGCGAACTGGCGGCTTTGGCGGATCATATTGCCGACGAACTGGGCTTCGCCGCCCTCGCACCACAACTCCCCGTTCTGGCCGCCAAAGTTCAGGACGGGTGCTTTGATTTTCTTCTCGTTCAGGTTGCTCAGTTTGCGCAGCGTACCTGCGGTAGCCGCCGCCATTGAGGCGTGGAAGGGCGGATTGCAAACAGTGAAATCAATGTATTCGTCCTTCTGAATAATGCCGTAAAAAAGGTCGGTCGGGTTGGTTTGCAAACGGCATTCCACCATGCCGGATAGCCTCGGATTGGCGTCGATAATCTTGTTGGCAGACGCCACGGCAACCGGATCGATATCGGAACCAATAAAGCGCCAGCCATATTCCTTCGTACCGATAACAGGATAAATACAATTGGCGCCGACGCCGACGTCGAGGCAGGTGATCTTTTCCCCGGTTGGTATGTTTCCAAAATTATAGGAGCCCAGCAAATCGGCCATGTTGTGCAGGTAGTCCGCCCGGCCCGGAACGGGCGGGCACAGGTAGCCCGGCGGGATGTCCCAGTACATCATATCGTAATGTTGTATGAGCAGGGCCTTGTTCAGCAATTTCACTGCCTCGGGGTTTGCAAAATCGATGGTCTCTCCGCCGTGTACATTCAGGGTAACGAACGACGCCAGTTCAGGGCAGGCCGCTACCAGGTACTTTAAATCATAGCGCTCCCGGTGCCTGTTGCGCGGGTGTAATTTGGGTTTTTCCTGCGGCTGCGTTTTCTTTTTAAGGTGCATGGCGGTGAAGGTAGTGCTTTGAAAGCGTCTGATCACCGGTATTCCGGCGCTAGTGCCGCGCCGTCGCGCCGGCAAAATGGCTTTTGGACAGGTTTGTACCTCTCCTCAGGAGTTGCTGCTGCGCTTCCGAAGCAAAAAGACGCAACCCGCTGCTGCGATCACCAGGCCAAGGAATTCCCTGGTGAGTTCCACCCAGGGCTTTTCTGCCTTCATGGATTCGACAATCGAAGGTTCGCCCATGTTGATCCAATCCAGAAACGCAGGGAACAGGGTAGCGGCCCAGATGACGGCCGCCGCCAGCCATATCCAGACGGCGGGACGATACATTCGCCCCATAGCGGCCATGGCAAAGTGTACGGCTACGCCGCCATACAGCACAATCCATTGAATGGGGTCGGGGTCGTTGTATTGTACGGCTGCGAAAAGTACAAATACGAGGGCCATGACCCAGTTAACGATTTTCATATTTCTGCTTTTGGGGAACCAAGATAGGGCATTTCGGGATTTGCGGGTATTGGCGAAGGGGAAGAAAACAGCGCTTGTACCTTCCCCGGCATTTTCAACAATTCACCTTACATTTGTCCGCTTTTAATCATGGCCAAAGAGAAGAAAAAACAGAAGATCGAGATCGTGAACCGCAAGGCGGCTTACGAATACTATTTCGTGCAGGAATTCGACGCCGGCATCATGCTGACAGGTTCGGAAATCAAAAGTATCCGCAATGGCAATGCCAACCTGAACGACGCGTATTGTGTATTTGAAAACGGCGAACTATGGGTGCGAAATCTGTATATCGCTGAATATGAATACGGTACCGATAGCAACCACCTGCCGCGCCGCACCCGGAAACTGTTGCTGCGCAGGCCTGAACTCCGCAAACTCGAACGGGGCATCCGCGAAAAGGGCTCCACCATTATTCCTTTCAAGATATTCATCAGTGACCGCGGCCTGGCAAAACTGACCATCGAACTGGCAAGGGGCAAAAAGATGTTCGACAAACGCGAGACGATCAAGGAGCGCGAGGACAAACGCACGCTCGACAGACTGCACAAAACCTTTAAAGTGCGCTGACATGAACAGAACGCTCGCCAATATGCTGTCAGTGATTGGCCATCCTATGCTGGTGCTGACCTATATACTGTTGATTCTTACTGCCGTCAACCCGCAGCAGTTTGGGGGTACAGGCATCGGCGACAAGCGCTCCATGTTGCTGTTGTTATCGGTATTTATCACGAGTTTTTTGCTGCCCGCTCTCGCCGTGATGCTCATGAAACCCCTGGGGTTTATTACCAGCCTGCAGATGAGCGACAAGCAGGAACGCATCGGTCCCTATATCGCCACGGGTGTTTTTTACCTGTGGCTGTATAAGAATCTGGCATCGGTGGGGCAGGCGCCCGCCTTGTTTCAGGTGTGTGTGCTGGGCGCGACAATCGGCCTGTTTCTGGCCTTTTTTATCAATATTTTTACCAAGATCAGCGCACATGCGGTGGGTATGGGCGGCTTCGCGACCATGGTTTTACTCGCGCTCAAGCGACCCGAGTGGGCGAATTACGGGTTGGAAATACCCTGCTTCGGCGACGTCCTGCAAATGAGCCTGCTGGCCGTGCTGGCCGTGGTCATTGTCTTTGCCGGGCTCATCGGCACTGCACGCCTGGCGCTCGGAGCGCACGTCCCCGCCGATTTGTACAGGGGCTATGCCACAGGCGCGGCAGCAGTGCTGTTGGCTGACGTGCTATTGTGATGTTTTTATGACAGGATTTACATGATAAGAGTTTGACAGGATTTACAGGGTCTACAAGTTTGAATAATGGTTGCTGTCGGGGTAAATCCCGCAGCACAATCTTCTCAGAAAATCCTGTCAATCCTGTCAAAAAAAAACATGTGCCACTGTCAGGGTAAACCCCACAGCACATTCTTCTCTGAAACTCCTGTCAATCCTGTCAAAAAACACGCGCCACTGCTAGGTTAAATCCCCACAGCACAATCTTCTCAGAAAATCCTGTCAATCCTGTCAAAAAAACATGTGCCACTGTCAGGGTAAACCCCACAGCACAATCTTCTCAGAAAATCCTGTCAATCCTGTCAAAAAAGCACGCGCCACTGCTAGGTTAAATCCCGCAGCACAATCTTCTCAGAAAATCCTGTTAATCCTGTCAAAAAAAACATGTGCCACTGTCAGGGTAAACCCCACAGCACATTCTTCTCAGAAAATCCTGTCAATCCTGTCAAAAAAGCACGCGCCACTGCTAGGTTAAATCCCGCAGCACAATCTTCTCAGAAAATCCTGTCAATCCTGTCAAAAAAGCATGTGCCACTGTCGGGGTAAACCCCACAGCACAATCTTCTCAGAAACTCCTGTCAATCCTGCCAAAAAAGCACGCGCCACTGCTAGGTTAAATCCCGCAGCACAATCTTCTCAGAAAATCCTGTTAATTCTGTCAAAAAAAACATGTGCCACTGTCGGGGTAAACCCCACAGCACATTCTTCTCAGAAAATCCTGTCAATCCTGTCAAAAAAGCACGCGCCACTGCTAGGTTAAATCCCGCAGCACAATCTTCTCATAAAACCCTGTCGATCCTGTCAAAAAAACGGGCCACTACTTCATCGCTGTGTTGCGGCTGGCCAGGCGTTGTACCGCGTCGATAATGCGATCCAGTTCCGGCGGATAGCTGACGTATCGCCTGCCGTTTTTATCGAGTCCCCAGATGCTCACCGTGACCATCTTGCGCACCTCGCCGCTTGTAATGCTCAACCGAAGCGGGACCGGTGTGGGTTTCACCGTCTTCCTTTTTTCGCACTCGGGTGTTTTGCAGTCGTACGACGATTCCATTTCCATAAAACGTTGCTCCTTGGTGGCCCATTCGATGAACCTGTCCAGTTCTTCCTTTGGAATATCCGCTTTTTGGGTGAGGCGCTTGCCCTGCATGCTTTCGAACTGGTGGATGAGCCGGCCTTCGCCGCTGATGGTGATAAAATCCTGCAGCACAGGATTGATGCCGCCGTAGTATCCGCCGCCGACCAGTTCGACGCTGGCCGGTTCTGTTCCCGGCGCCGGCAGGGTGATGGCCTGTGTGGTCATTTCCGGGTCGGCCTGAGGCAGCGGAATGGTTTGCACCAACACCACCGGCAGGGTGTTTGAGGCTTGTCCGAGCGGGGAGTTTTCCCTTTGTATCCGCGTAAAATGGTGCACATAGGTGCTTTTACCGTCTTTTGACATGTAGGTCAGTTCAAGCGAAAAATCGTTCAGGCGACTCAGGGCGAACAAACTTTGCTGCCGGAATGCAAAGTGCAATTCCTGGCTGTCGAGCCACCAGTCCGATTCCGTGACTTTGCCGTTCAGTTGTTGCCGGCACACCGAATCAAAACGGAAATAGAGAAAGTGCTGCCATTGATCGCCGGCTTGTTGCACCAGGCTGTTTGTTTCCAGTTGCAGGGTGTAGGTATATTGCCAGTGCGTTTCGGAGAGGCGACCGGAGTCGTCGCGGGCAGCGGCGGGGTGCGCATAAAGCAGAAGGCTGGCTATAAAAAGCCCATGGAGAAACCGAAGGTAGATCATATACCAAGACGTTTATGATGGATTAAAACGGGCCATATCGGCCAAAATATTACAGCAATTTCAACGCCAGTTTAATTTGAAGGTTTAGTGGGCGCCGGTGCGCTGGCGTGGTAGTCGCGCTGGATTCGCAGGGCATAATCGTCCAACAGTTCAATAACGCGCTCGCGTTTCGGAGATTGTACGATAAGGCCGATATGATGATCCATGCCGGTCATGCGCCACGCAATTTCCGGGTCGGTGAACTGGCTGTCGTCGGGCCATTCCTGCCGCGTGAGCGACACGATGATGCCTGCATAATCTTTTCGCACTTTGGGCAGTTGGTATTGCTCGCCCCTGGCCACGGCTACCTCCAGTTTCGCCCATTCGCGCCACATATTGACATTGGAGGAAGCCTCCACCATTTCCGCGATATGTGCGCCGCCGACGCGGGAGGAGGTTTCCAGAAAATAAAACTGGCCGTCGTCGTGGCATTTGATAAATTCCGTATGACTGGCGCTGTGCTGCATGCCGAATGCCGTCATCACATCGTTGGTACTGGCGAGCAGCGCCTTTTCATCGGCCGATCCGAAGGGCACGGTAGCGCTGCGGAAGATGCCGCCGCCGTGTGCCACCTCGAAGGGTGTAGCCAGGTATTGCGACGCGCGTGCAAAAATGACCTTGCCGCCCTCGCTGAGCGCGTCTACATGGTACACGTCGCCGGGCTTGAACTGCTCGACCAGGAAGTTGTGCCGCTCCCCGCCCAGGGTGTTCAGATGTTCCCAAAGTTCGTCGGCATGGTACACTTTTTTCATACCCGTCGCCGAAGCCTGTCCGCGCGGTTTGACGATCCACGGGGCGGGCACAGTTGCCGCAAAATGGTTGATTTCATCGTCGTTGAACAGCGCTGAAAACGCCGGCACCCGGATACCGGAATCGGCAGCCTTCATCCGCATGGCGAGTTTGTCGCGGAAATGCCGCGCCGTCGTCTGACCCATACCGGGCATACGAAAATGCTCCCGCATTTCGGCGCCTTTCTCTACATCGAAGTCGTCGAGCGCCACGAAACGGTCGATTTTGTGCGCGCGCATGAGCCAGGCAAGACCGCCGATGACATCGGGCATATGCCATTCATTTTCAGGGCCTTGCTGCACATAAAATATTTCGTCGATGGCTTCCCTGGCCCAGGGCTTGTCTTCGAGTTTTTTGGATGTCAGGAAATATACTTTGGCGCCGGCTTCTTTGGCGCCGCGAAAAAAATCGTTGCCCTTAAAGTAACTGGAAACACAGAGGAAGGTGACGGGTCTGCTCATGTTATTGCTTTTCGTTTCGTGTGCGATCGTTCATTTCTGGCTCTAAAAACGGAAAAAGTTTTCAAATCAAAGGAAGGATATATTTTTTTTATCCCGGGCGCCGGAAACCATATCTTCCAGCATGCCTTCCTTCATGGCGTAAACGGATGTGTAAATATCGACGGTCGCGGCTTTTTGCAGCACATACCGGATCAGTACGACAGCCACCACGACCATTTCAATCCGCTCATCGGGCAGGCCGGGCATGGCCAGGCGCTCGGCAAGGGTGCTGCGGACGAGGCGCTCGTACAGGGGGTAAAAGTCGCCCACGGGTATCCGTCCGTACAACTCGGGTTTGTCGGCGGGGTCGAGCAGGAACTGGTCGATCACGTCGAAAGTGCCGGATGCGCCGATGAGTGCAGGGCAGGGGTAGGTTTCGAGCGCCTGCCAGAGCCTGGCGAGCGCCGTTTCGAGGTATTGCTCCAACGCGTGCACTTCTTCGGTCGTGATCGGGTCGTGGCGGTGAAAGCGCTGCCAAAGCACCGCTACACCCACCGGAAAACTTTCCTGCCAGAACACCCGGTTGCGGTCGGCGATGATAAACTCGACGCTTCCGCCGCCGATGTCCATGATGAGCACGCGACTCTCGGGAAAGGGGACGGCCTGCCGTACCCCCTTGTAGATCAGTTCCGCTTCCCGCCACCCCGAAATGGACTCCGGCCGGACGCCGAGTATTTCGGCCGTTTTTTCCAGAAAATCCGGGGCATTGTCTGCCGTGCGCAGCGCCGCCGTTCCGAATGCCTTCAGGTGGGCCAGGTCGATCTGTGCGGCTTCAATTTGTACTTTGAAGGCCGTTAATGCCTCTATTCCCCGACTGAAGGCCGCATCTCCGATATGTTGGATGCCTTCTTCCGCGAGTTTTACGTACCTTTTATGCTTGACCTCGACCCGCCATTTGCCGGAAGATGGCGCATACTCGGCAATCAGCAGGTGAAAGGTATTTGTTCCGAGGTCGATTACGGCAGCTCGCATAGGGATAGGGAAAAGTGGACGAAAGGCGGGGAGGGTTGCACCGGATCGATTTCAGAACATAACAAGCGCCTGGAAAGACAAAAAATGTTCGTTGAGCGAATACGCGTAGTTGGTGCCCGGTTTGCCTGGTTTGTAGAGTTTATTCAACGCCCGGTTGTAGCGAAAGTTGAACCCCAGGTATTTGTTGGCAAACAGGGTGGCGCTGATCAGAAAACTGAAACTGTTGCGGTTGAGGTCGGGCAACGCAGGCGTGATGCCGGCGATAGAGCCGTCGGAATCGTCCTTGTACCCCAGCAGCCGGGCGAACGCCAGCCCGGCGCCGATTTGCACGCGGTAGTAATTGTCGGCATCGTCGCCCTGATCGACCAGCCAGTCGTTGTAGTGCCATTGTACCGGCACCTCGATGTAGTTGAGCGTGGTTTTGAAAAACGGCGGTGTTTTGGCTTCGTTGCGGCAGCCTCGCTGGGTGTACAGGATTTCCACGCTGACCTCCTGTTTTTCTTTCAGGACCGTCACGCCCCGCAGTCCGGCCTGAAGGCCTACCTTGTGGTAGCCCGCCGAGGCGTCGCCATCGATCTGTGAAGCGGTCACGCCGGCGATAAGGCCGGCCTTGAAACGTTGTTGTGCGGCGCTGCCGAAGGGCAGCAGGCCGGAGACGAGCAGTAATAATGCAGCAATTGTGTTGATTCGCATAGTGGGAGATTTTGGATACTTTTGCGCGGCTTGCGGCGAAGATATGGGAATGTGTCGAGTGGAAAAACTTAGAAACCGTCAAACTTCGAATATGCGCTATACCCAGACAACGCTGAAAAAACTGGAAGAGTTGTTCAGGGAACTGGACTACACCATTCGCTATGAAAAAGGCACATTCCACAGCGGTTATTGTATCGTGGAAAGCCGCCGCATCGCCGTAATAAACAAATTTTTCGATACGGAAGCCCGCATCAACAGCCTGCTGGAAATCCTGAACAGCCTTGAATACGACCCCGGAAACCTGTCAGAGCCATCCCGCGAACTGATCCAGAAGTGGAAAAAAGAAAACTAGTTTGAAACTCACTTTCCTCGGTACAGGCACTTCACAGGGCGTTCCCGTCATCGGGTGCGACTGCCCTGTATGCACCTCTGCCGATCCCCGCGATCAGCGGCTGAGGTCGTCCGTGCTTGTGTCCGTAGGCGGGACGAATATCCTGATCGACTCGGGCCCTGACCTTCGGCAACAGATGCTGCGCGCCCGGGTACACCACATTGATGCCATCCTTCTTACCCACGAGCACAACGACCACGTGATCGGGCTCGACGACATCCGGCCTTTTAATTTTCGCACCGGGCGCGCCATGACGGTGTACGCCCTGCCCCGCGTAGCCGGACAGGTGCGCCAGCGTTTCGAATACGTATTCAGCAATCCCGTCCCCGGTATTCCGCGTATCGAACTTGTGACGATTGAAAAAGACACGCCGCTGCACATCGGCAATGTCCCGGTACAGCCCATCGGCGTCATGCACGGGCACCTGCCCATACTGGGTTTTCGTTTCGGCGACCTCACTTACCTGACCGACGTGAAAACGGTCGAAGCAGCGGAAAAAGAAAAGATAAAAGGGACCAGGTGGCTCATCACCAGCGCCCTGCACCATCGCGAACATCCCATGCACATGAACCTCGTCGAAGCAATGGCTTTCGTAGCGGAAATGGCGCCTGAAAAAGCATGGCTCACACACGTCAGCCACCACATGGGTAAAATGGCGGAGATGGACAGCCGGCTGCCCAAAAGGCTGATGCTGGCACACGACGAATTGGAAATCGATTTTTAACCATACCATCGGAATGATGAACTACCCGCACAAATTGTTCCAGGTCGATGCCTTCACCGCCGAACTGTTTGGCGGCAACTCCGCGGCCGTAGTGCCCCTCGACACCTGGCTCCCCGACACAGTCATGCAGCGCATCGCCCGGGAGAATAACCTCGCTGAAACGGCGTTTTTTGTTGCGCTTGCCGGCACTGACCAATACCATATCCGCTGGTTTACCCCGGCAACTGAAGTGCAGTTGTGCGGCCATGCAACCCTGGCAACCGCGTATGTTGTTTTTAACTGCCTGAAAACCAATGTCTCCGACAAAATATCATTCCAGAGTCTGAGCGGCTGGCTGCACGTGGCGCGCGACGCAGACTGGCTCACGCTCGATTTTCCCACCGACGACCTGCGCCCTGAAGCGCTTCCCGAAGCAGCACAGCAGGCCTTCCACATCGCCCCGCAGCAGGTGTGGGCCGGCCGCGAAGATTACCTGCTCGTTTATCCGGAAGCATCCGATATTATGGCGCTCAACCCCGATTTAAGGGCCTTGAAAACCATTCCGGCGCGCGGGTTTATCTGCACGGCGCCGGGTTCGGATACCGACATTGTTTCCCGCTGTTTTTTTCCCGCATTCGGCATCGATGAGGACCCTGTTACCGGTTCTGCGCATACCACCCTGACGCCATACTGGGCCGGACGCCTGGGAAAACGACGCTTACCGCCATCCAGGCGTCCGAACGGCGCGGCTTCCTGCGCTGCACCCTGAACGGCGATCGGGTGCTGATCAGCGGTCAGGCCAGGCTTTACCTGGAAGGGGGCTTTGTGACTTCATAAAATTGCCGGACTTTGCATGGAAAATGAACGAACAACTGACCGTCGCTCCGCTTGCAGAACATCATGAAAGCAGGCAACCACCGCGACATGCGCTGGCGTGGGCAGACCGGCTGCGCAATATTGCCACCCTGCTCGTGATCATTATCCACGCTTCGGGGTCGGTCGCCGAAGGCAACCGGCAATACGACACCCTGTTCTGGTGGTCGGGTAATATCTGGGATTCACTGGCCCGGCCTGCGGTGCCGCTGTTCGTCATGCTGAGCGGTTTTTTGCTGCTTGGAAAGGACTATGAATTGGGGTATTTTTTAAAACGGCGTTTTTCAAGGGTCGTGCTTCCTGCGCTGTTCTGGATGCTGGTGTACAGCGTTTACAACCACCTGGTCAAGGGCACTCCGGCCACGGTCGCCGACGCCATTCGCGGCATCGTGGAGCGGCCGGTGCATTACCACCTGTGGTTCATTTACCTGATTATCGGGCTCTACATGGTATATCCCATCCTGCGGCCCTGGGTGCGTTCGGCTTCGGAGCGCGATTACTGGTATTTTTTCGGCGCCTGCATCATCGGTACCTGGGTGTACAAGATACTATGGGTGTTTTTCGGGATCAGTATCGGAATCTACTTCGAACTATTCACCAACAACTGCGGCTACTTCGTACTGGGTTATTACCTGGGAAACAAAGTCGCCGGTGGCCAACCGGTTGCCGCAACGGGCATCGCACCCTGGAAGATATCTGAAAAACAGATACGCCGGCTTGCCGTATTGCTGATTCTGGCCGGTACAGGCATCACGGCAGTCGGCACCTGGTGGGCCAGCAAAGCCTATGGAGGGGTTTTTCACCCTTATTTTTACGATTATCTCACCCCAAACTGCGCTATGGCGGCGGCAGGCTGGTTTCTGCTGGCAAAATGGTCAATGAATAAAGCGCCCCTGCTCGACATTGAAGGCGCGCTCGCGGCGGCCAGTTTCGGAATGTATTTCGCCCATGTGCTGGTCATGGACTGGTGGTCGCAGGTAGGCTATTTCCAGACGCGCATACATCCTTCGGTGGGCATACCCTGTGTTGTCGGGCTCATCGCACTGATGGCCTTTGCCCTCATTACTTTCATACGGGCCCTGCCGGGCGGTCAGAAAATTACCTGAAAGCGGCAGACATGGCGAACACCCTCCGTCACTGGTACTACCTCTCCCGGGCTGCGGTCTGGCTGACGCTGGCTTTCGTCAGGGCTGCGTGGTATTTCAGGCTGCGGGCCATGCGAGTGCTGGACCTGCCTACTGCCGACACATTCAGTTCGAAGGAGAAACGCCGGCTGCAGCACTATTTTTATGGCACCACTTACCTGGGCGCCGTATTTGGCCTGCTGCGGGGCTATCCCCGCAATAACCGCGAAAAACGCCTCTTCACCAACCTTGCCGCGCTGGCTTATTACTTCGACGACCTGACGGATACGCTTCGTGGCAAGGAGGATACCGGTATACTGTGGCAGGACAACCCCGAGACCTACGGTCGGACAGCCGACCCAAGCGGGCGGGCGCTCCACTTTCTGCACAATATTTACAGGGCCCTGCCTCCCGGCGATCTTGACGGGTTCAGGGACTTCATGCACCGGGTGTTCAATGTGGAAACAGCCGGCAGGCAGAGCGGAACGCTGCGCCCGGATGTGGAAGAACTGGCGCGGATAACCGCTGAAAAGGGCGGATATTCCGTGCTGCTGTTCAGGCGCGTAATGAGCCATACACTGCTGCCGGCCGAAAAGGAGGCTATCTTTCAGTTCGGTTACCTGGTGCAGTTGTGTGATGATATTTTTGACCTTTGGCACGACAGGCAGGCCGGTGTCGCCACCACCGCCACCTTTTACACCGAACAAAACAACTTGCCGGCCCTTGCACACATTTTTGAGGCGCAGGTGGAAACGGTAAAAAGAACGTTTTCCAAAGCCTCCGACCGCATACAACTGGCCCGGCAGGCCATGGCCGCTGTACATTTTATTGTCAGCATTACGCGGGTATGCCTCCAACACTATGCGGATTTGGCAAAAAAGCACGGAACTTTGCCGCTCGACAACCGCGCTGAAATGGTGGTGGACATGGAACGCTGGAGCAACCGGCTGCGGGCAGCGCGGGCATTATTAAAAGATTCCTGAACCGGTAAATATGAACGGGACTATCCTACAATCCATCCGCGACAGTATCGCCGTCAAGCAGACCATACTGGCAGACGCGGATTTTCATACAAAAACAGCCCAGGCCGCGCAGGCCATGACAGCGGCTTTCCGCGCAGGCGGGAAAGTCCTTTTCTGCGGCAACGGCGGCAGCGCTGCCGATGCGCAGCATATCGCCGCCGAATTGTCGGGGCGTTTCTATCGCGACCGGCCGCCGCTTTACGCCGAGGCCCTGCATGTCAACTCCTCTTTCGTGACCGCCGTCGCCAACGATTACGGCTACGAAGACGTTTTTGCACGTATGGTGGAAGCAGCGGGGCGCCCCGGCGATATACTGGTAGCCTTCAGCACCTCGGGTAATTCGCCCAACATCCTGAAGGCTGTTCAAATGGGCCGCGAAAAGGGCATGACCATCATCGGTTTCACCGGTGCAACCGGGGGAAAAATGGCGGATTTCTGCGACATCCTGCTGAACGTACCCTCTACAGATACGCCACGTATACAGGAATCGCATATCCTGATCGGCCACATCCTGTGCCAGATCGTGGAACAGCAAATTTTCGGACAGTAGCCGGTTTTCAGAATTCTGCCTTAACGCCGAGCCAGAACAGCCTTGCCAAGGGATAGGTATTGCGCCGGTCGATACCGGGTTGCAGTACGTCCTTGTCCGGGAGATTACGACTTCCGTTATCTGTGGGGCCGCCATCCGATACCAGCACATCGGGGTCGAGGCCGGTGTATTTGGTAAAAGTCAGCAGGTTTTGGGCGCCGATCTGGACATGCAGGCCCTCGACCCAACTGCCCATCGGCAGCCGGACCTTGTAGCCTATCGCGATGTTTTGCAGGCGCAGGAAACTGCCCTTTTCCAGGAAACTGCTGTTGAGGCGGATAAGATTCCTGCTTTCCGGGTTGGAATACCGGGTAATCACGTTGTTCCAGATCGCCATGGCGGGATTGAAGTTTTCGTAAAAAAGCCTCATTTCCTGCACGAGCTGATGGCCGGAGGCGCCGCGCAACAACATACTCAGGTCGAAACGTTTCCACCGGACCTGCTGACTTATGCCAAACACCCATCTCGGCTGTCCGCTGCCCAGGTTGGTTTGATCTCTGTTGTAACTGTTCGGATCGATTTGCGGGTTATTATCGAGGTTTTGAAAAACAAACTCCCCGTTGGCGTCGAATGATCCGTCCGTTACCGGTCCCCAGAACGTACCTACCTCGGCTCCGGGATAATTCAGGTAATAGAAGTTGCCGCATCCGCAGGGCGCTCCGGGATAGCCTGCCAGTGTGGCATCTTCCAAAGTGCCGGCATTTTCCAGCAAAACGGTTGTTTTGGAGGCATTCAGGCCGACTTCCCATGTAAAACCCTGCTGCTTGACCGCGTCGTACCGGAGTGCAATTTCAACGCCTTTGCCGCTGAGTGCTCCGATATTTTGGTATTGCTGATTGGCTTCATTGGGAGGAACAGGCACCTGCGCCCTGACAATCAGGTCGCTGCTGGTATAATTGAAAATATCAAACGAACCGCCCAGCCTGTTCTGCAGCAGCACGAAGTCGAGTCCGTAGGACATCTCGCTGTGCCGTTCCCAGCCAAGATCCGGATTGGCCACCTGGGTCAGGTAGTATCCCGGCACATAGTTGCCGTTGTAAAAGATATCGGTACCGGGGCTATAAACCTGTTTCGACAACAGGTCGTCGGTCGGAACACTGCCCGAAACACCTTTTCCAATACGGAGCTTCAACTGGTTGAATAATTGCCATTTCAACAGCCGGGCGGCATCAATACCGGCGCTGAAGAAGGGAAAAGTACCCCATTTTGCATTTTTGCCCAGTTGAGAAGCGCCGTCGCGGCGTGCGCCAAATGATAGAAAATAGGTGGTATCCCATTGCAGTTGTGCTCTTCCGAAATAGCCGGCCAGTTTGGTACGCTGTTGAAAACCGGAAATATTGACCTTGCCTTGCTGAATATCGGTAAAGGAACCGAAAGCATTGTTTCCGAGCACATCGGAGATGATGTTGCCCGCCTGAAAGTTGTAGCCGTCCTTGTCTGCCTGCTGCCACCCGTAGCCGCCGAGCAATTGAACATTCAGGCGCGATAGTTGAACACGCCAGTTCAGGGTCGCTTCGAGCAGGTCCTGCCCCGAAGCGGTTTGGCCGTATACGCCGAGGCCGTTGCGACTAAAGCCCCTGAACTTGCTTTGTTTGCTGTAATACTCGCTTGTTTCCAGTCGGGTTTGCTCCTTTGCCACCATCAGCCCGGCCTTAAGTCCAGGCAGGAGTTCCGTTTCTGCCCGAAGATGCCCGAACGTGTACACCGTCAGGGCGTCGTTTTTGTTTTGTTCGATGATGGCGACCGGATTAAAATAGTCGAACAGGTTTTTCTCAACATAACCGCCAAACGGGGCAAATTCAGACTCATCGCTGCGGATCGGCGACGAAGGGTTGGCGATCACGGCATAGCGGTATGCCTCCGGAAACCCGATATTCGACGCGCGGCTGGCCATGCTGAACCCGCCGCTCAGGGTGATCCTGTCATCCAGTATTTTTTGCGACAACAGCATGTTGCCGTTGTACTGTTTGAATCCTGTGCCGCGCAGGATGCCTTCCTGATTGCGGTAATGCAGCGAGACACGCATCATAGTGCCCTTGCCCGAACCGGCGCTCAGGCCCAGGTGGTGTGCCTGGCTGATCCCGTTTTGCAACACCTGTGATTGCCAGTCGGTATTCACTGTTGAGTTGATGGAAAAATCGGGGCCGCCCGAACCGATAAATGCCTGTTCATCGAGCACCTCGTAGCGTTTTGCCGCCGATTCAAAGGCCACCTGGCCCTGGTATGTCGCCCGGACGCCCGGCTTGCCATCCTGCCTGGTGTTGATCAGTACCACGCCGGCACTGCCACGGCCCCCGTAAATCGCCGTGGATGCCGCGTCGCGCAACACATCAACCGAAACAATATCGGCCGGATCGACGGCGTAAAGGTCCACGCCGGGCACGCCGTCGACTACGTAAAGCGGTTGGGTGCGCGACAGAAAGGTATGCAGGCCGCGGATGCGGTTTTCGTACGGTTCATTGGGATTGCTGCCGGGTCTGGTAGCGATAAACCCCGGGACCAGGCCCTGCCATAGCTGGTGCCAGTCGAAAACCGGGCCCTGGTTGAACGCGCCGGACTCCAGGTGCGTCACGGCGCCGGTAGTGAAACGAATATCCTGCTCGCCGTAGCCGATAAGAGCAGATGGTACGGTATCAGGTGTTTGAGCGTTGGCGCAATAGCTGAAAAAAAAGGCGGCATGAACAACTATGCCCCGGAGTACGAATGAAGCACTTCGCATGTGGTGTCTATTTTGAGGACGCACTGGCAGGTGATTGGAAGGCTTTACCCGGAACAAATATGATAAAAAGGCTGGATTTTACAACCCGTATCTGTCCAAATTTTTTGTTGTGGAAACATTATGCCGCTGCTTATTTGCGGACAATCTTTCCATCCAGTATTTCCAGGTCCATTTTTGGCTCAATCGGGCCGACGTAGCAGCCCAACGTCAGCGGAGTGCCGGTATTCTGACCATGCATTTCGATGCAAATACTGCAATTTTCATCGCGTACCGCGAGGTTAAAGGGGATTTTCCCATCCACCAGGGGCAGAGAACTGGAATACGGTTTGCCATCTACGGTAATGGACAGGTCTTTGATCTGTTTGGCCCATTTGGGAGGGAGTTGCATATATAGATCGGCTATTTTGGTCTTGGGGAGCCTGGTAAAAGCGGGAGGGCCATGTTGGACCGGAGCAGGACCTGCCAGTTTTGACGGCGTTTTGGCCGGATTGGGTGTGCAGGTGATGGTTTCCCTGATATTGGTATTGGCGGCCACTGTTTTAGCAGCACAGGTACAATCGCTGCTGCTCACGGTAAAGGTAAAAGACGAGGTTGAGGGGTCCAGGTTCCGTACATTACCCGCGTCAATGACAAATTGTGCCCCCGCCTTTTTCCGGGGGGCGCCGGTGGCATCGAAACTGGTATATTTTGCAACACGCTGACCGTTTACGGAAATACTGTTGAGCGCAATGGGGCGGCTGAAAATCAGCGTCGCGGTGGTGTTGTAGGTAACAGGGCCGGCTATGGTCGGCTCGTATGTAAACAGGATTCGGAATGGGGGATTGCTTACCGGCACTTCTTTAGCCCACAGGGTCAGCGAGTCGTTTATTAACTGGAAATTGTATTTCTTCCCGGGCATGAACATCGCTGCGCACCAGTCGCCCAGCGGGACGAAGAACATTTGGTCGTCGATGGGCTCCACCCGGAAGGATTCAAACTGGGTGGGGCTTTTTTCCCAGACCAGGTACCAGTGGCTGAGCGGCTGGACAACGGTATCCACCTCGATGTAAAGACCGCAACGGGAAGTATCGGTGAAATAAAAAGTATTGACGGCCTTGTCCAGGTAAGAGTTTCTGTAATTGCCTCCGGACACATCGCCCTGAAAGTATATGCGGTGGTAGATCTGCTTATCGGGGATATCGATCCGCGTTTGCCAAATCCCTTGTTTCACTTTTTTCAGGGGGAAGGCTTTGCCCGATACGGTGAAGGCTTCTGCAATATTGTCGGCAGGCGCCTCAATGATAATCCCGACGTTCCTGGCGCCTGTCAGGGAAAACGATGTTTCCTGCCTTTCGCTCCAGATCATTTGAGCGATCACATAGCCGGCAATAATGACGATTAATGCAGCCGACAAGCGTTTCACCTCTCCCTTTTTTTTGCCTAAAACGCTGCTTACGATTTGTGTAAAAAAGCCCTTTGATGCTCCGGCAGTTGAAATGTCTGCCACATTGTTCCACTGTGCAGCGCTCGTGGGTCGCGTGCTGCTCACGTCGACCGGCACGGAGATTACCTCATCGCGCCGTACATCGCCGTTTTTGGTTTCCAGGATAATCTCTACTTTCAGGAAGAGCCGGTGGACGCCGTCTTTCATCGGAATAATGTCGAATACCCATTCCGTATGTACATCGGGCTCAATGATCTGCAGGGCGTGTCTGTTCTGGCGTTTTATGATGAATGCCTCGGCGTCTGCAGCCTCCAGCCGCACCTCCATCCGCTCGCCGATACGGTCGAGTGGTATGGTGGCAATATGGTCGGCGCTTGCGAAATTTTTGCGCAGCTGCTTTTCTGTGGTGGCGATCCGGACGCGGCACTCTACCACCTCGCCTACCTTCATGGCGTCGGGGATATTATGGAGCAATTTGCCCTTTTTTACCGATTTGGCCGGCTCCGGCCTGGCTGCTTCCGGAACGATCACATCGAGCATCAGCAAAATGCTGCTGCAGATCCGCCCGCGCTGGATAGCGGCTTCCTGTTCAGAAATTGTGCCTCTGGTAATGGCCTGGTTCAGCCCGTACAGCCTCGCCTGAAGGGCAACAACGTCGTTGAGGCAATTTTTATCCCCGATTTCAGAGAAGTATGCAAGCAGCTCGACAATGGCGTCTTCGATATTGCTTTTGCCGATCAAAGCACGAATACTCCTGGCTGTTTCAAGGGCTTTGGCGGTTGTCATATGGTCTGGTGGATTAGGTTCATTTCATGCAAAAATATCGCATATATTGTTAATGGTCAATATTTTTTACTGTTTTTGTTGCAAGTTCAGGTTTATGTAAACGGTATGTTGGATTATTGCCTAACCCTGACCCATGAATTTTACACCATCTGCCGGAGGGCGCCTGCCGCCATGATGCCCATGATTACAACAACGATCCATCCGGCAGCCTGCCAAAGGGTTGGCAGGCGATACCCGGCAGTGATCTCCCGGCGCCGGGCTGCCAGCAACATGGCGGCCAGCGCGACCGGCAGGATCAGCCCGTTGAGGGCCCCCGCCACAATGAGTGTCCGAACGGGTTTGCCAAAGAAGCAGAAAACAAATACGGAAATGGCGATAAAGGCAGGTTGCAACCACCTTGCCGCTCCTTTCCATTGCTGAAAGGAACTCGTGAGAAAGGTAATGGAGGTGTAGGTGCATCCGACGACCGAGGTGATGGCCGCAGCCCACATCACCAGTCCGAAGAAGCGGTGGCCTGGTGCGCCTGCCGCTGCCCGGAATATGGAAGCAGGCGGGTTGGCGGGGTCTATTGCCGCTCCGCCGGCAACCACGCCAAGTGCGGCCAAAAACAACAGCATCCGCATGGCAGTGGCAATTCCTATGCCTGTAAAAGCACTTTTGGTTACAACCTCGATGTTGTCTGCTCCTTTTATACCCGCATCGAGCAGGCGATGTGCGCCGGCAAAGGAAATATAGCCGCCGACGGTACCGCCCACAATGGTAAGCACTGCAACGGCATCCATTTTTTCGGGGAAGAAGGTTCGTAGCGCTACTTCTGCAAGGGGCGGATGGGCCGATACCGCCACCCAGGCGGTCATGAGGATCATCAGCGCGCCAAGCACCCGCACAAAGTAATCAACGGCCTTTCCGGCTTCCCTGCTGAGGAATAACCCTGCCGCGATGCCGCCACTGAGGGCTGCACCCCAGCCGGGCGGGATGCCGGCCAGGGCTTCCAGCCCCAGGCCCGCCCCCGCTACATTGCCAATATTGAAGGCCAGGCCTCCGGCAACGATCAGCAGGGTAAGAAAATGTCCCAGCCCCGGCAATACCCGGTTGGCCAGTTCGGGCGCCCGCAGGTTCGACGCGGTGACGGTGCGCCAGATATTGACCTGCGCGCCCAGATCGAGCAGTACAGACAACAGGATAATAAAGCCGAAACTGGCGCCCAATTGCGCCGTGAATACGGCCGTCTGCGTCAGAAAACCGGGTCCAATGGCCGAAGTGGCCATCAGGAAAGCGGCGCCAATACTGATGCCGGTGTATTTGATTGGTACGCGCATGTTCGTTTTGTTTATTCCCGCAGCAGCAGGAATGCCTCAGGGCGCTTTAACCTCAATACCGTTTTGCTTAAACGCCGCGTGAATGGCCTGCGCGAACTCCAGCGCATGCGCGCCGTCGCCGTGCAGGCATATTGTTTCGGCCTGAAGATCGACCGTCTTGCCGTCGGCGCTGACAACTGTCTGATAATGAACCATCTGCAATGCCTGTTCTGTTGCGCCCCTTGCGCTTTCGACCATTGCATCGGCGCGGCTGCGCGGCGTGAGCGAGCCGTCGCTTTGATAGGTTCGATCGGCAAACACCTCGCTGGCGCTGCGCAAACCGATACTACGGGCCGCTTCGATCAGTGCGCTCCCGCTCAGCCCGTACAACACGAGGTCGGGGCCCGCCTGTTGTACGGCGCGGGCGATGGCATCGGCCAGGGTGCGGTCTTTGGCGGCCATGTTGTACAGGGCGCCGTGCGGCTTGACATGGTGCACGGCGGCGCCTTCCGAGCGGGCAATGGCCTGCAAGGCGCCTGTTTGGTAAAGCACCATGGCATACACATCTTCCGGCGACATCTTTATGTCGCGCCGCCCGAAACCCTGAAGGTCGGGAAAGCCCGGATGCGCGCCGATGGCGACATGGTATTTCAGGGCCAGCCGCACCGTTTCGCGCATGATGGCCGGGTCGCCCGCATGAAAGCCGCAGGCAATATTGGCGGAGGAGATGTATTGCATCAGGGCAGCGTCGTTGCCCATTTTCCAGGCGCCGAAACTTTCTCCCATGTCGCAGTTCAGATCAATTGCCGGCATGTTTCCGAAGTTTGAATTGTACGGCAAGATGGATTTTTTGCAGCACTTTTTCCTGTTCAAACAGCAGTTTCTCAGCATCGAAAAAGGTAACTGTCTGAAAAAGAATGGTTTGCCCGGGCGGGGTCTGTGCCAGTACCGGAATGTCGACCGCAATTACTTGTGCGATCCGGGGGTAGCCGCCGGTTGTTTGCGCATCGGCAAGCAGGGCAACCGGGTTGCCGTCGGGCGGCACCTGGATTGTGCCGGGCATGACGGCGGTAGAAAGCATGTCGCCGTTTGCATATGGCAGCAGTGTTCCGGCGGGCCGAAGCCTGACGCCCATGCGGTCCTTTTGAAGGGAAACGGTAAAAGGCATTTCGAAAAATGCCTGCCGGTATGCCGCCTCGAAGCGCTCGGATTCGGGGCCCGGGAGCACACGAATCAGGGTATTTGTGCTGCCTGCCGTTTGAAATGGCCGGAACGACGAGGTGTCAACAGCCCATTTCCCCGACTCGTTTTCATCTGACGGCTCCGTGGCCTGTGAAGTGAGTGCATTGCCCGATGACCCGGTCGCAGCGCTCAACATGTCCCCTTTTGCAGCATGCGCCCCTTCAGTCCGCCAAAACCCGCAGGCAGGCAGGTGCTTCGGCTGTCGAGAATTACCGGCACATCCCAACCTCCCGTTGTGGCCAGGTAACTGAAACTGCCTCCCGGCGCCGGCAGCACTTCCAGCAGCGTCCCCGAAGGGGCAAATACGGAACGGCCTTGTGCAATGTCGAAACCATCCAGCCGCAATTGCCCGCCTGCGCCCGACAGCGCCAGCCGCCCGCCTTCTTCAATCCAGGCAGAGAATTTTCCTCCGGCCAGTTCAATTGTCGCCGCACCGGCAGTGTTGCCGGTCAGGAAATTGGCTATCCGGTGCCCCACCGTATCGGCTGCACCGCACAGGGGTATGCCTTCTGCGCGCCAGTTGGTGCGGCCCAGGTCCTGGACGGTGGCAAGTGTGCCCGGATGGAGGATTGCGATTTTCACGGGATTGGTTTTTATGTAGCGATAAACCTCACCTGCATGCCCGGTCGCAGCAAGGATGGCGGCCGGGCGGCCGGGTTAAACAGTGCAATATCCGTATGCCCGATGATGTGCCAGCCGCCAGGCGATTGCAGCGGATAAATGCCCGTCTGTGCCCCTGCTATGGCGACGCTGCCTGGAGCAACACGCAGGCGTGGCGTGGCACGGCGCGGCAACTGAAGGGCTTCCGGCAGGGGGCCCATGTAGGGGAATCCGGGCAGGAAGCCGATCATGAAAACGGTATAGGTGTTTTCGGTATGGAGCCTGACAACCTCTTGCGTGGAAATCTGTAATTGCACTGCAACCTCCGCCAGGTGGGGGCCGGTATAGCGGACAGGTATATCGAAAGTTGGCGTAATTTCAGGCGTTTTTTTCGTCTGCGGGCATCGTTTTTAATGCCCGACGAAGAAAATTGACGACGAAGCCTGTCGGCCATTCCTGTTCCCCGGACTGGCGAAGAACGACATGTTGCGGGTCGAAAAATACGGTAAGGGCAGCGTACGACGGCACGACCGAATCCTGCCCTGGAAAAGGGTTTTCGAGCAAAAAATCGCGTAACCAGGTCACTTTCCGGTATACTTCCTTGTTGATGGAGCGGCCGAATGTAACGGAGACAGCACCTTCATTAAGCGGCATGATCAGAGGGGGATGATCTGGTTCTTTCATGGCAGGACAAATCTATCGGCGGAACAAAAACAGCCGGTTGCAAATTGATTTGAAATGAAACAGCCCAAATATACCAGCTTGGGTTAATATATTTTTGCCATTAAAATCACACCTGCATCTATGCCGACCATCGAAACAACCCGCCTGCTCCTGCGCCCCGTCGCACCCGACGATTTCGACTTTATTTTCATGCTTCAGGGCGATCCCGAGCTTATGCGTTATATCCGACCGCCCGAATCTGACCCGGAGGTGGTGCGCAAACGTATGACCATGTGGCTCGATTACGCCCGCGACAATCCCGGCCTCGGCACCTTTATTGCCGTCTGGAAAGCGTCCGGGGCGCCTGTCGGCAACTGTGTGCTGCGGCACCTGGACTATCAGCCCGGCAGCGACCTGGAGGTAGGATATGTGCTGCTGAAAGCATATTGGGGTCGAGGGCTGGCTACAGAGATCACCAATGCCCTGACCGAGCGCGCCTTTGCAGCGTTTCAGGTGTCCAAATTAGTGGCGGTGACAGACCCCGATAACCATCCTTCCCAAAAAGTGCTGACCAAATGCGGCTTTCAACTGGCCGGCCGGCGTTTTATTTACGATTCCGAAAACCTGGAATTCATCCTGACCCGTCCGGCATAGCACCGTTATTGGGTGCGTTACTTTCCCGTTATCGACAGGAAGTAGAGTGTAAATCCTTTTCTCGGGTCGCGCGGGCGCTCGGGCTCATAAAGTATCTGGATGGTGTTTGGCCCCGGGCGTATCCATTCGCGCGGGATCGGGATCGACTGCTCCTCCACACCGGAGCCGTTGTTGGGCGGCAGCCACGCGGCGTTCTGGCCGTTGAACAGCACCAGACCTTCCCGGTTGGAGTCTAAACCGCTGGTACGGGCGGTCAATACAATTTCCGGCTGGCTGAAAAGTTCCTGCGGCAGGCTCAGGTGAAATTCACGCGACTCCATGTTGTCTTTGTCCATGCCCAGCTCCACCACGAGGTTTTGCCGTTCCGGCCGGGGCCGGGCATTGTCCCAGCCGAATACCATGACCCGCCCGTCGGGAGAAGCCTCCGGATAGTAGTGCATGTTTTGGTACACCCAGAGCAGCGCTTTTTCATCGGTGAACACATTTTCGAGGTAATAATCGGCGATCAGCCAGCCGCGCGGGCTTTGCTGTACCGTGCGGACGAGGTCTTCAAACGATGCCGCGCCGGGTCCGCCTGCGGGATTGGGCGCATTGAATTTATAACCCTTGCTCTGGTTGTCATAATATGCCTGGCGGAACCACAGCACGTCGTTCCGGTCCAGGTAGTACGAGGCGGCAGTGGGAACGGTCGACATCAGCAGGTCGCCCGGCTTCTGGTTTTTTTCCACAAAGGCGCAGGCGCCTTTCCAGTCCGTAAACGACCAACTGGCCACCTGTGCGTCGACAATATGGCCTTCCAGTTTGCGCGCCAGCGCCAGGTCTGCTATGGAAGTCCAACGGGCGCCGGCCAGGATCAGAACAAAGGGCAAGGCCAGTAAAGCATATGCGGTGGTGTTGGACAGACCAGGCGTTTTACTGCGCACCCAATGCCACAAAGCGTAAAAAAACACCCCGGCAGCGATCAATATGTAGGGATAGGCGAAAATGAGGTAACGACTCAGAAACGGCTCGCGAAACACGAAACTCAGCAGCAGAAAGGGCGTCAGAAAACTTGCCAGAAGCCATGCGCCGGCGGCAGGACGCACCCTGAATGCGACGACCAGTCCGGCCAGAGCCGGCAGGTAGAGCCAGTGGAGGTCGTAGCGCAACAGGTTGTTGTACAGGTTAAACGCCTCCAGGGGTTTTTCAGAGAACAATTTGCCCAACCTGCCCCAGTCGGGCATGGCCCATTCGGCGATATTGGAGAGCAGCAACGGCTGGAGGATGCTTTTCAATACCGATCCAAGGGGCGGGATCAAAACGGCCAGCAGGAACGGCAGGGTGATTCCCGCCATCCAGATGTATTTTTTCCTGTCGACCCCCTGCGCAGCCACGATAGCCGCGTAAACGCCCACTGTGAACACAAAGAAAAAAGACAGTTGATGCGACAACAAGCTCAATAAGCCGACAACCGGAAGCAGGAGCGTGTGTCGGCGTGAGAGTCCCGCACGGCGCCACCAGCCTGGCGCATCCGGCGTTGCTTTTACCTCAGTGGCCCGCAGAAAGACGTAGCCCAGCAGCAGGCTGAAAAAACCGAGAATGGCGTAATTGCGGCCCATCCGCGACCAAAAAACCAGGTAAAGTGAAAAGGTAGCGCCGAATGCGGCCACGAGTCCGACGTACCGGTTGAACAGGTGTGTGCCCATCCTGTAAATGAGGTAGACCATGCCCAGGCCGAACAATACGCTGGGAAACCGGGCCCAGAACACCTTGGCGCCAAAGACGGCGAAACCCGGCAACATGGAGAGGGTATACAAGATGCCGTTGTTGTCGTCGGTGAGCAGTGGCCCCGCTCCTTCCACGACATTTTTTGCCCGAAGCACATGAACATATTCATCGATCCAAAGGCTGAGCGCCGGCAGGTTGAGCACCCGGATCAGAAAACCGGCGGCCAGAAAGGCCGCCAGGCAGGGCACGGCATACCGATTGGCCATTGCCGGCCAGTCCACAGCCGGGCGCGGCACGGATTTGGCCGGCGACTGCGGGCGTTTCGGTTCCTGCTTTTGTGCCGGACGGGAAGGTTGGTGTTTCTTTTTGCTGGCCATGATCGGATAGTTGTGGAGCCTCCTGCATGCGGATCGCTCGCGCAATAATCCGGAATATTTTTGGCTTGGGCCAAATGGAAGCCCTGAATTTACCGGCAGGAATTCAGTTGATATAAAACCTTTCGCCTGCCTGGCCGTTTCCCCGGTACACAAAGTTTATACCTTTGCCGCGTGAGCAACCTCCAGCACCTTATCGCCGCGTATCGCAAGCATCCGGCGCTGAACAAAATCGCCCAAAACCTTGATAACCAATCGCCTTCAGTCCGTATACAACTCGACGGACTGACCGGCGCTCAGGAGTCTTTTGTCCTGGCGGCAACGGCAGGCAGGGCGGGTGGCGGCGGTTTTCATCTTTTTATTGCCAACGGGAAGGAAGAAGCAGCCTACCGGCACAATGACCTTCAGGGTTTGCTCGGCCTCGAAGCCGCGCATTTTTTTCCCGATTCCTTTAAACGCCCGGCGTTTTTCGACGACCTGAACCAAACGCAAATCCTCCAGCGCAGCGAGGTGATCAGCAAGATTACCATGCCCCAGGCGGAGACTTCAGGGTCCGTGGTCGTCACGTACCCGGAGGCGTTGTTTGAGAAAGTGGTGCGTCCCGATGTGCTTGCACAGAGCCGAATAGAGTTAAAAAAGGGCGAAAAACTCGACGTGGATTTTGTGATTCAGGTATTGGTGGAATACGGTTTTGAGCGCGCCGATTTTGTGTACGAACCGGGTCAGTTCAGCATCCGCGGCGGTATTGTCGACCTGTTTTCCTGGGGCAACGAACTACCCTATCGCATCGAACTCTTCGACGACGAGGTGGAAAGTATCCGCATATTCGATCCGCTGACACAGTTGTCGCAGCGCAGCCTCAGTTCGGTGAATATCGTGCCCAACCTCAACACACGCTTCCGGCAGGATCAGAAAGTGTCGCTTTTTCAGATACTGCCGCCGGGTACGGTGATCTGGATCAAGGACTTCCAGTTGCTGCTCGACCGGCTGCAGCATTGCTTTGAGCGGGCGGAGCAGTTTGCCGGTAAACTGACGGCGCTGGATTCGGCGGAACTGCGGGAAATTTTCCGCGACCGGGCATTTTTGTACCCGGGCGATGTGGCGGGGGAAATTGCCGAGCGAACGCTGGTGTTTACGGAAAAGCAGGGCGCAAGTGCAAAATCCATATCCTTTCACTCCAAACCCCAGCCATCCTTCAACAAGAACTTCGACCTGCTCATTCGCGCCATGCACGAATGGAAAGCAGGCGGTTATGAAATCTATATCTGCTCTGAGAACCCGAAACAATTCGACCGCCTGTCGGCTATTTTCAGCGAACTGAAGGCACAGGTGGAATTCCTCCCCGTCGAAATACCCATCCACGAGGGCTTTGTCGATGAAGACCTGAAAATCGTTTGCCTGACCGACCACCAGATATTCCAGCGTTACCACCAGTACAAGGTCAGGCAGGGCTTCACCCGGGAGCAGGCCCTGAACATACGGCTGCTGCGCGAACTGCAACCCGGCGACTACGTGACCCACATCGACCACGGTATCGGCAAGTTTGCAGGATTGCAGAAGATCGAACTGGGCGGACAACTACAGGAGGCCGTGCGGCTCAACTACAAGAACAACGACATTCTGTACGTCAGCATCCACTCGCTGCACAAAATATCGAAGTATGTCGGGCAGGATGGCACACCGCCGCAACTCTCCAAGATCGGCTCCGATGCCTGGAAACAACTCAAGGCCCGCACCAAACGCAAAATCAAGGACATCGCAGCGGGATTGATCAAACTCTACGCCGCGCGCCGCGCCGCCAAAGGACATGCGTTCCCGCCCGACGGTTACCTGCAGAACGAACTGGAGGCCAGTTTTATCTACGAAGACACGCCCGATCAGTACAAATCCACCAACGACGTGAAGGCCGACATGGAAAAACCCTACCCCATGGATCGCCTGATCTGCGGCGACGTGGGTTTCGGCAAGACCGAGGTAGCCATCCGCGCGGCCTTCAAGGCCGTGTGCGACGGCAAACAGGTGGCCATACTGGTGCCCACTACCATCCTGGCGCTGCAACACTGGAAGACCTTCAGCGAGCGCCTCGGCGAATTTCCCGTTACGGTGGACTACCTCAACCGCTTTCGCACGGCAAAGGAAAAAAAGGAACTGCTGCAAAACCTGAAGGACGGCAAAGTCGACATCGTTATCGGCACCCATGCATTGCTTGGGAAAGACATCGGTTTTAAAGACCTGGGACTGCTCGTCGTGGATGAAGAACAAAAATTCGGCGTGGCCAGCAAGGAAAAACTCCGCTCGCTGAAAGTCAATGTTGACACCCTGACACTCACCGCCACGCCCATCCCTCGGACGCTGCAGTTCAGCCTGATGGCCGCCCGCGATCTTTCCGTGATCCGTACGCCGCCACCGAACCGGCAGCCGATCCACACCGAGATACGGGTGTTCGACGAGCATTTGATCCACGAAGCCATTTATACGGAAATCGACCGCGGCGGACAGGTGTTTTTTGTACACAACCGGGTAAAAGACCTGCCGGGCATGGTCGATCAGTTGAAAAGTACGTGCCCGGATGCAAAGGTTGCCATGGCGCACGGCCAGATGGATGCGGAACAACTCGAACAGGTGCTGGTGGATTTTATCGACCGCAAGTTCGACGTACTGGCCTGTACCAATATCATCGAGACCGGGCTCGACATCCCCAACGCCAACACCATCATCATCAACAGCGCCGATATGTTCGGCCTCAGCGACCTGCACCAGTTGCGCGGACGTGTGGGCCGGTCCAACCAGAAAGCCTACTGCTACCTGCTGGCGCCGCCGATGAGCGTGCTTACCCACGAAGCGCGCAAGCGACTGCGCACCATCGAGGAGTTCAGCGACCTCGGCTCGGGTTTTGCCGTGGCCATGCGCGACCTCGACATCCGCGGGGCGGGCAACCTGCTTGGCGGCGAACAATCGGGGTTCATCGCGGATATCGGTTTTGAAACCTATCAGAAAATACTCGACGAGGCCATTCAGGAACTGAAAGAGACCGACTTCAAAGACCTTTTCAAGGAAGAAATTGCCCAGCGCGGCTCGTACGTCCGCGACGTAACCGTGGAAACCGACGTGGAAATGCTCATCCCCGACGAGTATGTCAGCAATATCCAGGAACGCCTGAACCTCTATACCGAACTGAACGACGTTGTGGATGAGGCGGGTATAGAAAAATTTGCCCAACGCCTGGAAGACCGTTTCGGCAAAGTGCCCAAACAGGTCAATGCCTTGTTCGAAGCCTTGCGCCTGCAATGGCTGTGCAAAAAACTCGGCTTCGACCGCCTGATCCTGAAGGGTGGAAAACTGCGCTGTTATTTCCTCGGCGACCCCCAGTCGTCCTTTTACGAGACCGAGCAGTTTCAGAAAATCATGATATTCATTCAACAAAAAGGCCGCATTATGGGCCTCTCGTTGAAACAGACCAATAAAGAACTGATCCTGGTGCAGGATGAGGTGTGGAGTTTGAAGGGGGTGAAGGCGATGCTGGAGCAGGTCGTGAGCGCGGTAGTGTAACGCCAACCTCCGGTTGGCAGCCAACGGGAGGTTGGTGGTACTTGGGGCAGCCAACCGGAGGTTGGCGGTACTTAACGCTCCCACATCCCGATCACTGCCATCATCCTTCCCGTCAATCCCTTTTCCTTCCGGTGTGAAAAATAGTCGTCGTTGTTCAGCACAGTTGAGTAGGGCGATATCCCGATCTGACTTTCCGGCACCCCGAATGCCAGAACCTGCGCGGCATTGGCCTGCTTGAGGTCGACGAAATACTTTCCCTTATCCGCATCGTAACGTTTGTGTGCTGCGTCAAACCTGACGGCTACCTCCTCGCCTACCTCAAACGAGCACTCGTCGATGCAGGTGCCGATATAGACAAAGCAATCTGCACCGCGGGTGCCGAAGTGATCGCGCATGCTGTTCAGGGTTTTTTCCGTGATCCTGGCGGCGGTGCCCGGCCAGCCGGAATGGATGGCCGCCACGGCGTTGTGCTGCGCGTCGAAGACCAGGATGGGCGTACAATCCGCAATCGATACGGCCAGGAGTATGCCGGGCCGGTCGGTGATCAGCGCGTCGAAGCCTTCGCCGCCACCGGGTTCACTGACGAGCCTCACCCGGTCCTGGTGTACCTGTTTCGACCAGGCCATCTGCTCCGGTGCAAATCCGAGGGCAGCGCACAGGCGCCGGCGGTTCTCGGTTGTGTTTGCCGGGGCGTCGCCGGTGCTTTTTCCCAGGTTGAGCGAAGCATAGGGCGCCGGACTTACCCCGCCGTGGCGTGTGCTTTCCGCAGCGACGAGGTTCGGAAAGGGCGCAAAAATCGCCGGGCGGCGGAACATCGGGTGTGTTGAAGGATCGTGTGCCATTAGCGGCAAAGTTATGCAGGTATTTTTATCGATAAAAACAGGACGATTATAGT
Organism: Lewinellaceae bacterium; assembly: GCA_016712415.1. Classification (GTDB taxonomy): domain Bacteria; phylum Bacteroidota; class Bacteroidia; order Chitinophagales; family Saprospiraceae; genus M3007. The sequence continues at coordinate 121,440 of JADJRC010000001.1, read as the reverse complement.
CCTGCACAGACATTCTGTCTATATGGTTTAACTATCTGGTTAAAAAAAAGTGACCAATACTTGCTGTTTTAAAAAAATGCTCTCACCTTTGTCCGAAATTTTACCAAACGGTTAAACTAAATGGACAATCCAGAATTGCAACCCATTCCGGACACCACGGAGCAGAAGATATTCGAGGCGGCACACGAAGTGTTCACGCAGAAGGGCATGGACGGCGCCAAAATGCAGGAGATAGCCGATCGCGCGGGCATCAACAAGGCCTTGTTGCATTACTACTACCGCTCCAAGGAAAAACTGTACGAGATGGTGGCGCGCGCGATCATCAACAAGGCAATGCCGGCCATTCGGCAGGTAATTGAGAGCGATTTGCCGCTGGAAGAAAAGATACGCCGCTTTATTGGGACATATATCGACATCATCAGCCAAAACCCCTATATCCCGCTGTTCATTATTTCCGAGATCAACAAGCATCCGGAACGTTTCTTCGATGCCATCCTGCCGGCTACCCTGCCCAAACCGGAGGTGTTTTTCCGGCAGGTGGAGGCGGAAGTTGCCGCAGGGAAAATACGGAACATCAAGCCTCAGCACCTGATCGTCAACATTGTATCGATGTGCGCCTTTCCGTTTATCGGGAAGCCTATGATGCGCATTCTGCTCGGAATGGGAACGGGCGAGATGCGCATTTTCCTGGAAGAGCGCAAATATGAAGTGACCACCTTTGTACTGGCCTCCCTTCGTCCTGAATAATTTTTTATCCATGTTTAACCAAAAAGTTAAACCATGTCATTAAACATGAAAACAACCTGGTTTTTAACCTTCCTTTTGAATGTTTGGGCAACTGCTCTTTACGCCTTGTCCGACCGTACGTTTACTCCGCCCGACACCCTTGATGTGCGGCAATGCCGGGACCTTGCTGTGGCAAACAGTCCCTTACAACAAAAGAAACTGTATGCCGAAAGTATTGCCGCTTTGCAGATCAGAAGTCTGCAAAGCAATAACCTGCCGCGCATCAATATCGGCGCACAGGCCACCTGGCAAAGCGACGTGTTCTCCCTGGGTGTCGACAACCCCTTGTTTCAGCCGCCGCAGGTACCCAAAGACCAGTACAAGGTTTCGGCAGATGTTGCCCAGCGCATCTGGGACGGCGGTTCTGATCGCTACCTGCGGCAGCAACGCGAACTGGAGCGCGACATGGCCTCGGCGCAGGTGGATGTCGATGCATATCAGCTTCGGGAGCTCGTCACCGATCTGTATTTCAGGGCTTTGTTGCTTCAGGAAAACGAAGACATTCTTTCGAGTTCGAAGACAGACCTGAACCGCCGGCTCGAACAGGTGGAAGCCTCTGTACAGGGCGGCGTTGCTTTGCGCAGCGCAGCAGATCAGGTCAGGATACAGATACTGAAAACCGACCAGCAGATCGCCGCAATGCAGGCAGACAAGCAGGCGCTGATGGAAATACTCGCCAAATGGCTTGGCCGCGTTCAGGTCGACTTTGTACTCGCCGACCCGGGGTGGTCCGACGAGGCCCTGCGCCCTGAAATACGCCCCGAGATCCGGCTTTTTGCCTTGCAGCAGCGCAGTTTTCAGTTACAGAAGGACCGTTTGAATCTGCAAATCCAGCCGCGTATTGAGGCCTTCGCCCAGGGCGGCGTGGGGCGCCCCAACCCCTTTAACTTCTTCGAAACCGGGTTGCAGCCTTTTGTGCTGGTCGGTTTGCGCGCCTCCTGGACGCCTTTCGACTGGGGCAATCGCCGGCGCGAGGCACAAGTGCTTGATTTGCAGGTCCGGAATGTAGCGGCGCAGCAAATGGCCTTCGAACAACGCCTTGAAGCCAATACCAGAAAAGAATTCTGGGACCTGAACGTGAAATACAAGGAGCAACTTGTACAGGACGACGCCATCGTTACCCTCCAGGAAGAGATAATTCGCCGCGCGGAGGCCCAGGTAAAAAACGGCGTGATGACCGAAACGGATTACCTGAGTCAGTTGAACCTGCTCACGCAGTCCCGGTTGTCGAAAAACTGCACGAACTCCAATCCGCGCAGGCCAGGGAAATGCTGGTTGCAAAATTGGGAAACTAAACATCTGATTATTAAAAACTTGTGATAATGAAAACCCATCCTCTCGTTTATCTTTTGCTCCTGCTCGCCGCCCTGCCGGCCTGCCAAAAGAGCGCCCCTAAAGCCGATGCCTTCGGTAATTTTGAAGCCGACGAACTGATTGTCGGCGCCGAAGCAACCGGCCGACTGTTGGCTTTTGTCATCGAAGAAGGCCAGTCGCTGGAGGCCGGCGAACAAACCGGCGCCGTCGACTCCGTCCAGCTGGTCCTGAAACGCGATCAGTTGAAGGCATCCATTCGCGCCATCGCTGCAAAAAGCCCCGAAATCAGCGCTCAATTGGCCGTATTTGAAAAACAAATGAATACGGTGCGCAAACAACTCGCCACACTCGAATACGAGAAACGGCGGGTGGAAAACCTCCTCAGGAGCGATGCCGCAACCCCCAAACAACTCGACGACCTCAACGCGCAGATCGATGTGGCACAAGGGCAAATGGACGTGATCCTGGAACAGCGGTCCGCATCGAACTCGTCCTTGTCCACGCAGAAAAGCGGCCTGCTGGCGGAAATACTGCCCCTGCAGAAACAGATAGCCCAACTCGACGACCAAATCGCAAAATGCCGCATCGTCAACCCGGCCGTGGGTACCGTGCTGGTGTCGTACGCCGAAGCGGGGGAGCTGGTTTCCTTTGGTAAACCCCTGTATAAACTGGCCGACCTCCGTACAATGACCCTTCGCGCCTATGTAGCGGGCGATCAGTTGGGCGCAGTAAAGACAGGGCAAACGGTTAAGGTGCTGATCGATGCAGCAGAGGGAAAACAGCAGGAGTTTTCCGGGAAAGTCCGGTGGATATCGTCCAAATCAGAGTTTACACCGAAAGTGATCCAGACCAGGGATGAGCGGGTCAACCTTGTCTATGCGGTCAAGATCGACGTGCCTAACCCGGACGGTACGCTCAAGATCGGTATGCCGGCCGAGGTCAGGTTCTGACACGATTAAAAGTGCTTCTGACAGGATTAACATGATAAACAGGTTTTATGACAGGATTTACAGGATTTACAAGGTTTGACAGGATTCACAGGATAAACAGGTTTTATGACAGGATTTACAGGATTTACAAGGTTTGACAGGATTCACAGGATAAACAGGTTTTATGACAGGATTTACAGGATTTACAAGGTTTGACAGGATTTACAGGTAAACAGGTTTAGACAGGATTTAGGATTTACAAGGTTTGACAGGATTCACAGGATAAACAGGTTTTATGACAGGATTTACAGGATTTGACAGGTTTTAAAGGTTTGACGGGTCGTTTGGTAATGGGGATAACGAATGCCCAAAAATTTCAACTTAATGAACATAATCTTCAGAAACCTCAAACCTTTAAACCTTTCAAACCTTGTAAATCCTCAAACCTTTAAACCTTCAATCCTGTAAATCCTGTCAATCCTTGTAAAACCTTGTAAATCCTGTCAAACCTTGTAAATCCTGTCAATCCTGTCAATCCTGTCAATCCTTTAAAACCTTGTAAATCCTGTAAATCATGTCAGAAACACTGTTAATCGTGTCAATCAGCTTTAGGGCGGTACACGCGGTACTTGCGTTTGACTTCTACGCCTTCGGGGCCGAAATTGATCAGCAACCCGATATCGTTCTTTGTAGCGGTGAGATAATTTACCAGTTGGGCTTCGTGTTTGGTAGTGAGTTTTACGATCGATTTGATTTCTACAATGACTTCGTTTTCGACCATCAAATCAGCAGCATAATCCCCAACCACTTGTTCGTCGTAGATGACAGTTAAAGGTATTTGCTGAGAAACAGCGAGGGGGTTTTTGCGAAGTTCAATGACCAGGGCATTTTCATACACTTTTTCCAGAAAGCCAAAACCCAGTGAATTGTAAACCTTGTACGCAGCGGCAATAATTTTGCCGGTAAGCAGATCATTCATAGCAAAAAGATTTTCGGTTAATATTTCAACACCCAAATATCCTTAATACATGTCAGTTTTTTCAAAAAATATGATCAATATCGATCACCTCTCCAAGTCTTTCGCAGCGGTGCAGGCGGTAAAGGATATCACCCTTTCTGTTGAACAGGGGGAAATATTCGGCATCATCGGCCCCGACGGGGCGGGCAAAACCACGCTGTTCCGAATGCTCACCTCCCTGATGCTGCCCGATTCGGGTTCGGCTTCAGTAGCCGGGCTTGATGTGGTGAAAGACTACAAGCGGCTCCGCCAGGCTATCGGTTATATGCCCGGACGGTTCTCCTTGTACCAGGACCTGACCGTGGAGGAGAACCTCGGGTTTTTTGCCGCCGTATTTGGTACGAGCATCCGGGAAAACTACGACCTCATCGCGCCTATTTATTCGCAGATAGAACCCTTTAAAGCACGCCGGGCAGGCGCCCTGTCAGGGGGCATGAAACAAAAACTCGCCCTGTGCTGCGCCCTCATCCACAAACCGGAAGTGCTGTTCCTCGACGAGCCCGGTACGGGGGTCGACCCGGTCAGCCGCAAGGAGTTCTGGGATATGCTGGGAAATCTGCGCAAACAGGGGTTGACCATGCTGGTCAGTACGCCGTATATGGACGAGGCCGCGTTATGCAGCCGCGTTGCGCTGATGCAGAAGGGCGAAATTATGGCCATCGATACGCCTGACGGCATTACGAAGGCATTCCAAATGCCGCTCTACGCCGTGCGCTCGGATAATATGTATCAGTTGATCAAGGACTTGCGCACGCTGGACGGCATGGCCGATTGTTATGCCTTTGGCGAGTTTGCACACCTGAAAATGCTCGATACGGCAACTCCGGCAGATATCGCCACAACCCGGATTACCGATTTTTTGCAAGCAAAAAACCACCGGAATGTTGAGATAAAAACCGCAGCGCCAACTGTGGAAGACTGTTTTATCGAACTCATGAGGAACTAACTCGACCTGCATTATGGAAATCAGCACTATCGAATCCTTTCTCGACTACTATGCGCGCATCCGCCAGCGCACGCGCAAGGTGGTATTGCTTATTCCCCCCGGCAAACTGGAGTGGACCTATCGGGAGGGCAAATTCACACTGGGTGATCTGGTGCGTCATATTGCCGCTATCGAACGCTGGCTTTATGCTGAAAATGCCGAGGGGCGACCTTCCATGTACACGGGTTGCGGTCCGGAACTTGCCGACGGCTTTGATGCTACGCTGGCCTATTTCGACGAAATGCACCGCCAGTCGCTGGCGATATTTCAAAACATGACCCCGGAAATGCTGCAACAAAAGATCAACACCCCTGCCGGCATGCCCATCACCTGCTGGAAATGGCTGCGGGCCCTCGTGGAACACGAAATACACCACCGTGGACAGATTTATCTCTACCTGAATATGCTTGATATCGCCACCCCTCCACTCTACGGACTAACTGCCGAAGAGGTTGCCTCCTTCAGCATCAATCCCCACACCCCGCCATCACCTGCCCAACGAAATGCCCAATGACGAATGACGAATGACGATAATGACGATAATACCATAACCATGAACAACATCATCACCACCGACCACCTCACCAAAACATTCGGCAAGTTCACCGCCGTAAACGCCATCTCCTTCGAGGTGCGCAAAGGGGAAATATTCGGCTTTTTGGGGGCCAACGGGGCAGGAAAAACCACCGCGCTGAAAATGCTTACCGGCCTGCTGATGCCTACGTCAGGCCTGGCGGCGGTGGCGGGTTTCGATGTGCGCAAAAATCCGGATCAGGTAAAACGCCGCATCGGATACATGAGCCAGAAATTCAGTTTGTACGAAGACCTGACTGTGCGCGAAAACATCCGCCTGTTTGGCGGTATTTACGGATTGAAACTGGCCGAAATCAAGTCAAAAACCACCGATCTGCTGCAAAAACTCCAGTTGGAACCGGAAGCCGATAAACTCGTCGGTTCGTTGCCCCTGGGCTGGAAACAAAAACTGGCCTTTTCCGTGGCCCTGCTGCACGAACCCCAAATCGTGTTTCTCGACGAACCGACCAGCGGAGTTGATCCCCTTACCCGCCGGCAATTCTGGGAACTGATTTACGAGGCCGCTGCAGAAGGCGTAACGCTCATGGTCACCACCCACTATATGGACGAAGCCGAATATTGCGACCGTGTCAGCATCATGGTTGACGGCAAAATAGAAGCGCTCGATACCCCCAGGGCCATGAAGGCAAGTTTTCAGGCGACAGACATGGATGAGGTGTTCAGGAAACTGGCCAGGGGCGAATAAACATACGCTAACTATCACGACCTATGAAACTGTCAATCTTGTTAAAAAATATGCTCTTCACCGTCGCTATTCCTGGTACCGTAGGCATTTACCTGCCCTTGTGGATCGGCAGGCAGGCAGCACGCCATACGGGGGTTTGGAACTGGCTGGCGTACCCCTTGCTGGCGGCTGGTATTGCTGTGCTGCTGCTGTGTGTCCGGGATTTTGCAACCAAAGGAGAAGGAACGCCTTTTCCGCTCGACCCGCCCCAAAACCTGGTCACGGGCCGACTGTATGCGTTTTCCCGCAACCCGATGTACCTGGGCGTTCTGACGACCATCGCGGGGTGGGTGCTCTGGTATTCGACCGTGTTGATCGCAGGGTACTGGCTGCTGGTGTTCCTGCTCTTCAGCCTGTTTGTTGTGAAGGTGGAAGAGCCCGGTTTGAAAAAACAGTTTGGCAGCGCCTACGAGGCGTACTGCAAAAGGGTGCCGCGTTGGATCTAATGCTGCACCAGAGCGGAAAAAATCCGCAGACTTTTCAGAAATAACCTGTTGAAAATCAGGAAAATAAACTATCAATCACCGGTGTGAAAAATTGCCCCGTCGCCGATGCAATTTGACCAAGATACAATTTGACATGCTTTTTTCAAATACAAGTTCCAGACCAAACCGTTTCCTGGCGTTTGTTGCCAAGGAATTCCGGCATATCCTGCGCGACCGCCGGACGCTGCTCATCCTGTTCGGCATGCCTGTCGCACAAGTGTTGCTGTTCGGTTTTGTACTCACCAATGAGATCAAGAACGCCTCCATTGCCGTTTTCGATCAATCCAAAGACGCCTCAAGTGTGGGTTTGACAAACAAACTCACCTCGAGCGGATACTTTCGGCTCGACCGGAACCTGAGCAGCACGGAAGAACTGGAGCCTGCGTTCCGGAGTGGAAAAATCAAACTGGCCGTGATATTTCCGCCGGATTTTGCCCAAAAACTGCAAACCGGCGACGGGCAGTTACAGATCATCGGCGATGCATCCGACCCCAATACGGCAACCACGCTGATCAATTACGCCAATGCCATCATACTCGACTACCGCCAGCAATTGCTGGCCGGGCAATCCGGCGATGCGCCTGTGATCCGGATCGAAACACGGATGCGCTACAATCCGGAGCAGAAAGCGGTGTTCAATTTTGTGCCGGGCGTCATGACGCTGATCCTCATGCTGGTATCAGCCATGATGACCTCCATCACCATCGCTCGCGAAAAAGAACTGGGTACCATGGAAGTCTTGCTGGTATCGCCGCTTAAACCGATCCAGATCATTCTGGGCAAAACGGCGCCCTATCTCGTGCTGACCATGATCAATGCCGCGCTGGTTGTAGTGCTCGGTCTTACGGTATTCGGTATGCCGTTGCGCGGCTCGATACTGCTGCTGACCTTCGAATGTGTTCTGTATATGTTCGTGGCGCTCTCGCTGGGTATTTTCATTTCCACCCGTTCCGCAAACCAGCAACAGGCCATGTTCATGTCGGCCCTGGGCCTGATGATGCCGACCATGCTGTTGTCGGGATTTATTTTTCCGCGGGAAAGTATGCCGCAGATACTTCAGGCCATTGGCACAGCGATACCGGCTACCTGGTTCAACACCATTGTAAAAGGCATCATGATCAAAGGCGTCGGACTGGATGTGCTCTGGAAAGAGTCGTTGATCATGGTGGGCATGGCGCTTTTTTTCCTGGCCATCAGCATGCGCAACTTTAAAGACAGACTGGAATAGACCAGTCATGAAACAATCCAGCAATGAAACAATCCGGCAATGAAACAACCCGGCAATGAAACAATCCAGCAATGAGAACTGTCCTATTCCTCGTACAGAAAGAATTTCTTCAAATTTTCCGCAACCGCACGATGTTGCCGATGTTGCTCATCATGCCCGTCGTTCAGACGCTCCTGCTCTCGTTTGCGGCGAATTATGAAATAAAAAACCTCGCGCTGGCGGTGGTCGACCACGACCTGTCGCCGGCATCCAGGCAACTGACAGCCAAATTCAGTGCCTCGGGGTATTTTACGGTGAAAAACACCTCCTTTGCCGCTAAAGATGCCGACGACGCCATGTCCAATGACCGGGTCGACCTTATTCTGGAAATACCCGCTCAATTCGAGCGCGACCTGGTCCGGGAAAAACAGGCCTCCGTATCCCTGACGGCCAATGCCATCAACGCCACAAAAGCCGGGCTGGGCATGGGTTATGCGCAGAATATCGTGCGCGACTACAACACCGACTTCGCCCGGAGCAAGGTGGCGCTCGCTGCCGCCGGTACGGACCCGGCTGCCGCCAACCGGGTGCAGGCCGCTGTAGATGTGGTATACAGCAACTGGTATAACCCGCATCTCGATTACAAAACCTTTATGGTGCCGGGTATTCTGGGAGAAATCGTTTCCCTGATCATCTGCTTCCTTACCGCGCTCAACATCGTGCGCGAGCGCGAACTGGGCACTATCGAACAACTGAACGTGACCCCGGTACAGAAATGGCAGTTCATCCTGGGCAAGCTGTTGCCGTTCTGGCTGCTTTCGCTGCTGGTGATGACCGTCGGACTGACCGTAGGAAAACTCGTTTTCGATATCCCGATGCTGGGCAACCTGGGGCTTGTTTTCGGCTACACGGCGGCATTTACGCCCTGTATGCTCGGCCTGGGCTTCCTGATTTCCAATTTTGCAGATTCGCAGCAGCAGGCCATGTTCACCGCCTGGTTTTTTCTGCTCATCTTTATCCTGATGTGCGGATTGTTTACACCGGTGGAGAGCATGCCTGAATGGGCGCAGGTTTTAAATATGCTTAATCCGGTGCACTATTTTGTGGCGTTTATGCGGCTTGTCCTGCTTAAAGGCGCTGATTTTCAGGATATTAAAACCAACTTTTTTTCTGTGGTGACCTATGCTGTCGCTGTTAACAGCCTGGCAGTCTGGACGTATAAAAAACGGGTTTAGGCTTGTCCTTTCTCCCCGTCAATCATTTGGCCGTCCGCACGCACCTGAACCCGTAAGCGATGCTGCGCGGACCGCCGGCCCAGGCCGCGTAGTTGCGCCATCCGACCGGGCTGTGGGGGTTAAAATCGCCGGCGGGTTTGCCGTGCTCGTAGTATCCCCCGCCCCTGTAGCCGTAACCCCCGCCGCGCTCGTCGTCGCCGTGCGGCCAGTCCTTGTTGGTAGCGAAGCCGTAATATCCCGGCCGGCCGTCGCCGTGGGTGCCTTTGAATGCGCGTCCGTTGGGATGGCCAATGCTTACCACGCGCTCCCAGAGGCTGCCTGCGAGGTCCATGACCCACCAATGGGAGGCGCCGAACATATCCCGGGTGGCATCGCTGAGCATCGATTCGTCGAGCCCTGCTGCGTTCTTCAGTTCATCGTCGAGGTCGACAAAGCGGGCAAGCCTTTCCTTGCTGCCTGTTCCCCAAGGGAATTCGTGCGGGATAGGTTTGCCGCTGCCACGACATGCTTTTTCAAACTCCAGTTCGGTCATGGGGCGCAGCCCCGCCCAGTCGGCGAAGGCGCAGCCATCGTCCCACCCGACAAAATTGAGCGGCCGGTCGGGGCTGCCGGCCGTATATTCGGCGTCGGTGCAGGTGATGCTGCCGCGTTCTTTGTAGTAATGCATCCCGGCGAAATTTGCCCTAAAATAAGAGGCCTGTTTGCTCAGGTTGTTCAGAAATGCGGCATACTGCCCCTGGGTAATCTCGTACTTCTGGATATAAAAGGCTTGCACGCCCTTGGGAAACTCCGGCGGCGCCGGACCCTGCCGGTCGCCCTGGTATTCAGGTTCTTGGCTGTGGTAGTTCAACGCCCCGGGCTGGTCGCCCACCTCCAGCGTTTGCGTTTCCGATGTTATGGAAAAAAGTCCGTCGTAACGCCCGCCGGGCCCGGAACGGAAAAATGAGGCGGCACGCAGCGCCGTTGTATCCGGATCGCCGAGGGTAAAGCCTCCTTCCGGCACATAGACCATTTCGAGTGCAAACAGGGACCATTCACCCTGCATGGACGCCGGTTGCGCAGTGGTTTTTACGTCAAAAAAAAGGCGCATGGTCCATTCCACGTTTCCACGGAAATCTGAAGAAGGATAAAGGAAAACGCCGATTCTGTCGTCGCTGACTTTGATGAAAGGGTCGGGCAGGGCGGATGTTGATTTTTTCAATACCGTGTGACCGGTCGGTTTTAAAAACAGATGCCGCGAAGCCGCCTGCAGGTCGCGCGGTTTGTACTTTAAAAACACCCAGGCGGCATCGTGATTTTTGGCATTGTTCCAGGCATTGTCCCAGGCGATGGTAAAACGAACAGGCAGGCCCTGTGCCGTATCCGACATGGTTTCAATTGCTACATCCGTGATCCGGATATTGGTGGCGGCCGCAGCAAAGCAGGTGCAGATCAAAAAAAGCAGTGTTGTTGTTGTTTTCATAATGCTCAATATCTGTTTCAGGAGGCGCCTATACTTTCGAGGTATTCCAGCACGGGTTGTGCCTGCTCGCCTCCTTTCCGGGCGTGGTGCAGGAGTTTTAAGCCGTGCGGGCCGCCCGATGTTTTCAGTTCAGGGTAGGCATCGAGTGTTGCTTTGACGATGTCGAGCCGGCCGAGCATGGCGGCACAGAACATGTTCATTCGCGCGCCATTATCGAGCAGAAACTGTGCGATATCGCGGTTGCCCACATGTCCGGCCGCTTCGAGCGCCGATTCAAAATCGCCGCCACCCCAGTCCCAGGATGCGTTGAGCAGGCGGGGTTCCTGTTCAAAAAGTTCCTTTACGCGAACCAGGTCGGAATGTGCTTTGGTCACCCATTCCTTGACCAGTTCGAGGGCAGCGGATCGCCCTTGGGCTTTTTTGCCGGCGCGCTTTGTCCTGTTAGTCCGGCCGGTTGCAGGAGCATTACCGAAGTGCCTCCGAGTGCTGCGAGAGAGAGAAATTGTTTGCGTGTGATGAGTTTGTTCATAACAGGAATCGTTGGTTGAATATACGTTCAGTTACTTATGTGAAAAAATATGCCCGGGCCAATCAGGAAACCTAAATATGCGTTGAAGTGCCAATTGCACCCGCAATTTTCTACCAATTGCCCTGCATTTGTATTGAATCACCCCCAATTGCGCCTGTAAAGGCATGATATAGTCTTGTTTTGGTATTTTTTTTATGATGATTACCTTCGCCGTTCCATGAGTTTCACATCTGCACTACCCTTCCTGCGCCTGGCAATTGCGTTTGTTACCGGCGTTTTGTTCCTGCCTTCCTGCGCGAACGCGCCGGCCCAGTCGCCCGTATCATCGCCTCCGGTCAGGAAAGGCGCCACGGCCCTTCAAAATTTTCTGGATAGTTACGACGGGTATTTTGCCGCTGAAATGGTCGCCACATCTACCCCCGGCGCCGCTGTGGTTGTGGTGAAAGGCGACCGGATCATTTTTATCCGCGGCTACGGCGAAAAAATTGCCGGCGGCAACGACCCCATCGATGAACATACCCTTTTTCGGATTGGCTCCTTGTCAAAAGGCTTTGCAGGGGTGCTGACGGGAATCCTGGTACAGGACAGTATTCTGGACTGGAATGAACGGGTACAAAAACATTTCCCGCAGTTTGTCCTGCGCGACCCGAAGCAGGCTGAACGGATGAAATTGTGGCACCTGCTTTCGCACACCACAGGCCTGCCTTACCACGCCTATACCAACCTCATCGAGCGAGGCATGAGCATTCGGAAAATTATCACCGATTTTTTCCCGAAAGCGCCGGTCAGTGGCAAGGAGGGGGTGTTTTTCAGTTACCAGAACGCGGCGTTTTGTGCGATCGAGGAAGTGATGGCCGACGCCACCGGCAAATCGTACCAGCAGTTATTGCAGGAGAAGATATTCGGCCCTGCCGGCATGAAGCATGCTTCGTGCGACTTCAGTTCCATCATGCAAAGCGTCGACAAAACGCTTCCGCATTTCCGGACGGGTCTTGGCTGGCGCGCCGAATCCATTTCCGAATTGTACTATAATGCCGCTGCAGCGGGCGGTGTCAATGCGAGCGTCTCCGATATGGGCGAATGGCTGAAGGTTCTGCTCGGCCACCGGCCTGATATCGTTGCCGACGCGACGCTCGACCGGGTGTTCCGCCCTGTGATCAAAACGGGCAAGGAGCGGCGCATCTTCCCGGGCTGGCTTGAGCGCGACGCGGCTTCCTATGCGCTTGGCTGGCGTGTGCTCGAACACGGCAACGACACGATTATTTACCACGCCGGCTACGTCAATGGCTACAAGGGCGAGATCGCCCTCAATCGCCGCGACGGCATTGGTATATGCGTGTTATTCAATGCCAACTCAGACCTGAGCGGCAAATGTGTGCCGGAGTTTTTCAACCGCTGGGAAATGGTGCGCGACTCGCTGAACCGCTAGATCAACTGCATTTTCGCCACTTTCGGGTCGACATGGACCGTATCGTGCTCAAAATCGAGTTTGATGCGCCATTTCTGCATGGTCGCTGCGCCGATGATGGCTTCCTCGCTGAGGCTGGGCACCACGAGAAATTCGTCGGACAGCAACACATCATCGATGTAAAAATCCAGCCTGATGGCTTCGGTGATTTCAATGTAATGACCCTCGGCAGCGGTGGAGATGAGCCGTGTGCGCCCCAGTTTGACCGGAATCTCCAGGTTCTCCACAAAATCGGGGTTGATGCACGACAGGTTTGCACCGCTGTCAAACAGGGTGTAGAGCCGGCCTTCCCCTTTGGAGCCGGCGTACAGGAGCGGAATTTTGATGACGGACATGGGCGGTTATTTTTTGCAAATTTACAAAAAAAATAACGCCATTTGCTCAGGCGCCCTTCCTGTTCCACCAAAAATAAAACGGCACACCCGTCAGCATCAGTACGATGCCGAGTACCGCTTCGCGCGGGTGGTTGATGCAGGTGATGATGATCAGCGCAACGCAGAACAACACGAACAAGGCAGGCACCAGCGGGTAGCCCCACACCTTGTACGGGCGTTCTGCCGCCGGCTCGCGCCGCCGCATTACAAACACGCCGAAAGCCGTGGCGCCGTAGAAAAAGAAGGCCGCGAAAATAAGCATATCGGTCAGTTGGTCGAAACTGCCGGAGAGCACCAGGAGACAGGCCCAGGCGCCCTGCATCCACAACGCGGGGTTCGGGGTGTGAAAGGTCGGGTGGATCTCTTTTGCGCGGGGAAAGAACAGTCCGTCTTTGGCCATCGCGTAATAAACACGCGGCGGCATCAGAATAGTGGCGTTGGTGCAGCCCAGCGTGGTGATCAGAATGATAACCGAGATCAGGATGGCGCCGGTGTCGCCGGCAAAGTGCCGTACCACCGCCACCGCCGCGATCTCGTTCTGCGCCTGGTGGGCGTGTACGATCTGGTCGATGGGCAGCACATACAGGTAAGTGAAGTTGACCAGCGCATAGGCGCCGATAATGATCATCATGCCGGCAAACAGGGCCAGCGGCAGGTTTTTGTGCGGCTCTTTGATCTCGCCGCCGAGAAAACCGACGGTATTCCAGCCTTCATAGGCCCAAAAAGCGGCAAGCAATGCCGCGAACATGGCCTTGATAAAGGTGAAATCGGTCCAGTTGTGCGACACGAAGTTTACCGACGGCGTTTGAAAATTGGCCATGCTGCCGCCGCCGAACAGCAGTCCCGACAATACGATCAGCGACAAACCCACGATCACCAGCCGCGTGATCCAGGTGCTGAGCGCCGCAGCGCCCCGAAGTCCGCGGGAATTCAGGTAGGTCAGTGCCAGGATCAGGGCAATAGTCAGCCCTTTGACGCCCGCATTCTCGAACGGTTTGAACACCAGAATCTGGATATTCTCAATGGATTCCGGCAAATGCGGCAGCGGGATAATGGCGTTGAACGACTGTGAAAAAACATAGGCGATGGAAGATACGGCTGCTGTTTTGATCACGGCGAAGGTGCTCCAGCCCCACAAAAAGGCCATAAACCGGCCGTAAATGCGCCTGAAATACACATATTCTCCACCCGAATCAGCCATCATGCCCGCGATCTCGGCGTTGCTCAGGGCCCCGCAGAGACTGATGATGCCGGCCAGTACCCAGGCCCACAACACCAGGTCGGGCGACAATAATTCCGCCGACATCGGGGCTACTTTTTTGTACACGCCGGAGCCGATGACCGAGCTGACGACGAGAATGGTGGCTGCACCGAGCCCGAGGCTGCGGATGAGTTGGCCTTGTTGTTTTTCCATAATGGTTCAGATGTTTTCTGCCTCCGGCACGGCGCGACCGCGCTACTGCCCTGCAAGGCAAAGCAAACGTAGGAAAGATTCTCCGGACTTGTATTTTTGTATCTTTACCCTTCCGCTCCACCAACACAAAACCATGATAATCAGACGTCCGTTCCGGCTTTTTCTTTTAACGGTCCTCCCGCTCACAACCGCCCTCCCGCTCGTGGGGCAGGAACTGCTGGAGATACATACCGCACAGCGCTGTATCTACACCGACGGGCAGATGGACGAGGAGTTGTACCGTTTTGCCACCAACGGGCAGGTTGACGCCCGGATCAGGGAAATTGCCGAACTGGGCGGCGCCGATACCGTTTTTCAGTGGATACAGACCAATGTGGAAAATGTTACGGCTGTACTTGACGGAGAAAACAGGTACCTGCTTTACAGTCTCGATTTTGTGGAACGAAGCAACGAGATTGAGGTGTACGGCGCCCTGGCGCACGAGATCGGGCACCATGTCAATGCGCATACATTTTCAGACGAGCGGCGAAACACCGAGGAACTGGAAGCCGATCAATTCATGGGATATGTATTGTCGAAAAAAGGATTTTCCCTTGCCGATATAGGGGTGTTTTTAAAGATAATGCCTTCTTCTTACGGCGTGACGTTTGAAGACCGGCTTCAGGCCGTCACGGAGGGTTTCATCCGCGCAGAACGTGCCCTGCAGATCAACAGCCTGCCTTTTGACAACGATCCCAAACTCGAAGGCCTGACGCTGCCGGGCTTTCCCTGGCCGCCGCCGGCCTGCAACGCGCGGTATGAACTGCCGGAAACAACCCTGGCCGGTCTGGGTACGCTTGGGGCCGTCGAACAAAAACTGCGCGTAGCGCTCGATGCCAAAGGTTATTCCCAGCGCAGTTATTTTTCCGTGCCGAACGGCTTTGCGCTCGTAACCCAACTGGAGCAGTACAACGCCGCCGACGCCAGTTCGCGAAACGACCGCACACGATGGCTCGATTACCCCGCCCGCGATAATTTTTCGGGGGTGATGGACTACCTCAAATCCTTCATTATGCCCCAAAAAGGCTATTTCCGGCTCCTGGTATTCATCGCCACCAACCAGCCCTTCGGCGGCGGCGCCCAACGCGTATCGAAAGCACAGGCAACGGCCTGGCTCAGCCAGGGATTCAACAAACTGCCGCAAAGTCTCGCAAAAACGCCCCTCACCCCGGAATACAGCGTCACCGTGCTGGTGTATGAATTTGAAGTGCCGGAAAGCAACCGCAAGCCTGTACAAAAATGCCCCTCGCCGCTTTTCGACGCCCAAACGCACCTCCGGAAATCCGGCATCGCAGCCGGGCTGGGGCTTTGAAGGATTGTCGTCATTATCGTCATTCGTCATTATCGTCATCGTCATTTCATCATTCATCATTCATCATTTTAGTCACGGGCGCATTTCAAACCATGCTGATCCTACTCACCGACACCCGAAAAAAACTCCTCTGGCTCTGGCTGGGCTTCACGGCGGCCATCGTCCTGCTGTTTTTTGTACAGACACTGGCGGGCAAGTACGAAGACATCGAAGGACAGGCCTGGACCTGGGTATTTGTTCAACTCATGCCTGCGCTGCTGTTGCTGTTCGTTGCTGTACTGCTCAATAAAAACCCCTCCAAGGTGTTGCTGCGCGCGACATTCCGGGCCCTGTATTTCGGTACACTGGCCTATCTGCTGCTCGTAGCCCTGACCCTGCTTTCCATGCCCGTGGCTACCCTGCAATGGAGCATTTCGGAATACCTTGACCTGTCGTACACCTGGCTGGCGCCATTCCAGGCCTTTTTGCTGCTTGCATTCGGGTTGCTTTATTTCCGCAAGGCGCCCCTGTTTCGCCCCACAGCAGCCATTATGGAGCAATATGTAGCCAAAAAAGCCGAATTTGCACAACGTGCCGGCAACAGTGCACAGGTCAGTGCGTTTCAATTACTGACGACGGAAAATGGGGTAAAAGCCGTCCTGGGTCTACTGGCAAGCCAACTGAAAAACGATGCGACCGACATCACCCTGCTGCAGAACCAATATGTCAACTGGGAACAGCAACGCGACCTCAATACCATGGCCCCCGATGCCCTTCAGCGCGAACTGAACCGGCTGACGATGGCCACAGTGGGTTATGTGGAGCGGTTATGACCGGTTTCACCATTCATCATTCACCATTCATCATTCACCATTCATCATTCCCTCAACATCCCGCCCCGTATGCTCAGGTTCAGTATCGCAATCTCGCTCACCTTTTTTTTCTGCCCCCTGTTTGCCCAGGAAGAAATGAGCATTACCCACAGCTGCAACTTCGCCGCCGGCGATACGCTGACGGATCTCTATACCTACGAAGCCTCCGGGGAAGCACTGGAAATTGTGGCAAAGATCCTGCAGGCCAATGTGTTGCCCCAGAATTTCGTCATTAAATCGGCCGACTGCAACAACGCGCTGGCCACTACCGCCGGCCGGCAGCGTTATATCCTGTACAGCACGAGTTTTCTGGAAAACTTCAAAAAGGACGCCCGCACGAAGTGGGCCTCGTACTGCGTGCTGGCACACGAGATCGGCCACCACCTCAGCAACCACGATCTCGAAGAAACAGACCCCAAAATCAGGCGGAAATACGAACTGGAAGCAGACCGGTTTGCGGGCGGCATCATGTACCGGCTCGGCGCCACTCTCGATGAAGCGCAGGCAGGTATCAACACTTTTTCGCTCGAAAATGCCTCCACCACGCATCCGCCCAAACGGGCGCGCCTGGAGGCCGTGGCCGTGGGCTGGAAACAGGCCGAAGAACTCGCCGATCAGGCCTCGAGTCCTATGGGCCAGGTCAGTTCAGATTCGGACGAGAAAAAACTGTTTGATAAAGCGGTAGCGGAAAACGACGATGAAAAGGCCATGGAATTGCTCGACCAGGTCATCGAAATGAAGGAGGATTACGCCGATGCCTACCTCGAACGCGGCAAAAGGCGATTGCACCATTACAGCCCTGAGGATATCCGCCCGCAGTACAACCTTCAGGAGATTCTCGAAGATTTCAATACGTATATCCTTATGCGGCCCAGGAATTCGACGGCTTTTTCCAGCCGGGCCCAGGTTTACCTCGGACTCGGCCGCGATTCGGCCGCACTGGCCGATTGCAACCACGCCATACGCCTCGATAACAAAAATGCGGAAGCGTATTTTGTCCGCTCTATTGTAAAGAGAAACGACAATGACTACGATGCCGCGATCAAGGACCTGACCAAATCCACCCAGTTGCAACCGGACTTTTCGGAAGCGTGGTACTGGCTCGGGAATACCCATTACTGGATCGGCGAAAATGAGCAGGCCATTGCCGCGCTCGACCAGGCCTTGAAGGCCGATCCGGCTTTCCGCGAAGCCATCGACCTGCGGGCGGGCGCCAAACAACAGCTAAAACAGTACGATGAAGCGCTCCTCGACTACAACCGGCTGGAAGCGCTTGATCCGGACAAGTTCGAGCAGCAATTCGACCGGGGCCTGTGCCTGCAAGCCACGGGCAAACACCGCGAAGCCATTGCCGATTACGACAAACTATTGGTCAAATACCCTGAATCAGGAGAGGCATACCTGCGTCGCGGCGTGTCGAAACAGGTGCTGGGCAAAAAAGAGGCTGCCTGGAAGGATTATGTCAGGGCTTTTGAAAACGTGACATTCGCATCCGATTATAAACTGCTGGACTACGCCTGCCAGATCGGCTGCCTGCTGCTGGAGGCCGGACAACAGGCGGGCCTCGACTGGCTCCGTTCCGTATTGGCGGAGTATCCTGAAAATGAAAAGGCGCTGGAATGCCGGTCCGAAGGCCGACAAACTGCTCAGGATGCTATTTCACGGCCCTATTTCAGGTTAATGCGGGATTATGCCAAGGCACTGTATGAAGCAAAAGAACACCCGGGCAATCCGGACAACCACTTTAGCCTGAGCTATTACGCCTTGTTTGTCGGAGAATACGAAAAAGCCATTGCCGCTGCACAAAGGACCCTGACCCTGGAACCTTCTGATGTCGCGGTAGAATCCAACCTGGCCTTTGCCTACCTGCTCAACGGTCAGTTTGGCCAGGCGGAGGAAATATTCAAAAAATGGAAAGGCAAAAAATTTGCGCCGGAAGACCAGAACGATGCCACCACCATATTCCTGAAAGACCTCGCCGACCTTGAAGCGGCGGGGATACAGCACCCGGATTTTGCAAAAGTGCGGGCCTTGTTGAAATAAATATGCTGACTGCTTTTATCAATGCCCGGGTTTTTACCGGCGATGCCGTACTCGAAAATGCTGCCGTTCTGGTGGAGGATCAACGCATCGTGGCGACCGGCGCCGAATTGCCCTTGCCGCCCGGCGCCCGGACCGTCGACCTGAACGGTCTTTCCATCGCCCCGGCTTTTATCGATCTTCAGGTGTATGGGGGTAAAGGAAAACTGTTCAACAACGAACCGACGGCGGAGGCGATCGAAAGCACCTGGCAGCAGGCCCGCGAAGGCGGCGCATCTCATTTTCAGATCACCCTGTCCTGTTCTCCTCTGGATACCATGTGGCGCGCCATTGATGCTTGCCGCGACTACAGGGCCGCAGGTGGGCAGGGGTTGCTGGGCCTGCACCTCGAAGGGCCGTTTTTCAACCCCGTAAAACGCGGCGCGCACCCGCTGGAACACATCCGCAAACCCGATCCGGCGTTGGTGGCGGAGCTAATCGAACGCGGCCAGGACATCGTACGCTACATGACCCTCGCCCCGGAGCAGGTCGACGATGCATCGCTTGATCTGCTGCTGAGGAGCGGCATCTGCCTCGCTGCCGGCCATTCCAATGCTACTTTCGCTGAGGCTTCGCGCGGTTTTGAAAAGGGCATCATCCGGGCGACGCACCTGTTCAATGCCATGAGTGCCTTTCAGGGCCGGGAGCCGGGACTGGTTGGCGCCATATACACGCACAAACCCTGGACGAGCATCATTGCCGACGGTATTCATTGCGATTACAACGCGTTGAAAATCAGCAAGGAAATACTGGGCGACAGGCTTTTTCTGATCTCTGACGCCGTGACGGAAAGTCTTGAAGGCGACTACCGGTTCCGCTTTGCCGGCGACCGCTACGTCGACGATGCGGGCGTGCTGGCGGGCTCCTCGCTCGACATGTGGCAGGCTGTACAAAATGCCGTTCGGCATGCCGGTATCGACCTCGCTGAAGCGCTAAGGATGGCTTCCGGTTATCCTGCCCTGGTCGTCGGCGAAGGGCACAGGCTGGGCAGGATCGCCCCGGGCTATGAGGCGCATTTTGCGGTTTTCGACCCTGCCATGCAACTGGTCGATACCACAGCTCTTTCCGGCAGCCTATTTTTGGGGTAGGCTGAGCGCCGGTTTTATCTCGCCGCGGTGACAGGTGGTGCAATTGACCATTGCAGGCTGGCTCTGAAAGATGTTGATGCTTTACTGAATCCCCCCCGCAGTAATCAGCCCGGACGGGCTGTATCCCCGCGCCCGCTTGAAAGCCTTGGAAAAAGTAAAAACGTCGGAAAAACCGCAGCGCAGGGCAGCCTCTGTCACTGATATTCGCCCTCCCTGCAACAGTTCCTCCGCCCTTTCCAGTTTGTACTGCCGGAACCATTTCATGGGTGAATGACCGACGACTTCCCTAAAGGTACGGTGAAAATGATAGGGCGAAATACAGGCCTGACGCGCAATTTGCGCCAGCGTCAGTTCACTATTCCAGTTGTCGAGCATGTACTCCCTGGCCCGGAGCACCCGGCGGAACAGTTCTTCCCGGGTCGTCGGTGTACGGGCATTGACACGACCCATTTGCCGGGAAACGTCGTGTTGAAATGAAAGCAGCGTCCTTGCCAAACCGAAAAAAACGCCGGGATCCAGGTTATCGTCCGATGCCCCTGAGTCGGACATGCGCCTTGCAATAGTCAGCAACTGGCTTGACAGAGGGCTCGGGTGCCGGTATATATGCTGGAAAAAATCCAACGAACCCGTATGGATATAAGGTTCATCCAGTAGTTTATTTTCAGTACAACGACTTGCCCTGTTCACATCGCTGATAAGGTCGTTCGTAAAAAAAAGGGCAATCGCTTTTATGCCCGGCCTGCAGGGCAGACATTCCATTTCCAGCCCGTCATTGACGATCATATAGCTGCTCGCAGGCACCAATAATTTTTGATTATCAACAATATAACTCAGTGTTTCACCGAGACAGAACTTGACTGACAACGGAGACCGGAACTTCATATAGCGAAAGACATTTTCTGCATAAAAAAGTCTATCGGATTCCTGTGCGGTGTTGCTCTCAGCGTATATCGGGGTCGACCAGGTAACAATTTTGCCCATACCGGTTTTCAGATTTTTGATTCCATTGTTGTGAAAACGGCAGAAGACAGCCTCCCCGGGCAGAAGTTACAGCCCCGTATCTACTATTTTCGCAAGAATGGACAAACCCGCAGGTATGCCATGCCTGATCTTTGTTTTCACACTTAATACTGACCGACAATGTCCAACAATTTCCCTTTCTGTGCTGGTTTCAGATGCACTTTGGCCACTTTTTGCCTAATCTTTTCACTCACCGCCTGCGCCCAGAGCAATACGGAACCGGTATCACCCGAAATCTGGGGCGATCAGTTTGCCGCCGCCCTGCTGTCTGATTCAACCGCAGCACAAACAGCCCTGGTAGAAAAGGCATTTTCCGCAGCGGCATTGATCAATCCCGGAAAAGATCGCCTGGTCGGTCTGGTGCAGCGCCTGCAAAAAGAAATGGCCCCTCTGGAATACCATCATTCTGAATTGATGACGACGGTATTTTCGCCCGACAACATCAGCCGGGTGCTGCATATCTATGTGCGCAAAAAAGGTTCGCCGATGTGGCGCGACATCCAGATGCGCCTCGACCCCGAGCCGCCACACAAGTTGCTCCAACTGGCCTTTATTGCCGAGGTTGCCGAGCCGGTCAGTCTGCCCAACGGCGATATCAACCAAAAAGCGACCCTGGACTGGCTGGACCAATACATTCAAAAACTGGCGGATCAAAACGACCTTTACGGCAGCGCACTGATCGCGAAAGGCGACAACATCCTGTTTGAAAGGTATTTCGGTTATGCCGATTCCGCAAAAACGCGAAAAATTGACGCCCGCACGCTGTTCAACCTCGGCTCGGGCAACAAAATGTTCACCGCTCTGGCCATTGCGGACTTGCAGGAGCAGGGTAAACTGAAATACACCGACCACCTGACCGACTGGTTGCCCGATTTTCCCAACCCGGAAATGGCGCGAAAGGTCACCATACACCATTTACTGACGCACACCTCCGGCGTTCGGGAATACTGGCGTCCGGAAATGGAAGCCGACATGCGGCGCTGCACGACCTGGATTCAGCTCCTGGACATCATCTACCGCTCCGGTTTTGATTTTGAACCCGGCTCAGAGGCCGGGTACAGCAATTCCAATTTTATCCTGCTGGGTGCGATCATTGAAAAGGCAAGCGGGAGAGACTATTTCGATGTGATCGCCGACCTGATCTATTCGCGGGCGGGCATGGCCGCCAGCGGCTCCTTTGTGTACGACCTTGCCGCCCGGCCGATTGCCATGCCCCTCGCCCGCAACGGTGAAAAGGGCTGGAAAGAGGCCAGGCACGGCAAGCGAGGCTCTCCGGCAGGTGGGGGGTATTCCACGGGTCGGGAGTTATTGCTGTTTTCCAAAGGGTTGAAAAACAATGCCTTCGTGAAAGCCGAAACCCTGAAAACCCTGACCACGCACCAAACGGAGGGTATCAAAGACGATTTCGGGTACGGATACGGGTTTATTACCCAAATGAACGATGGTATATTCTCCTACGGCCACGGCGGTATCACTTCGGGCGTCAACCTCGAATTCAGGTATTTCCCAGGGCCTGATATCACCCTCGTCGTGTTTTCCAACCAGGACAACGGCGCCTTCGACGACCTGAAAAAGAACATGATCAGGTTGATTACAGGAGAACGGTAGGGCGCTATGGCTGAAAAATAAACCGCAACCCCTCACTGCA
The DNA here is from genome assembly GCA_016712415.1 of Lewinellaceae bacterium. Lineage (GTDB taxonomy): Bacteria > Bacteroidota > Bacteroidia > Chitinophagales > Saprospiraceae > M3007. The sequence goes on along the minus strand of JADJRC010000001.1, from coordinate 98,879 downwards.
ACCCTGCACGTACGAGTTGGCGTGATCGTCGGCAATATGGCTGAATTTGAACAACAGGTTTTCCGGCTTTTTTTCCTCCAGGAGTTCCTTAAACCGGTTAAAACCGTTCAGGTGCGCCTGTTTTACATTTTCGTCCACGCCGGCCCCGACGTCGGAGGAGCATACATAAAGTCGCTGGCCTGCATACTGCGACAGGAGCAGTTCGTTGACGGCAGGGATCAGGCCCGCCACGCTGGGGTCGCAGGATACATATCCCCTGAACAGTTCGGGGTTTTTTAACAGTGCATACAAGGTAAACACGCCGCCGTGCGAATGCCCGGCGAGCATCCGTTCCCCGTTCGTTTTGCAGGTGCTGTCGATATAGGGGATCAGTTCCTGCCTGAAAAATACCAGAAAATTATCCGCATTGCCCTGGTAGGCCGCCGGCAGATAATCGCGGACGCGGGTTTGCCTGGATATATTGGTGATGCCGACCAGGATGGCCTCAGGCGCCCCGTTCCAGTAGCGCATGTACGCGTGAATGCCGTAGGTGGGCAGAAAGCGGTACTCCGCATCAAGCACAAACACGACCGGCAGGCGTTGGGTCATGGTGTCGTAGCCGGGCGGCAGGGCGATATACAGCGTACGGTCTTCGTTCAGCACATTCGAATGGATGGTCACAATTTTCGCTGCAACCAGTTGGTTGTCAGCATTTTGAGCGCATAACGGAAAGAGATGAAACAGAAAAATTATGATCGAACAGTATTTCATACTAAAGATGTTTGATGTTGTTCAAGGCTGTTATTGCCATACCAGGCGTTTTGTCAGTACCCGGTCCCCGACGGCCAGCCGCAAAAAATACACACCGGCCTGTACGCCCAGGCCATTTGCCATCCTGCCGTCCCACGGTACGCTGTATTGCCCTGCCTGCTGCTTCCCCGAAAAAAGCGTCGATACGTTTTGTCCGAGTGTATTCAGCACTTCCAGGCGAACAGAGGCCTCCTTTTCGAGGACATACGCCACCCTGACTGTTGCCGTTGCCGGATTGGGTGAAACGGATACAAAGCCGAAACTGCCCGGTGCGGCAATACCATCGACGGCGGTACTGTTGTCCGGCATCCAGGCCTTTGTGCGCCAGGCGCCCCGACCGAGTGTGCCGACAAGCAGGGTCGTATCGGCGGGGTTGAAAGCCAGGTCGAGGGCAAAGGAAACGGGCAGGTTATCGTTGTATTCCGTCCAGTGCTGGCCGTCGTCGATGGTGATGAAAACACCAAGGTCGGTGGCAGCAAAGACAACGCCCGGCGCAAAATGATGCACTGCAATGGCATTGACCGGCAGATCGGGCAAGTCGCCCTGAACGGGCGCCCAGGTATCGCCGAAGTTGGCGGACTTGAAGATGTGCGCATTACCGGGCAGACTGCTGTTGCGGCTGACATACACAAGGCCTGCCTGCATGGGGCTCGATTTGATGTCGGTGACCCGCCAGCCGGGCGCGCTGTTTGTCTGGGCCCAGGAGTCGCCGCCGTTTGCGCTGCGCCAGAAGCCCCAGTTGCCGTTAAAATTCCAACTGGCGGCATAAGCGAATTCGGGGTCGTTCTGGTCGAATTCAAACATTTTAGGCTCCGACATCGATGCCACCGGCGTCCACAGCGAACCGCCGTTGGTGCTTTTGTAGAGCCGCTGTTTTGTCGCGCCGAGCAGGGTAAACTGGTTTTGCGGGTGCTTGCGCAGGATAGCGAAATTAAACCCGTTGTTTTCAGAAAGAACGATTCCGTTGGTGATCTGGGTAGATATCGAGTGTACACCGTTGAGGGTTCGGAAATAGCGGCCGTCAATCCATCCGCCATACAGCGTATTGGGGTTGGCGCCGTGTACTTCCACATCAGTGCCGTCGAGAAAGCCCCAGCGGTCCCAGGCGAGGTTGGTGTTTTCCGAAAGTTTGATCCCCTGAAGGCCGTGGTCCTGCGTACCGCCCACGATGGTGCCGGGGTCGCTGCGTCCGGCGGCAATGGCATAGAGTTGCGCGGTAACCAAACCCTCGTTTTTGTGTACCCAGCATGCGCCTCCGTCGGTGCTTTTGGCCACGCCGCCGTCGTTGAACACATACAGCGTCTGTGGGTCCTGCGGGTCGAAGGCAAAATCGTGCTGATCGACATAGGTTAGGCAGGCAGGCGGCTCGGTGCAGTTCGGGCAGATATAGCGGTCGTGCTGGGTCCAGTTCTGGCCGCCGTTGGTGCTGCGCCAAAGCATGGAGCCGCCGAACCAGACCAGGTCGGGATCGGTGGGCGATACGGCTACGACGTTATCGTACCAGCCCTGGCAGAATACTGCGCCCGGCGGAAAAAACGGGTCGGGTGCATTGACGACCTGGGCCCAGAACTGGCCGCCGTTATCGCTTCTGTAGAGGCCTTTGGAGGCATAATTACTCGCAGGACCGGCGGCAATCGAAGCATACAGCACGTCGGGCTGGTCGCGGCAAAGATCGATACTGATAAAGTCCATATCCGATGCAGGCAGTCCGGTGCTGGACTTGAACCAGGTTTCACCGCCGTTCGTGCTTTTCCATACGCCGTCGGCCTCGATGGCGGCAAAAAGGATGTCCGGATTGACGGGGTGTTGCAGCAGGTCGTCGCAGATGGCGGTTTGCTGGTTGGTGCCGTCGCCTTTTTTGAGCGACCAGTTCAGCCCTGCGTCGGTACTTTTCCAGATGCCGTTGGTTGCAGCAAGCCATACGATATTGGTATCGGCATAGCTCCATACCATTTTCAGTGCCGACACTCCCGCTGATTGCTGGTAGTCGAAGCCGGTCTCCTGCCAGTTCATGCCCCGATCGGTGGATTTGAATACGCCCAAACCGGGGCGAATGGAGCCGGAGCCGGGCAGATAGCCCTCTCCTGTTCCGATGAGCAGTGTGTTGGGGTTCATGGGGTTGACCACGACTGCCCCCACGCCGGTCGACGGTATCTGATCGCTCATGGGCTGCCAGGAATCGCCGCCGTTTTCGCTGAGCCACAGGCCGCCGGAGGCCGAGCCAGCCCAGATCACCTGACTGTTGCCCGGCTCGAAGGCGTGGGAAATGATACGCCCGCCCTGGCCTTCCATTTTATTCGGACCGACGCTGTGCCAGTCGGCGACCGGGTCAGGGCCGTTCCTGTTGAGGGTACGCGCACGCATCTGGCGGAAAATGTCCCACCGGCGCAGCCCGCCGGCATCGCCGCGATAGTCCTTGCGCAGTCCATACAGGTGTTTTTCCCGAATATAGGGCAGGTAACCCGTTCCTTCGCCCATCGCTTCCAGGGGAACGCCTTTATCAAAAAAATTTTCCTGAAAATAGGCTTCCCACTTTTCCAGTTCGGGGTGGTTGATGGAAAAATATTCAGACGGTGCGGTATTTTCATCTGCCTGTGCAGTGGCCCATACCGGGAGCAATGCCAGCAGGAGCGCTGGCAGTCGTGTCATGTTGTTCATAGCCGGAAATTTTGCATGTGCTTCCACCGTAAAAGTGAGCCTTGCATGGCGCCGGGCGTTTGTCTGTTCTTGCTAAATCGTTTAATGTACACCGGACTTCCAAGTCCGGCGCCTCGCGTGGCGCGTTTCAACGGGCCTGGAAGTCCGGCGTCTCGTGCTTCAACGGACTTGGAAGTCCGTTGTACGGGAGGGTGTCGCAACACGGACAAATACCGGCCATTTCCGGTCGCCTGGAAAATACCCTTTCATTCTTTTTTACATTTGACGCTGCAACAGCACAACCGAAAATAATTTGCGTCCAACTCGTTCAGATACTGCCATTCTCCTGTTCAGCCGGTCGGCTGCGGCGGAATATGTTGAAAAGCCGCTGGTTGATGCTGCCGAAGGCATAAAACGGGCGGTTTCGGCGCAAATGATCCGCCAAACCCGCCGTGTGGCGCGGCGCAGTGGATTGCCGGTTTATTTTGTTTCAGAAAAGCAGCAACGCGGCGACACATTCGGCGAGCGCTTTGCCCATGCGTTCGAATTGTTGTTCGGGCAGGGGCTAGAACGTGTTATTGCCATCGGCAACGACTGTCCTGCGCTGCGCCCCGACGACCTTGTCGAAGCGGCAAATAGCCTGGACGCAGCCGGCCTCGTGTTCGGCCCCGCTGTCGACGGCGGCGCCTACCTCATCGGCATGCGCCGCGAAGCGTACGACCGGGAAGCATTTCTCCATATCGACTGGCAGACACCTGCGGTATTGCAAGAACTGGAAGACTACGCCGCCGGCGATTATTTATATCTTGGAGAAAAGTCGGATGTGGATTCTCCGGCCGATCTGCTGCGGGCACTGCGCGGCAGCAGAACCCCTACCCTTCTGAAAATCAGGCTGTTGGTTTTTTTAAAGCGGCATATACCCACCGTTCTGTTCCGGACAGACCCCGCAGCCGCTGCGGTTTTTATGGATTGCCGGGCCTTGCGCGGGCCGCCGGTTTTAGAGCGTGTTTAAGATGACTTTCCCGGATTGCCCCGCTCCGACAATGTGCCAGTTGTCGGGTCTTCGCGGCGGCGCTTGCTTCTCCCGACACACGGGAGCGGTTCTTTTTCGCACATTATAAACCAGTCGTAATCTTATATGAAAAATATTTTCACCCTCCTGTTCTGTCTGACGGGACTTCACCTGATAGCCCAGGTCCATCTCGAAGTGTCGCTCAGCGAATACCAGTCCGGTCGCGCACTCGCCGGTTTGAGCGTTCAACTGACCAACCCTGCCATCGGTTTTTCCGCAGAAAAAACCACCAACAGCCAGGGAAAGGTCGTTTTTGCCGGTCTTCCGCTTTCCGGCGAATACAGCGTAACCGTGCCGGAAAACCCGGATTTTCAGCAAAGTAAAAAAGAAGGCATCGTGCTGCGCTCGAACACCGACGCCAACGTGCTGGTGGTAATGTTTCCAAAAAATGGCGTTGCCCTGGATGAAGTGACCATTCTCGGCGCTTCCCGGATCAATGCCCGGAATGCCGAGGTGTCGTCGGAGTTGAAACAAAAAGAGATCGAAAGCCTGCCGCTGGAGGGGCGCGACATCACCCGTATCCTGTACCGGCTGCCCAATGTGGTTCAGGCCACCGGCTTCTACCCCGAAGCGCCGAATGTGAGCATTAACGGCTCCAACGCGTTGTTTACCAATTACATGATTGATGGCATGGACAACAACGAGCGTTTCCTCGGCGGCCAGAAATTCAATATTCCGGTGGGTTTTGCCAGGAACATCAACGTGCTGACCAATAATTTTTCCACCGAATACGGCCTCACGGGCAACGGCGTGATCAACATCACCTCGCGCTCGGGCGCCAACGAATTTGCCGGCGAGGCATTCCTCGTCACCCGCCCCGGCGCCGCGCTCGACGCCGAATCGCCCTACGCCCAGCGCGACCTGTCGGGCAACCAGGTGAAAGACGGATTTCAGCGCTACCAGGGCGGGGTCGGCTTCGGCGGCGCCATCCGGAAAGACAAAACGTTCTATTATGTCAACGCCGAATACACCCGCGATTTGAAAGACAACCTGCTCAACTCGCCGGCGCTCGGTGTGAACGAGACCGTGCGTGGCGAGAACAACTTTACCTACCTGAGCGCCAAAATCGACCACAACTGGACAAGCCGTTTCCGTTCGGCGCTCCGCGCAAACGTTGGCGTCGTCAATATCGCCCGGCAGGGTGGTGGCCTCGAAGGCGGGGTGCAGTTTCCCTCGGCGGCCAATTACCAGGACCGCAATTCGATCCTCCTTGCTTCGCAAAACACCTACCTGGGCGATAAATTCAAGTCGGAAACAAACCTCCAGTTCGCCCGGTTCCGCTGGAACTACGGCCGCGCGGCAGACAATGCCAGTCCGCAGGTGACGGTGCTCGACCCGCAGGGCGTGACGGCCGCCGTGTTGGGCCACCCCGGCTATTATTTCGACGAGACTGAAAAAACCATTCAGGCCCAGCAAAAACTGACGTTTTACCTCGATCGCCACACCTTCAAAACCGGTGTGGAACTCATCAGCGCCGACCACGGACTGCTCGGCGGCGGCAATGTAAACGGCAACTACACCGTGCAACTCACTCAAAATCAACTGGATGCTGTGAAAAACCTGCGCAAGGGCGCCGGACTTGGCATTGATGATATCCCCGCCGACGTGCAGGTGCTGAACTACAATGTGGAACTCCGGCCGGCCTCGTTCGGCGCGCGCCAGAATGTTTTTTCGGCCTATGTCGAGGATGCCTTCAACGCTACCAGCCGCCTCGTACTGACACTCGGGCTGCGTTACGATTACGACAACCTGAGCAAAGGCGGTTCAGACAAGGGCGACCTGAACAATATCGCGCCGCGGTTTAGTTTTAACTACAAACTCAACAGTACCAGCAGCCTCCGCGGCGGTTACGGCATTTTTTACGACAAAATCCTGTACGCCATTTACTCCGATGCCTTGCAGCAAAACACGACGTCGGCAGACTACAAAAAACAACTACAGGCCCTGAAAGACCTGGGCGTACTGCCGGCAGGTACCGATATCGACAAAATTACGTTTGACGGCAATGCCGGCGCGTCGGCTGCCAACGTGACCTATCTTAACGGACCGTCCTACACCGAGCTGCAAAGCCAGCGCGAAGGCGCTTTCAGCGGCGAACGCCGCATCCTGAACCCCAACGGCTACCAAAACCCGTTTACCCACCAGGTATCGCTGGGCTACCAGCACCAGATCGACGACAAGCGGCTGTTCTATGTCGACCTCGTGTACAACAAATCGAAGCGCCTCCTGCGCCTCCGCGACCTGAACGCGCCGTCCGCGTATCCGCTCGACGATCCGGACAACGTGACCGTGCGTACCGTGGCCGAGGCAGACCTGACCCGCCCGGTTCCCGTCGTCGGCGGAACGGCAACGATCAACGGCGAAGTGCTGACGGGCGTGGCCCGCAACGTTGTGGTGTCGGAAAGCGAAGGCGAAGCGGAATACTACGGCGCCTCGTTCAACCTGCAAAAAGACCGCGCCGGCGACAACTACGCGTGGCGCCTGATCTACACCCTTTCCCGCCTGCGGAACAATACAGAAGATATCAATTTCAAGGCACAGGACAGCAATAACTTCGACGCCGAGTGGGGCCCCGGTATCAACGACCGAACACACGTCATCAATGCGATTTATTCGTATTATCCCTGCAAAGGACTGAGCATCACAGCGGCGGCGCTCCTGCAAAGCGGCCAGCCGGTCAACCGCATCCCGGATGCGACCGTTTACGGTACGACCGACCTGAACGGCGACGGGCGCTCGTTCGGCGATGCCTATGTAGGCAACAGCGACCGGCAGCCGGGCGAATCGCGCAACAGCGACCGCCTGCCCTGGTCCAATACCTTTGACCTGGCTACGGAATACCGGTTCGGGAACACGGGGCTTGCGCTCCGCGCCGATGTGTTCAACGTGTTGAATGCCGTGAACCTGAGCGGCTATTCCAACAACGCCACACAAAGCAACCAGGTACAGGTCGGCTCCGCCTCAAGCGGCCTGCTGGTTCGCAGAAACGCCGCGCCGCCGCGGCAGTTCCAGTTTTCGCTCCGCTACACTTTCTGAAAAAATGAGAGGAATTATGTTAGCAAACCGATCCATACCCGTAATGCTGCTTTTCGCAGGGCTTTGCCTGGCTTTTGCCTGTCAGGGCCCTGTGAACAAGACTGGTCCGGCCGGCCTTTCGTGGCAGCAGATCGAACAGGAGGCCGGAAACAGCACCGTCCGCATGATGATGTGGCAGGGCGATCCGCTCATCAACCGTTATATGCGGGAATGGGTGGCGCCGGAGTTGAAAAAGCGCTACAACATCGACCTGAATATCGCGCCGGGGCAGGGAACCGAAATCGTCAAGATCCTGCTGGCTGAAAAGGAGGCCGGCAAAACCGCCGGCAGTATCGATATGTGCTGGATAAATGGCGAGACCTTCTTTCAACTCCGCCAGTTCGGCGCGCTGTACGGCCCTTTCGCCGGACAATTGCCCCATGCGCAGTACATCGACTTCCGGAACCCTTTCATCGCGTTTGATTTTCAGCAGCCGGTCGACGGCTTCGAATGCCCCTGGGGCAATGTGCAGTTGTGCCTGATTTACGACACGCTGCGCACGCCCGCGCCGCCGCGCAGCATGCAGGCCCTGGAGGCATACGTGCGGGCGCATCCGGGCAAGTTCACCATCCCCTACGAATTTACGGGGATGACGCTGCTCAAATCATGGCTGATTGCGCTGGCCGGCGGCCAGGGTGCGCTGGAAGGACCCTTCGACGAAGCGAAATACCAGACCTTTTCGACACAATTGTGGGATTTTGTCAACCGCAACAAGGCTTATTTCTGGCGCAAGGGCGAGACATTTCCCGAAAGCCTCGCCGCCATGCACCAGATGTTTGCCAACGGCGAACTGGATTTTACGATGAGCAACAACGACAACGAGGTGGACAACAAAATCGGACAAAATATATTTCCGGGCACAGCCAGGGCATTCGTATTGGAAAGCGGTACGATCCAGAACACGCACTTTCTCGGTATCCCTTCGGGCGCTCAGAATAAAGCCGGTGCGATGGTTGTCATTAATTTTCTCATCAGTCCGGAAGCGCAGCTCCGCAAACTCAACCCCGTCGCCTGGGGCGACGGAACGGTACTGGATGTGGGAAAATTGCCCGCCGAATGGAAAGCCCGGTTTGAAAACATCCCCGAACGAAAAAACGCTCCGCGTCGCGCCGATATTCAGCCGTACGCCCTGCAAGAACCTGCGCCGGAATACATGATCCGGCTTTACGAGGATTTCCGGAAAAAAGTGATCGAACAATGAAACGACTGGCGCCTGTCCTCTTCCTCTGCTTTGCCGTCGCTCCGCTCGCTGCCGGGCTGGTGTACGCCTTGCTGTATTCGCTGGGACTGGTGGGCGCCCTGAGCAGCGGTTTCACGCCGGTTTATTGGCAAAAAACGCTGACGGACGGCAGTTTTTGGGCATCCCTGGGCTTAAGCGCTGCTGTAGCGACGGTGGTCGTGCTGCTTTCCACCGCCCTGGCACTGCTGCTGCTGGTATGGCTGCGGCCGCTGGCAGAGCGGCCAAGGACGAGGTTTCTGCTGCATTTTCCGCTGGCCATACCGCCGATTATCGCCGCGTTTGTGTCGTTTCAGTGGCTCGGCAGTTCCGGGATGCTGGCGCGGATCGCCTACCTGTTCGGCTGGATCGCGCATCCCGATGCTTTTCCACCGCTCATCAACGACCCGTTTTACCTGGGTGTCGGGCTGACATCCATGCTGCTGACCTTCCCGTTTTTGCTGCTGCTGTTTTTGAACCACTACCAGGCGGCCAATCTGCTGCAATTGTCGCAACTCGCCTCCACACTCGGCGCTTCACCCGCACACATCAACCTGCGCCTGGTCTGGCCCGTGTTGTTGCGCCGGACCATGCCCACGCTGCTGCTGTACGGCGTGTTTTTGTTTGGCGCCTATGAGGTGCCGCTGCTATTGGGGCGCCAAAATCCGGCAATGCTGTCGGTTTTTATCAGCCAGAAATTCAGCAAATTCAACCTGGCCGATTTGCCGGTGGCCTATGTGGCGACGGTCGTCTACGCCCTGGTGGTGGTCGTTTTTACCGCCGTATTTCTGCAACTCAACAAAAGCACCCGACAAACCCATCTGTAATGCGCCGCATCGTCCTGTGGGTCCTGCTGACCCTGTTTTGTCTTCCGTTTGCCTACCTGCCGGCGCTTTCGCTCGCTTCGGGCTGGCGCTTTCCGGGCCTGCTGCCATCGGGCTGGACGGCCGGGCACTGGACGGACCTGGGCGGCGGCGGCGACGACTGGGCGGAGAATGCCCTCCGGTCGCTGGCCTTGGCAACAGCGACAGGCTTACTCGCTACGGGCGCGGGTTTTTTGACCGCCCGGCATTTGTCGGGGCACCCGAAACGGCAGCTGTGGCTGGCCCTGGCGTACCTCCCCTTTGCCTTTTCGCCGGTGATCTACGCCCACTGTTTGAAGTTCTTTTTCAATGTATCCGACCTGTCGGGGACGTTCGCGGGTGTGTTGCTGGCCCAGTTTATCCTGACCTATCCTTTTGCTATCCTGCTCTTTTTCAATCACTTTGATCACAGCCTGCGGGCTATGGAGGATCTGACCTACACCCTTGGCGGTTCGACGCGGGCGGCATTTTGGCGGGTACTGGTGCCGGTATCGCGGCCGGCCCTGCTGATCTGCTTTTTTCAGACCTTCCTGATCTCGTGGTTCGAGTACGGCCTGACCTCGGTCATCGGGCTTGGCCAGGTGCGCACGCTGACAATAGCGGTGTACCAGTATATCGGCGAGGCAAATCAATATGTGGCGGCGCTGGCGAGTTGCCTCGTCTGTTTGCCGCCGCTGGTACTCCTGTGGTTGAACCAACGTTTTGTTTTCCGGCTGCAGACAACATGAAAACATGGACTTTTTAGACATAAAAAACATACAGAAATCCTTTGGCGGCGCCCGGGTGTTGAACGGCATCACGTTTGGGTTGGCAGAGCATCAAACCCTTGCCATATTGGGCCGTTCGGGTTGCGGGAAAACCACCTTGCTGAAAATCATTGCCGGGTTGCTCGACGGCGACGGGCAGGTGCTGCTCCAGGAGCAGGATATCAGCGCGCTGCCGCCCCAACAGCGCGGTATCGTGTACCTCTACCAGGAGACGCTGCTGTTTCCGCACCTGAACGTTTTTGAAAATATAGCGTTCGGTTTGCGGCTGCGCGCGCTGCCGGAAGCGGAAATACAAAGCCGCGTCGGCGCCCTGCTGGAATCGCTGGGACTTGCCGGACATGCCCGGAGCATGCCCACGGCACTGTCGGGCGGACAGAAGCAGCGTGTGTCGTTTGGCCGGGCGCTCATTGTGGAGCCACGGCTGCTGCTGCTCGACGAGCCCTTCGGCGCCCTGGATACGGAGACCAGGGGCGCGATGCAGACCCTGTTTAAAAACATCGCCGCACGGCAGGGCATCACGTCCGTTTTCGTGACCCACGACCTGAAGGAAGCCGTGCTGATGGGCGACCGGCTGGGGTATATGGAAAGCGGCCTGTTGCATATTTATGATAGCCTGGATGCGTTTGCCGCCGATGAAAAAACCGGCATGCGCCAGGAAATTGAATTCTGGAAAAAATTTAAACCGTTTCAATCGTGAATTTTAACCACTGCGAATCGCTTTACTGGGTGTTTACCCAACTCTGCAACGACAAATGCGACCACTGCTACAACCTGAGCGGGCCGCAGGGCGCGCGCATTTCAGAGGAGGAGTGCATGGCCATCATCGGCAACCTGCCGGACAGTATTGACCGGCTGATCCTGTCGGGCGGCGAGCCCCTGGCCGATAAAAAACTGCTTTACGGCATACTCGACCGCCTGCAGGAGCGCTACCAGGGTCGTACCCAGATCATGCTGCAAACCAACGGCGACCTGCTGACCGGTGAAATCCTGGATAACCTGATCGAAAAAGGCGTTACCCGGTTCGATATCGCCTCGATCGACCGGTACCACAAGCATGCCGGCGACCGGCTGATGATCCTGGCCGACCTGTTCGATTCGCGCGGCGTGAACGGCGACGACAAGGATCCGCTCATTGAAAAAGAGACCTACCTGGTAAAAGAGCACCCGCTTTCCTGGGGTTACTGGGGGGCTACGGAAGATATGTGGCTGGGCGGCAACTGGGCGCGGGGGCGAGCCATGGAAAAAGATATCTGGCTGCGCGACCCCAACCACAATTTCTGCAAGGTATTGTCGGGCGGCATCGGTTTTCTGAGCGGTGCGGAGGGCATCCCGCAGGAGATATCGATCCAGCTGTGGCGCATCAACCCCTGCTGCCCGGGCACCTACAAGGCCATGGGCGATGCCCGGAAGGAAAAAGTGGCTGATGTGCTGGCGCGTGTGGCACAATCGCCGGTATTTCAACGGATTAATGAAGGCGACCCGCTGGGCATGGGCGAAAGCGTCGGTATTTCACGCGAATTTGCGGAGGGCCGCAACCAGGATTTGCAAAATGTATGTCTCTGGTGCGACGAGTTCTTCCGCGATTATTTTGACATGGAAACCATGCAGTCCAGATTTCAAACCGCCGGTAAATCGTGAAACTCATTTTTGTTTACAACGCCGGCAGCGGTTTCTTTAACGTTGCGGCAGATATGGCGCACAAGATTTTCTCGCCGTCGACCTATCCATGCAGCCTGTGCGACCTGACCTACGGGGTATTTTCGATCCGGCCGGAATGGGAGGATTTTGTAAAAAACGCACCGGTGCCGTTTGAATTCCTGCATAAAGATGAATTCATCCGGGCCTATCCCGGGTGGCAAAAGGCCGCTTTACCGTTGGTACTGTCCGCACGTGGCGAACAACTGGAAATGTTTCTTTCTGCCGATGATCTGAATAGCCTGCAAAAAAAAAAAAAAAAAAAAAAAAAAAAAAAACAAACATAAAACCAAAAAAAAAAAAAAAAAAAAAAAAAAAAAAAAAAAAAAAAAAAAAAAAAAAAAAAAAAAAAAAAAAAAAAAAAAAAAAAAAAAAAAAAAAAAATCGGTGGCCGGGTTTGACGTTACGGCTTTTCTTTCTACCGAATGAAAAGCCGTAAAGTCAAAATAAGGAGAAATTCAGCATTCCACCCGGTAAAGTGTCGTAACACAAATGCGCCGGATTTATCTTCGCCGCTCTTTTTCAGAAAAACCGTAATCTTCCCGGTATGTATCTGCTTCGGTATTCGACGCTTTTATGGTTTTTAAGCTGGTGTTGTGTGGAGTCTGGCGCGCAAGAGTACCGCGCGTTTGCCCGCCGCTACGGCATCGAAGAGGGCTTGCCGCACCGGCAGGTGAATAGCCTGCTCCAGGATAGGCAAGGTTTTATCTGGGCCTCCACCAGTGCGGGGTTGGCGCGTTTCGACGGGCGGCGTTTCAAGGTGTTCAACAAAACGGAGAGCGGTCTCGGCGGCGACATTGTGGAGTGGGCGGTCGAAGATGCCGGCGGGCATATCTGGGCCCACCGTTCCGGGCAGAATGGCTGGCTCAATATCCTCGACCCGGTCTCCGGAACGCTGATTCCGGTGGATGTATTTTTTCAAAAACAACCGCCGCCGGTACCGCACCAAAAATGGTGGAAAGCGCCTTTGTTATCGCAGGACGGTGCACTGTTCTTCAGCCTGCTCGACGACGGCGGCTTTTTGCGGTACCACCATGACCAGGGATGGTCGTACATGCGGATACAGGACTGCAAAAATTTTTTAATACTCAAGGTAAGCACCCGGAACACGGTTTGGGGATTGATGACGAAGCAAAACGGCCTGTCAACACTGGTGGAAGTCGGCATGGACGGCACGATCCTGCGGCAGCACTGGCCTCAGCCGGGGTGTAATTTCTGGGACTTAAAGGGCGGGACAGGCAGCCCGGACGGGATGTTCCTCATGGAGGTCTGCGCGGAAGGAGCAGAAAGCACCCTGGAGATCGATGCCGGCGGAAACCGCCGGGAGGCGCACTATCCGGTTGAAAAATTGTTCGTGCACCAACGCGCCCGTCTGGAAAACAACCATATCAAGATTCAATTCCCCTATATCTTCGACCAGCACGACCGCCTGTTGCTCGACATCAGTCGGCAGTACCCGGAAATTGACCCTGCGCAATACCGCGATTACCTGCTCGACCGGAATGGAAATATTTGGTTTGCCACCACGTTCGGCCTGATCGTGGTGGAACTGCACAAGAGCTATTTCAGGCGCTTGCTGTACGACGAAAATGCCGGCGGCGGCCGGGGAAAAGCCTGCCGCGGGTTGCTGGAAAAAAACGGCCGCCTGCTCGTCAACCTCGAAACGCATGGGCAGGGGCGGTACCGCGTGGACCCCCAAACCGGCAGCGCCGAACGATTGGCGGGCATGTCCGGCATCGGCATCGCCCCGAGCGCCGACGGGAATGTATGGACGGAGTGCATGACGGGCAGCAATGCCTGGCAAACACTTTCCCTGTTTAAAGCCACGGCAGAAGGGCAACTCACCGGGCTTCATCTCCTCCGGAAAAAGGATTTTGGCTATATCTGGACGATCCTGGAAGAAAATCCGCAGCGGGTATTGCTCGGTCATATCAACGGTATGACGGTGTACAATCCCCTCGACAACACGGCGATTCCCTGGCACGACGAGCACTTCCCGGAGTTCGATCATGCCAATATCGCCTGGCTGACCAAAGACCGCCGCGGACAGATTTGGGCCTGCACCGAGCAAGGCTTGTTTCAACTGAAACCTGGCGGCGGGGTGGCCGCGCGCTACTGGTCGGGCGGCAAGGGACAGTATCACCTGCCGTACGACAACATTTACCATGTGTACGAGGACCCCGACGGCGTGTTTTGGCTCGGCACCGGCGGCGGCGGCCTGATCCGCTGGGACCGCCAAGCGCCGCCCGGCCAACAAGCCCAGGTTGTTTTTCGCAAAAACGGCTTGCTCAACGGCGTGGTGTACGCTGCTTATGAAGACCGGCACGAGCACTTGTGGCTCCCGACCGATTACGGCATTGTTCAACTGGACAAAAAATCCTTACAGGTACGGCGCACCTGGCTGACCACCGACGGACTGACGCACAATGAACTCAACCGCGTGTCGCACTGTCAGGGCGCCGACGGCACGCTTTATTTCGGTGGCCTGAACGGCGTCACTGCATTCCAGCCCGACGATTTCTACGTCCAATCCGAGGGGGCGCATACCGGATATCGGCTGGAAATCACCGGTTTCAGCGTATTCGCGGCGGGCAGCGGACAATCGGAAAACCGCATGGCCGAACTGCTTCAATCATACCGGACCACCGTGCACCCCGGCGACCGGTATCTTCAACTCGAGTTTGCCCTGCTCGACTACACCGCCCCCGAAAAGGTGACCTATACCTGGAAACTGGAAGGCATCACCGCCGACTGGGAGACCCTGCATGAACCTGTGCTTCGTCTGTCGGGTCTGCCCTATGGCGCCCGGCGCCTGCGTATCCGGGCGCAGGCCGGCAACGGCGCCCCGGCAGTCAACGAACTGGATATCCAACTGACGGTGTTGCCGCCTGTTTATCTGCGTTGGTGGTTTGTTTCGGGCGCAATGTTGTTGGCTGTGGCCGGTATATACGGCTGGTTCCGCTGGCGCACCCGCGAGCATCGGCGCGCACAGGAGCGGCTCGAAAACGAAGTGGAACGCCAAACGACGACGATCCGCCGTCAAACGGAGGAACTGAAAAAACTGGACCAGGCCAAAAGCCGGTTCTTCGCCAACGTCAGCCACGAACTGCGCACGCCGCTGACCCTGATGCTGGGCCCCATCGGCTCCATGCTCAAGGCCCGGCGCCTCGATGACCGGGATTTTTCATTTGCAAAAACGGCGCATGCACACGGCAAACAACTGCTGCAACTTGTCAATGAAATCCTCGACCTCAGCAAAATGGAGTCGGGCAAAATGAAATTGCAGGAAACTGCCGTATCCATCCAGCCTTTTTTGCGCCGGGTGGTCAGCGCTTTTGAAAGCCATGCCGAACGCCTCGGAATCCTGTTCGTGTTCGAATACCGGATTCCCGAACGGCTCCGATTGCTTGCAGATGAAGACAAGTTGCAAAAAGTGATGAACAACCTGCTGTCCAACGCCCTCAAATTCACCCCGCCTCATTCCGGCGGTTCGGTGTGCGTGCGTGTGGAAGAAGCGGGAGGTTTTATCCGGATCGGCGTGCACGATACCGGACGGGGCATCCATTCCGACGATTTACCGCATGTGTTCGAACGATTTTACCAGACGTCACAGGCTGGTGCGCCCCTTGAAGGCGGTACCGGCATCGGGCTGGCGCTTTGCCGGGAGTTTGCCGAAATCATGCAGGGACGCATTTGGGTGGAAAGCAAG
Source organism: Lewinellaceae bacterium (assembly GCA_016712415.1). GTDB lineage: Bacteria > Bacteroidota > Bacteroidia > Chitinophagales > Saprospiraceae > M3007. Next base: position 83,056 of record JADJRC010000001.1, on the reverse strand, counting down.
TTCGGAGCAGGCAGCAGCTTTTTATTTGAATTCCCGAAAAAGGAGGTGCTCGGCGTGAATAATGATGAATTATTAATGATGAATGATGAATTATTAATGATGAATGATGAATTATTAATGATGAATGATGTGCAGAATCACGATCGGGATTCATCATTTATCATTAATAATTCATCATTCAAAAAGTCCATTTTGCTGGTAGAGGACAACGAAAGCCTGCGCGACTACGTCCGGTCTATTCTATCTGAAAAATACCACGTCATTACTGCTGAAAATGGACAGACAGCCTTAAAAATGCTGAATGATGAATCAGGAAGGATGAATACTGCGGCAGACAGCGCTAACCCAAATATTCATCATTCCCCATTCTCCATTCATCATTCATCATTCATCATTAATAATTCATCATCCTTCATTCCTCATTTAATTATAAGTGACGTCATGATGCCCGCGATGGACGGCTTTCAGTTGCTGGAAGCACTCAAAGGCGACGACCGCTGGCGCCACATTCCGGTGGTGATGCTCACTGCCCGCGCCGATATGCGCGACAAACTTCGCGCCCTGCGCACCGGCGTGGACGACTATTTGCTCAAACCTTTCGAAGAAGACGAACTGCTGGCCCGCATTGATAACCTGCTGAAAAATTATGCCGGACGATCCCCCGTCCAACGTCGCCCGGCCACCGTCGCCCGTCCATCGTCGGTCGTTACTGCCGAAGACCAGGCCTGGCTGGAGGCATTTGAAGTGGTGGTGGAAAAACGCCTCGGCGATTTCAACCTGACCGCCGAAACGCTCGCCGAGGACATGGCCATGAGCCGCGCCCCGTTTTTCCGGTATTTGAAACGGCTCACCGGCCTCACGCCGGCGCAATACCTCGACGAAGCGCGGTTCCAGAAAGCCCGCCGCTTGTTGGAGCACCGGGAGGTGTCCTCTGTAAAGGCTGCCGCGTACACGGTCGGTTTCCGACAGGTCAAGCATTTCTCCCAGAATTACAAAAAACGCTTCGGCAAACTGCCCTCCGAATCGGTCGCATAAGTGCGTGTCCGGTACGATGATGTACGCTGCCGTACGTTCATGGCCCTTTTTCGGGCGAAAAACACGTCTGCGATACGCTCGTGTACCCTATCCGATACCCTCGTGTACCGGGCATGGGGTTTTCTTTGTCCCAATAATCGATCTGAAACGCATAGCCGATCCCGATAATCCTCCGGCCCTGTATTTTATCCGATGCTGCCTTATCCCCCGGGCCGGCGTTCCCAACGATTTTCCATTATCCGATTTTACCGACGCGAAGATTTTTTCGCGGCCAAACGCTTGCAGCTTTACCCGGCGCTTCCTGTGCCCGGGCAGACTCTTGCGTGGCCGTGTGGAAAACACCGATATCGAACGCACATTTCTATCCACCGCATTCAAATTCATTTCAATGCAAAAGACACTTTACACAATGAGATCCATTATCGCTTTTCTGCTTGTTTTCTGCTGTTTCGGTGCAGCCACGCTCCACGCCCAAAATGCAGCCCTCACCGTACAGGGTATTCTGAAAAAAGCCGACGGCAGCGCCGTGCCGGACGATGTTTATACCCTCTTTTTTGCCTTTTATGATGCAGAAGCCGGAGGGAATAAAGTCTGGGAAGAAATGATCAATGATGTAGAAACCACCGGCGGGGTGTACAGTGTGGTACTGGGTGTGGGTACGCCCCTCACGGCGCCGTTCAATGTACCGTATTACCTCAGCGTGAAAATCGGAAGCGCCTCCGCCCAGGAATTGCTGCCCCGGCCCCGCCTCAGTGCGGCGCCTTACGCCTTGTCGCTGCTGGGCTCGGACAATGTCATTCCCAGTACCGGCAATATCCAGGTATACGGCGTGACCGCCACGCACGGGGTCACTGCCGGCGGCAATATCGCAGGCTATGGCGTTAGCGCCAGCGCTGACCTTAATGTGGCCGGTGAATCTGACTTGACTGCACTTGTACGGGCACACAACGGGATTCTGACCAATGTTGGAGGCCCATTAAGTTACGGCAGCAACCCCACCTTGTTTCGCGGGTACGGATTCCTGGGCGACGGCAACACGGGGTACGGCTCTAATTCCGGCGGCGTGGCCAGTATCTGGGCCGGCGGGCAGAATGTAATCAATGCGGCGAATAACCAGGTGCTCATTCGCCCCGGTGGAGTGGATGTAATCAATGCGACCAATGCACAGATCACGATGACCAAGCCTCTCCATATTACAGGTGTAAAAACCCTGGCCTATGGCGGCACAGTTTACTCCATGTCTGGCTCCGGTTTTGAAGTCTTGGCCAGCTACACTTCTCCATTCAGCCTCGAAACGGACGGTTATATCAAGCCTTATGGTGTGTATGTCATCTCCGACCGCCGCGTCAAAAAGGATTTCACCCCCTCCAATCCGGTCAATGACCTCGCGCTGTTGCAACGCCTGAGTGTCACAGACTATAAGTACAAAGATGTTATCACGAAAGGCGATGTCTGGAAGAAAGGTTTTATCGCTCAGCAAGTAGCAGAAGTAGTACCGGAAGCCGTATCCAAAGGAGGAACAGATGTCATCCCTGATATCTACGCCCTTGCAAAAATGCTCGGCTTGAAGCCAGTACGCTTTACCTTACGATGGAGCAAGCACACGGACTGAAACCTGGCGACAAAGTGCGCCTCATGGGTGATGACCAGCAGGAAGACCTACTGGTGCAGACTACGCCCTCCGCTACAACCTTTACTGTCGGCAACTGGACATATAAGGCCCCCGAAAAGTATTCGTCTTTGGCCGCGAAGTCACTGACTTTCATTCGGTGGACTACGACCAACTGTTCACCATGAACATCTCCGCTACCCAGGAGCTTGCCCGCCGCGTGGAAGCGCTCGAAAAAGAAAATGCGGACTACAAGGCTGAAAACGCCGAGCTCCGCCGGCTGATCGAAGGAATACGGGCGGATGTAAATGTGCTGAAAGGCCAGGAGCGGTAAAAAAACCGCAGTTGGGCTATTCCTTTTTTGAAGTAAAAACGATTCAATCGCCCTCCGGTACGCTGCTGTGCTTCAGCAGCGTACCGGAGGGCGGAGTTGCCATTTTCAAAATCATTGATCGTGAAAAAAGCTATCCTTATCATCATAGCCGCATGGCTGTTTGCGGCTCAGTTGCCGGCCCAATCCCAGTCCTACAACCTCGGGGCGGAGTTCGGCGGCGGCTTGATTATATACCTCGAACCCGGCGGAACCTGGGGGCTGGTGGCCGCAAAAGTAAACGTCCCCCAACCGGGCGGCGGCCTTAACTGGTACCAGGCCATTGACTCCTGCAAACAATGGGTGCACGAACACAAAGGCGATTGGTTCCTGCCCTCCGAACCGGAATTGAGTTACATGATACCTTACCGGAGCCAGCTCGGTCTGACAGGTTCGTTTTGCTGGAGCACCACGGATGCCGGCGGGATCAATGCCGGCAACAAGCTGGTCAAAAACTTCGGCGGCGTCACACCTGGAAACATAACTGTGCCCCCCGGCAGTTCGTCAACCTTTTTTGGCCCCCTTTCGGCACGGGCCGTGCGCCGGTTTTATATTCCGCTCACCGGGGCGGCGGGCGAACCCGCCTGCCTGCCTGCCACTAACGGAGCGGCATTTGTACCCGGCCCGGCCAACATCACCTACGGCGCCGGAATCAATATTGCGAATACCTCCCGCCGCATGAATGTAAGCGTCGGCGAAATGGTCGCCGGACAGGCACGGAGCGGCAATTATTCCGTCGCCTTTGGCTCGATGGGCGGCTTTCTGCTCGCGCCGTTTGCGCCCATCGTGACGGCTTCTCAAGGCGAACTCCTCGACCGTATTCAAATATCCTGGGAGCCCAACCCCTTGGGGCCATTGCCCACAGAGGGCTACAAACTCTACCGCGACGGGGTGTTTTTGGGCGCATTCGACAACAATGTGCGCAATTTTAACGACTTCAACGTGATTGCCGGCAAACCCTACAAGTACGAAGTGGTGGGCATCAATGTGTACGGCGATGGTACCCGCGGCGCCACGCTCGGCTTCCAGGTACCCAACGGCGTCGTAACAGGCTATATTCAGACCATGAACAGCAGCCCGGTCGTGGACGCCATGGTAACGCTGATGCCCATGCAGGGTTTTTCGCTGCTCTTGGGGCCCAGTGACCTGGCTTTTGCCGAGGACACGGCAGGCTTTTTGAAAAATGCCGCAAACTGGACGCTGGCGACCTGGGTGCAAACCGATTCTGCCAATACAGGTTCCAAAATTTTTAATTTTGAAGGCGCATCGTGGTCGCTCACGCCCATCGCAAGCGCTACGACGCACGAAGGGGTGAGCCTGAACGTGACCGGCCAGCCTTCCCTGGACATCCAGTTCCCCGACTCCACCAAACACGACTGGCACCACATCGCCATCACCCACGACGGCACCCAATTCCGCGCCTATCTGGATGGTGCGCTCGCCGGCAGCATCATGGTTGCGGCGGCCAACGGCGATACGAAAACGCTGAACCTCGCGGGTGAAGGCTCGCAATGGAAAGGCCGCATCGACGAGCTGCGCATTTATCACAAAAAACTCGACGAACTGGACTTCGGCGAAGTCATCGAAGGCACGGCCTCCTCGCTTACGCCCGGCCTGAAGTATTACTGGAAAATGGACGAAGAACTCGGCACCAAATCCTTCGATGTCATCGGTCGCAACCGGCTCATTTTCTGCGGCGCCGCCTTCGACAAAAGCCGCCCGCCCGTGCGCACCTCCGGCAAGACCGACGAAAACGGTTACTACCGCATCGAATCGGCCAACTACGGCACCGGCACCACCTTTATCGCTACGCCTGGCAAATTGTTCTATATGCACCGCGCACTCAAATTCGTACGCAGTGATATGGACTACGCCACGCTGCCCGATTTCGGGCTGACCGACAGCACGACGCTCCAGACCGCTACGCTCGAACTGTGGGCCAACAGCGCCGGCCCCGACGGCGTCCAATGCCTGCTTTCCAAAAAATGGGGCAGCAACGAATTCCGCCTTTCCCTCGTACCCAATGGCACCATCAACGACCTGAAGTGCTACCTGAACGGCTCGGAGCAAACCCTGAGCACCTTTGACATGGGCTACCAGCACATCGCGCTCACGTTCCAGCAAACGGGCGGCAACCTGACCGTCAGCACCTACAAAAACGGCACGGCGGCCAGTACGACCAACTTCCCGGCAACGACCGGCAACTGGTCGGATACCAGCCAGGTCTGGCTCGTGGGCGCCCGTACCAACGGCTTGTCGCAAACGGATTACTTTGGCGGTTTGCTGGACGAAATAGCCGTGTACGACACCATTTTACCGGCCGCAGACATACAGACGCATGCCACCCAGACCCGCGACCCGTTGCGGCGCCACCTCCGGGTCTACTTTGCCTTCGACGAAGGAGCCGGCAACCAACTCAACAACGCCGGCCTTGTGCTCACCGGCGCCGGGAAAAGTTTCGGTACGGACTGGACGCCCTTCGCCGCCAACCAGGTAACCGAGCCGCATGAATTTTCACCCAAAACCCGGCAGGTAACCCTCAATCCGAGCGTCACTTCGGTGGACCAGGTGGATTTCACCGACCGCAGCACGGTGGCGGTATCGGGCTTTGTACGGTATAAAAACACCGACTGTTTCGCTAAAGGCATTGAAATTTTGGTCAATGGCGAGCGTTTCAGCCCACCCATCTTCACGGATTCAACGGGCCGGTTCCTCATTGATTTTGAACCCGGAGCGACGGTCTTGCTCACGCCCAAATTTGAAGACCACCAGTTCATTCCGGCGAGCTGGCAGGTCACGAATGTGAACAGCCCCATCGCGGGTATCTTGTTCAACGACGTCACCACCCGCAAGATCGACGGGCAAATCGCCGGCGGCCATTGCAAAAAATCGATCATTTCAGGCCCCTCAGAGGATTGCCGGATCAAAGTGCGTACCAAAGACGGCTGCTACGAACGCGAAATGCAGATCACCGCAGTGAACGGCAAATATGAATTCGCAAACCTCCCACCATTGGAACTGACGATTGCGATCACCAAACACAACAATTTCGCCATTTATACGGACTTCCAGAACCAGGGCGGCCGCACCATCGACCTGAGCAAGAAAGACTCCACGGACGTAGATTTTATTTACATCGCCCCGCCGCAAGTACTGGTGGAAGGGTTCGATGCGTACCTCACGGCCTGTACGCCGCCGGTTATCGTCATACCCCAGTGGGATGTAGTGGAACTGACAATCAAAGCCTACGAACAATACGGCGTCGGCCAGGACCCCGCCGAACAGTGTTTTCTGGACAGCGCGCTGCTCTCCATCAACAACACCTTCGATCATGCCTATGACTTTACGACCCCGTTGGATACCTTCTACACCGGCGGGCAGTTTAAGTACAAGTTTATCGTGGATCGCCCGAATCCTTTTGAGCCGTTTAAGCGGATCATGGAGGTAGTGGCAGATGACCAGGGCAGAAAAAGCGCCCCCTATCTTGAAGAAGCCATCATAACGGGTATCATCGTGGGCGAAGCCAAATTCACCACCCAATTGCCTGTGATGCCCAGTTTCGTGCTGCGCGACCCGCCGGGCGACGGCAGCTATGCTTATATGGAAAAGGAAACCAAAGTTTGTAACTCCCTGAACTTTGGCGGAGGCGTAAAATTGGCGTACATGACGGAGTACGAAGAAACGTATGGATCACATATCGAAACCACGCTCCCCTTCGTGGGCACGCACGTGGAGGCCGAAATAGAATATGAGAATAGCAACGAGTTTACGACCACTCTGACGGCGACTTCCACAAAGAGTATGGAATATTGCGTGACGACCAAAGAGGTGCTGAGCACCGACGACGGCGATCTGGTGGTGGGCGGCGCCACCTTGCTCGACCTAACGTCGAATGATACCCTTGCTGGAAATGATGTCTACGTCGGGGTCGGATTCAACATTATCTTTTCGGACAGCAAGGAAGTCACCTTCAACAATTGCCTGGCCGGTGTAAGTAATGCGACAACCGTTTCGCCGGATACGTTTGTGACCAACTACAAGTATTCGGAATGGAACCTTGAAAATCACGTGATCCGCTACCTGGACACTTTGATTGCGAATGGTATTGATGACGATGGTATCAATACCACCTCAAAAACCAGGTGGGAAAATTATATCGCGATGAACAAGGCCTTGAAAAAGGCGGCGAAATACCAACAGAACATTTCTTTCGATGCCGGCGTACAATACGAAGCGTCCGTAACCATGGATACCACCGTTCATTTTGATGCGGAGGAGACGCTGGAATTCGAGTCCGTTAATGAACTCTACTTTAATGTGGAAATCGTTAAACCCTTTACGGACGGGTTTTCGATTGATGCCACCATAACATTAGGCAATGCTTTTACCGTAGGCCGGACAGAAGAAACCGCTACTTCCGCGACAACGGGGTATGTGTTGAAAGACGACGACCCGGGCGACAACTGGACGATGGACGTCAAGGCGGATCCCATGTACCACACCCCCGTATTCGAGGTGAAGGCCGGGCAGACGTCCTGCCCCTGGGAAGTGGGTACGGCGCACCGCGACCGGATTTCCATGATCTCGATAGATGGTACCCAGCGCACGGGTGTGCCTTCCAATGAGGCCGCTGTTTTCCACTTTGAACGGGGCCACCGCCCCCACCTTCGAAGCCCGGACTTACACCCTCCCCGCAGGACCGGAAAGCAACCCCGACGGGGCGGTGATCAAGGTAAACGGCGCTATCCTGGACCATAACATTGCGTACGCAGTTGATTATGGGACCACCCAACCGGTTACCATTACCGTCGAGCGGGGACCGGAGGCGTATAGTTATCCCGGCCTGGAGGTGGTCGCATTTGTCACCTGCCACGATGACCGCGCGGCAGCACTCGGATTCGTCCCCGACAATGAAACGTTCCTGTATTCGGCCAATTACCTCCAGGTGGAATTCATCGAGCCTTGCAGTGAAGTGGACATCAGTTTCCCCTTCGACGGTTGGGTAGTCAAGCCGGACACCATTGGCAACCCCGATATTTTGCCGATTACCGTTTACGGGTACAATAAAAACGACCCCGATCTGCTGGGCATTCGCCTGCAATACCGGCCTGCCAACGGCGACGGCGCCTGGATCAACATTACCGGCGGTACACCCGATTATATACCGAAAGCCGAGCTGGGGGATGTTTATACCCAAAAAGACTGGAACACCGGCGGGACGCCAAAATTGGCCGACGGCCCTTACGAAATCCGGGCGCTCACGGAGTGTGCCGGCGGTCCCCAGGCAAATCCGGGTTATTCTCATGTCATCAAGGGACGTATCGAACGGCAGCCGCCCAGTCTCATCGGTGTGCCCGAACCCTCTGACGGTGTCTATCAGGTCGGCGACGAGATTTCTTTCTCGTTCAATAAGGACATCAACTGCAGCAAAATCAACGCTGTGGACAATGTGCTGCTTTTCGACGCTACCACCGGTTTGCCGGTCGGTATCGACATCACCTGTCACGACAACAAGATTTTCCTCGATCCGGGCTTTCAAAACGAATCTTTGGAAAACCACATCCTCCGCGCCGAACTGCACGACATAGAGGACCTTACAGGCAACAAACTCGTTTATGAAGAATGGGAATTCTATGTGGATAGAAACGAACTCGCCTGGCTGACCGACAGCCTCGGCATGACGAAAAACGAAGACGAGATCAAAGCCGTGACGGCCAGCATCCACAACCGCGGCGGTTACCCCGTGCCGTTCACGATCACAGGAGTTCCGGACTGGGTGCGGGTGGTGCCGAATTCGGGCACATTGGTCGCCAACGAGATAAGGCCCATCACGTTCGAGGTGGATTCCACGCTGGCTTTCGGCCACTGGTCGGACAGCATCATACTGCATACCGAAACCGGCCAGAACCCATTTTTCATGGGCGGCGACGAAGCCTTGCCCTTCGGCGTACGGGTGGTGTGCCGTCCTCCCGACTGGGATATGGACGCCGGCATCTACCCGGTGACGATGAACATGGTGCTGAAACTCGACATCGAGGGTGAATTTTCCCTCGACGCCGAAGACATCGTAGCCGCTTACATCGGCGGCGAACTGCGGGGCCGCGCCCACGTAATGTACGTGCCACAGGTGGGACAGTACCTCGCTTACCTCACCATTTACGGCGAGTCGGTGGAATCGGGCGTACCGGTACTGCTCCAGGTGTGGGACGCTTCGGCGTGCCTGCGTTACGGCGCCGTGCAGGAAACCTTTACCTTCCAGCCCGACAACGTAATCGGCACGCCCGTAGCGCCACAGGTGGTGCACACCAACAGCCTGGTGTTGCGCGAAATACCGCTGAGCAACGGCTGGAACTGGGTGTCGTTCAATCTCGCGTTCCCCGACCCGGCGCTCAACCCGGCACTGGCGTCGTTGAATCACCCTGAAAATGACCTGGTCAAAGGTCAAAGCGCCTTTTCGCTGTACAGCAGCGGCTGGTTCGGTTCACTGGCGACCCTCGGCAACACTTCGATGTACCAGTACCGGGCCGACCAGCCCGACACGCTGAAAATGCTGGGCAACCTGATTGACCCGGCGTCGGTCAGCATCCCGCTGGTGAGCGGGTGGAACTGGCTGGGATATATCCCGAATTTTGCGCTGCCGCTAAACGACGCGCTGGCGTCGCTAAGCCCGCAGACGGGCGATTTGATTAAAAGCCAAACGGAATTTGCCCAATTCATCAGCGGTTTCGGGTGGCTTGGCAACCTGAAATTCATGCAACCGCCGCTGGGCTATCAACTTCGTCTGACTGGCGCCGGGTCGCTGACTTACCCCGACAACAATTTCAAGCCGGCGGATAAAGCGAACGACCGGGGCGGCCCGACGGCAGCAGCGCACTGGCAGGTAGACCCGACGCAATTCGAACACAACATGACGTTGGTGGGCATGTTGTCGCAAGACGGTCAGAACACTACGGCAGCCAACACGGAACTCGGGGCCTTTGCCGGCGGCGACCTGCGGGGTGCAGCGCAAGCGGTGTGGGTGGAACCGGTGGGAGCGCACCTGTTTTTCCTGACAACCTACGCCAATACGAGCGGCGAGGCGCTTCATTTCAAACTGTACAACCCGGCCGACGAGAGCACCAGCGACCTGGCGGAGACGATTTATTTCGCCGCCGACCTGCACCAGGGGGCTATCGAAAACCCCGTGCCGTTCACGCTGCAGACCACAGGGTCGACGGATGTTGTCGTGCAACAACGCTTTGACATACAACCCAATCCGTTCTTCGACGCGACCACGCTGTTGTTCGATGCGGCACGCGACGAGGAGATGAAAGTGTTCATCACAGATGTGTCGGGCCGGGTATTGGAGCAATTCAGGTGGGATGTGCGGCAAGGTAAAAATGCCTTGTCGTGGCGGCCTGAAAGTGTGCTGCCCTCCGGGGTTTATTTTGTAAAAATCGAATCTGCGGAAGGGACGATGGCGAGGAAGGTGGTGCGGGAATAGATTTTATCAATTTGGACGCACAGAAGTTTCATGCACAAAGTAGATATATCCTATGTTTTCTGTATGAGTTTCTGTGCCCAAAATGGTAAAACTTCCAAACAGATTCTTCAGAATAACAAAAAAACAACCATGTCACATCGCATCTTCAACAAATGGCTGCCCTTGCTTTGTTTGCTGTGGTTGCCGGCCCAAACGGTCTTTGGTCAACTCTGGCCGGTAAACCCGTCCGGCTACCAGTTCAGCATGAACGTGGTGGCGCAGATGCAGGTGGGAGGTCAGCCCAACCACACGCCGGGCAATACGATCGCCGCCTTTCACCAAGGCGCGGTGCGCGGGGCCGCTAACCCGTTGGTTATCAATGACAAAGCCTATTATTTCCTGACCTTGTACAGTAACAGTTATATCGGAGATTCGCTTGGTTTTCGGGCTTTTTTGTTGGTCGGCAACCAACTCTATGAGTCATCCGACACGATCGTCTTTGCACACCAAAAGGTGTTGGGCGACCTCGCTAATCCCTTTCCAATTAACTTTGGTCCCAGCGAAAAGCCATTTATTCATTCCGCTGGGGATGTGGATTTTACCGAATTGTCTTGTCCCGATACACTTCACGATGTGCAGGCGAGCGACGATGTGAGTTCGGAAGGCGCCGGGCTGGTTTACAGCCTCACCGGCGGCGCGGATGTTTCAAAGTTCAGCATTGATCCACAGACAGGGTTGTTGTCGTGGTTGAATTTCGACCCTGATTTTGAAAACCCGTCCGACATGAACGGCGACAACCTGTACGAGGTACAGGTGACGGTCACGGACGCGTCGGGCTACACGGATGTGCAATGGATTACGGTGCGGGTATTGACAAACCCGCCGCCTTTGGCGCAATGTCCGGACAACATAACAGTGGGAACGGGCGACGACGATGCGGGGAATTGCACGGCCGTGGCCATAGGTACGAAACTAACCGGCATTACGGATACATGTGTGAATTCGATCGTTTATGTGCTCGAAGGCGCCACTGTCGGCAACGGCGCGGGGAATATGGCGGCAGATCAATTGTTCAACCTTGGTGCGACGACCGTGACGTACGCGGTGACGAGCGGGGAATCCGGCGGCAGTGCCACCTGCTCGTTCGTGGTGACGGTGACGGACAATGAAGATCCGGTAGTGACGTGCCCGGCGAACGATGTCCGTTATCCGGGAGGGCCCGATTGCAATTACACGATAGACGGCAGCGAACTCGATGTCACAGCCATGGATAATTGCAGCCTTTCAACCCTGGTCAACAGCCTGAACAACAGCACGACGCTGGGCGGCATCGTACTGCAAAGCAACACAACCACCACAGTCACGTGGCTGGCCACCGACGCGGCCGGTCGCACCGGCGGTTGTTTGTCTGTCATCACGGTGGACGATTGCAACATCAACCTGAGCGGAACGATCCAATGGAAAACCAACCCGACCCAGGAGTAAACACCGTCACAGTGACACTGAGCGGCCCGAGTCGGGCAGCATGACGACCGGTCCCGAACGGCAATTATTTGTTCATGACCGCAGTGCCGACCGGCAGTTTTACGGTGAAACCGACCAAAAACATCAACAAATTGAACGGAGTGAGCGCGGCGGATGTATCTGCGATACAGCAACACATTGCCGGCAATTTTCCGATCACTGACCTTTACCGGCTCGTTGCTGCGGATGTGAACAAGAGCAACAGCGTGACGACACAGGATGTGACGACGCTCAACCAAGCTTTGCTGGGCAATCCGGCGGCGCTGATACAAATCAAAACCTCCTGGCGCTTTGTACCGACGACGCACGTGATGAACAACCCACCGTGGGGTTTTCCGGAGAGCCTGGTGCTGACAAACGTCACGGGCAACCAGTTTGCCAAGGATTTTTACGGGATCAAAACGGGGATGTGGTGGCGACTTTTGCCAACCCTGCGAACTTCGGGCCGGATGGAGGTTCGGGACTTACCTTCACGATTGAGGACCTGGTGCTGGAGGCGGGCGAAGAGGTGTCGGTGGATTTCAGGGCGGGCTATTTTGAGGACCTGACAGCGTTTCAATGGGCATTGCAATTCGATCCGGAACGATTGGAATGGCTGGCAACCGAGCCGCTGGAAGGCTTTCCGTTGATGCAGGAGCACATCGGTATCTACAACATTGGGGCAGGAGAAATCCGGGCGGTCTGGTCGCAGGCGGAAGGGGTGTTGGTGACGGAAGGGGAAGGTGTATGCAGGATAAAATTCAGGGTATTACAAAGCGGCGGCAAACTGAGCGAAGTGCTGGCGCTGGATGAATCGGAGATACCGGCCTCCGCTTATACCAGTGTGTTTGGAGAATCAAAGTGGTATTGAAATTCGGTGAATTGAGCGGCGCTGGCGACCCGGCGGGCGCGGGTGGCGTACAGTTGTTGCAAAACCGTCCTAACCCGTTCAGTAAAATGACGACGATCGGGTTTGTATTGCCGGTACAAACGAATGCACAATTGCGGGTTTATGACCTCAACGGCCGTCTGATACAGACAGTTGAAAACAACTATCCGGCAGGTTACAACGAAGAAAAACTGCACTTGGAAGGTGCTTCCGGGCTATTGTTTTACGAATTAATTACGCCGTTCAGTGTGTTGACGAAGCGGATGATGGCAGCGAAATAGATTTATCTGGAATAAAGTGTAATAACCACGACTTGACCTGACAGTTGGTCAAAAAAGTTCATTGAAATTTAGGGATATGATTTGTGAACTGGGTTTGCAGTTCCCCGCCATCCGCCCCTGCTGGTTCTGCCGGATTCCGGTGGGAATATGGTCGGGAGGCAAAGCCCGATAGATTGTTCAAACGAGGCATAGCCTCGCTCGAGCGGGGTTCAAACGCGGCGCAGCCTCGCCCGAGCGGGGTGCAGGTTAGATTGAACGGGGGCTTAGTGGGGCACATGGATTACCCCCGGTTTTCTGCGGAAAACCGGCAGGTATTATCCATGTGCCACCACTAGGTATTTTGTTCCCAATATATATTTGGATCGAAAAAGAGCAAAACGACTTAAGATACACGCTGTATGGCTACGTCACCATGGCGCGATCACAGGCCCAACCGGTCATTTTTTCTTTTTCTAAATTAAACAGACTTCATTCGCTTCGCAACGACTTCACCGGATTCGTCAACGCAGCCTTCATGCTCTGAAAGCCTACCGTCAAAAACGCGATCAACAGGGCCACAGCGCCGGCTGCCGCAAATATCCACCACTGAATATCAATGCGATAGGCAAAATCGGCGAGCCATTGGTTCATCGCCCACCAGGCGATGGGCGAAGCAATGCATAGGCGATTATTACTAATTTCAGAAAATCGCGGGTAAGCAAACCGGTAATACTGCCCAGGCTGGCCCCCAGCACTTTTCGGATGCCGATTTCCTTGCGCCGCCGCTCGGCAGAAAAGGTGGCCAGACCAAACAAACCCAGACAGGCAATAAAAATCGCACCGCTTGCCGAGGCGGTCAGGATTTTTTGCCGGCGCACATCTTCCTGGTAAAACAACATCCACTGCTCGTTCAAAAAGTGCCACTCGAACTGGTGGGCCGGATCGGTTGCATGGAGCACGCTTTCTAAACGCGGCAATATGTTCTGAGCACTGGCGGCGTGGAGGCGCACCGTAAAATAGTCGATTGCATGAATGGGGTTGCGGCGGGTGGCCATCACCAGGGGCGCAATTTTTCCCGCAGACTTTGGAAATGAAAATCCTGCACGATGCCAATAACCTGCACTTTAAAAGGTTGATCCAGCGCATTTTGGCTGCTGCCAAAAGAAAATGAAGGGATGTCTATCCATTGCCCTGTAGCCTCGGTAATACCGATCATAGAGGCGGCGCTTTTATTAAGAATGACGGCCGCAGAATCCGTGCCGTTGGGCGCAAAATCACGACCCGACAGGAGCGGCACCTGATAGGTTTGCAGAAAGTCTTCATCCGCTCCGATGAACCAGGCCGGTTTGCCTTCGGCGTTCGCATCCGCTCCTGCCCGCTGTACCGTCACCTGCGGCAAATTTTTCCATTCGCCGGGTACCCTCGTCGAGACACTCACTGCTTCTACACCGGGTATTTGGGCATAGCCCGCCTTGATAGTGGCAAAACCACGCCGCACTTTCTGGCTATTGATGTCCACCACGATCAACTGATCGTGGGTAAAACCGAGATCTTTATTTTCCAGATAACGCATTTGCCGCCAAACCACGCCCGTGGAAATCATCAGCAGAGCCGACAGGCCAAATTGCGCGATCACGAGTCCTTTACGCAGCGAAAACTCCCACCAGCTACCGGGCAATACGTTCTTAAACAGGATCGCAGGCCGCAATCGCGCCAAATACAACGAGGGATAAAGCCCAGCCATCAAACCCGCCAGGAAAGCAACGCCTACCGCTCCAGCCCAGATGATTGGATCGGTAGAGAAACTGAGTGTCAATGCTTTACCCGAAAATTCATTAAAGCCCGGCAAAACGAGTTGTAACAACCCAACAGACAGGGAAAAAGCCGCCGCCACCATCAGATAGGTTTCGGTCAAAAACTGTCCCACCATGTGCCGCTGGCCGGCGCCCACAACCTTGCGTACGCCTACTTCCTTGCTTCTTCCGGCAGCGCGGGCGGTGGTCAGGTTGATGTAATTGATGCAGGCAATGCCCAGTAAAAACAGCGCGACCAGCATCAACACCGTCACATAGGCGGGATTGGCCATCCGGTCGCTCAATCCTTCGATGCCCGTGCCTTTAAAGTGAATATCTCGGATGGGCAACAGGCTATGGTGGCGGTTTCCCAGCGATTCTTTGAATTGCGCCGGGCCGTTCCACCGCAGGGGCAGCATGCTCCGGCCCGCATTATCGGGCGGCGTATTAGCCGTAATCAGGGGTATTCAGTTTGCTTCGACGGCGGCAGGATCGGCGTCCGGTTGCAGCAAAATCCAGGTAGGAAAATTGTGGGAAGTCCAATTGCTCGCCTTCGCCTTTATCATAAAATCATTCACCTCGTACGTCGAAGTGGAGACGGCGATCTCAAAATGGATAGAAGAATTTTTGGGAAAATCCGCCAACACACCAGTCACCGTGAGCGGCTGGCGAAAACCTTCGATGGTCAGGGTTTTCCCAGCCACCTGGTCAGTGCCGAACAACCGGCGGGCACCCTGGCTGAGCACCGCCGAATAGGGCGCCACCAAAGCGGTGTTTCGATCGCCTGCTATCCATTGGAAATCAAATACTTGCCCAAATCCGCTGTCCGCATGCCAGACTTGTACATGAAAGGCCTGTCTGGGATCGCTGACATAAATATTAGAGCGTCCGGTAGCCCCTATTTTGACTGTTTCCGCGATTTCAGGCAGGTCTTGTTTGCCGCGTTCCGCCGCGAGGTAAGAGGTAGCGGCGATGCGTGAGGTTTTGCCATCCGCATCGGTTTTTGCTTCCACCAATCTAAAAATGCGATCGGCTTTGGTGTGCATGGCATCGAAACGCAACTCATCGGTGATGTACAAACCAAGCAGTAAAAAACCAGCGAAACCGACGGTTAATCCGGTGAGGTTAAGCGCCGTGTAAAGTCCGTTGCGGCGGAAATTACGGAAAGCGGTGTAGAGGAAATTTTGCAGCATGGCTTGTGTTTTTGAAATGGCAGTGGGCGGCTCAACCAGCCCGGTACGGTTATTTGCCTGGCTCGGATTCGATAACGCCGCATGCACAGGGTGAAAAGAACCGTCGAAAAAGTCGGTTTTCCTGGTTGGATCTATGCTTTGTCGCCGGCATGGATAATTCCGGGCGGTTGGTGCAGCGAATGTAGTGGGGCGAGGCCCGGTGGATGGTTCCGAAGAGGTGAGGTGGTGCGCGAATATTAATGCCGTATCATGAAAGCAATGCACTTTGTTCCAACCTTTTTAAGGCAATGGAAACAAACTTCGGGTTAGAAAACATCGTTTTCTTCCGGTCACTCCAACTTGAAAGATATTTTGTAATCAAGGTGGTATCGTTGGTGGAATGCTCTTGGGCAATAAAATCAATGGTGGATAAAAGTTCTAACCCAAAAGCCGAATAGAAGCCTTGCAGAAATTGCTTTGTGTTGTCAACAACTTCGACATATTCCGTCTCTTTTCTTTCAGACAAATAGGCCAAAACATCTTTTCTGCGTCCATAACTAAACTCAATTCATCAAATGGCTTTTTGTCTTTCGAAACGTACCCTGATAAATAACTTCCATTGAGATAGTACAGTACATGTTTTACCTTACCTGAGTAAGGGCCATAGAAATTGGGTTGAAATTCTAGTTTGAAAACATCCTTTGCCCCAAAACGCTGTAAAAAATAGGCAACCTTTTCTGCGGCGAATTCAGAAACGAATTCTCCACTGCGCACCAAATCATACAAAACAGCCAGAAGCATTGCCCGCGCCGGCGTAAGCGCAACGCGCTCTTTGCGAAGCACTTCCTGTACGACATAATTGGGTTGATAAACCATAACCTGGCAATCAACCGCCGAAAGATGTTTTTCGATCATAACTTTGACACGACTCCATTCCAAACCGCCGTTACCAGCGCCCAAAGGCGGTACTGCTATGGACTTTATTTTTCGTGTCTGAATAATTTGAACGAGCGAATTCAAACCCTTTTCAATATAACTGTATTCCGACGGTTTGCGCCAATCCGTTTTAGTGGGGAAATTGATAATGATCTTTTTCCTCCAATTAAAGTTTGTTCGTCCGTCACAAGCAGATTGCCAATACTTATGGATTTTTCTTTACAAGCCTTTGCATAAATCCGGTAATTTTCGGGATATGCCTTTTTGAATTGCAGTGCAATGCCCTTACCCATGACACCCACAGTATTTGCTGTATTGACAAGGGCTTCAGCCCGACTTTCGAGCAGGTTACCTTCTATAAATTGAATCATGACTTAGAAGTAATAATCAGGTTTGACAAGAATCTGGATTTCGGCAATTCCCTTTTTTCATCAGTTCTTTTTGGCCGCTTCGTTGTAAACAATCCAGCGCACAATGGCTTCAGGAGGAATGTCGGACTCAACTAAAAACTCTGCTTCTTTCCTTCGTTTTAGGTCATTGTCATCTTCCTTTTTCCAGTATTTTGCACGAATAGCGGTTTTATCTATCAGGTTGTCAATGTTTTCAACATCCTTTTTGTCAAAAAACTCTGTAAATCCATCTACAGCATGGCCATTCGTAAATACAAATGGCAAATTATGGTCTATCATTTTCTGCACGGTACTGACGCAGTAAACTATTTTCTCTGGCGGCACTGCTTGCACCATGTTAAAGCCCTTTTGCATGACGTACAGCATAGGCATTCGAACGCCGAAATAAAAGGGGATATACGAACCCAAGGTTTTGCCATTGGGCATTTCAAATTGACTTCGGCTACTAATCAGGCTGCTATCACCAATGGGAACATAGGCAGCATTGGCATTAGGCGATGAAGCGTGCGTAATGCCAGATTGAAGCACATGCGGGACATTGTCGATGTGCATCATACGATATATGTCTGTTTTGTCCAACTCTGCCATAAAAGCGCTCAAAGATACTGATTTATTTAAGCCTCGGCAGGTATTCCTCAGCTCGCATTACGGTTTAAATATTCCCGGATTCGCCGGCCTGCATGATTCATTCCCATTAAGTTAAGGCCCGATTCCTATTAAAAAACACGAAAGGGAGGAAATTCGTAAAAATTTCCAATAATCATGAACACATCCCTTCGTGTATATCTTAGCGCCCTGCGGCAGTTTCAGCAGTTGGCGAAACAAAGTCCCCAACAATACTTTCGCAGGCCGGGCAAGGATTTTACCCGCACGCGGATACTGCACCTTGAGCGAGTTGCCTGGCTGACGGTTACGCTGCTCAAAAATACGCTTTGTGTTGAATTGGATCGGTTTTTTGATGGGCTGGGCAGCGGAGAATTTTCCCCGACTAAAAGTGCCCTGGTGCAGGCGCGACAAAAACTGCTGCCGCGCTTTTTCAGAGACTTTTTCATGTTCGGGGTCATGCTGTTTTCTATGACTACGTTTGCGGCAGATCCAAAACCTGCCGGGGCGGATATTTCTGAAATACTATTATTGCTTAGGCGTTTCAATTTGCTCCCCGAATTTTAAAATTCGTACCTGATAGTGAGTCACCCCGCACGGTATTATTGTTGTACCCGAATTTAAGAATTCCAGCGCATTGAGAATCAATATATTGATGGGATTTATTTTTGCAAACCAATTTACTTTGAGCATAACACAAGCCTCAGTGGAGCCTGCAAAAAGGCCGGCCCGACAATTATTGTCAGGCCGGCCGTCATATTGTGTGGGAACCGGATTAGTGAAGGATGATGACTTTGTCTGATTCAACGACTCCGGAGTCAAAATGTGCCGTTATATAATAGGCGCCGGGTGAAATGTCATGCGTATCAACATTGAGCGTATTTTGATCCGCTTCCCAGATTCCTGACCGGATTAACTTGCCTGATACAGAGTACAAATACCATTGTCCGTTTTCGGATGTTTTTCTGCGTACCTGGAACACATCATTGGCGGGGTTGGGTTGAATTTGAAGACCCGATGCTGCATTAGGGTAAGAAGATTTTTCCTCGCGTAGCGCTTCAATGCTTTCGTCTGGAGCGATTTGTTCATATCGGTCGCACTCAGCCAGATAGTGCCGAGCCTGACGTACAGCACCGCCATAAATAGCCTCATCTTTTCCGGATAAAGCAACAATATTGGCATATCCCGCAGTAGCCATGTCCAATCCCTGTGCAATTTTTATTTCGTACGACTTCAGTGTTTTATATGCTTGTTCATACGGCAGACTGACGGAGACCGACTCCAAATCCTGAAGTGCCTGGGTCAAGGCCCGGAATAAGCAGTTTGTAAATCATTATCAATTGCACTCAGGTTCTCAGTTACAGCGAACCATGCATCAAGTGTGGGGGCAAAAGCGGGTTTCCTGGATTATTATACCATTGAGAAAAGATTGGAGCAACAGCAAAGGCGTTCAATGAGTCGATTTCATATTTGATAGACCTTGCCTGGTTCTCCATATTTCCGAGATCGGCCCATTGTGCTCCTGGTGCGTAGTTGTTGTTTTCGAGCAAAAGATTGATTTGTGCAAACTGCCCTGCGCTGGTATTGAGGTGTTCGTTGTAAAAAGGTTGAAGTTCCGGCTCTGATACCAGCACATCTGGATATCGAATTATGGTTTCAATCAACAGACGTGTTGCTTCCCATTCTTCTGCATCGGAGAGCAAACCCGAGGAAATCATCGAGGGCAAGGCGTTGTTCAAATCTTGAGATCAATTTATTTGCGTACAAACCGCATATTTCTGGGTCCCCTTCACCAAGTACAAACCATCCGGATGCTGGCGATACTTTTGTTGGAAAAAGCCCCGCTGTTTGCTGTTCAATTAAAAACATAGAATTTGATGGGTCCGCGTCGCATTTGGCCGCATCCCCGATGTATACACTTTCATCCGTTTCCCCAAAGGTTGTCCTTCCGAATTTGCGCGGATATTCTCCGGAAGAGGTGGCGGGGCCATTGGGTCTGAGTTCGAGATGTCTGCTACATACAAGCCTTCAGTGTGCCCTCCAATGTTGTTTAATGACCAGAAAGCATTGTTATCATTGTCGCCAAAAAGTGAAAACCATTGAGGCTCGGTCACTGGCATTACTGCAATATCTTACGTTGCGACTCTTTTCAAGGTGGTAGTTGCATTGCGCCCTCCCAAAAGAATTATTGTCTTGTAATAAATGTCCCACACCTTCGAAGTTTGCCAGAAAATGCCAAAGGATTTGCCGCTTTGATTTATATGGTTAATCGTATCCTTTATTATTTGGGTATTACTTGCGCGGCCGCCAAAAATGATAATTCCATAACAAAGGTTTGTCCATATAGTTCAAGATAGTTGTCATTGACCGACATGAAATCTGTACTTGCATTTGGACATCTTATGTCGATGCCGGACACATTGCCTTGCGTACTGTACAGATTAAGCCGGTTGTGGTGTATTGTGGTTGAATATTTTTCACCCGAACCGTTTGGGCGCTCCAGGAAAACGCCTGCCTGACAAATCGGATAACCGCCAACGTCGAAGTTGTTCCATTCGATATTTTGTGCCTTGAATCCTGTAGATTTTGATGAAATTCCAAAAATCTGTTCTCCGGAGAATCGAGCCCGACTGACATTTAACCGGCAATTGGTTGCACGAATACCTGCAGCCGCGCAAGAGTAAAACTCACAATGGCCAAACACCTTGAAATATACTGGAAGCGCAGAGACCGTCAGGCTGCCCGCTATCGCATTGACCCCACATCCTGTTATCTGACCCGAACTGGTGGCTTCAGGCCTCATTTGTTCGAATCGGCAATTTGTCAGGTAAAGGGTACAATTATACGACTCAATGCCAAAGTGGAAATTGCGAAAGGTATTTACAAAGCCATCGTACCCGATGGGATCATCATTGGCGAAAACCACCGGCGTTCCGATGACAGCATTGCAAGTCACAAGGTGGACTCCAGATATAGGCTTGGTCCCCAGGCCTGGTACAGGGTCGATACCGCAAAAGGTGTTACCTATGAATGTGACAAAACTCAGTTTTGTAGAAGACGGTACGCAATTGATACTATACCGGTTCCTGAAAAACCGGTTATTTTGCAAAAATGAATTTTGGGTCCGGTAGCCTCGCCTGAAATCCAGGCCATCCAGCGCTCCGGCTACAACGCAATCATCAAACCTCAAGGCGCCATTGACATTAACCTGAATACGTTTCCATGCCTTTTCCTCACAGTGGATAAAACGGGAACTGATCCCAACAAGATCAACGGTGCCCTGAGTAACCATTTCAGCGTTTTCACTGAAAAAAACGGTGCAGTTGGTGAAAACGATGTCTTGATCGACAGTAAATGTGCCCGTTACAAGAATATTGATTCCTGTAATATCTGGTCATATTCGGAAAAGCAGATGACGCTGTGGGGAATCCGGAAGTACTTCCCTATGACCCGTGTGATTGGGACTTGTCCACAGTTGGGCAATTCCGGTGACGGAAACTCTTGAAAATTAGTCATATCAGGGCATTGGACTTCTTGCCCCGAAAGGCCTGTGTTTAACAGGGATAGAAAAAAAATGAAAAGCACACTGCAGGGGTTGCCTATGGCATAATGGCCGGATCTGGACATGACAGCAAATTTTCGCCTTAGTGGAAAATGTTTCATATTATTGATGTTTAGTGAATGATCGTAGAAATCAGGCACACAGATTTTAGGGACAGCGTTGCGCTATCCTGTATCTGGTGATTCTGAATAAAAATGTAGTACCCTAACAGGCCCGAAGTATTGGGCTACTTCGCAAACTCCTTTCCGCGGAGTATATCTACCTTTGGCAATACATTGCCCTCAAAAGGAATAGCAATTCCAACTTCGTGGTATAGCCCCAAAAAAGTACGCTTGTCCGGAACCCCAAACCTGCTGTTTTCGTCTCCGGCAGTATTTTTCAGGCATATCCCTTAATTCGACAGGGCAAATGTGGGGATGCGTCGGCTAATAATATATAACACTTTAAACAGGCTGTTTTCAATAAAAATAACAGCGTACAGTGCCTGAAGACAGGGAAAAGTGCTTCAGTTGCATGAAATGCGACTCAATAATGGGTGACAAGAGTTAAATCTGTAACACAATGCGCAAGGCATTCCTAAGAACCGTCTGAAAACTACTAACTCAGCTGTTTTGCCTTTTCAAGTAGCCACTTCTTTTCGGCTACTGATTTTTTTGATTGAATCCGTCGAATGAGGCGTTCCGATCGTTGAGAATCACCCGGCATTGAATGTACGATCTGAAAAAGCAGGTTTATAAAGTTATTCTGGAGGTCCCTGAAGTGTGTAGCAAGCACCTTTTTTGAGGCCCTGCTGACGAGCATTTTGAATGCATCGATTTCATAATGTAAAAGATCGGAGTTGGTCTCATAATATAACTTTAACCGCAACCTGCGGCCTCTGTAGTGATATTCGGTATCCTGAGAAGCCGAGGGAATCAAATCAAGCGCAGCATCAAATTCTTTCACAAAAAAGTAATAACTGGCCAGGTTCAGCCGATAAAAGTCGAGGGTTTCATTGTCGCCAATGATGCTCCTTTTATGGCATTCAATAAAATCGTGCGCCCACTCGGATTCAGCCAATCAATAGGGCAACATTTGCAACATTTGCAATGGCGCCGGAAGAAATCTTGCCTTCATAATATAAATACCCTTTTCAATATTCTTGCAGTTTATGCGATGAAGTACTGGCAACAGGTCGTCATAACCTGAATTGATGAAGTGGGCGCAGAGGCTTCGAAAGAAAGTATAGATTCGTTGTAGTGTTTCCGGCCCGATTCTGTTTTCGTGTTGTGATAACAGATTGGCAAGGATGAAGAAGTCAGAGACCTTTGGGTCGACATCAGTTAGCAACCTGTGGATTTTTTCTGTGATCAGAAGGAGTGGCTCTGCATCAAGATACCGGGACGGGATGGGAAGTTCTTGTATAAGGTATCCAAAAGGAGTCATCTCTTCGACTTTTGTCACCCTGAACTGGAGTAATAGGTGATTAAGCAGTTCCAATCGATATGTATAGTAATACAGATCCAGGCGTTTTATTACTTCCGGGATATTGAGGTCACCTTTCTTTCTGTTATTCAGGCTTTCCCAACCGTAATGCTCATGCTCCAATAAAAATTGCTTGTACTGAAGGTCAGTTGTGATTGCGTTGGTGGCCGATCGGATATGGTTCAGTGTTTTTATCTGGGCATGATATCTGGACTCTAATCCACGCTTGCGAAGAATTTGTGCCAGGTCAAGTGTCTGCTGAAATTGATTGGTGTCATCCAGATAAAGGTTAACTGTCAAAAAAGTACGGACCATTTTATTCAGATCTGCCATGATTTTTTCCAGTTTCCCTTCTACATATGGTTCACCGGGAAGTAGTTGTTTATATAGGTGAACCTTGTCGAATGCCCATTCCTGGCGTTGATGGGCTTCATCCAGGATAATTTGAAGTAACCTATGAGCATCCTCGTTTAGTTTTCCCCGATTAAAAAAGGGAGAGGCCGTAAATAGCAAAACCTCTTTTTGTTCTTCAGTGCTGAGCGTTTTAAGAACCTGAATGAGATACGCATGTGTCATAATCAGAGTGGAATACCTGCACAAAAGTGTTATAAAAATTCTGAACCGGGGCTTGCTAAATTCGCCCTTACGTTCAAACATGGTTAAAACTCAAATAATGAAGAAACTACTATTATCAAAAATGCTTTTTGGTGTTTTTTGTGCGCTTCTATCGACGATTGCGAGCGCCAAGCCAAGCAATGCTCCTGTCTTTCCCGCCTCATTGGAGACTTCCTGTGACCTTCCTGCGCCCGAAAACTTTCACGTCGAATCCTTTACCTATTCAACTGCCGATCTGTCATGGGATGCTGTCCAGGACGCACAAGCTTATGACATTATTGTAGAAGAAGAGAATGGTTCAATGCACAGCCATATTCAGACTACGGATTTGTTTGCAACTGTTGCCAATCTGGATGTTCACAAACGATATGTCGCACATATTGCGTCGATTTGCAATATAGGACTGGGTGAGAAAAGTCCGAACTATGCAAGTACCGATATAATTATATTGATTGTTGAACTGGTAGTGCAGGCATCTGCGGATTACGTACCAACCCAGCCTGCTATTCCTTGTGATAACTTGCTTTGGGATGAGGTTACTGACAGGTACTGGATTTCAATAATAGAAGAAAGTACAGGAAAAATTGCGCGTTTTTCGATACAGTCATTTGAAGGAATATTAAACTGCACTGCCGTAAATTATGCTACGGTTCACAGCATTACACCTTCATCCACACTACCACTTAAGCTTACTGATGATTCAGACCAGCCTGCCCCAATATGTGCCAACGCTTTCAAAATTAGAGATATTTATACCCACGATGTGCTATTTGGTGTACTGGTAAAAGTGAATGGCCAGAATAATACCATTAATATCTGTGACATTCCTGTGAATTCCAGTGGTTATGCCTTTCGTTTATACGTAGATGACCCAGGTGTGATCAATGGTAATGGCCGTGGTGACATCCAGGATGGTAATCCCGAAAGTGTCAATATTGATGAAAAAACCATCCATTTTGCTATCGCCAATCCTGTAAGCGAATCTTTGCAAATCAGCGCATCGGTCCAATGATCGAGCCGGTATCTCTGCGACTTTTTAACTTAGACGGCCAGTTAATGGTAGAAAAGACCATTGAAACAGGGGCGCAGCAGTTTTCCGTCCCGCTAAACTTCCTGCCCAACGGACTCTATATAGCACAAATTGAACATGATGGCAATGTTCAAACCTCCAAAGTGCTGAAAATGAGATGAAAACAATGTATGACAAATGAAGACTTACAATCGTAGCAATATTGACGAGGTGACTCGAAGTCACCCCGTCAATATGGCATGATTACAGACCGACGCGGTCTCTCCCACCTTTTTTATAGGTCTCATCTTCTGTCTTGGAAAACTGTGGCAGCGAAAGAAGCAGTACAATGATTCGGGCAATCGTGACTGGACTGTTTTCTGAATTAAACCGACATCACTCACTCCGCAAGCTCTCCACCGGGTTCGCCAGCGCCGCTTTCACGCACTGCACGCCTACCGTGAGAAATGCCACGGCTGCGGCCAGCGCGCCCGCGACCGGGAATACCCACCAGTCGAGCGGCACGTGGTAGGCGAAATTGCCGAGCCAGTTGTGCATGGCCCACCAGGCCACGGGTGTCGCCAGCACGAAGGCAATACCCACCAGCAGCATAAAATCGCGCGACAGCATTCCGACCACCCCGCCCACGCCGGCGCCCATGACCTTGCGGATACCGATCTCCTTGGTGCGGCGACTGACCGTGAAGGTGGCGATGCCGAACAGGCCCAGGCAGGCAATACAGATCGCCAGCAGGGTGCCGGCGCCCATGATGCGGCTCATGCGGAGTTCCGATTCGTACAACTTGTTGAGGTCGTCGTCGAGGAAGGTGTAGGTAAAGGGCTGGTTGGGCAGCAGGGTATTCCAGGCACTTTGCAGGGCAGCGAGGGTCGCCGGCAGGTTTTCGCGGGAGACCCGGAACGAGAATTTCGGGGGTGGGGGCGTCTATCGATGACTGGTCGGATGCGATGCGGTACAGGGCCACCGGGTCGTAGGCCAGCACCAGCGGCTCCACTTTCTGGTGCAGGGAGGCGAAGTGGAAGTCCTTCGCCACGCCGATGATCTGAAAATCGCGGAACGGCGCCTGCAGGTATTTGCCCACCGGGTTGTCTATGCCGAATTCTTTGGCGTAGGCTTCGTTGATAATCACAGATTTATTGATATCGCCGTAGTTTTTCGAGAAGTTGCGGCCATCCTTCAGCGCGATGTTCAGCGCCGGGATAAAGTTTTCATCCACGCCGTTGAGCGAAAACGACCGGAATTTGTTCGTGGAAGCGTCGGTGTAGCCCAGCGTCGTCCAGCCGGGCGTGCCGGGGGAGTGGTTGGAGGTAGTCACCGCGCGCACCGCCGGTACGCCCGCCAGTTCGGTTTTGAGCAGCGCGGCCAGCCGCCTGCTTTCGGGCATGTATTTTCCGGGACCCTCATCCGTGTTGTAGGGCACAACCACCGTGCCGTCGCGGTCGAAACCGAGGTTTTGTTTTGCAAATAAGTCATTTGCCGCTGCATCACGAATGTCGCGACGAGCAGCAGCAGGGAAACAAAAAACTGTACGGTTACGAGGCTTTTCAGCAGCACAGGTTTCCCCTGACGGCCCTGTACAAGCACGCCCCGGAGACTGGCGATGGGTGAGAAGCCCGACATCAGCAGGGCAGGATACAGTCCCGCGATGAGGCCGACCAGCAAGGCCAGCCCGAGTGTGAACAGCAGCACGGTTGTCGAAACAGGAAACGCCAGCGCTTGTCCTGATAGCGTGTTGAACAGGGGCAACAGCACCTTGGCCAGCACCACGCCAAAGCCGACCGAGATCACGGCGGTCAAAATGGCCTCTGTCCAGAACTGGAGCATCAGTTGCCGGCGGCTGGCGCCCGTCGATTTGCGGATGCCCACTTCTTTGGCGCGTGTGAGCGAGCGCCCGACGGCCAGTGTGACGAAGTTGACCCCTGCCAGCAGCAGGATGAGCAGCGCCACGCCGCCCAGGATATACGGATACCGCCCGTCGCTCACCGGCACGATACCCGGCGGCATGGCGTTGTTCAGGTGAAGGTCGGCCAACGGCTGGAACCCCACCTCGTACTGGCCGGGCTGGTAGTCGTCGGCGACCTGACGGTTGAAAAACGGCGCGGCGGTGGCCTGCATCGTTCCGCCGTCGACGCCCTCGCGGAACACCGCATAGGTCTCGCAAAACACGCAGGTCCAGCAGTCGAGTGCGCGTTTGGGCAGCGCATTCAGGAAATTCTGCATGGGCACGATCACCTCGTACTGTATGCTCGAATTGACCGGCGCAGCGCTGATGATGCCCGTCACGACGAAATCCTGCCAGCCGTCGCCCTGCTGGAACGCGAGCGTGCGGCCAAGCGGCGACGCGTCGCCAAAGTATTTTGTGCCGCCTTTTCGGTCAGTACCACGGCGTGCAGATCGGCCAGCACCGACGCCCGGTTGCCTTTGATCAGCGGAAAATCAAAACGTCAAGAAATGCCGGATCGACATAGTGCACCACTTCCCGGTCCATAAAATTGCCCTGCCGCAGGGCCACATTGCCGGAGACATATCGGGCCACTTTTTCTACCTGGAAAATTGTCGCGCAGCGCCTCTCCCATCGCCAGCGGCGTCACGGTATTAAAAAAGATATCGCCCCGGAAATGCTCCTTCACCCACATCCGGTACGTACGCTCCGATCGGGTATGAAAGCGGTCGTACGACCATTCGTTGGTCACGTACAACATAATCAGGATGCAAACGGCAGCGCCGGCACTCAATCCGAAAATATTGATGAGCGAATACAGGCGGCCTTTGGCCAGGTTGCGCCAGGCGACGCGGATGTAGTTTTTCCACATGATTAATTCAAATTTAAGGGTTGTTGGGGGTGAGGGGTTAAGGGGGTTGCGGGTTTGGGGTTACGGGTTACGGGTTGGGGGGGGGGGGGGGGGGGGGGGGGGGGCCGCCGGGGGGGGGGGGCGGCGGAGGTTTTGGGTTTGGGTTTTGGCTGTTTTATCGCTTGATGCCTTGGCCCATGTTTATAAACGGGCTTTATGTCAGTGTGAGTTTGTCATGTTGTAAACACCTGTCCGGATCGCGGGCGGGCAGTGTCGTAAACTACCCCTTGTAGAGCGGACGGTTGTTTACAACATGACAAACTCACGATGACTTGTATCAGCCCCCGTTGACCTTACAGCAAATCCACGGTGGCTAAGACAACCCGCAACCTGCGCAACCCCGTAACCTCCGCAAAAAATCATTCGCTGCGCAGCACCTCCGCCGGATTGGTCCGAATTGCCTGCCAGACCTTGAAACCCACCGTCAGTGCCGAGATCAGAAAAGGGATGCGACGCCCGAAAACAGCGCTGCCGGCCCCACGCCGACATTTATTTTGAAGATCAGGTCCATCAGCAGTTTGGTCAGCGACCAGCCGCCGTAGCAGCCGATCAGCGCGGCAACGAGGAATATCCAGACATAGCCCTTGTTGACCAGCGCCATGATCTGCATGGGTTTTGCGCCGACAATTTTGCGCAGGGCGATTTCTTTCATCTTTTTCAATACCGTCAGTGAAACGAGCGCAAACAGACCTGTCGCCGTCAGCAGAATAGCCACCAGCGAAAACCAGGAAAAGATGGTAGCGATGCTGTTGGTCACCTGGAACGCTTCTGCCGCCACTTCATCCTGGTAAAATCCGCGGAAGGGTTTGAGCGGGTACAACCTGGCCCATTCGGCCTTGGCCCTGTCGTATGTACTGTTCAACTCGCCGGGTTTGGCCCGGATGATCACATTGGCGCATTTTTCCGGGCGGACCAGCCGCATAGCCACGGGATCGAGTTCCTCAAACAGGTTGTCGGAATGGAAGTCGCGCAGGGTACCGATGATCGTGCAGGCGAGCGTATCGATGCGCACCTGTTTTCCCGGCGCTTCATCGGCCGTCCAACCGTACTGTGCGGCAAATTTTTGGGTGACCAGCAGGGCATTTTCGTAATCCGAAGGCATCTGCACATCGAACGGCCTTCCCGCCACTACCTGCAGGTTCATGGTGTTCAGGTAGTTGTCGCCGATTTCCATAAAATTGGTTTCCCGTTTTTCGCCTTGCACATCGGCCGTCATCATGCGGTAGCCGAAGCCGACATGGTGCCGCGAACCGGCGATCGCCTCCACGCCGGGCAGTTGCCGCACCGATTCCAGGTAGGGAGCATACAAACTTTGGTCGGTGATATACACGCCCATCACGTTCGACCGGTCGTAGCCGTAGTTGTAGCTGCGCTGAAACGTAGCATTCTGGGAAAAGGCGATCCCGCAAATGACGGTCATCAGCGAGACGACCACCTGGAAGCCCAGCAGCAGGCGTGAAAACAGGTTGGTGCCGCCAAATTTTACCGTGCCGCTGAAAATGGTGGAGGGGTTGAACCGGCTCACATAAAATGCCGGATATGCCCCTGCCAGCAGGGTGGTGCCGATAAATGTAACGAGCAGAAATATCAGCAGCGCGGGGTCGTGCAGGTAGTCTGCCTCCACGCTGAGCCCCGTGAACATACTGCTGAAGGTGGGCAACCACCAGCGGTTGAATACGACGGAAACAAAAATAGCCGCCAGTACGATGGCGGAACATTCCAGCAACATCTGGCGCCGGAGTTGGGCGCTCGTGCCGCCCATCACCTTGCGCACACCCATTTCGCGGAGCCTTCGGTTGGAGCGCGCGACGGTGGTGTTGGCAAAATTTAGGCAGGCGGAAAGCAGGATGAGTATGGCCAGCACCAGGGGCCCGTATGCGGCCGAATCGTCGGGCCGGTCGTACAGGCTGTTCATGCCGATCTTCATGTTCACCGCATTGGAGAGGGGCTCCAGGCGAAAGCGGGTTAGCCGCAGGTCGGGCCGCGCCGCTTGTTGAAGCGGGAGGTATTTGCCCAGGTCACCGGCCAGCCGGGGGGCATCTGCCGGGTTGGGTATCCTGAAAAAGGCAGCATCGACAAACCACTTCCAGTTGTCGGAACGCACGAAAGCGGTGTCGCCGACTTTCTGGTTGTCGAAATGTGTGAGGAAGTCGAACTGGATGGAAGAATTGACGGGCGGGTTTTTCAGTACCCCCTTTACCGTGAGCGGCAGCGTGACCTTTTCCCCGGTGTAAAAGACCAGCGTTTTACCCAGCGCGTTTTCTTTCCCGAAATACTTGGTCGCCATTTCCTCGGTGATCAGCACGGCGCTTTTGTCGCGCAGGTCGCTGTTTCCCGACAGGAGCGGAAAGTTGAAAAACTCGAAAAAAGCGGGATCGGTAAAATGCACTTTCTCGCTAAACGGCTCGCCGGTTTCGGTTTTGATATCTGTGCCGCGGCTGTCGAGGCGCACGTAATCCTCTATACTCGCAAAGTCCTGCCTGGCGGCCTGCACCATCGGCAGGGGGACGAGCCCCTTGGGACCGTCGCTGCCTTCGCGGTAGGAAATTGCCCGGAAAATGTGCGTCCGGTCCGGGTGAAAAGTATCGAAACTGAAACAGAAGCGGTTGGTTTGGTAGCCCCATACCACGGCTGCGATACCGATGCCCAGGCCCAGGACGTTGATCACCGCGTACATGCGGTTGCGGTTCAGGTTGCGCCAGGCAATGCTGAGGTAGTTTTGCCACATAAACTTTTGTTTTTGTTAGTCGTTGGGAACACGGTTCCAGATATCGAGGTATATTTTCCAGACGCCAGGGGCGGTTTCTTTCCAGACGATCACGTATTTGCCTTTCCAGGGCGTTTCCTTGCCATCCTCGTAGCGGGTCCGGCCTTCGTAATAACCCCAATCGTATGCCTCGCTGCCGGTGATGGATATTTCCTCCTGGTTAACGCGATGGTACACTGTCTGGCTTTTCCGGTCCGGTCCGGGCGTCCAGTACCGGCGGATGGCTTCGCTGCCCCGCAGGATATCCTGTCCGCCGGGAAATATTTTGGCGTCGTCGGTATAGGCTGCGACAACCGCGTCGATATCGCCCGCCACCAGGTTTTGGGAAAAAGCGGCGCTGTTTTCCCGGATGATCGTTTCGGCGCTTTTGTCGCCGGATTGCGCCGCCAGGGATATGCCGAAGAACAGGCATATCAGGACCAGTGTGCTGCCTTTCTGATTCATCGCGTGTGCGGGCAGGCTTTTTTCCTGCACCGAATATATTGCTCCATACGACGTGCCGAAATTACAGGATGTTGATTATGAGTGATATATAAAAAATATATTTACCACAAACTGTTCGCTTTCGGACGGCCATGTGCGGGAACGGACGTGCATGAAACTTCGGTCACTCGCTCCTCAACGACTTCACCGGGTTGTCGAGCGCCGCCTTCAGGCTCTGATAACTTACGGTCAGGAAAGCCACGCCCACTGCCGCTGCACCTGCCACCGCGAACACCCACCAGCGCAGTTCGATACGGTAGGCGAAGTTTTCCAGCCAGTTTTGCATGACATACCAGGCCAAGGGCGTGGCCAGTACGACCGCCAGCAATACGATCTTCAGGAAATCGCTCGACAGCAGGGTCAGCACAGAAGCCAGGGAGGCGCCCAGTACTTTCCGGATGCCGATCTCCTTGGTGCGCTGCGCAATGCTGTGCGACGCCAGTCCGAACAACCCGAGGCAGGCCAGAAAAATGGCCAGTATGGAAAAGGTGGAGATCAGCCGCGACGTCCGGATCTCGGAGCGGTACAGTTTCTCCAGTTCATCGTCGAGAAAATGCCAGGCAAAAGGCCGGTGCGGCGCCAGGGTTTTGTAGCTGTTTTCGAGGAAGCCCAGGGCTGACTGCACGGTGTTGCCGCCGAGCTTGAGCAGCAGTACCTGTCCCCAGGTGTCGGGAAACAACACGAGGTTGCCGATGGGCTCGTGCATGGAAGAAAAGTGAAAATCCTTTATCACGCCCTTGATCCTGCTTTGCCGGCCGTTGAAATTGACCAGTTTGTTCACGGCTTCGTCTGGCGTCCAGTTGAATAGTTTCGCCTGTTTTTCGTTGATCAGGATCGGGAGCATGCTGACGGTATCGAGCCGTTTTTGCTGCCTGCGCGCCAGTTCGACGTCCTGGCGGTCCAGGTCGGCGCCTGCCACCAGTTCGATATTCATGGTTTTGATAAAATCCTGATCCACAGGCAGTGCCTGCACATTGCCGGTTGCCCGGCCGCTAACCGATTTGTCGATGCCGTACCCGCCTTTGATGAGCACCGGCGACTCGTATGCAAGCGATATGCCGGCGATCCCGGGATGTTTGAGCCATTCAGATTTGATGGCATCGAGCCGGTCAATAATGTTCTGGTCTGCTTCGAGCACGAGTACCTGTTCCTTATCGAAGCCCAGTTTTTTATTCTGGATAAAACCGAGTTGTTGCTTCAGCACCATCGTGCAGACGATGAGAAAAAACGAAATGCCGAACTGCAACACAATCAGTGATTTGCGCAGCCAGGCGCCCGACGAACTGAATTTGAACTGTCCCTTCAGCACCCTGGCGGGCAGGAACCCGGACACGGCAAATGCCGGGTATGCCCCGGCGAGTACACTGACCAGGGCCCAGAAGCCCAGCGCAGCCAGGATAGAACCTGGTTGCGTCAGCGGCGCCCAGTGGAGCGGCCGGTCGATCAATTCACTGAAGGCGGGCAGCAGCGGGATCGCCAGGGCATAACCGCACAGCAAGGCCAGCCCGGTCAGGATGCCCGCTTCGCCGAGGTGCTGCCAGATGAACTGTATTTTTCCGGCCCCAAGCACTTTTTGTATGCCTACCTCTTTTGCGCGTTCGGTGCTCAGCGCCGTCGTCAGGTTGACATAGGTAGTAGCGCCGATAATCAGGATGAACAGGCTGACCAGGGCCAGCATGTACAGGTACCGGATATCGCCGTTGGGCTCGAATTTGTTGGCCACGGCAGAGTGCAGGTGTACGCTGCGCAGGGGTTCGAGGTTGTAACTCAGAAAATTATCGCCCTCTGCATTGTGTTCGCTGGAGAAGCCGCGCATGTATGCCGGGATTTTTGCCTGGAGCGTTTTCCACGCATCGGCGTCGCGGAGCAGCAGGTAGGCGCCGTAATTGGCATTCCACCAGGTGGCGCGGTCGGGCCGCATATCGGGCAGGCCGACGATAGAAGCCACAAAGCCGGGTTGCAGTTGCGAGTTGGCGGGGGGATCAGCCATGACGCCGGTCACGGTAAACGATTCCGAGGCCCCTACCTTTAGAAGTTTGCCTACGGGGTTCTCGTCGCCGAAGTACTTTGCGGCCATGCGTTTGGTCAGTACCACCTGGTTGGGTGCGTTCAGGGCGGTACGGGCGTCGCCGGACAAAAACGGGAAAGTGAAAACATCGAAAAAGGTGCTGTCGGCGTAGTAAAAATCCTTCTCTTCAAACATCTGGTCGCCGTTTTTGACCACCTCGGTGAATGCATTGATCCGCACACCGTTTTCCACTTCCGGAAAATCCTGCCGGAATGCCGGGACGACCTTGTTGCCGGTGACACCCACATTCCTGGTATTGCCATCAAAACGGAACGACATGGTCACACGCACGATCCGGTCCGCTTTTTCGTGAAAAGCATCGAAATTAAGTTCGTGTTGCAGGTACAGTCCGATCAACAGGCAACTGCTGATCCCGGTAGTCAATCCAAGCAGTTTAATCGCCGAAAACAGTTTGTTTTTCAGCAGGTTGCGAAGGCTGATTTTGATGTAGTGTCTGATCATAACCGGAGCATTTATGGGTATCTATTATTCCGAGCGAAGGCTTTTTACCGGGTTGGCCAATGCGGCCTTTATGCTTTGAAAACCGATGGTCAGGCAGGCAATGCCCACGGCCGCCACACCCGCCACGACAAACATCCACCATTCGATACTGGTGCGGTAGGCAAAATCGGACAGCCATTCCTGCATGGCATACCAGGCCAGCGGTGTGGCGATGAGTATAGCCAGCAAGACTAATTTCAGTAAATCGCGGGCCAGAATCCCCGTAATGACCGCAACTGAGGCCCCCAGCACCTTCCGGATGCCGATCTCCTTTACCCGCCGTTCGATCATAAAAGTGATGAGCCCGAGCAGGCCCAGGCAGGCGATGAATACCGCCAGGCCTGCGCCCAGCCCCGTGAGGCGGCTGAAGCGTGTTTCGGCCTTGTAGGTTTCCGCGAATTGCGCATCTGCCCATTTGTACTCAAATGGCCGGTCGGTAATGACGGATTTCCAAACGGTTTCGGCCTGGCGAAGGGTGCCTGCGGCGTCTTTAGTCGCTATTTTCAGACTGATGCTGTTGGCCATATTGGCTGCCCGCACGCAGACGGGCTCGATCTTGTGGTGCAGCGAGTTGAAATGAAAATCTTTCAGCACGCCCACCACGGTGCCGTATTGCTGGAGCCAGGCGATGGCGATCTGCTGACCCACGGCGTTTTCGTTCCAGCCGATGCGGCGGGCCAGGGTTTCGTTGATGAGGTATTCCGTACCGTTTTCGGCGCCTGTTTTGGAAAAGGTGCGGCCCGCAGCAAGTTTCATGTCAAACAGGCCGGTAAACTGATCGTCGGCAGCCAGACAGGGTACGGCCACCTGTTCGGTCTTCCCGTTTTGGATGTACCGGACCCCGTACTGCACCAGGCCGTTGCCCATGATCTGATCCGAAACGCTTGTGCCGAACACACCCGGAATGCTTTCCATTTTTTCCCGCAGCACCTGCGCCTTGTACAGATTGGGCATACCCAGGTCGAGGGTGAGTATCTGCGCCGTGGAATAACCCAGGTCGGTTTGTTGCAAAAACTGCATCTGCCGGTAGCATACCAGCGTACAGGCGATCAGGGCAACCGCCGCCACAAATTGTCCGGTGACCAGCACCGGTACGAAACTGTTTTTGCTTTTGCCGGTCTGTTGTTGTCCGCGCAGTATCCCGGCCGGACCCAAGCCGCCGACCTGGAATGCCGGGTAACCGCCCGACAGCATACCCAGCAGCAATACACCGCCGGCGCCGGCCAGCAAGACACGGGGATCGCGCAAGGCCTCCAGCGCCGACACAGGATAGTCGAGCTGTCGCAGGTAGGGCAGCGACAGGGCGATCAGTGCCCCGCCTATTAACATCGCCAGCACAGACGTCAGGGTCGACTCGACCAAAAACTGGGTGATTACGGCCTGGCGGCTGGCGCCGATACTTTTCCGGACCGCGATTTCCTTCGCCCGGCTTCCGGCGAGTATGGTGGACAAATTGGAGTAGTTGATCGCCGCAATGAGCAGGATAAACAGGCCGATATACCCGAAAATACGCAGGTACTGTCCGTCGAAGCGGGCGTAATTGCTCGTCGGATCGGCTGTGATACCTCTTGATCCGAGGTGTATGTCGCACAGGGCCTGCAGGTGGTGGGCCACATTTTGAGCGCCCGGCATGCGGGATTTCAGCGCCGCAGGGATTTGGCGTTCCAGTGCCGCCAATGCTGTTTTATCGGAACGGAACAGGATATACGTCATTGTCCCCAGCACATGCCAGTCCTGTTCGATGCCGGGCGACCAGATAGCCCAGTACGGCTTTTGCGTGCCCGATAGCAGCGCATCGAACTGCAAATGCGAGGTTTCGGGAATGTTGTCCAGCACTCCGCCGACGGTGAAGTATTCCGTCGTATCGCTTTGGGTGTAGGGCGAAACAAAGGTTTTGGAAAGCGTTTTTCCCACGGCATCGGGCGTCAGGAAGATCGACTCCGCTGTTTTGCGTGTCAGAACGATGGATTGCGGCCGGCTGAGCGCCGTTGCCGGGTCGCCATACAGCAGCCGGAACCCGAAAACGTGGAAGAAGGTGCTGTCGGCGGCAAATACCTGCCGGATGGTCTGCCGGTTGTTGCCGTTTTGCAGGATAAAATCCTTGTCGATCGGGGTCAGGTGGCAAATGGTTTCGATTTCCTTGTCGAAAGTCTCCGCCAGAAACGCCCCCATCGGATACGAGGAATACGCGCTGGTCGACTCGCTCGCTCCAGGGTATTTCATGGTTGTGTTGAGCCTGGCAATACGCCCCGACTTGTCGTGAAAGCGGTCGAACGACTGCTCATGCAACATGAACAGGCCAATGAGGCTACAAACGGCTATCCCCACAGATAGTCCCAGCAAATTGATTCCCGCCACAAAACGCCGGCGCAGGATGTTTTTGAGCGCAAGGGAGAGGTAGTTGGCGAGCATGGTCTCGTGAGTGGTAAGTGGATAAGTGTTAAGTGATTAGTGGTAAGTGGTGGGGTTTTCCTATTCGCTGCGCAGCGACCGGACGGGGTTCATTACTGCGGCCTTGACGCTTTGGAAGCCCACGGTGAGGAATGCGATAAGGGCAGCGAGCAGGCCGGCCAGGGCAAACATCCACCAGTGCATTTCGATGCGGTAGGCAAAATCGGCCAGCCACTTGTCCATAGCGTACCAGGCCAGCGGCGTGGCGATGAGGATAGCGAGCAGGACCAGTTTCAAAAAATCGCGCGTCAGCAGGCTCGTGATACTGCCGATCGATGCGCCGAGCACTTTCCGGATGCCGATCTCCTTGGTGCGCTGCTCTGTGGTGAACGCCGCGAGGCCGAACAGCCCCAGGCAGGATACCAAAACGGACAACAGGCCGAAGATGGCGGCGATCGTGCCGATGCGCCGTTCCGTATCGTACATCCGTGCAAACGAATCGTCGAGAAAGCGGTAACTGAACGGCTGCCCCGTTGCCAGGTTTTTCCACTCGCTTTCGAGCGCTGCCGTCACCGCCGCCGTTTCAGAACCCTTGTAGCGGAAAGAGATCAGTCCCCTCGACCGACCCAATTGCATGCAAAGCGGACCGATATTGTCCCGAAGACTCGACCAGTGGAAGTCCTTCACCACGCCAATGACTTCCAGTTCGACAAAGTCTTCCGGTTTGGGTTTGCCCTGAATGTTGTTGTCGAGCGTATATATCTTCTGGCCGACCGGCTCGCTGAAGCCGAATAGCTTGGCAGCCGTTTCATTGATGATGAGGCCCATGCTGTCGGATATCCGGGCGGGGTCGAACGAACGCCCCTGCACGATTTCCATGCCCAGCGTTTTCAGGTAGTCGTTGTCGACGCGCCAGCGTTGCATACCGACGGAATTATCGGCCTCAATAGCGCGGGATTTGGAAAAAGTCTGGTCGCTGCGGTTCGACGGCACGGGCAAAAAGCCCGACACCGTGGCGCTTTCAATCGCCGGGTTTTGCAGCATTTTCTCCTTGAGCAGGTACACCTTGTCTCCCAGGGCATAGGCATCGTCAAGGATGAGAATCTGGCTTTTTTCAAAGCCCAGTTTTTTGTTTTGGATAAAATTCAACTGTTTGAAAACCAGCATAGTGGCAATGATAAGCGTCACCGAGATCACAAACTGGAATACGACCAGCACATTCCGGAAACCGCCGCCTTTGCCAATGCCGGTTACCTGGCCTTTCATCACGCGAATGGCGTTGAAGCCGGAGAGGAAAAACGCGGGATAACTGCCTGCCAGTATCCCAACGGTCCCGATTGCAGCCAGCAGCGACAACCAGAACACCGGGCTGCTCCAGGGCATGGACAGGTCGCGGCCCGTCAGGTCGCGGTACCAGGGCATGGCCAGCGCCGCAAGCCAGACGGCGAGCAGCACGGCAAATGCAGACAACAGCACGGACTCGCTCAGGAACTGCCCGATCAGGGCGCTGCGCTCGCCGCCGAGTACCTTGCGGACGCCCACCTCCTTCGCGCGGCCCGCCGAGCGCGCCGTGGAAAGGTTCATGAAATTGATGCAGGCGATCAGCAGGATAAAGGCTGCAATGGCGCTGAACGCCCACACGTAACCGATGCTGCCGTTTGGCGCCAGTTCGGCGGTGAGGTCGGAGCGCAGGTGAATGTCGGTGAGGTTTTGCAGGTAATATCGGGCGTATTGCCCCGTTTTTTCAAAATCTTCGAGGGAGGTGCCGAGCAGTTGCCGGGCTGTTATGCCGATTTTACTTCTCGACAGCCGGTCGAATTTTTGGTGAAATGCCGCGAGGTCTGTGCCTTTTTGCAGCAGGAAATAGGTGTGGAAATTGTTGTTGGAAACCCAGAATGGCGGGTCGTTCTTTATTTCCTCGTTGCCGTTCATCGACAGCAGCAGGTCGGCGCGGAAGTGGGCGTTGCCGGGCATGTCTTCGAAAACGGCTGTCACCTGCCGGCGCTGGTCGTTTTCCAGCACGAGGGTCTGGCCAATGGCCTGCTGTGGCGAAGCGAAATATTTCTCCGCCCGGCTGCGCGATATGACCATTGTATTGGGTTGCACGAGGCAGGTGCGCGAGTCGCCTTCCACCATTTTCAGCGGAAAGAGTTCAAAAAAACTGCTGTCTACGGTCAGCACGTGTTCTTCCCGGATGTTTTGCTGTGCTTCTCCGTCGCGTTTCACGAGGTAGGTGCCGTAATCGCGGAAACGGCACCATGCCTGTATTTCCGGCAACTCCTGCTTTGCTTCGGGGCCTACGACCGAGGCGATAACGGCCAGTTGCATGTGATTCCCGCCGAAACTGATATCTGCCGCCGGGCGTACAATGCGTTCGACATTGGGGTTCCAGCGGTCGTAACTCAGTTCGTGCACGACATAGAGCAGAATAAGCAGGCAGGCCGCGATCCCCAGCGACAATCCGAAGATATTGAGGAAGGAATACAACCTGTTTTTGCGCAGGTTGCGGAAAGCAATCTTAAGGTAGTTCTGTATCATAGCTGTAGAGGTGTACCGGTAACCGCATTATGTCAAAGCCCTTCCATCGCCCAGGGAGCGGCGATCAAGGCGTCATGTCTTCCGTCCGCTCCATCAAAGAAGCCCTGTCGCCCGAGGCAGCATGGCGAACCAGGTGCCACTGGCTGTCGTTCAGGCGCGTCCAGGTCATGGGGTCTGTGCCCGGACCGACGGGGTCGAAACGGATGTCTTTTTCACCGATCCAGGTGACCACCCACTGGCGGTTGTCGCCGTAGTAGAAACGACCGTCGCGCCAGGAGAACACACAGGAACTCAGGTTGCCATCCTCGCCGAAGCACATGATTTCGAGGGAAGCGTTGTTGTGAAACTGGAAGAGTTGGCGGATGGTTTTGCCGTTCTCTTCGCCTTTCCACGCGCCGGCGAGCCAGCGCAATTTCTGCAGGTCGGAAGGCGTATAAGGTATGTATGCCTTGCTTTCGGCAAACATATCCTCCTCAGTGGTGGTGGAGGTCGTCTGGCAGTTCTGCAGCGAGGCAGCGATCAGCAGGAGCAGGAGAATACGAAACATGTCCGGGCTTGTTTATTTGAACAATGAATGGATATATGGACTGTTGCAATTCCATTGCCAATCCAACAAGTGATTATATATCAGATAGTTGCAAAATATTTTGTCCGATAAAAATGCCCGAAAGCGGACGGGGGTGTACGCTTTCGGACAGTGGTTTAGGGATGATGCAGGGGAGCGGGGCGTATTTTTGCTGCGACACCTTTATTCATCGGATGGCTCCAACTAACGTTGAGGGAGGTGGTGTTTCCCCGGCCCCCCCCCCCTTTCCCCCCCACAATTTTTTTTGGGGTCCCCCCGCCGGCCGGTTTCATTGTTTAGATTTGCTGCAACATAAGTAACATACAACCCCTTACCATGCCCGACAAAAAAATCCATACACTGCTCCGCTATGGAATAGCAACCGTTTGGATAGCCAATGGCTTGTTCTGTAAAGTGCTGCACCTCGTCCCGAGGCACGAGCAGATCGTCGCCCGAATTATTGGAGCGGATTACGCCGCGCCATTGACTAAATTGATCGGTGTGGCGGAAATGCTCATGGCCCTCTGGATTTTGAGCGGGATCAAAACGCGGTGGAATGCGATGGTCCAGATCGCGGTTGTTACCGTGATGAATATCCTGGAGTTTATGCTGGTACCGGACCTGCTGCTTTGGGGCAGGATGAATGCGTTGTTTGCCCTGTTCTTCATCCTGGTCGTGTACTGGAATGAATTCATTCAGCATCCCCGACCGGGGCGCCGGATATAATAGACTTCCACCTCAACAAGTCTAATATGTTGTCGTTTTTAAAAAACCACCCGTTTGCCGTCGAGGCATTTTTTGAACGTTCCATCGTCCTGACTTTTGCGGTCCCAGAGGCAGCACTTCGGCACATGATTCCTCCATGCCTGACCCTGGATACGTTCGACGACAAATGGGCGTTTATTGCGGTCGCGATGGTCCGGACAACCGGGTTGCGGCCCAAAGGATTTCCGGCATTTTCGGGGCATGACTTCTTTTTAATCGGCTACCGAATTTTTGTCCGCTATACCAGCAACAGCGGGAAACGATTGAGGGGCCTGTACATCCTTAAATCTGAAACCGATAAAATGAAAATGCAGGTTTTGGGCAATATTTTTACACAATACAGGTACACCACCACAGATGTAGCACAGGTCGTTTCGGGCAACCGGACAACGGTTAAATCCATTCGCTCCGGTCTTGAAATTACCTGTGAAATGCCACAGGAGGAAGACACGCCCTTGCCGGTGGGCTCCCCTTTTGCCGACTGGAGTCAGGCCCGTCGGTTTGCCGGACCGCTGCCGTTTACCTTTACTTACAACGACCGGAAAAGGCAGGTGCTGATCATAGAAGGCGTCAGACAAAACTGGACACCCAGGCCCATCACGGTTGTGGATTACCATATTTCGTTTTTGTCCGAACTGTATCTCGACACCTGCGTGCT
The DNA here is from genome assembly GCA_016712415.1 of Lewinellaceae bacterium. Lineage (GTDB taxonomy): Bacteria > Bacteroidota > Bacteroidia > Chitinophagales > Saprospiraceae > M3007. The sequence continues at coordinate 42,758 of JADJRC010000001.1, read as the reverse complement.
GGCCAATGCCTTCATCATCAAGAACATCCCGTATCACTGGAAAAAAGGCAGGCTCGAAACATGGAACGGCTGAGATCAGGATTTCAGGGGGTATGGAACATCGTCCGGTTCAACTGGCATTTTTATGCCATCGCATGCGGGTTGCTGTTGCTGGTTGCACTCGTGTACCCGCACCTGCCAGCGTCTCTCCAACTGTACGCCGGTATCGGGTGCGCGCTCGGGGGCGGCGCCCTGCTTGTTTCCCTCCTGGTATCGGGCTATATTTACGATTACTCCGACTTATACCAACTCAACTGGCTGGATGCCCTGCAAACGGATCAATGTATGGACATCGTGAATATCCATGCCGGATTTGATGAGACAAGTGGTTTGCTGCAACACAAGTTCCCCCATGCTACGCTCCGTGTCCTCGATTTCTACAACCCGGAAAAACACACGGAAATATCGATCCAAAGGGCGCGAAAAGCCCGGCCGCCTTATCCCGGAACAATACAGGTTGACACCTCCGACCTGCCGCTGGTCGCCGCCTCGGCAGATATGATCCTGCTCCTGCTGGCAGCACATGAGATTCGAAATGAGGCAGAACGAGTGGTTTTCTTCAGGCATCTTCATCGGGTGGTAAAACCGTCGGGCCGGATTGTCGTAACAGAACACCTGCGCGATACCCCCAATTTTTTGGCCTATACCATTGGTTTTCTTCATTTCCATTCGAAAAAAACATGGTTACAGACCTTCCGGTTATCGGGGCTAAGCCTGGAAAACGAAATCAAGATCACCCCGTTTATCTCAACCTTTATCCTCAAAAAGCATGGAGACGCATCTTAAGATTATTGGCGCCATTCTGGTTGCGCTGGCCGCGATACACGTCATTTTTCCCAGGTATTTCAATTGGGCAAAAGAGGCCCGATCGTTGAGCCTCATCAACAGGCAGATGTTGTATGTGCATACCTTTTTTATTGCGTTAACAGTCGGACTGATGGGTCTACTGTGCCTGACGTCATCAAATGACCTGGTAACTACCGGTCTGGGGAAAAACATATGCCTGGGGCTGGGGGCGTTCTGGACAATAAGGCTGGGCATCCAGTTTTTTGTTTACTCCCCGAAACTCTGGCGCGGTAAAACCTTTGAAACGGCGGTGCATATCATGTTTTCACTGTTGTGGGCATACTTCAGCGGGGTGTTTTGGTGGGTGTATTGGAGCGGTACTTAGTGGCGCCACCGGTACCGCCGGCTTACAAGATTCATCAGATGGCTCAAAACCATCCGATGAATGAAGAAGATGCCGCTTCGACGGATTTGGAAATCCGTCGTACACAGGCGTAACCACCGGGCAACGGTGAAGGCTATCTGCTTAAATTTGCCGCCTGACCCCAGACGCCGCCATTTCAAAACCCTTTTATGAAAAAATACGACTTCCTCATCATCGGCTGCGGCATTTTCGGCGTTACCACAGCCATTGCGCTGCGGCGGCGCCACTACCACGTGGGTATCCTGAACCCCGATGCTATACCGCACCCGCTGGCCGCATCGACCGACATCAGTAAGGTGGTGCGCATGGAGTACGGCGCCGACCGCGAGTACATGGACATGGTGGAGGTCGCCGTCGACGGCTGGCACGCCTGGAACGAGCAGTTCGGCGATACCCTGTACCACCAAGTTGGCTTTCTGATGCTCTGCCGGCAGACGCCCGGGCCGGAGGCCTTTGAAATGAGCAGTTACCACAACCTGATCCGCAAGGGCTATCAACCCGAACGCCTCGACGCCGACGCCATCCGGCAGCGCTTTCCCGCGTTCAGCGGGGGCAACTACACCGAAGCGTTTTTCAACCCCATAGCGGGCTTCGCCGAATCGGGCAGGGTGGTCCATGCGCTGGCCGCCTATGCCGCCGAACTCGGGGTGGAAATACATGCGGGCCAAACAGCAGCCACCCTCACACATGCGGGCGGACGCGTGACGGGCGTGCATACACGCGAGGGCGGGCAATTCGACGCCGGGCATGTCGTGGTATGCGCGGGCGCCTACACGCAGCACCTGCTGCCCGAACTGCAACCGTTTCTGAAAAGCACGGGGCACCCGGTTTTTCACCTGAAACCCTCCCGGCCTGAACTTTTTTCCACACCCGGGTTCACCGTCTTCACCGCAGACATATCCAACACCGGCTGGTACGGGTTTCCCCTGCACCCCAGAGAGGGCGTGGTCAAGATCGCCAATCACGGCATCGGGCAACAGATTGACCCCGAACGCGACAGGCGGGTGGTCACGGATGAAGACACCCGGCATTTCCGCCAGTTTCTGCATGAGAGCCTGCCCGCCCTGGCCGACGACCCGATCGTGTTCACCCGGCGCTGCCTGTACAGCGATACGCCCGACGGGCATTTCTGGATCGACCGGCATCCGGCGCTCGAAGGCCTGACCGTCGCAGCGGGCGGCAGCGGCCACGCCCTGAAAATGGGTCCCGTGCTCGGCGATCTGATCGCCGACACCGCCGAAGGCCGCGCCCACCGCTGGTCGGCACGCCACCGCTGGCGGGCGCTGGGCGCGGATGCGAAGCAGGTAGAGGAAGCGCGGTTTAAAAAGTCGTGAGCGCCCTTACTCCGACCGGAGGCTTTTCACCGGGTTGGTCAGTGCGGCGCGCAGACTCTGAAAACTCACCGTAAAAAACGCGATGCCTGCGGCGAGTGCGGCTGTAACCGCAAACATCCACCAACTGAGCGAAATGCGGTAGGCAAAATCGGACAACCAGCGGTGCATGGTCCACGCTGCCAGCGGAGATGCCAATACGATGGCAACCGCCACCAGCCGCATGAAGTCTTTGGCCAGCAGGCCAATGATACTTCCCGTTCCGGCGCCCAGTACCTTGCGGATGCCGATCTCTTTGGTGCGCTGCCGCGTCATGTATGCCGCCAGACCGAGCAGACCGATGCAGGCGATGAATACGGCCAGTACGGCAAACAGCCCGAAAATGCGCTGGGCCCTTCGCTCCGCGGCATAGAGGGCCGCCAGGTTGGCGTCGAGGAAGGAGTAATGGAACGCCTGGTCGGGCAAAAACGCCTTCCAGCGATTTTCGGCTTCGACCAGGAAGGGTTGGATCTGTCCCGGCTGCACCCTGACGGCCACCGCGTTGTCCACACCCTGAAATACCTTGTTGTACATCAGGAACAGCGGTACAATAGGCTCGTGCAGGCTCTGGAAGTGAAAGTCGCGGATCACGCCGATCACCGTCAGGGCCACATCGGACGCTTTGGTATCGAAGAAAGCGCCGGTCTGGATGATGCGTTTGCCGATGGGGTCGGGCCCCAGGCCCAGGTCTTTGGCTGCCCGTTCATTGAGCACCACGGAAAGGGAATCGTTGAAATCGCGGGAAAAACTGCGCCCGTTGAGCACTTCCATTTGAAGGGTCTGCACAAAATGGTCGTCGACCACACACCCGCGGCCGGTTACGGTCTCGTGGTCTTCCGGTTTTTTAAACGATATGCCGAAGTAGTTGGTGCCGCCGGGCATTTCATTGGCGCCGCCCACACTTTCCACACCGGCAATTCTGGACAGTTCCTGTTTGAAGGCTTCATTTTTCGGTCCCAGGGCAAAACCGTTTTCCACCATAATTACATTGTCCTTCTTAAAGCCGAGTTTTTTATTGGAAATGTAGTACAACTGGCTGAATACCACCAGGGTGCTGATGATCATGCCCACGGAAATGGCAAACTGGAAAATCACCAGCCCGTTGCGCAGCCAGACGCCTTTTTTCTGCGCCGAAAAGCGACCTTTCAGCACCTCAATGGGCCGGAAGCCCGACAACACGCCGGCAGGGTAACTGCCTGCCAGCAGTCCGGTGCACAGGGCCATCAGGATAAATCCGGGAATGGTCAGTCTGTCGGCGTAGGCCCCCAGGGTCAGGTGTTTGTCTGCCAGGTCGTTGAACGAAGGCAGCAGCAAGGCCACCAGTCCCACGGCGATCACCGCAGCGAGGGCGCTGGTCAGCACGGCTTCCACGAGAAACTGCCCTGCCACCTGGCGGCGCAGACTGCCGAGTGCCTTACGTATGCCGACCTCTTTCGCACGTTCGGCGCTGCGGGCGGTGGCGAGGTTCATAAAGTTGATGCAGGCGAGGAGCAGGATAAAAAATGCGATGATCGTAAAAATACGAACCATGGTCGCGTTGCCGTTGGGCTTGAGGTCAAACTCCAGGTTGCTGTTGAGGTGGATGTCGGGCAGGGCCGTGAGGTAGTACCGGTACCCGTTGCCGGCGGCTTTGTATTCGGGCCAGGAGACGCCGAAATTGCGCTGTATCTCTCCGGCGGCGTATTTTTCAACAATACCGGGAAATTTTGCTTCCAGCGCCCCTGGGTCGGCGCCGGGGTGCAGCAACAGGTAGGTATTGGCGGCAAAACTGATGTGGTTGAGTTCATTGAGGAAACGCACACCTTTCGTCGGCATCAGCAAATCGAAGGCAAAATGGACGTTTTCCGGCAGGTCGGCACAAACGGCGGTAACGGTCAACTGCCGCGGCGTCTGGCCGCCGAGCAATTGAACCGTTTGCCCCAGCGGGTTGGCGTTGCCGAAATAACGCCGCGCGGTAGAGGCCGTCATCACCAGGCCGTCGGGATTGGTGAGGCATTCTTCGGGGTTGCCGTACAGGAGCGGGATATGGAACACCCGGAAAAAGGTGGAGTCGGCGCCGATCAGCCTGCTTTCTTCAAACACGTCGTTGCCGCGCTTGAACTGCGCGATGCCGCCCTCACTGAAGTTGGAAAGCCGGACCGCTTCTTCCACCTCCGGGCAATCGTTTTTTACCGACTGGGCATAACTCGGGGGTATGATGGCATATCCCGTACGGCGGTCCGGATAAATGCGTTCCAGCGATATGCGGTAAATGCGGTCGCCGTTCGGCCAGTTTCGGTCGAAACTGCGCTCGTCGGCTACGTACATCAGGATGAGCAGACAACAGGTGATGCCGAAGGCAAGCCCGAGAATATTGATCAGGCTGTAACCCTTGTACTTGAGCAGGTTACGCCAGGCAGTTTGTATATAGTTCCGGATCATAGTACAAAACAGCCTCACATGTCATGCCGGAATTTCAAGCAACTGATTACCAGGTGTTTGGAAATGAAATGACCTCGTTTTTCTGTTCAGTTTCGGACAATTCACGTGCGCTTCTGGACGGAATGAACCAGACAAAAGCAGGGTATCCCGCGGACGCATCAAAATCCGGCGCCCAGGTCTAATGTTGGTAGATGTCAACCTACCTTCACACCCTGCTTGTAATTTTGTCCCCCCCCCCCCCCTTTAGACCTCTCCGAGGTCATTCAAGACCCTGGGGGGGGCTCCCGGTTCTACTCACTCCGCAGCGACTTCACCGGGTTCGCCAGTGCCGCCCTCACGCTCTGGAAACCCACCGTCAGGAATGCCACGGCGACGGCGATTGTGCCCGCAAGCGCAAATACCCACCACTCGATATGGGTGCGGTAAGCAAAATCATCGAGCCACAGGTTCATGCCGTACCAGGCAACAGGCGAGGCGATCAGGAAAGCCAGGAGCACCAGTTTCAAAATCCCTGGCCAGCAGGCTGGTAATGCCGGCAACGCTCGCGCCGAGTACTTTCCGGATGCCGATCTCTTTCCTGCGTTGCTCGGCAGTAAAGATAGAGAGCCCCAGCAGGCCCAGGCAGGAGATCAGGATCGCCATCAGGGTAAAGGCGCTGATGATGCGGGAAAGCGTCTGTTCCGTTTTGTACAGCCTGGCAAAGTCTTCGTCGAGAAAGGAGTACTCAAACGGCACATCATGCAGGACGTTTTTCCAGACAGACTCCGTTTTCGCAAGGAACGCGGCATAGTCTTCCGTATGTACATCAACGACGACATGGGCGAATTCGGCCGGCGCGGCGGCCATCACCATGAAGGGGTCGAGTTTTTTGCCGAGGTTCTGGTACAGGAAATCCTGCATGACTCCGATGATGGTAAATTCAAGATGCCGGCCCATAATATCCGAATGCAGCACTACGCCCGGCGCCTCCTCTACCGGGATGCCCAGTTGTTTCAGCGCTTTTTCATTCAGGACCACCCGGGCTTTTTCGATGACCGCCGACGTATCGGCGGAGGTAACAAACCTGCCTGCCAGCAGTTTGATTTTCAGCGTTTTAAGATAATTTTCATCAACCTGGGTATACCGGATATCGATGGCGGTTTTCATATCGCCACCCGGTTTGTACATCGGTACGTCGTTATAGATCATCTGGCCGGGACAAACGGCCATTGCAGAGGCCGAGCGCACTTCGGGGTAGCGGACCAGTTCGTTGCGGAAGGCCTGGAGCCTGGCCCTGCTCTCCTCGGAACGGAACGGGATGACGATCTTCTGGCTCCGTTCAAACCCGAGGTCGAGACTCAGCATATAGCGCAGTTGGGACTGAACCACCAGCGCGCCGATAATAAGCACCGCCGAAATCACGAACTGGCTGACAACCAGCCCTTTCCGAAGCCATCCTGCATTTTTTCCGCTTTTCATGGACGTGATGCCTTTCAGGATGCTGACGGGCTGGAACGAAGACAAATAAAAGGCCGGATAACTGCCTGCTACCAGACCTGTGAACAGCGCCATGCCTGCTACCATGAGCCAGACGGATGCATTCTGGTACAAATGGAGCGTCACTTCGGCGCCGGTCAGTTGATTGAGCCAGGGCAGCGCCATATACACCAGCGGCAAGGCCAGTGCGACGGCCAGTACCGCAAGCAGCATGCCTTCGCTCAAAAACTGGCCGATGAGCGAACCCCTGCCTGCCCCTACGGATTTGCGGATACCCACTTCCTGTGCCCGGCGTGTAGCGCGGGCAGTGCTCAGGTTCATAAAATTGATGCAGGCCACCAACTGGATAAAACCCGCTACCAGCAACAGCATGTTCAGAAAACCCTTGCTGGTGTTCTGACCGATATCCGAGATCAGGCTCGCGTCGGTATGAATGGCGGGCACGGGCTGGAGGTGCAGCGTTTTGCCGATATGCAATTGTTGAAGTTGTTCCCCACCGTGTCGCTGGAGGAAGGCAGGTAGTTTGGCCTCCAGTGCCTGTACGTCGGCGCCGGGGCGGAGGCGGAGGTAAGCATAAATAAAGTTGTTGCCGGCCCAGGAGTCGTCGCTTCGCACAAACCCTCCGATACCGCCGGAGTTCATCGACTTGAAGAAAGCCGGCATCAGGTGTGTATTGCCGAGCGCGTCGTTGAAAACACCGGTTATTTTGAATTTTTCCTCACCCGATTCTCCGCCGATACCGACCGTTTGGTTCAATACGTCGCTTGTATTGAACAGTTTTATGGCCAGTTGTTCTGAAATCACGACTGAATACGGCTCGTCGAGTGCGTGTTGCGGGTCGCCGGCAAGAAAATGGTAGTCGAATATCCGGAAAAAAGTGCTGTCTGCATAATAGCCTTTTTTCTCCGAAAAAACCTTCTCGCCCACGCGGAAGTGGTTTTGCTCCACGCCCGGCGGACTGCATACACGTGCGGCGGCTTCCACTTCCGGAAACTCGGCGCCCAGGGCAGGTGCTATCGGCGGCGAACAGGTGGCCATGGGCATGATGTCGTTCCCGTCGGGCAGATTGAGTTCAGTAGTGATCCGGAACAGGTTGCCTGCTTCGTGGTGATGCTTGTCGTAGCTGCGCTGGTCCTGAACGTACAAGAGAATATAGAGGCAACATACGGTTCCGGTGGTGAGCCCCAGCAGGTTGATGGCGCTGAAGGTTTTGTTTTTCAGCAGGTTCCGGAATGCGAGTTTCAGGTAGGTAGCGTACATATCTTGTTCAATTCTTTTGTTGACGGCTATTCATTTTTCAGGCTCTCTACCGGGTTGGTAAGCGCGGCTTTTATGGTTTGTAAACTCACGGTCAGGAAGGCGATAGCGATCGCAGCAAGGCCTGCAGCCGCAAGCATCCACCACTGCATGTCGATATGAAAGGCGAAATCGGAGAGCCAGTTGTTCATGATATACCAGGCTACCGGTGAGGCGATCAGGATGGCTACCAAAACCAGCTGCAGGAAATCGCGGGTAAGCAAACCCGTAATGCTGCCCACACTAGCGCCGAGTACCTTCCGGATACCAATCTCCTTGGTGCGCTGCAACACCGTATAGGATGCCAGGCCAAAGAGACCCAGACAGGAAATGAAGATGGCGAGCAGGGTGAACAATCCAAACACTTTGCCGAACAGCAAATCTGCCTTGTACTGGTGGTCGAAAAACGCGTCGAGGAAGAAATAGCTGTACGGGTCGGCACGGAAATGCCGCTGCCAGGCGGCTTCCACACCGGCCAGCGTTTTCCTGAGATCGGCCCCTCCGACCTTCAGGGAGTAGTAGTTTCTGTGGTCGGGCCCGTATTGCAGGCACATGGGGTCGACGTTTTTTTGCAGACCCAGGTGGTGAAAATCGCGTACTATGCCACACACCTTCAGGGTATCGTTTCGCCCGCGGGCGATATATGCACCGACGGCGGTTTCCGGCGATGAAAAGCCCAGTATCCGGCAAGCCGATTCGTTGAGCATCACCGTTTTTTTGTCCGTGATCTCAAAGTTGCGACCTGCAGCGAGTTTCAGGTCGTATGCGTCGGCAAAACCGGCGTCTACCCCGAGTATGAAAAGGGTGCTTTGCTGGCCTTCAATGTTTTTCAATTGGGAAAAACTGGCAGTCCAGTATATCTCGTCGCCCGGCACTGAAGACGAACTGGTCATGCGTTGCACGCCCGGCAGTTGGAGTACCTCCTGCCTGAATCCCTCGAAAACACCCTTGTACAGAGAATCTTGCAGGGTGCCCGCCCCCTCCAGCACGAGCGTCTGTGTGCGGTCAAAACCGGGGTTTTGGCTGCGCATGAAGGCCACCTGGCGGGTAACCACCAGCACGCCGACCAGCATCGCTACCGATATGGCAAACTGGCCCACGATCAGTCCGCGGCGCAGATTGGCGCCCTGGAACGATCCTTTGAATGCTCCTTTCAGCATAGCCGCAGGCTGGAACCCCGATAATACCAGCGCGGGGTAAAGTCCGGACAAAAGGGTGCCGGCGAAAAAAATGCCCGTCATCCAGGCCAGCGATTCACCGGACAGCAGGCTGAAGGGTACACGGCTGCCCAGAAAATTGCCGAAGGCCGGCGTGGCGCCCCATACAACCAGCAGCGCCAGCGCCAGTGCGGCCGCATTCAGCAGCAGGTTTTCGGCCAGAAACTGTCCGATAAGTTGTCCACGTGTGGCGCCCGATACCTTGCGCACGCCCACCTCGCGGGCGCGTTCCACGGCGCGGGCAGTGGACAGGTTAATATAATTGATCCAGGCGATGAGCAGGATAAAAAACGCTACGGCAAACAGCAAACCCACCGTCTTGCCGTCGCCGTTGGGTTCAGCCTCCTGGTTGATATCCGACCACAGATGGATATCGGTCAGCGGCTGGAGCAGGGTTTCGAAGCGCACGCCCGCCTGTATCCGTCGCGGGATTGAATTGACGTATTTATCGGTGAAAGCCGGTACCCGGGCGGCAAATGCGCCGGCATCGGCCCTGGGGTTCAGTTTGACGTAGGTGTAGAAATCGTACCATCCCCAACTTGTTTCCAGGGGGCGCGTGGTATCGCCACTGGCGACCACGATATTGGCCAGGGTCGGCATGGAGATCAGGTAATCTACGACCAGGTGGGAATTTTCCGGAAAAGCATCGAAAACTCCGGTGATCTGCATATCGACGGACATTCCGTCACGATTGACAGACAGCGATTGGCCCAGTACATCCGCCGTGCCGAAATACTTTTGTGCAAATTGTTTGGAAACAACCAGTTGCGACGGCGCCGCCAGCGCCTGATCGGTATTGCCCTGCACCAGTGGAAGGTCGAACACTTTTAAAAAACCGGCGTCGGCGAAATACCCTTTGCGTTCTGCGAAGTGCAGGTCGCGGTCATGATTGGTGAAAATGGCTTCGGCATCGTAGAGCCTGCAGGCGGCTTCGATTTCCGGGAAATCGCGTTGCATAAAGGGCGCATAGGCCGGAAATACGGTTGCCGAACGCCAGGCCAGTTCGCCTTTCTGATAACAGTCGAGCCGCAGGCGATAGACACTGTCGGCGTCAGCCGGAAAGCGATCGTAACTCCGTTCGTATAAGACGTATTGCAGAATCAACAGGCTGCACACCATGCCTGTAGTGAGACCGGCAAGGTTGAGCATCGAATAACCGCTCCTCTTGAAGAGGTTGCGAAGGGCCAGCTTTAGAATATTTCGGATCATGGCAGTTGGATGATTTGTTCCGGGCCGTGCAAATACAAACTCAATCGGTCGTCTTCACACCGCCTCGCCGCGCATCAATTTGCGCTGGATGGCGATATCGCCCTTTTTGACAAAAGTAATGGGCACAAAATCGTCGGTCGGCGCGCCGATGTAGTACAGGGTCCAGTCGTCGTCGTATCGCGACAGCATCTGGCGGATACATTCTGCGCGGTCGATCATGGGTATGGCACAATCTTCCCAGTAAAAAAGTTCAACCCGGTAGTGCAATTGCTGCTTCTGTCCGTTGATCGTTACTTCGATCTCGATGTCCTGCTTTCCGGGGAGCGACGGGATGGGAACTGCTATGAAAGCCATATTGATTTGAAGGTTTGTGGTAAAAACAATGCGATCTGGTCCGAAAAGCATACCCGCCATCCTTGTGCCACTTTTTTATAAAATTGATTATCAGTGTTTTGTGTGTGTGTTTTCCAAATCAACAAGTACGAATCTGGACACTGCTGTTCGAATCTGGACATCCCGGACATCCTTTTCACACCAATGAAATGTAGAAATGGCTGCAATTCGCGCATGGAGTTGCACTTCTTTCGCTTATTTTGCTGGCTGTTATCCCTTTCACGTACAACCCGACCATGTCCCTACGCGCCCACGCCGCTCTTGTCGTGTTTCTTTTCATTGCCTGCGCATCTGTCTTGCCTGCGCAACCTATCCCCGGCTCGAAGCGCGCCTTCGGGAAAGCACGTCGAAGGATGAAAAATGGGAACTCAATTACAAACTGGCCAAGAACTGGCTGATGTCTGACCGCAGCAAGGCCCGTACATACGCCCATAATGCCCTTGACCTGGCAATGGAAAGCGGCGACAAACACCGGGAAGCGGAGTCGGCATGGATATGCGGCGACATCGCCGAACGCGACGGCCGGCAGAAAGACGCCCTGGCGCTGTACAGCCAGACCCGGACAGCCGCAGCAGCAGCAACCCTGCCCGAAACAGCACTTCAGGCCGTGGAGAAACTCCAGGAGATGACCGCCAAACAAGGCGATTTCAAAACTGCCTTCGAATGGAGCCGCGAACGCGCTGCCTTGCTCCAGGAAAAATCGCGCCGCTATGCCGACGAGCAGCGCCTGAAACACGAAGCCGCCCAGGCCAGTCTGGCCAAACAGCAAGCGCGTGAAGACCGCATCCTGCTGGCTGCACTGGCCGCGATGGCCATTGTGCTCACCCTGCTCTACTATTTCCGGCAGCGCGCCAACCGGCGTGTCAGGGGCGAACTCGCCGAAAAAAATGCCATGATCGAGGAAAAGCGCCGCCGCAGCGAACAACTGCTGCTCAACATACTCCCGCCTGCCGTGGCAGCCGAGCTCACCGTGCGCAACAAAGTCGCCGCACGCCGCTACGAACACGCCACGGTTATGTTCATCGACTTTGTGGGGTTCACCAAAACGGCTGAAAGCATGCAACCCGAGGAGTTGATCGCCGAACTGGACTACTGTTTTTCCCGCTTCGACGACATCATCGGGCGCAACCGCGTGGAAAAGATCAAAACCGTCGGCGATGCCTATATCTGTGCCAGCGGGCTATCCGACCGCAATGAAAGTCCTGCCGATATGATCCGGATCGCCCTGCAGGTGCAGGATTTTCTCCGGCAACTCAAGCAAAAGCGCATCTCCGAAGGGCGCCAGTACTTCGAGGCGCGCATCGGTATCCACTTCGGACCGGTGGTGGCCGGTGTGGTGGGCACCAAAAAATTTGCCTACGACATCTGGGGCGACACGGTCAATACGGCGGCCCGGATGGAAGAAGCCAGCGTGGCAGGACGCGTCAACGTCAGCGGCGCCGTGCAGGCAGCCGTGCAGAACGAATTCAAGTGGGAATACAGGGGCAGGATCGCGACGAAGAATAAAGTGGAGATGGATATGTATTTTGTGACAGGCGCCAACTGAGCAACTGAGATAACCCCGGTCCCGATACTTAATTTACCTTTCGCTCCATACCAAAAGCACCGTAAAATGGAATTGATACCACTCATCCTTATCACGGCAGGCATCGTCCAGGCCCTGCGCAAGACCCTTGACATCAAGGAACAGCTGCCCCAATGGGACAGGGTGCTTTCCGCTATCTGGATCGTGTCGATTGGCTATTTCCTGCTGACGCTCCTTCCGGGCATGGGGTTTCTTGCAGACTGGTATGGGAAGATAGTAATGCTCTTGCTTTTCATAACCTTTTACCTTTTAAGACACCAGCGCTCCACACGGCTGTTTATCCTGGCCGTTTTGCCTTATGCCGCTATTTTTGCGATTAATACCCTGCTCTCCATCGTTGTACCCGGTTTTTTTGAAGACAACAGGGGCTACTTCAATACAGCCAAAGAGTTTTCTAACCTGTGGTTGATCGGGTTCGGCATCTACGCCTTCACACAGGTCAACAAGGAGCGCAAGCAGCGGAAGAAAGAAGAAGAACAGTTGCGCCAGGCAGAGGCCAGAAAAGCGGAAACTGGAGCACCTCGTGGTGGAGCGCACTACGGAACTGACTACCCAAAAAGAAGAACTGGAAAAAACCCTGGATGAACTCCGGTCCGCGCAGGCCCAACTCATCCATTCCGAAAAAAATGGCCTCGCTTGGCGAACTCACGGCCGGTATCGCCCATGAAATACAAAATCCCCTTAACTTCGTCAACAACTTCTCAGAACTGAGTATAGAACTTGCCCATGAACTCCGCGACGAACTGGAAAAACCGGGACGGGACGAGGATCTCATCCGCGACCTGATGCAGGACCTGGTGCAGAACCAGGAAAAGATCAACCACCACGGCAAGCGGGCAGCCGGCATCGTCACCGCCATGTTGCAGCACTCCCGCGCAGGCAGCGGCAAGAAGGAGCCCACCGACCTCAATGCCCTGGCTGACGAATACCTGCGGCTGTCGTACCACGGCCTGCGTGCCAAGGACAAGAGCTTCAACGCCAAAATGGTAACCGACCTTGATCCGGCAATCGGGAAGGTCGAGGCTGTAGCGCAGGACCTCGGACGGGTGCTGCTCAACCTGATCAACAATGCTTTCTACGCCGTGCAACAACGCGAGCGACAACTGTCGGAAGGTTCTGGAAAATGCCAGGAAAACTTTAGTCCCACCGTTTCCGTCAGCACCAAACAACTCAAAAATGCCGTCGAAATACGCATCAAAGACAACGGAACGGGTATTCCCGACGACCTGAAGGCCAAAATTTTCCAGCCGTTTTTTACCACCAAACCGACGGGACAGGGTACGGGGCTGGGTCTTTCACTGGCATTCGACATCATCACAAAAGGGCATGGCGGGCAAATGAAAATGGAAAGTACGGAGGGGAAAGGCACGGAGTTTACGATTCGGTTGCCGGCATAGGCCACACGCGGCGTCGGACATAGCATGGCCGCGCAGTTACATATTCCTGTTCAGGAACCAAAGATTGATCGATATATGGCTATTCGCATTTTTTTCATCCTGATTCTTTCCGGCACAGCCACCCTTTTTGCCCAAACCACACGGCCCAATATCGTCTTCATCATGACCGACGACCATGCCCGCCGCGCGGTAAGCGCTTACGATACTGCGCTGATCCGCACGCCCAACATTGATCGCATCGGCCGGGAAGGCATCATTTTTCACAATGCCTTCGTCACCAACTCTATCTGCGGGCCGAGCCGGGCAGTGCTGCTGACCGGAAAGTACAGCCACATCAACGGTTTTCGCGACAACCGCAGCCGCTTCGACGGATCGCAGCAGACATTTCCCAAAATCCTGCACGCCGAAGGCTACTACACGGCCATGATCGGAAAATGGCACCTGGTCTCCGAACCCGTCGGTTTCGATTACTGGAATGTGCTGATCGACCAGGGCGAATATTACAACCCCGACATGATCGAGATGGGCGACACCATCCGGCGCGAAGGCTACGCCACCACCATCATCACCGACCTGGCCATCGAGACCCTCGAAAAACGCAGGCCGCAGGGCCAGCCGTTTTGCATCTTTGTCCACCAGAAGGCGCCGCACCGCAACTGGATGCCCGATACCACCCATTTCGACCTGTTCAACGACCGCGATGTGCCCATGCCGTCCAGTTTCTACGACGATTATGTAGGCCGCTCCCGCGCCGCGCGCGAGCAGGACATGCGGGTGGAGGATATGTGGCTGGGTTACGACCTGAAGCTGTTCCTGAACGAGGAGAGCGACGAGACGGGCACCGGCGGTAAAAAGACAACCGACCGGCCGTTGCGCATCGAACCCTCGCTCCAGCGCCTGAATGCGGCGCAGCGCAAATCCTGGGACGGCTACTACCGGCCCATCAGTGAAGCGTTTTACCGCGAGCACCCGGAGGGTACAGCCTTGTCGAAATGGAAATACCAGCGCTATATCAAAGACTATTTGCGCTGCATTGCCTCCGTCGACGACAATGTGGGGCGCCTGCTGGCATACCTGGAACAGAAGGGTCTGCTGGACAATACCATCATCGTGTACACGTCGGACCAGGGCTTTTTCCTGGGCGAGCACGGCTGGTACGACAAACGGTTCATGTACGAACCATCGCTGGCCATTCCGTTGCTCATGCGTTTTCCGCCCAAAATACCCGCAGGCACCGTCAGCGATGCCATTGCGCTCAACCTCGATTTTGCGCCTACCCTGCTCCAGGTGGCCGGTGTGGCGCCACCGGCCGATATGCAGGGCAAGTCTCTGATTCCTTTATTTCGCAACGGTAAAGCCAAAGGCTGGCGCAAATCCATGTACTACCATTATTACGAATACCCCTATGGCTGGCATTATGTAAAAAAACACTACGGCGTGCGCACCGGACGATATAAATTGATCCATTTTTACAACGACAACGACGAGTGGGAACTGTACGACCTGAAACGCGATGCCGGAGAAATGCACAATCTTTACGGGCAGCCGAAGTATGACAAGACAGTGAAAAAACTCAGGAAAGAACTGATGCGCCTGCAGGCGACTTATGGAGATACTACAGCAGAAGAAAAACCGTGAAAGATCGGGGTTGGATTGCGGATAAAGCGTCCGTAGATGATGGCACGCTGATGACGCGTCCGTAGATGATGGCACGCTGATGACGCGTCCGTAGATGATGGCACGCTGATGACGCTGATTAAGCAGATTTTCACAGATAAACTTTATAAAATCAGCGTTAATCAGTCTAATCAGCGTCATCAGCGTGCCATTGTGCCATTGTGCCATCGTGCGTTAATCAGTCTAATCAGCGTCATCAGCGTGCCATTGTGCCATCGTGCCATCGTGCGTTAATCAGCCTAATCAGCGTCATCAGCGTGCCATTGTGCCATCGTGCGTTAATCAGTCTAATCAGCGTCATCAGCGTGCCATTGTGCCATCGTGCGTTAATCGTCTAATCAGCGTCATCAGCGTGCCATTGTGCCATCGTGCGTTAATCAGTCTAATCAGCGTCATCAGCGTGCCATCATTTACGAACAAGCGTACCATAAACCATCATTGCCGACAACCATGAAGATACTAGTAGTAGACGACGAACAGGACATCCGGCTGTTGTTCGAACAGCGGTTCCGCCGGGAAATACGCGAAGGCGCCTTTTCCTTCGCATTTTGTTATTCGGGCGAGGAAGCGCTGACCTTCCTCCGGGAACATCCTTCAGAAGCCATCCTTATTCTTTCCGATATCAACATGCCGGGTATGAGCGGACTGGGCTATTGAGCCGGATACGGGAAAACAACCCTGCTCCGCCACCGTTTATTGTAATGATCACCGCCTACGGCGATCCGGAAAAACAGGCGGAAGCCATGCGCCTCGGCGCCAATGACTTTTTGCACAAACCGCTGGACTTCAGTGTCCTCAAACAAAAACTAACGCAATTGCCATGAGTGCCCAATACAAAATACTGGTCGTGGATGATGAAGACGACGTGGCCCAACTCATCCGCCAGAAATTCCGCCGGCAGATACGGGATGGCGAGTTTGAATTCATTTTCGCCCAAAACGGCAAGGAAGCACTGGCCAGATTGCAGGAAAATCCGGACACCGAAATGGTGTTCAGCGATATCAATATGCCCGAAATGGACGGCCTGACGCTGCTGGAAAAAATAACCGAAGGTAGCCCGCTGCTCAAAACCGTGATCATTTCCGCCTACAGCGACATGGCCAATATCCGGGTGGCCATGAACCGCGGCGCCTTCGACTTTATTTGCAAACCGCTTGATTTTCAGGACCTTGAGCAAACAATGCTGAAAACGTTGAAGGCTTGCAGACAGATCAGGGATACCATCCGGGCCGTTCAGGAGAACAATATCCTGAAAATGTATGTCGACGACAGCGTGCTGCGGTTTATGTGTTGCAAAGAGTATGAATCCTCCCTGCTGGTCAGTGAGACGCTGGAGGCAACCATTGTTTTTGTCGACATCAACGGCTTTACCTCCATTTCGGAGCGGGAAACGCCCGATGTAGTCATTAACCTGCTCAATAAATATTTCGACATCATCGTAAAAGCAATCATCGCGGAGGGGGGATATGTCGACAAGTTTATGGGCGATGCGGTGCTGGCCGTTTTTAAAAATGAGCAACACCTCGAACGGGCCATCCGGGCCGCATTGTCGGTCAATGAATCGATCCAGTCCATAGAAGACCCCCTGTCGGGCGCGCTTACGTTCTATCCCAAGGTATCCATCGGGATCAATACAGGGGAGGTCATTTCCGGGAATGTCGGGTCGGCCACCCTGCGACGCTTCGACTTTACCGTTATCGGCGACGTGGTCAATACCGCCCAGCGCCTCCAGTCTGCTGCCGGCCCCGGTTGCATCCTGATCAACCAGGATACCTTTGAAAAGGCCGGCGCATCCTTCAAATACCAGAAAATCGGGGAAATATCGCTGAAAAACAAGTCGAATCCCGTAACGGTGTTTGAAGTGGTGGGGTAAGGAGGTTGCGGGTTACGGAGGTTGGGGGTTGCAGGTTGCGCGATAGCGAGACTCTGAGGAGACTTTTAGGTTCCAGACTCTTGAAAACCGACAGGCCCCTTCGGAATCTCACTGGCGAATTGATGATGACCTACAACTCACAACCTGCGTAACCCGCAACCGCTCCTATCTCACATCGCCCCCAGCAGCTTCAGGTACTTTTCCGAATTGGCTTTGACGTTGGCCGGCGGGTTCATGCCCAGCGATTTTTTAAAACTTTTGATGGCATTGTCCTTATCCCTTTGGTGGCATAGGCTTCTCCGAGACTGTCCCAGGCATTTGCGCTTTCGGGATGTTGCACGGTATTGACCACAAATATCTTTATGGCTTCGTCGTGTTTGCCTGCGCCGAGCAGTTGATAGCCGTATAGGTTGAGTTCCGCCTCTGTCGCAATGGCCATGGCGTCTGTGGTGGTCTTGTCAGCCTCGGCGGTTTCCCCCACTTGCCGGAGCAATCCCGCTTTGGTATTCAGGGTAGTAAAATTCTTGTTCTGCGCAATGGCCTTGTCGATCCAGGCCAGGGCTTTTTCCTGGTTGATGTTGTTCTGGAGGGCATAGGCGGCTGCGCTCGAAAACCCCTGCCAGCTGAAACCGACCTGTCCTTTCAGTTCTTCTTCGGCATTGGTCATGACGATATCGTCTACAGCAAACTCAATCTTGACAGGGAATTGTTTCTTTTCCCAGTTGAGCGCCAGTTCGGCGGTGTTTTTCGTGAGGTTGATAAAATCGTAGGTGAGCAATTCCGTGTGCGCTACCGGACGCAGCCGGATGTTGGCGCGCAGTTGATCTTGTGCGGGATCGTACCAGAAACTTCCCCAGGAGCGGGAGTCTTTCGACAGGATCACTTCGCCGGTATCGTCTTTGTTGATTACAAAAAACAGCCCGTAACTGCCGGCCGGCACGTCCTTTCCTTCCACTTTTGCGGGGTGCGTAAATGTGATCACCGTGTTTTCATTGGCGCCGGCACGCCAGGGCGCTTCCCTGCCGGCGCCGAATGACTGGATATTCCAGCCGTATGGCACCAGGGCGCCCCATACGTCGCGGTCGCGCACCGACGGGCGGGAGTAATGGACGGTTACTTTTGAAATCCCGATGGTTTGTGATACCTCGGCGGCAGGGCTCGGCGTTCGGGGGGTGGTAATTCCCTGTGTCCAGGCAGGAACAGACAGCAGTGCCGACAATAGCAGCGCTGCAAAGCGGAGGGTGAACATTTTTTTCATTTTCGATGTATTGGTTAACGATGAGTAATCTGTTTACGAAATCCATCAAAAATGTAAAAAAACGCCCGTATTTGAACAACTTATAGATCAACAAGGCATCCGTGGCAGCCAACGGCAGGCCACGACGCACCGGCTGCGTCACTCGCTGCGCAACGACCTGACGGGGTTCACCATCGCTGCCCTGATCCCCTGATAACTCACCGTCAGCATGGCAACGGCCAGTGCCACAGCGCCCGCTGCCGCAAACATCCACCACGACAATTCGATGCGGTATTCGAAGGTATCGAGCAGTTTTTGCATGGCCCAGCCTGCCAGTGGCGCCGCCAGCAGGAAGGCCAGTACGACAGGTTGAAGAAAATCGCGGGACAGGAAAAGCCAGATGCTCACTACGGTGGCGCCCAGCACTTTACGGATACCGATCTCCTTGTTGCGCCGCTCGGCAACAAATGCGGAAAGACCGAACAGCCCGAGGCAGCAGATGAAAATCGCGAGACCGCCGAATACATTGCCCAGTTGACCAATGGAGCGCATTTCGTCAAAGTTTTTCTGGTATTCCGCCTTGGTGAAGCGGAACTCAAACGGGTAGGTCGGGTTGTGCGCTTTCACCACCTGCTCGATCCGGGCAAGACTTTGACGCCAATGCTCGTCGTTGCGGATGCGGATAAAGAAAGGACTGAGCCCCTGTCCTCCCAGCCGGATCACCATGGGCGCCGGGGAAGAGAAGGGATTGTTGTACACAAAATCTTCCACGATACCGATGATGGTGTATGTCGTATCGTGTCGTATCACGGTGCCGACGACGGGTTCTTTCAGGCCCATGCGCCTGACAGCGGAGCGGTTGACCAGGCAGGCCATCGAGTCGCCGCCGTATTCCGGACTAAAGTCACGCCCCTCCAGTATTTTGAGGCCGACGGTTTTCGACCAGTTATACTGCACACTGGTGATGGTGATCAGGAAATCCTGGTCGTCGGTTCTGCCCGGCCATGAAATGCCGGAGGTGTTGCTGCCGAACTGGATCAGGTTGTCCGAGCCGGCTGATACACTTTCAATGCCCGGGATTTGCGCCAGGTCATTTTTGATCACGTCAAACTTGTCGATCATGCTGCCGCGGGCAGGGATTTCGATCAGGTTTTCAGCGTCGTATCCCAGCGGGCGACTCTGCGCGTGGTTGATCTGGCGATAGACGACAATAGTGCTGATAATCAGGAAAATGGAAATAATAAACTGGAAAGTGACCAACCCTTTTCGCAGCGCCGACCCGCCTCTTCCGCTGGAAATGGCGCCCTTTAATACCCGGATCGGCTGAAAAGAACTGAGGTAAAATGCCGGATAACTGCCTGCAACCAGTCCGGTAATCATGCCCAGCGCAAGCAGCGCCGACCACAGTTGCCAGTTGGAAAAATCAAGCACGAGGTCTTTTTCAAAGAAATTATTGAACGGCGGCAAGGCCAGTTTTACCAGCAAAATGCTCAATATCAGGGCCAGGAAGGTCATGATGAGCGCTTCGCTCAGGAACTGACCGATAATGAGGCTGCGTTGGGCACCCACCACCTTGCGCACGCCCACCTCGCGGGCGCGGTGTTCCGAACGGGCGGTAGCGAGGTTCATGAAATTGATGCAGGCAATGAGCAGCACAAAAGCGCCAATAATGGCGAGCATCATCACAACGTCAATGCGGCCGCCGCTTGGTTTGCCTTCTTCGAATTTACCCCACAGCCGCCAGCGGTCGAGCGGATAGGCCAGGGCATGTGCCGAAGATTCCGGCGACCGGGCCTGTATGAAGTTTTCCAGTTTGTGGTTCAGGGCGACAGGGTCGGCGCCGGGCTGAACCTCCAGCCACATGGGCAGGGAATTGTTATCCCATTCGCTGTTGATCCATTCGCTGTTCATTTGCTCATAAATGCGGAAAGGCAGCACCACGTCGAATTTGCAGGTACTGGCCGGCGGCACATCGTGTACCACGGCAGCCACGCGCAGGTCGAGTTGGCCGTTAACTTTCAGCACCTTGCCGATCGGGTCGTCGGCGCCAAAGAATTTGTCGGCAGTGCGTTTGGTGAGTACAATGGAGCCGGCATCTTCCAGCGCTTTCACCGGGTCGCCTTTCAGCGCCGGGAAGGTGAAAATGTTGAAGTAATCAGGTTCGGCGTACAGCCCCTTTTTCGTAAGTGCTTTTATCGCCGAAGTTGAGCAGATACCGGTCGTTCCAGCTGCAACGGACCACCCGTTTGACTTCCGGAATTTCTGCGCGTATGGCAGCCGCCAACGGACCGGGCATGGCTTCGAAGGTATAGGTTACGCCGCCCTGGGTCTGGTTTTGCAGCACCTTGTAGATTTGGGGCAGGTTGCGGTGAAATTTGTTGTACCCGAACTCGTCGGCGACCCAAAGCAGCACCAGCACACCCGCCGCCAGCCCAACCGCCAATCCGGCGATATTGAGGAAGGAATACAGGCGGTTGTTCCGGAGGTTGCGGAGAGCGAGGACAATATAATTGCGCAGCATAGTATTGTAAATCAATGGTTTATATCAAAAAATAACACTTGTGTCGCGTAAGCGGTGCAGGCGTTGAAACCATCCTTTCCCGGCCATGCCGTTATTCCGACCGCAGGCTGTCGATGGGGTTGGCCAAAGCGGCCCGGGCCGATTGGAAACCTACCGTCAGAGCGGCCACCAAAAAGGTAGTGAGCAGCGAAACGGCAAAGATGCCGGCGCCCAGCGAAATGCGGTAGGCGTAATCCTGCAGCCACGATTCCATTGCCCACCAGGCAACCGGAGCGGCCACAATAAATGCCACGGCGATCAGGCGGATATACTCCTTGCTGAATAACCAGAGGATGCCCGCCACGGATGCGCCAAGTGTTTTGCGGATGCCGATTTCTTTGTTCTTACGGGCCACCATAAAGGCCGCGAGGCCATAAAGCCCCAGACAACCGATAAATATAGCGATGCCCGCAAAGGCGCGAACGAGGCGGAGAATCGTGGTCTCCGCCTCCAGAAACCTGGCGGTCTGGTCGTCCATGAACGCGTGCTCGTAATAGTACTCCGGGTAAATGCTTTCCCAGGCGGTCTTCACCTGGTCGAGTATCGGTGCAGGATTGCCGGGGTTCAACTCGATGGCGCAATTGGAATATGCCCGCGATTCCGAACCGATGGAAATGGCCGATATTTGCTCCGAAAGCCCCCAGTTGTGATAATCGCGGATTACGCCTACTATCGGCGCCCTGACCTCGTTGATGGAAACCATTTTGTTGAGTATTTCTTCCGGGGAGGCCAGGTTGAGTTTTTTTACAAACGTTTCGTTGACCAGGTACTCGCGTATGGTATCGCTGTGCTGGATGTTGCGTCCTGCGACCAGTTGCAGACCGAATGTTTCGAGGTAATGTTCGTCGGCGGGCTTGTTGTTCACGATCCAGGGTTCTCCTTCGGGTCGGTTGTCGTATTTGACGCCTGTCTGGTTGTTCGAGCCTGAAGCGGGCGGCTGGAAACAGAGCGACACGTTTTTTATGCCAGCAATACCCGTCAGTTGCTGGCGCAGGGTATTCATTTTGGTGGCATCGGGCACAGGCACTGGCACCGTCATCACGACGCCGGGACGGAAGCCCCAGTCGACCTCTTGTGCATACCGCGTTTGAGCAGTAATCACCACAGCGCCGATGATCAGTATCTGCGAAATGGCAAACTGGGTGGTCACCAGCACCCGGCGCAGGGAAAACCCGCCTGCCTGCCGGGCCTCGACCTGGCCTTTGAGCGAGGTGGCCGGTTGGAAACGCGCCTGGAGCACACCCGGATAGGCGCCTGCAAGAAAGGCCAGCAACAGACTGAGCAGTAGCAAAAAACCGCCCATAGGCAGGATGCCCGGTTCGGTCAGGGTCAGTTGCTGATTCGTCCATTCGTTCAGGTACGGGATGGCGAGTTTGGCCAGGCCGATACCTATGACTACGGCGGCCAGCACGATTACGCCGGTCTCGAACATAAATTGCCAGAAGATTTGCCCGCGGGTGCTGCCGAGCGATTTGCGAATGCCCACTTCGCGCACACGGTTGAGCGCCTGGGCAGTAGCCATATTGATAAAATTGACGCAGGCGGTGATCAGCAGGAACACGCCGATCAGCCCCAGTGCCCACAGAAAGCGTTTTTCGACGCCGGCTCCATAATCCCCGTCAAAGTGTAGTCCCGACATCATTTTAGCCTGATATTGAAACAACTCTTCGCTGTCCGGGTGCCGGTATTTTTTGCGAAATGCCGGCATGACGGCCTGCAATTCGTCGATTTTATGGCCTTTTTGCAGCAGCACAAAACAATAGGTACTGCTGTTGATGCCGCCCCAATGTTCAAGGTCGCCGCCGTCGTCCATCGATTTTCTGGTGATCCAGGAGGCCAGTATTTCTCGCCCGTAATCCGTGTTTTTGGGCGGATTACGCAACACGCCGGCGATGCGAAAATCCACCCGGTTGTCAAACCGGAATGTTTTGCCGATCACATCGGTGGTGTTGAAGTACTTGTTCGCTATTTTTTCGCTGATAAAGGCAGTATTGGGCTCGCGCAATGCGCCGGGGTCGCCCTGCAACAAGGGCATATCCATGATATCAAACACCTCCGGCTCAGCCCAGGCGAAGGCAGACTCTTCCTTGTACTTGTCGGGGAGTCCCGATGTATTCGGAACACTGATCAGCACCTCGTCGCGCTCTGCGTACATCGCCGTTTTTTCCAGAAAGGCATATTCCGTACGCAAGGCCTGCGACATCGGGTTGGGTACGCCCGAAAGGGGGGTGATCGTCTGCAGGTGGATGTCCGTGACCATTCGGACGATGCGGTCTTTATTGGTATGGTAACTGTCGTAACTCAGGTGGTGGCGCACCAGCAGGAAAATCAGCACACTGCATGCCACGCTCAGTCCGAGGCCAAGTACATTGAGCAGGGTGTATACGCGTTGGTTACGGAGGTTGCGCAGCGCAATAATCAGATAGTTTCGTATCATGGTTTGTCGTATAGCATTAGTCGTCGCCAAAGCCGTACCAAAAGGCTAACCATTTGGTTGTCAATACAATAAAGAATACAAAGGTGTACGAAAACGGACACCTTTGTGCGGAGATGGACGCCCCGGACGGTTTCAAAAACCGGGTCAGAACCTGATCCTGTGGTTTGAAAAATTACTTGAAATCGGGTTTTAAAATAATGACCAACTCATATTTTGTCAGGCTTGAAGAATAGATGGGCAGTGACGCCCAGTGCATTACACCTGCAAATATTGAATTATTTTGTTCAAAAACTCACTCGTTGCGCAGCGTATCGACCGGGTTGGCCAGCGCAGCGCGCAGGCTCTGAAAACTGATCGTCAGCAGGGACATTCCCGCCGCCGCCAGGCCGGTTGCAGCAAACATCCACCATTGAATTTCGATCCGGTAGGCATAGTGCTCCAGCCATTGCTGCGACAGGTACCAGGCAACAGGCGCCGACAAGGCAAAAGCCACCAATACCAGCAGGAGAAAGTCGCCCGATAAAAGCCGCAAAACGGACGCTACGGACGCACCCATCACTTTCCGGATACCGATCTCTTTGGTGCGCCGCCGGGCCATAAAGGCCGCCAGTCCAAACAAGCCGAGGCAACTGATGAGCAGGGCAACGCCCGTGGCCAGGTTTATGATGCGCGCCATGCCGGTCTCCGACTCATATGTCGCTTTCAGGGTTTCATCATAAAAACTGTATTTGAACGGTTCGGAAGGATAAAATGCCTTCCAGCCGGCCTCCAGGTCGCGCAACACAGGTTGCCAGTCGGCCGGCCGGCGCGAAGCGAGTTTTATGTTCAGGTTCTCCAGACCCTCTTTGTTGCACATAAAAGCCACAGGCTCGATCTTTTCAGAGAAGGACAGGGTGTGAAAGTCGGCGACGACACCCACTACCGGTACGGCGAAGTCGCTGCCCGCTTCCTTCAAAAACTGGCCGACAGCCGCCTGTGGAGAGGCAAATCCGAATTCCTTTACGGCGGTCTCGTTAATCACATACTCCTGCACCGTATCGCTCATCCGAAGGTTGCGCCCGGCGAGCAGCGGCACATTGTACAGGGGAATAACGCCCGGATCAGCGTATTTGCGGTACAAATTGCGCATGACTTCCTCCCCTTTTTCATTGACCCGCGTGTGTGTATTACTTGAATATGACCCCGAAAATAACGGCTCGCCAAGGGCGACAGTAGCCACGCCCGGCAGTTTTTTCCACTCTTCAGCCAGGGTGAAATGCTTTTCCTTGTATTCCGGCTGGAGCGTCAGTTTCCAGGGGACTTCCACCAGCACGACTGCCTCCCGCTCGAAACCGAGGTCTTTGTGGAGCAGGAAGTGGAGCTGCTGCCCGACGATGACGGCGCCGGCGATAAAGAGTTGCGCAATACCAAACTGGAACACGATGAGGCTTTTGCGCAAGGTGATGCCGCCTGAACCCCGCCGGGTATCCGTATGGCCGCGCAGCACCTGTACCGGCTGGGCGCGCATGGTGAGCCAGGCGGGGTAAATCCCGGAGACAAGGCTCACTGCCAGCACCAGTCCTGCAAGGAACTGCACCGTTTGTTCCGGCTGGGCATATTTCAAAACCTCCTCGGGCAACATGTCGGCGTAAAAATGAAAAAATGCGCGGGTCAGAACCACGGAGAACGCAGCAGCAAGGGAGGTCACCAACATCGTTTCGCCCAGAAAGTCGCGCAGGATTGCTCCCCTGCTGCTGCCCAGCGTTTTGCGTATGCCAATTTCGCGGGCGCGTTGCGGAATTTGTGCTGTGGCCAGGTTGATGTAATTGATACAGGCCAGCAGCAACAGGAACCCGGCAATGCCCGACAATACGAACAATACTTTTTTGTTCGCCGTGCGGGCCGAGCCGCCGTAGTCGCCGGCAAAATGAATATCGCTCACCGGTATCAGCACATGCCAGCGTTTCATGTTCCACTGGGCCAGTTTTTCGCGACTGTTGTCGTCGGAGAGCCGGTTGATGCGATCCAGTACGTCGGAGGGGCTGGCATTTTCGGCCAGCAGAAGGAATAATTCGTTGTTGGAACTGACCCCGCCCCAGGCCTCGCCGACGATCTTTTCCGGCTTCCAGCGGCGAAACTCCTGACCCGTGAAATGGCTGGGATAGCCCAGGTCGGCGACTACTCCGCTTACCCGGTATACCAGGGTGTCATTGTAAGTCAGCATTCTTCCGGTTACCTGCTCCGGCGTAAGCCCCGGAAAATAACGGGCTGCCCGGCTTTTTGTCAGCACCACCTGGTCGGGTTGGGTCATCGCAGTAGCGGGATTGCCTGCAAGCCATTGATAGCGAACAAATTGAAAATATTGTGACGAGGTGGCCACCAAATTTTTTGGACTTTCTACCACTGTGCCGTTTTCCGGGAGCACACTGCTCATGCCCTGTTCAAAAACAGGTATGGCCAGTTCGACACCCGGGATCTCGGGCGCGTGTTTGGCCAATGGCATCGGCGTGCCGGTATTACCCGATTCAGAACCGTCCATTAGAAAACGGCTCGATACCCTGTACATCCGGCCGGCGTTTTCATGCCCGGTATCATAACTGAATTCGTAACTGGTGTACTGGTACATAATCCATGCGGCACTCAGGCCAATGGAAAGCCCCAGAACGTTCAGCAGGGTGAATATGCGGTTGCGCCACAACAGGCGCAGGGTGAGTTTCAGAAAGTTGAGCAGCATGGAACAGAAGGTTGTTGTCGCAACTGTCCATACACTATGCCGAAATTATTATGATTTGATTTTCAGTTATTTATATGCAAAATTAAAGAAACGGACTGTACGATACCGAACACCTCCGTGCGAAATCGTACGACACTTTGGGGTGCCTGGGTAGGACAGGGTTTACAGATTTGTAGTTTGACATGATTTACAGAACCTACATGATTGGCTTGATCTGGATAACATTAATATAACGCGGTTAACCTCATCAAAATACAAACCTGTACATCCTGTCAAAAAAACATCCTGTCAAAAAACAACCCCTCAAAAATAAAAACCATGTCAATCTGGTCTGGAGCCCGGTGCGGTCAACGTTTTTTCCATGATGAGGAAAACAAGCGGTTCGGTCGGTGTGCCGAATTGGGGCGGACCATCATAGGGCTGGGTATCGCCGGTCTGGTAGTAGCCATGCCGTTCGTACCAGGCGATGAGTTCGGCGCGTTTCGACAGCACGCGCATATAGATGGCGCGGCAGCCGGTATGTCTCGCATGTGCTTCCGACGCCAGGAGGAGTTGCTTGCCGATCCCTCCGGCCTGTTTTTCAGGGTAAACGGAGAGCATGCCGAGGTACAACCGGTCGCCGTGCTTGTCGAGAAACACACAGCCGGTCAGTCCTCCCGGGGCATCGCAGTATTTCAAAATGACGGCGGTTTTTCTGTCGAGCAGGGTGCGCAGGTTTTCCGCGTCGGTGCGCAGTTCGCCCAGGAGAAAATCTGCCTCGGTCGTCCAGCCTTTGCGGGATGCTTCACCCCGGTAGGCGGCATTGATCAGCAGGAGCAGTTGGGGGATGTCGTCGGCAGTTGCAGTACCAATATGCAGCATGTAATTGCGGAGGTTGTGGTATCAGAGTATGTTAACGAAGCAGGAACAAGCCGGCAAGTTATACGTTGCAACCATCACCTGGCCTGCTTTATTTTTATCCTGAACTGGTACACGAATCCGATCATAAAATCCATCCTGTCTTCCACGTCAATATTCGTCACCTGGTCGCCGAAATCGACACGCAGCCTGCCGGCTGTCGCGCGGGCATTGAGCCCCTTCCAGAGGTGTGTTTCCACACCAAGACCGTATTTGAGCATGCCCTGTTTGTCTTGCTGCCGGTACGACTGGGTGCCGTCTATGACCGTGACATCAAAGTTTCTTTTTGTTTCGTTTCCGTAGCCGAACAGCAAAACGTTTTTCCGTTTGCCGAGCGCCACCCCCAGCGTCAGCCCCAGCCCGCTTTGCATGCTGTTTTCGTAGCGTATGCTGCGCTGTGCCGCCGGTTCTGCATACGCCAGGTCGCCATCCGTAAAACCGACCTGGAATTCAACGCCCGCCAGTAGCCTGTCCCGAAAAAACTGCTTGCGAAACCCGGCCGCCCAGTCGAGCACAAAACGGGATTCCTGCGCCAGAATATCGACGCCGTCTACAAAAGAGCCGCCGAATATATTTTGCGCGCCTGCAGCGACGCCGAGGTAAATACCGTCAAAAAACCGGACGCTGGTATCCTGCCGGACTGTTTGAGGCCGGTCGGCCGGGTTCGCAAGGATTTGCTGCGTCATGAGGCATGCCAGCACCGGCAGGAGATACGCAGTATAACGATTCAATCGGATCATAACGTGGACAGGTTTGAATGGGCAAAGTGCGTTGATATTGTTCTTCTGATTTTCTTTTCCTGAATACGGTGTGTTGCTACTCGCTCCGCAGCGACCGTACAGGATTCATCAATGCCGCCTTCACGCTTTGGAAGCCCACCGTAAAAAAGGCAATGCAAACAGATATGGCTCCGGCTGCCGCGAATACCTGCCAGCCGATGGCTATGCGATACGGGAAATCAGCAAGCCAGGCCTGCATGATATACCAGGCAACGGGTGAAGCGATGACAATGGCCAGTCCGACCAATTTGAGAAAATCTTTAGCCAGGAGCCCCGTAATTCCCGTCACCGATGCCCCCAGCACCTTGCGGATGCCGATCTCCTTGGTGCGCTTGTGCGCGGCGAAGGTGGCCAGCCCGAAAAGCCCCAGACAGGCGATCAGAATGGCCAGTCCGGAAAACACCGTAAAGAGTTGTCCCTGCCGCATTTCCGCCTCGTAAAGCCGCCCGAAGTCCTCGTCGAGGAAGCTGTATTCGAACGGGTTGTCGGGGTTAAATCGCTTCCAGGTGCTTTCGATGTGGGCCAGGGCCGCCTGCACATTCGTCCCGGTTTTGATGGAAATGCGGAACAGGTTGTCGCGCTGTCGCGGGATGAAAAAAATCATCGGGATGATCTCCGAGTGCAGGCTTTCGAAGTGGAAATCTTTCAGGATACCCACCACCTGCGCATCTTCCCGGCCGCCGTACACCAGTTTTTTGCCGATGGCATCGCCGGGTGTTTTCCAGCCGATGGCGCGCGCGGCCGTTTCGTTGAGCAGGAAACTTTGTGTGGAATCCGTGGCAAAATCGCGCGAAAAACTGCGCCCTGCAGCCAGCGGAATTTGGTAGGTCGGCACAAAATCCATATCCACAGCGATCATTTTCAAAGTCGTCGTCAGGGGCGACATCGTATCGCCGATCTGCACGCTGGTGCCGCCCACATCGTCGAGCAATTGCCCGGCGGGCAGGCGCGAAGAGCGGCAGGCATTCAGCACATTGGGGTTGTTCAGCAATTCGGCGCGGAAGGTTTCCCATTTCGGGATCAGGTCGCGGTTCTGGACCATCGTGACGACGTGTTCCTTGTCGAGCCCGAGTTCTTTGTGCTGTAAAAAATTCAACTGCCGGTATATGACGCCGGTACCGACCAGCAGTACGATAGAAATGCAAAACTGGGCGACTACCAGCACCTTGCGCATGGAAACATTCCTGCTGCCGGTTTGCAGATTGCCCTTTAATGCCTCGACGGGCCGGAACGAGGAAAGGAAAAAAGCCGGGTACAGTCCTGCCAGTACGCCCGTCGCCAGGGCAACGCCGAGCAGCAACAGCGGGATGTACCATACCGACAGCAGCGAGGGTATCAGCACAATGCCCAGGGTTTGTTTCAGCAGGGGGATGGCGCCGGCAGCAATCATCAGGGCCAGGACGGTGGCGCCCAGGGTCAGAAGCACGCTTTCGCTGAGGAACTGACCCACGATCTGTATACGCAACGCACCGGCAGATTTCCGCACCCCGATCTCGCGTGCGCGGGAGAGGGAAAATGCCGTGGAGAGGTTGACGTAGTTGATGCCTGCAATCAGCAGGATGATCAGCGCGATGATGCCGAACATGCGCACCCCGGCGTAGTCGCCGCCCGGTTCTATCTCGTCGTCGTGGTGGCTGCGCAGGTGAATGTCGGTCAGGCGCTGGAGGTGCAGTTGGGTCCAGGACGAAGGCTTGGGCGCCTGCGGATTGCTGCGTTTCGGAAATACCTTGTCCAGAAAAGCCGGAAACCGCGCAGCCATTTTTTCGGGATCAAAGCCCTCATGAACAAGCAGGTAAGTATAAAAAGCATTGTTGCTAAAGTTGTTTTGAAGGTTATCGTCGCCGTACAGCACCGAATCGCGCAGCGACGGGAACGAAATCAGTGCATCGGGGTAGAAATGGGAGGTACCCTCCCGAAAATCGCGAAATACGCCCGCTACCTTGAACTCAAACTGGTTGTTCAGACGAAGCGACTGGTCGAGCGGGTCCCTGTCGCCAAAGTAGCGCTTTGCCGTCCGTTCCGACAGCAATACCTGCCAGGGCGCCGCAAGGCCTTTTTCCGCATTTCCGCGCAGAACAGGAACGGTAAAGACCCGGGTAAAGTTGGAATCGGCGAAGAAAAAATTGCTTTCCTGGAACAGATTGTCGTCCGAACGCACCGATACCGTCGTCTGCAGCAGGCGGGTAATCCGGTCTATCTCGCTGAACTCCTGCTTCAGCAATCCCGCGAAGGGCGGGGCGACGGCGCTCAGGTGCAGGTTCTCGGAGCCGTCGGGGTCGTGGAAGGTGCGCGTAACGCGCCAGATGCGGTCGGCATTGGCGTGCTGGCGATCGTAACGCAACTCTCCGGCCACATACAGGGCGATGAGCAGGCAACAAGCGAGTCCGATGCCCAGTCCGGCGAGGTTGAGCATGGCCTGGAGTTTGTGGCGACTAAGGTTCCGAAGGGCTGTCTTGATGTAGTTATGGATCATGGCTTGTTTTTTTTAGTGCGTTGCGGACTTCGAACCCTGCCGATCTTCAGCCCGGATAAGTTATTCACTGTGCAGCGCCTTAACCGGGTTGGCCAGGGAGGCGCGCAGCGATTCGTAGCCGACCGTGAGGATCGTGATGAGCGCAATCAGCGCGATGGAGCCGGCAAACATGAAGAAGGTCAGGGTCGTCTGGTATTCAAAGTTTTTCAGCCACCTGCCCGACAGGTAAACGGCAATCGGGATGCCGATAAAGCAGGCGATCAACAGAATCCGGGCAAAAACACGCAGCAGCAGCAGCAGTATCTGCCGGTTGCTGGCGCCTAGTGCCTTGCGGATGCCGATCTCGCGGATGCGCTGCCGGGCCAGAAATGCAGCAAGCCCGTACAAGCCCACGCAGGTGATCAGCATGGCCAGTATGGAAAACTGTTTGGTGAGTTGCGCCACCTGGGTCTCGTTTTCGTACATGCGGCCAAACTCCTCGTCGACAAACCAGTAGTCGAAGCCGAAATCGGGAAATGTCTGCTTCCACGCTTTTTCGATGGACGCGATCTTTTCACCCATTTTTTCTGCCGGCAACCGCACATGTATGATCCTGTCGATGGTGTGCGGTTTGGCGCTGATAGCCAACGGTTCGATCTTGTGGTGCATGGACCGGTAGGGAAAATCTTCCACCACACCCACGACGAGCCCGCTGATCGGCGCCAGGGTGGAGTCGGGCGGACCGTAACCCATGGAAAAGACGGGCCGGATGATTGTTTTGCCCACGGCCTCTTCCGGCTTCAGGTGCAGGGCATTTACAGCCGACTGGTTCAGCAATACTGCGGTGGAATCGGTCACGCGGCCCGGTTCAAAATCGCGGCCTGCAATGATCTTCATATCGAATGTCCGGGGGAAATCGTAATCGCCGTTCAACTGGAACCACTCGTGTTGGTCGGTGTTGATCTCGGGAAACTGCATCTGCATGTTGATAGGGCCGAAATAGTCGAGCCGCGGCAGGTGGTTGGCCAGCGTCATGGCCTGGATGTCGCGGTCCTGCAGCACCAGGTTTTTGAATATGGAAAACTGGCTGTCGGTAGCAGGACCCGAAAAACCGCCGTAACGAATCGAAAGGATCTGTTTGCCGGCTTCGTTGAGTTTGGAGTTGCGCATGAGGTTCATCTGCCGTACCACTACGATCGACCCGACCAGCAGGGTAATGGCCACCGTAAACTGCACTGTGGTCAGGAATTGGCGGAAGGTATTGGAGCCCTTGCGGAACGCAAATTTCCCCTTGAGCACCACCGCCGGCTGGAAGCCGGAAACAAACAATGCGGGATAACTGCCGGCCATGATCGTGACCAGTACAACCACGGCGCCCGTGATGAGCAGCATGGGGCCGTTGAACAGGTGACCCAGGGAAAAGGTCTTGCCGGTCATGTCGTTGAAGGGCGACAGGAACAACGCGACGATGAGCAGGGCCAGTACGGTGGCGCCCAGCACCATGAGGAACGACTCGGCCATGAACTGGAAAAACAACTGAAGCCGGACGCCGCCGAAGGTTTTGCGCAGGCCGATCTCGCGGGCGCGGGTGACAGAGCGGGCCGTTGCGAGGTTGATGTAGTTGATGCAGGCCACTACGAGGATCAGTCCTGCAATGGTGATGAACACCGAGATGTATTTGCGGTTGGCTGATTTGTGGTTGGTCGCCCAGTCGATTTCCTGGTCGAAGTGAAT
Organism: Lewinellaceae bacterium; assembly: GCA_016712415.1. GTDB lineage: Bacteria > Bacteroidota > Bacteroidia > Chitinophagales > Saprospiraceae > M3007. The sequence goes on along the minus strand of JADJRC010000001.1, from coordinate 10,786 downwards.
ATCGGTGATCTTGCGGATAATGACGCTGCCCTTGATTTCGGGGGCAAAACGCGCCAGCAGGTCGTTGGCGCGCTTTTGAAGGTCGGCCTGGATGAGGGGAATCTGCCTGTCGTCGCGACACACAAAGAACGAACTGGCCCAGTAACCCTGGTCGCCGTCGCCCATGGCGGTGTTCAGCAGGTTTTCCAGGTTCGGGACGATGGGCTTCAGGGCAAGGATGTTGCAAATGTACTTCGGGTGTACGTGCGTGTTGGAGGAAGTCTTCATACACGGCACTGACCAGCATATTGATCTTTTGGCCCCTCGTGGTCCAGGTATGCGATACCTCGACCGATTTATTGATCGGGTCCTCGTTGCCTAACAGTTCTGTGGCAGCGCTCTCGCTCAGGATGATACTGTTGACCTCCTTCAGGGGCGCTACCGGACTGCCCTTGACCACCTCGACGTCGAGAATGTCTGTCAGCGCCGACTCTGCCCAGATGATATCTTCCGTCAGTATCTTTTTGTCTTTGGGCGCGTAGTGCACCGTGGTGGGCATGCCCTGGGCGTCGTAACTGGCGATTGCGCCTATGCCAGGTAATTCTCTTTGATGTAATTATCCCAGCCCGCCGGCGTTGCCGGGAAGGCATCGGTTTCTCCGTTCGGTGTGACCGACCTCCAGCCCATGCGGTAAGTATGTGCGGCGTCGGGGTGGTGGGTGTCGAAGGTGAGTTCGTCGCGCACATACAGAAAAATGAACAGGGCCGACGCGAGGCCGATGGCCAGCCCCAGGGTATTGACCAGCGCGTAGCCGCGTTGACGGGCTATGTTCCGGCTGGCGAGCAGGAAATAATTGAACAGCATGGATGAAAGGTTAAGTGTCCTGATTCGGAAATATGCGACCTGAAAGACATTGTATTCGGCAAAACGTTGTACGGTTGGATCAGGATGTATCTGAAAAATTGCCGGACCCGGCCCAGCATTGCCATCGGGTTAATCCTCTATTGCCGTCATCTATTCCCTGACCTTTCCCGAAAAAACACTCACCCTGGAATTGAACGGATTGCCCGACGACCTGCGGAAAGAAACGACCTGCCCCACGTGCCACAGCGCGTCGGCAATCGGGCCGTTCAGCATGTTCCAGAACGGAAATTCGCTGGTCTTCTCGCCATTGACAAAAACGATGGTATCGTCTTCCAGCCGGGCGCCGGGCTGCCGGAGCAGATCGCTGGCCTCCTTCAGGTTGTTCAGCGTCATTTTTCTTTTTTCGTCAAACGACAAAGGCGATGTTTCCTCCCCTGTGCGCACGTTGGGCTGGTGCTTCACCGCATTGACCACAATGACGGAAAGCCCCAGTATATGATCGATGGTCTCTTCGCTGGTTCTGGCCTCGGGTGTGGGGCGGAAAGCCAGGTCTTCCGGTCGCAAACCTTCGGTCGCCCAGTAAAACCGGAACCCCAGTCCGTCGACCATGCGGGCAACCACGTTTGCTGCGGTAAAGGAATCCGGGTAGGCGGGTATCTCGCGGTAGGGCAGGGGAATGGACGGGGCAGCGGTGTCTGCTACGGACTGGGCGCCCAGCGGGGCAGATAGTGCAAGGGTCAGGGAAAAAATCAGGTATGTTTTCATGCTTTTTTGCCTTAAAAGTAGGGTGTTGCCCGGATATACGAAATTGGTTGTGACCTGCGGAGCGGGGCGTAGAAGGGGTTTCCCGCTGATTGCCGCGAGGTGTTTCCCGCTGATTGCCGTGAAGGTATTTCCCGCTGATTGCCGCAGAAAAGGCCCGCTGATTCGCGCAGATTGGGTAATGGAACCGGAAAATGTGTCGAATATTCAATGCAGTCCGGCCAATCTGCGACAATCAGCGTATTTTTTCTGCGGGAATCTGCGGGAAACACCTTCTGCGGCAATCAGCGCCCCCCCCTTCGCTCCATTGTTCGACACATTTTTCGGTTCCACTACCCAATCTGCGGCAATCAGCGTATTTTTTCTGCGGTAATCTGCGAGAAATACCTTCTGCGGCAATCAGCGCCCCCCCCTTCGCTCCATTGTTCGACACATTTTTCGGTTCCACTACCCAATCTGCGACAATCAGCGTATTTTTTCTGCGGTAATCTGCGGGAAATACCTCGCGGCAATCAGCGGGAAATACCTTCTGCGGGAAACACCTTCTGCGGGAAACACCCCCTCGCTCCATGTGTACCATACCTGGATACCCTATTCGCTCCGCAAGGATTTCACCGGATTCGCCAGCGCGGCCCGCAAGGCATGGAAGCCCACCGTCAGGAATGCCACCGCAATGGCCGAAGCGCCGGCCAGGGCAAACAACTGCCAGCCCGGCTCTATGCGGTAGGCGAAACCAGCCAGCCACTTGTTTGTCGCCCACCAGGCCGGCGGAGAAGCGATGAGGATGGCCAGCAGCACCAGTTTCAAAAAATCCTTCGACAACATCCCGACCACCGAGCCTGCGGTCGCTCCCAGTACTTTCCGAATGCCGATTTCCCGGGTGCGCCGCTCGGCGGTGAACGCCGCCAGGGCAAACAGGCCGAGGCAGCCGATAAACAGCGCCAAACCCGTGAAAACACCCAGCACGGCGCCCGTTTTGGCCTCCGTACGGTACAGCCGCGCAAACGAGGCATCCAGAAAATCGTGGTCGAACGGGGCGCCGGGCATCGCCGCTTTCCAGAGCAGTCCGGCCTTTGCAATGGCCTGTTTTTCCGAACCCGCCCGCAACCGCACGGCGATACAGGAGCCCCAGGTCTGGTAGGTTTTGGATGATTCATGGAAGAGCGCCATCGGCTCGATGGGCATTTTGACCGAGCCGGCATAGAAGTCGCGCATCACACCCACCACCTGGAAGCGCTGGTTGGCATTGCCGGGATAGCGCATCCATTTGCCCACAGGATGCTCCCAGCCGATGGCCTTGACGGCCGTTTCGTTCAGGATCACGGAAGTCGAATCGACAACGGAGTTGGGTGTGAAATTCCGCCCGTCCAGCATTTCAATGCCCAGTGTTGGCACAAAATCGGCGTCGGTCAGGAACGAGCCGATGGGCAGGTTTTGCACGACCGGGCGACTTTGATCGCCCTGCTCCGGCTCGTAAAAATCGCCGAAACTGCCCAGTGAAGGCAAAAATGTGGAATGTGTCGCCGCAATGGCTTCCGGCATCTGCAGGAGTTGCTGGCGGAAAGTCTCCCGCGCGACGGGGTTCTCCAAATGCCGGGTGTTCCGGATAATCAACACATTTTCGCGTTGCAGGCCGGGCGATTGTTTCCGGGCAAATTCCAGTTGGCGGTACACGACCATAGCGCCGAGCATGAGCGCAATCGAAACGGAAAACTGGAATACCACCAGTCCGCTGCGGATACCCGCCTGTCCCCCGCCCGTGGAACCGGCAGCCGTTTTGAAAATATCCGCCGTTCGGAATTTGGACAAATAGAAAGCCGGGTACAAGCCGCCGAGCAGTCCGGTCAGCAGCGGCAGGGCCGGCACGAAGCCTATGGTTTTTCGGGAAAACAGATCGGCGGCAACCCATTCGAGGCCCGTCATCTGGTTGAATACCGGCAATGCCGCAATGACCAGCATGGTCGCCAGCAGCATGGCCACCACGCTCAGCAGCAGCGATTCTGTCATGAATTGGCCGACCAGTGTACTGCGCTGAGAGCCGAGCGCCTTGCGCACGCCCACCTCGCGGGCGCGCTGCATCGAACGGGCCGTGGAGAGGTTCATGAAGTTGATGCAGGCCAGCAGCAGGATCAGCACCGCCACGATGCCGAATATCCGGACCTGCTGTCCGTCGCCGAGCGTGGAAAGGCGGGAAGCGAGGTTTTCGTAGCCCAGGTGCAGGCTGGTCAGGGGCAGCAATTTGATATCGTAGCGGTCGCCTTTGGCGAGTTGCGCCTCGAAGTCCTGGCCGATGCGTTCGTAAGCGGACGGCGCGTAGCGGCGCACCATCGCCGGGAGTTGGGCCTCCAGACCGGCCAGGGTTTCAGTGCCGGGCTTCTGGCGGAGTTTTACCCAGGTATCCACCTGCAGCCATATCCAGCTCCAGGAAAAGTGCTCTACGACCCGGAAACTGGCCATCGGCACGAGAAAATCGAAGCGCAGGGTCGAGTTGGACGGCAGGTTTTGCAGCACGCCCGTGACCGTGAAGACGCGGTCGTTCAGCAGGAGTGGCTGGCCCATGGGCGATGCATTTCCGAAATATCGCTCTGCAGCCTGCCGGGTCAGCACCATACTTCCGGGCCGGTCGAGCGCCGAATGCATATCGCCTTCCAGCATGGGGAAGCCGAACAGATCGAGGAACGAAGTGTCGACAGCCATTGCTGTGTTTTCATTAAAAAGCAGGGGCGCGTGTCCCGGCTGGTCGCGGCGCATGACGACATCGCCGAGGTCGAAAGAGCGCGCCATCAGTTCGATTTCCGGGTAGTCGGCTGCAAGCCGCGGCCCGAGCGGAGGCGGTGTATTGGTGGTGCGGCCCTCCTGGTCGCCCATTTTCAGGTCGAGCGCCACGGCGCAGATGCGGTCGGCGTCGGGCAGGAAGCGGTCGAAACTTTTCTCGTGCCGAACGAACAGCATGATAAGCCAGCAGGCCGCCAGCCCGATACCGAGACCGGCCACGTTGACAAAGGAGAAAAATAATTGCCGCCGGAAGTTGCGCAGGGCGATTTTGATATAGTTGAAGAGCATGGCCGACATGGTTGGGACTGGATAGCCATTCATCAGCGCCAACCGCGTGCCGAAATAATTCAGAATTGATTGTCAACACTTTAGCGTAGAAAAAAGAGGAATGGATGTTCGATTTCGAACACGTGTGCTCGGGAATGGACGGATGAACGGAGCGACGCCGGGCCTGGGCAGGTGTTGTGGTCCGGAACCAATTTCCCGCTGATAGCCGCAGAAAAAAAGCGCTGATTCGCGCAGATGTGGTACGGAGGGAGGGGGCCGGCAAAACCTGATGGATCGTTCAAACGAGACAAAGCCTTGCTTGAGCGGGTGTCCTACCCCTGACCTTTCTCTACTTATTTTTGGCACCGCTCGGAGGGGGGCAGGACACCAGCGGAAGCCTTCCATGATGGGGTTTGTTTTTTGCAAACCAGTTTACTTTGAGTATAGCCCGATTTGGCGGATGGCAAAGCGGTGAAAGGTTTTTTTACACAGTCTGACGGCGGCGGCGTGTCAAGATTGCGCCTCAAAGCCATATCGTATTGCCGCTTCAAGTATATCAAGGTTTATATCTTTCAGCATTTTGAACTTAATGCAATACCCGGTCACGCTTGCCTTCCCAAGTTCTTTACCATACGTTTGGGCTAAGTATGTTTTATCCTTGATACCAAGGATATAGACGGAGATTCCAGTTGTGTTTGCACTAATGCCAATTTGATAAAATTCCCTGCTTGTTCCATCAGCATATTTTATGGTGTAAAACCCATATCCGATATTAGGGTTAGCAATGGTTTTGCCTTCGCTGTTTTTACCATTGTTGAACCATAATTTGCATGCTGGTGACACTTGAAGTATGCGCTGATGTAAGGCTTGCATGTCAATCCGTTTTGGTTCAGGCTGACTAGCGATATACGTGTCGATTTGTTCTTGTACGTTCATATATAACGGAATGTTTGACAGTATGTTGAGGGATTTCACATCGCGCCGACCATGCCCCGTGGAGTAATAAATTAAGCACTACTGCCTCTGCGATTTGTGAATAACGTTGGCAGTAGTGCTACTTGTGGCTTTTACCTTAAGATAACCTCCGTTAGTATCTTATAAAGTAAAATTCCAACGACAATTCCTGCGGCAAATTTAAAATTGCCTTTTTGGTAAAATTTTTCCATTTTATTATTAATTTTTTTGTTTTTTTAGTTGCCGACGCGAGGTATAGCACCAGTTTTTACGTCTTTTTACTTTTTGATAAAGTTGCCAATAGATTTTCCAAATTGTTCATTGTCATTTTAAACCCTTCGTTGAAGCCCATTTCAATCATCTTCTCCATGCGTTCAAGGGATTCATTATAAATAGTAACACTCACTTTTGTCTTTCCGTTTTCTTCGTTGAAATTCAGGTCCCATTCAGAACCCGGCAATTCAGGGTTTTCATTTTCGTCTGCAAAAGTATTTAAAAATTTAAAATTGGTTTTCGGGCTAATGGAAGTGTATTTCTGAATGGACCAATGTTCCTGTCCTTCCGGGCTTACCATAGCATAAAACCTTCTTCCGCCCGGTTCAAAATTCATAACTTTTGTTTTTGAGGACCAGGGTTTAGGCGCCCACCATTGATCAAGAATTTCCTGTTTGGTAAAAGCATCCCATACCAGCGAAAGGCCGGCAGCAAATTCCCTGTCTACGAATACCGTTTTTGTTGTTTTGTCAACGGTAAAATCAAAAAGCAAGTCGTTCATTTTTTCTGTTTTTTAATTGTTGATAATACTTTGTCGAGTTGATCAAACCGGGTTTCCCAAATTTTTCTGAATTGGTTTAACCATTCGGCTATTACCGGTAAAACGTCTCTTTTCAATTGTTTAAATTTTTGTTTGCGAAGCCAATCGGTTGCAAATATATGTGCAACTATTTGGTTTCTCAATTTTTTCGCAAATATTTTTTTCACCAAAGAGAAAATTCGGGGGAGTTTGAAGTCACATGGTGTTGCTGCGCAACAATTACCGCCGACGGTTTGGGTATTGTCGAAGGCATAGGCCCGTACTTGCCGAAATCCATTGCCTTTATCTTCCGCAGTTTGGAGCAGATACTCCTGACGTTTGGCTTTCATCAAAGCCTCAAAGGACATCCGTATAACTTCGTTGAATCCGTCTTCCTGGCTTGCAACTTCCGTCAAAAGTGCCGTAATTTGTGTCTTGCTTAATTGCATCGGGTCTTCTTTTTTAGTGTGGTTTTGCGACCACTAAAATGAAGACCTTTTTTCTTTTTTCAGACACACTTTTTGGAACACTATCTGTGCAGCATCGTTCATCCACGGCCCTGCCAGGTCCAACCCGAAGGGGTAAAAATGGTTTTCCTGGAGTATTTCGTTGGCGCTTGTGTTCGTGACATCGACGACACCGTTTCCGTTTTTGTCCGTGAAGGTCAGGCGGGTGTTGCCGAGGTGATCGCGGATGGCGTATTCATAACGCAGGGTACCTCCGTTGTTGTATACCCGGCCTTCGGCGTGGTATATCGCTTCGAGCACCGTACCTCCGGCGGTGGTGTAGCGGTATTCGATACTACTGAGCTATTATTCTATTGATCTGATACTTGAATTTGTAAGGTTTTTAGTACATCGCCTAAAATATCCGGCAATGGCTGGCCTGTTTTTTTCTGATAGACTACTATCTCAATAAATAATGGAACACGGCGAACAGAGACCGCTTCACCTTCAAAATACGCCACACGCTCATCCTCTTTTTCAAACTCCCCCCAAAATCCGTATATTCTATTATTTGCTATCCTGCGTATATCTGATAGTTTACCTTGTTTTGGGGTAGTCGTGAGGCGATCTTTTAGATCATTAACTAATAAACTGTCCGGATATCGGGAGATTGACCTCCTTCATTTTTATGAAAACCAAAAAAACAATTCAGTGTTTTGATTCTTGAATTCAAAAGTTTTCATATATCCCCACTGAATTGGGCCTGGTGATTCATTCAATGAAGAGTCCGTGGTAAAGGTAAATCGAATTGTATCACTTTTGTATAGCAAATAAAAGCTTACGGCCTTTTGGGGCTGTGTTATAGAAATTTCCTGGCATCCGCATAAAGCAACAAATAAAATAGCAGCGATCAAGCTACACGTAGAATAACTTTCTGAATGTATTTTCCTCATGGCTCATTATCTAACGGTTTAAACCTGTTTTGCATTATTGTTATTGTATTTGGGTATGTTTGGACAGTATACTTTATCATTGCCGATATATCGCCGTTATATTCACGAATTAGTTTGGCCAAAATGGGTCCGGAGGACATAAATCCCTTATCATCGCGAAGGTCACCAGGGATGCCTATAGAATCATCAAAGTGACTTATTCCCGAATTATGCCCCATCCCATGCAATATGAATAGGGCGACAGCATCAGTCATAGTTAAGAAAGAAAACTTTTCTTTTACACTCCCTGAATATACACTGTATTTTTCCTCGTCCATAGTCGAAGTAGCAATCACATAGCCCCATTTTGAATTCCCTTCATCTGAAAGTTCCGGGTATATATAGGACGGTAGATCAATAAAATCGCCTCCCCTAAGCCCTTCCTTAAACTCCTTGCTCAAATAACCCTTATCTAAGTTTTGAAGGATAAAATTTGCCGCCTCTTTTTATTGCCCCCACAACGGCAACAGCGTCAGTTGTCTTAATTTTGGTTATATCAAATTTTTCGAATCGCCTACCATGACCACGTTCGTAGTCAAATTTGCGGCATTAATAAACTTTTTCGAGTATTGACTTTAGCCCTTTTATCACACTTTTATCCGCACCATTTAATCCCAGTACATAGATAGTGTTCCCATTTGCATATTTCTATTCCCCGTTCCTGTACTTTTTGCTGCCGTCTATCATCTCCTGCATACCGGGATTCCAGGATGTGAACATCCCATTGGGATCAATAAATATTACCGGATTGTCCTTGGCATAGTTGTACCGACCATTCCATATACTTGCCAAGCATCAAATCCACACTCCACCACCTCCCAAACTCCCGTCATACCACCTCTCCCCGTAATCCATCCAGTTCAATCCAAAATCGCCGTTCAGTTCCTTGCCGTTGTATTTGTGAAATTGTCCTGTGCAGCATCGTTCATCCACGCCCTTGCCATCCCCAACATGAAGGGGTAAAAATGGTTTTCTGGAGTATTTCGTTGGCGCTTGTGTTCGTCACATCGACCACACCGTTTCCGTTTTTGTCCGTGAAGGTCAGGCGCGTGTTGCCGAGGTGATCGCGGATGGCGTAAAATGGATATCGTGCTGTACGTTTGCGCCTGGCGGCAACACCAAGCGCGGCGAAAAAACAATGCTGAGTTTGGTCAATTTCATCCCGACTTCCGCAAAGTCTTTGGTTTCGGGGCTATTCACTCAACTTAAACCGCAAAGTGCGCGGACTATTGATAACTAAAAATATACACAATGATCGTATCATCATCGATTACTGTTAAATCTCTTGGCAATTTGGAGTCTTTTAGATATGTTATCTTCTTTATTCTGTCGGAATTTATTTCATTCATGGCGCCATTCTCCATCAATTTTTATTAGATGACGCTTATTTCTATTTTTCCGTTTCAATAACCATTAGTTCATCCGACAAAAGAAACAAATAACTTTCACCAGGCAACCCCATATAGTTTCAATGAATCAGAGGATAAATCCGCATTGTATTCACATTTTTCTGTACCTTCTTCAGCATATTTGTATAGGGAATGCTTTAAGAATAGTGTTACGCACCGTAGTTAAATTTAATAGGGTTTGAAAAACCATCAGCAGGTTTTAATTGATAACTCGATTAATCGATTTAAAGAATCATAGCCAAAAAAGGCAAGCAGCGTATCAACATCTAAATAATTCTCTTTGTTTATCCATAATTGCATTGTTTTTCTGGCAACCCAAACGAGTTTTAGCGTATTGTATCCATAAGGATGAAATTGCCCCCGCCTACATACCAAATTTTATAGAAATTCGTCACTGAAACTCTTTTTAGCCCTTCTGAATATATTTCCGTTACTATTAAATAAATTGAAAATATCGCTTGAATCTGTACTATACATCCCAAAACGTTTGGTTACGCTTTTGAATTATTTTATATATTCATAAGTTATTTCCGGCTTTTTCTTTGTCAATTATTCTTGTTTCGTTGATGGGTTCAAACCTTTCATTAAAAAGAATGCTATAAGATTCCAAAGAATCACTTTTATGTCCATTTCGTATCGAGATCGTATAAGAAGCGCAATTGACTGATTTAATATCAAGCCTCATTAGATCATCCAAAGGGAATAAAGGTTTGTTTAGGTGCTCAAAATAAAAGTCATAGTCGCCAGATTGGCAAAGCAATAGATTTGAGAGTAATAACAATCCAGAAAGGGTAGGTATAACTTTCTTGATGATTGGCATGTGACTACTTCAATTTAATAATTTATGACAGATAACTCAAATTATGGTGTATTTATTTTTTGGGATTTTGACGCTTCTTTGTTGCCTCGCAATGTATTAATAGCTTAGTGATAAAATCTTCTAATGACTCGTCTCCCCATTTAGTAATGCCAAACAACTCTATGATTCCAAGCAGCCGCCTCAAATATGTTACCAGCGTTCACTGTCGCTTAACGTGCCCTATAATTCCATCTTTGTATTTAAAGACGTTACCGTTTTTTGACTAAAATTGCCATCGACTCTTTCTTGCTAGGGTTTTCATAACGGTTTTCTACCCTATAATGAATCGCTTCGTGCTAAAATTGTAGATACAATTGCTAGCAGAGCTGGCGGCTTCTCTGTTTTCAAGTGTAGCGCTTTCCAACTGTTTTACTAATTCAATGTTTATTTCAATAGTATTTTCGTTTGGTGACGTATTACAACCATTGGCTAAGCCCCATAACCACATGGAGTATCTCTGATAACTATCACCAATTCCTTCTCCCCATGTTAGAATGTCGGCAACCTCTGTTTTCATCTGTATAATTACCTAATATTCTTAACCCAGAACTAATATCCGGGTCTTTTAAAATATCTTGCAGGCCTTGCCCGCTTGAAGTCTCGGTTAATGTTTTGTTATTTTTCGTAATCACTTCCTGACGGGTATTTTAAAAAACCGCCAAGATCTACATGGGTAATTGGGCTAT